>JAWKLX010000024.1:0-128334 GCA_041392505.1 Saprospiraceae bacterium | reverse complement strand
GGGAGATAAGGTGTTGGCGGTCAGCAGAAAATAACTAACCGTAAGCGTCACCGAACCTCCGGCGGGCAAGTCCCCAACCGTCCACTCCTCGTTGGTAAATGGATTGAAGACGCCTTGGGTGGCCGTCCATTCGTTGCCGCCAGTGTAGACTGTGCCGTCTGGTTTCGGGAAGGAAACCTTGACGCCAGTCGCAGGTTCTGTCCCTATGTTAGAAAGGGTCAGGGTGATGGGGGAACTGGTGTAAATCGCAGGGTTCAGAATAGTGGTGGTCATGGACAGTTCTAAGTCTATTCCTTGTGGTTGGCAATGGTTTATAATCTCTGCTTCGCTACTACAAAAACTTGGATTATCCTGAATGCCTATTACACCTCCAATTCCATTATTGACGATAAGGTCATAAAACGTGCAACAATCTTCCAATACTGGATTTCGCTGAATGATAAATAGGTTTAAAACACTTGTCAGTCCTTGTAAGGCTGTGACATCCTTCAACTGAGTATTGTCCACTAACACAAGTCCGCCAATCTGTTGCAGGTTTTGCAAACCATCTAAGTTTTGCAGTGAAACGCATTCAACAACTTGGAAATCTGCTGCCATTTGGATTATGTTTCCAAACCCATGAAGGCTAGTCAAATTTGGGTTTTTGCCGAGATGGATAGCGCCCGTATTTGTTCCAACAGAAGTTAAATTGGAAAACCCATCCACATTTTGCAATGCCTCGTTTTCATCTATTGAGATATTGGTTGGCACACTTGTAATTCCTTCCAAGCCATCAATTTGAGTTAGCACTTGATTGTCCATAATTGTGATATAATACAATTCGCCCGATAAGGAAGAGAGCGCTCGGATGTCGTTCAAACTATCACAATTAACTATAGCCAGGCCTCGTGCTTTGGTAATGTTGTTGAGTCCTTCGAGACTGAGCAATTGTTCATTGTTTTCAATGACAATATTCCCTGTAACTTCTTTGATGCTTTGTAATGGTAGCAAACTATGAATGTCTGTAACAAGCCCTGAAAAAAGCGGGGGACGTATCTGTAAATTCCCCTCAATGACCTCACACCCTTGAAACGCATCCACCTCCGCTTGCGACTCCAAAATCACATCCCCGGTGCAGGTGACTGGCCCACAAGACGATTCAATATCCTGCTCGCTGTTGCAGCCGGGGGCGTTGCTTTGGATGTCAATAGAGCCGCTAATGCCATTGTTGTTTATTAGGTCAGTGAAGATGCAGCAATCGGACAACAATGGGTTTCCAGTCACGGTAAAAGATCCACCTACGCTCAATAAATTTCCTAAAGCGCTAGCATCATATAATTGGTAGTTTTCTGCCAATACAAAAAAACCACCTACTGTTTTAAGGTTTTCCAATCCATTTAGATTTTCTAATGTATCGCATCCAACTATGACCATTGGGCCTCCAATATGTTCAAGTCCCTGTAAGCCCTGAATATTTTCTAAGGAAGGATTTCTAAAAATGAATAGTGGAAAGAAGTTTCCTGAAGTAGAAACGGAATCCACATTGGAAAGGCCATTCAAATTTTGTAAAGCGGCATTGTTTTCTACAGAAAGGTTTCTCTTGACTTTGTTGATCCCTTCCAAACCATCAAGGTTTACTAAAGAAGCATTGCCCAAAATAGAAATATTGCCCAGTTCCCCGCTGATCCCCGAAAGGGCTTGAATACTGGTTAAGTTTGCACATTCGACTATGGCAAGCCCGTCACCTACAGACGTAAGCGCATTCAAACCATGAAGATCATATAATGAGTCATTATTAACAGATTTAACCGATCCGTGCACTTCGGTTAGACTAAGTAATGGAGATAGATCATGGATGTCCGAAGAAACTGAAGTTGACCCACTTGGCCCCTGAATGATCAAGCTTCCCTCAATGATCTCACACCCAGGAAACGCATCCACCTCCGCTTGCGACTCCAAAATCACATCCCCGGTGCAAATGACAGGCCCACAAGACGATTCAATATCTTGCTCGCTGTTGCAGCCGGGTGCGTTGTTTTCAAAAGTGATGGTTCCACCGATTGAGTTGCTCTTTAAAAGATCGTCGAAGATGCAGCAGTCGGACAACATTGGGTTATTTTTCACTTGAATCTCATCATCAATATTGGTCAGTGTATTCAATCCGCTTACATCTTGCAATGATTGATTTCCGGATAATGTAAGTGAATTAAGAGAGGTAATATTGTTGAGTCCATTAAGGTTTTGAAGTACGTTACAATTTGAAATTTTAAGGTTGTGGCCGATATTGGCCAAATTGCTAAGACCTTGAATGTCAGTTAATGAAGAATGTTGGTCTATAGTAAGGTCTAAATTGACATAAGTCAAATTTGAAAGAGCATCAAGGTTCTTAAAAGCATTATTTCTAAGCAATGAAAGGACACCGCTTACTCCTGTAATCCCATTCAAACCATCCATATACGACAAGGACGGGTTGTCCCAAAGCACAAGAGAGCCTAATTCTCCTGATATTCCTGAAAGTGCTTGGATACTATTCAAATTGTCACAGGATCGAATTTGCAAGTAAAAGACTGAAGTAAGGTTCTCCAGACCATGCAGATCAACTAGCTCTTTATTATTAATTATGCTCAAATAACCATTTATTTGAGTAAGGCCAAGCAAAGGGCTTAAATCTGTTATGTCTGAAGAAGCGCCCGTCACTCCATTAGGGGAATGAATATAAAGATTGCCATCAATGATCTCACAGCCCGAAAACGCATCCACCTCCGCCTGCGACTCCAAAATAACATCCCCGGTGCAAACAGTGGCAGTACAGTTATCAAGTATGTTTTGTTCGTTATTACAGGCAAATGGATTGAGATAAATATTAATGGGGCCTCCGATATTGCCACCACTCAACAATGGTTGAATGCCGCAGCAATCCGTGAGTGCTGGGTTTCCTCTAACGGTAAGTTCACCGCTGATAGATGTCAAGGAGGAAAAGGCATCTAAGTTTTTGAGTCCATTGTTCTGGGCAATGGTCAAGTCCCGCAGACCACTGAGGTTTTCAAGGCCGGACAAATCAAGGAGAGAGGCGTTGGTAAGGACATGAAGATCACGGCACGGGCCCAGGTTTGCAAGTGCTGATAGGTCAGAAAGTTTATCATTTTGCTCGATTGTAAAAGCAGCTCCGACGCTCTGTAAATTGGCAAGCGCATTCAGATTTAAAAGGGATGAGTTTCTCCAAATGGTTATGTTGCCTTCGGCGACAACTAAGTTGTCGAGTCCTTCCAGCGTCGTCAAATACGTATTTCCCTCAATAAACAATTGTTCCAAGCCCGTAATTCCTTCCAGACCTTTCAGGTCAAGCAGTTCCTTATTCTTTGAAATAACCAAATGAGCCAATTTATCGCCGCTTAGATTGGAAAGCGGCAGTAGGTTTTCCAAATGCGGATTGCTGCGGAGGGTTAGTCCGCCAACGGAAAATAAGTTGTTCAACCCCTCAAGGTTGGTCAGGTTGCCATTGTTCCAAATATTCAAATTGCCTTTCACTTCTTTGAGTGAGGACAAAGGCGTCAGGTCAATGATGTCGTCACCAACTATCATCAAATTGCCATCAATGATTTCACAGTTGCCAAAGGCATTGACCTCAGCCTGCGATTTCAAAACG
This sequence comes from Saprospiraceae bacterium, assembly GCA_041392505.1. Classification (GTDB taxonomy): domain Bacteria; phylum Bacteroidota; class Bacteroidia; order Chitinophagales; family Saprospiraceae; genus UBA6168. The sequence goes on along the minus strand of JAWKLX010000024.1, from coordinate 124,709 downwards.
ATATCTCCACTGCAAGCTGACGAGACGAATGGTCCACTGAATTGGCTTCGTCATCTCTACTTCATCGAAGGTGTGCCATTGTTAGGTGAGCTATCAATGTCCTCTTCGTTAACTGCACTCACCTGGGCATAGGCGACAGGGGCACCACTTTGCAGCAAAAAATAATTGACTGTCAACGTAACCGTTCCGCCTTCCTTCAATTTCCCAACCACCCATTCCTGGTTTCCGAAAGGGTTGAAGGTGCCCTGCGAGGTCGAAAACTCATTGCCACCAGCGTAAACTACACCATCTGGTTTTGGGAAATGGACAACGATGCCAGTGGCCGGTGAATCGCCTTTATTGCTGAGGGTCAGCGTGACGGGATAGGTAGTCCACTGTGCAGGAGCGGCATTAGGCTGGGACATACTTAGTTCAAGGTCTACACCTGAAGGGCCACAATTATTGATGATATCAAATCCGCTACCACAGGCGAAGGGGTTATTTTCTATTAAAATATTACCTGCGATACCACCTCCATTCAGCAGCGGCTGGATGCCGCAACAGTCCGACAGTGCCGGATTATCGATAATGGTAAGGTCGCCAGTAATAGCAGTCAAGGATGAAAATGCATCGAGGTTTTCCAATGCATCGTTACCAGTTATGGCTATTGTCCACACATCGCTCAGGTTTTCAAGGCCGGAGAGGTTGGTAAGGGATGGGTTGCTATTGATCGCCAATACGAAGACCGAGTTCAATTGAGAAAGTGCAGAGATGTCCGCCAGAACATCGTTGTTATGAATTCCAGTAACGTCTTTTGTAGTGTGCAAACTGTTCAGTCCGTTCAGGTTTTCCAAAGCTGGGTTTTGTGAAACTAAGAAATCGCTTTTCCCAATAGCCAGATTGTTGAGGCCCTCTAAAGTGGTCAAATTGGAATTCTCGCTAATACTCAAATATTGAACACCCGTGATCCCCTCTAACCCTTTCAGATCGATCATCGCCTTGTTTTTTTGAAAAACAAGCGGGCTCAAGTCGTCACTGTTTACATTGGAAAGAGGGAGTAGGTTTTTTAAAAGTGGATTGTTTACTACGGCTAACCCACCTATCGTGGTCAAGTTGTTCAACCCATTGAGTGTTAAAAGATTGCTGTTGTTGCGTATGACCAGCACCTTTCTTATTTCCTTTAAAGAACTCAATGGGGTCAGGTCGGAGATGTCCCCACCTTCTATCACAAGTTGGCCTTCAATGATCTCACAACCGGGAAACGCATCCACTTCCGCCTGCGATTCCAGAATCACATCCCCGGTGCAGATAACCGGCCCGCAGGACGTTTCGATGTCCTGCTCGCTGTTGCAGCCGGGGGCGTTGTTTTCTATGGAGATAGGGCCACCGATGGCACTACTGTTTAGGAGGTCGGTTAAAATACAGCAGTCGGAGAGAAGTGGGTTGTCCACTATTAAAAATTCATTTTCAACATTTGTCAGCGAACTCAAAGCACTAATATCGGTCAGCATGTCATTGCCAGAAACTACAAGCCTTACTGTGGTAGTCAATTTGTTTAGCCCATCTAAACTCCCTAGAGCATCGCACCTTTGGATAAATAAGGTGGTGTTGACAGTTTCGAGGTTGCCCAATCCATGAATATTTTCCAAAGACGGATTATCTATAATGGTAAAATGGGCATAGTTGACCTCCTTTAAATTAGCAAGGCCATCAACATTTTGAAGAACAGGATTGGATTCTATTGACAAACTATTATGTAGGACGGTTATTCCCTCCAAACCATCAATATTGGTCAGTGATGAATTCCCATAAATATAAACAACACTTGCTTCGCCACTTATTCCTGAAAGCGCAGAAAGATCATTTATTTTATCACAGTTGTTTACGGCTATGCCATTTGAGGAGGTGACATTTTCTAAACCGTGAAGATTATAAAGCTCATCACAGTTATCTATACCTATGGTGCCTGTTACCTTGGTTAAACTGAGTAAGTTGCTTAAATCGGTGATGTCTGAAGATGCGCCGTTGGTTCCGAAAGGAGATCGAATTTGTAGGCTACCTTCTATGATCTCACACCCCTGAAACGCATCCACCTCAGCCTGCGACTCCAAAATCACATCCCCTGAGCAAACAGAAATACCACAGGCATCTATGATTTCTTGCTTGCTGTTGCAGCCGGGCAGGTTGTTGGAAAAATATTCCTGACTGAAGCTACTTTGTGGGTTCTGGAGATAATCAAACAGTCCACAACAAGTTGCTAGCATTGGATTATTGGTGATGTTGATTTCATAAATGGCGTTACTAAACGAAGAATCCAAAGCATTGATATTTTCTAAGATGGCGTTGTCATTTATGATAAAAACACCAACAGTGGTAAGTTTTTCCAACCCATTAAAATTGGAAAGCATCGGTAGATACTTAAGGTCAAACTGAAGGTTGACATTGGTCAGGCTGTTAAGACCATGCAGGTTAGCCAAGGCAGGATTATTGATTATAAAAAAATTATTTTTGACGACCTTCAATGCATCCAGTCCGTCCACATTTTGGAGAGAACTATTGCCTACAATGAGAAGATTAGTGGTTTCCGTCAAATTTGGCAAACCATTGATTGTTAAGAGGTTCGCATTGTAAAGGATTTCTAAGATTCCCACTTTAATGACCCCCTCCAAGCCACTAAGTGAAAGTAGCTGGCCGTTATTTGAAACGATAATTTCCTGAAAATCTCCAGAAAGACTTTGCAGCGCTGAAATATCTTCCAAAAGGGGGTTGTTACGGATGTACAGCCGTTTTGTTCCCTGTGTATTTTCCAAGCCTGCCAACGAGGTCAGGGAGTTGTTGTTAGTGATATTAATCTCATGAGTGACATTGGTCAAAACACTCAGGGGGGTGAGGTCAACTATGTCTGAACCACTTATTACTAAAATACCGTTGATGATCTCTGTGCAATTGAAGGCATTAACTTGTGCCTGAGAATTTAGCTGGATCACACCTGTACAGATGACAGGGCCGCAGCCATCCATTATTTCTTGGTTGTTATTGCACCCCAATGCATTATCATAAATGTCAACAGTAGCGGCTATGTTGTTTTTCAGCATATAGTTCAAAAAACAACAATCGGACAACATGCCATTTGAGTGTACCAAAATTTCGTTAGCGGTAAATCCTTGGTTTATACCACTCAATGATAACAACCCATCACATGATACAACACTGAATTTATCAGCGGTCAACAATCCACTGAGTCCGGTAAAGTCTTCGAGCTTTGGGTTCAGTGAAACCAAAAAGCTACCACCGATACTTTCTAAATCCAGCATTCTATAAAAGTTTCTCAAGTTGGGGTTTGCGGTGACCTGAAAATCACCTCCGATACTTACCAGTTTGTCCAAAGCATAAAAACTATCAAAAATCTGATTTCCGATAATTTTAAAATCATTTCCTATATGCGTAAGATTATTGAGGCCCTGCAGAGTTGCGAGGCTGTTGTTGTCCTGCAAAAGCAAATAGTCAAGATGTGTGACCCCATGAAGCCCCATGAGATCATACAATTGATGGTTTTCAGTAATGGATAAATAAGTCAGGTTGCCCCCGATTTTTGATAAAGCGGAAATATCAGCCAAATCATCATTTCTGGAAAGAACAAAAGCGGGTACCAACTCCAAGTTATTCAACCCATCCAGTGATGTTAGATTAGGACAATCTTGGATGGAAATCTGTCCAGTCACTTCTTGTAAGGGCATCAACGGGCTGAGGTCAACAATGTCAGTGCCTTCGATAATCAGGATGCCATCTATTTTGGTACATCCTGCAAACGCATCCACTTCCGCCTGCGATTCCAAAATCACATCCCCGGTGCAGATAACCGGCCCGCAGGACGCTTCGATGTCCTGCTCGCTGTTGCAGCCGGGGGCATTGTTTTCAATGGTGATGCCGACGATGTTATTGTTATTCAATAGGTCTGTGAAAATACAGCAATCGGAGAGCAGTGGGTTGTTGGCAACAAAAAACGTAATGTCAACATCGGTCAACGAGGTCACTGCACTTACATCGGTAAGCAGATCGTTGCCAGCCAATATAAAACTCTTCGCGTACACAAGATTGTGGAGGCCATTCAAGTTTTCCAGCCCGTCGCAATTTCCAATAATCAAGTCAGTATTTATATGGGTCAGGTTGCTTAGTCCCTGAATATCTGTGAGCAGTGGGTTAGTATGTATAAACAGGTGAACGTCATTTACCTCGACCAGACCGGAGAGGCCATTTAGATTTTGTAAAGTAGAGTTGTTATCAATTTCTGCAGTATTATGGGTTTTTGTTATCCCTTCCAAACCGTCAATATTGGTTAAGGATGGATTCCCACTAATCTTAATAACATTTACCTCTCCACTTATTCCAGAAAGCGCCTGGATACTATTTATGTTTTCACAGGACTGTACTACTATCCCATTGCTGGAGGTGATGTTATCCAAACCTATTAGGTTAAACAGTGAATCATTGTTCTGAATAACGATTACACCAGTCACCTTGGTTATGCTCAGGAGCGGGGTTAGATCAGTTATATCCGAAGATGCCCCGTTGATGCCAAACGGAGAACGGATTGTCAACTGCCCTTCAATGATCTCGCACCCCTGAAACGCATCCACCTCAGCCTGCGACTCCAGAATAACACTCCCAGCGCAGATAATCGGCCCATTGGTTGGAGGGGCAGTACTTGCCTCGTCGTCTTCATTTACCGAAGGGGGTGTGCCGTTGTTGGGGGTGCTGTCCACATCATCCTCATTGGCGGCGGTGACTTGGGCATAGGCGGTTGGCAGGGTGTTTTGCAACAAAAAATAATTGACGGTCAAAGTGGCCGACTGGCCAGGCGCAAGGCTACTCACCGTCCACACTTCGTTGCCGTTCGGGTTGAAACTGCCCTGCGAGGCGGTGTACTCGTTGCCGCCGGTATACACTACGCCCGCTGGTTTTGCGAAGCTCACCTGAATGCCCGTGGCTGGGGCATCGCCATTGTTGGTAAGGGTGGCGGTGGTGGCATAGCTCGTCCATTGGGCAGGGCTTTCATTGGGCTGCGCCAAATGGAGTTCGAGGTCAATGTAGCTGCCAACGGGGGTGCAGGTATCCTCGATTTCCTGTTCGCTGTTGCAGCCGGGCAGGTTGTTTTCGATAGTTATGGAACCACTGATCGTCCCTGCATTTAATAATGGGAAAACCGCGCAGCAGGCAGCAAGGTTAGCGTTGTCTTGGACAATAAGTGACTGAGTGGATGTCAATGATGCCAAACCATCCAGGTTTTCCAACAGCGCATTGTCCTGAAAAACCAATTCTTCACCGACAGCTATCAAATTTTGCAGGCCGTCCAAATTGACCAAAGCATTTGCGCCAACGACAATAAGGTCACGGCCAATATTGGCCAACTGGCTGAGGCCCGATAAGTTTCCCAACTTGTCGTTGTTGAGAACAAGCAGGTCGCTGCCCACAGCGGAGATTTGCGAAAGCGCATTAATGTTGTTGAGGTTGGCATTTCCAGAAATCAGGAACTGGCCGGTGATGGTTGAGAGGTTTTGCAGGCCATCGAGGTTTAGGAGGTTGTCGTTGTAATTGATCCTTATTTGCCCGACACCTGAAATGCCTTCCAGCCCCGTTAGAGAAACCAATTGGTCATTGTTTTCGATGGCCAAAGTCGTCATTGAGGCTTTTGTCAGGTTCGATAGAGGGGATAAGCTGTTGAGCAATGGATTGTTTTGGACAATTAGAATGTTGGCCTGCATTACATTTTCCAGTCCTGCCAAAGTGGCCAAGCTGGCGTTGTTCTGTATGGCCAAAGCCCCAGTGATTTCTACAAGGGTACTCAAAAGCGTCAGGTCGGTGATGTCGTTGCCGGATATGACGAGGTCGCCGTTGATGGTGGGGCAGTTAGGAAAGGCATCCACTTCCGCTTGGGAGGTGAGGGTAATAGTGCCGTCACAGAGGCCAGGTGCATCAACGGAAAAAGGGAATGAGATTTTATTGTTCCCCTCGTCCAGTTCAATGATGGTCTGACTTTTATCCACGATGGCGATGAGGTAGTAGTTGCCGGGCTGGAGTGAATTGGGCAATATTGGGTTTGAGGTCAAATTGGCCGTAGCCCCTATTGCGTAAGGCTGTTGGGTATAGCTGGCCAAAAGGATGCTGTTTTGGTCGAGCGTGTTTGAGGTGCTGATATAAAAGTCCACGTTGAAACCGATCGATGTGGTCGCCGTCCCGATATTGGAAATGGTGTATTCGACTGACAGCGAACTGCCTTGGAGAACAGGATTGTTGGGAATCGACAATCCCTCTACCGTCAGATCGGGAAAAAAAATCGGATCACCGTCTTTGCACAAACGCACATCGTCGAAGTATGCACAATTGTCCCTCTCTTTCCATGCAAGGAAATGGACATAGGCAGTGCCGGGCGGGGCGGTTGCCTTCATGAAATATTGTTCGTAAACGTGGCTTTTGATTAATTGCCGATCTTCCCCAGCGGTGAGCGGGGTGAACGAACCATCCAAAAACCTCAAGTTGATGGCAGCGGCATAGTCCGGGTCAGTGATTTTCCCCCACACCGAGGCGGTGAAGCTTTCGCCCTGCTGTGCTGGATAAATCTGCCCCACACTGCCGTCGTCCAGACCGCATATTTCAACAGCTTTTGTACCTGTTGGGGCGTCAGGGGAAATGGCGACCTCGCCTGTTATGTTCCAACCAGTTAGGCCGTTTTCAAAACCAGGGTTTTCAATGAGGATATTGCACAAATAAGGGATACAGCCACAGCCTGGCATGTCTGTATTGGGAGAAGCTGGCGATATGGAGGAGGCCAATGTTTCAGTTGTCAGCGTATAATTGTAAGTCTTTGGTTGCATCAAATGCTGGCCACTGTACGGAGAGGCGATGTTTGTTGTATTTATAACTGCATCGGCAACGATGGTACATTCGTCCCCCACTGCACTTCCATCGAGTGCTATTTTGCATAGGATAATGTCACCTTCCTCGTCAAAACTTTTTGTATTTCCAACAATAACCAGATACTCGCCCATCACCGCAAAAGACCAGGCAGATTCGTGGTAAGGTCCACCAATGGTTTTTGCCCAAACCTTTTGCCCCTCTTTGTCAATTTTCATGACCAACAGCTCGGTAGCGAAGTACTGGGTTATTTCAGCCAACAGCAAATAGCCATCTGGCAAGGCAATCAAATCCTTGGAATATTGATAGTTGCCGGGCAGGTCGTATTGTTTGGCCCAATGCAGGTTTCCATCCAGGTCGGTGGTGAAAAACTGGATTTTATAGGGATAAGGCTCTACGTAGGTCAAGTTCCCATAGCCCAATATGGCCAATGTGTCATTGACCGATGCAATGTTGGTCGCATGGATGGTAGCGACAGCCGATAGGCTTTTCAGGTAATTTCTGGTCCAAACCTGACTCCCATCCAAATTCAATTTTGAAACGCCCGGACGGGTTTTGGACAAAACAGTACCGTACCGCTGAATATTGGCCGTATAGATGGCGCTGTCTATGAGGATCGCATCCCTGAAAGCATCGGGGTTTCCGGTGTTGTACGACCTATCCCATTTCAAACTGCCATCCGTCTTGTCCACTTCTATGATCAGTTTGTAATAATTGGTCGTACCAAAAGCAATGTAGTTCCCGTCCGTTTTTTCCAAAATCCCATCCAAAAGGACGCTCGATGGGTCGGGTATTTTGACCGTCCACAGCACCATGTCATTTTGGTAATCATAACGCATGATGAAACTCACTGTGTTTGAATTCATGGCGTACCTACCTACTAACACCAACATGCCCTCTGAATCAATTATCATTTCATAGAAGTAATCGGCAGTTGGGGATAAGTCAAAAACCCTTTCCCAAATAACCTCCCCTTGAGGCGTTATTTTCAAAAGCAAAGAAGCATTGTCCTTGTTCCCTCCAATCAACAGGTTGCCATCTTGCAAGGGAACAATTTTACGGCCTTGCTCTGTCATGCCATAGCTCCCTATCCTTTTGATAAATGTTGAATCGCAAGTTTGGGCAAAAAGTGAGTGGGTAAAAAGGGTAGAGATGGTAAGCAATATTGCCAGTGCTAACCTATTTAAGGAGTGGCCTACAGGATAATAGAAAGGACGTTTGTTCATCGTAAGATTGTTTTGCGCCCCGGGCATCACTGCCCAAAGCCGTTTGTGTTTTGGTTAAATATGAAAATAAAAATAAAGGCCGTCTAACGGCCACCTATTATAGTGGTTACTGCTAATAATACTGGAGTGAAGACTCGAACAGGGAAGAGCGGTAAAGGTATTGAAATATATCTTGGATTCAGAAACTGCGTTTCATAAAAACAGCCATTTCATTGGCCTAAGAAAGACAGCTGACATATCAGTCAATCCATTTCACTGCGCCATATTGATTGCCTTTTTTAACATAAACCCATCCATTGCCGATTATTTCCAGTTTGTCATACATTGCAGGAAGACCTGAGCCAGATATAGCCACCAGACCTTCGCCCCCTGCCTGCTGATAGGTGGCAAAAGGCATGTCGGGGGCTAAGGACACTTTGTCAATTGGGCTATTTACCAATGGGTTGGCGTACCTATCGAAAATAAGGTACTTGCCTTTTTGATTATCATTAAAGGTCAATTTGCCAATAGAACAGCAAGGGTCGGCAATAGCCTCAACTACTATAAAGTATCGGTTTTCTAAAACCTCACCTGTCAAAACTGGATTGATGACCCATTTCCCATCTGCACTCAGCAACCCTTTTTTTGGTCTTAAAGTTGAACCATCTTTTGGCTGGGTTTGGGATGCAATGAAATTTGGGCCACCCCGTTTTTCGTTTGAAACCGACTTAATCCCGCCGATGTAAATGGGCCGTCCATCCAGTTTGAAGACCAGAAGTGAATCGCCTGATTTTGCACTGAAACAATCCGAACCAACTTCTGAAAAGCCGCCATAGCCGCCAGGTGGCAATATGATCTGCCCTGTGGTGTCCACCAATCCCATGAGCCCATTTTCTTTGTACTCATAAAGGTGGTTAGTGAAGGGTTTCAAAAATTCATAGTTAGGCTGGATCAAAAACGAACTATTTTTCCGAATAAGCCCGTACTTGTCCACCTTCTTGACCACGGCGTGTCCCAAATTGTTAAAGGGTTGGGCAGCCTGAAATTGTGGGGAGATCAACCATGTACCATCTTCTGAAAAATATCCCCAATTATCACCTTCTTTTACCACGGCTATGCCTTTTACAAATGGCTCTGCTGAAGGGAAGGTATCCCGAAGCTCAGATCCATTGAAGAGCGCAGTAAAAACATATTGTTTTCCAGAAATTCGCTGAAAGCTTGGCCCTTTTTGCAGCCTGGCAACGGCTTCAGAAACGGGCGCTCCGTTTTTGGAAAAATAGTAAAACTCCCGGGTTTCGTATTCAAGGATGGTGTCACAGATGATCTTCAATTTGGGGTACAATCGGTTGGTATAGGGTAAAACCAGCTCATTGAGATTATTGACCACTGCCCGCATACCATATTTTATCACTAAATACGCCCAGTTGTTGGCGGATTTGGAGATCGGGGTGATGCTTTCATATACGGGGGGAATGACTTCGCCTGAATCCAAGTGATAAATACCTTCCAGATCGTTTTTCCAAATTTTCCAAAAAAGGTGGTGTTCGTGGGAAATGCTATCGTAGGGCAATGCCATTTTGTCCCCGCTAAGGTCCATCAGATAAATCTGGCTATTTTCCCGGTAGGCCAAACGGTCAGTAGCAGGTTTGCCAATTGGGATTTGTTTTTCATTCAATGGTAGGATCCACTGTATGCTACCAGTATAGTTCTGGCTGAAAGCCAGAAAGGATAAGTAGAAAAAAAGGAGCGTAAAAAGCCCGTGTTTTTGCATAAGAGGTTTATTTTTCCCCAAAATAAATGGATATGTTAAAATATAGCCCCGTTTTCTTCATCTTTCTTTTACAAACTCTTACTGGCCTCCTGGCGCAAACCGATTGGCGGGCCGTGGTCAACGGGGCATTTGAAGGCCTTGAAAAAGAAGTTATTGATAGCATTGCAAGCTGCCAGCAGGATGCCAGCCAGATCAGGGTAGAGATGGATGATCTGCTAGATCAATTGGGCCTGACCCGTTCGCACATTTTGGGGAATGAAGATGAATATTTTAAAGAAGGGATGCACAAGCATTTTAAGCAAGCGCCAACCCCTCTGCAAGTGTCCTTAGACCGTGATCCGAAAATGGTGCGCTTTGAAAACCTGCACCGACAGCTTTATTTCAGAGATAAAGTATTGTTTTATTGGAAAGGGGTGCAAGCGAAATGGAATAAGCATCCTTTTCGGGAAAACTATGCTCATTGGTCGGGCAAGTTTGAAAAACTGGACGCAAGTCAACAAAAAAAGATGAAACCTGCCAAGGCGAAAGAGCAATGGGTGAAAGACGAATTGATCTGTGAAATGTCCCGGAATTTGAAAACGTCCAACCCTTTTGTAGATAGTAAAGTCGGCAGTTTCGAGGTGAAATTTTTGGATAGCCTGAAGACTTATAACCGTTCCAGAGCAATTGTCAAAAAAGGTTTGCCGTGTCTTCCTGAAGATATTATCTGTAGCTTTCCAACCAATGGCCAATTTGCCTTCCACCCCTCCGAATCCATTCCCAAAGTAGGTTACGTTGCCTTCCAGTCAGAGGCAACCGACCCAATTATCAACTTGTTATCGCAGGAACAATTGATCAAAGCCAGATGGACAAGTGCTGCTGGACACACGCAATACACTACTGGAGAATATCGGTATTTCGAAGGAACTCTGTATTTTAATATCCCCAACTCTTTGGAAAGCGATCAGATTTATCGGCTCCAATTGATAGCACTTCCAAAGGAATTCAAATTAGAACCGATGACCCCGGAAATTTGCTGGGATATTTACCTAGGTAAAAACACCAGCCGGCGCCAAAACCTCAATGCCTCAATCAATGGGGAAACGATCATAACTGAACTCTATTTCAGAGCCGGAAAATATGAACCTAAGCCAAAGCTCGAAACCATGCGGGGCACGGTTGATTGGGAGCAAGCACAGGTTGTGTTTGAAACAGATGAACCACTCGACCATTTTGAAATGTATGGCAGCGGCAAGTTGCCACCAACGGTCGCCTTTGTCATACAGACAGTCCATTTTTATAGCATAGCGGATGCCATCAACTCTGATGAAGTCCTTTATTATTTGACAGTACCCAAGGTAGAACCCACGGAAAATGTGCCGCTTTCACAATTGTTAGTAGCAGAAATGGACAATACATTAGATGCTGTGTTTATACGAAACACAGCACAGGGCAATCCAAAAGGGTATCGCAAAGTGCCTGATCCTGTCACCATTGAAGCCCAATTGCCGGGTGGGTATTCTGCCCCTGCATATAAGGCAGTTAGGATACAAGATTCCCTGTTGACTGATGCTCCTGTACCTTTTATTTCGAAAGAGCACTTTGAGGCAGGGCGACCGTTACATTTCGCACCGACCCGCTGTACACTGAAGGTCGGAGAGTTAAAGTTGCTGCTCACTGCTGCGCATTCATTACAGCGACAGCTTCAGCACCGGGTCGAAGAACGGATAGATTTTTTTTATTCGCTGGAAAAAAGACGGGCAGAAAGGAATGGTGAAAACCTAACGGTTTCAAAAGAACAAATAAGGGAACAGGAAATGAAATACCTGCCCAAACAAGTGAAAAAACTTTTGGAGGCGGATATTCCTTCCTGTTTTCAGGAAAATTTTACATTATTATACGCCCGGTATTTCCCGGGAACAGAAAGATTGACTACTAGTTATTCTTTAAAATTTTAATCAAAAGAATGAAATCTATTATTTGCTTCCTCCATGTCTTTTTCCTGCTTTGTTTTTTCAGCTTTTCCCCAATAGCAAATGGGCAGGAGGTTGGGGCAGAGTGGGTAATTCCACCAGTATTGGAATCGGACGACATCGAAATCCCCTATGATACTTGGGATTTTTCGAGGATTGTGGTCAAAACAAACGGTAAGGAAGGGCTTTGTTCCCGAACAGGTGAGGTCTTGATTCCCATTGAATACGATCATCTCAAGCCAAAAACAGATGGGTGGGTTGTGGCTTTTAAAGATCAAAAACAATTTTTGTTTAATGATAAAATAGAGCCAATAGGTCTGCCTTATGATCGTTTTCATGCCCCTGGAAACCGGTTGTCGATCGTGTATAAGGATGATCTATGCGGACTGATCAATGAGAAAGGGGAAGAGATTTTGCCGCTTAAATTCAACCAGGTTATTCTATTGTCTTATCGGAAATAAAAGTTTAAAAATGATACGGAAGAGATACTGTACGATGCCCCTCCTAAAGTGTTATCGGAATTAGCCCGGTGGAAATTGAAAAAAAATGAACGCTTTCCATTGAAAGGATTTTATAGGGTTACAGGTTTTGGAGGTTTTGAGGGATTAGTGAATGAGGCACGTGACACAGTGGTTGCGCCCATTTATCACTTAGGAACCCCTCACCCCAATGGCTACATCATTGCAACTTTTGACAAGAAGAAATGGGGCGTCATTGATACAAAAAATAACACGCTCTACCCGTTTACAGCCGACAAGTTGGGTGATTGGACAGATAGTGGCCTGCTTCCTGTCCGTGCCGATAAACAAATGGGTGTCTTGAAGTTTCCGGATGCAGAAGAAGTTATCCCCTTTGGTAAGTATGAAGACATCAAAGTGTACGATGCTCAAAAAGATATTTTTTTGGTAACCCAAAATAAATTGAAGGCGCTGGTAAATGCCGAGGAGGAAACGATTTTACCGTTTGATTACACATTTATTAGTCAGGCCGATCATTATGTACATCAATTGCATCATAAAGATGGTCAAAAAGGCTTTTGGAACGACAAAAATGGTTTTATCTCTGAATATCAATATGACCGTATCCACAATTTGAAGGACTCTTTGATAATAGTGGAAAAAGATGGAACGTGGGCACTCCTTGATGCCAAAAATGGACAGGAAGTCATTCCTTTTTCTGATTTTTTTATTGAAAAGAAAGGAGACTATTTTATCAGTCACAAAAAATATGACTTTCAAATGAGCAGTACCGTGAAGGGCCACTTGAATGGATTATATGATCGCAGCGGTCAGGTAGTATTGCCTCATGATTCGGTGGATATAGTTGTTTTCCCGGACCAAACGTTTTGGGTCCAACCTCAGGCTAAGAGTTCGAAGATGGAATGCGAACACCGAACTCGTCATGGGGAGGTACTGCGCAGATTGCCGAAGATCGGTGTGGAGGTTATCTCTGGTAATTCTTGGATATTCAACTCCAAGAATCCAGAAGGTAAGTATCAGGCAACCTTTTTTAGCTATCTCGACCCACCAGGAAAGGAGAATTATTTCCAAAGAATTGACTCTCCATCGGAAAATTTGCTTTTGGTGAAGCAGGGCAAATTGTATGGTTATGCGGATAAGGAAGGCCGGGTTATTATTCCACCTGCTTTTGAGGCCGCTGAAAAAAGCTCAAAAGGTTTGCTAAAGGTAAAATACAAGGGGAAGTGGGGAGTACTTAAAAACCCTATGTTCGACTACCTCAAATAGCAGCCCTTTCTTTGCCCAATATTTGACACTGCTCAATTCCTATCCGCTCGACTACCGCTATTTTACCAAAACTTATTATTAGATTTGTCGAAATGTGAAATGGGGCATGATTGATGGACGTTTCCCATCCACCGCCTTTTGTTCCCGAATCCTACAACAGAATTTAATTAAAACCAAACTTTACATGAAGCGACGCTCGTTACGCATTAGCCTTACCAGGCCTATTTCTACAAATTTTCCTACTATCAAATATTGCTGGCCAACACCAACCAAGCAATTCAGCTAACAACGTTGGCTTTTGTGCGCAAGACCATGTCTGGAATTTGGCGCAGCAAGAATCCCCTTCACTGCTAAAACGGCACGATGCTATCGAACGGCAGGCACTTGATTTTTCCGAAACAACAGCAAGATCGGGGCAAACTTTTAGTCGATTATACGCTCCCGGTAGTGGTGCACGTCATCCACAACAACGGGACGGAGAATATCCCGATGCAGTGGTTTGCAGGGCATTCAAGACCTCAACGACGCCTATGCCAATGTCGGTTACTACAATCCGGCTACTGGTGTGGACACCCGTATCCAGTTTTGCCTCGCCCAGCGTGACCCCGATGGCAATGCTACTACGAGTATCAACCGGGTGCAGTCGCCCTGACCGATATGACCCTCGAAACCGACGACATCACAGTCAAAAACCTTAGCCGTTGAGGACTCCCACATTACATCAACATCTGGCTGGTAAGGAAATCTGCAGCAGTGCGTATGGCTGTGGTGTGGCAGGCTATGCCTATTTCCCTCCTCCCACGGCAACCCGAAGACGGGATCATGATGGAGGCTGAATATTTTGGAAGCACACCCGGTGGCTCCGGGGTGCAGGTGCACGAGATGGGGCATTATTTGGGCCTCTACCATACTTTTCAAGGTGGATGCACCAACAACGATTGCCTCGCCGACGGCGACCGGGTGTGTGATACGCCGCCCGACCAAAGCACGGCGCCCGTGCCTTGTGGCGGCACAGTCAACTCTTGCTCAACCGATATCAACAGTGGTTTTTCGACCGATCAAAATGACCTGTATGAGGATTACATGGACTATGGCGATTTCAATTGCTGGTCTGTTTTTACCCAAGGGCAGGCTGACCGGATGGCCTTTCATATTGAAAATGTGCGCTCCAGTTTGTTAGAATCACAGGGTTGCCAAGACCCGTGTACATCGGCGCTAACTGCTTCGTTTTCAACGAGTACGGATCAGTTGGCCGTGGGGGGGGCCGTGAATTTTACCAATAATTCAACAAATACGACAAGTGCTTCTTGGGAAATAGATGGGACGCCGTTTGCCAGCACGACCGATGCGAGTTTTACCTTCAATCAGGAAGGCGTTTTTGAAATTTGCCTCATTGTCGGCAACGCCGACCCAAATTGTTCGGATAAATTTTGCGAGGAAATAACGGTGAACTGCCTCGTGCAAGCTGAATTTTCGACGGATATTTTTTACCCCAACCCTGGGGAAACAGTCACTTACACCAACAGCAGTCTCAACGCTTCACAATTCGATTGGAAAATAAACGGCACATCGGTAGCGACCTCTCAAAATCTGACTTGGGCTTTTGCCACCGATGGCATATATGATGTTTGTTTGACGGCTAGCGACGGGCTTTGCGAAAGGGAGTTTTGCTTGCCTGTATTTGTTGCCATGATAGGAGATAGCAGTGGCTGCGACACCACATTTCTCAAAACCTACGGTACGCTGCAAGACGATGAAATCAGCCGTGCCATTATTGCCGTTCCGGCAAGCCTCGGCGGCGGATTTTTGATCGGCGGTGGCAAACGGGACAGTGCCATGATTACCCTTCTCGACCCTGTCGGGGATATTGTCTGGACTCGCTCTTTTGACGCAACGCCCGATGCCGAGGATTTTATTTGGGACATAAAATTTGACAGCGACAACAACGTGATTGGTGTGGGTAATACGAAAAACGAGCCGCTAGGAAACGTGGAATGTTTTGCTTTTAAATACAATATGGTCACGAATACCATGCTGTGGATCAATGAGTTGGACCTAAATGACCCGGCCCGGGAAAGTTATCGGTCGATCCTAGAAAAATCACCCGGTGGAAACTATATCGTAGTCGGTGAGACAGACCTCCTTTTGGGTGGAACGGGTTGTGATGCGATCCTCATTGAATTGAACCGGAATACAGGGGCCAATGTCTGGCAACGGAACATGCACTTTGGGAGTTGTGAAACGTACCTCAACATCATTTCCGCCAACAATGGTTTTTACACCGTTGGCCGCAACAATTTTAATGGGGGAGGGCAGGCTGGCTTCCGTCCGGCCATCTCCAAGTTCGATACCAACGGCAATCAATTATGGACGCGTTGGTACCTCCAAGGCCCGAACCCAACTGCAAGATTGTATGGATTTGACCTAACGGAGGACAATGGCCTGATCGTGGTTGGGTATGGTGACGAAGATGGTATTTCGACCGCTCAGGTAGAATTGCTGCTGTTCAAAACCGATTATGATGGCCAGCTACAATGGACGATGAAATACGACATTCCCGGTTCTACGAACGAAATTGGTGTGCGAATCCTCAATTTACCTGATGGCTATCTTTGCTTGGGTATGCACTCGGCCACTGACCGAAATGTTTTTGTTTTCAAAACGGACAAACAGGGTAACCTCCAATGGTCGAAAAGTTATGGCTCAAACAATGGAAGAAATGAGGAAGCATGGGACATGCTCTGGCAAAACGGGCAAATTTATTTCACCGGAAACTCCTCCGCTCCCAACGGGGGGATCAGCGAAGATGTGTTTTTGGCAAATATCGCTGCCGACGGGAGTACGACCGCCCAGGACAGTTGCAATTTGTTTTCCAACCTCGAAATGACACAAAGCCCTTGGCAAAACCCTTACGACGAGCAGCACGACTTGACAGATTTAGGCCTGAACTGGTTTCAGTTTTTGAATACCGCCCAAATGGGCGAAACAGCGGTGCAAACAACGACTGAGTGTTTCATTCCTTGTCTCGACTCTTGCGACCTCGTGCCGGAAGCGTTCGTCAATCAAGTGTCCGCTTCTTGCGATGGCCAAGGACTATTGATTGTTTTGGAAATCTGCAACACCGGCAATTTTGACCTGCCTGCTGGCACACCCGTCACTTTTTACGATAGCGACCCGACGGCTGGTGCCGCTTCCACAGTGGCTACCATTCCGTTGCTGGAAGCAGTGGGGGATATGGATTGTAAAATTTTCAATTTAGCCATCCCCGGCCTGCCCAACGAAACGTATTTTGTCGTAGTCAATGACGATGGTTTGACCCCAACACCTTTTGACTTGGCCACATTTGATGGCCCACAGGACGAATGCGATTACACCAACAATATCGGCAGTTTTCAATACGACTACACCCCGCCTGTGCTGAATCTCGGCCCGGATGTTTCGATGTGCCAGTTCGGTGTTGTTGACCTCGACGCTGGCCCCGGTTTCGCAACCTATACTTGGCAGGACGGCAGCTCAGAGCAAACACTGACTGCCTTCAACCCTGGCACCTATTCTGTTACAGTGGTGGACGAATGCGGTGGCGAACAAATGGATCAGATTACCATTTCCATCGACTCCACCACCGTGCTCGATCTCGGTCCTGATATTGAAATTTGCGAAGGCAGTAGTTATACTTTTGATGTGCAAGGTTTTGAAATGTACCAATGGTCGCCTGCTGACTACCTCAGCTGTACGGATTGCTCGAACCCTACGACGACCCCATTGGCTGGCATCACTTACACCCTCGTTGCTACCAATGCGGATGGCTGTATCAGTGTGGACTCGGTGGAGGTGCAGCTATTGCCGGGTTTTGCAGAAACGGATTCTTTGGAAATATGTCAGGGCGACTCCGTCATTGTTTTTGGAAATACCATCGATACGGCAGGTGTTTTCAGTGAAACGTTTACTTCCACGGGCGGCTGCGATTCTACCCAAACCATTGTCGTAACGATCTTGCCAGCCATCGAATTCATTGCTGATGTGATTATTTGCCGAGGAGATACGGTAGATGTGTTTGGCATACCTGTTTTTGAATCGGGTCAGTTTTCACAAACTTTCACTTCGCAAAATGGATGCGATTCTATCGCCACGATCAGTGTTGGGGTTTTGGAAAACGTGCTAACCGAGGAAACGAGGGAGCTTTGTTTTGGAGAAACTACCGATATTTTTGGGACGCCCACCAGCACGTCAGGTGTGTATGAAATGACATTTACCGGATCAAATTCTTGCGACTCCACGCATGTCATCGTTTTGACGGTCAACGATGAAATTTTCCTTGATTTCCAAAAAACTGACGTTACTTGTTTTGGTGGCATGGACGGTAGTATTACGGCAACTGCCTCCGGTGGCCTTAGCGTGTTTACCTATGTTTGGGAAAATGGCAGTATTGGTCCGATCCGGGATAATCTCGTTGCTGGCACCTATTCCTGCACCGTGACCGATGCGAGCGGTTGTACGGTAGAAGCATCCGTTGATATTTCCCAACCCACCGCCGTGAGTATTTCGGCTACTGGCGTTGATGTGACTTGTACCACTTTAGGGACTGCCACTGCTGATGCATCGGGGGGGACTGGCACTTTGACCTATCTCTGGAGCAATGGCGACACCACACCTGCCGTTTCCGGCCTCGTTGCTGGTACTTATTCGGTGACCGCCACCGACGCCAACGGCTGTACGGGTGAAACGACCGTTGTGATAGGCGGCGCCTTGGGGCCAAATGTCGATATTGAAATCGTGCAGGCCATTTCTGAAAACGATCCGAACAGCGGTGAATTAACCGTGGATGTTTCAGGCGGGACTTCTCCTTTTACTTATAATTGGAGCAATGGTGAAACCACAACTTCAATCGACAGCTTGCCGTCGGGTGCCTACCTTGTCACGGTGACCGATGCCAATGGCTGTACCGCCGTTGATTCAACTTACCTGTTTTTGGCTGCCTGTACAGGTGGGAAAATTTGGAACGACCTCGACCGGGACGGCTGTCAGGATGGGGGAGAGCTGGGTTTTGCCAATGTGACCCTCAATTTGACCGGGACTGATATTTTTGGAAATGCCGTAACGGCTACCACCACTTCGGCTATCAATGGCGAATACATTTTTGAAAACTTGGCTCCCGGCAATTACCAAGTCCACATAACAGTCCCTTCCGGTTACACTTTGACCACCGCTAATAACTGCACCGATGATTTCACAGATAGCGACTTTGGTGCCAACGGCAACAGCTATGTGATCGTATTGACAGAAGGCCATTGCTGTCTCATCGTAGATGGTGGCATTTACGAGTCTTGCCTGAACGTGAGCCACCCTGGTACGATCTGCTGCGATCAAGTCCTGTGTGGCCCCGGCAACGACCCCGCACCTCTGACCGCTACCCCCGCAACGGGGGCAAACCAAGTGCAGTACATGTGGATTTATTCACATGCACAGTCACCTGCTTCTATTGGCAACCCCACTTGGTATCCGGTTTTGGATGCCTTTGGCAACCCCGTGATGACGGCAACTTACGATCCGGGACCATTGTCGGAAACGACTTATTTTGCCCGGTGTACACGGGCGGTAGGTTGTACCAACTGGCTGGAAACCAATGTTGTAGAGATAAAAGTAGAGGACGATGCCGTTGCGCTCATTGACGAGCCAGGAGCCATTTGTGTTGGCAACCCGATCACTTTTACGGCTGCGCCAAATGGGCCAAATGCTAAGTACCACTGGAATTTTGGGCCGTATGCCACTCCATCCCAGTCCACCGCCCAATCACCTACGGTGGTATGGTCGCAACCGGGGTATATCTCCATTTCTTTGGAAGTGACGGACAACGGATGTGTATCAAAAGATGTGCAGCTGATCGCCGTTTCGGACAATCCAGTTTACTGTGGAACGGCGCTTTCTGGCTCTAATTCTCCAAACAATCAAATGGCTGCCAGCCCGTCCTTGCAGGTGGAGGGCCGTTTTGACATTTATCCAAACCCGATGGGCGATGTGCTGAACGTTCGCTGGGACAGCAGCATTGAGTCAGATGTGGAACTGGCCCTTTCGAGTATTGCTGGTCAGGTGTTGATAACGAAATCAGCTTCCCAGCAGGATCGCCTGCATGCCCTTAACGTCGCTGACTTGCCCTCCGGCTTGTATTTGCTGAAAGCGAAAACGATGGATGGCGAAGTGTCGGTGTTTAGGGTAGTGAAGCGGTGATGGGGGTGTGAAAACTTAGGATGCCTATCATTTTAAGATAAAATTGGAATTGCTTTTCAGAGGTGACCCCTTTTTTTAAAAAGGGGTCACCTCTTTTTACATTAGAGGCATTGCCGAATTTCTTACCAAAATGCAATAGTTTTTTCCAGCAAGATGGTATCTTGCATTTCAACCCTGAAGCAATTTATTTTTTTCACTAAAACCATTTGAAAATGAGAACCTATGATTACAATGAATTAAAATTCACATTAGACCCAGATGAGCTGCGCCCATTATTTGACATTAACCCTTACCGACATGCAGCTTCCATGCTTTTGAACTGGGCCATTATTGCGGGCAGCATCTTCCTTTGTCTCCAGTTTCCTTCCCCTTGGTTGTATTTTTTAACGGTGCTGATCATCGGTGCCAGAATGCATGCTTTGGCCATTTTGATGCACGATGCGACGCATTACCGATTCATGAAAAACCGGAAATGGAATGACCTGATTACCAACATTGTTACGATGTACCCACTTTTCACGTCCATTGAAAAATACCGGAAAAACCATTTGGCGCACCATCAAAAACTGAACACCGAGGAAGACCCAGATTGGGTAGCCAAATTGGGCAAGCGCTCCTTCACCTTTCCCAAAACTATAATGGAGTTTGCCCTGATGTTGGCCTCTTACCTCATCTTGTACCAGGGCATTATGGATGCGTTGTGGTTTCTGAAAAGGTTTGGCGGGAACGAAAAATCGGAATCTTCGATCAAAAAAGAGCCAGTCGTCCAAAAGATCGTGTACTACTTGATCCTCTTTAGCGCTATCACCTTTTTGGGAATTTGGAAATATTATTTAGCCTTTTGGATTGTTCCTTGGTTGTCCACCTTCTTTATGTTTCAATACATCCGCAGCGT
The DNA here is from genome assembly GCA_041392505.1 of Saprospiraceae bacterium. Taxonomy (GTDB): domain Bacteria; phylum Bacteroidota; class Bacteroidia; order Chitinophagales; family Saprospiraceae; genus UBA6168. The sequence goes on along the minus strand of JAWKLX010000024.1, from coordinate 104,025 downwards.
CGCCGAACACTTCGGAAGCCTGACCTACGATAACTTGCTGACCTCTACCCGTACAGTCAAGACGCCTTTGATTGAGCGTTTTTTCATCGCTCCTCACCATGTGGGCTACCACTTAGAACACCATCTATATCCGGGTGTGCCCTATTATAATCTCCCTAAACTCCATGATTTATTGATGAAACGGGCTGACTATCAGGAAAAAGCCCACATAACCAATGGTTATACGGTAGGGTTGATGCGGGAATTGAGTAAGGGGAGCTGAGTTTTTTTTTCGTTATTCACAGCCATTGTTTTGGTAATAAAAAAGAAACATGAGTCATCCCATAAAGTAAGGTGTTTACGTGGTCATCGAAAAAGCCCTGCTGTTCAAAAAATTTTTCGAAGAACAGGGCAAGGAGGCACATGGAGATGGCACTTCTTAAACAGACGGGCGATGCCTTACTCGCAAGGTGGTGCCGGTTTCCTGTTCGGCAAAAGTTGGCCATGAGGTGTTTTGACCACGTTTTCTACCAGTTCGCCTCAACATCCTGAGCGGAAGTCGTAGACGAGCCGGACGATGCCCAACGGTTTGAGGTGTTCCGGAAACCACAGCCTTGGGGACTCCATGGCGAGTTCCGACTTGCAGCAGCGGAAGGTCTGTTCGATCTCCCAGCGGTGCATGTAGGAGTGGACCATTTCCCATGCCAAGGTGCTGTCTGCCACGGGCAGGTTGGTCAGCAGGTACAGGGGGTAGATTTAGTTGTTCTTGTCCCTGACGATGACCATATACAGTTGAACGTCAGGTAGCAGGGTGGCGGACGGTGGCCAGGGGGAGGCGGTCACGTGCTTGGATTTTTTTTGCGCTCTTTGTCCCAGACGGTCCATCGTGCCTCGCCTTGTGGGAGCGGGCGATGAGGTGGGGAGCTCTTTGCTTCCTTTATCGTTGAGGGCAGTTGGTTCTTCTTCAGCGCAGGAGGAAGTCCTGTTCGAAGTGGGTGAGCCATTCCAGCATGTTGGCGTTGGCATAGCCCCTGTGGGGACGTTCAGGCTGCCCGGCCGATCTCCCCTTTTGCTATCTTTTTGAGCATACGGTACACATGTTCCGGACCGTGCTCCGCCGAACACCACGCCCCGGGTGGTCCACCATGCCATGTGGAAGACGGAAGGACGTCACCGAGGGCCGACAGGGTGATGGCCGTCCACTTGTAGCCCGGCGCATATCCCTGCTTGCAGGGGGGCGGTAAAAACCCCTCTTGACCTTCGTCCCAGCCGCTGGCGCGCTGCTGAAGACACTGCATGGCCCTGGAGGGAAGCCAAAGCTCTCCAGGCTTCTCCGCCCCGGCGCTGTCGTCCCCAAAGCAGCGGGGGCACCCCTTTTCCCCTGTCTCCGCCATCCGCCCCTTTCCCCGACCGAAGAAAAAACCGTCCAGTTCATTGCCCCCGCCTGCACCTTAGCAGGTTGCTGATCCTTTTAGTGCTTAAGCGGGCAGCCCCAGTATATCAGGAAAGTAACCTAACTCGCTCAATAACAGCCCCATAGGCCTGTTGCAGCACAGGATCGCCATGAACAGGTCGAAGAACGTCCGGGCCAAACGCTGGTCGATCTGTTTGGGCTGCTTTTACCCAGGCGGAAGAGTAGCAGACCGCCTGGACCAATAAAAATTCGCCGGATTTTTGACGTATCCGGACGGGCATCCTTACTTTGCAGTGTGTTTTAAACATAAAGCCTCCTGTGTTTGAGTTGTTGAGAATTCTCAATTTACACAGGAGGCTGTTTTTTTTCAAATCTTACGTAAACACCTTACTTATGTAGGATGACTCATGTTCATTTTTTGGGCCACTCAGCATTGCATTTGACACACAGTCAAATTTAAAACATCCTCTGGTGAGGCACTGCGGGAAACTGCATCATTCCTGTTATTTATAAAATAAACCAGCAACGATTTTAGCTTTAAATTGGCCTGTTAGGAATGGCCTCCCATGAGTGCCGTTAGTGCTTATGGCCATCTTTATGCTCGTTCTGCATCACATAATCCATCCCACAAACTGGGCATTTACCTTCCGAATCGCTGCCACTGCCTTCACAGTGCATGGGGCAGACATAAAGAAAATTATATTCTTTACCTTCACCGTGGACAGCGTGCTCTTGGTTTTGGGAAGAATTTCCACAGGAAGAAATAAATACAGCAGAGGCCGTCATGGCCAAGAAAAAGAAAATGATTTTGATGCTTTTCATTGTATTGGTGCAGTTGAAAAAGGTATTTGTACGTAACTCTTGTTAATTATCAGAACTGCCAGCCTCCACCCACGATCTTATTTTTTCAACATGACAGACCGACAACTGGATACTCCCAAATGGCATCCTGACAAAACCCGGTTCCCTGCTACCAGCACCTACCAAACTACCGTTCAACGCTACTGCTCGAATATCTTCATAAGTCAATAATTCCATTGCCTTCATGTACGTATTGGTTGTGGCATCCCTTGCAGGCGTCCTCAACGATGGGAAAATGGTTTCGGAAAAACTAACTTCGGTGGTGTCGCAAGGAATGGTTGAGCGTCGCAACGATGGTGTGTGTGCGCCATTGTTAATCCAATCAGCGATGATTTGTATCTGTCGGTCGGTGAGGCGGTCGTAGGGCATCGGAGGCATCCTTTCCTCTTCATCGGGATGGATGATTTGTTTAAAAATTTTTGTCTCTTCCGGCATGTATGGCCGGATGCCCCCGGTTTCCATGATGGTCTGGTAATTTTCCATTCTCGTACTAGCAGAGGAGGTGCCGGTGTCGTGGCAATCCCGCCGTCCGCAACTGGATTTTAGAATAGGCAATACTTCCAGTTCAAAATATAGGGTGTCGGGGTGGCAGACGACGCCGGTCACGGTATCCACTGGCATCTCCATTTCATCTTCCAGGTCGAGCTTGTCGTTGGTGCAGGAGGGTAAGGCGCAAAACCATATTGGCACAGCAAGCAATAGTAAAACCGCAAAATTATTCTTCATCATAACACCTTCATTTTCAATGATTATACCCCTTATTGGAGGCTTGAGTCACCTCGCTTCTTACTCCATATCCTCCCCACTGCTCAATTCCAATTTGACGCTGCCGCATTTCATCATTTTTTCCCCAAAATAGGGGTTGCGGATTTCCTCTTCCTCCGACAGCCAATCTGCCCCTTTGTTATCGATGGCCATCGGGCAATATTGTACATACAAATGGCCACTGTCCGTCCCAAAAGCGGTGACAGCGTTGATGAGTGCCTGAGACAAAAAGCTGAACTGCTTCCGTTGCACTTCTACATTATCTGTTGCAGCAATGTTTTGGCTGTGAGTTTGGAGGCCGTTCAGCTGTTCCATCCAATAAAGGTGCGCGTCGCCTTTGAGCAGGAGCATGTCTACTTTTTCTAAAACCTTGGAAAAATCGCTGGCGGCTTTGGCCGCTGCTGATGGGTCGGTATTGACCAGCCTTGCATCTTTTAAGTCAAGATATCGGTCAAAGCACTCGGATTTGTTTTTTGAACTCAAGGAGGCGTTTCTGCTTGATAATCAGGAATGCCTTGTTCCCCTTTTTTTATTTGCACTTCCCTGTTCATCATACTTCGTTGTTGAGCTGGGCTGCGGCATCAATTACGAAACTGCCGTTGCTGACCACTTCTTCGCCTGCTTCGAGCCCACTTTCTACCACATAGCCTGCCGACTGCATCGCCCAATACCACCTCCCGATACTGAAAAGAGGGGGATTTCACCTTCAGCTAATTTTACATAAACCACCGACCGGACACCTGTCCATAGCACTGCCAGGCGGGGCACAGTCAATTTAGCGGTCGCACCGGTTTCTGGTGTTCCTTTATTTCCGGCAGGCAATCCTGACCGTTCGCAATCTCCGCCCGTAGCGAAGCTGCCCGGGTCTTTTGGGTTGATGACTGGATCGATGAAAGTGAGGTTGGTGGCAAATGTTTTACCGGCAGGAAGGCGTACTGAACTCAATTTTATCTCCCAAACGGATATGTGCCAAGTCTTCTTCATAAGCATCGAACAGCACCCAAACCCGGTCGAGATTAGTCCGTGCAAACAATACCTGCCCCTGTTTCACATAATCGCCGATCGACACCCGACGTGCGGTTGGCGACCACGCCGTGTTTTCGGCGAACAGGGTGGCGTTTCCTTCACCTGGCCACTGGCAGATTTCTTCGATGGTTGTTTGCGGGATTTTCCAAAAACGCAATTTATTTCTGGCCGCCTCCGGCAAATGAGCGTTCACGTCCTGTAGTTTCAGTGCTTCCAGCAATTCCTGTTGGGCGGTGATGAGTTCAGGTGAATAAATGGTCGCCAGTTTTTGGCCTTTTCGGATTGGCTCGCCCGTAAAGGTCACGAACAACTGCTCGATCCGCCCAGGGACGTGCGCCTTGGCTGGCTGCCCCCGGCGCTCGTCTTCCTGTATTTTTCCGTTGAGCAGCAGCGTTTTCCCTGAACATCTGGAACTGCCTACGACCGTTGTTTGGATGTTCGATAATTTGACCGCCGACTCGGTCATTTGCAGCACGAGCGGGTCGGCGGAAGTGTTGCTGCTCGCTGGTATCAAATCCATTTCGCAAATAGGACATTTCCCCGGTTCATTTGTCGGATTTGTGGGTGCATGGAGCAGGTCCAAATTTCCGCTGTGCCACCTCCCGCATCCGTTGCTTGCTTCATGATGATGGTGGCCTCCAGCGGGCATTTCCATCGCACTTTTATGGCCAAACATAAAATAGCCTGCCCCGACAGCCGGCAACGGGGGAGAGTGCAGTTAGGATGATTTTTTTTTTTATTTTCTATATCTTTTTATTTGCTGTTGGCTATTTAGCTCATTTTAATAGAAAGGGTTTTCTTATAAAAATTGAAACGACTGCTTCCTGCTAAATCCCACCAAGGTAGCCGAGGTTTTGAACCTCAGGTTTTATCTTTCTGACTTCGACCCCGAGGTTCAAAACCTCAGCTACGCGAAAAATGAACTGTTTTCGGTTTTATAAGAAAACCCTTATGCCAATAGCCAATGGCTAACAGCTATTTAAAAAACAAACCGTTCCAATTCCCGCTTTTGCCAAATGACTTTCCACCACTGCTTTCAGTATTTTAAAATCATACTCCACCAAGTCCTTTTCCAATTGCAGCAACTCATCAAAACGGCTGCCCTTGGCGCTGTATTCCGACTCCAAAATGCGGAGGGCCGCGTCCGTTATTGTTTTTGTTTTTTGTAAATTCAATTTACCGTGGGCCGTTTCGTGGCTGGCATACGCCCGTTCGATTAGGGTGTTGAAGCGGCTCAATGCGTCTTCCTTTTGCCATTCGATATGAAAGCAGTTTGCTCTTTTGCCTCAAGAACAGGTTTTGTTCAAAGGGATTTTGACCGTTCCCCGCAACTGCACGATGTCCGCCCATTGTGCGCAGGTTCGGCATCTGTCCGTTCATTTACCATGATGTAATCAAGCCCGACACCGAAGCTCGGTTTGCTGTCCAGCTTGTTCAATTCGATGTACCCCGGGAGGCTTGCTGCTGCCAACCAAGCATTTTTTAGCATGGGGTGGTTTTGGGAAATATTTTCGGAAATCGCCTTGTCGAAGGGTAGGGGAGCGAAAACCAAACTGTCCGAGATGCCGATCGGCGTATCCAAACCCCGGTTTAGCAATTGGTTAATGGTCGCAGTAGGTGTAGATTTTGGCCACTGCCTCCAAAATGTCCAATTGTTGTTGCCTTTCGTTGGTTTTTAACTGCACCCACAGCATGAAGCAGTGCCTTTTCCGCTTTCGACCTTAGCCAAACGCCAATTGTTCCAAGGCTTCCAAAAAGTTGGGTGTTCCGACGGATGACCGCTTGGCTCTTTTCTATTTCATACAATTTCAACCAAGCCTTTTTTTAGGTCAAAAAATATCTCGATCTGTTGCATGGCGATTCGCTCTTGTACATGGCTTTGGCTTTGGTTGTTTCCAAGTCGGCTCGCCCGTCCAACGTTCCGGGCCAGGGCAGCATTTGGGTTGCGCCAACCCTCACAATCTGTGCCCCCAACCTCGTTTCGACGGGCAGCGGGAATACGCCCACACCCAATTCAGGGTCGGGCAGTTGGCTAACCTGCGGTGCTTTTTCGAGGGCGGCGAGGTACTCTTTTTCAAGCGCCTTTAGCCCAGGGTTTTCTGAGGCGGCAATTTGTAAGAGTTCATCAATGGATTGGGCATTAGTGTGAAAGGGAAATAAAATTGAAATACAATAGAAATACGGTGGAAATATTTTGAAATATTTAGAAACATTTATTCTGCCTATTAAATAGAACAGTATTCTGATAAATGTTTTTTTATTTTTTAATAAAATCATTTTTTGAAAAATTAATTAGGGGTAAATTGATATATAATTGAAATACGGTTGAAATAAATAGAAATATATCGCTGCGAATATTTCAACCATATTTCTATCATATTTCAATTAAATTTCAACAACACGCCTTCCCTTCCTGAATCGGTGGACAGGCGACCGTTCCATAACTGCAATACACGCAACAATCCCCTTTTTTAGGTTTCAGAATTTCCTTGCACTGCTCGCATTCATAAAAAAACTGACAAGCATCTGTCGGCATCGTTTCCTCTTTTTGATGCCCGCATTTCGGGCAGGTGATGGTGGATGTTAGAATGAGTTGCATCGATATTGGTTTCTTTTTTTTCATTTGATAAATACCAAACCCCAATAACCCCAATCCAAGGATCATAAACGGGAGGCTGTACTTTTCCAGACTTTCATTAAATCCCATCAGACCTGTCGCACCGCCCAAAGCGATGGCTAAAAATGGCAGCCAACAACAACTTGTCGCAATAATGAAAGCGATGGCACCGCCAATGATGGATTGTTTATAATTGAGTTTCATGTCGATTTTTAAATTAATGGGAGTATGTGGAGATACAGTTGAAATATGGTGGAAATACAATTGAAATAAATTGAAATACACACAGTGAAATATTTCTATTTATTTCAACCATATTTCAACCATATTTCAACCATATTTCAACCATATTTCAACCATATTTCAACCATATTTCAACCATATTTCAACTTCTATCGTTATTATTTAATCCCTGCTGTGAATTTTTAGTGACAGTTATTGTGTTGTTTAATTTTATTTCTAAAGGTTTGTGAATTGCTTTTATTGAAGAATATAATTCACTCGAAATTTTACCCCGTTCTAGTAAAAGTTCTAACCAATGATGGCAAGACTCTGCAAGTGACCCACGGCTATAGTAATAAAATTTCACTTTGTCAAGATAATGGTAACGAGTATATCCTTCTGCTATATTCGCTCCAACGGAATCAACTGATTCAATAAATTGGTCGCCCATTATTTTTTTATCTTGCCATTCCAACCTTTCATAAATGCTCCAGGCAATTTTTGAAAGTTGTCGAGATAATTGATAAATCTCTAATTCTTTTAAAGGAATGTATGCTTTGCTCATAGTTTATTAATTTTTGAAATAGGATGGAAATATGGTAGAAATACGGTAGAAATATAATTGAAATATTTCCACCGTATTTCCACCATATTTCAATTGTATTTCCATAATATTTCCATCCTATTTCCACCATATTTCAATTGTATTTCCATCCTATTTCCATCCTATTTCAATTTTATTTCAACTTATTTCCACCATATTTCAAATGTACCTCCTTCCACAACGCAAACAGCACCGGTACCGTAAACATTGTCACCACCTGTAGCAACATGCCTCCGAAAGAAGGGATCGCCATCGGTACCATGATGTCCGCACCGCGACCCGTCGATGTGAGGACGGGTAGTAATGCCAAGATCGTCGTCGCCGTGGTCATCATGGCGGGGCGTACCCGTCGGAGGCCACCTTCCACCACGGCATCCCGGATGCCTTGCACAGTGTCCGGCTGGTTCTTTTTAAAACTGTCTTGTAAAAATGTAGCGACCAAAACGCCATCATCGGTGGCGATACCGAAAAGGGCGAGGAAGCCTACCCACACGGCGACGCTGAGGTTGAAAGTTTGCATTTGGAACAACTCCCGCATGTTTTTCCCAAACAAAGAAAAATCCATGAAACTGGGATGCCCATAAAGCGACAACATGATGAAGCCTCCGGCAAATGCCACAAAAACGCCACTGAAAACCATCGTCGAAATGGCCACCGATTTGAACTGAAAATAGAGGAGGAGAAAAATAAGCGCCAAGGCGATCGGCACCACAATACCCAGCCGCTTGCTCGCCCGGACTTGCTGCTCATAAGTGCCTGCGAATCGGTAGCTCACGCCGGCTGGTACGACGAGTTCGCCACTGTTTATTTTTTCTTGTAAATATTGCTGGGCATTGTGGACGACCGTCACCTCGGCGTATTCTTTTTCCCGATCGAACAGCACATAGCCCAGTAGAAAACCATCCTCGCTTTTGATAGACTGTGGCCCTTGCTCGTATTTAATGTCAACGAGCTCGCCGAGAGGGATTTGGCCGCCCGATTTTGTTTTGACCAAAATCCGTTTCAGCATTTCCGGGTCGCTCCGCAATTCCCGAGGGTAGCGGATGCGGATGTTGTAGCGCTCCCGTCCTTCCACGGTGGTCGTCATGTTCATGCCGCCGATGGCAGCTTGGATGTAGCGCTGTACATCCTCGATGGATAGCCCGTGGCGGCTGATAGCGAGGCGGTCGATGTCGAGCAAGAGGTAGGGTTTGCCGACGATGCGGTCGGCAAAAACGGCGGCGTCTTTTACGCCCTCCACATCCTTCAAGTAATGTTCAAGCTCCAGCCCAAATGCTTCAATAGTTGCCAGATCGGGGCCAGTAACTTTGACGCCCATTGGTGCACGCATGCCCGTTTGCAACATGATGAGGCGGGTTTCGATGGGTTGCAGTTTGGGGGCGGAAGTGACGCCGGGTAGTTTGGACGCTTGGACTATTTCGTTCCAAATATCATCGGGGCTTTGGATATGATCCCGCCATTGGCGGAAATATTGGCCGTTGTCGTCAGGGATGAGTTCCCCGTTTTCGTCCCGCACATAGTCGCCGTTTTCGTATTTGAAACGGATGCGGTGGCCTTGCTCGTCCGTCCGGTATTCTGATTTATACAGAATGATGTTTTCGTACATGGACATCGGGGCGGGATCGAGTGGGCTTTCGACCCTGCCAGCTTTTCCGACCACCGTTTCCACTTCGGGGATGGCCGTGACCGCCATGTCCAATAGGCGCAGGTTTTTGCTGTTTTCCTGCATGCCAGAGTGGGGCATAGATGTCGGCATGAGCAGGAACGAACCCTCGGCAAGCGAGGGCATAAATTCTTCCCCAGTATTTTTAAAAATCAAAAAACCTTGGTAAACAACCAGCCCAACCACAAGCAGGAAGAGCCATTTTACCCGCAACAACAGCCGCAATATTTTTTCATAAAAATGAATGATCAGAAAGAAAAAGCCGATCAGCAAGGCCGAAAGCCCACCCACGAAAATGAAATTGGTGAAAACACTTTTGTTGACCCCCAACGGCATCCAGATGCGGGTGAGGAGGAAGGTGACAATGGCTGCGTACAGGATATTTTTGAACCACTTGAAACGGTTGACGGCTGTTTCGCTGCTGCGTTTTTCCAAAAATAATGTCAGCAAATTGAAAGCGGCGATCAAGACCAAAATGCCCCCCAACAGGCCGTTGAATAACCAACCCGTTACGATTCCACCAATCAGGAGCAGTGCATTTCCAATGTATCCAACAATATTTTCACTAGGCTTGACAACGGAATTTTTTCTTTTAAAAATAGAATGCGCTAGTGGGGGAATGATGGCAATGGCCACAATGATCGCCGACACCAACGCAAAGGTTTTGGTAAATGCCAGCGGTTTGAACAGTTTTCCCTCCGACGCTTCCATCGTAAATACGGGCAAAAAACTGATGACCGTTGTGGCCACTGCGGTAATGACTGCGGAAGCGACTTCCGTGGTCGCCTCATAAATCGAAGTGAACAAGTCCTCATCCGGCGGGGCATTGTCAATGCGGTAAACCATGCTTTCCGTGAGTACGATGCCCATGTCCACCATGGTGCCAATAGCGATGGCGATGCCCGACAGGGCAACGATGTTGGCGTCCACGCCGAAATAGCGCATGGCGATGAAGCACATGAGCACTGCGACCGGCAGCGTACCCGAAACGAGCAGTGATGATTTCAGGTTGAGCAACATCAAAATGACAACCATCACTGTGATTAATATTTCCAAAGACAACGCTTCTTGTAGCGTACCGATGGTCTCATTGATAAGTTGGGTACGGTCGTAAAACGGCACGATGGTGACCCGGGAAACAGTGCCATCTGTTAAGGTCTTGGTCGGGAGGCCGGGCGCTAATTCGGTTATTTTTTTCTTGACATTTTGGATAACGTGCAAGGGGTTGACCCCATAACGGGCGACCACTACGCCACCCACTGCCTCTGCCCCTGATTTGTCCAAAATGCCCCGGACAGTTGGCTGGCCCAATGCTGACCTTGGCCACGTCCTTGATGCGGATAGGGACATTGTCGTTGACGGAGACGACGCTGTTTTCAATGTCCTCGATTTTTTACATAACCCAAACCCCATGCAAGTACTCGAGCCAAGGTTGATCTCAATGGTCTGCGCCCCTACGTCAATATTGCTGCCAGCAGTGGCTTGCATCACCTGTTCGGCAGAGATGCGATTGGCCTTCATGGCGTCGGGGTCAACGTCCGCGGTATTCTTTTACAAAGCCGCCGATGGAGGCTACTTCAGAAACGCCCTCCGCCCCCGATAGCCGAACCGCACATGGAAACCATGGATGCTCCGCAATTCTTGAAGATACATCCTCCAGTTGGTTGGCCATTTTCATCCCTTCCCTCCAAAGTGTACCAGAATATTTGACCGAGCGCCGTCGCATCGGGTAGGGAAGGTTGGACTTATCGCTGGGTAGTAGGTTGGCGGGCAAAGAATTGAGTTTTCGAGGATGCGGGAACAGCTCCAATAAAATTCGATATTATCGTCGAAGATGATGTAAATGCTCGAAAACCCAAACATGGAATTGCTGCGGATACTTTTGACACGGGGTATGCCAAGCAGGAAGTCGTAAGTGGGTAAGTCACTTGGTCTTCTACATCCTGTGGGGAACGACCTGCCCACCGGGTAAAGACGATTTGTTGATTCTCGCCGATATCGGGATAGCATCAACCGCTACTGGATCACGGGGCAGCCAATCTACACCGAAGTCGAACGGTGCGGTTACGATGCCCCAACCTACAAACAATAGCAGTAGCAGCCAAGCGACCAATTTGTTTTCGAGGAAAAAACGGATCAGGTTATTTAACATGATGCACTGAAATACAATGGAAATACAAATGAAATAGAGTAGAATTAAGGTCGAAATACAGTGGAAATAAAGTTGAAATATAGTGTAGATTTAGTTGGAATATTTCAATTATATTTCCACCGTATTTCAACTTTATTTCTATTATAAAAGCTGTATTTCAAAAAGAAAAGCTAATCAAATGAGGAAGGTCTGCAGCAACACCGATATGTCCCGCTCGACAATGGGCGGTCGGTAGGATTGAAATTGAAGGGTGTTGTTGTCGAAGGAAGGAATTTCAATATCAAAGACCAAGAGTAGGGTAGAGAGAAAAGCGGGCTTGTTCAATGAAGGCAAGTCTGCATTTTGCACCAGTTTGTCTTGGTCGGATTGGAAATATTCGTATTCGTGGGAGCAGCAGTCTTTATCGCAACCGTTGTTTTCGCTGCCGCAGGTGGCGTTGTTTGACTGACAGCAGCTTTTTGTTTTGGCCAAAACCTTTTCCGTTTGCCTTTCTTGTTTGCAGAAATGCTTGCCCATTAGGATGCCCGTCGTGCTGAAAAGGACGGATATAGCAAGAATGATATGTAGGATTCTGGCTGTCATTTTATAAGGAACGCTAAGGTAGGGAATTTGGTTGAAGGCTGGTTGCTGGTAAACTTCTCGCGGTAAGGTTTTCTTGAAAATCAAATTTGCACCTGTGTTTACCATATTTTACAAAAAAATGGGGCTTGAAAATGCTGGAGATCTTGCATTGTTTGGCTTCTTATGTTTTTGAAAAACGTTTTGGAGTCAATGAATGTTATAAAAGAAAGACTGCTTTTCCAGATTATTATAAATAATTAGGGCGCTCCAATTTCTTCAGGTAACTGCTCAGATACAGTTATTTAGTTCATGTACAATTTGCATAACCGTCTCTTCGACTGTTCCATTTCATCAATTTCAATAATATTTTCATTCCTCGTGGTCCTCAAAAAATCAATGGCTGCAAAATAATTTTTGCGTGTCCCGTCTAGGTTTTCCTCGAATAATTCCTGTGGTTCGTTGCGTTTTTGTAATCGCTGGTAACAGATCTCATTGCTAACATTTAGGAAAAAAATCAGGTCCGGTTGGATGGCCAATTCATTTAACTGCATGACGCCTTCGAAGGAAAGGCCGTCTCTGCTCTGATAGACCAAAGAGGAGAGGTAATAGCGGTCAGAGATGACGATGTGGTTTTCCCCCTTTTCCAAATGGGGCTTGATCGTCCGGTAGATATGGTCGAGGCGGTTGGCGGCATAGGCCAAGGCAAGGGTGCGGTGATGAAACTGGGTTATTTTTTTCTTTAAAACGGCCCTGATATAATCGCCTCCACAGGAAGGGTCGTGCGGTTCATAAGTATGCAGGACATTTTTGAAAAAATGTTCTTCCAGTACCTGAGCCAGTGCTTTGGCGGCGGTGGATTTGCCAGAGCCGTCAAGGCCCTCAATGACGATGAATAGCGGTTTTTTCAAAAGAAAATAAAAGTAAAATGAAGATCTCCTGTAAAATTTCAGGAGGTGAGTTTCAAATTCATTTCTTAAAAATGGACTCGACAAACGCCCGTTTATTGAACACTTGCAACTGGTGAATCTGCTCCCCAATACCAATGTATTTGATCGGTATTTTAAACTGATCAGAAATGCCGATGGCGACGCCTCCTTTAGCAGTCCCATCCAATTTGGTGAGCGCCAGGCAAGAGACTTCTGTGGCGTTGGTAAATTGCTTGGCCTGCTCAATGGCGTTCTGGCCAGTGGTGGCATCCAGCACAAGCATCACATCGTGCGGCGAACCTTCCAAACGTTTGCTGGCCGATTTTTTGATTTTTGTCAACTCGTTCATCAAGTTGATCTTGGTGTGGAGACGACCTGCGGTATCGATAATGGCGACATCGCAGTCATTTTTTACGGCATAATCAACCGTTTCATACGCTACGGCGGCAGGGTCGGTGTACATGCCTTTGGCGTAAAAATCGCAACCAACCCGTTCTGACCATATTTTCAATTGGTCAACTGCGGCAGCCCGGAAGGTGTCGGCAGCACCGATCACCACTTTTTTGCCCGACTGCTTAAATTGGTAGGCCAACTTGCCAATAGTGGTTGTTTTACCAACACCGTTCACACCGACGACTAAAAGGATATATGGATGTTTTCCGGCTGGGGTTGAAAAATCTTCAAAATCTGCCGTGTTGTTCTCTTCCAACAATTTGACGATCTCATCCCGCATGAGCGCATCCAATTCGTTGGTATTCACATATTTATCTCGTTTGACCCGCTCTTCTATCCGATCAATGATTTTGATGGTTGTTTCTAAGCCTACATCGGATGCGATGAGGATGGCTTCCAATTCATCAAGAACTTCCACATCAACGGTGGATTTGCCGGCGACGGCCTTGGTCAGTTTATCGAAAAATCCGGTCTTGGTTTTTTCCAAGCCCTGATCTAGTTCTTCTTCTTTCTTTTTAGTGAAAAATTTTTTGAAAAAGCTCATCTGTAATGGTTGAGGGTTGACGGCGGAGTTGGAGACTTGGCCAATTTCCAAAATTGGCCAAGTCTTGCAGCAACGAGTATCGATCAGAAAAGGGCAAAAATAACAAAGGCTTTTCCTAAAACGAATTTAAGAAAAGCCTCTGTGGTAGAATCATTTGGAACAAGTCCTTACTTACCAGCGAAGAACTCCTTCACTTTATCCTTATGGATCATCATTTCCTTATAGGTATATTTTCCAGTTTTAGGGTCTTTGATACTCTTCACTACCTTTACATGGTCGCGACCGGAACCTGCGTTTGCAGCACGTTGAGCTACCCTTGCGTTCTTTGATACTTTAGCCATGATATTATGTTTTTATTGTTTTAAGTTGAATTGGTGTTACCCAATTATCAGACCATCCTTTACTTGATTTCTTTGTGGACGGTGATTTTGCGAAGATACTTATTGTATTTCTTTAGCTCTAGCCTTTCAGGCGTGTTTTTGCGGTTTTTCTGCGTTACATAACGAGACATGCCGGGTACACCTGCCGCTTTTTGCTCTGTACATTCAAGTATGATCAAGTTGCGATTTCCTTTACTTTTCTTAGCCATTTTAACTAACGATTTACTTCAATTAAAGTTTGATATCCAATGCTTGACCATTGGCTTGCAGTTTCTTGATATATTGGTAAATGCCCAATTTATCAATGGTCCGCAAAGCGCTGCCTGATATTTTCAAGGTGATCCATTTTCCGGTTTCCGGTACGAAGAAACGCTTCTTGAAAAGATTTGGCAAAAACCTGCGCTTGGTTTTTCTGTTCGAGTGGGAAACCCGGTTTCCTGAAATTGGGCGTTTTCCCGTCAATTCACAAACTCTAGACATGATGAATTAGTTTTGAGAAGAGAGCTTTAAGTTTTGAGTAATTTTTCAATCCTCAAAACTTAAAAACTCAGGACTCTTTAACTGATAAGTGACTCCGAGAGGAGTCGAACCCCTAACCTTCTGATCCGTAGTCAGACGCTCTATCCAATTGAGCTACGGAGCCATAGGGAAGTTGAACAATTTTTTGTCGTAATAAGGAAGGATTCCTTACGTGACGGATGGTGTTTTGTTCAAAAATCCTTGTGCTAAGTTGTCACTTATAAAGAACTGCTTTTTTCAAAGCGGCTGCAAAAATAGTAGTTTAGGGAATAAAGAAAAACTTTTTTTAAAAAAACCTTTCATCAAATTTTGATGAAAGGATAAGTCACTTTTTTCCCGCTGTCTTGTACGGCAATAAGATAAGAGCCTGCGTTTAAATCAACTACGTCAATAACAATGGTTTGGGGCATAAATAGTCAATACCGTTACAGCTTATAAAACGTCTGGGAGATTTTTTGGCTTTTATCTACAATATTAATCACATAAATGCCAGCAGGCCAGTCTGTTATGTCAAAGGTTACCTGTTGCTCTTCGAAGGGTTTAGCTATGCCTTTTTTCGCTAATTGGACTTCTTGTCCCAACATATTAAATACCTGAAAGGTGGCTTCATTACCAAAATCAATCGCTGAAAAGTCAACAGTCAAAAGAGTGGAAACGGGGTTTGGGAAAAGCCGCACCAGCCCTCTCTGACCCAAATACACATCTTTTACCTGCTCAGAAGCACGGTCGGTTTCATTGCCTATGCACCAGGCATGGAGGTATTTCATACTTTCAAAAACATCCACACGGCCTTCGGTCACTGTTCTTCCTTTTAGAGATGCAATGGGGAAAACATTTTTCAAAAGCGCATCCCGCATGAGCAATGCGGCTGCTGGTGGGTTGGTCAAAGCCAATTCTTCCAGCTCGGTGCAGGGCAGGCTGTAGAGCAAAGCAACAGCTCCGGACACGTGGGGGCAGGCTGCGGAAGTCCCTCCAAAATTATCGTTGTACCGATCGTCGAGGGTGGTTGTAATGGTCTCTCGGCCCGGGGCCGCCAAGTCAATGGACGTTTGGCCAAAGGCCGCATTGGACACCCGCTCGTCAATGGAATAGGTAACCGTTACAGAAACGAGAAAATCACTCCCAAAAGTGAGGGTCGGCATATCTCCCACTTCCTCAACATCAGTTTTTCATTGGCCATTGGCTGCTACATTGAGAATACCCACTTCGCCAAGCAGATCGTACATCGCACCCCAAGCGGGTTCTTCGCTGCAAAAAGTGGCGTTTTTTCCAAAAGAGCCATTGGTCACGACGACGAATGCCCCTTCCGCACCATTGGTTGTGTTGTAAAGTCGTCGCTGCTCAATGACATAAGCAAAGGCCGCTACCACTTCGCTGACGAGGTCGACATTGCAGAACATCATTTTTACATTCCAATTGACGCCCGCCATGCCGATGCCATTGTTGCCTTTGCCGCCGATCAGGCCGGTGACGGAGGTGCCGTGCCCTGTTACGCCCAGGATATTGCTGTCGCTAATGAAATTCCAGCCGTTGAAGTCGTCGATAAAACCGTTGCCGTCGTCATCCACGCCGGGAGCGCCAGTTGCTTCTTTTTCATTGACCCAAATATTTCCCTGCAAATCTTCGTGTGTAATGTCGAAACCACTATCGAGAACAGCAGCCACAATTTCATGGCCATCGGCAGTCTGGCCGCCAGTTGTAAGGCTCCCAAACGTCGGGCAGGCTTCGTGCGGTGCATGTCCCATTGGCGGGCCACTGGGAGTCGTTAGGGATAGTGTCTAAGGAATTGGACGGGGGAATCGTACTGGGCAGAAACGAGAGTTGGTAACAGTGAAAGTATTTCTACAATATTTTTATCAAATAGCCGATTGGTTTGCCCCATTAAATAAAAACCAAATCGTGGGGCAATACTTTTTTTGACTACCAGCCCGAACTGTTCCTCCAGCTCCTGGAGAACTGATTCAGCTGGGATGTCCGGTTGGATTTGAATTATAATATTTTCAGAATGGCGATTAAAATACTTATTTAATTGCTCATCATCATTTAATTCATGAAGGATGGAATAGCTGCTATTTACCGTAGAAGTATTTTTCTTAGCTTGGGCCAAAGCCGCAGCAGAAATCAAAGAGAAGAGTAAAAATGTAAGAAATCTTGGCTTCATAACTTTTTTGATTGCAGGGATTTATAGTTTTATCAAATGGTTTCGGTCGGTGTACTGGAATCCAAATTAACCAACCATTTTACCCATTCAACCATTCTTTTTGCAAATTAACAAAATACGCCGCTGCCTTCAACATCCGGCTGCCGTACCAGCTGAACATTTCCCCGTCAACTAACTTTATGGCTGCTTGCGGACACTCCTTTTTTATTTCGGGAAAATGTTTTTCCGAAAATGGGAACGGTTCGGAAGACAGCAACAAAACGTCAGGCTGGCGGGCGGCCACTTCTGCTAACGACACTTCGGGGTAGCGGGTTTTGTCAGCAAAAACATTTAAGAATCCCGCCGCTTCCAACATGGTGTGAATAAAGGTATCAGCAGCGGCGACCATGTAAGGGTTTTTCCAAATAAAAAAAGCGGCGCTGCGTTTGGGCTCTCCCGTTTGTCCCTTTTTTATTTCGTTAAATGCTTGGTGGATGCGGATGGCGAGCGCAGTGGCCTTTGCTTCTTTTCCTGTCAATTCCCCAATCATAACGATCATATCGAGGGCATCGTCCAGCGTTCTGATGTCGCTCATCCAAACTGGGTATGCTTCAGCCAATTGCTGGATGTGGTAGCGGTCGTTTTCCTCCTTATTACCAATGATGATGCTGGGTTGGAGGTCAGCTATTTTGTCAAAATGGAATTTTTTGGTGCCACCGATTTTGGGGATGTCTTTGCATTTTTCAGCTGGGTGGATGCAAAACTTGGTGATACCGACAATCTCTTTTTCCAAGCCCAGATCAAACAGCAGTTCCGTTTGGGAAGGCACGAGGGAAATGATCCTTTTGGGTGGAAAATCGAATGTTACGGGGCGGCCCATTTGATCGGTAACGGTCTTTTCCATATTCGGAGGGTGGGTGAAGAACTCAAATTTTTTGGAAATTGAGAATGTTTAAAATTCGGAAAATAAACTTTGTGAAACTCCGTGCCTCCTCTGTGTCTCTCCGTGTAATAGCTTGGATTATTACACGGAGAGACGAAACAGGAGGACAAAAATTTGACATAAAAGGGCTTTCTTATAAAAAATAGAAATTGATTCAATTATCTAAATTGATTGATTTTTAGCAAGGCAGCCAGGGTTTTGAAACCGGACTTGCAAACAATTTCGCTGTCTCGGTAGAATTCCGGGGTTTCAAAACCGGCTGCCTTGCTAAATGCATTCATTCCACTTTTATCAGAAAGCCCTTTTTGACATAATTTATCTAAAAAAAACTGTTCAATTTCCATTAGAATCCCGGTGCTTGTGCTCGCCTGCGAATTGTTTCTCCCCAGCGTGAATCGCAACATTCAGGTGGTTTTCCGTGGGTGGTATCGGGCAACTGTACCCATCGGAATAACCGCACCATGGATTGTAACATTTGTTAAAATCAATCACCGCATTGCCCGACTCCAAATCAGAAACCTGTAGGTCGAGGTAGCGGCCACCGCCATAGGTGGTTTCGTCATTGGTGAGGTCTTGGAAGGGGAGGAACAGGTAATCTTTGTACTGCGGCATCCGGATATGTTTCATGCTTTGGTAGACGGCCAAGGAATGCTGTTCGCCTTGGAGTTCAAACGTTAGGACGCCGTATTTACGATAGGATTTGGTGACACCACTGTAGGTTGGCAGTTCAAATGGCTTTTCATCGGGGGTGCGCTCAAATGTACAAGGTACTCGGTAGGACTCATCGGGCTCATAGAAACGAAGGTTGCCAAGGTCTTTGTACTGCAGTGGGGAACGGGCGTCTTTGAGGAATTGGCTCTTGTAGTCTTCCCGATGTTTGAAAATGGATTGATTATAATCGGAAATATTGTCTTGTCCAAAGAGCAGGATGGGGATGAAAGCTAAAAACAACAGCAGGTATTTCATTTTACAAATTTTATGGTTGTGAAAGTGTGACCAGCTTATCGAACAAGGGCAGGAGAATTCTCCTGCCCTTGCTTATATCGAATTTCATTTTATCAAAACATATCGTCTGTGTCATCGTCGTCATCCTTGCCGAACATCCCCGCCAAGGAATCCTCAAAAGTCATGGTTGCTTCCACCAAGTTTTTACCAATTACATTGAACTCAGTCAGGCCAAACAGTACCAATTCCATAAACGGCAATTCCTGCTCTTTGGGTACATTATACGCAGCAACAAATTTTTGCAGGCCTGCCACTTTGGTCAATTCATTTTTATATTCCTGGTTGGTCGCATCTGTCAACAGGTTGACTTTGTTGCCGCCAGCGAACCAAGCTTTGATGATGCCATAGGGATCGCGGTTTTCCCCACGTTTGAGTTTGTCAGGATTGGGGAAATAAGTGAGGAACAGTTCTTTGACGGCAGAACCGATGAGGCTCAAAGCCACAACATACGGGCCTTCTTGCTCCCCTTCGTACACCAATTCCACCTTGCCCGTGATAGCTGGTACGACGCCCCAAAAATCCGTTATGCGGGCGGTCGTTGTTTTCTCGCCATTGACCAACATGCGGCGCTCAGCGGTGCTGACCAGATTTTCATAACCGGAAATGCTCAAACGGGCTGAAACACCACTTTTTTCATCAATCAACTCGCTCTCCCGCGCACTAAACGAAACCTGCTCCAACAGTACTTGGATCATTTCGGGCACCTTGATCTGCTTTTTTTGCTCATCAGCTATCTTGGCCTCTTGCTGCGTGATGGTACGGGCTATTTCGATCGACCGGGGGTAGTGCGTTAGAATCTGGCTTTCGATCCGGTCTTTCAGTGGGGTGATAATGCTTCCCCGATTGGTGTAATCTTCCGGGTTGGCGGTGAACATGAACTGGATGTCGAGCGGCAAGCGCAATTTAAAACCCCTGATCTGCATGTCGCCTTCCTGCAAAATGTTGAACAAGGAAACCTGTATCCGGGCCTGCAAATCCGGCAATTCGTTGATGACAAAAATGCTCCGGTGCGAACGGGGGATCAGCCCAAAGTGAAGCACCCGCTCATCGGCATAGGCCAATTTCAGGGTAGCCGCTTTGATGGGATCCACATCGCCTACCAAGTCAGCGACGCTCACATCGGGGGTTGCCAGTTTTTCCACATAGCGGTCGTTGCGGTGTACCCAGTCGATGGGGGTGTCGTCGCCTTTGGCCGCAATGATGTCTTTGGCATAGCGGCTGATTGGGGCGAACGGGTCGTCGTTCAATTCACTGCCAGCGACGATAGGCATGTATTCATCCAAAAGGTGGACGAGCAGGCGGGCGATCCGGGTCTTGGCCTGTCCACGAAGCCCCAACAATATGATATTGTGGCGGGAGAGGATGGCCCGTTCTACATCGGGTATGACGGTGTCCTCGAAGCCATAAATCCCCTCAAAGACGGTTTCTTTTTTCTTTAGTTTTTGAATCAGGTTTTCCCTCAGTTCATCTTTGATGGGGCGTGATTTATAACCAGCGGCTTTTAGCTCGCCCAGCGTCTTTACTTTTTTCATAGATAATTTTGGAGAAGTCAGCAGGCAGTTTGTTCCAATCTTGAAAATCGAAAGGGTTCCTACGATGAAAATAAAACAATCTGCTTACTGGCCTCGGTGCATACGTAAAGGTGCAAACATAGGAGGAAACACAGGGAATGGCAGTTTGTTTTATTAAAAGTTTCAGGTATTTATCCCATCTCTGTGTGACAAGCTTATTTAATCAATGCGGGGCAACATAAGTCAATTTAATGGCAATGTCTCAACGTGCCCCTAACTGGATTTAAAGGGGGAGAATGTGGCTTTGCCACATTCTCCCCCTTTAAATCCCATTGGGCCGAGCAGTCTGAGGCCACAAAGTGAAGTGTATTTTCCGGCCCATTTGCAATAAAAGAAACTGTAAAAATATTTTTATGGGCTGTTTTTACTTCCTAAACAACTCCTTGACGGAATCAAATTCCTTTCGGAAAACAATCTTGCCTCCGTATTTATTCCGGCGGCCCCCGGTCAGGTCGGGGTCGGTGGTGCTGTAGGCTTTGAAGACGAGGCGGCGGTCTTTGGTGAGGACGGTTTCGACTTCAAATTCGCCAGCCCATTGTCCGGTATTGATAGTGGAAACGCTGTTGTTCAATCCATATTGGCCACCAATATTGAATGAGACCCGGTCGCTGAATTTTACCTTAAAACGGGTGGAAACTTCGTTGCTGGTGCTCAAGTCGGCAGTCGCCAAATCTTCCGTGGTGAATCGGTTAACCGAAATATTGACATCGATGCCTTTGATGAAATTGGTGCCGGACACCAGTTCGGACACCCATTCCGTGACGAAGATGGACAACTGGTTGGAGATCATTTCACTCAAAGTGTTCAGCCCCACATCGCCCGCTTGGATAGATGAACCAGAGGGGAGGAACTGGCCCAATACCAACAAGCCGAATACTTGCCGGTTGAGTTCGTTTTCGTCGCTACGGGTTGCCCGCAATTTATTTTCGGCAAAACTTTTCAGTTCGCTGTCCAATTGAGGGAACGTAATATCGAATTTGATGTCGGGCGTCAATAGCTTTCCAGACAGGTTCATTTCCAGTAAAACTGGCGTGGAGCTCCTTGCCAAATCCTGTGTTGCGGTGGATGCCACGGATAAGTATTCCTGGATGAGGTTATAAACGGAAGCATTCACCCCACTGTAAATGGCATCGATTTTTATGTCGGCATTATAAGGATCGCCCGACCATTTGATCGTTCCTCCCGGAGCTACTTCAAAAGGTTTGTTTACCCCAAGGTTCATCAAGGTGAACAGATAGTCACCGCTCACCACAGAAACATCACCATACATTTTAAAATCACCATCCCTTTTCAGGAAAACCGACACCTCCCCTTCACCTGTCCCACTTAACACATCCCCCCACGCTTTGTCAAAAATGACCTCCATCAAGGCGTCGGGAGTGAGTTCTAAATAATAGCTCATGTTGAGGCCACGGGGCTCTTCCACCACGGTTTCCCCATCATTCTGGTTCTCTTTTTTCCGGTCTTCTTCTGTGAAACGGATAAATCGGTTGTCGGAACTGATGGTGCTGCTGGTCAGGGGCAAATACATGTGAGTGCCCGGCATCGAACGGCCCCGGACTTCCAGATCAGTCTGTTTGAAACTGCCGGTAAAACGGGCCATGCCCGTGCCGTAGGCCGTGCCATAAAAAGTAGCGTTGTCGGTTTCTTTGGTGTCGAGGCCAAGAAATGGCTGGTTCTCTGCGGTGGTGATGGTCAGGTCGACGCCAAAATCCCGGAAGTGGTCGTGGACGAGGCCGCCAGTTAAAAAGGCTTTGTTGTTGTCCCGGTCCAAAACGAAACTGCCCGTGGCATCGATCGCCCGGCTGGTCAACACTACGCTCCCTTCCGGCACTCGGTAGGTCGTTTGAATTGGTTTTACTTTAAAAGAAACATCTTTGACAAATGCCCTCCCATCCAATTCTGGTCGGTCGAATGGGCCATACATCCTGATGTTTTGGGCACTTAAAAAGCCTGAAGGGTTTTCGACTTCGGGCACAAAATAATTGATGATTTTGATGGGAATGTTTTCGAGGTCGATGTTGAAGTCGAAATGGTTTTTGTCAAAATTATTGTACGCAGTGGCCGTTTCGGTTTTGTAAGTGGGCAGGTTGACAAAGCCTTTTAGGTTAAGTTTGGTGGTATCGCCAATGATCGAAAGCCCGGCATCCAGTTCTTCTTCGATACTATTGGTTTTGGCGTTCAATTGCAAGGTGCCATAATTGTCGCCATTGACCGTGAGGTCTTTGATTTGGAGGAAACTGGAAAGTCCCTGCAACTTAAAAACGTTTTTGGCCTGCACATCCAGATTGGCAAGGCCAGCCAGGCTGAGTTTTTCGATGTTTCTGATCACATCAACCGATTCCAAAGGCACGTTCCGGATTTGCAATTCGAGGCCCTCGTCCTGAAAACTTTTCAGGACAATGAGTTGGTCTTCGTTGTGCAGCCTGAAATTTTTGGTCTGCACTTTTCCCTCCCCGATCCGGATATAATTGGTCGTGTCAATGTTCCACATTTGGTTCAAGATGACCAGATCCGATGGTTTGAAACTGACCCGCCAAGCCTCGTCCGGTTCCAATGACAGGACGCCATTGATGTTGATATTATCCAGGATTTTGAAAAAATTGGAGGAGATGACGAGGAACTCCATGGTGTCGCTGTACAGCGTGCCGATCATGGAGATCGGTGACAGTTTTCGGCCGGAGTTCAGTTCTGTTTCCACTACGCCCAATTGGAGGCTGCCGTCCTCCTCGTTGAGTTTGGCCCGGACATAAACATCGTCAAAGGAGATTTTTTCGTAGCTCCAGTTGGGAATTTCCATTTCCAATTCCAACAAACCTTCCACTCCGTCGTAGGCCCCTTTGATCCTTGTTTCGTCAAACCCGTTGATTTTTTCATCAAAAAAATTGACGAGGTTTTGCAGCTCGAACAATTCTATGGTGTAGTCGAACTGCATGGAATCAAGCGTTGGCCCGTTGAGGTCGAGTTTTAATTTTTTGGCAAAACGTTCGTAATTCTTTTGCAAATAGCTGACGAAAGTGTTGGGTATTTTTTCGATATCGAAGCGCCCATTGATGTCCACATTGCCAAGGTTGGATAGGATTTGGAAGTGCTTGTCACCCATTTCCGAAAGGGTAGAGGCAACCACGGCCTTGTCGAGGTAGAGGGTATCCGTTTGGTTTTTGACGACTTGAAAGTCCGTGACCTCGGCGTCGCCGACAATGTCCGACAGGCGCTTGCCTTTCAATTTTAAGGCTGCCTTGCCGCTGAACTGCAAATCCTTTTCCGACAGGTTGAGCTTTTTGATCGCCAATTGTTTGATGTCCGTTTTGAAATCAAACGCTGGGATGCTGTCGGTGAAATTGACCTCCCCCCCAAATTTTAGGTTGATGTTTTTGTCTTCTACGACCAAATCCCCGTTGAACAAGTTCTTTTTCAACTCGCCGTCCAACTGCACATTGGAATAGATGTAATTTTTGAAATTGAGGCTGTCAATCCTCCCCGACAATTTGGCCTCGGCGGAATTTAGGGTCAGCCCAACGCCTTCTTTGACCGAAGTGCTAAAGGATATTTTCCCGAAATCCTTGTTGTCCGTCCAAACGCCCAAATTGAAATTGTTGAGCTGAAGGTCACCAGAATAAAGCGCCGTTTCCCGACCGCCCCGGAGCTTCATGTTCGCATCCATACTCGCTGTGCCGATGTCGGTTTTCAAAAAGCCATCGGCCACAAAATCGACAAAGAAGCCATCGAAATTTCCACTAAAATCAAGGTTGCCCAAGCGGTTGAAATTTTCTGGTGGGGTAAAACCAGGGATCAGTTTTCGGAGGGTCTTCACCTTGGTTTGCAGGCGGTCGAGTTCGAGGTGGACAAATTGCTCGTCTTTGACCGTTAGGTTGATGGTACTGAAATTCCCTTCGATGCGCACGCCTCCAGCGAGGTTGATTTTCAGGTTCCGGCCATCCAAGCGGTTGACGGGGCCTTTGATACGGCCAGTAATATTTACTTCTTCATTTTTGTTTTCCTTAAAAAACGGGTTGTTTTCGAGCCCCGGGGCAAAAGTCATAATGTCTTTTAGGGAAACATAAGCTTCTTCACTAAAGCGCAAGTCCATCTTGACATTATCGGGGAAAGATTCCCAGTCGTAGTAGTTGTCGTACCGGAAAAGTAAGGTGTCGCCCAGAACGGTATGGGGCGTCCTGAGTTCCATTTCAAAAAGCGAAAGGCCCAGGCAATTGAGCGTGGCAGCTTCCGCAGCTAAATTTTCCAAAACAAACCCGTTCCGCTCTTTGAGGGAAGAACCTTGTACCCGGCCTTTGAATTCCAGTTCGTTGTTCATCTCAAAATCCGTAAAATGGAAATTGACGTCGTAAACATCGAGGTGGTTGAAATTCAAAATGCCATCCTCACTGAGTTTTACGGGTTCTTTGCGCCGGTTGGAAAACTTGAAAGCGCCGTCAAGAAGCTGTAGGTCTTTGACCGCAATTCGGAGGGTGTCTTTGGAAGTCGTTTCTACCTTGGTTACCAATTGGGAAATGGTGGAATCGGGCAAGGGTTTGCGCACATATTGGTCGAGCACCACGGTTGTTCCGGTAATATCGAGCGATTCGATTTCGATATTTTTTTCCAGCAGATCGAAATTGTTGATGTAGGCTTCCAACCTATCCAAGGATACGTCGATGGTTTCTCCCTTCACGGCATCCGGTGTGTGGAAATGGATGTTGGTAAGCAGGAGGTGTTTGAGTTGGAAAATGAAAGGGCTGCTTTCGCGGTCGATTGGTTTATCCTTCTTTGTTGGTGTGAAATAATTTATCAGGAATTGGAAATTTTTGAACTCTTGCCCTTCCTCCCGGCTGATCGTGACCCTAGTGTCGTCCAAGGTCACAGATTCTATTTGAATTTCATTGTTCAATAAATGATGTAGTCCGGTATGGTCAACATCCAACAGCCCCGTGTATAGGAGGGTATCGCCCTGCAAATCTTCGATGTACAGCTTCTCCAGTCTTATTTCATAGAAAACATTCAGTTTGACCCGGTCGATCGACACCACAGTGCCCATTTCATTGGAGAGGAATTTTGTCAGTTCATCGGCGGCAAGGTTCTGTACTTTGGGTATTTGGAAAAGGAGCACAGGCAGGAAAATAACCAACAATAGAAAATAGATCAGCCTCCTCACCCAGCGGTATGTTCTGCTGCGCTTTTTCTTTTCCTTGACCGGATTGGTCGGGCTGTCGTTATTTTCCAATGAATTCTTTACCATCTGAAGGGTCGCTATGCGCCTGCAAAGATGCAGTCTTCTTGGCTTTTACATAGTTGTTGGGCGGGTTTTTACCTTAGTTTATTAAAACACTTGGGATTTTCCTTTTCAAAAACCTTTGTCAAGCTATCCTA
This sequence comes from Saprospiraceae bacterium, assembly GCA_041392505.1. Taxonomy (GTDB): domain Bacteria; phylum Bacteroidota; class Bacteroidia; order Chitinophagales; family Saprospiraceae; genus UBA6168. Next base: position 78,313 of record JAWKLX010000024.1, on the reverse strand, counting down.
AAGAACCCTAAGGTAAAGCACATTGGTTGGTCGGAGAAATGGTTTTAACGAAAGTTTAGGGTTTTAAAAATGCAAAATGTAAAATGTAAAATGTAGAATGTAGAAGTGCTTGGAAGTTTGGAGCTAACCTATTTGAAAATTTTACTGGACTATAAAGGACTTTTCGACTCCAACCCGAACACATTCATAATCACCCAAGTTTACCTTTTTCGTTAGTCTCCGGTATTGGTAGGTCGGCCCCGACCACAAGGTCGTGTTGCGGCCAGAGGAGGTTTGGTACCAGCTCTGGCAACCGCTGGCCCAAACTGTTTTGGATAGTTCCCGTTGGAGTTTTTCATTGAAAACTTGTTGGATTTCGGGCTTCACATCTAGGTAGGAATCGGCTGGTAGTTTTTTCAAATAATCCAAAATATAGTTCAATTGCGACTCCATCATGTGGACGACCGAGTTGTGACCCAAGCCCGTGTTGGGTCCGAGCATGAACAACAATCCAGGGAAGCCAGAAGCCGTGATGCCATAGTAGGCTTGAGCGCCGGAAGTTTTCCATTCTGCAAAAAGTTGGCGTCCGTGGCGGCCGACAATGTCCATGCCCCGGTTGTTGAATTCTGCCGCCTCAAAACCTGTGGCGTAGATCAGCACATCCACCTCCCAAATGCTGCCATTTTTGCCATGAATGGCAGACTGGCTGATGTACTCGATTGGCTCGGTGACCAGTTCGACATTTGGTCGTTCGAGGGCTGGGTAATAATCGTCGGAGGGGAGCACCCGTTTGCAGCCGATTTGATAATTGGGGGTTACTTTTTGCCTGAGTTCTGGGTCAGCGATCGATTTTTTAATGTGCTGTTTGGCAAGCCCGGTGGCCAATTTTAGGATGGTCTGATTCCCGAACATGCCCTTGCCCCGCAGCTCCATAAACCAATAAATCAGCTCCCGGTAGAGCCAGGGCAAGATGGGCAGTAGTTGGAATATTTTCTTCACCGCCCCCGAAAACTCCTTGTCCCGTTTGGGCAAAATCCAAGGTGGCGTTCTTTGGAAAACAGTGAGCTGAAACGATCGGGGCGATGGATGGCACTACTTGGATGGCACTGGCTAGGTCCCAGATGATGGCCACCCGTTTTCCTGTCAGGTCAACTTTCGTGATTCCATTCGGAAGTGTGGAAACTTGTTTTGGCAAAATTTTCCATGCCCTTGATTTTTGGAAAAACAGGGACATTCAGCGGGCCGATCGCTACGATAACCGTTTTGGCTTGGGTCACTTTTCCATGCTGGTCGAATAGTTCCCACTGGCCACTCGTTTCATCAAAAACCAATTTTTGAATAGTTGTATTAAATTGGATGTGTTCTTCCAAAGCATGTTTGCGGGTGCAGCGCTGGATATACTCCAGTATCTCCGGTTGTTTGGAAAAAGCCCTTGACCAGTTGGGGTTCAGCTCAAATGAAAAGGAGTACATGTGGGATGGCACATCGCAGGCACAACCGGGGTAGGTGTTGTCCCGCCAAGTGCCACCAACACTGGCAGCTCTTTCAAGAATGATGAAGGAGGTGATGTTATTTTCTTTAAGCCGGATACCAGCGCCGAGGCCAGCGAAACCAGCCCCGATGATGGCAACCTGATAAGGGGATTTTGGTTTGATTTTATGCATGCTGTTTTTTGCTAAAACAAGCTTCGTTTTGGCAAATATAAGAAATGCCGATTTGGGACAAGCAGCTATTTAACAGACGGTTCGGCAAGAGGTCATTTTTTTAGATAATGGCAGGCAAAGCAATCGAAAGCAAGTATAGGCTTGGGTCTAAATTTCTCAATTTCTAATTTCAACCATCAACCCCTTGATTTTCCAATCCTAAACAACATCGTAAGCGAAACTTCAACCCCGCCCAAGGCTTGCAAATTGGCAAATTTTTGCAGCTTGGAAGAAGTATCGCCAGTTTGATATACGGCATCTTTTCCATCAAAAGCCAGTCCGTAACCAGCGTTGAAAAGCAGTTGGAAACTGCGTGATTCTATCTTGTAGCCACCCCTAAAGAAAACGGCATTATCCGATAGGATTCTGAATTTTGCATAATCGTTTCCAATATTGACCTCCAAGCCAGAGAGACCCGAAGTGTGCACATAATTCATTCCTATAAATGGCCCAGAGCCGATTTCTTTAAAATGATACCTTGTCCCAAAACCTGTCCGCAAACCGGAAAAGCTAAAGCCCAGTCCGACATTCGCATCAAAATGATTGATAAATAAATAACTGTATTGCAAACCAAATCCATAAGGGGCGCCCCATCCTCCATTTATGCCGAAGCCATGCCGTGGGGTAAAGTTTTCATTAACCTTAGCAAAATCAAAAATGGATGGTGGGGTGTTCAACCTCCCATTATTTCCAAATGCAGAATTTTTTGTTGTGTAGCCGTGGTCAAAACTATGATTCGGGAAGAGAGTCTTGTTATGGGAAAAAGCGGAGAGTTGCAACAAACAAGAGAGCATCAATAGCGAGATTTTTTTAAGCATGTTTTTATTTTTTTTAGAGATTTTATTGATGCGGCAAAAATCGGTTAAACTTTTATTTTAAATAGCTTCTGGTGAAAATAACTTTTTGGAATTCGGCATTCATCCTATTGCCAATTCCTCGCTGATGTTTCCTTATTGAAGAACCATAAAAAACAAATTCTTTTCTTTAACACTGCTTTAACTTACCAACTGCAAACGTTTCAAAAACACCATCCGTCTTTTAGGTTATCGAACAATCTATTGCTAACCTAAAATCTAACAACATGAAAAAATCAGCTTTTTTATTTTCCTTCGTCCTCCTTTCCTGCCTTCAACTTGCTGCACAAACAGAAAAAGGCACCGGTTTTATTGGCGTCAATTTCGACAATGTTTTCAGCATTCGTCAGGGCACTTTAACGGGTGGGTATTTTTTTACCGATAATTTTGCTTTGGGCTTAAATACAAATATTGGAGTTGGTATCGGCTCCAACGGCGATGGCGTTGAAGGAAGTGATTTAAACCTTGGGGCAGGTTTTTTTGGCAGGTATTATTTTCCGTCAAAAAATAATGAATTCCGGGTATTTGGTGAGGCTGAATTTGGATTAAACAGAAATTATCTAAATACTAATAATTCATCCAATTGGTCTGGGTTTGAATATAGCAGCCTCGGTTTGGGAGTTGCTTATTTTATTTCCCCCCAATTTAGTTTGGAAGCATCCACAAGATTGCGGTTGACAAATTATAATGAAAATGTACGGTTGTATTTAGGGGATATTGATTTTGGTTTGAAGTATTATTTTGGTGGAAAGAAAAAGAATTGATTTTTATTACTGCAAAAAAAAGGTGCGTTAAGCCTAACGTTGGCAGGGTTCTGAACCCTACCAACGTTTTAAGAATGAATTTTCTAAACATTACATTTGATACACTGCCTAATAAAATATTAAAACAACTATTTTATGAACGAGAAACCAGCACGCCTACCTCCCATAAATAAACCCCGATTTTCGCTGCATCACTAAAAACCATTTGTTCGTTCCATTTTTGCAACAAATCACCAAAAGTGTCATGTCCATTTATTCGGTCCAGGATGGGCTTTAATTCGTGTTGGCCGAGAAAGGCCGTTTCCCGTTCAAGGTTTGGATGGAGGATACTGGTTTTTATTTTTAATAAATCATCTACAACACAAATACTATTTGAAAAAGTAAGTTGTGGCGAAAGGGCAACAGGTTGGTGCCAAAGGGAATTTAAAACGGTGGGAATGTGCTGTTTTTTAGGTGTGATTTTTTTTGAGGGAATTTCGAAATTATTTGTTTTCGAAATTAATTGGTCAATAATTTTATTTTCATTTCTTGTTTTTTCTAAAATATAATTAGACCGATTTTTCCAAAAAATAAATTCAGAGGCAGGCCAAGCAGAATGGTAATAATTTTTTGTCCAAATAGTATGTGTGGCAACGGCTTCTATTATTTTATTTTCGTAAAATGTTTTTGCTAAATCTGTATTGCCCGTTTTTAAAAAGGTGTGAACGGCTATACTTGTTTGCAAAGAAAAACGCATGGCTTTTTCCACGCCAGTGGAAGAAAGTGGATCGAGGGTAAATGCTGTTTCCCCCAATTTAATTATTTCTTCATTCCAAGGATTGGTGTGGATATAATTTAAAACCGAACAAGTTTGGCATTCATCCAAATTTAAATGCGGGGTTATTTTATTGAATAATTTAGACTGGGCAATTAATTCCGAAAATACTTTTTTTACATTCGACTGCTGCACAAATAATGGGTCAACAAAAGCCATGGCACGAAATCGTTTCCCCGGCATCGGCGAGCCCCAAAGCCAACCATTTTCGAGCGCTTCAATTGTTGTAACCGTGGGCATTTCCTTTACCGGCACATGTGCCCAAATAGCCACCGTTGATGGTGCGGTCTGGTACCGTTCCTTTCGTTGGATGCCCTGTCTTCCGCGGGCGTCGAGGACGACGGAACTGGTCAGCTGAACCAAGTCGTTTTGAAACCGGATTTTTAATTGCCAGTGTGTTCCTGCTTTTTGGCAAGCTTCCAATTTGGCTGGCTGCCATATTTGCAAACCTCGCTCAATGGCCAATTCCAGCAGTGCCCGGTCAAGTCCAGATCGATCAACAACGATTCCGGCGCCGTGGTGGGCGGCTTCCATCCATTGTGGATCTCTTGTTTCCCAGATCACATTGGCGTGTAACCCAGATAAATAGCGAGGGTCGTCCAACAAGTGCTCTGCCTGTAAGTATTGGAAAATGTTGCGGACACCGGGCGACAGGGATTCGCCGATTTGATTTCTTGGAAATACGGCTTGCTCAACTAACCCAACTTCATAGCCTAACGCCAACAACCGCAACGCAGCGCAAAGACCTGCCGGGCCAGCGCCGATGATGAGAATGTCGAAGTTTGGAAGATGGTAGGTCAATGATTGCCTGATTTTGGTTGAATTAAATAAGAGTGTAAATACAGAATTATATAAAGCTATTAAAAAATGCGGGGCAGGATAAGTCGTACTTTCGGCAAATCCGAAACTTGTCCCTTAAAATCCACTGGGCCGAGCAGTCTGATGCCTCAAAGCGAAGTGGATTTTCCGGCCCTTGCATGAACCTTATCTAAAGTAATTTCGAGTTCAATTGAAAATGTTGGTAGCATTAAGCATCATTTGGAGATTTTACAAAATCACCTACTGAAACATATCCGGTACCAAACGGGACAACCGATCATGAGCCTGCACCAAATAGTACAGCCAGCCGCGGATATAGTCGCACGCCGGCCTCCCTTTTTCAATCACTTCATGGTGACAGCCGCCGCCGCATAAGTAGCGTGCCCAACATTGTTGACACGGACTTTGGTGATGGACATGCCGATCTGCGAGCCAGTTGTTTTGGAGGTTAGGGTCAACGCCATTTTCGAGGTCGCCCATTTTTCCAGCGGGTTCGTTGACAAAGCGGTGGCAAGCGGATAATTCGCCCTCGGCCGAGACGCCCATGTAACCAGCGCCCGCTCCGCAAGGGTAGGGGCGGTGGGTTTCTTTGGCGATCTCTTTAAGGCCGTTCACCATGTTCAGAAAAGGGTATCGCTTTCCTTTGAGGACATTGTTTTCAAATGCCAATCCACATTCGATCATGTTGCGCAGCATGGCATCGAGGTCTTCCTTTTCCATTTCATTTTGCCCGTTGCTGGCATTGAGGAGCGGGGAAAAACCGACGCTATGAAAGCCCATGTTGATGAATTCGTCAAGTGTTTTGACCAAATTCAAGTTTTGTGGCGTGACAGTCACCCGGGCAGAAACCTGCATTTTTCTTTGCAGACGCAGCAACGGCTGGATGTTCTTCATGATTTTTTCATAACTGCCTTGGCCGCCTTTCATGGGCCGCAATTGGTCATGTTCTTCTTGAAGGCCGTCGAGGCTCACTGTCACGGCAAAGCCATATTTCTCAAAAAACAGGGCGTCTTCCTCTTTTACCAATGTGCCATTGGTGGTGATGGAAAAGTTGACGGTGATGTTTTTTTGCTGGGCTTTGTTATGTGCATAAGTGGTTGCTGCCCAAAGAGCGGTCCGGTTTACGAGGGGTTCCCCACCCAAAAAAGTCAATTGTACTTTTCCTCCCTCTGGGCAACCTGCGATCAGTAGGTCAATGGATTGCATGGCCGTCTCCAGCGACATGTTTTTCATTGGCCCGCCAAAGTCGCCCTGCTCGGCGTAACAGTAGCCACAGCCCATATTGCATTTTTGGGCAATGGCCAAAGAAAGTGCATAAAGCGGCGGGTCTTGCAGTGGTTCATCAGTAATCAAATCGGGAGTGAGCAACCCCAAATTCAGCAAGGCTTCCGTTATGCCAGCTTCATCCCCATTTTCCAATAATTGTAAAAAATGCCGCTCCTCGACCGGTTCCAGATCGTGCAAACGACTCCCATTGACCACAAACAGCTGGGCCTTTCCGGGCCCTTTGATCAATTGAACCTGCGGCGACCGGGGCTTGGAATGGCGGTTAATGATAGCCGCAAATCCGTCAGCTATTTTCGCCATGTTAGGTGGTGATAAGGTTGCAGTCATTTTTTATAATTGAAAATTGAGAATTGAAAATGGAGAATTGAAAATGGACACATTATCCATTCTCAATTTTCAATTTTCAATTGACAATTATTCCTCTGTTCCCAGGGCATCATTGCCTTTTAGGATGAAATTCAATTCGCCTTCCCAATTGCGGAAGAGGTCGTCGTAGGAAACCAGGCGGGTGTCAACGCGATTGTCGGGGATATAGGTGCCAGACCGTTTTTTCGACAACCAATTATCGCCTTTACTTAGGCCGTTTTCGCCCGGTTCGACATTGACGTAGTCGGGGCGGCTGGCGGCCCAATAGTAGCAGGCACATTCGCGGTAATCATTCTGCCAAGGTGCGCACAGACCTTGGGTGAGTTCGCCGGGTTGGAGTATTTCATCGGTAAAGGCGGCGCTGTTCCCTTCGAAAATGTGGTTGACCGTCAATTGTTCTGTGATGTATTTTTTGCTGTGCAAATCTTTCGCCTCAACAACTACTTGCTTGGAAGAAGGTAGTTTGGTAAAATGGCAGGTCACCTTTTGCCCCTTTTTTTGCAAGACATCAACGAGGGAGTTCGACCATTCCATAAATGACACTCCGTTGGGGTTATCCGCCGTTTTCAATGGTTCGCTGGCTGCACCGGGCCGAATTGGGCCGGAAGTGGGGACCATAGTCGGCTTGCCATCAATGGCAACCAAACGGTGTCCCACCAAATGTGCAAACCGTTTCGATGAGGCAGCGATGACGTAATTGTTATTTTCAATAAGCGTAATTTCCTTGAAAGCCCTCCGCCACAGGTTGCGGAAATCAAATTCCAACCCAGGGAAACAATTCGAGATTGCCGTTCGTGGCAATACAGCGAATGGGTTGCCTTTTCCCCGGTATTGCAGTTGCGCCTTCAAGTTGTCAGCCTTGATCGGTACTGTTTCGTGGGAAGCGTCATCTTCATTTGAAGTCGGGTAGCCGTTTTGGAAAATAGAATTCATGGCTGCCTTGATGATGGTATTGATCTGGCGGTAGGTAAAGCACAACGCCCGGCCATCCGCCCCGCGCATCAGGGCAGGCATTTTGCGGCGGCCTTCGTTGGACAAGTCGCCAATTTCATCGGGTCGGCGGAGCGCATCGGCAAACCATGCTGCCGTGCCCGTGCTCAGTCCATTGAAAACCCGCTCGTGCAAAACCCGGAGCGCCAAGTTATCTACCAAAGAAGTGGCCATAATCGGTTCGTACAAACGGGAAAAATCGCTGGCGTCCTGCCGCACCATGGTGCTCGCCACATCTTCCCTTCCGTTGGTACTGTTGCCGTTCATCACGGCAGAGTTCATCAGGCGGATTGTTTCAAATGCCCGGCGGACGAGTTCCTCGGCCTTTTCGATGCCCACTTCCCCTTCCACTTCTGTACTAAGAAGGATTTGTTCCAACTCGTCAACAACTGCCCGGACCGGCAGCGTGTCGGGGGCAAATGCTGGCGGCCCGGCACCGATGTGGGCTCGGGCGACCAATTCTTTCCCTTTGCCTGTTTTCAAATGAACCGTCACGTAACCATCACATTCATCGTCCAAATACCCCCAACTGACTTGATCGCCAGCGGCATTTGCATAGCCAGCAAAAATCTGCGCAGGGTTGGTGTAGGTCGGGTCGAATGAACCTTTTTCTGCGTACCCCCGCCAACAGCCTTTATTGATGTCGTAAAGGATCAAATCGTCGGAACATATAACCTTGTCGGCCACTTCTTTTCCTTTATCCGGGTCAAATCGGAAGCGGCTGGAACCATAGACTTTACCAGCGGCAGGGGTATACCGAAACCTGATCTCTGGGTATTTTTTAGATGGGGAAATGAACTGCACTTGCCCCAATGGAAGGGTTTTTCCATCGATAAAGTTTTTGCATTTCCCCTCCAAAGGCTTGGCTTCGTGGTCATTGATCCCTTTGATTTCTGCTATTATTTTGTCGTTCTTTTCGTTGGTCCGGCGGAAGATTTTGATGTTGCCTACTTCCACATCCCAGCTAATATCATTGATTTCATGGCCACATTCATGGAGCAATGTAGTCGTTAGGGGAACGAGCAATCCCGGCTCTTTATCGGTGATGGCAAATACTTCCAAGAAAGGTGCGACCGGGTGGATTTTTCCGTCCTTATCGTCAATGCTTTTTGCTTCTTTGAACTGGATGCTGGTTGGAATTTGGCCCCTGATCGCCCCGGTTTTTGGGTGTACTTTAAAGGTTTCCATGGGCACTACTTTGCGAAAATCAAGTGGCTTTTCCTTGGACAATTCCAAGGTATAAGCGGCCAGTGGAGTGCCAGAGTTTCCCAAGCGGCCAATGGCAATGGGGGGGAGTATTCTTAATTCTATAATTTTCATGTGGTGATTTTTTTAAACTGATTACAAATGATCGTAGGGGAGAACCCCCTGATAAAATAGACCGAGGTTTGACTTTTTAGAATTTCGTCAAACCAAGAATGCGGTTGTCAGGAAGCGTATTCCGTGAGTTGTGCAATGTCCCGCAACAGGGATCGGTCGAGTTCTTCGAGTGCGTTCAGGTATTTATGGTTGCTCTCGGCAGTCATTGGTCGTAGTTCATCGACAATTTTCCGGGAAGCCTCGAGCAGATCCTGATGCACCCGCCAGCGGTTGTGTTCCCCAAAAGGCAGATCCAATGTGTAGGGTATCGTAAATGGTGGGCCAGCCATGAGCGTTTCATTTTTCCTATCCGAAATAGGCGTTCTGACGAGCACCATTGCAATGCTGCGCAGGTTGTACATTTCCCCAAACGTAGAGTTGATGATCATGCCACGGGCTGTTTTGGTGCCGGCATCGTTGAGCCCGCCGTCCAATAAAAAGCTATGGTTCAGGAAATTCAAAAGCATGCGATAACGGACGTTGAACAGGTTGGCCCACATCTTTGCTTCTTCCTGATAAATTGGGTTGTTGCTCTCATTTGAAACAGTTCCATCGGCTGAGTTTTCCTCTGGATCAACCGTTCCGCTCACGAAAGGATTGGTTGCCACATTTCTGGAGGGATGCCATTGGCCATCGGCCTCTTTCAAGACTTCTTTCATTTCTCGGTAAACAAAAAGGAAGCGCTCGAAGTGGGAGGTATTATCTGACTTGATTTCCTCGCCTTCCCCTTGTTCGGCTATTTCCTCCAAGGCGCTAACCGCATCGTCTCGGGTGGCAAGTGGGACGACGAGGACGTCCGGTTTGCCTTTGATTTTTTCCTCATAAGATCGGTCGCTCGATCCGCCCGCATAGCCTCTGCCCCATTCGTCAAATTTTGCCTGGAACGGATAAGTATTGGCTTGGAAAACCTCGTCCGGCACGACTTCGTGGTCTTTGATGAGGCCTATGATGACTTTGAACAACGCCCCAACATTGTGTGGTTGGTCAACGTCGGCGGCTTTTACCAATGCTTTGATTTCTTTCGATTCTTCGCAGTCCCGCTGCTGTTCTTTGGTGAGCTTGCCCGTGCAATCAGGGTTGAGCCATTCGCTGGGTGCTTCGGCGTAAATGTATTTGGCTAATGATTTTAATGTTAAACGTTCCAACGTGAAAGGGAATGGGTAAAACTGCGAATCCCACGGGTAGCTTTCTCGGCCAAAATTCAATGATGCGCCCATCACCTTTAGTACGTTTTGCACGGAAATGAAATGCCCCATTTCCTCTTTGGCAATCCCCAAAATGATGTTTTGCCAATTGCGCACTTTTTCCTTGTAGGCATCCGGCACCTGTGGGCCACCGAGGCTGTACGCCCCATACAGGTATTGCAACATCAACCCATGTTCGATTTCGGCATCAATCGAAATCAGCATGGAAACATAATCCTTCCCGGTAAATTCAGGAGGGACGAGGAATTTGAGGTCGTCTTCCTCTTCTTTTTCGCAGGGCTCGGGTTTTTTGGCGAGCATTCTCAGCGACTGGGCCTGCTCCCTGGTTTTCGCCCTTTCCTGGTTTTCTTTGGCCCATTGTAAAATGGGGCCAATGAGGTTGTCCACTTTCTTTTTATCATTCATAGTTGGTGATTTGAAAATGCCCATTTGTTACATGGCGCAGGTGAAATAAAAATTGGATGGGAATGGTCGAAGCCAAGAAGAAGGGAAGAAGTGTGCAGGGCAGACTGCCCGCATTGATAAGGAAATTGTTTTCTTTTGGTGGTGACCATACTCATGATGAGTAGCAGTTTTGTTTTTAATCTATATCTGTTTACTCAGGCGCTAAAGGTAAAAATTTATTTTAATATGAGAAATGAAATTTAAAGAAGGAGGTTTTTACAACAATCTATTTTCTGAAAAAGGATAGGCAGAAAAAACTTTCAAAATTTAGAAATAAACTCAGTGTCCCTCTGTGATTTCTCCGTGCCTCTCGTATGTTTGTAAACAAGTTCATTGACATCAATTTCAGTAGCTTTGAAAAGATACAACGATGGTCAAAAGACGGGAGGTGTGTGTGTCAAAACAACCAACAAATAGGTATGTAGTCACAGAGTTATTCCCCGTCTTCCAAGTTTCTTTTGAGACAGAACAGCACTTAAGCCCATTCCGACAACCGGGTTGAGGCAGCATAAGACTACGAGAGAAGCCGAAGGGGAAAACCATCGCCATTGTTTAACCAATTAAAAAATTTCTTCATGGCCACTTCCGCACCCATCAGGCAGAGCGTCGGCATCGACGTTTCCAAAAAAGAGCTTTCCGTTTGTTTTTCCAACATGGAACAAGGACAAAGGGTCCGCATCCGTTCGACCAAGACCTTTCCCAACACCGTTGCCGGGTTTAAGAAACTGGACGGTTGGGTACGCTCCCAGCGCAGGGACGCCAATGTGCCGTTCTGTATCCTGATGGAAGCCACCGGGGTGTACTATGAGGAGGCCGCCTATTTCCTCAAAGCACAGGGGTGGGACGTGTCCGTCCTCCTGCCGAACAAGACCAAGGCCTTCGCCAAGAGCCTGGACTTCAAGAGCAAGACCGACGCCATCGATGCGAAAACCCTGGCCCAGATGGCCTTGGAACGCAGCCTGCCCGTTTGGGAACCATTCAGCCCCAAGATGCTGGCCATCAAGCGTTTGTGCAGGGAAAGGGTCACGCTCCAGGGCCACAAGACCGCCGCAAAAAACCAGTTGCACGCAAAAGAGCATGCCCACCAAACGGACAAAAGCAGCATCAGACGGTCCAGGGAGCTCATCAAATTCCTGGTCAAACAAATCAAGCAGGTGGAACAGGCCATCGAGGGCGAAGTGGGGAAAGACCCCGAACTGAAGGCCAAAGTGGAAGCTGTTTGCACCCTCAAAGGGGTCGGGCTTATCACTGCTGCCACCGTCATCGCCGAGACCAACGGCTTCGCCCTGTTCAGGAACAAGGCCCAACTGGTCTCCTATGCAGGCTATGATGTGGTGGAGAATTCCAGCGGCTCTTCCATCCGGGGAAAAACCAGGATCTCTAAAAAAGGGAACTCGTACCTGCGAAGGGCCATGCACTTCCCGGCGCTCGGTGCCATCAAGTACATCCCTGAAATGAAAGCCCTCTACGAAAGGGTGTTTGACAGGACCAAAATCAAGATGAAGGGCGCTGTGGCCGTCCAACGAAAACTGTTGGTGCTTATCTACACGCTGTTCAAGAAAGGGGTCGCCTATGACCCGGATTACCACAGAAAAGTACAACCCGCTGGGGTACCTATACCTATAAATAAGGCAGGACACGGAGTGCCTGCCTAACCTGCATGGTCCAAAAGTAAGACCTGCTTTGATTAGGTAAAACTACTAAAATTTTTGTCAAAGAACTTGGTTTTTCACACAGCACCTCTGTGTAATAGTACAAGTTATTACACAGAGAGGCACAGAGAAGTCACAGAGGGACACTGAGTTTGAAATGTCACTTTTAGCGTTTCCCGATCCAGGCGTTCCGCAATGCCAATTGCTGAGGGCTTGGGTTGTCCATTATTTCAATGCCGGGAGGCATGACCCTTTTTACTTTTTTAGTGATGGCGTATAAATTAACATTCTCCTCTTTACCATCGGCATTTTTACGGGCAACGACCACCTCAAATATTTTCCCTTCCTGCATATTGGCTCGTATTTTTTCCATGAACTCCCGCAAGCCAGTAGGAGGTAGCGACTGGCCGCCAATGCTTACCAATTCATCGCCGACCCGATAATTCAATTCACGGCCCATTTCGCTCATGCTATAATTATTGGTGACCACCAGCCGCTGGGTTTCATCGTTGTAGCCCAATTGCACATCGCCCAAAGAATAAACCATGGTGTCTTTTGGAGAAAGATAGGCAACCCCAGTTTTGTCAAAATATTTTTGATATGGAATGGGTGTTTTTCCTTTTACATATTTATTTAAAAAATCACCTATTTCTGGATAAGTCATTTTTTTAATTTCCCGAATTAATTGGCGGTCTTTAAATGGTTTTTCACTGCCGTATTTATTCGATAATTCTTGCATCATATCGACAACACCATATTTTCCTTCCGATTGATTTAATAACTCAATGTCGAGGCACATGCCGATTAGTGCTCCTTTTTCATAAACATTTCCATATTGGTGTTCGTGTTTTTCCAAACAACCCCGACTTAATTTTGTAAAAGATAAATCGTCGATATAAGTGCTTTTGGAATTTTGTATTTTTTGCCCCATGCGCTGCAAAAATTGTTCTTGAGAAATCATCCCCGACCGCACTTGGTTGTGGTGACTAAAATATTCAGTAATGCCCTCGTACATCCAAAGGTGACGGGACATGTCAGGGTCGTTAAAATCAAAATAATGTATTTCTTTAGCATGAACGGTTAACGGGGTTATTATATGGAAAAATTCGTGCGAAGCTATATCTACTAAAAATGGTGCGATACGTTCCCGATCCATTTCTGGCAAACAATAAACTGAGGAGGTATTATGCTCCAAAGCGCCCGTTCCGATTGGCAATTGCTCGCCCATGAAATACATTAAAAAAGCATATTTTTTTACCGGTAATTTCCCGCCTAAATAATCGCTTTGAGAGTGTAAAAGCTTGGTATATCTTTCTCTTAAAAATTCAGCTGTAATTATTTTATTGGGTGAATAAACCGCAATTAAAACTTCCGTATCACCTAATTTAACAATGGCCGTATCTGGCCTGCAATACATGACTGGCATGTCCACAATATGCTGGTAATTATTGGCTTCAAAATAATCCGCTCCACTTTTTACTGTTACTTTTTCATAAGCCGACTGGTGGGCAAAGCCTTCCGGTTTTTTTACGGAAACTTGATAGGGCTGAAATTTCATGCCTTTAAAATAACCGTAAAACCCATGGCCGTTCAATAAGAAGTTTTTATTGGCTTCAATATTAGTCCCCGACATACCAGAGACTGGTTTGCCTGAGGTGGAGTCAAACGAGTCGTCCACTTTATAAGTAACTCGGTACAATTGATCGGCATTTTTTATTTTCCAAGTATTGGTTTCGGGGTGGGTTACGGCCAGCGTTTTTCCGTTTTTATCAAAGGCTTTAAAATCGGAAATAAATCGGCCAAAATCATAAACTGTGTAAGTGCCAGGAATTATTTTAGGCATATAAAATACGGCTACCTTTTTATTTATTTTAGGCGTAATTAATTCAACTTGGACTTGGTCATTTTCAACATTAATTAAATCCAATGAATATTGGTAAGCATCGCTCTGTGCTGGATTGGCATTTGTATTTAAAAATAAAATACAGGTCAAAAAAAAGGTGTAGATTAAATTCATGTGCATAAATTAAATTAATAACAATTGTGATTAAATCAACTTCTTGTTGTATTTAACTCGGGTGATAAAAAACGCTGTGAAGGACAATTCGCAAAAAGTATTGGTTGCTTGATAAAGATTCCCTATTAAATACTCAACTGGCAAATTTATTAATTATAAAGATGGGTGAACGTCGGCAGGTTTTTTACTGCTGAAAATAAGTTTTTAATAATTCGTTTTCGATAGGAGGCCGGAGGTTGTAAAACCTCCTCTACCTATGCTCTTTACTATCGTTGGATTGCAGCCATGAAACGAATGTAGAGGAGGTTTTGCAACCTCCGGCTTATTTACGAGAAATATTAATTTTCAATTTTTGGCAGTACGAAACCTGCCGGTGTTAGTTCTTAAATACATCCTTATAATTTGCTGAAGAAACGAGCCGACAATATGGAGGGAACTCTTATTTTGGAAGTTGCATGCAGGAGAAAAAGAAATGAATCAGTTCGCTTTTTTACCAAAATAAATATTTAAAGCAACTGCTTTTATTGCACGACCAATGCCTCATCTGGTTTTTCAAAAATGTTGCTAATGTAGGCTGCCCGGCTGATTTCAATATTATCAAATGATACTTGGTGCTTGGGTGCAGTTAGTTTCCCATTTTCCATTTTATACCAAGCGATAGTTGTTGGCAGTACCAGCCTTTCTGTATTAATCCAGTCAACATATCTGACCCAATTTACCTTGCCCGATATTTGTGGATCAGCATATCCGACCCAGGCCAATTGGTGAGAAGATGGATCGTAGTGAAGGAAAAATTCACGACTCAGTTCAGCCCCAACCCCTTTGTCCAAAACAACCTGAAATCCCGGGTAGTCCATTCCATCAAAAAGCAGTGGTTCGGCTTGTGTAAATTCAACACCTTCGGTCGCCGGCATAAAAGGCATAGAAAAAAAATAAAAATAGAGGCTATGGTAAAGTGTCGGGTTGCCGTCGAAGGTCGTGTCTTTCCCCACCCAAATGGCCTGCCCATCGTACCCCATGGTGTAGCCGGGGCCATCCAACCGGTCCCGGAAATTTTGCAAATCAATGGAGTGCGTTTCAACACCGTCCGGCACCTTTGCTTGAAAACGGAGCGATTTCATTTTTTTCCAAGTGGTCAGCCCGCCGTGTTTTGCCAGCATTTTGATAAAGGCGGGGGGTAGTGCAGCGGACTCCTGTTGATTGGTTTGGCAAGAGTAGATTAACAGGATTATTACAAAAGGAAGCAGGTTTTTCATGTCGATCAATTTTGGGTTGTTACACCGTTTTGTTGAAAACGTTCAATCAAACAAACCGCCAATCGAACTTTAGGTTTGCATAAGCCTTTATCGCCAATTAGTGCTGAAGTTGGGAGTTTGAGCTAAGGGTTCACCGTGATCGCCTTTGCCTTTATTAGCGGAGTGAGTGACAACTTTCCAGATTCACTTTGGGATCGGGATGGAAGGGGGGCAAAAAAAATCCAACTATTCCATCCTTGGGAAAGTTTTGGTTTTGAGAAATTCATGTTAAAATAAAAGTGTTGCTTTAAGACACAAATAGGAAGGTCAGGCTGACTCAATACTTCATCAATTTTTCAGTTTTCAACAATTTTCCATTTACAGTGATTTGGACAAAGTAGATGCCAGTTGGCAAGCCGCTCAATGATAATGACATGGACGAACCAATTACCTCATGGCTTTCCAAAACATGCCCAAATAAATTAGTCAGTTTGACCTGGGTTTTGGGGTGTCCGTTCAATTTGAAGGAAACATTGCAATGGCCGCTCGTTGGGTTTGGGTACACGTCAAAGGATATTGCTTCTTTTTCTAAATCGCTTACAGCTACTGGTGGTGCATTGATGCCGAGGGTATCGCATGGGCTGCCGGGTACGTCGTAGAGGCGGTAATTGGGGAAGTAGGGAGAGCCACCAGTGGGGTATTTTTCAGAGAATGGAAAACCGCCAAACTCAAAATCGCAATCCAACCCCAAGCCGTCGGGATGGTGGATGACATGGAAAGCAACCGTGTCTATCAAAGCCGGTATATATATTTTACCGTTCGGGGCGAGTATTGGGGCACCCAATGAACATTCATAAGGGCTGACCGGGACTGGACAATCAGAAATCAAAAGTTCGGATGCGGCTATATCCGGTGCATCCAGATCATATTGTACCAAACGAACCCCAGAGTCTTTTCTATAAGTCATGTAAAGAAACCGCCCGGATGGGGAAAAGGCTATGCCTACTGCGCCATTGCTTACTTCAAATCCGGTTTGGTACTGCACTTTGATTGGATTGCTCAACAAGCCCGTGCAACGGTCGAAATCAAACAACTGAAAACCTTCACCCTTTCTCCATTCGTAATCAACATATTGTGAACCATCCTGTGAAAACAGGTTGACACCAAAATAATAGCTGGGGTCATCGGTAGGCATTTTAAAGCCAATCTCCTGTTCTTCTGGGCCGATAATGCCCTCGGGGGTCAGCAAAAAACGGTAATATATAGGCTGCATACGGTGGGGGAGCAATACCCACCAGTCCCTGCCATTGGCATGACGGACAGCCCCCGCATGATTGAAGTTGAGTTGGGTAGTACCTTCCATCAAGGGGACATTCTTTTCAATGACCTTGCCTAATCCGTTGTTGGTGGTACGGTCTATTAAAGTGTAATAAAGTTTTTGGTTGATGTAAGCTCCAGGTATTCTTTCGGAAAAAATATGGAAAAGAATGCACTTGGAGCTGTCTTCAGGCAAATAGATGAAAAAAGCGCCATTTATAACTGGGTATCCTAAATTCATTTGTTCCTCAGCGA
This sequence comes from Saprospiraceae bacterium, assembly GCA_041392505.1. Lineage (GTDB taxonomy): Bacteria > Bacteroidota > Bacteroidia > Chitinophagales > Saprospiraceae > UBA6168. Next base: position 61,253 of record JAWKLX010000024.1, on the reverse strand, counting down.
CAAAACCTGTATTTAGACTGTCTCCATTTTCAATCAATTCATTTATTGGGTTATTGATTTGAAGCCCATTTGTATGATACAATAAATTTCCACTATCATCTGAAAAAGACGAATTCGTTGTACGTAAAGGGATGGTTTGAAAAACTGAAATATTAATAGGGCTTATCCGAAAATCAATTTTGAGATGTATTTACACCATTATGACTAATTAACCAATTGCTATCGTTTTTTTGACCAGGACATAGAGCAAAGTAGAGCAGTTGAATGAAAGTAAAAGTATACTTCATGAGGATATAAGCTGAATAAGTGCCAGTGCCAGCAATATGTATTAATAGTTGCTGGCACTGGATTAAAAATTATAGACCAATATCAATACTTCACCAATTTCTTGGTTTTTAATAGATTTTCGTCCACTAATACCTGAATAAAATAGAGACCCGATGGTAGGCCGCTTAGGTCCATTTCACATTTTCCAAAATCAATAGCATGAACGGAAAGCCTTTTTCCTAAACCATCAAGGACAACAGCCTTGTATGATTTGGCTTTGTCATAAGAACTGAAACGCAGTTGGGCTATGCCATTCGTTGGGTTCGGGAATAAAGAAATACCAACGTTTTGATTTTTTAAGGAAACCAGTCCGCCCTCAAAGCTGGAACTACATTCTTGAAATTCCAGATTACTATTGGTAAAATACCCATACAAAAGCTTCGCCCACCAAACTGGCAAATCATATTGGAAATAAATTATTCATGTGTATTACTGAAAATAAAATTGTGACTCTAATTCACATTATTTTTGTTCAGTCAAAACGCAACTGTAAAATAAAGATCTCTAAAAATGAATATTAGATAAGTACCTTAAAAACTCAATGTGTTGAATGCTACCCCTTTTTTGTGCGCAATTTATACAAATAATTTAGTGCATCAATTTGGATTCGAGTCTAATAAAATATTTGGAATAAAATTGACCAATTAAAAAAAAACAAACCCTCAAAACTCCCCCGTTGCCATCATCACCAAACTACAACCGATGATCGGTTCGATCCCTGCTTCTTTTGCTTTTTTCATCAAAATGGGGTTTTCCGTACCTGGGTTAAAAATGATCCGGTCGGGTTTTAGGCTCAGGATGTAGTCGTAATATTCTTCCTGCCGCTGTGGGTTCAGGTACAAGGTGACGGTATGGATATTTTCCACCTCTGGTTTTCCATTTAAAATCGGAATCCCTTCCACTTCGCCCTTTTTATTGCTGATGGGAACGACTTCGATCCCCATCTGCTTGAGCCGTCGGACGGCAGCGAAGGAATAGCGGGTTGGGTTGTTGGAAGCACCTAAGACAAGGGTTTTTTTCATAAATTTTTACTTGGTGTATTCATCGGTTGTCTAATTTCAAATCACTATTCAACTAATCACTATTCACTAAAAACAAAAAGCCGGAAAGCGCATACAAAACGCTTTCCGGCTATGGTAGTTCATTTTTCGATTCTTATCAGACGAGCAAGCGGATCGGTTCTTCCAAAATACCTTTAAGCGTTTGGAGGAACTGGGCGCCCGTGGCCCCGTCCACCACCCGGTGGTCGCAGGAGAGGGTCACTTTCATCATGTTGCCCGGTACGATTTCGTCACCTTTCACGATCGGTTTTTTGACAATCGAACTCACTGCCAAGATGCAGGCGTCCGGTGGATTGATGATCGCTGTAAACTCTTCGATGCCAAACATGCCGAGGTTGGAAATGGTAAAGGTGTTGCCGGTCATTTCTTCTGGCTGCAATTTTCTATCTTTAGCTTTTCCGGCCAGCACTTTCACCTCATTGTTGATCTGCGACAGTGATTTCATATTTGCATGGCGCACAACCGGCACAAGCAAGCCATCTTCCACTGCTACTGCCACCCCAATATTAATGTGGTGGTTGTACCTGATCCGATCCCCCAACCAAGATGAATTGATGGCAGGATGTTGCTGCAAGGCCACGGCACATGCTTTGATCACAATATCATTGAAAGAAATTTTGACCGGGGAAATTTCATTGAGCTGTGGGCGGATGGCCACCGCTTTGTCCATATTTATATCTACCGTCAGGTAAAAATGAGGCGCCGTGAATTTGCTCTCGCCCAGGCGGCGGGCAATCACTTTGCGCATTTGGCTCAAAGTCTTGTCCTCATAAGATTCACCGGCCCCAATGGTAAATGCAGGGACAGCAGGTGCACTCGGTGCTGCTTTGGTAGGTGCATCTGCTGGTGCTGCCGCAGGTGCTGCGGCGGGTTTGGTGTCAATAAATGCCTCGATGTCTTTTTTGACGATGCGGCCATTACCACCCGTTCCGGTTACACTGGCCAAATCAATGCCTGCCTCTTTTGCTATACTTTTAGCTAACGGCGAAGCCATGATACGGGCCGTGTCGTGGGTTTCAACTGGTGCAGTGGCGGCCACTTCTGCGACGGCTGCTGCTGGCGCTGCTTTTTCCTTTTCTTCTGCTGGAGCGGCTGCTTCGTGGCCATTGGAGGAGGCTTTTTCTCCTGCGAGTGCGGCTTCCCAGTCTTCACCTTTTTCACCGATCACTGCGATGACGGCCTCAACCGGTACGGCGCCTTCTTTGACTGCGATGTGCAGCAAATGACCTTCCCATAAACTTTCGAAATCCATGGTCGCCTTGTCCGTCTCAATTTCGGCCAACAGGTCGCCTTGCTCGATTGGATCACCTTCTTTTTTGTGCCAAGCGACAATGTTGCCTTCTTCCATCGTGTCGCTCATCCGGGGCATGCGTATTACTTCTGCCATTCTTTTATTAGTTATGAATTTTGTGTTTTGTCCCGAAAGTCTCGGGGTGAGTTATATGGTTAGGTCTGCAATTGTAACAAAGATTCGCAAAAATGCAATATTTTCGCTTTTCCGTAGGCAGTATTGCCACCCTTTTTGAAATAACTTTTCTGGTCGTTAGCCTCTGGTTATCAGCTTTTGGCCAAAGACTAAAACCTGATAGCTACCAGCCTTCGGCTACAATTTACATGAATTTTTCATCCAAACTGATAGAGAACGCCGTTGAATCCTTCGCCAGTCTGCCCGGCATTGGCCGGAAAACGGCCCTGCGCCTGACCCTTCACCTGGTCGGCAGCGACCTGAAAGAGACCGAGCAAATTGCCGAAAGCATCCTCAACATGCGCCGCAACATCCAGCACTGCACCATCTGCCACAACCTCTCCGACGAGCCCATTTGCAACGTTTGCTCTGATAAACGCCGGGAACGCCATTTGGTTTGTGTTGTGGAAAGTATCCGGGACGTGATGGCCATTGAAGATACTTCGCAGTACCGGGGTCTGTACCACGTGCTTGGTGGCCTCATCAACCCGTTGGAGGGCATCGGCCCCGGCCAGATTCAAATTGACTCGCTGCTGCAAAGGGTAGGGGAGGAGGAAATCAAAGAGATCATCCTCGCCATTTCCCCGACCATCGAAGGGGACACGACGATGTATTACATCACCAAAAAATTGAAGGACTACGATGTGAAAGTCAGCTCGATCGCCCGGGGCGTTTCGTTCGGTGGTGAACTGGAATACGCAGACGAGGTGACACTGGGGCGGAGCATTGTGGCGAGGGTGCCGTATCGGTTGAATGGGGAATGAAAAATGCAAAACGTAAAATGCAGAATGTAAAATGTAAAATTTAGAAGGGCGATAAAGCCCAAAACCACTTTTACATTTTACATTATTTATTCTACATTTTACATTTAAAAGGAATTAGGAATAGATTAAAACCTGAATTATGCGCATTAAAAAATTGGAGTTAAAAAATTTCCGTGGCTTCGAGGAACTGACCATTGACTTTCCGGAAGGGGAGAGCGGGTTGGCGGTTTTTGTGGGGGTGAATGGGGCGGGGAAGTCGAGTGTGTTGGAGGGGATTATTAAATTACTGCATTCATACTTTTCAAGATTATACGAAGACCCCATCAAATCTGGACAAAAGGTTGAACGGAATGAATTAGGGAAAAATTATGCTGTAAAAGTTGGTGCAACTATAGCGGAATTAAAAGTAATGTTAGACGTTGGATGGGAAAAATTTAAAATTGAAGAAAATATTGATTTAAGAACAGGATTGACAGAAAACAGTATTGAACCTAGGATTGGTGTCCAATTTTTAAAAAAAGAAAACTGGACGATTGAATTAGAAAATAGACGACTCAAATTATTTCAAAATCCATTTTTAATTGCATATTATTCTTCCAAAAGAAATTTTCCAAAAGAAATAAAACTTGTACCAAAAGATATTAGTATTCCTAATTTGAAAGCAGCCTTTGAAAGTGCATTTCTTGCAGAAACAAATTATGAGGATTTTCTCAACTGGTTTAGAAATACTGAAGATATAGAAAATCGAAAAAGGCTTAGAGAAGATGACTCGTTTAGGATAACGGCTTTGGAAGTGGTTAGAAATGCTATTACAACTTTTATTCCTTCTTTTTCAAACCCTCATGTTGATACAACTCAATTTGGGGAAGAAATTATGGTTGAAAAATCAGGTCAAAAGTTCTCAATTTCTCAATTATCAGACGGTGAAAAACTTTTGATTACTTTAATTGGTGACATTGCAAGGAGGTTAAGCATAATCAATTCTAAAGCACCATTGAGTGCGACAGGTATAATTCTAATCGACGAAATAGAACAACACCTCCACCCCGGCTGGCAGCGTACCATTATACCAAATTTGCGACGTACCTTCCCCAATATCCAATTCATCGTCACCACGCACTCTCCGCAGGTGCTTAGTAATGTTCCAAAAGAAAATGTATTTATTTTGGAAGATTTTAAATTGGTGGAAAAAACACCTTATACATATGGCAGAGACAGCAACTCAATTCTGTGGGATTTATTTGCGGTTAGGGAACGCCCAGAAAAAGCACAAGAAGATTTTAGTAAATTATCACGGTTAATGAATGATCCGAAAAATGATGACAAAGCCAAAAAATTATTAGCTGAATTAGCTGAAAAATATGGAGACGATGACGATGAAGTAGTCAGGGCACGTTTGCATTTTGAATTTTTAACGGAAGGCTAACATGAAATATATTGAAAAGAAAATCGAGAATGAACCGGATTCCCTAAAACGAACTCGTTCTACACCTGGCTCAACCTATAATGATGTCAACAGAGCAGATATCAGGAATTCCTTATTAGCAGAGCAAGGGAGCATTTGCGCCTATTGTATGCAGAGAATCTCTGATAAATTGGATGATAAAGGCAAGCCATTAACAACCATTGAACACTATGTTGCTCAGAAAGCGGACGAGGGAGAAGGGAATGAATTGACCATGAATTACATGAACATGTTAGGTATTTGCAGGGGCAATGATGGAAGTCCAAAACATTTGCAACATTGTGGAAATCGGCGTGGCAAAACACTACTTACGGTTGATCCAAGAAACCCCATTTGTGAAACTTTAATAAAATATGAGGATACAACAGGTAAAATTTATTCTGATAATCAGGACATTGATAAAGATTTGAATGAAACACTTGGTTTAAATGGAGAAAATTTAATTAAAAATAGAAAAAGAATTATTTCTATTGCAAGATTGGTTATGCAAAATAAATACAAAAAGAAAAAAAATAAATCGTGGAGCAAAAGTGACTTGCAATCAGAAATTAACAGGTGGAAGTCCAAATCCGATAAATACGAAGAATACTGTATGGCAGCCGTATTTTATCTCGAACGCAAATTAGCCCGACTTTGACCATTCCGCCCATGATCCTCTCCATCATCATCGTCAACTACAACGTCCAATATTTTCTCGAACAATGCTTGTTGTCCGTGGAAAAAGCAATTGCGGCAATGTCCTCCATTGAGGGAGGTAGGGGGGCTGAAACCTTTGTGGTGGACAATAATTCCGTAGATAATTCGGTGGCGATGGTGCGGGAAAAATTTCCCAATATTAAATTAATAGAAAATAAAAAAAATACCGGTTTTGCAGTGGCCAATAACCAGGCGATCCGGGAGGCCACGGGGAAATATATTTTATTATTAAACCCAGATACAGTAGTGCGGGAAGACACCTTTAAAAAATGTGTCGATTTTATGGAGACGCATGCAGATGCTGGTGGTTTGGGCGTAAAAATGATCGACGGGTCAGGCCATTTTTTACCGGAAAGCAAAAGGGGTTTCCCGTCGCCTTTTGTGGCATTTACGAAAACATTTGGCCTCTCAAAATTATTCCCCGGTTCGAAAATATTTGACCAATATCATTTAGGGTATTTAAATAAAGACGAGACGCATGCAGTGGATGTGTTGGCGGGGGCATTTATGTTATTGCGAAAATCGGTGTTGGACAAAATTGGTTTGTTGGATGAAACATTTTTTATGTACGGGGAGGACATTGATTTGTCATATCGAATCGTAAAAGCTGGGTATAAAAATTATTATTTTGCCGACACGACCATTATTCATTATAAAGGAGAAAGTACTAAAAAAGGAAGTTTAAATTATGTCCGTACTTTTTATAATGCGATGATAATTTTCGCTAAAAAACATTTTCAGGGCAGGCAAGCTAAATTATTTATCGCCATGATATATGGGGCGATTTATTTGCGGGCGGGGATGACTTTGGTCAGTAATTTTTTTAGAAAATCAGCCTTGCCTATTTTGGATGCCCTGTTATTATTTGGAGGACTTATTTTTATTAAGTATTTCTGGGCGAGGTATTATTATGATGATCCGGGTTATTACGATCCGACTTTTGTTTTTTTTAATATTCCTTTCTATACGGTTATCTGGTTAGGGTCAGTTTTTTTTACAGGTGGGTACGATGAGCGCTACAATATCCGTCGGCTCGTCCGGGGGCTGGTGATCGGGACGGTCGTGCTGTCGGCGGTGTATGGTTATTTGCCGCTGCATTTGCGGCCATCGAGGGCGATTGTTTTATTGGGGGCAGTATGGGCTGTGACGGGAACAGTCGGGCTACGGATGATGATCCATTTTTTCCGGACAGGCAATTTTGATGTGGGTTTGTCCAAACCGGACAACTTAGTCATTGTCGGTTCAGCGAGCGAAAGCCAACGGGTGCAACAATTATTGGGGCAGGCGCAGGTCAGGAAAAACCTGATCGGTACGGTTTCTCCTTTCCAAACAACGGACACCACCACTTTTTTGTCGGATATTTCCAGCCTCGATGAAGTGGCCCAGATTTATAAAGTGGACGAGGTCATTTTTTGTTCTACCGATGTCAGCTCCGACCAGATCATGCATTGGATGACCCGCTTGGGTTCGGAAGTGGATTTCAAGATCGTGCCGAAAGAGAGCATCAGCATCATCGGCAGCAGCTCCAAGGATTCAGCCGGAGAATTGTACACGATTGATATTAGATATAAAATTGCGACCCCTATGGCTCGACGAAACAAGCGATTGTTGGATAGCCTTTCGGCGATTGGTTTTTTATCGTTAGCGGTTGTTTTGATGTGGCTGACCAAGAAGCCATTGGGTTTTCTTAAAAACGCCATTCGGGTATTGGTGGGCAAACGAACTTGGGTGGGCTATGCTATTGACAACCAATCATTTGCTTCCGCCAACCGCCAACTTTTACCGAAACTCAAGCCTGGTATCCTCTCCCCGCTCGATGCATTTGGCAGCCGACAGTTTGATGCGGCGACCGTTCACCGCTTGCATTTTCTCTATGCCAAAGACTTTGATGTTTGGCGGGATTTAGAAATTATCTGGAAAGGGTTTCGGAATCTGGGGCGGGAATAGAAAGAACAGGTTGATGCAGCTGGAAATGGACTTTCATCAACCTGTTGGCAACCATCATTTTAGGGATTTAAAGCAAGGTTCTTTGCTATTTCGATAATCGTTTCTTTGTTTACCAGGAATAAAACAGTCAAGGCTACGCAGAAGAGGATGCCAATGGTGTTTTCTAAAATTACCTGTTTGTCGTAGTTAGATGCAGATTTCCTTTTCATTTTACAATTGTGATTTGGGTGAATTTCAAAATTTCGGTCATTGTATCGCCGAACTCCAGTTCGGCGGCTGGCGATCAGGAGATCGCCAGTACGTTGACCGAAATTTTGAAATTTACCCATTGATTTTGAGGTTGGCAATGCGGATTGTCGTTTACGCAACGCTTTGCAGGCATCGGGTTTGGATGCCGGTCGGGTGAAAAATTTCAGTCTTGTGTTTAAGTAGTTCGGATGGAAAGTGACAGTAGTGGCAACTAAAATCGAATGCTCTTGAGAGACGAAATCAGCCACTTATTTTCCTTCAGAGAGACAGCAATTTTTTCCTAATGGTTTCTTGTGCCCCTGTTAAATTTGTATTAAACAAACCCGGTTTTTGCCCCTCATTTTTACCTGAAAAAACCCGCTCAATAATTCAGTCCTAATGGGTCGGTATTGCCCAATCAGTTTTCCAAAAAGTTGGGAAGAAAAAAATGGATAAACAGAAGGCCAACGGCTTTTGTGTTTCGATTGAAATTGTATCTTGCAGCCGTTTATCAATTTGGATGGATAATGCTGATAAACGGGTTTTACTCAAATTATTCTTTTGAAAAATAGCCTTAAGATTATCAATTCTTCCGTATGTTGCCCCCGAAATGAATCATATCCAAGTTTCTAAATGGAATAATCACATAAAAGTACCAGCCTTTTCAACGGGCTGTTTTTCAAGAATTCTCAAATACATCTAAACTTTAAAATCATGAAATTTCACATTTACTCTCGTGTATGTTTATTGGTTTTTTTACTCGTGGGGTTGTCTCAGGTGACCTGGTCACAAACGACCATCACGGGTACAGCTACCGACGAAAGTGGGCAGCCTCTGATTGGGGCTAATGTTATCATTAAAGGGACTTCGATTGGTACGGTGACCGACCTGGATGGGTCTTTTTCCCTGACTTCGCAAGATCCTTTGCCCTGGACTCTCCTTGTTTCTTATACCGGTTTTACGACCCAGGAAGTCGAAGTTGTGAACAGAACGCCATTGACGATTTCCCTATCTGAAGGTATCCTTGCAGAGCAGGTTGTCATTTCTGCTTCCCGTAAGAGGGAAAAGGTACAGGAAGCGCCTGCTTCTATTTCGGTCATTACAGCCAGAAAACTGGAAACCAGTGCCAATGCGACCGACCCAACAAGGAATTTGGTCAATACCCCTGGTGTGCAGGTTGAGCAGCAGTCTGCTAACAGGATCAATATTTCCATGAGGGGTGGTGCGGGGCTTTTCGGTACCAGCGTTTTCCCAATCATGGACTATCGTAGTTTAGTTGGGCCGGGTATCGGTACTTTCCAGTCCGATGCTGCTGGTATCAGCAACATTGATTTGGAAAGGATAGAGGTGGTAAGAGGCCCTGGTTCCGCTTTATATGGTCCAGGTGTGACGCAAGGTGTCGTGCATTTCATTACTAAAAACCCGATTGATAACCCCGGTACAGCGGTGGAGGTATTTGGCGGTGAACTGCAAACATTTGGGGCTAATGTTCGCCATGCGACGAAAATCAGTGACAAATTTGGTTTCAAAGTAAATGCTCAATACCGTCGTGGTGATGAATTTACACTTGATCCAAACAATACAGAAGATTCCATTCAGATCGCCAAGTTCACAAAAACGGGCATCTTCCAGCCTGCTGTGACCAACGGCATTGTGGATAGCTCTAAAGATCCCAAACAACTGTTGACTTTTGAGGAGTTGGATGAGGATGGAGATGGCAACCCGATGCAAGATTACTGGTACAATGCAGCCGTCAATGCGACCCTCGAATTCAGGCCGCAGGACGACCTAAGCATTTTTGTTTCTGGTGGTTACAACGAGGCATCCTCTGTATTTTACAATGAACAGGGCGAAGGTCTTTCTCAAGCTAAAGAATTTTGGGGACAGGCAAGGGTGCAGAAAGGTGGCTTTTTTGCGCAGGTCTTTGCCGTGAACAATGACGGTGGTAAAGAAGACAAACCAACGTTCTTGTACCAAACTGGAAACCGGTCGCCTATTGCCCGTACTCAGTTGGAAGGGCAGGCCCAATATAATTTCCAAACCCCCAGTATACTGAATGCTGACTGGACCGTTGGTTTTGATTACCGTTTTGCCGGACAGGATACAGAGAACTTGGTATATGGAAGAAATGAAGATGATGATGATTTCTCCATCGTAGGTGGCTACGTACAAGGTAAATTTGAATTGGGTAGCAAATTGGATTTGGTTTTGGCTGGGCGCTATGACCGGTTCAATTTTATTGACGACGGTGCTTTTGCGCCAAGGGCTGCTTTGGTTTACAAATTGGACCCAAAACATACCGTTAGAGGTTCTTTCAACCGGGCCAACTCTACTGTCTCCAACTTGCAGTTGAACATTGATTTCCCATTGTCAACGATCACTCCAGCGTTTGATGTCTGGTTGTACGGAAACAAGACTACTCAAACTTTCAATGACCCCGTAACGGGATGGTTGCTTTCTCCACTTTTGACCGGGCTTAACCAGTTGCCTTTGTCCGTTCCTTATGGCGCTGTTAATGGCCCTGTAACTGATGGTATTTCAGAAGCCTTGTTGGCCAATCCTATGACAGCGCCTTTGGAGCCTATCGTGATGGGTGTTTTAGCTACTGTTGATCCTACTGCGTTAGGGTTTTTCTCTGGCCCACTTTCTCCCGGATTCAATATTTTTGATGGTACTCCTCTTGGCTTAGTGGATGCGCCTATCTCAAAAATTGCGACAGATGATGTGTGGGAGATTGGTTATAAGGGATTGTTTAGTGATAAATTGGGGGTAACTTTTGACCTCTACAATGTTACACAAAAGAATAATTCACAGTTTACGGCTATTTCCCCTGCATATAAATTGACGAACACTGACCAAATCGGTCCTGAATTGGGCAACGCAATTGCCGCCCAGGTCATGACGCCATTCATCCAGACATTGGTTGGATTAGGACAATCCCAGGCAGAAGCAGAAGCTACTTGGGCACTTCTCGCACCTTCCTTGATCGGTGCTTACGCTGACGGCGCTGGTTTCTGTCAGCATTGATGCCCTTCCTTTTCATGCTACCACACCAACCGACCAAGTGCCAGACAACGAGTCACCCACTTGGCTGCTGGATACAGCGCTTTTGATAGGCGTAGTTTCTGAAGTTGATTTCGGGTTAGAGTACTATTTCTCCAATGACCTTTCTGCATTTTTCCAATTATTCATGGGTCAGTGACACCAGAATTTACGCAAGGGGTGAATGGTATCGAGAGGTTCGTCTCCCAAGTTATTTGAATATTCCTAAAAATAAATATAGGATAGGTGTTAACTACACACTCCTGAAATGGGCATCGGGGGAAGCATTGCCTTCCAGCACGATGATTCTTACTATGCTGCTGCGGGTCAGTTCGCTGGCGATACCGAGAAGACGGTGCTTCCGTGGGCTATGCTTTTCGGTATCTGGCGCTACCGTTGACTTTTCCGCAACTAACTTGTTTATTAACGAATACCGTTGTTGCCCAACGCTCTGCCCAAGATCGGAAGAAGGGCATTGGCTAAAGTAGTCTATATATTTTGGTGTCAAAAAATAAGACACTTTAATACATCTTTGATTTTTTATATTAAGGAGGCCTTCCCATTCGGGAGGGCCTTTTTTGATTTCTAAAAAATTCTAATCAGTTATATTTGTAGGTGAAGCGATTTAAACTTTTATTTTTTAAAGGGAAAACATGTCGGACACTTCGTTAAATAGCCTCCTTAGAATTAAGCAATGATATTGCAGAAGAAAGTGTCCGACACGTTTTTGAGCCAAATCTTCCTCAATGAAAAAAGTTTAAATCACTTCGGTAAAATAGTGTCAACTATGGTAAAACAATATCCAACAACAATAGAGAAGGAAGACTATACTTTTGAAGAATACCTGCTCATGGAAGAGCAGGCGGAGTATAAAAGTGAGTACCAAGATGGTAAAATCGTTCCTATTGAAAGTGCAACCAATAAACATGCGAAAATTACCTCTAACTGTCATTATACTGTACAAGGCTTTTTAAGAAAGAAAGATCGATGCAGTGTCTATGATAGCAGCTTGAAAGTTTTTTTCAGAAGAGTTTAGTCACGGTGTTTACCCAGACGTAATGGTTATTTGTGGCGATGTTGAACTATACAATGGTAAAGAAGACATAGTTGTTAATCCTCTGTTGGTCATAGAAGTCCTGTCTCCTGCAACATCTTCCTACGACCGTGGCGAAAAATTTATGAAATACCGTTCACTACCAGCGTTCAAAGAATACATGCTTATTTCCCAAGATGAACCCAAAATTGAGACTTGGTACAAAATGGAAGAGAACATTTGGCGCATCTCTCTCGCCCTCGGGTTGGACAGTTCCATCACTTGTTTTTCCCTTGATATTGATTTGCCCCTTACCGACATTTACTACCTCGTTGATTTTTCTGAAAAATTTGAATCACATTCTTTTTAAAATGCAACCCTTGTTCAAACCTTTTGTTGATAAAGAAGAAAATGGTCAACCGCTCGGCAATACCTTTCCTCAAAAGGTTATGCTCTCAATTGCCAAAAAGAAAGGACGGTTATCCGGAAAATGAAAAAGAGCCTCTTGATGAGATGTTAAAGATGGATCAATTAATTCCGGGAAAAAGCGGTCCCAACTTTGCAGAGCTGTTGAGCGGAGCCCGTGCCGTCGACCATGAAGTGGAAAATCAATTGTTAGGAGCCGTTATTGTGTTGGACGACCCGCACGACAAAGGGGCATTTGTCATTGAACGGGCCTATCACCAAGCTACAGCAGCATTTTGCGCAGATCATTGAACCGATGAAGATTTTGGCGGAAATACATTTACAGACTATTCGGAAATTCAACTTGCATATTGACGAAAATTACTATTCCATTGAAAAGGAGGCTATGGAAGTGAAAGCTGACATTAAAAATGCGATGGACGGCATCAACCTGCAAAGAAGGATTTTGGCTGATGCAGCCGAAGACTTGCTGATCCTAAAAGGTGCGCTCGAACAAACGGAAAAGCGCATCAAAAAATACATTGACGCTGGCGGCCAAAACAATATTTCTGCCTCCGAAATTGCCCTGATGTCAAGGCAGCGTATGGAGTTGACGAGCGGCTCGAAACATCAATTGGATTATCCTTTTTTCCAAATCAACCTCATTGACAAGACGGCCATGTCGCTCGGTTTTTTCTTAAAAGAAACGACTTCTCAATATTTGCAGAAATTGGGGAGGGCGATGGGACCAAACATTTGATCCTGGTGTTCGCTGGGTTTAACGCTGGGTTTCGCCAGAGTTAGCATGAAAAACTCTGCCGAAGCCCAGCGTTAAAGCAGCAGCCTCTGAAAACTAAGCATAGCAATTCCGCCCATATTACTTATTTGATAATTCCTTTTCAAAAATGCCTGCACCTCCAACCAATTATCCACTCTAGTAAATCGGGTTTTTCAGAGATATTATGAGTGGAGAGACAAAGCAGCCCTTTGCCTTTAAAGGTCAATAAATTATTGACATGGTCGTCGATCATGTAATCCGCTTGGATGATGCTTTTGTCTCCACAAAAAACAATGTTCTTCCAATGGATAAAGGGAAAATGTTCTTGCATCCAATCCCTTTTATCGGCCAAAGAATTGCGAAATTCCATAGCGGCGCTTACGATGAAAATCTCATAATGACCGTACAGCCATTTTACCACTTCCTGACTGTTTTCCATGACGGGTAAATCAGCGAAGAAACCGGGATTGTGCAAGTAATTACGGATGTGTTCGCCCCCTTTCATCTCATATACTTTGTTTCCCCAAAAATCTTCTTGGGTGATGCGGAGGCCCGTGTCCTGTTCAAAATAATCCAAAAATTTGGGGGTCACATCTGCAATCACCTCGTCCATGTCAAGGGCGATGCGTTTGCGGGGTGAAGTGTTATTTTTCATCATTAATTTTAAATTTTAAACTCAGCCATTCACCTGGTTCACTGCAAACCGAAACTCCAACGTGCCAAAAGCCTTCACGCCTTCGGCCGCTTTTTTTAAGATGTCGGGCAATTGGTCTGCTTCTTCTTTGTTCCATTTCCCCAACACATAATCCACTTGTTGGCCTTTATGGAATTCGTTGCCGATGCCGATGCGCAAGCGGGCGTAATTATTGCCACCAGTCATTTGGTCGATGTCTTTTAGGCCATTGTGACCACCATCGCTGCCCTTGTTGCGCATGCGCAATTTTCCAAAAGGCAGGTTCAGATCATCCAAAACCACCAGCAAATTTTCTTTTAGGATATTCTTTTTGGTCATCCAATGCCGGACGGCCTTACCACTGCGGTTCATGTAGGTGGAGGGCTTGAGGAGGACAAAGGTGCGGCCCTTGAACTTAAATTCGGCGATGTCGCCCAAAGTGTCGTTTTTGAAAACAACGTCAAATTCTTTGGCCAAAAAATCCACTACCTCAAAGCCAACATTGTGGCGGGTGTGGTCGTAATCGGGGTCCATATTACCGAGGCCTGCTATCAGGTATTTCATTGGATCAGGTTCTGCTGTTGGGCTATTCGAAAATAACCGTTGGACTATGTTAGAAAAAAAACTCATATTGGCTTTTTGATTTTCCGGGCTGCAAAAGTAAGAGATTATCGGTTTTACGGTTTACGGTATTTCGGTTTATAGTTCCGTAGCTAATCCGAAATACCATAATACCTAAATACCATAATACCTAAATACCATCATCCCCTTTCTTGAAAAAACTGACCGACATACTCTATTCCTTCCCATTCCAGTTGTTCATCATGCATCTGCGGAGCAACCTATTGCTCATTTTTACCTGGATTGTTTTGACAATGATCATAGCTGGGAATATTGGCGGAAAGTTCGGTTTGCAATACCTTTTCCTCTCACCGGAATACATGGGTAAAGTTGGCTTTTGGAGCTTTTTTTATGTAGGAATTGGTTTTGGGGCGATGGTGATGAGTTGGAACCTGACCACCTACCTTTTAAGCGCTTACCGCTTTTCGTTTTTGGCCTCGTTGGGGCGGCCTTTCACAAAATTTGCGCTCAATAATATTTTGGTGCCGGGTGGGTTTACCTTGCTTTACCTGTATTTCTATTTCCAATTTGGGACAACCTATGAACTCAAAAGCACGGGCGAAGTGCTACTGAACTGTGCTGGTTTTTTGATGGGTTTCCTTTGCTTGGTATTACTGATTTCCCTGTATTTCAATTTTACCAACAAAGACATTTTTTCTTTGTTGAAAATTAATGAGGCCAACAAAATTGAAGGCAAAATAGCGCCTCACAAAGACGACCTACCCATCCTTGAAGACATCCGCCTTAACCGCAATCAATGGCGGGTGGACACCTACCTCAATGAAACCTTTCGGCCCCGGCTGGTGAGGAGTGTTGCGCATTACGACCCGGTATTGTTGCTGCGGGTGTTCCGCCAAAACCACCTCAATGCCCTGATAGTTCAGCTGTTTACTTTTATCGTCCTCATTGCTTTGGGCGGGTTCATGGATCGACCTGCACTACGGATACCGACCGGGGCGAGCATTTTCCTGTTGGCGAGCATCATGATGGCCATCGCCGGGGCGGTTTCCTATTGGTTCAACAAGTGGCGGGTGACCGGTATCCTGGTCATGTTGTTCTTCATCAACATGCTGACCCGTAACGATTTATTCCATCACAAAAACAAGGCGTATGGGCTGGATTATAGCATAGCTCCTGCTATTTATCAGCCGGATAGCCTGATGCAATTTACCCGCCCGGCCCAGGTGGATGCCGACAAACAATCGACCATTGCCATTTTGGAAAATTGGAAAAGGAAGGTTTCCGGAAATGGCAAAAAGCCAAAAATGCTTTTCTACTGTGTAAGTGGTGGCGGACTCAAATCAGCGGCTTGGTCGACCTTGGTCATGCAGACAGCAGACAGTTTGACGGGCGGGAAATTTATGGATCAGACGGTTCTGATTTCAGGTGCATCGGGCGGGATGATCGGCTCTACTTTTTACCGGGAACTGTCCCTGCGGAAAAAGCTCGGTGAGCCCGTTGATTTGTATTGCCAGGATCATATTTACACTATTTCCCAAGACCTGCTCAATCCCATTTCGTTTACCATCGTCACCAACGACCTCTTTTTGCCCTGGGCCACTTTCGAAGAAGGCGGGCACCGCTACAAAAAAGACCGGGGCTATATTTTTGAGAAAGCCCTCAATGAAAACACCAACGGCTTGCTCCACAAAACCATCGGCGACTACGCCCAACCGGAGCAGGATGCCCTCATTCCCATGGTTTTCATCACCCCTTCCATTGTCAACGATGGCCGTCGGTTGGTCATTTCTTCGCAGTCCGTCACCTATATGATGGTCGAGCCAGCAGGAGTGGAAATACCCGAATCCATCCAAGTGGATGCCGTCGATTTTGGGCATGTATTTAAGGCGCAAGGTGCTAAAAACCTGCGGTTTACGACGGCTCTGCGGATGAATGCTACCTACCCCTACGTATTGCCCAACGTAACCTTGCCAAGCAATCCTGCGATCGAAGTATTGGATGCAGGTTTCCGGGATAATTTCGGACTAAAATCCGCCACTCGTTTTGTCACAGTGTTCAGCGATTGGATTAAGGAAAACACCGATGGTGTCGTTTTCGTCATCGTTCGGGCTTTTGACCGCGAACGGATTATTTCCAGCAAGGACAACCAGGGTATTTTGGAAACTATTTTCAACCCGTTGGAAATCGCTTTCAAAGTCATCAGCCTCCAAGATTACGAACACGACAACGAGCTGGGCTTCATCTATGACATTCTTGGAAAAGACCATTTTGACATCATCCGCTTCACCTACGTGCCGAGCCAATTCGTGAAAGATTCCCCCATCTCCTTTTATTTGACAGAGCGGGAAAGGAAGGATATTTTACAAGGCATTTTGACGGCAGAAAGCCAGAAAAATATGCAGAAATTGAAGGCGGTTTTGGAGTGATGTTTTGTCTCCTGCCCGTTCCCTGTCCCTTGAAAAGGGCGACATATGTATTCAAAAACGTGTCGGACACTTTCTTCTGCAATAGACTACGTTGTTTAATTATCTCTATGGAGGCTATTTAACGAAGTGTCCGACACGTTTTCCCTTAAAAAATAAAAGTTTAAATCACTTCATTTTCTGAAAATGGATATGTCCCTATCTGTAAAAGGTTAATCACTCATTGAATATTTACCGCTTAGAATAAGAATTTCAAAATATCTGAAAAAAAAGAAATTACCTTTATACCCTCCTGCTGCAATCTGGTAGCATCCCATTTTTTAACTGTTGTTTTCGGATTTAATGCGGCATGCCCAAAATATTTACCCAATTTGAAGACATGTAAGTGCTGTTTTAGTCGATCCTTTCTTATTGCAGGCATCCTACTCATTGGATTTATAAAATTATTTTCCCAAAGTCATTCTCCAGCCCTGCAATTGGACACCTTCATCAATAACAAGCTGCAATCCTTGCATATCCCCGGCCTCTCCTTGGCAGTGGTGGAAGAAGGCAAAATCATTTACACAAAAGGCTACGGCCTCGCCAATCTGGAGAACCAAACTCCCGCAAGACCTGAGACCAATTTCCTCATTGCCTCGGTCACCAAATCCTTTACCGCTACTGCAATCATGATGCTGTGGGAGGAAGGTAAATTTTCACTCGAAGACAGCATCGGACAGTACCTCGAAGACTTGCCAGCGCATTGGAATCCCCTCACCATCCGACAACTACTCAACCACACCTCCGGCGTCCCCTACAACATTGAACCCAAGCCACCCTGCCAATTTGAATTCGACTGCAATCATTATACCCTCAAAAATTATCTCCAAGAAGTGGCCTGCCTGCCGCTCAATTTCCCGCCGGGCACGGAGTGGAGGTACAGTGGCACAGCGGGCTACACGCTACTGGGCATGCTGATTGAAAAGTTGTCGGGGAAAACCTATTGGGAGTTTTTGGATGTACGCATCTTCTCCCCTTTGGGAATGAACGAAACTGGGCCCATTGACTACACGAAACTCATAACCAACCGTGCCAGCGGCTACAATTTTGAAAATGGCGAATTTCTAAACAGCGAGCAACTGGACCCCGTCGGGGAGTTTGCTTCTGGCGGACTGATGTCAACCGTGCTGGATTTAGCGAAATGGGACGCTGCCCTCTACACTGAAAAACTGTTGAAACGCTCCACCCTCGAACTGATGTGGGACGAATGCCCGCCTCAACGACTTCAACCATCGTTCCCTCCTATGGTCTTGGCTTTTGGGTTGACGCCTTACCTCGACCAGCGACGGGTCGGGCATACGGTGGCACACCGGGTTTCTCCAGTTCCGTCACCCGTTTCCCATTGACAAGAAACTGACGGTCATCGTTTTGACCAATACCTACCATCCAGAGGAGTTTAATGTTTTGAAACTGTCCAATGAAATAGCGGCGTTTTATTTCAAATAAAAAAATCAAATTTTAAGTGATAATGGAGAAAGTCCAGTCCACTTTTCAGACCTCTTTTATTGATGCTGTTTTGGGCCATCATCCTCACGTTTTCCCTGTATTTTTTCATGGACAATGTGGTGGCTTTTTTATTTGGTTATCGGAGTGAAAAACTCGGGCGACAGCTTTTTCAATAACCAAGTTCTGGATGGTGCTGCACCTCATTGGTGGCACGATGACTTTGCTGCTGGGGCCAACGCAGTTTTGGCCATTTGTACGAAACAGGTACCTGGCATTTCACCGGCTGGCTGGAAAGGTGTATATGTTCGGGGTTTGGCCGATAGGCATTGGTGGCCCGGTTGGCGCTGGTGAGCGAGTGCGTGCCCTGCCGCATTTCCCTTTTCTGTTGGGTGTTTTTGCCGTGCTTTCCACTTGGTTTGCCTGAAGGCTATTTTGGGAAAAGACCCCAAAACACATCGGCAGATGATGGTGAGGAGTTACGTCTGTGTGCTTGCTTTTGTAGCGGTGAGGATAGACCAGGTCATCCCGCTAAACATTTTCTGTTTGGCAATATTGAAGAACCAACTTTCAGGGAGGGTCGTCACTGAATACTTTTTCTCTTTCGTTCCATTGATTTTTGCTGAAATCCTGAGATGGTTTGGTTTCCTGCTGTTTTTTCAAAAAAGCCAAAGATAGGATACCTATTCGTCATAACAAATATGCATCATGCGGTGGCTGGTGTTTCTTCTAAATGGTAATCCAATTTCATGAAAAAGTCATTCATACTCCTACCTCAACACCCTTTCAGTTGCCTTTTGATTGCCGCTTTGCTTGGCTTATCGGATGCAATAGCAAGAGCCCGCTGCAATGTGAACTACTTCGTCAAAAATGTGAACATCGTCAACGTCGTGGATGGCATGGTGCGAGCCAGTCAAGATGTTCTCATCAACAGTGGTAAAATCATCAGCATTATGTCTGGGCGAAAAAGAAATCGAGGCGGGAAGCAATACTTGATGCTGTTGGGAAATATTTGATTCCTGGTTTGTGGGATATGATGTGCATCTTGCCGACTTCTTCGTTTCTCCCAATATTCTTGCAGTATGGGCGTTGTTGGTGTGCGGGATATGGGCGGCAATGTGACAACCTGTGCCTGATGGTTGCGAGTCATTGAGCGCCGTAAAAATAAGGGGGCTGGAACCATGATTGCTAATGGAAGCCTTCGTTTGCCCCGAGATTTATTTCAGCGGGCCAACACTGAGCGGGACAGGTTGGCCGACCAGTTTGGCTCGCCCGCAACGAGCAGAATGTGTCCTCCTCGATAGTTTACAAAAACTAAAAAGTTGATTTCATCAAAGTGAAGCAGAAATCCCGCTGCCAGTTTACCTGTCCATGAGCCAAAAAGCCAAAGCGATGGGGCTTGATTTTGCTGGCCATTTGCCGGAGGCAGTGTTGGTGTCCACGGCAGCGAATGCTGGCCAGAAAAGCATTGAGCATGTTCGGGAAGCTCTTGCTTTTGTGCTTTGCTGATGACAAGGCGATGCTGGACGATTTTATGAAGGCGGATAATTATTCTGCCGAGGATATTGCATTTGTCAGCAAATGGATAGCCGATTGTGACCTTGTCATCCAAGCGCTCAAAAATAACTCACACTTGGCTGACGCCAACCCTTGCCGTTGAAAAATCAAAAATCAGGTACGTCGATAATGTCCATGGATTCCACCCCATTGAGAAAACAAATGCCCGCTTCAATAGCAAGCGCCTTTACTGAATACCTCGATTCCAAAAGGAAACTCGATCTGAAGAAAGCAAAGCGAAATACTATGGTGGAATACCCAACAATTGCTGGTGAAGAAAATGCACAACAACGGCATCGGGATTTTGGCTGGTACGGATGCCTTCGTCAGGGTGGGGATGCCCGGATATAGTTTGCATGAAGAACTGCAACTGCTGGTTGAAGCGTGGGTTATCGGCCTCTGGCGGCATTGCAGGCAGCTACCCTCAACCCCGCAACATATTTCAATCGCCTGGATACCGATGGAACAGTCGAAACCGGAAAAACTGCAAATCTTGTGCTGGGAAAATCTTTAGAGGAAATCGGCATACAAAACGGTGGAAGCGGTCATTTTGCTGGAAAGCTCTTGGAAATGCCCGGTGTCTTTTTGAAAACAATAAAATAAACGCTTCTGGTCTGATCGCACTCCCGGAACTCCCGTTCGAGCAATGGGAAAGACTCCCGAACAGAGTTCGGGAGCATGTTTCTGGCGGAAAAGAACATGAGCGAATCCAAATCAATCATTTCACATGAAAATCCAATCCTTATTCGTCCTGTTCGCAGCCCTGTTGGTTTCCTGCCACAGCACTTCTCAAACCGCTGGTACGGTTCAAGCAACGCAGAAGTACACTTTCAAAAAAGTGGACGTGCTCACCGTTAGTCCATGCGTCGAGTGCATTATGACCAAAGTGAAGAGAAAGTACAGACGGCCCAGTAGAGCGATCCCGTTTGAAAGGTGTGTGTCAGGCAGCCAGGATAAAAGGTATTTGAAATTGAGCGTAGTAAGAGGAAGTGAGGAGCATAAAATGGTCATTTCTCCGGATTGCGCCGAAGGGCTTACGACTACTGGCATTGGACTTTGCCCAGCACCGGGGGATTGCGGAATGAGCGCTTCCGAGGATGGTTGGGTCGTCACCGTCAATCCAACTATTTACTGTGATGGGCAACCAATTTTGTCTATCGAAATGAATGATACATCGGTTCGGGTGCTTACCCTCGCGTCGGGTTGGGATTTGTATTACGAAGTAGTTAATTGTCCAGGAAATTGAACACTAAATTGCTTCGCAAAATATTGGATGCATCGTTTCCGGTACGGCCCTGCGGAATGGGTCTGTCGACAGTTGACGTATGGGAAGCGCTTGCCGATTTTAAGAAACAGTACATCATGAAAAACAAACTAAACTTCATTGTAATCCTTGTCGCCATTTGTGGACAGGTTCACGCCCAGTTCCAGTATCCAGTTGCTCGAACCGAGCCATTTGATACCTTTATTTACAACCAGAAAATCAGCGACAATTATTTCTGGATGTCGAGGCCACAGCATCAGGCAGAAATGCAGGATTTCTGCATGCAGCAAGATGCTTTCGCCAAAACGATATTGGATAGCATCCCTGTCCCCGTCTGGTTGGAGGAGGATTGGGGCGAGGCTTATGCGGCACTCGATGATGAGCTTTGGGGGTTGAGCACCGTCGGCCATTCCTTGTATTATATGCGTTATGTGCCAGATGAGGGCAATTGGCTTTGCCACCGGGAAAATATGGGTGCGCCGGAAGAGAAAATATTGCAGCGGGTTGAAATCAATGGGGTAAAGTATGCTGTAAAAAAAAGGGCCTATGCCCATAAAAAGAAGCACATAGCGCTCATGCTGACCCAGTCAGGCGAGGCCAACCCGCAAATCAGGTTTTATGATATAAGCACCAAACAATTCTTGCCGGACAGCATCACACCGGTCATGTTCAACGATTCCCGTGGGGTATCTATGACCTGGATGCCCGACGATAGCGGCCTACTATATACCCAAGCCCCGCCCACCGACAAAAGCGATGAGATTTATTATAGAGGAAAAATAAAGTTGCATCTATTGGGCACGCCCGCTTCCAGTGATAAACCAGTATTTGGCTTTGGTGTGAATGATGGTATTTCTTTGAAAGAACACGAAACGCCTTACATCTATAGTTTTAAAAACTCACCTTATTTGATTGCCCGAATAAGAGCAGGCGATAGAGACAACTATGCTTTTGCGGTACATTGTTCAAATTTGAAAGGCGAAAAAACGCCGTGGGTAAAACTGAAAGATTATATCAATTTGTCGGATGGTTTTGACGCAAATGGCCAGTATTTATATGCCGTCACTAAAGGCGAGCCAAGATACCGCCTCGTCAAGATTGACATGAAGACTGGAAATGCGCCAACTACCTTTATACCTCAACAAGACGGCGTAATGGCATATAGCGACACTGGCTTCAAGTCGGGAGTAGTAGCAGGAAAAGATGTCGTGTATAGCTTAATCAGGAAAGTGGGCGATATGCAAATTTTGAAAGCGGATTATAAAACGCGTACAATCAGCTATATTCCTTTGCCCCACAAGGGCAGCTTGGCCGATTTAAGTTTATTGGGCGAAAACGACTTGATATTTGCCTCCCTTTCCCCTTTGAAAACAGCGCAATATCTGCACCATGACCATAAAGCAGGTATTACCAAACCGCTGCCATTCAATGAGAAATTCCATGATGCAAGCACCTATTTAGAAACAAAAGTGCTTTGGGTGCCTTCTCGGGATGGAAAAGAAATTCCCGTTTCATTGATTTATAAAAAAGGGCTTGACCTGCAAAACAACAACCCACTGTTGATAGAAGCCTACGGGAATGGTGGTGCTTCCACAGATACCTATTTTGACCCAACCTATCAGCCTTGGGTTAAACAGGGCGGCATTTATGCCTATGCTCACGTGCGGGGTGGCGGTGAACTGGGCGAAGAATGGATGAAGGATGGGCAATATCCACACAAAATGAATTCCATCAATGATATCGAAGATATCGCTGCCTATTTTGTCAAAAACAACTTCACTTCGCCAGCCAAGCAATTGGTGATGGGCGGAAGCGCCGGCAGTTTTCTGGTAGGCACAAGCATCAACCATAGACCCGATTTATTTGCAGGCGGCATATTCCTTTCCGGTCTTCCAGATATTGTCACGTATGCCGATGCCGCTATGGGACGTGAGCAAAGCACGGTTGGCCTGTTGGGCACTAAGGATGGTTTTTTGTCTGCCTACAGCATCAGTTCAAATTATCATATCCCTAAAAACACCGCGCTTCCGGCCATGCTGATTATCCACGGGGCAACGGATTATATCTTGGGCATGCACCCTGCTGCGAGGTATGCTGCCAATTTGCAGGCAAATCAAAAGGGCGAACGCCCTATTTTATTATTGATAAACTGGGAAGGCGGCCATAGTGGCGGAAACAACGACCCGATTAACATCATGAAGTTCGCCTTTTGGCAAACGGGGCATCCCGATTTTCAATTGAACTAAAAAAAAATGAAAAAAATAATTGTCGGACTTTGTCTGGTCTTGACCAGCAATTTGCTTGTCGCCCAACCGTCCTCTTCTCTTGTAAAAACAAGTATAGAGAGCAAGCTGGACTCCCTGTTCGAGCCTTTCAACAACGCCCAATCGCCGGGGTGTGCCGTCCTTGTTTTACAAAATGGAAAAGTGCTGGCCCAAAAAAACTACGGCATGGCCAGCATCGAACATGGCATCCCATTCACGCCCAACCATGTGGCTCGCATGGGCTATTCCGAGGCGAGGGAGTTCATTTGCATCGCTGCGGTGCTGATGGAAAAGGACAGGCTGCTCAGTCTGAACGACCGGGTCCGGAAGTATTTCCCCGAACTTCCAGCCTGGTCGGAACCCGTCACTATTTGGGACTTAATCAACCACCACAGCGGTGGTCGGTACTTATTACAGCCTGCACCTCGATTATCATTGGCATGTTGAACTGAATATCAATGGTCAATTAGTGCTGCGCCGGGCCACGATGCCAGATCGAATTTTATTGCCCGACCGTAAAGGTGAATTCACTTTGAAAGTCGAAAAATACCCCGGTATGAGTTATGATGCTTGGGTGCGATTTCATGCCGATGAAAATGGGAAAATAATCCACCTGACGGTTTGGCATCCGAGGTTGATGCATCATCGGTTTGATAGGGTAAGCAAGCAAAATAAATAACAGGTAAGTAAAAGGACAGAAATAAATTGAAACAGAGAAATACGTAGAAACACGCATAAGCCATTGGGTATCAATATCCTAAAATATTTCAACCGTATTTCAACCGTATTTCAATTTTATATCTATTTATGTCTATGTACTTATCTCCAATTTTATCTGTCCGTTACCTACCAATTCCTTTCATCCAATTTTCCGATTATCCACATTTTAAGTCTCTTCGCATTTCAGTTTAAATGGCGACTTGAGTAATTTCAGCCTTCAATTCTTATTTCTACTAACCAATTAAATATTGACCAGTGGTTCGACCATTTTTGAACTTGTAAGGCATTTGACTTTCTAACCACTGATCAACTTCTAACTACTACTTAATGACTTATCGAACAAAACAAACAATTGCCCTGGCATTCATGTGCTGCCTATTTTCCACGGCTTCCCTTTTGGCTGATTCCAATCCTTGGAGTGCCGTTTCCGAAAATTTGATTGAAAAATCAGCCAGCGAGCGCCAAATCATCCCGCAAAAATATTTGACCTATAAACTTGATACCGAGGGTTTACAGGACATTTTGGCGCAAGCGCCGTTGCGTTTTTCCCTTGCCGCCAAAGGCAAAGAAACGGTGCTGGTGTTCCCGATGCCGGATGGCACTACGGAGCGTTTCCGGATTTATGATGCACCCATCATGCACCCGGATTTGGCTGCAAAATACCCATTGATCCACTCTTATGCAGGGGTTGGTTTGGACGACCCCACGGCCACTGTCCGGTTCGATGTGACCCAATTTGGTTGCCACGCCATGATCCTTTCTGGAAAACACAGCACGGTGCTGATCGACCCTTATGCTGCGGGGGATGTCGAACACTACATTTCTTATTATAAAAAAGATGTCCAAAAAGAAGCCCATTTCGAATGTGGTTTCATTGGTGATTCGGAAATGGATCACGGTGCAATAGCTACGGAGAAAGTTCAGGGCGATTGTATGTTCCGCACCTACCGATTGGCGTTGGCTTGCACGGGTGAATACGCCAATTATCATGGTGGAAACAAGCCGGACGTCATGGCGGCCTACAATACAACCATGACCCGGGTCAACGGTGTCTACGAAAGGGATTTTGGGGTGACGATGGTGCTGATTCCAAACACTGATACCCTGATTTTTTTGGATGCAGCGAACGATCCTTACACCAATAATAATGGTGGAACTATGTTGGGCCAAAACCAGACTACCTGCAATTCGCTGATCGGTTCGGCCAATTACGACATCGGGCACGTATTCAGCACGGGCGGCGGTGGCATCGCCTCTTTGAATGCGCCCTGCAATGCCAACAACAAAGCGCAAGGGGTGACTGGTTTGACGGCTCCGGTGGGTGATATTTTTGATATCGACTATGTGGCGCACGAGATGGGGCATCAGTTTGGGGCTAACCACACTTTTAATAATAGTTGCGGGGGAAATATCAGCAACAACACGGCTATGGAACCCGGAAGCGCCTCCACGATCATGGGCTATGCGGGGATTTGTAGCCCTAATGTGCAGAACAACAGCGATGATTATTTTCATGCCATCAGCATCCAAGAAATTGCAAGGAACATCACTATCGGTTCGGGGAGCACTTGCCCAGTGGAGACCGACCTCGGCAACAATGCCCCCATGGTTGATGGCGGAAATGAAAGTTACATTCTCCCGATTTCTACCCCCTTCCGGTTGACGGCTTTGGGATTCGATGCAGATGGTGATTCGCTGACCTACTGTTGGGAGCAAATGGACAATGAGTCGGCAACCATGCCCCCAGTTTCCACCAGTACTGGAGGCCCTGCCTTCCGCTCGTACGACCCTGTTAATGAGCCGTTTCGTTATTTCCCCAAACTAAATGACATCGTCAACGACATCAACGACTTGTGGGAAGAGCTGCCGAGTGTCAGCCGGGACATGAATTTCCGAGTGACCGTTAGGGACAATAATATGTCCGTAGGCTGCACCGATGAGGATGATGTGTTATTGACCTTTACGTCCGATGCGGGCCCTTTTTTGGTGCAAGACCCGAACACAGCAGTAGAATGGTATGTCGGCGATACGAGAACCGTCACGTGGGACGTAGCCGGGACTGATGCTGCCCCGGTCAGTTGTGCGAATGTGGATATCCTGTTGTCGACGGATGGTGGGTTTACTTATCCCATTACCTTGGCGTCGAATGTTCCAAATAATGGTGCTTACGATATAACGGTGCCGATTGAAAACAGCACTACCTGCCGGGTCATGGTCTTTTGTTCCGACAATGTGTTCTTCGATATTTCTGATGAAAATTTTACGATCACCCCACCACCTTACCCCATCTTCGTGGGGTCTGTTGCGCCGAGTTCGTACGAAGTCTGCGGGAGCGTGGACAGCGTGGTTTATGATTTCACTTTTACCTCTTTGTTGGGATTTTCAGATACGGTAACGCTGACGGCAATGGGCGCTCCGGTGGACGCAACGGTTACTTTTTCCCAAGATACTTTTACGCCTTCGGCAAACATTTCTCTGGTCATTGGAAATTTATCGAATATCGCCTCAGGAACTTACTCGATCCAGGTCATGGGCGTCTCCGATACTATCACCACCGACCAGACCGTGACGTTGACGGTAACGAATGGTGTTCCGGCCATTTCACAATTGTCAACTCCTGCAGATGGTGCCACCGACCAGCCATTAGCAACTACTTTGACTTGGGAACCCGTGAGCACCGCCACTGAGTATTTTATTGAAATAGCGACGAACCCCGTTTTTGGAGCTTCGGTAATTGAATCGGCCACCGTAGCAACCAACGACTTTACGCTGACGAGTTTGTCCCCACTGACCATTTACTATTGGAGGGTTCAGGGAAGAAATATTTGTGGGGATAGCGGCCTTGCCGCTTGGCGGTCGTTCCAAACTGGTGGCATTGGTTGCCGGACAATTTCCAGCACGGACACGCCGATTGCCATTCCTAATACCGTAGCTACAGTGTCGTCCATCATTTCGATCAGTGACGACTTGACCGTTACTGATGTAAACCTTGATATGGAAATCCCGCACACGTGGGTTGGTCATTTGATTTCGACCCTGACCTCTCCACAAGGGACGGAAGTTGAATTGTTCAACCGGCCGGGGTTTCCGGGGGCGATGAACAATGGTTGCCGGAGAAATAACATGTTGGTCTCCTTCGATGACGACGCTACCAACGATGCATCCGTTTTGGAAAATATGTGCATGGGGTTTGGGGCACCGTATGCTATCCAAGGCGATTTTCAACCCACCGAATTGCTTGCCAATTTTAATGGAGAAAGTACAGCCGGCGATTGGTCCTTGAACGTTTCGGATGTGGTCGATGCAGAGGGCGGTTCGATTGCCTATTGGAACCTGGAAATCTGCTATATGCAAACCGCCGGGGAAGCGCCAGATTTTGCCAAATTGGATTTGGTCGTGCCTGCTGGTGGAACGGAAACCATTACGACCAATAACCTTTTCGCTATGTCTGCGTCAAGTTCCGCTGTGCAAATATCCTATACCTTGTTGAGTTTGCCGACCAACGGGACGCTCCTATTTAATGGTTCGAATGCAGCGGTCGGGACGGTTTTTACCCAAGAAGACATCCTCAATAATTTGATAAGCTACACCAATACCGACCTCGCTGCCACTTCCGACCTGTTCCGTTTCGACCTGTCCACCCAAGATGGCGGCTGGATTCCAAACGAAACGTTTAACATCCTGATCGGCCAGGACACTTTGTTGACGAACGCCGTTTTGACCAATGACATCACTTGTTCCGATCTAAACGATGCCAATGTAACGGTCAATGTTTCGGGTAGCAATCCACCTTTTGAGTTTAGTATTGATGGCGTTAATTATGGCACTGACCCAGTCTTCTCTGACTTGGCCAGCGGTGATTATACCTTCTCCGTCCGTGATGCCAATGGGACAGTCATCCAGACCAATTTGATTACCGTTACGAATCCAGCCAATCTGATTGCGCTCCCAATAACGGCACTAAATACCATCTCAGTTATCACAATTGGCGGGACACCGCCCTACCAATACAGCTTGAATAGTGTGGATTTTCAGGTGGACAGTACCTTTTCCAATTTGGCCAATGATACCTATGCTGTAACTGTAATGGATGCCAATGGCTGTGTCTCTTTTGGGGTAGCCACCATCAATATCATCGTAGCGGCTGAGGCCAGCACCACAGCAGTTTCATGTTTTGGGGAAAATGACGGAACGCTGTCGGTGACCTTGGTAACTGGTGGGCAGGCCCCTTATACCTACAGCTTGGATGGGGTCAACTTCCAAGATAGCAATGAATTCACAGGTCTATCGGGCGGAAACTATACCGTTTACGTGATGGATGCCAGCGGTAATATTTTTGAAATGAGTGGTTTTTCGGTCAGCAGTCCACCAGCCCTCGTGGTGACTGGTACTGTGGATATGAACAACCTGACCGCCAATGGTTCGGGCGGGACAGGCGACCTGATGTACAGCATCAATGGTACCGATTTCCAAAGCGCCCCAGCATTTACCGACTTACCCAATGGCACTTACACAATCACGGTGATGGATGAGAACGGCTGTCTGGCCACTTCCGGCGATGTTGTCATCGACTTCACAAATCTCCGTGAATTGGGCTTCGACATTTCCTTTGACCTATTCCCCAACCCCACCAATGGTCAAATGACCTTGATCCTCGATCAGGCGACCGAGCAACATTTGTCGCTCCGTATTTTTGACGTGACGGGAAGGGTGGTGCAGGAAATTTTGTTGGAAAAAACAGCTACTTATTTAAAGCAGTCTATTGATGTGAAAGCCTTGCCCGCTGGCAGCTACGAAGTCTTGCTGACGGATGGGGCAATGTTTGGGCGGAAGCGTTTTGTGAAAATGTGATTTAGGTTGCCTATTATTAAAACCCATTAAAAAGCCCCTTTCAGTATTTGCTGAAAGGGGCTTTTAATATTGAAAAACCAGTACATTTATCACTTATTCATTTTGGTATTGTTTTATTAATTTTTCTAATTTTGCAGTTTCTGGGAAGCCTGATTTTTTTCCTATCTCAAACGCTTCTTTTAGGAATTTCAAGCCTTGTTTTTTTTTGCCTTGGTTGTAGTAGTGATTGCCTAATTCCTTTGCTGAATGGAATAAGCCTATAGTGTATGGTAATCCTTTAGAAAGTTTATAGGCAGCTTTCATGTATTCTTCAAATTTTTTCAAGTCAATTTTTTTAAAAGCAATTGCCAAATTAAATAAAACTATTGTTTCACCTTTTTTATTTTCAATTTGTCTTTGTATACCCAGTGATTTAATCAATAAATTAATAGCCAATGAAGTTTTGTTGTTATGTAAATAAATTTTACTAATTATATTTAGTGCACTTGATTCGGTTTTTTTATTTCCCATTCGTCGGCTAAGTTCTAAACCTCTTTTTAACATTTTTAGCGATTTTGAGTGATTACCTATTGTATAATATAATTCTCCTGCGTTTATAAGTCCGATTGAATGGCCATTTATATCTCCTATTTTACTTGAGATTTCAAGGCTCTGATTTGCCGAGCTTAGTGCTTTGTCATATTCCCCATTTTTCTCAAATATTTGACTCATATTGTTTAACGCTACGGCTGCGCCTTCTAGGTTTCCAGTTTCTTTATGCAATTTTAGACTTTTTTCAAAATAATTAATTGCAAGATCGTCATTACCTGACATGTGTGCATTTAACCCCAAATTTCCAAGTGTTGACGCTTGGTGATTTAAATTATTTGTCTTTTTATTTATTTTTAAACATTCTTTTAATAATTTTTCAGATTCCTCGTATTTATTAAGGTTGTTATAAACCTGACTTAAATTGTTAAGTATTGTGCTTTTAAATTCATGATCATTCGATGAATTACTGATTTCTAAACTTAAATTTAAGTAATAAAGGGCTTTTTCAAAATCCCCTCTTAGCATATATATTTTGGCTATTTCATTAAAAAATATGCCAGTTCCTATGGTATCTGATTTTTGTTCTACAATTCTTTGTCCCTTTTTAAAGAACTCAAGTGCTGTGTCTATATTGCCATTTTGCCTGTAAATCCGTCCAACCTTTTGAATTTGCTCTTCACTATTCAAATCAATATACTCTTTGTATTTTTCAAGTAGATTTATAGATTCATTATTATTTTCCAAATCCGAATACAACAACGCCAAAGGCACTACTATGTCGTTGGCAATTTTCTTTTTTGGAAACCCTGCCGCTTCCATTTCCTTCAATTGCTTTTTCAGTAAATTAATTTTTAATTTTAATCCTTCTTTTTCTGTTTCGGATAGATAACCGTCTTCTGTGCGGAATTCCAACCATTCATCGGGTTCGTGCAATTCCAATGATTCTTCAAAAAAAAGGGTATTGATTCGTCTTTGCGAAAACAGGTCAGGTGCATGGTTCGTGATTGCGGATAAGTTGTTTTGGCTGACCCAGAAAAGAATGGGTTTCCCGATTTGGTTCAAGGCTTCCCGAGCATAATTAAATTGATTCAACCAGTTGGTGCCTTTTTGCCTTAGGCAATCATCAATGTTCCTGATAATAATACCCTCTGCATTTTCAAATTGATCTTTTATTTGAACAGAGATTTGTACTTCTTTATCGGGCTCAAGAAAAATGGTTTTGATTCTTTTTCCATGTTCATTGGCGCTCTCAATTATTCTTTGGTTAATAGCAGGAATAATGCGTTCGTCTTTTGCAACCGCAAAAGCATAACCGTTGCTATCTTGGGCGTTGAAAAAACGCTTTAATGAGTTCAGGTCGTGGAAATAATTGGAGGTGTTAAAAGGCATCAATTTAATTTCTGACGTTCTTCTAAAATTTTTCGGACAATCGGGTGGACATCCTGCCAGCCTTCCCCATTGTAGCCCAAGATGCAAAGGTTCTGCCTGAGGTGGAGGGCTTCTTCAGTATTATCCACTTTTTTGATTGGGCTTTGGGCGAGTTCGACCAATATTTTATAATAACCTTCAACTGGGTACAATTTTCCATCTATGGTATTATCGGCAAGATTTGCTTCGTACTCTTGTTTCAATCGTTGAAAGGCCATGTGCCAATCTTTTGCTTCGATAGCATCACGTTCGAAATCTTGGGCAAATTCAGATGCTTTCCAAATCATCAAAAAAAGATCACGTAAACAACCACCACTATAAAAAATCATTTCATCAAGGATGCTTGTTTCAGAAAATAGTGTTTCAATATTCATCCTAGCCTTTACTATATCGTGCATCACTTTATATCCACTTTCATTTTTTGAACCGTCTTTATTGGAAACCTGAATCATTGGTAGTTCATATATAGTAGAAAAATAGGGTTTAATTTGATTGAAACGGGTGCTATAATAAAGGCCAATGGGGAAGGTAAAAATAACATTGGTATTTAATTGGGTCAGTTGATTAGCATAATTTAAAAAAAGGTCTTCCGCACGGTCGAATGGCACCTTATCCAAGTCCTCAATAATAATAACCAAGTCTTTTTTACTTATTTGCGATAGCTTTATTGAAATTTCATTAATTAAAGTATTGCAATGCCCTATTAATTCAGATAACTTCGGTTCGATATTCTTTTTGATCGATTCTTTCAAGGATCGACTGCTTTTTGCTGTTGCTTTGAATTTAGCGAAAAACTTTTGTAAATAGGGAATGCCAATTGTCCCTTCTGCGCCTGCCTCTAATTCTACACCGATGTTATATTTTTCTTTTATCTCTTCAATTTCTTTTGTTGCGATCCAATGTTGGATACTTTTTAAATATTCTTTGCTTATTTTAATATTATGTTTTTGAGCTGCGGAAAAAAGCTGCTCCATGGCAACAATAAACAATTCTATATAATTGAGATGCACTGGATCCAATTCATCTTCAATCGAAAAATTCAACACCAAAAATTCTTCACCAATGTCTTTGTGTAAGTGGTTCAATTCTGTGCTTTTACCACATCCTTTATAACCAACAAAAAGTATATGTTCTGAGGTATGAGGATTTTGTTTTAAAAATCTGGCTACCTGTCTCCTTGGTTCAAAACCTCCTCGGGCAGCATTGGCTTCTCTATAAAAAGCCATATCATCCATTCCCAAAGGCTCTCCTTTGAAAGCTTGGTAAATTTCTGAAAGGCTCTCTGCTTTTCTTATTGACATAATACGTTTTGATTTTTGACAAATGTAAACAATACAAAAAGGACAATGGTTAAATACCGAGAATCTCAAGGCTTCGTCTTATCCTCTTCTTTATTCCGCACATATTTCTCCAACCAAGTATCCATCTCCCAGGCTTGGTGCATCACCGATTCTCTTGCTTGGTAGCCGTGGCTTTCGGCGGGCAGCATCACCAAACGGACGGTTGCTCCATGCCCTTTGAGCGCCGCAAACATCCGCTCGCTCTGCATGGGGAAGGTGCCAGAATTATTGTCAGCTTCACCGTGGATGAGCAGGATCGGCTCTTTGATTTTATCCGCAAAATTGAACGGGGACATGTTGTAATAAACCTCCGGTGCTTCCCAGTAGGTGCGTTCTTCCGATTGGAAACCGAACGGCGTCAGCGTCCGATTATAAGCCCCGCTGCGGGCAATGCCTGCGGCAAACAGATCGGTATGGGCGAGCAAATTGGCTGTCATAAATGCGCCGTAAGAGTGGCCTCCAACGGCAATTTTGTTGTGGTCGGCGACGCCCATTTCCACCACTTTATTGCAGGCGGCTTCGGCATTGGCCTGTAACTGGGTAACAAAAGTTTCATTCGGTTCTTCGTCGCCTTCCCCGATCACGGGCATGGAGACTTGATCGAAAACGGCATAGCCTTGTGCCACCCAAAGGGTAGGGATGCCCAACTGGTGCGGATAAAAGCATAGGGCGATGAACTGACCTGAGAGGCCGCTTCGGCACTCTTGTATTCCCTTGGATAAGCCCACATCAGACAAGGCAATGGGCCGTCCTTGTCCTTTGTCGTAACCGCAGGCAGGTAGAGCGTGCCCGTCATGTCCACACCGTCCTTGCGCTCGAATTTGATGAGTTCTTTTGAAACGCCCTGAGCGATTCAAATGGGTTGGGGAAATGGGTCACTTGTGTCAACTGGCCCGTTTTCAGGTTTCTTTTGAAATAATTGGGTTGTTCGTAATTGGCCTCCCGACGGGTCATTACAATGCCTTGGTCGGCATCCATAATGAATAAGGGATATTCGTAATAAGGCGCTTCCGACCTCCAGAGCCGCTCTGTTGTCTTGTTTTCCAAATTAAATTTATCCACAAATGGGCGGTTTCCTTCTTCCGAAGCACCAATGCCGGTAAGGTACATCGATTGGCCGTTGTCGGTAGTCAACAGCACGTAGCGGCCATATTTATTGGGGGTCGTTTCAAAGTTGCCGGGGTCGCCGTAGCGGTCTTCGTACGAGCGGTCGAACAGCACTTCCGGCTGTGCAGAAAGGTTGTCAGGTTGCCAGCGGCGGGTGACTTCCCGTCGGTCGGCCCTCCACCATTCCGAAGCGATGGCGAGGTTGCCACTGCCCCACGTGACCCCGCCATAGCGGAGGTTGAAGGAGAGAGCTTCCGCTGGTTCGCCATTGAAAGGCGCATTTAGGAAAAACATTTTGTCCCGGATTTCCACCTCATTTTTTGGATCGCCACCGTCCTGTGCTTCTACCCAATAGAGGGAGGCTGGTTGGTCGCCCCGCCAGGAAAAACTACGTGGGCCGGTGGCCACCGCATTGAAGCCTTTCGGCAAATTTTCCGCAGGGGGCAGGTCGGCCATTTGCCGGACGAGGTTGCCTTGTAGGTCGTAAATGCTGACATCCGAGGCAAAATCATAATAGGGTACGATGTAGGAAAATGGGCGCTTGACTCGGATCAGCAGCAGGTAATTGCCATCCGGCGAAGGGCTCACGCTGCGGAAAATTCCTTTTTCCAAATAAGGTTTGCTCATTCCTGTGGAAATATCCAGCATCATCAATTGGCTGGTGGTAAAATATTCAAAAAGCTTTTCATCAAATGGGTTGCGGAGCATATCCTGATAAGTGCGGACGGGAGCGGCGTCGCCTTCGTTTGATTGGATGACCGGCCCACTGGGTACTGTTGGTTCTTTCGGGATGTCGCCTCGCTGTAGGTCAATTTGTTGATAGACCAAATGCCGACTATCGGGCAACCAACTATAAGCATTGCCCCGGATGGCGTCGTTGATAACGGCATCGGTCAAGCGTTTGGCAGTCGCCTTTGCAACATCAACCAACCACAGTTCGATGCCATTGCTGATGGTGTTCATGAAAGCAAAATGTTTGCTGTCAGGCGACCAAACAACGGTACCGATGCGGGCATTTTGGGGAATGCCTTTGACATCATTTTCCTGCAAATTGTCCAATGACTTCATGCGGATATTCGTGTAATAGGATGATCGGCTCTGTCCGTTGGTCATTGGGTTGATGCGCAGTCCTGCCAGCCTCAATTCCTCTTGGCTCACCTCTTCGATGGAAGGCATGCTGGGACGTTCCATGAGCAGCAGCCACTCGTCGTTTGGGCTGATCGACAGGCCGGGCGTGGGGGCGGCATCGATGAGGTCAGCAATGGGTTTTGGGGGTATCTGGTATCCAATATTTTCTTGTGAGTAGGCCATGATAGAAAGGAGCATTGGGATGAAAAAAATGGTGATTGTTCGCATGGTCGTTGATGTTATGGTGAAATAGTTAGAGCCTCAAAGATAACACCCTGTGATTCTTTTGGCGTACAAGAAATGGGACAATCTGAGTATTAGGAAATTTAGTATTAAAGGGTAGGAGAGTTAGAGAAATTTTGACGCTTTTTTTTGACGCTGATGACGCTGAATTTTATGATTTTTTATGACAACTTAGATAGGGCTTTACCCTATGCGGGAATATTTCGCCCTTTCAGGGCTGTTGGCATAAAACAGCCCTGAAAGGGCGAAATGTCTGAGGATGGGGTGAATCCCCATTCCACTTGCGTTTTATTTGACCATCAAATATTTAGGTCAATCGTTTCAGCCTCCGCAAATATTGGCCAGGTGTCCCCACATTGATATAATCCGGGCCGTCGAAGGCAAAAGGCCGGGTTTGTACGGTTCCCGTATAAGCCCGCATCACATCGGCAAAAACAGTGTGGAGAATATTACCGTGG
The DNA here is from genome assembly GCA_041392505.1 of Saprospiraceae bacterium. Classification (GTDB taxonomy): domain Bacteria; phylum Bacteroidota; class Bacteroidia; order Chitinophagales; family Saprospiraceae; genus UBA6168. The sequence goes on along the minus strand of JAWKLX010000024.1, from coordinate 25,991 downwards.
CCCGGATTGTTAGGGTCCATTTCTACGGTATAGGTGCCGAAATAAGCATAAGGGCTGGCCGTGGCAAAAGTATCGATCATCAAATCATACGGGACGGTCCACGGTTTTTGCGGGGTCAACCAGGCTGGTTGTGGTTGACCAGAAAAAGGGTCTTGCGGGATCGGCAGGGCAGGGTTTTGGGAAATCATCAAGCTGAAATGCCCGCTCCGGTCATATACCCAATAGCCCGCTGGCGGGTTGCCCCAAGGGTATGTTTTTTTGGTCGGGTCAGCAGGGTCGTCGCCAATGTCCCAAGCCTCAACCATGGCCCAAGTGCCAATGACGGAATATTTGGCTCTATGCATTTTGATTTGTGTTTTTAAAAAATAAGACAAAGAAACGGCTGTTACTCTGGACAGCCATTGTCAATCCAGCTCTTGAATTTTGCAATTTCTTCTGGTTTCAAAGTGGCAATGTTTGGGGGCGGCATATTGCCTGAAGCGAGCTCATTGTAAATGATGTTGGCGTTCATTTTTACGTCCTCATATTTCGATAGGTCTAATCGCCACATCATCTGGGATTTCCATTTGGAAAAAAGTGGCCCGACATAATTGGTAAAAGTTATGGGTGGATTGGCTGGTGCTGTCATAAGAATTAAGATTTATTGATGGCCAAATTGCGGTTTATCGGTTCATTGGTGTAGCGGTGTTAAGGATTCGGACTTTTGGCATCCAAAAAACCGTTGAACCGAAATACCGAAACACCATTTGTATTTATCATCAGATTTAAAAGTTTCAAATCAAAAAAGGTCCGTTGATTTTATTTTCCAGATTTTGCCTGTTTCTTTTTTTGCCTCCACGCCCTTTTCGCTCATTTCAAATTCTCCAAAATCCACGATCCAAATGGCATCATCGGCAGCATTGTAGCGCACATCAATCGGTCGGTTTAGCTCAAGGTCGGGCAATGGGTGGTGCGACCAATCACTTGGGTCAATCCGGGATATATTTCTTCCCGACTTAAACCCCGGAGGTGCCGTCATGGGTTTTTCATCCCCAAATAAAGCAATGATGATCTGGCCGGGAAAAACTGGATGAGAAGCTGGCAACGTATCAAATTTTGTGGCGGCACTGTTCACCGGCAATTCCAACAATGGTTTTTCAGGTGGGGGCAATTCGTCGTGATTGCCCAAAATGAATTCAAGTGCTGGCCCTCTGGTTGGGACGAAGCGTTCATCGGTCACAGGTATCCCACCGATGAAGTCTGGCCACCCGTACCAAGCACCTTCTTTTATTTCAAAAAGCAATTCTGGCACATGACCGATGGGGCGGCTGCCCCGGTCATCCGATCCCTGATCCGTTGCGATCAATCGCCCGTCCGGCAGGAACCCCAAACCATAGGCGTTGCGGATGCCCCAGGCGACCAGTTCTAATTCGCTGCCATCTGGGTTGCACCGCATGATAGCAGCCGTGCATGGCAACGATGGTTCGAGTCTTGTCCCCGGTGCATGAGCTTTACCGAATTCAGCAAAAGCGCCCGTGTGCGCCTTCGCCCCTTTTTCTGCTGACAACGGATCGGCTGTTTCAAAAGTCTGGCCGTTCAACGTTACTGCATAGCCCGGCGCATCACAATTATGGGGCAACCGACCCAGCCATCCCAGTTCATAAGCATCCATTCCAATGACCCCTAAATTGGTCAGAGCGCCCTGACTGAAATACAGTTTTCCATCTGCTGGCGCTACCATTAGTGTGGTAGTTGCCCAATCCTCGCAACTCATCCAAAATGGTACTTTCTCTCCAGCCATGCTCAGTCGGCTGATCCGGCCCGGATAGCCGCCTTCCGAAACGATCAGGCTGCCATGGTGCCAACAAAGTCCATTGATCGGGTGCAGCAGGCCATCCGCCAAGAGCTGTTTTTCCCCATTTTCTAACAAGCGGAAAACCCGGCCTCCCCGTCCAGCACCGTCCCAAGGCAATCCCGATTCAGCAACATAGGCGTTGCCTTGCGGGTCAAAACAAAGACTGGTTGGGAAGGAGAGCCCTTCCGCCACCAATTGCTTTTTTATGAGAGTGAGGGTTTCCATTGGATTTACTTTTTGTATTTAAAATTTAGCTTTTGCATGGGAATAAGTTCAACACCTATCATTTCATGACTAAAAAAACAGCCATCCCGATCAAGTACAAGCCGCTGACAACTTCGAGGTTGCCGGGAACCAACTGACGTAACTTTTCCCCTATGAACAATCCCAAGATACACATGCTCCCCGCACAAATACCAACCGTGATTGAGGTGGAAATAACCGGGTAACCGGATGTTCCAAGGCCAAGCCCGGCCAACAGGTTGTCGAGGCTCATGAAAAAGGGCAGCAGCAACAACATCCCTTTGCGATTGGCGAGGTCTTGCGGTTCTTTTTCCATCCATTTCCGGATCAGGATATAAAGTCCCAATGCCATCATAATGCCCGGCCCCAGCCATTCTGCGATGCTTTCAAAAGAATTGTTGAGTTTATGCCCGATCAGTAAGCCAACTAAGGGCATCGTAGTTTCGAAAAAGACAAAAGCTGCCACCAATAGCCATTTGCGGTTTGGCTGCAAACCCAGAAGGCCGATTGCGGAGGCAACTTGGAGATTATCCAAACCCACCAAAATTCCAAGAATTAGGACTGTCATTTTTTCTTAGAAAAAATAGTATTCAATTATTAGAAATCAAACTTTGTGAAACTCCGTGCCTCCTCTTTGTCTCTCTCTGTGTAATAGTTTGAATTATTCCACAAAGAGACACCGAGGAGGCACGGAGTTTCACTAATACTTCACTAAATTGGTCTGCCTTTGCTATACTTGGCACATCATGAAATCAACCCATAAATATTCAACAAGCCTCCTTTGAGCCCTTGAATCAGCGCCCCCGCCACTACATAGTTACCCCAAATTGCTGGGCCGAGACAGTAGCCGTACCCGCCATTGAAGCCCAAGGTTTGGTTGCCCATAATGTTTGACCAAAGCAACGTTCCATCGGCTACATTGAACGCATAGATGGCCACCCGGGTGGTAGAAACAAAGACTACATCGTTTACCACGGCGGGGGAGCTAAGTCCGCTTTCGCCGAAGAAATTGTACATCGAAGCCCCAACATTTTTGTACCGGGGCGGATCAAAACTATCATCCATCGGCCAGGCATCCTGTAGGGTATCCCATTTCACCGCCTTCATAAAAGGCGTTGAATCACTGTCGATGCCCGGTGCCGCATTATGGTAATTCGGGCCGCCAACGCCAATGAACAGCGTGCCCGTTTTCGGATCAACGGCAGCCGTGTTGAAAGGGCCGAAATAATTCTCGTTCCAGTTGACATTCGAAACTTCATTGGATACGATCGGATTGATAGAATTCGCCTCATTGGCAGGTGGATGCGGGTCAATGGCGGGTATTTGTGTACCGTTTTTATATTTAGGAAGCAGGGAAACGGAATTGATCAGTTCGAGCGTAGTGGCGTCACACACCATAAACCCACCATTTTTACAACCAACAGAAACTACCCTTTGCGTACCGCCGGACCCATCCGTTTTCGGCAAGTCGTACAAAGTGCAGGCACTACCAATATCTACATCGTAATCGGTTGGTCGGTAGGAAGTGGTCATCGGCATCTGGGTAAATGCCTGAAACGCTCCTGTCTTCGCATCCAATGCAAGGATGCCGGAAGACCAGCCAACGGAAGGGAGTCCCCGGTCAATATTTGCATCGGTTGGTGAGGCAGGTTGGCCAGTCGAAGCATATAGGTAACCAGTAGTTTCATCGTAGGCAATGGCCGACCAGACCGAGCAGCCCTGCGTCACAGCCGGACCGTTGAACATGGTATATGGACTGTTGTCGGGCAGCCCGTCCAAAAGCACTTGTGCAGGGAGTTGATTGACGGGGTTCGGCATATTTGCCTGGTATTGACAGGTGCAGTAAATCCAAACAACATCCCCCGTATCTCCATCTAAACAATAAATGAAACTCCATAAATAGGGGTTTTCCCCTTCCCCGATGCCCACAAAAACCCTGCGTTTGGTGACGCCATTTATGTCTAAATCAACTACGATCGGGCTTGACCACCCCGCAGCTGGCGGAAATCCTTGTTCCATCCCAACTGTATTGGTGATTGGCTGGTTATGGGCCGGGTCGGCATAGCGCATATCCGTTTGCCAAACTAACGATAGGTCGCTTTGTTTGAGGCAATATAATTTGGCATCAAAACCAACAAAATAAACAAAACCATCAATGATGGTCGGAGTACACCCCATCCCTGTAAACCCATGCGAATCCCGGTCTTTCACATCGATTTGCCAATTAAATTCAGCCGCTTTATCTCCGGTAGTTATATCATATTTTTGAAAGGCCCCGCCATTGGAGCCCGGCGCACCATGACTGTTTGCCAGGCCGACATAAATATACCCATCCACGACGGCTGGGACGGACAAGATGGAACCGTCCACCTGAATTTGATTTAGCAAACCGAATTGAGCCTTATTGACATTGGAAGAAGACAAAGTGCTGCCAGCACTGGCGTTGCCGCCGTGGCCGTATCCACCATGGTACATGAACCAATTTTGTGGTGTTGAGGAAGTATCAGACATGTTTGATTATTTTATTTGATTTCTAAAAAAAAAGTGCAATGAAAGATAACCCTCCAATGAGGGACTTTATGTAATGCGAAGAAAAATGGGAAAACGGCAGACCAAGCTATCCCATCAATAAGACCGCAATTGGACCGACCAACTGAAGTCAGTATCAGGAGCGGTGTAGTGGCAGCTCATGCAGGAATTACCGCCGACAGCATTGGCATCCTGTGGGCTTTGGTAATAAGTTTCCATGGTCGTGTTGACACAGTTGCTTTCAGGGAAAGGCTGGCCGCAGTCGCCCGGGTAAATGCCGTTCTGGGTGTACTGCTTGAAAGTTTTAGGATCGGTAGGCCACTGGGTAATGACCAACTCATAGTACTGCATCCAAGTGTTGCCGACGGCAGCTTGGTACAGTTTGTTGAGGTCGACCGTGCTGAGGCTGTCAGGAGTGGTAGGTATTTCGTTCAGCCGGGTTACTTGCACGGGCTTGCGGTCATTTTTATTTTTAATTAAATACTTGCTGGCAGGTTTGTTGGCATAGCCCCTTTGCGTTGCTGGGTTGTCCGTTCCATTGTTAAAGGAATAGGGTTGTTTAGCATTGGGGGCGCCGGGGACATTGTCCACTTGCTCGAAAGACGACCAAACCCATTGGGGGAAAGTATCGACTTTTTGTGCAATGTGAAGCCCGATCAAGCCTACCCGCTGTTTTTTACAAGTGCTCGAAACAGGGTCAAAAACGATCTCGTCCACCACATAATAGCGGCTCTCATCATCTTCGGGAGTGAGCTGCTTCCAAGCTGCTTTTACTAAAATAGATCCCTCGGAAGTAGCCGTGCTTTCGGGCATGGTCACGACGCCACCGTGGGCATTTTTATAATCTTGCAAACCCTTGTTGCGGTAGAGCTTATTGTCTCGGATAAAATTGTACTGGAGTTCGTTGTACCGTATTTCAAACAAAGCATAATTCTGACGTTGGTCAACCAACGGCACCGAAAAGGACTCGTCTCCCTCGCCCGGCAGCATATCACTTTTGGCCGAGCCGAAAACGTGGTTGACGGGCTGGTTGGGGCAAAGGTCGTTAGGGTTGTCAAAGGAATCCCAAGGGGTCGGCCCCTGTTCGCCTTGCCCAAAAAGGTCCCATTGGTTTTTATAACTCGTCCAGACCACCGGGGTCGAATTGGTCATGTTTAAAAAAGTAGATGGATCTGTCGGATTGTCCGGTACACCTCTTTGATCCTGTTTTACTGGCCAGGACAGAGCAATGAAAGTTTGCCAACTAAAATGATCAAAAAATGGGCGGTTATCTACTGGTGCAGAAGGGGCATTAGGCGGAAATTTTACTTCGGACGGCACAATACCTGAAATCACTGGTTGGACAAAACTCCCAACGTCGCCACCAGTTGTAGTGAGGTTTGTTTCAACTTCGGTGGTGGTCGGTGTACTGTCAGGGTCTTCTTCCCCGCCATTGGTGGAAGTGACAGCATCGCAACTCAATTGGATAATCAGCAAAAAAATAAGGAGGAAGCTACATACATAGGAGGCTAAGCCTGAGCAGGCAAACGTAAATTGTTTTCTTTTTAACATATTCATCTGGAGTTTATAGGGTGATAAAATATTTATCTTATCAGCTAAAGATCGGGTCAAGGTTACAAAGTATTCTTGACAAATTGCAATTTATTCGGATGTGTTTTGAAATTTGTTGGTGGTATGTTGGGAGGGGGCGGAAATGGAACTTTAATTGTTGCACGCCCAAAACTCTATTTTCCTAATCGTATCATCATCGACCCCCGACCCCTAAAGGGGAGTATTGAATTGTAATTGAAAATCAGTAAATATAAAACAATAATGTACTCCCCTTTAGGGGTCGGGGGTCGACGGAAAAAGTACAACAGCTCCTTTTTATCAGACAATGAGTTGAAAGTCTTATTAAAACCATTTGCCAAGTTGTGAAAAAAGAAATCGTAGCCCAAGAAAAAGCAATGAGCTTCCTACTTTTGGACTTTAAACAAATCAGCCACAACCAATGCGCAAAATCACCGCCGATCACGTCTTCCCCGTCAGCAGTCCACCTATCGAAAAAGGGGTCGTCATCATCGACGAAAAAGGCAAAATCCTAAAGATCGATCAACGGGAAAATCACGATCCCGCTACTTTGGAAGTTCATAACGGTGTCATCGTCCCCGGTTTTATCAATACCCATTGTCACCTCGAACTATCGCACATGAAAGGCATGGCGCCTACGGGTACTGGGTTGATCCCTTTCATTTCCACTGTGGTGAAATTTAGGGACATCCCACAGGAAAAGATTGACGCTGCCATCGAAAAGGCCGATCAGGAAATGTACGATGCGGGCATTGTGGCGGTGGGCGACATCTCCAATAAATCTGACACGGCGGCGGTCAAAAAGAAAAGCAAGATCAAGTATTACACTTTCGTGGAAATGTTCAACTTCCTGAACGACGACCTGGCGCAGCAGACCTTCGATGGATATTTGGAGGTTTACAAAAAGCAGGCAAGCGGAAACGGCAATAAAAAAAGCATCGTCCCCCACGCCCCCTACACCGTTTCCCCCAAACTATTTGCACTGATTAATGAGGCGAACGGAGAGCAACAGTTAACCATCTCGATCCATAACCAGGAGACGCCGCACGAGGATTTGTTTTTTACCAAAAAGAAGGGGGCGCTGGTTGATTTTTATGGAGGGTTTGGCATTCCGATCGGTCATTTCAAAAAGACGGGCAAGCATTCCATTTATTACGCCATGGACTACATGGACCCCAACCACCGCACCTTGTTTGTCCACAATACCATGACACAACCTGCTGACATTCATGCCGCTCATGCTTGGAGTGATAAGGTTTACTGGGCCACCTGCGCCAATGCTAACTTGTACATAGAAAACCGCCTACCCGATTACCAGCGCTTTATGGACAACCAAGCCAAAATGACCATTGGCACGGATAGTTTGACTTCCAATTGGCAACTATCCGTACTGGAGGAAATGAAGACCATCGCCCGCTACCAATCTTATGTCGATTTCGAAACCTTACTGCGCTGGGCGACCCTGAACGGGGCGGAGGCATTGGGATATGAAAAACAATTGGGCAGTTTGGAGAAAGGCAAAACGCCCGGCCTGAATTTGCTGAATTTGAAGAAAGGGTGGGAACTGGACCATACCACCAAAGTGAAAAGGTTGGTTTAACCGAAAAAACGGACAGGTTCGGCCATGAAAATTTCACCAAAGTCCAACCGTACAGACCTTGCGGGTTCTAAAAAAGAACCATTTATGGAAAACAATAATCAAAACAAACTGACCAAATGGCTCAATAAACTGCAACAGGAAAGCTGGCAGTTGGAGTTGGTGATTTCCGGTTTTTCCATTTTTTTGATCTTAGGGGCATGGCAGGAACTCAAAGGTTATTCAAAGGATATTGCGGTGGCCTCGCAAGGGCTTGATGCAGGCGATAGTCTGTTGTCCGTGGCCTATGGCATCACCATTGGCGCCTGCCTGTTCATCTTGATCAATTTGGTACTGCACGTGCTTTTGCGGGGCATCTGGATCAGCACTATCGGCCTGCGCTATGTGTCCGGTGATATTGATTTTGATTCGCTCAAGCTCTCTCCAGCATTCGACCGTTTGCTTCGGCGCAAAGTTGGGAGTTTTGACCAGTACATACTCCAGTTGGAAAACCTGTGCAGTGTTGTTTTTGCCTTTACCTTCCTGATCGTTTTTATGTTTCTGGCCGTTGGGCTGTATTTCGGTTTCTTCGTATTTGTGATAAATGTTTTAGTGGACCCGTTGGAGGGGGTGTGTTCCGAAGGTTTGTTTGATGTTATTGAAAAAACAGTCGCTATTGTTTTGTTGGTCGGGGGGCTGCTGTATTTTGTTGATTTCCTCACCTTGGGTTTTTTAAAAAAGGTGAAATGGCTGTCCCATATCTACCTGCCTTTTTATCGGTTGTTTAGCCTCGTTACACTTTCCTTTTTGTACAGGCCGATTTATTATAATTTGATCGACAATAAATTTGGCCGGTGGGTTGGTTTTTTGTTGGTGCCTTATGTAGCGGTGGTGGGGTTTCTTTTGTCGGAAAAAATCCATTCTCATGTTTGGTACCCCGACAAACCTGGAAGGACAGCCCTGCTGAACAGCCATTACGATGAACAGCGGACCGAAAAAACTTTGATCACCACTGGGAGCATCCCTTCCAAATTTGTGGAAAATGGTTTTCTCGAACTGTTCCTTGCTTATATCCCCAAACAGGACAACAGGTCTTTGGAAAAGCTTTGCCCCGATTTTAAGCCGTTCTTTGAACCTGGATTTGAGACTGACCTCGAATTTAGGTTCAATGGGGAAACCCCACCCCCCCGGACCAATGCTCCCGACACTGCGCTGGCCTGCTTCTCCCAGTTGTATGAAATCCGAATTGGCGACAGCCTTTTTTTGGACAATAAATACCGTTTCCACCGCCACACCAATTATAGTGAATATGGCCTCGTAACCATACTGGATGTGGGCTATTTGCCCCGCGGGGAACATTTGTTGGACGTGAAAAAGTTGGGCAGGAAAATAGCGGACGGGCAGTTAAGGGATACGGTCGTATCGTTTTTTCAAATACCGTTTTGGAAAGAATAAAAGGAATTGCTGACCGATTTTTTTAGGAATGCGTAAAGTTGCCTGTCATTTTGGCGCAAATCCCACAGGGTATGTTTTTTGAGAAATTTATTACGTTCAAAAATAACCCAGTAACCATCCATCATCCGTCAACCGATCGAAAATGAAACATCATATTTACCGCTTCTTGTTGTTTTTTAGCATCGCCATCATGGCGGCGTTCACGTTGGTGCCCCCTGCCCACCAAATTCCGGAAAGCAATCGTTTTGTGCCAGAAGTCGTTTACCAAAAACCGCCTGTTGGGAAGTTGACATTGACGACTATTGATCAGGAAGTGGCTAAAGGCGAAGAGGTCTGTGTCAGTGTTTCTGCCAAAGGGTTTGAGCAAATACTGACCATGCAATACAGTATGAATTGGGACCCTAACGTGTTGAAATTCAAGGATTTTAAAAATTTCGGATTAGGGGGAATGGATGCCCGCAATTTTGGATTGCATCTGCTTGACCAAGGCATCCTGACCTTTTCGTGGTATGACCACAAATTGGTTGGCGTGACCAAAGAGGATGGTGTTTCGCTATACGAATTGTGTTTCGAAGCCATTGGCGAGGTCGGCAATGAAACAAGTCTCGAAATTACCAGTAAACCTACCGTGATCGAAATTTCCAATGCTTCCAGTGTCTTCCTCGACCTGCGGACAGAAATGGGAAAAATCACAATTCAATAAAATGGAGAAAGGGAAATTAGGACCCAGAAAATACAGCATTACTGCCTGTAGGGTCGGAATATTCCCCATTCCCCATTTCTTAATTTCTAATATCCAAATCCCTTTTTTGAATGGCCATCGATTTACAAAACATCATTCCAGGTACAGGGCTTGGCTCGGTCAAATTCGGTCTTTCCCGGGAACAGGTCCGGCAAATGCTCGGCGAGCCTGACGACATCGAGCAACAGGAAGAGGGGCATTTCCGAAAAGAAAAGAGTGAGGCCTGGCATTACGACGATATGGAACTTTCCTTGGGATTCGAGGAGTCGGATGGCTGGCGTCTGGGTAACATTTCCGTTGCCTCCGAAGAATACCACCTGCACGGCAAATCACTGATCGGATTGAACCGATTAGAGGCGATCCGGTCGCTCAACAACATGGGCATAGATGACCTCGAATACGATAACGAAGACCCGGAGCAAGACATGATCGCTTCCGAATCAACTGGTATCATTCTTTGGCTGGACGAAGGGTTTGTCTCCGAAATACAATGGTCGCCGCTGCTCATCGATGACTACACGGTCAAGTGGCCGGAGTTAGGTAGTTAGCGGTTGGCAGTTAGCAGTTCACAGTTTGAGCGTAGCGAAATCCCGAACCTGCTTCGGGATGGCAGTCAGAGTGTGGTAAAATTCATGACTCCGCTTTGAGATGGCAACGAGCAATTTGTTTAAATGACTATAAATGGGGAATCCCGGATTTTATCATAAACAATTAAATATCATGCAGTTATACTTAACTCAGTTTTTTTTCAAGACCGTTATGGTCATTTTCATGGCCATCTTTTTTGTGCAGTGCAACAGCGATGACCCGGCCCGGGAAGCGGCCAAAGAAGCTGCCCTTAAAAAAGAAAATACGGCGGGTTCTCCTGCTGGGAAAGAAGCACCTGCGCAACCCGTTGAAGTAGGAAAACTGCCGATGCAGATCACTAGTGCCAAGGCTTCTAAAGGTTCTGAAACTTGCGTGTCGGTGAAGGTTTCCCAGTTCAACGACATTGTCTCGATGCAATATACCATGAAATGGGACCCCGCTATCCTGACTTTCAAGGAGGTCAAAAACTTTGGCCTGCCGGGGCTGGAAGAAGCCAATTTTGGGACAAAAGCAGCTGATAAAGGAATCCTTGCCTATTCTTGGTTCGATGCCAACGTACAGGGCATCACCAAACCTGATGGCACGAACCTCTACGATGTCTGTTTTGAGGCCAAGGGGGAAGCAGGCAATACTTCCTCGGTGGAATTTGCTAATGCTCCTGTTGTTATTGAAATCACGAATTCAGCCAGCCAGTTTTTGGGGATAGAGGGGGCGAACGGAAAGGTGACGGTGGAGTAGTTTTCCTTTATTCTTTTTTTATCTACTTAACCAAGGTTCGATTAACGTATAAATTCAAAAAATGCGGGGCAGCGTAATTAATATTTCATTGCATCATCTCAAGTGCCTCTATAGGATTAGCGGGGTAGCGGGAGCTTTGCTCCCGCTTACCCTTGAAATCCCCTTGGGCCGAGCAGAGGACATAGGTGATTTGAACATTATTCGGCCCGAAATTATACGGATTTGGTTTATCCCAACTTAAACTTCTTTCACTCAATCCAATGATCAAACGCATCGTCAAAATGACCTTTCGTCCCGAAGCCGTCCCGGCTTTTTTGGAGGATTTTGAAACAATAAAAAACAAGATCCGGAACATAGAAGGCTGCCAGCATTTGGAACTGTGGCGGGAAGTGGATGGCTCCAATGTGCTGTTCACTTACAGCCATTGGAAGAGTGAAGCTGACCTGAATGCTTATCGCCAAACTGATCTGTTTAAAAGTGTTTGGAAAAGGACAAAGGAGAAATTTGCCCAAAGGGCAGAAGCATGGAGTGTGGAAGTGGAGTCGGAAATTGGGTAGGTTTTGAAGATTAGATCATCAGGTACTCATATACCAAAACGCAATAAATTGCGCCACAAACCCGGCGACCAATCCGCCGTACACCTGCCCCGGTGTGTGCGCCTTTAGCAGCAGCCTGGAGGTGCAAACCATCCCGGTCAGCAAAATCACCACCACCACCACAAAATTGGTACTGATTTCCAATCCACCGAACAGCCAAGTGTTCAGGGTGAAAGTATCGAAACTCATGTAAATGGAGTTGATGGCCGATAGCCCGACCAATCCGCCCATCCCAACGGCATGGGCACTGATTTTTGTAAAATTATTGAAAAAGAAAGCGGTGAACAGGGCGATCGTCGCCCCCAAAGTGGCCACGGTCAACGCAAATGGGATGGATTGGTTGTTTTTAAAATTAATAAACATCCAAAGGTAAAACACCCCTGTGATGATGTACGGCCCGATGCGTTCATGTCGGTCTTCCAAAGAAATGGACGATACCATATTGAGAGACCGCATGAGGAACAGGGCGAAGGCCGGCATGGCAAAAGTGGATAGGAAAACGAGCAGCAGCAAGCGTCCTTGGTCGGCAATGCTGTACACCCCAAATTGGTAGGGATTGACCAACAACAGTAAGACCAGCATGTAAGTCACCATCAGTAATGGATGGAACAGGACAGAAAATATGGTGGCGAAGCTTTTAATGATTTCAAGTGTTTTATTTCTACAAAACTTCCAAGTCGTATTTGAGGGCGCAAGTTAGCGATAAGGGGAAGAATTTTTTACAGAAACCGGACTCATGGCACCGATCCCAAAAAAATCCCTATTTTTCCAGCCAAAGCAAAAATTCTACTTAACACCCTTTTTATGTTCGAACTCGCAGGGATCATCATCTTGGGCATACTGGCACAATGGGTCGCTTGGCGGCTGAAAGTTCCTGCCATATTACCGCTGGTGCTGATCGGTTTGGCCGTTGGGCCGTTGTCAACCTTATGGACGGAGGACGGGCAAAAGTTGCTCGAACCAATGTACCGGGACGGCAGCAACACGGGCTTATTCCCCGGGCAATATTTGTTCAATTTTGTGTCCCTATCCATCGGCATCATTCTTTTTGAAGGTGGCCTTACGTTAAAACGCCAGGAAATCGAATCGATTGGGCCTGCGGTGTTAGCGCTGATTTCTGTAGGCTCATTGGTCACGTTGGTCGGGGCGGCGGTAGCTTCACATTTAGTCATGGGGTTGAGTTGGGCTGTATCCATCCAGTTTTCGGCGCTCATTATTGTCACTGGCCCAACGGTGATCGCCCCCATCCTCCGCAATGTGCCTTTAAACCGGAGTGTCGGCAATGTGCTCAAATGGGAAGGCATTCTCATTGATCCAATTGGCGCCTTGATTGCGGTTTTGATGTTTGAATTTCTACAGTCCGGCGGTACAGTCGGAGAGTACAGCGGCCATGCTATTTTAGAATTTACCAAAGTACTTTTGATTGGCCTTGCGTTAGGGGCAGTAATGGCCTATGCCCTTTATTTCATTATCAAAAAAGAATGGATACCTCATTATTTGCTCAACGTGACCACGTTGGCGGTGGTGATGGGCGTTTTCGTTTTTTCGGATATGTTGGCGCATGAGTCTGGGCTATTGACGGTCGTCGTGATGGGTACAGTCATGGGCAATCTGGACGTGCCCAATTTCCGGGAGGTTATTCTCTTCAAAGAATCCATCAGCATCCTTTTGATCTCGATCCTTTTTATCATCCTGTCGGCGCACATTGACATGGAGAGTATCCTATTGGTGATGAATTGGCCGAGCCTTTTGCTGTTTGGTATTGTCATTTTGGTGCTGCGGCCCTTGGCCGTTTTTCTCAGCACCCATCGATCCGACCTGACGTTCAACGAAAAGCTGTTCATTTCTTGGATTGGGCCGAGGGGCATTGTGGCTGCGGGCATCGCTTCCCTTTTTGGGTTTAAACTGATGGAACAAGGGGTGGCCGGAGCAGAATATATTACCCCCATGGTGTTCATGGTCGTGGTTGGGACGGTTTTGTTGAATGCCTCCACGGCCCGGTTTGTAGCCAAACAGCTCCAAGTAATCATGACCGCATCCACAGGCATCCTGATTGTTGGTGCCAATAAAGCATCACGCCTTATTGGCAAATATTTGCAGGACAATGGCCGGCATGTGGTGCTGTTGGACACCAATGAGGAGAGTGCCAAAAAGGCCCGCTTGGATGGTTTGGAAGCCATTGTCAGCAACATCTACTCGGACGACCTCGAAAAGCACATCGAACTGCTGGATGTTGGCTACCTGATAGCCATGACAAGTAGCCAGCCTGTCAATGAATTTACCGTCAACAAGTTCAAAGATGTTTTTGGGGAAATGGGGGCCTTCCGGCTGCTGTCACCCGATGAAATGGCGCTGCCCAAGGAAAGCCTTCCGCAGTCGGGCATTTTTTCCTATAACGATGATTTTCTCAATCTCAACGAAATCGCGCGTGATTTTCCGACTATCCATGAAATACCCATTAATTCGGTAGAACAATTGCGAAGCCTTCAGCACAAATTTAGTCTGCAAGAAGAGCGCATGCCCTTGTTCATCAAATTCCCGGATGGCTTTATCGACATCATCCCCCACGATTTGTCTGGTTTGGAAATAGGAGAGGGGTATTTGTTGGTGTACATCGGAAAGGAATTGGTGGAAGAGACTGCCGTTTAGGGAAAATTCTTAAACTAGGTCTGTTTGCTTGACGGAAATATTACGAGAGAATTCCAATTAAAAACATCAAATAAATGAACGAATCCTTTTATCAAGACCATAGCTTCCGCAATCTTGCATTTCCTGAAAAAGAATTAATCGGAAAAGAATTTGAGAACTGCACTTTTGTCCAATGCGACTTTTCCAACGCCGATTTTTCCAAAAGCGAACTAGTGGATTGTGTCTTTGAAAACTGCAATTTGAGCATGGCTAAAGTGGTCGGCACCAGCCTGAAAAATGTGGCTTTTAAGCACTGCAAATTGGTCGGCGTTGAATTTATGGATGCGAGTGATTTTTTATTCACAGTTAGCTTCGATCAATGTTTGCTGGACTTTGCGGGTTTCAGTGATAAGAAAATGCCCGGCACTGTTTTCAATAAATGCAAAATGGAGCAAACCGATTTTACCAATGCCAGCCTTGCCCAAGCGGTCTTTAAAAATTGCGATTTATTGAATGCCGTTTTTGAAAATACCGATTTGGGAAAGGCCGATTTCCGGTCCTCCTTTAATTATGTGATCGACCCCGAAATGAACAATATCCGCAAAGCGAAATTCTCGATGGATGGAGTGGAAGGTTTGTTGAGGAAATATGAGCTGGAAATTGAGTGATGATGAATTTGGTGATTCATAATAAAGTCTAATAAGTTTTGAAAATTTTCATTCAGCAAGTGGGCCGAAAAATTCATTTCGCATTGAGGCATCGGACTGCTCGGCCCAAAGGGATTTTTAAGGGGGAAAAGTGGCTTTGCCACTTTTCCCCCTTAAAAACCCCACGAGGGGCAGACTGGGTAGTTGCAAAGTGAACAGCCTTTCCTGCCCCGCATTTTGTAAACAAACTAAAACCGTCTAATCAAAAAATAAATGCAACCAACAAACACCTATTGTACTTATGTACAAAAATTGGAAGCCGGCAACGTACACCGGATTTACCACGACACAGAATATGGTTTCCCATTAAAAAACGACCATGAATTGTTTGGACGCCTGATTTTGGAAATAAACCAGGCGGGACTATCGTGGTCGACCATTTTGCATAAAAAAGAGCATTTCATAAAGGCTTATTCCAATTTTGACATTGCAGTGGTCGCCAACTATTCAGAAAAAGATCGGGAGCGGTTGTTGAACGATGCGGGCATTATCCGAAATAAATTGAAAGTCAATGCGGCCATTCACAATGCGCAGGTCATTTTGGGCTTGCAGGAAGAACATGGCTCGTTTAAAAAATGGCTGGACTACCATCACCCCAAGACCAGGGAGGAGTGGTAAAGCTGTTCAAAAGACGTTCAAATTTACCGGAGGGGAAATCACCAACGAGTTTTTGATGAGTTCGGGGTACTTGGCAGGGGCGCACGGTGAGGGTTGTCCTGTTTTACAGAAAATAATCAAGCAGAAGCCGATGTGGATGAAGGGTTAATGGACAATTGACAATGGACAATGGACAACTGTCAATGGACTAAGTATTTTCTTTTTGAGGTTTGGTGTTAGAATAACTGAAAATTAAAAGTTTGGGTATAGGCCGTTTTAACATTTGCATCATTTTGCCGTAAAGCATTCGACGGCGTTTTCCCTTAAAATTTGCGGGACGCACATTTTTCAAAATTCATTGGTGGTGTGTAATTTTGCGCCCCGTTTTAAGAAGGCGGGGAAAAGCAAATTGCGGAACCTGATCTTTGATCAATCTATCAATAATCACAAATCAATTTAAGTAATTGAACAAATTAAAATGAAAATTAAAATCAAAATGAAAAACGAGATTTGCCAACCTAATTTATTGATAATCAATTGATATTGGGTAAATGGTTTTTATTTTTATTTCCATTTTAATTTTGATTTACTACTTATCAACCCAATGGGAAGAGCATTTGAATACCGGAAAGCGAGAAAAATGAAGCGCTGGGCCAACATGGCCAAATCATTTACGAGGGTCGGCAGGGAGATTGCCATTGCCGTGAAAGAAGGTGGCGGAGACCCCGAATACAACCCCCGTCTGCGGATGGCCATCCAAAATGCGAAGGCCGCCAACATGCCCAAAACCAACGTAGATAATGCGATTGCCAAAGCCCTTGGCAAAGACTCGGCGAGCTACACCGAAATCGTTTATGAAGGCTATGCCCCGCATGGGATCGCTGTTTTGGTTGAAACTGCAACCGATAATTCGACCCGTACCGTCGCCAACGTGCGCCACGTATTTTCCAAATACGGCGGCTCGTTGGGTACTTCTGGCTCAGTGGATTATATGTTTTCCCGCAAGGGGGTTTTTACCATTTCCAAGGATGCCGTCGGGGATCTGGAAGAGTTTGAGTTTGAAATGATCGACAATGGCTTAGAAGAAATGAAGGTGGAAGAGGAAGACCTTATCCTGTATTGCGATTTTGCCGATTATGGTACGCTTTCTAAGGCCCTCGACGACAAAGGCATTGAACTAAAAGAATCAAAACTCGACCGCATTTCGTCGATGAAAAAGCAATTGAGCGATGAAGAAGTGGAGGACGTCATTAAGCTGATCGAGAAAATGGAAGAGGACGAGGACGTGCTGCAAGTGTTCCATACCATGGATATGGAGGAATGATTTTTACTTATAAATGAAACAAACAAGGGGCGGCTTCTGACAGAGGCTGCCCCTTGTTTGTTTGGCTGCGGTGAATAAATACCTCAGGGCCATTTTACTTCCCACCAATAAACACCCGCTCCACCAAATCGCTCCCAAAAGCATACGGCAAATACGCCACCGTTGGCATCGGCTTCGTGGTAAAAAAATTGGCCTTTTTCCCACGGGCGATGCTGCCATATTCCTCAGCAGATTCGAGGGCAAAGGCGCCATTGAGCGTAGCTGCATTGATGGCCTCTTCCGGCAGCATTCGCATTTGGATACAGGCCAGTGACACCACGAACGCCATGCAGCCCGACGGGGAAGTGCCAGGGTTGAAGTCGGAAGCGAGTGCCACGGGCAGGTTAGCGTCGATCAATTGGCGGGCGGGCGGGATGTGGTCGTTGAGGAAAAATGGGGCAGACGGGAGCAGGGTAGGGATGGTGTTTGAATTTTTCAAAGCAGCAATGTCATCGTCGTCCACCACTTCAAGGTGATCGACGGAGATGGCGCCATGCTTAACCGCAGCGGCGATGCCGCCAAGGCAGTAAAACTGGTTGACGTGGACTTTGGGCTTTAAATTATACTTGGCGCCAGCGGCCAACACCTGTTCCATTTCTTCCACTGAAAAAGCCACTTTTTCACAAAAAACATCGATGTAATCTGCTAAGCCTTCCCCTGCTATTTGCGGCAGCATTTCATTGACAATCAGGTCGATATAGCCTTGCCGGTTGTCAGTTCGGTACTCCATGGGGATAGAATGCGCACCGAGGAAAGTGGCTTTGATAGCCACGTTGCTTTGCTCTTTCAGGCGGCGGATGACCCAGAGCATTTTCAGCTCGCTGTCCAAAGTGAGGCCATAGCCGCTTTTGATTTCGATGAGGCCCGTGCCATAGTTTTTTATCTCCTCCAGCCGTTCCCACGCCTGTTCAAAAAGGATCTCTTCAGGTGTTTCTTGCAGACGGCGGGCGGAGTTGAGGATGCCGCCCCCCTTGTTGGAAATCTCTTCGTAGCTCAACCCTTTGATGCGGTCCACCCATTCCTCCTCCCTGCTTTTGGCAAAAACCAAGTGCGTATGGGAATCGCACCAAGCGGGGAAAACCATGCGGCCGGTGGCATCTATTACTTGATCGGCCCGGTCGGGGCAGTCAGTCATTTTACCAAAATCTTTGATGCGGTCGCCCTCCACGAGTAGGTAAGCATTTGAAATAGTTGGCAGCTGGGCGAGCTGGCTGCCGGGGATGGGGGAAGTCCGGGGCGTTTCCTCGGTTTGCACGAGTTCTTGGATGTTTTTTATCAATAAAGAATTGGGCATAATTAGGCTGTTTTACACGTCGTTGAAATTTTGCTCGGTGGTTTGAATCATAGGAATTGAAGTTGATTCTGTCTTTTTCCAAAGCGCCAAGGTCAAGTTATTTTGGAAAAAACGAAAACAAGTAGCCCAATAAGGGCTTTCTCAAAAAAAATAGAAATTGATTCAATTATCTAAATTGATTGATTTTTTGCAAGGCAGCCGGGGTTTTGAAACCCCGGACTTTGAAACAGTTTCGCCGTCTCGGTAGAATTCCGGGGTTTCAAAACCCCGGCTGCCTTGCAAAATGCATTTATTCCACTTTTATAAGAAAGCCCTTGTAGCCCAATCAAAAACCTGACTTTTGGAAAATATAGGCCACCAGCCATTTGGGATAAAGGCTAACTTGTATGCTGAAATTTATCAATAAGCTATTGATTCTCTCACAGGCAGTGCGTCTAATGCATTGCCCCTCACGTAACTAAAACTATTTCAACATGAAAAAAATCAACATTCTGCTGGCCTTAGTGGCCATTATTTTTTTGAGCATCGCCGCCAAATTTACCCCAACCAGTTTTGTGGGCGGCCCGGCTACCCCTTATCTGCCGGAAGAACCTTTCGATTATGACATCCCTTTTCCCTATTATTTAACTTTAACTCCGGGGTGGGTCAAAACGAACGCTGGGGCCGTAAACCTTGAAATGACCAGGGAAAAAGCGACACTTGGCAGGGTGCTATTTTACGACAAAAGGTTGTCTGAAAATTATGAAGTTTCCTGTGCTACATGCCATAAACAGGAATTTGCTTTTGCGGACAACCAACGATTTAGCGAAGGGATCAATGGCGCAAAAACAGATCGGAACACCCCCAATATCAACGACCTTGGCTGGCGGGTAGAATTTTCCCCATTCGTCGTCCCGTTGTTTTGGGATGCACGGGAAACCAAATTGGAGAGAATGGTTTTGCAGCCGATCAGCCATCAAGGGGAGTTGGGCCACGACCTGGAAATATTGGTGGACAAACTGGCCACTACCGAATTTTACCCATCCCTTTTTGAGGAGGCTTTCGGCGACCCGGCAATTACCCAAGAGCGGATTGGGGAGGCGCTTGCTCAATTCGTCAGGTCGCTCAATACTTTTGATTCAAAATATGATCGGGCCAGAAGCGGGCAAGCTGTTTTTACCGAGGCCGAACTGGAAGGGGAAAAATTGTTCAAAGAAAATTGCGCCGTTTGCCACAATAACCACCATTTCAGCCAGTTGACCCCAACTTCCAATTCATTGCCTTCCAGCGATCCCGGCTACGGTGCCGTGACGGGCAATAGTGCAGATATCGGTAAATTCAAAACACCTTCTTTGCGGAATATTGAATTGACTGCCCCGTATATGCACGATGGGCGGTTTCAAACGCTGGAAGAAGTGCTTGTTTTTTACAGCGACAGCATCCCCAATCCGCCTACTGTGCCCTTGTATTACAACCCAGTAACCAATCAACCTTTCAGCCTTGGGGCCATTGATTTTGATGAAACAGAAATTCAGAACCTCTTGGCATTTCTCAAAACCTTGACTTCAGAGGAACTGGTCTCCCATGAAAAATTTTCGGACCCATTTCGGTCTTGGGATGAGTTTGGGACAACGAAGCTTACGAAAAAGTTTGTCTTTTCCCCCAACCCTTTTAGCAGTAAAACAACTATTGAATTTGACAATCCGACGCGGGAAGAATATGCGTTCACCTTGCAAAATATCAATGGGCAGCCACTCCTTTCTTTTTCGACCCAGAATGACAGGATCGACTTGGAGAGAGACGGCCTTTCCGCGGGTGTCTATTTTTTAAAATTAAGAAAAGGCCACCAGGTCAAGGTGGAAAAACTGGTGGTGCAATGATGCTGCTGAGGGCATTATTTTTCTAAAACAAAAAGAAGCGAGGCTTTCTCGCAAGTCCCAATTTGCTAAATCTCAAAGAGTTGGCAAATCTAAAATCACGAGACAGCCTTGGCTTCTTTTTTTTTGAAATGTGGCAAGGGAAATGGCTAAAGTCAAAACCTCCTTCGCCGAACGTTAGGCAACAGCCCCCTAATTTTAGGTATAAGATTACAGCGATAAAAAGGTATTGTCGGAAGAGAATGGCCGATCTATTTTTGCAGAATTAATTATTTGGATTAAATCTACATAAAAATAGTCATGAAGAAAATAATACAAACACTCATCGCTGTATCAACGATCATTCAACTGACTGCGCAAACAGGCAATATCGAAGGGATCGTCCTCCTATCGGACAGCTTGAATACCTTGCCGGGCGTCCACGTTTACCTCGAAAAAACCAACTTCGGGACAACCACCAATGGGAATGGTTATTACTCCTTAAAAGGTGTGCCTTCTGGTAAACACGTGCTCCATATTTCCAGCATTGGCTTTCTTCCCGTACAACGGGAAGTCACGGTGGAAGAAGGTAAAACACTGGCCCTTAATGTGGCCTTGGTTGAGGCGGTGTCCACGTTGGGCGATGTGGTAGTCATGGTGAAAGGCAACCGGGGTTTGAAAGATATTCCCGGCTCCGTGCAATACATTTCCCCTAAAGAAATCCAAAAATTTAGCTATACCGACATCAACCGCACCCTGCGTGGCGTGCCCGGCATCAACATCCAGGAGGAGGATGGTTTCGGCCTGCGGCCAAATATCGGATTGAGAGGAACAGGCGTGGAGCGGAGTGCAAAAATCACGATCATGGAGGATGGCGTGCTCATGGCCCCGGCGCCTTATGCCGATCCGTCCGCCTATTATTTCCCAACGATCGGCCGGATGCAGGGCATCGAAATATTAAAGGGGAGCAGCCAGATAAAATATGGCCCGTTCACCACGGGCGGGGCGATCAACTTGCTCTCCACCCAGATCCCGGAAAGCTTTTCCGGCAGGTTCGACTTGCTGGGCGGCAGTTTTGGGGGTAGGAACTTGCACGCCTCCGTGGGCAATGCTCACCAGAATTTTGCTTACTTGGTCGAATCGTTTCAATACAGCTCGGATGGGTTCAAAAAATTGGACGGCGGCGGAAATACGGGGTTTGATAAAAAAGATTACCTCGCCAAATTCCGCATCAATACGAACCCTGATGCCAACATTTATCAATCCCTCACTTTTAAATGGGGGCAGGTGAAAGAGGCCTCCAACGAGACATATTTAGGGCTAACCGAAAGTGACTTTGCTGCGACGCCTTACCGTCGCTATGCTGCTTCGCAAAAAGATCTGATGCAGACTTCGCAATCCCAATATTCCCTGACGCACCTTGTCAAGTTTTCCAAAATGTTCCAAATCTCTACCACGGCCTACCGTACCGATTTTTCCAGGAATTGGTACAAACTCGACAAGGTCGCCGATAGTACGGGGGCTAAAACTGGCATTTCAGACCTGTTGGCAGATCCTTCTTCCCACCCGGAAGCCATTGAAATTTTGCAGGGTTCGACGAGCACCAACGAGAATGCGCTGGCCGTAAAAGCCAATAACAGGGACTATTATGCGCAAGGTGTGCAGAGTGTTTTGTCCGCCAATTATGAAACGGGCTCGGTTTCCCATGATGTGAGTGTCGGCTTCCGTTATCACGAGGACCAAGTTGACCGTTTCCAATGGGTGGATGAGTACTCCATGAACGAGGGCACGATGCAATTGACCAAAAGCGGCCTGCCTGGAACGGAAAGCAACCGGCTCGTTTCCGCCAATGCGGTTGCCACTTATGTACAGTACAAATTGAAGTTTCAACAATTCACCGTTACTCCTGGCATCCGGTACGAAAATATCACCCTCCAGCAAGAAGATTTTGGTAAAAATGATCCCGACAGAACGGGGGTGGAATTGGAGAAAAAAGAAAACAAGGAAGACGTTTTCATCCCGGGCATTGGCATCGATTACCAATTTTCCAGATACTTGAGTGCTTTTGCCGGAGTCCACAAGGGGTTTTCCCCACCAGGCCCAAACGATGCGACCGTGCCCGAGGAAAGTGTAAATTATGAATTGGGCGCCCGCTACACTAAGAATGCTTTTTCTACCCAAGCGGTTGTTTTCTTTAATGATTACTCCAACCTCCTTGGTTCCGACCTCGCAGCTTCGGGCGGTTCCGGCACCGGTGACCTTTTTAACGGGGGAGAAGTACAGACCAGAGGGCTTGAGTTTCAGCTAAGTTGCGACCTGTTGTCTGGCAACCGGGAGAGTGCCTTTGGCTTGCCAGTTTCGGTTGCTTATACCTATACCCATGCTCTTTTTCAAAATTCTTTTCAGAGCACGTTTGAAGAATGGGGCGGTGTTGCCGAGGATGACCAGTTCCCCTACCTCGCTACCCATCAATTCACCTTTATCGCTGGATTGGAGCACCACCAATTCACCGTCAACCTGAGCGGTCGGTATCTCGGCGAAATGCGCACTTCCCCTGGGCAAGGTGAAATCCCTGCCAACGAAAAAATCGGGGCTCATTTTGTGGTGGATGCCAGCGCTAGCTATCTCCTTCACAAAAACATCAGCTTGTTCGCCAATGCCACCAACCTATTGGATGAGGTGTACTTGGTTGCACGGAGGCCAGCGGGCTTGAGGCCCGGTATGCCGCGGGCAATTAATGTGGGCATGAAGGCGAGGTTTTGATTTTGTGGAGCTTCCCGCCGTTTCGGAATAGGTAGCTGCGTTGCCAAAAATTTCAAAGGATTTTCTATCATTGCTATTCTGTTGGTCTAAAGTGCAAAACAACTTTTAGCAATGTTATAAATGAAAAAAATACTTACCCTACTTACTTTTTATTTTCTGTTTTTCTTTTCCTGTAAAAATGAAAAAACGGAACCCGCAATCAGTAAAAATACTTTATTTGAATTAATGCCTGCCGCCCATACGGGGATCGATTTTGTGCAAACCATTACTGAAGAATATAGGTATAATTTTTCCGTTGATGCGAATATATTTAATGGGGGTGGTGTGGCCGTATTGGATGTTGACAATGATGGGCTGCAGGATTTGTTTTTTACCTCCCGTTTGCAGCCTTGCAAATTATATTTAAATAAAAACAACCTCCAATTTGAGGATATTTCTGAATCGGCTGGGGTGGCAAAAGATATTGGTGTAAAAACAGGGGTGACGGTGGTGGATATTAATGCTGATGGTTGGGAGGATATTTATGTGTGCCGGACTTTTTTAACGCCTATTCCGGAGCGGCGTAATTTATTATTTGTTAATAATAAAAATAAAACATTTACAGAACGTGCTGCCGAATATGGGTTGGATGATATTTCCCCAACACAGCATGCTCATTTTTTTGATTATGATTTGGATGGCGATCTTGATTGCTATATGTTGAACCATCCCGTGAATTATAAACAAATCAATAATATTGATTTTTATCCAACAGAAAAAGCACCTTATGCGGGCATGCGGCCACCGCTTGATGAATATGAAAGCGATAAATTATATAAAAATGAAAACGGTAAATTTATAGATGTTAGTAAAGAAGCCGGGATAAATAACAGGGCTTGGGGGTTGAGTGTCATGAGTGCCGATATTAATGACGATGGTTATCCAGATATTTATGTGACCAATGATTTTATCATGCCTGATTTTTTGTACATCAATAACGGAGATGGAACTTTTACCGATAAAATAAACGATTATTTTCAACACATTACCAACCATGCGATGGGGGTTGAAATTGCTGATTTAAATAATGATGGGCTGCCGGAAATTACAGCTTTGGATATGTTGGGAGAAAACTGGGAGCGACGCCATCGGCAATTGACGACCATGCAATTAGAGCGATATAAACAATTAATGAGGCAAGGATATGGCGATCAGCAAATGCGGAATACACTGCAATTAAATAATGGGAATGGTCATTTTAGTGAAATTGGTTGCCTCGCAAATATGTTTGACACAGAGTGGAGTTGGGCGCCATTAGCCGCTGATTTTGACAATGATGGTTGGAAAGATTTGTTTATTACAAATGGGGTGCGACGTGATTTAAACGACATTGATTTTTTTGTGTACACTGCCGATAGTATTAATCGGACCGGGGGTATCAATGAAAGTAGGTTTAAAAAATTTGAAGATTTTTCCAACTTAATGCCCTCCCAGAAAATAAAGAACCGTTTATTTAAAAATAATAATTCGCTGCAATTAAAAGAGGTGTCGAACGAATGGGGTTTTTCGCAGCCGACTTTTTCAAATGGGGCAGCTTATTCGGATTTAGATAATGATGGTGATCTGGATTTGGTGGTGCACAATATTGATGATACCCCATTTATTTATAAAAATAAATCGGCAGACATAAAAGAAAATAATTGGTTGCAAATAAAATGTAAAGGCACTGTTGTAAACCCCTTTGGTACAGGAGCAAAAATAAAAATATACAGTAAGGGTGAATTAATTGCTTATCAGGAAATGTCTCCAACGAGAGGGTTTTATTCATCTGTCGAGCCCATCTTTCAAATTGGTTTGGGCGAATTGGAAAAGGTGGAAATGATTGAAATAAAATGGCTGGAAGGGAAGCATCAATTTTTAGAAAATGTAAATGTTAATCAGCGATTAGTATTAGATATAGAAAATGCAGTTGATGGGAAAATAGCCATAAAACCTGAGCGTCCACTTTATTTTAATAAAATAGAACAGTCCTTGTTTGTTCATCAGGAAAATGAATTTGAAGATTTTAACCGGGAACGTTTATTGCCACACCGCTATTCAAAATTGGGGCCGGCCATAGCAGTGGCAGATATTAACGGCGATGGGGCTGATGACTTTTTTATCGGAGGTGCAGGTGGGCAGGCAGGGGAGCTTTTTTTGCAAAATAACCAAGGTGGGTTTGTTAAAAAACAAACACCCGATTTAATTGACGATGCTAAATATGAGGATGTTGGCGCATTGTTTTTTGATGCCGATAATGATGGCGATCCCGATTTGTATGTTGTCAGTGGTGGCAACGAACGACCTGCTGGTGACGAATACTATCAAGACCGACTATATATAAATGATGGGAGTGGGAATTTTACATTACAATTAAATTTTCCTGAAATACGCACCAGTGGGAAAGCTGTTGCTGCCCATGATTTTGATGGTGATGGCGACTTAGATTTATTTGTGGGTGGCCGGGTCGTGCCGGGGCGTTTTCCTGAAATACCTGAAAGCTATGTTTTGGAAAATGAAAATGGTTTATTCAAAAATAATACAGAGAATATATTTCCTGCATTTAAAAATATCGGCATGGTAACGGATTTGAATTTTGCCGATTTAAATAATGATGGAAAAGAAGAATTAATTATTGTCGGCGAGTGGATGCCTATCCATATTTATTCCTTGGAAAATGGAAGATTTGTTCCTTATTCAACATCCACAATTAGCCATTCCTCTGGCTGGTGGAATTGCTTGGAAGTTGCCGACCTCGATGCGGATGGCGACCTAGATATGGTGGTTGGGAATTTGGGATTAAATACCCGTTTTGATGCACCGCTCCATTTATATGCCAATGATTTTGATAATAATGGCAGCATGGATCCGATTTTATGTGTGGAAGAAAATGGAAGGCAGCTGCCCGCTCCCATG
>JAWKLX010000023.1:0-139204 GCA_041392505.1 Saprospiraceae bacterium | reverse complement strand
AAAAAATACCTACACCATTAGGTTCTAATGAATCCGACGGTAGCCGGAAATTACCTAAGGTAATTTTAGTGGCATTTCCGAGGTGTGTCTGGTGACCTGTAGTGGCGGCGTTTGCGATACGACAATCCTTTTTGTTAATGTTGCTCCGCCTGTCAATTGCGATGATATTTTTACCCAAAATGAAATTACAATTCCATCAGCCATCGCACAAGGGTTTTTGTGCATCCCTATTCCTCCGGGCGAAATCAGTGGGTACAACGTTACCGTTGATGGTAATGCTTTTACCGCTTTTACGCCCTGCGATTATGGTGACGTTCTGATCTACAATTACAATTCAGTTCCACTTGGTTCCTTTACATTGGATTCATGGACGGTAAACGGTGAGACTTTCATGGGTACATTTCCCAGTATCCAAACCCTCGTCGATTCTATGAACGTTTGGGATCCAGTAGGTGGCTGGGAAAACAATATAAATGGATCTACAATCAGTGGCGGTGCATCGGGAAGTGCTTATGGGAATTTGGTTATCACTGGAAATTTAGGCGGCATTTTCAATATCTCGCCCGACTTGGTTTTGCTTCCCTTGGGGTCGAATTTGGAAATCACTGGATTTGGTTCACATCAAGTTATCGTAAGTCAAGCCAATGGCTGTGCGGATACTGCAACGGTCATTTTGGAGCAATACGTGGTCACAACCGAAACGTTATTTTTTGAAACCAATCTGAACACTTCTGTCACACCTATCTGTGCCACAACTGATGAACTGATTGGAAATTTTCAAACCTTTAATTTGTGCGGCTTGCCCGCCAATGGCTCTATTTCGATCATTGGTGATACTTGTGTTTCGTACACCCCCAACCTCAATTTTACTGGTACGGATGGATTTTGCCTAGTCGTTTGTGATGACTACCAGCCTATTGTTTGTGATACCTTTTATGTCGTTATTCAAACCCAATTGCCAGTCGATACCGTTTTTGTCGATGCCGATGATGTGGTACCTTTTGAGGAATGTTTGGACGGGTCGGTGCTCCAACTGCCTGGCAATATCGACACTGCATTCATCTGTGCGTCCAACCCCGCTGAAGTCGAATTGGGTTTTGTCGGCAACTGCGTGACCATTGATTTGGCAGACGATTTTGTGGGGGTAACCATGGCCTGTGTGGTTCATTGTACTTCGGATGTTCCTCCGATTTGTGATACGACCTATTTGGTCATCGAATTTGATGGCACATTTCCATGCGATGATATTTTCATTCCTGATCAAGTTAATGTGATGCTTAGCAATGACACAGGCGAAGTTTGCCTACCCATCCCAGTCATGGACATCAACGACTATACGGTGTTTTTAGATGGGGCTGTCTATACTGGACAGTTGACTGGTTGCGATGTGGATTCCATTTATACTTATTTCTATTCCCAGGTTTTTGGTCAGGGAAATGCCGGCCCGTACAACATCAAATGGTTGTTGAACGGGGTAAACCAGACGGCTACAGTCGCCGACATGGTGGCCTTGGTCAACTTGATGAACGGGTTGGACCCAGCGGGAATGTGGGTGCTCGATCAAAATTTATTGACCATCAGTTCAAGTAATGACTCGGGTGATTATGGTTTGCTGGAAATTGCCCATCCTTCGGGGACGGTAGCTGGGCTTACGCCTAATTTTATCGGCGTGCCAAATGGGACGTTGGTGGTTTTTACTGGAAGTGGTCAGCATGAAGTGGTGTTGGTGGAAAATTTCACCAACTGCGACGATACGCTTTTTATCAATGCTGTAGCTGCTTTAGATACGATCCAAATCACCACTTTTGAAAATACGCCAAGTAGTCAAACCTGCATCGACACAACTGGTCTGCCGGGCAATTTTGTCGAAATGACCGTTTGCGGAAATCCCGCCAACGGTACGATTGTAATTGATGAAGAATGTTTTATCTACATCCCGAATGGTGGTTTTACCGGAAATGACGAAGCCTGCTTGCAGATCTGCGACGATCAGGGCAATTGCGAAATTTGGATTGTCGAAATCTCCGTCGTGCCACTCTGTAGCCAATACAATTTTTTCCCCGATGGGGTGATTTCGGTGGCTGCCCCTGACTGTGCTGCTTTGGCTGCATATTGCTTTCCAATTGAAATTGATTCCCTGATCAATTTTGGAGTCTTGGACAACGGTGTGCCTTACACCAATTTCACCACCTGCAACGGCAATTTTTCCCAAATCTCCTTGGACACTGGTTTTCATGAGATCATTGTCGTCCATCTGCTGACGCAGTGCTCGGATACGCTTTTGGTAAATGTTACCTGTCAGCCAGACAATGGTTGCGGCATCATGGCGCTGAATGATCTTGATTTATTAGCCTCCGATTGCGACAGCCTCACTGAATTTTGTGTCAATGTTGCGGTAAATGACTTAGCCAATTTTGTGGTATCGGATAATGGCCAGCCAGCTACGGAGGTCGGCCCGTGTTCTACCAATCCGCAATTTGTTGGGGTGGCTTTGGATACGGGTTTTCACGAGCTGGTTTTTGCGGATACCGTCAAGGGGTGCGTGGATACCTTTTTGGTCAACATCAATTGCTTTACCGTGCAGGATTCCACGATTGATATCCAAGTAGTTGTTGGAGATTCTTTAGAAATCTGTCTAGTTGATTATGATTTCCCCGTCAACGTCATTGATAGTTTGGTAAATATTTGCAACAGCCAATCAGACGGCGAAGCCAGTTTTGTCATTGATCCAACTACTTGGTGCATAACGATTTATGGTGAAACAATTGGGCAGGACACCTTCTGTTTCAAAGCCTATTTTGGCGATACTTGTGCAGTGTTGACGGTGAATGTCGATGTCATCAACGATTGCCCCGATTATTTTCCGAACGATCAATTGCTGGTTACGACCTCTTGTAGCAATGATTCCGCATTGGTTTGCCTGCCGTTGGATGTTGCCATTTTGGAAACTTTAGAAATTGAAGTAAATGGGCAACCACTGTCTACGGCATTGGTCCCTTGTGGGTTTGATAGCCTGTTGGTTTTCCCCTATTTCGAGTTGCCGAACAATGGCATGATCGGCCCTTACGTGGTAAATGAATGGACCATCAATGGGGTAACTGTCACGGGCACTTTCGATTCCGCAACGGAGTTGGCCGACTCTATGAGTGTTTGGGACCCGACCGGAAACTGGACGGTTTCTACCAATGCGAATGGCAATACAATCATCACAGGTGGCAACTTAAACACTGTTTATGGAGCCATGACGGTGGAGCAAACCCTTTTTGGGAACATCGTTACCATTGACCTTTTATTGGAAATTTCGTCTTCCAATCTTGGACTGCTTTTGCCGCTCGGAGCCTCGACCGTAACTTTCACCGATACCCTGACCAATTGTGCGGAAACCATCATTGTTGATGTCAATTGTGTGCAAATGGATACCGTTGAATTGACAGTCGAAATCGGTGCCGTGGATACGTTTTGCCTCGACTTGACTGAGCTGTTGGGCAACGTGGTCAGTGTTGAAAATATCTGTGAAGACCTCGGCGGGACAGATGTTTCGTTTGAAATAATCGGTGAATGTGTTGTTTTTACGGGCATCGATCCAGGTGCTGATACGGCCTGTTTGGTGGTTTGTGACGATTTGGGAATATGCGATACGACCATCCTAATTGTTACGGCAGAGACGATGGGCGTTGATACTATTTTGATAGCCGTCGATGACAATGTGACGACTGGTGAAGGGCAAGTTTTGAACATTGATGTTTTGCAGAACGATATTTTCATCACCTTGACCGATTTCAACATAATCGATGATCCGTTGCATGGCCAAGCTGCCTTTTCCCCAAATGGGGACATCAACTATGTGCCCAATGTTGGGTATTGCGATGATGAAGAGCCAGATTTCTTTACCTATGAAATCTGCAATGCTTCGGGCTGTGATACCGCTACGGTTTTTGTTTTGGTTCAGTGCAGCGAGTTGGAGATATTCAATGCTATTTCGCCAAATGAAGATGGCAAGAATGATTTCTTCCGAATCAAAGGATTGCAGAATTACCCGAACCACAAATTATACATCTACAATCGGTGGGGCAACCTGGTGCATGAGGCCACCAATTATCAAAGTGATTGGGATGGTACGTGGGATGGAAAAGACCTGCCGGATGGTACTTATTTTTATATGCTTGATTTGGGCGAAGGTGATAAGCCAATGAAAGGTTATCTCCAAATTAACAGATAACTAACTCAACAGACAAAGTTGTAAAATGAAAATCCCAGATTCAGGAGCTGTCCTGAGTCTGGGATTTTTTTATTGGCATCATTGAAATTAGATTGGGTAAAGTGCCAATAAAATGCAATGGTTTACAAGAATACAAAAGTCAGTTAGTGGTATAATTTTTGGCAAAACGCTTATAATCTAAAGCAGTTCTTTTAATCTGCTACTCCTTTATGGAGAAAGATTAAACAGGCATGATCGTTTGCTCACCTTTAGTTCAAGGTGATAAATCTTGAACATTTTCTGAATTTATTTACAATTGAAAATTGACGAAGTCAACATTCTTTGTGATTAAAATAGTTGATTAAGAATTGATTGTCAACGATTTACTCTTTAAAAATCAATTCTGCACGTTTCCAATTTTTGGTTGTATTTAAATCGAAAACTCAATTAATTTCATTAAAATTCCCGTTTTGGCAGTCCATAACTGCGATGGTTTTATATAAAACCAACAAGTCCAATTTGATAATTGGCAAGGGGGGGCAAGCAAAATATGATGGAAGGCAAATGCCTAATATTTAATGGCAGATTGATGGTTACCAAAGCTTTTTTTGCGTTGGTAAAACATGCAGCAATTGTTGTCTACTCGAATCGTTGGTTTTCGTGCCAACAATTCTATGCGCTATTTTATTTTTATCTTCCTTCACTTCGAATCGTACTGACTCCTATTTACATTGCCTCTCCTTACGTTAAGAAAAACGCTTCACTTTTCAGCAATCAGCCTCAAAAGTTAAACCTTAAGTTATTGTTTTTGCTATTGTTTTTTCTTCCATGTATTGGTGCCGACTCCAATTTGGAAGATAAAAACCTCAGACTGTCAAAAGGCCTTTTTGGTTGCGAGATCAATGATTCGGGAGAAGAAAACAAGGAGCCTACTAAGCGAGATCACTCCAAAAATAACGCGCTAACGTATTGCCCTGGCACACCCGGTCAGAACATAATTGAAGGAACCGTTTTTGAAGATTTGGATGGTGATGGAATTTTAGATGTTGGGGAAACGGGGGAGTCTGGCATTGATGTCATATTATATCAAGACAACAATCAGGACGGATTGGTGGATGTCGGTGACACTGCCATCGCCACCGAAGCCACGGATGCCAACGGGGATTATTCTTTTTCCGGTTTTATTGCTGCGACCCAATCAACTTTTACCGTGAGCGCAAGTGCTGACGATGCAAGGGAAACGAGATCAGGTACAAACATCGGTGATGTGAACACCAACGATACTGATTTGGATTTGGGGTATAACACAGGATCAAATACATTCAGAACGCTCGTCGGCATAAGGTTTCAGGGAGTGGCTGTCCCACAAGGGGCCATCATTGAATCAGCCATTTTACGGTTGGATGCAGATAACAGTGACAGCAGCCCTTTCGTTTGGACGATCCAAGGCGAGGACACTGACAATGCTACTGCCTTTAGTTCATGTTCCAATAGTTGTGATGACATTTCTGGACGCACATTGACTTCTGCATCTGTTACTTGGAACAATGAGCCTGCCTGGACAGACAATCAGCAGTATGATTCACCAGATTTAACTGCAATCGTCCAAGAAATAGTTAACAGGTCAGGCTGGTCGAGTGGCAACGCATTGGCTATTACCATTTTAGGAACACTAAATAACAGCAACGATGCTCGGGACGTCCATTCTTTTGACAACACCTCTTCCCAAACACCTCCTCAGTTGCTCATTACTTATAAGGATTTTTCAAAATCCTACGTCATAGCCACTGATCTTGGTTCTTATCCGATAGGGGCAACTTTAACCACTGATAATGTTGAAACAGCAACCTTTTCAGCGGAAGGGGAAACTGAATGTGAAAACGATTTTGGCTATGTAAAAACCGCCGATGTTTCCCTTCTCAAATCATCTTCTTTGACCAATCCAAATATTGGGGATACGGTTATTTTTTCACTGAAAGTGATTAATGATGGGCCAGGCCCTGCGCTGGGAATCATTGTAACGGACACTTTAGATGCTGGTTTGACCTATGTGAGCAGCTTAGGGGATGGTTCATACAATAATACTACTCATTTATGGACAGTGCCGACCATTCCGAATGGCGATTCAGCAATTATTGATATTAAAACAATCGTGAATGTTGTTGGCACTTTCAGCAATAACGCTCAAGTATATTCATCCACTCTGAATGACCCTGATTCAACTCCGGGCAACAATGTTCCGTCAGAAGATGACCAATCAAGTTTGACGGTGACGGTCAATTGTGCGGTTATCAAAAAGAATTTAATAATGGTTAAAAATTAAAGGTTAGCACCAAAATGGTTTATGAATAGATTTTCAGAAATATCAGTTTTGATAAATTCCTTTTCCCGCCAACTCCTCAGTGGAGAGGGTAGGAGCGGTTTTTCAAAAGTTTATTTCTGTATTTTATTGCTATTCGTCTCCATGAAAGCAAAGGGTGAAGGATCAAAGGAACTTGCACCGAGCAGCTCCGATGTAACGATGTTGTACACCATAGAATCCGAATATGGAGAATTTGCTAAATATGGTGGGGTTGAAACAGGGAGGTTGTTTATCCACATCGACGACCCTGAAAACGAGCAAGTATTCCTTGGTTTTTCACGACAGGCCAGCGTGGCCAATGCGGATGATGGTGACCTTATCAATACGGCCTATTATTTCAGAATAAAAGACCCGTACGGAAATATAGTTTTCGGACCCCAACTTATTGATAATACTACCGCCAATGCGGATACTTGGGCCCTCGCAACAGCAGGGCCTTCACCAATTGTAGGGGCTAGTGGATATACCCCATTTACATTTGACCCATCAGGATATGCGGCAGGTGATTATTATATAGAGTTCAGTGAAAGCTCCAGCTCGCCAACAACTGATGCTTTGGCTATAAAATACTGGGATATAACCGTGGCCACAACCGACCCCACACCAACCGCCATTGACGGCAGAATCTGGTCAAAAAGGTGGTCATTGAGAACGCCATCTATCAGCCATGGGACTGATCCAAACTACACCTTTTACGACCGTCCCTTCAACGGACAGGTTTTTTTATATACTGAGGATGGGTTTGTCAGTAAGGTCGATTTTAATAACTCTGGCTTTCGTGGGCTTTCCTTTAATTTGGCCTACAATGAATATGGTGCTTTAAATACAGGGGATTTTGAAGCGGACAGAAGGTCAGTGCCATCTTCAAACAACACTTTCCCTCAGTTTAAAATTTTCCTAAACGACCCTGACATAAATGTTTATACATCAGGTACGATAGGAAGTATCATTACTTCTCCGGTAGTTATTAGTTGTAGCCCAACGGATTTGTGTATTTCGTATGCTGTAAGTGAAGTAGGGAATACGTTTATCCTCTTAGATTTTGATGATGCTTCTGGGGCGGGTTTATATGATGCGAATACGGCTGATGTGCTTTTGTTTCAAAAAATAAGCCCCGAAACCGGAGAAGACGCACCTTATGAAAGATGTATTCCCTGGGATGGGAATGATGGTCTTGGCAACCCAGTAGCCCTGACCGACTCTATTCCTATTTATTTTAATTATGCACAAGGACTGGTGCATTTCCCGGTTTATGATGTGGAGTATAATGTCACGGGGTTCAATGTCCATCAAATTCGTCCTACGATTGTCGGCTTCGTTCAAAAAGTATTTTACGATGATACAAATATCCTTTTTTCACCGGGCACTGGACAACCCAACGCTGAGCTAAACGGGTGCCTCCCACCTTGTCATAACTACACCAATTTCGATTATGGAGAACTGAATACGATCAACACTTGGTGGTTTACCAATCAGGATTTTGAAATCTCCTTTCAAGTTTCGACTTGTTTGTTAAATGCTTTCATGGACTTGGCCACCACCAATATTGCTACCCCCGTAGTGATTGATGTTTTGGGAAATGACTTGGGCGATATAATTGATACCGCCAGCGTATCGAACGCTGGTTTATTGGCCCCTTCCTCAGGTTCAATTTCTATTAATTCTGGAACTGGTGAAATTACCTATACACCTGCGCCTGGATTCATTGGCACCGATGCTTTTAAGTACAGTATCTGCGATACATTGGGGTTCTTCTGTGATACTGCCCTTGTATTGGTGACCGTTTCCTGTTCTGATGTAGTGGGGAATATTATTTCAGGAACTGTTTTCAATGATATTAATTCGAATGAAATAGTAAACATAGGTGAGCCCGGTCAAGCGGGTGTTACGGTTTCCTTGTACCAGGATAATAATAGTGATGGATTGGTAGATGGCGGGGACACCCTTTTGGATACGGACGATACAGATGCATCGGGTAATTATAGTTTTTCCCTTTCCCCATCGTTCAGTACCTCCCTTACCTACAATGACATACCATCTGGTGGGATAGCGATCAATGGCAGTACTGTCTGTTCGACTCCGATAACAAGACAATTTACCGTGACTCAAGATATTTACATCACCGATGTAAATATTGGTTTTAATGCTTCTCATGCTTACCGGGGGGACATCCAAGTAACTTTAGAATCGCCTTCTGGTACTGTTTTGACCATCATCAGTAGTTCAGGCGACCCAGATACCAATTATGACATTTGGATGGATAGTGCTTCAGGTAACCCCATTGATGACAACAATACCGATAATGTTGCATCCCCGTATTATGATCGGACAGTTACGCCCATCAATAGCCTGGATGCATTCAATGGCGAGAGTTCGATCGGAGTTTGGACATTGCGTATTTGTGATACCTATCCTTCCTTGGATAATGGGACATACAATAGAAGCCAGCTTAGTATTACTGGAAATGTGATTTACAATTATGTCATGGAAATAGATACGAATGATCTT
Source organism: Saprospiraceae bacterium (assembly GCA_041392505.1). Lineage (GTDB taxonomy): Bacteria > Bacteroidota > Bacteroidia > Chitinophagales > Saprospiraceae > UBA6168. The sequence goes on along the minus strand of JAWKLX010000023.1, from coordinate 130,136 downwards.
CCAACCGGATCTACCATGGTGACAGATAATGTTGAAACGACCATTTTTACAAGTACCAACCAAAATGACTGCGCCAATAATTTTGGGTTTCTTGCGGAGGCTGATTTGTCCTTGACAAAAACTGTTGATGAGGCAAACCCCAATGTAGGCGATACCCTCATTTTTACAATTACGGTTGCAAATGATGGCCCAAATGACGCAACGAATGTAGAAGTGCGAGACCTGCTTCCCTCGAATCTGACCTATGTCTCAGATGATGCAGCGGGCAATTACAATGTTGGAACTGGGGTGTGGTCAGTTGGAACAGTGAATAATGGAAGCTCTGCTTCCTTACAAATTACTGCTTTTGTAAATGCAAGCGGCAACTTTGCAAACGTAGCCGAGGTAACTGGCAGTGATTTTGGGGATCCCGATTCTGCTTATGATAATGACGATGGTGATCAAAGTGAGGATGATGAAGATGCTGTTTCCTTTACTGTTCCAGAAGCAAATCTGTCAATTTCCAAAACAGTTTCAACTCCAACTGCCCAGATTGATGATTCCTTTATATTTACCATAACCCTTAGTAATGCAGGCCCGGATGCAGCTACTAATGTGGTGGTGGAGGATGTACTTCCATCAGGTTTGATTTATCAGAGTGATGATTCAGGTGGAAATTATAACCCACTAACTGGAACTTGGGACATTCCTTCTATTCCAAGCAGTAGTTCCTTACAATTGAACATTACCGTTTCTGCTGATGCTGGTGGCGTATTTATTAACCAAGCCGAAATCGAAACCAGTTTGGTGTACGATCCCAATTCGATTCCGGGCAATGGGAATGTGTCGGAAGACGATCTGGACAGTATTTGTATTTCCATCATAACACCTTTATGTGTTGGAGATTCTTATACCCTTTCTGCACCATCGGGTTTGAGTAATTATCAGTGGTTTAGGAATGGGGGTTTAATTATTGGTGCCAATACACAAGACTTTATCGTTGATACAGTAATAAATTCGCTGGACACTATTAATTATTCAGCTGAACATCCCGTCAGTGGCTGCCTATTCGAATCACCGTGTCCAGCCATATTTTTAAACCCTAATACCACTGTATTAGCAGGAAGTAATTCACCTGTATGTGCTGGTGATGATATTGATTTGAATGAGACAGGGGGGACGGCCGTTGGCTGGAGTTGGGCGGGGCCAAATGGTTTTACATCCAATTTGCAAAATCCATCTATCTCCAACGCTAGTAACCTCAATGTCGGCGATTACTTCCTGACGATTACAGATCAATACGGTTGTACAAAAAATGATACGATAAGTGTCGTTGTTAATGTTCCTGTTAATGCTGGCACGGCAGTTGCAAATGACACTTTATGTTTAAATGGGAGTGGACTCTCCCAAATAAATCTTTTTGACAAATTAATTGGTGAAGATGCCGGAGGTACGTGGACGGTGATTAGTGGAGCGCCAAATGCCAATTTTAACCCCCTTACAGGTTCTCTCAACCCAAATGGCCTTCCAATAGACACTTATATTTTTAGATATACAATGAATGGTTCTTCCCCCTGCCCGAATGATTCTGAAGATTACAACCTAGAAATTGAAAGGTGTTGCCCTCCCGAAATCTGTTTGCCAATAACATCCACGAGGAACAATTAAGTAGAAAATAAAGCTCAATTCAAGAAACTTACCACAGAACAGACCTACCATTTTTTTTTATTAAGTCAATGTTGGAGAAATTGAAAAATGAAAAAAAACATACCACTCCCGTTTTTTCAGTTTTCATTTTGATTCAAATTTCGGAGGCCTTTTTACGATAAAAAGTATGGAAGTCGCCTCCCTCTCATTCTATATGTCCCCCATTGGGCCGATGGCCTGCTTTTGTAATCATTTAGTTAATCAAACTACAAAATTTAACAATGCGATTTTCAGTACAAAAACTACTGGCCGTATGGGTGCTGACATTCAGTTTTGCCTTTACAGCCTACAATCAAGATGACCTTTCCTTGAGTGTCAGTACTACTTCGGGGACGGTTGATGTTGGTGACATAGGGATTCAATTCACTGTTACCGTATCCAACGAAGGGGCTACAGAAATTAACGATGTTGAGGTAACTATGTCAGTTCCTGCTGGCCTAACTCTGACAGGTACTTCCGTTGGAGGCTCTTACACTCCTGGTACTGGAGTTTGGGACATCGGGACGATTTCGGCTGGTACGGCGTCCGTAACAATGATCATGACATTTGATGTGACCGGCGAAGGTGTCCATACGCTTTCAGGAAATATCACTAATATGGATGTGATCGATGGGGACTCTGATCCGACAGATAATTCGGTTTTAGAAGATGATTATGGGGCAAGTTGTGTTACGGCGCCCTATGAATACTGTGCAGGTGAAACAATAGATATTACCGCCACTGCACCCGCTGGCCATAATTCTTATCAATGGAAATTAAATGGTGCAGATATTCCCGGTGAAACCAATCAAACTTACAACATTGTCGCTCCGGGTAATTATAGCTACACAGTCAATGTTGGAGCAACTGGATCTTGTGCCAGTGGCTCCTGCTGCGATATTATCGTAATTGAAAATGCGTTACCAACAGCGTCAATTTCGAACAGCCCGAACGTAACGGTCATCGACTGTACGAACACCTCAATTGACTTGACTGCTTCTGGTGGCGGTACCTATGCTTGGTCTGATGGCACCAACAGTTTGGGCACAAATGCCACGATCACGGTCACTGCGGCTGGCACTTATACGGTCACGGTGACATCCGCCGAAGGCTGTACGGACACCGAAGCAGTGACGATCACCGAGGATACAACACCACCGACGGCGTCGATATCCAACAATCCGAACGTGACAGTCATCGACTGTACAAACACCTCGATCGATCTGACCGCCTCTGGCGGCGGCACTTACGCTTGGTCTGACGGCACAAATAATTTGGGTACAAATGCCACGATCACGGTCACAGCTGCTGGCACCTATACCGTAACTGTCACAGCAGCGAACGGCTGTACGGACACCGAAGCGGTGACGATCACCGAGGACACAACGCCACCTACGGCGTCGATTTCGAACAATCCGAATGTGACTGTCATCGACTGTACGAATACGTCGATCGACCTGACCGCCTCTGGCGGCGGCACTTACGCCTGGTCTGACGGCACCAACAACTTGGGTACGAACGCCACGATCACAGTCACAGCTGCTGGCACCTATACCGTAACTGTTACAGCAGCGAACGGCTGTACGGACACCGAAGCGGTGACGATCACTGAGGATACAACGCCACCGTCTGCTGCGATTACCAATAACGATGCGACAACAGAGATTACTTGTTTACAAACATCTATTTCTTTGACAGCAACTGGAGGTGTTGGATATTCATGGGCAGCCACTGGTGGTGGTACGATTGCTGGTGCGACCAATGTGGCTACTATCTCAGCTACTTCCGCTGGAACATATACGGTAACAGTAACTGGAATAAACGGATGTACAGCAACCGCTCAGGAAGTGCTTACAGGAAGTTGTACAGTGGATTATGCGGATTTACCTGATGGAACTGCGGGCAACGGGCCAGGTGATTACAACACCACACTCGCCAATAATGGTCCAAGCCACGGTATCATTGCTGGGTTGACTTTGGGTACAAACATAGATGCGGAAAGTGATGGTCAGCCAAGTGCAAATGGTGACGGAGATGACACTGATGTTGATGGAGATGACGACGATGGTGTAACAATCGGTTCTACTTTCGATGTCGTGCCGGGAGGTACTATTCGTTTACCTTATGACGGTACAAATAGTACGGGGAATGATGCAAACTTGGTTGCATGGGTAGATTGGGATAATGACGGGGTATTTGAAGCTGGTGAACAGGTCACTCCAATCGTTGTTCCAGGAACAGGGGCATTTAGTGGATACCTAACGATCCCTGTCCCTGAAGGGGCTGCAACAGGAACAAATATTGGGGTGTTGGTTCGTTTGTCCAATTCTCCGATTACTTCTCCTGATGGTTACCTATCAAGTGGGGAGGTCGAATCCTACATGTTGACTGTTAACTGTCCGACACAGATTTGCTTACCTGCTACTTCTGTGAAGAATTGATAAAGGTTTGAAAATTAATAACTTAGGGGGTGCTCATCAATTGAGCATCCCCTACTTTTTTCTAGTTGGATTGTTAAAGGACATGGGAATCTTTGAACCGGATAAAATTACTTTTTCAAAATTGGCTTGCTAATTGCAAACTATGTGACAGACAAAAATGCAATACCTTCCAACATCTGTTTAGGTATTGCATTTTTTTTTCCCCTCCTTTCTGCTACCTCGTTCCCATTATCTGATTGATGACTATGAATAAAATTGGACTGTCTATGGTTTGACCGAAAAGTCTTTTAGACACGACAACAAAAACGTGAACAAATGATCTCCTTCTCTGGCATTCTGGCCGGGTGCAAACACAAACAAGCTATACCCTTTTTGTTCCTATTTTGGGCAAATTTTGGTTTTGGACAAACGTACAACGATTTGTCGTTAAAGCAATCGGCATCTCCTGCTATTGCAGCTGTAGGTGATACGCTAACATTTTTTATACAAGTTTTTAATGAAGGCCAAACAAATCTTACTGGTTTGGCTATTAAAGCGGAAATACCTGCGTCGGTCTCCTTTCTGAGCTATGTCGCCCAACCAAATACGTATTTTGATCCTGCCACCAAAATATGGAATATTGGAAATGAAATGACAGCGAACATTTCATCTATGTCTTTAGAAATCAAAGCTTTAGCAATAGAAGAGGGTGTCGTTTACCAACCTGCCCAAATCCAATCCCTTAACGAATTGGATGTTGATTCTGACCCCGGCAATGATTTTCTGGCTGAAGATGATATGGAGGCAGCATGTGTAAGCATCCCCCATCAAATTTGTACATCCCAAGGTGAATCTGTGACATTGACTGCTGCCGATGGTTTTTCAGGGTATGAGTGGTATTTTGATGATGGGAGTGGGGCCGTATTGGTCTCTACCGAACAGACTTTTATTGCTTCCCAACCTGGTAGTTACACTTATTCAATAATTGGAGGTTCATGTTCACAAGGCTTATGTTGCCCAATTATTTTGGAAGAATTTTGTAGCGTTTCCAATCAACCACCGATCGCCTGGGTGGATGACGCAACAACACCTTTGAATTCGCCTGTGGACATTGACATTTTGGAAAATGATAATGACCCAAATGATGGTATTGACACTGCAAGTTTAACTGTGGTAACTTCTCCAGCAAATGGTACAGCTGTGGTCAATCCTGACGGAACAATTACCTATACGCCAAACACTGGATTTACCGGACAGGACACATTCATTTATGAAATTTGTGATTATGGATTGCCCATGCCCGTCCTTTGTGATACTGCTCTTGTAGTCATCACAGTTGGCGATTTTTTCTTTGATTTGGCATTGGAAAAAACACTTGCTCCCAATCAATCTAATTTAGTTGATCTGGGGGATGAGGTAGCTTATATTTTAACCGTTACCAACGAAGGGGATTTCGCCGCAACCAACATTACCGTCACGGATCATATCCCAATTGGGCTTGCCCTTTCGCCAAGTTCAAATGGTTGGTCTTTGGATGCCACCGGGGATGCCGTTTTTACCATTACAGAAGTAATGAAACCGGGCGATGTTTATGAAATAGAAATTATCCTAACTGTTGTTTACGGCGCTTCTGGACAAACCATTTTGAATGTTGGCGAAATATCTGCGGCAACCGATGAGAGTGGAAATGTTGGCATCGACATTGATTCCACACCGGACAATGGGGATGGGGCTGAGGACGATCAAGACGAAGTGGCCATTCAATTAGAACCACACGACCCAACCGGATATATTTATTGTGAAAATACTGGTGAATTGGTCATGGGAGGTCAGATTTCGGTGGTTGGCCCTGGGGAGGTTTATATAATTTCTGATGGCTCGACCGGCTATTACGAATTTTTTACCGACGGTACACCCGGTATTTACCAAATTCAATATTCTTTGCCGATTGGCTATACTTTTAGCCAAAACTGCTTACCGCAGGCTGGTCCTTTCGACCCAACTGGCCTTTCCGATCCTGTTGTGCTGGGGCTTGTTCCTATTGGTGGCGCACTTCCCAATTTTACCTGTAATGTAAATCCGTATTATTTAAGTTTTAACCTTGAACCAGGCGACCCATTTGTTTTTAATAACAACATTCCATTGGTCTGTCCAGACATACTTGTCGAAGATACGGTCATTGTGCAAGCCAATTGCAATTTTGGCGATCCACTGTTCTGTTTTGACGTACCGTATGAGGAGCTGTCGAATTATGCTTTTAATTTAAACGGAGAGCCTTACGACGCTGAATTTGGACCCTGCGATTATTTACGGGAACGCTATTACACAATGGGCGCTCTGGTCGCTTTGGGAGATGGGGATTTTCAATTGGATAATTGGAGTGTTAATGGAAAAACACATTCTGGAGAATTCCAAAATGTGGCAGAACTGATAAATATGTTGAACGCATGGGACCCGATGGGCAACTGGATTTTAGATCCCCTAACCCATAATTTAGAGGGAGGGCTTCGCCAAAATTATTATTCAAGCATTCAAGTAACCAATAAGGGTAACGGGACCATTTATGAACTAACCCTCTATCAATTCTATGCACCTAACAGCTCCTACCTCATTTTGCCTCCAGGCGATAATGATTTGGTGATTACCCGTTTGGACGATGGTGTAATTGATTCCGTGCATATTCGGGCGTTTTGTGTAACACCTGATTTTGTGGAAATGACTATGCCAGTTGGAACAACCGATACCATCTGTTTCGATCTGTCAGAATTGAGCGGAGCAGTGGAAGCAGTGTTTAATCCATGTTTGAATGGCGTTGATAACGCAGCCGAATTTGTGGTTTTGAATGATGAAATCTGCACCGAAGTGTACGGGATTTTCCCCGGCGAGGCGGAGGCCTGTTTCGTCATTTGTGATGATATAGGTGTCTGTGATACAACCTACGTCCTTATTTCAGTGTATGACGAGGATCTGCAACTTGTCCCGGATTCACTTTGTACACCTAAAGACGTGCCCATAGTTGGCGAAGTTTTATTAAACGATCATATCAACAACGATATCATTTCTGTTGAGGTGATTGTACCACCAAACCATGGAACTGTAGTGGTAAACTCTGATAACACCATAACTTATTTCCCCGATGAAGGCTACTGCAACGACGGGGAGGATGAACCATTAGATCTTTTCACTTATGAAGTGTGCACTCCATTTGAATGTGAGTCAACCATCGTGACTGTTCAAGTGAAATGTGATGGTCTGATCGTTTACAATGGATTCTCACCAAATGGCGACGGTGTAAACGATACCTTCAAAATAGATGGCTTGCATGCCTATGAAAACCATAAATTGATGGTTTTCAACCGTTGGGGTAACAAGGTGTTTCAGTCTGAAAATTACCAAAATGATTGGGACGGATTTTGGGATAGTAAGCGCTTGCCCTGCGGCACTTATTTTTATTTAATTGAACTAAATAATGGAGAAACATGGCTGTCCGGCTACCTGCAAATCTGGTGGTAACTTCAGTAAAATAACTACTTTAATCTCTGTCACAAATAAAAGCCTTACCAGGTTGAAACCTGGTAAGGCTTTTATTTTGGAATAATTTTAGCCAAAACAAACAATATACTTCCCTCCAGTTTTAAGTTTTTAATTCCAAATAAGACGGTTAGATTGTAAACTGTTGACTTCCAGTAATTTAAAATCACTGGCGGTATTTCTTGTTTTACGAAAAATTTTTCAGAATCCTCCCAGAATTTTCATTTCCCCCCTTCAATAAATGATTGTTCAAATTTAATTGCAGAAATAAAAAGACTACGGACAACAAATAATAAAGTTGGACAAACACACTTTTCAATGAGTACTAGAAAACACAAAATTCTTGTTTTAATATTCACCGTTTTTACCATAACTCCACTGGTTTGGGGAAAAAGTTTTTCGGAGAAATTGGTAGAAAATTGGAAAATGTCAACCGCCCTGTTCATGGAAAAGACCATGCCTGGGTCTTCCTTTTTGTTGTTTCCACCTCCTCCTGCCGCCACAGTTTCAGTTAGGGTAAATGCCAGCAGCGACGATGCCGAACAAAACCTGTCAACGGGGGCCGTCGTGATAAACAGCTCCGATCTTGAATTGGCGGTGGATGTCTCAGCCAGCCAATTGGTCGGTATGCGTTTTAACGGCATTACAATTCCATCTGGGGCTACCATCACTAATGCTTATGTCGAGTTTGAAACGGATGCAGTTTGGACGACTGCCTGCAGCCTGACAATTCAAGGGCAAGCAGCCGACAACCCTAACACTTTTGTTGCTTCTAACACTAATCTTTCAGCTCGACCCAAAACCACCGCCTCTGTTGCGTGGAGTCCAGCTGCATGGAACACCGTTGATGAAAAACATCAATCTCCCAATTTATCCTCCATAATCCAAGAAATAGTGAACCGATCAGGCTGGGCCAGCGGCAATTCGATGGTCATTTTTGTGCAAGGCACAGGGACAAGGGAGGCAGAATCTTTCGATGGAGAAGCGGCGGCGGCGCCGCTTTTAGTCGTTGAATACTCAACTGGCGGTACTGCCGGTACTCAAAACCCGCTTGATGGAAATGAGGGTTTTCAAATTTTAAGTGAAGGTAATCTGACATTTACCGGATACGCCCACGTCCATGGCCCACTGGGTATTGGTGGGAATTTGATTCTCAACAATAATAGCTCGCTTGCTGAAATCTGCATGGACGGGGTAGGCAGTTACATCTTCCCTGGAGACGGTACGACGACAACCGGACTTTTGGTGAAAGGTGGTGTGACCTGGACTTTAGGTGGGGCAAAAGTTATGGGTGGAAAATACATGCACATAGGCAACAGTACTGGCTGTACCCAAAGTGACAATGGAGTGAATATGGCCACCCAAGTATTGCCCACTGGTGGCTCTTATAACCAGGCAAAGCGGATTGAAGGTGCGTTGGATCAAACACCCAGTCCAGCGGTTTTTCAATCAGTTGGGTTTGACTTTACCTCTTTGTTCAATAACTACCGTACAGTTTCCGCTTCATTAGAAAGTGCCGCCAACACAGTGCAATTACAAACTGCAAATGGGGTTGATATTGCAGGAAACAATGTGACCAGTGCTCAAAATGTGCAGGTCAGCACTTTGGCAAATGGGGTCAATTATCTTGATTTGAGCCAAACTTCTTTAAATAACATTACCGAGCTAAAATTAAATAGTGGTGCCATGCCGAGCGCCTCCAAACTGCTGGTGATAACGGTACCACTGACTTCAAATTTTGTTTGGAACAATTCAAACATGCCAGGTCTCTCAGGCTTCAACCATGGGGCCTACATCCTTTGGAATTTTTCTGGTACATCAACTTATAACCTTACCATTAATACTGCTTCTTTGATCATTGGGACCATTTTTGCCCCAAACCACAATTTGTTTAAAAATGGTCAAGGAGACATTGATGGTAATATAGTTGCCAAATCAATCCAGTTGGGAAATGGTGAAATCCATTACTATCCTTTCAATGGCAATGTCCAAATCAGTACGCCGAGTGTTGAAATTTGCGCCAATGGTCTTGACGACGATGGTGACGGTTTGACAGACGGTGCTGATCCTGATTGTGGCTTCTTTTGCAATACAGGTGGTTTGACGCTTGAAAGATGGTTGTCAGTTGGTGGTACAGCTGTCACTGATTTGACGGGTAATGCTAACTATCCGAACAACCCTTCTGTAACAAGCACCCTGACGAGTTTTGATGGGCCAGACGACGTTGCTGATAACTATGGGACTAGGGTCAGAGGCTTCATCTCACCCGGACAAACGGGTAATTATCTTTTTAACTTGACGTCCGATGATGATGCCGTTTTATACCTAAGCACAGATGCCAACTCATCCAATAAAGTGCAGATTGCATCTGTTGCGGGTTGGACCGGAACAACTGAATACACAAAATATACCACTCAAACTTCTTCCAGTATTCCGTTAGTGGCTGGTCAAAACTATTATGTGGAGTTGTTGCATAAAGAAGGCACAGGGGGCGATCACTTCCAAGTTTATTGGAAAACTCCTTCCAGTTCCACTTGGACTATTATACCCGGTAGCAACTTGCGACCAATTAGTTGCTCAGAAATCTGCAACAACGGTTTGGACGACGACGGTGATGGTCTCATCGACTGCAACGACCCTGACTGTGCGGGCGTTTCTGCCTCTTGCCCAAGTGAATGCCTTGGCTCTAATATGGGCTTTGAAAGCGGCACCACGGGATGGACAATTTACAACAGTGTAGCTGCTTCTACTGCTGATAAACATTCTGGAACACAGTCACTTCTATTCACTGGCACCAATGGCTACGCAGTTCAAAATCTAACTACTGGAATTACAGGAGGTACAACCTACACTCTTTCTTTTTGGGTAAAAGGAACAGCGGACCCAGGCGGATGGAGAGGAGTATTAGTAAAATTCAAAGATGCCGGTGGCTACGAAATCGGAAGGACTGAGACAGTAGTCAGTGATCATGCGGATTGGACACAATACACGCATATTTTCACTTTGCCTGCCAACACAACGAATGTTGATTTAGCTGTTGCTTGTTACGGAAATAACATATCTACTTATTTTGATGACATTTGTCTAAATGCCACGCCGGGAATATTGCCAGCGACCACCTGTTCGGGTTGCAAAGCCTATTCGGCCAACCAAAACTGGGCCTCCCGCTGGTGGCTGCACAATGGCACGGGCTGGGTTTCTTATGATTTCGACAACGATGTTCAGCTCTGCGATAATGGCGATGGAACAATGACGCTGCAAGGCAATGCCGTTTACCCATACAATGAAGGCGGAACGCCTTGCGGCGCAACGAGCGGTTGGTTCCTAAATGCTACTATTTCCAATAAACTAAACTGGTCTCAGTTTGGGGGAAATGTTGACAATCATGCATTTACCGATAATGGCTGTCCAGACCGTCATACGGAATGGGAGTTCTGGGACATAACCGGCACCATCACTGGTACAGGCTGCAACAGTGGAAGCGTATTTAACATTACGGGCAACGAGCCCGGTTACAAAGTTCAAGTCGGCTATGGGGCCAACCGCAACACTTGTGGCTTTGGTCTGGCTGGATGGGTAAAATACGATGACGGTGGTGTTCAACGGCAGGCTGATATTTACTTAGCCTTGGGTAAAGAATGTTACACAGCCATTGAAAGGTGCAGCAACAATATTGATGACGATGGCGATGGCCTTGCCGACTGCAATGACCCAGATTGCTCCAGCGATGGTTATGCCGCCATCAGTACCGGAGATTTGGGTGATACCGGTGGCTGGGCTGTCAGATTGGCACCAGATGGAGATGGCGCTGAAATCTATGACATGACTGATCGGGCCAAAGTTGACCTTGGCCGGTACCTTGAAGCAGGGGACGAATACATTATTACGTGGAGGAGGAGAGCAAGCTATACCAATACTGCAACAGCGGACATGGTCATCGAAGAATCCTACGATGGTATTACTTGGACACAAAACCCTGTAAAACCAGCTACTTCCGAAAGAGTGGTTTTCATCAATACCAGCATGACGGCCAATGTGCCGCTCAGGTATTTGCGTTTCAGTCAGTTGACCGGAACGGATGATGACTACGAAATGGACGCTGTGACTATCCCTGGCTGTTCCGTCGTTGAACCTTGCCCCAATTTTGTCCAGAACGGAGAATTTGATGATAACTTGAACAACTGGAGTTTATGGATGCAATCTGGCAATGCAGCAGCTGGAGCGCTGGACAATACCAGCCAACTTTCCGGTACATACAGTGGTCTGGTAAATATCACCACTGTTACCGGCACCAATTGGCACATCCAAGTTGCCCAATTAGGTTTTAGCATTGAACCCGGCAAAAACTACCGGGTCACCTTTGAGGCTAAGGCTGCCGGCAACCGAAATATGGCGGTTTCTTTGCAACGATCGAACTCTCCCTATACAACTTATTGGTGGCAAGATCTCGCTCTGACCACCACGGCAAATACCTATTCTTATGATTTTCAGGTAGATAGTACTAATGTGGGAAATGTTGGGCTGCTGTTCCATTTAGGGGAAAGTACCCAGAATGTTTGGCTGGACAACGTGTCATTCAGTGAAATATGTGACCTAACGGAAATCTGCGACAATGGCATTGACGACGATGGCGATGGCAGAATTGATTCTGCCGATCCCGATTGTTGTCCAAATGACCTGACCAACCCTGAATTTGATGGTGGCACCACAGACTGGTTTCTAAGTGGACAGACAGGAGGAAATGGAACCTTCAGTATTGATAATACTGGTCAAATTTCAGGGGCTAATTCCGCAAAAATTATCGTCACTTCGGGGACTGGAACAGACTGGCATTTGCAATTTGGGCAAACTGGAAAAACCTTGGAAAGTGGAAAGATTTACAATCTCAGTTTTGACATAAAAGCAGCTGCCCCCCGCAATGCCAGCTTGATGCTCCAATTAGGGGCCTCCCCGTGGACTACCTATTTTTGGGAAAATTTAAGCCTTACCACATCGACATTGACTTATAGCTTCAATATCCATTCGAATTATGACGTAATTGGCAACGTGAATCTCGTTTTCAACCTAGGTGAAAGTGCTGAAACGGTCTGGATTGACAATGTTTTCTTTGCCGAGCAGTGTAGTCCGTACGAGATTTGCGACAACGGTATCGACGACGATGGCGATGGGTTGGTGGATTGCGATGATCCTGATTGCTCCATTACCAGTAACAGCGGAATGGAAACGGGCAATCCCAAATTTGCTTTTGCTACTACATTGGAAGGGAACCCCGCTGAAAAGCTATTGAACGGAAGTGGCGACTTGCCGGAATGGTATCCCGGACTGAGCGGTAATTGCATGTACTACGTTGATGATACGCAGGGTAGCGTCAACAATCCCGAAGGGAACTATTTTGTTTGGCTGCCCCAAATTGATGACTGTTTCATTCCGGGTCAGACATTTTTTTCGCTGGGCATGGTAGATGGAACGTCTTATACCCTGACCTTCGAGGCGGCAGCATGGGGTATTTCGTTGGACGGTTCCTGTCATCCCGATGGCGGATCGGTTACCCAAACGGCAGGGGCGATAAGAATTGAGATGGAAGACCCAAGCTACAATAATTCAGAAATTGAAACCCATGTAGTGCCACAGAGTCCTTCGTGGGCTAATTTGGCTTGGCAAAAATATTCCTACACATTCACCTATGATTCAGCCATTCATGGAAAATTTGTACTGACCAATGGCGGTAACATTGGTTTGGCAATTGACAATGTGATTTTTTCTGAAAGTTCCTGTGTTTCAGGTACTGAAATCTGCGGCAACGGTATCGACGACGACGGCGATGGCCTCATTGATTCGAACGACCCAGATTGCTACGAATGTACAGGCGGTTTGCTGACCAACCCAGATTTTGAAAATGATTTTACCGGTTGGTGGAGTGGCACCGGAAGCTCTATCACAACGGATGCTTTTGCCGGCACAAAGGCTGCCCACCAATCAGGGCAGGAGGGTGGTTTGTCGCAGACAATACCGGCTACACCCGGGAAATATTATGCTTTGGAAGTTTATGCTAAAAAAGTAGCAACCGAAGATGTGTCTATTGGCGTTTTATTTTTTGATGCTTCAAATAATACGTTGCGTGCTCAATATGTAAGTGTAACCTCCAGCAATTTTGAGCAATACTACTTGGCTACCCAGGCCCCAGCGAATACAGCAACTGTTCAGATAGTTGGTTGGAAATCTGCGGGAACGGGCAGTGCCACTTGGGATGCATTTTGTTTCACTGAATTCGATTTGCCAACGCCAACCTGCCCTGGCAACAGTTGCGAAATCACGATTGAAGAGGGGACTGCTGCCTGGCTCACCGACTACACTGGTACCGGCAGCAATCACGTAGGTTATGTTTTGGGGGAAATGGTGTTGTGCGACAATGAGGACGGCACCTACAATATCAAAGGGACGATCTTCAACTCCAATTGGGGCATGCTCGGCAGTTCTTCTGTTTGTGGCACACATGACGAATGGGAAGTAAACCTTAACCTCTTCGACAAGCAGACTTGGGCAGAATTTGGCGGCAGCTATCAAGGGGAACTGGGCTGTGAAGACCATACCAATTGGGACTATTGGGAAGTAAATGGGATACTGGTCGGCCTTGGTTGCAATGCTGGCGATACCATATTTGTCACAGGCCCTGTCCCTGGGTACCGCCTTCAAGTAGGGGCTGGTGCGGTTACAGGCACTTGTGCATTTGGCTTGGCCACCTGGTTTGAAGGACATAATAAGGCCGGGGATCCACTAGCGATGGATATATACGTTTTGATGGATTCCGCCTGTTATACCCCACCAACTGAAATTTGCAACAATGGCATCGACGACGACGGCGACGGCCTCATTGATTGTGATGATCCAGAATGTGACGCTATAAATGTCACATTGTCAGAAGATTGTGGTACTAATGGTGTTGGCCTAACACTGAGTGGTGGTACTGCTCCATATAGCTATGTTTGGAGCGACATACCTGCCCCAACTGCTCAATGGACTTTTGAAAATTCAACCAACGATGTTTCTGGAAACGGCCACCACGAAAATACTGCTTCAAGTCTTGGTACTCCTACCTATTCAATCGATGCCGTAGAAGGACAAACTTCTGTCTCCTTGAATGGCAGCACCTATCTCCGTTACAGCATTGACGGGGCATTCATGGAGGTGGCATTCACGGAATGGATGATTGCCACGTGGATCAAACCTACTGCGTTGACTGGTATTCAAACTATCATCGATGAAGGGGGGGCAACCAACGGAATAGCGGTCAGGCTGAATAACAATGTCCTCGAATTTGCCGCTCGTGACGCAGGTGTACAAGTGAATGCGGGCACCCACACTTTCCCAAGTGATGGTGCATGGCACCACGTTGCTGCCGTTTTTGCAAATGATTCGCTTACCCTTTATTTAGATGGTGTGGCTGGTACAACGGCCTATGCTGGTTATGGAGCTGGAGGTGTTGGCGCTCATTCTGGAAATGGTGGCATCGGTTATTACGACGGTGGCTCTGGATTTGGATCAGGGACTGGCAATTATTTCACTGGCCTGATGGACGATTTCAGGTATTACTTTAATCAATCTTTGACCGCTTCGCAAATTGCCGACTTGGCCAGAAACGATGGTAACCGGGAAAATTTAGCAGCAGGTACCTATACTGTAACAGTCCAAGACAGTGATGGCGGCTGTTCAGCTATAGAATCCATTACGGTTAATTTTGATTGCGCTGAAATCTGCGACAACGGCATCGACGATGATGGGGATGGGCTGATTGACAGCGCCGACCCGGATTGCATTTCTTTTTGCCCTACAGGTGGTTTGACAATGGAACGTTGGTTGAACATTGGAGCAGGAACTGCGGTCACGGACCTGACTAACAATGCCAACTACCCGGACAACCCAACGGAAACTGGAACTTTGACCAGTTTTGATGGCCCCGATAATTATGCAGATAACTATGGGACAAGAGTCAGGGGCTACATTACGCCTTCCTTGACTGGGGCTTATTTGTTCAACATAACTGCGGACGACAACTGCCAACTCTACCTGAGTACAGATGCGGATGCAACTAATAAAATACTGATCGCCAATATCGCAGATTGGACGAACCAGACGGAACATACCAAATTCACCACGCAAACCTCCTCAACCATCAATTTGGTTGCTGGTCAAAATTATTACGTGGAATTGCTGCACAAAGAGGGCGGTGGCGGAGACCATTTCCAGGTTTATTGGAAGACTCCATCCAGCTCGACGTGGACTATCATTCCTGGCAGTAATTTGCGGCCATTCGTTTGTTCTGAAATCTGCGGCAATGGCCTTGATGATGATGGCGACGGAAATGTGGATTGTGCAGATACGGATTGTAAACTTATTAACTTGGCAACGCCAGTGGTGAGCAGTTGTATTGACCACCCACTACAAGACGTGGCTACGGTTAGTGTGCAAGTCTCTTGGACTAACCCTCCAGCAAACGACCAAATTGAAGTTAGTATTTATGGACAAACCGAACGGATCAACGTAGGGGGAGGTGCCTCCTCCCCGCAAACGGTTACCTTCACGGTGCCTGCCAATGGTGAAACTAACAAAACGGTCACAGCCGCTTGGAGGGTCAATTCCTCTCTTTGTTCAACCACGACCACTTTTGATGTGCCGGTAGCCTGTTCGGGCGATGCCATTGTTTGCGACATTCTCTACCTCTGCGGCGAGGACAAACCTTATGATGGCGACCCTTGGGATCACGGTTTTATAAACTATTTGGATGAAGTAAACGGAGCCAATATCGTTGTGCCTGTGCTTACTCGGCCAGATGGTAGTGGCATGGGAACTTATGATGTTAACAACCCAACAACTCCAGTCACTTTGAATCTCAATGACTATGGATTGATCGTAGTCTCTGCAACGACGGAGGCACATATTTCAAATGATCTGATAGCGGCTTTAAAGAATTTTTCAGGTTCTGTAATGAACTCTAACTATACGATTATCAATGACTTGGGTATGTCAGCCAGTGAAGGTGGCTATCAGTTCCAAAATAATCTTTACATCGATAATGTTGCTTCGAGGGAAATTTATAACTACAACAACGACATTAATCCAAGTTATTCTAAAGTGTTTACACGGGGCAATTACACTGGCGCTGCGGATGCTTATTTGTGGACAAACGCAGGAGAGCAGGCATTGGGAGTGAATGGGGTTTTCTTCACTTACGAATCTACGGACGCCCTTCCCGGTGTGGCAGCTGGCCACGGCATACGCGTCTACCTTGGCTATCACATGAATGGCGTTTACGCCAATTCGCAAAATGGAGGGGCATTGCCCGCACCCGTGGAAAGCTATTTTGTACCAGCGACCCATCTGACTTTAGAGGGGAAATATTATTTCGACCAAGCCATCTTGGACGCCACAAGAAGTTGTAATGTGGAAATATGCAACAATGGCATTGACGACGATGGCAACGGATTGATCGATTGCAATGATCCTGTGTGTGGCAATGTTACGGTATCGGCTGTGGCCAAAGTGAACCCCATCAATTGTCCAATTTTGAATAATGGACAGCTAACTATCACCGCTACGGGGGATAATTTGGAATACAGCATCGACAATGGGGCTACCTACCAATCATCAAATGTTTTCACAGGACTGAGTGCAGGAAGCTATATTGTTCGTGTGCGAAATAGTGGCAGTGCATGTTTTGAAAATTTCGTTAACAACCCAGTCGTTTTAGCTGCTCCTACTTGCGATGAAATTTGTAACAATGGCATCGACGATGATGGTGATGGTTTGATAGATTGCGCCGACACCGATTGTGTCCCATCCGCTTTTGCGGGGTCAGATCAAAGCATCTGCCTCGGTAGCAATGCCATTTTAAGCGCTTTGGGTACTGGCGGAACGGCCCCTTATACTTACAATTGGGACAATGGCCTGGGAAGTGGTAAGGACAAAACGGTAAGCCCAATAGTTACGACAACTTATTCCGTTACTGTTGCAGATGCTTATGGATGTAGTGATAGCGATCAACTGACCATTACCGTAACACCGTGCAGCGAAGTATGCGCCGATGGCATAGATAATGATGGTGATGGGTTGATTGATTGCGATGACCCTGATTGCTCGGCGGTTGGCCAGCCCCAACCATTGATGGATAGCTATTCAACCTGTCCGGGGGTCAGCTACACGGAGCAAGTCATCTTTAATGACAATAATTTGCAGGCGGCTACCTTTTCCATTTTTAGCAGCCCAACTAAAGGCAGTGTCAGCATAAATAACAACGGGGTATTCACCTATAATCCTTACAGCAGTAGTTGTGGGATTGATCGGTTTGTCTATCAGGTATGCAACCAACCATCGGGATGTTGTGACACGGCGAGCGTGTTCTTATCCATTGGGGATGTTGTTCCGCCTGTTTTACAAAACATCCCTGCTGACCTTACGGTCAGTTGTGACGAAGCCATTCCGGAAACTTCAACTCAGGTTTATGCGATTGATGATTGCCCTGGCATTTACGTTTCGTATGAGGAGACCTCCACATTGGTCAATAACAGTTGCGAAACTTACACCATAAGCCGAACCTGGTCGGCAACCGACCGGTGTGGAAATACAGCCTATGGAACACAAACCATCACCGTCGAAGACCGGATTGAACCTGAGTTGTTCCGGGTCTATACCCTGCCAAATGGCAAAAAGCTGATAGCAGGGGTCGCACGGCAGGTGACGAATGATTGGAAGTACCTTAATTTCCCGATTGATTTTGAGACCAAACCGGTTGTTTTCAGCCAGGTTATTACCAAAAATGAAGCATCAGCGGTGACGGTTCGTTTGCGCAATGTTAGCATCGGAGGGGTTGAAATGAGATTGCAGGAGGAGCAAATTTCAAATGGGGAACATGCTTATGAAAATGTAGCTTGGATAGCGGTGGAAGAAGGTGGCTTCATTGGTGAAAGCAATTTCCAAGTTGAGCTGATAGAAAGCGTTACTAACACTTTAAAGACGTGGACTTATGCTAATCCGTTTACGAATACGCCAGCGGTTATTTTTTCCACGCAAACCTACCATGATATGGACCCAAACGGTGTGCGGTACAGTAACCTCAGCCCCACATCTGTCAAGTTTTTTATTGAAGAAGAAGCATCGTTAGATGCTGAACTGATCCATGGCGCTGAGGATGTTGGGGCTATGGCATTCAACGCAGGCATCTTAGAGGACGAGGACGGCACCTTTGTTGGCGAATCGGGTTCATTGTTAATTAATCAAAATACAGAAACGATCAACTTGACAAGGGAATACAACAAACCGGTGGTCATTCTTGGTGGGGTAGATTCTGGTGGTGACCCCACTTTGATCAGAGTCAGCAATGTAACCTCCAATAGTTTTGATGTGGCCTTGGAAGAATGGGATTATTTGAATGGAAATCATGCCAAAAGTCGGGTGTCTTATTTGGTGGTAGAAGGCAGCATCCCTATTACTTCGGGTTTTGCTTGCGATAATAACGTCATAGAATTGCTGCCAAACATCAACCTTTTTGTCACCGATAACTGCGACAATCAAGTCACTTTAGAATACATTGATTCTTCCCAATACAGCTCGAACGGCAACCTGGTCAACAAAACCTGGAGGGCAATTGACGATTGTGGGAATGTATCCTCTTTCCATCAAGTGGACACCTGCAACCTTGCAGCAGTTAGGTTGCGGACTATGTTGTATGGGCCACTTATCAGTAATTCACCACTTTCCCTGATGAATGACGACTTGAGGGTGAAAGGGTATGTCCCCACGAAGGAGCCCTACACTGGCATGAATGGGTTCAAGAACTATGTAAACGATGGTGGTGAATTGATTATAAACAACTTGCTCGACGTGACTGGTAACAATGCAATTGTGGATTGGGTTTTTGTAGAAATAAGGGATGATGAAAAAAGGGACAGCGTCATAATCACCCAAGCAGCCTTGCTGCAAAGGGATGGCGATGTCATAAGTAACAGCGGTGAGGAAGTGCTCTTTTTCCCAATAGAGGAAGGCAATTTCCACATCTGCATCCGCCATAGAAACCATTTAGGTATGATGACGGAAACCCCTGAATTTCTGAATACCGTAAATGTCCCATTAGTTGATTTTACCAATAATGATTTAGTAGTTAGAGGGTCCAGTTCGGCGGGTCACTTGCATGCAACTGGATTGCGGGCCCTTTGGTCTGGTGACCTGAATAATGATGGAAAGGTTATTTATCAAGGCCCGTCCAATGATGTGTTTCATTTGTTCTCGTTTATCATCGGACACAATGATAATTATGAACATTTGGCCAATTATATTAGCTATGGGTACAGTAATATGGACTTGAACATGGATGGGAGAACCATCTACCAAGGGCCTATTAATGACCGGGCACCTATTCTTTATCATACAATTTTGGCACACCCCGGAAACCAAATTAAGTTGGCCAATTATATTGTTTCATCAAGTTTGCCATGATGGTTTTTTGATCCTAAATGGTGGTTCAGTAATAATTGATCTTTACGATTAAAATGTGGTTGAAATAATCCTCGTTGGAAGTTGAATGATTTTATCGCTGAATATTTTTTTTAGAAAGTCTTACCCCAATTAATAATGCAAATTAAGGATTGGAATTTAATAACAATTGAAAATGAGGAGCTTAGACTTTCCAAGTTTTCAAAACTTGGAAAGTCTTTGTCCTAAATTGATTTGCTTCGAAACCCCTTTAAAATAAGCATTCTTTGAATTATTTGGCTAATTAAAAATTTAACATTGAAAATAACCCCCGAAAATTCTCACTGTTAATTTAGCCAACCCCCCGTATTAATTAAATGCTTGTTTTAATTGTCTAATTATTGATGTCACAATTTGTTTGCTGGAGGTTTTTTTGATGTTTTTTTGTTCAAATGATCACGTTATTGGTATAGATTATGCCAAAATAGTTTGTACAAGAAAGCAGTTCTTTTCTTCCTTCTCATAAACAAACTTGAAATAAACAGTAGGTATTAATAATTGAAAAAAAATACCTACACCATTAGGTTCTAATGAATCCGACGGTAGCCGGAAATTACCTAACCAAACAATATTACAAACACTATCAATTTTTAGAAGATGAGAACAGAACAAACACATTTTATCGAATATTTTTTCCGACAGAGAAACAATATTGGACTTTCCCGTGCTTTGAACATGCCTGTTCAAAGTAGAACAGATGTAATTGCAATCAAGGGCTACCTGCTGTTGATTGCATTTTTTATTTCTTTAATTTATCCATTTCCAACTTTTGCGGAAAACCCAGAAAACCCCGTTCTGACAGAAATCTGCGATAACGGCATAGATGACGATGGCGATGGTTTGGTCGATTGTGCCGACCCGGATTGCTCCAGCGATTGCACGGCGATGACCTGTGCCTCTGGGGTAAAGTTGTTGGCCTATAAATCGGCCTCCGCAACGGGAAGCGGTTCAGCAGGGATGCCTTCCATTACCAATTTCTTCGTCCCAGCGGGCAACAACAGGATCGTATTCCTGACGGCTTCCTTTGAAAGGGAACACTGTCAAGGAGGCGATAACTGTTCGGGTAGCAACACTGGTGCGGTTGGTTTGGGCGACAACTGGACTACCTATGTACCAGTTGAAAACAACTTCGTCGTTACGGCCAATTTTGTCGGCTCCGGCGGGAGTGTCGAACGTCAAAACCATTTGACATTGCCAGCGGGTGACCTTCGTTTTGGTGCGCAATGGGGTTTCCCGCAGGGCACTGGTGCGGAAGGCGCCATGTATTCTCGGGAAAGTTATTTCATCGCAATTTATGAAAGTGATTTGTTCAATATTTTAGGTGGAGCAGGTTCAGGTAACATTACCATTTCAATGGCAGATGTCAATTTGCCAATCGATAACGCAGACGATGCCATTTTGATGGCTTATGTTTTTGCCAATGCAGAACAAAGCAATGTGGGGATCGTGCGATCAGGTTCCAATGTGGACAACAACAGTCTCGTTTCAAGTAGCCCAAGCCAAAGTGGCAACTTTATCATGAATATTTCCAGTTTTGATGCTGGGCAATCGGTCGATGAAGCCAATGATGGATTGTTGGTTTATGCATTAAGTGGTCTTGGCCAGCCTACCACCAACGGTGGTTTCAATACAATGAGTGGTTTTTCTGAAATCATGGAAGTGACCACCAAATCACAGTACGGGGATTTTACTACCTATAATGAACCAGATGGGATCAGTGCCTCTGCCCAATTCAGAAATGGGCCAAGCTCTGGTGTCATCAGTTCGATTTCCATTCAGTCATCTGCGCCAAGTTACATCCAAGCGAATGGTGGTATGGTGGCTGCTTTTAAAATTGAATCCTGTGATTGTTCTACCGCTTTGAACCAGGAATACAGTGTCGACAATGGTTCTTGGGTGCCAGGTAATCAGGTGACGGTTTGTGAAGGGCAGGATGTCAGGTTCGGCTTTGCTGGTTCTGGTTATTCTGCTTGGACATTCAACTGGTCAGGGCCCAATGGTTTTTCTAAAAGTCAAACTGGCAGCAGTTCCAGCGATATTGTAACGATCAATAACACTACTTTTTCAACCGCCGGGACTTACTACGTTTCTTACATTGATCCGGGAGGATGTACTTACAATACTTTCTTTGAACTCGTAGTTGAACAATGCGTTGAGATTTGCGGAAATGGCTTGGATGACGACCATGATGGGGTAGTGGATGAATCGAATGGTGCTTGCTGTATTGCTACCAGCACGATAGACCAAAGTGAATGGTCAATACATTATGTAGACAGTGAAGAAACAAATGGGGAAGATGGCGCAGCCAGCAATGCATTTGACGGTGATCCCAATACATTTTGGCATACGCAATGGTCGTTGGCCACTGACCCGATGCCGCATGATCTGCAAATCAATTTGGGTGAGGTTCACTCAATTGTTGGGCTTCGGTATTTACCAAGACAAAGCGGTCAAAACGGGAGGATTGCCAATTATACTTTGTATGCAAGTATGGATGGTACTAATTGGGGCAGCCCTGTTTCTTCTGGTGTTTGGGAAAATTCGCCAAACCAAGATGAAATTACTTTTGAACCAGTTTATGGGCAATATATCCGTTTGGTCGCATCCTCTGAAGTCAATGGCAACCCTTGGACAGCCATTGCGGAAATCAACCTGTTAGAATGTTTGGTGGATGAAATTTGCGATAACGGAATTGACGATGATGGCGATGGTTTGGCCGATTGCGCTGATCCTGATTGCTCCAGCGCAGTTGTCAATGCAGGTGCAGATGTAACACTATGTAGCGGTACGCCATCTACATTTACCGCAACTGCTTCCGGTGGCCTTGCTCCTTATTCTTTTGCCTGGTCAAATGGCTTGGGTACAGGTGCAACTAAAACGGTAACTCCTGGCAGCACAACGACTTATACTGTATCGGTTACCGATGGTAATAATTGCACCACGACCGATCAAGTCGTTGTCAATGTCAACCAATCGCCAGTGGCCAATGCTGGCGCAGATCAAACCATTTGCCGCTTTTTCGATGCCAATCTTTTGGCCTCCGCTACTGGCGGCACGCAGCCGTACCAATACAATTGGGACAACGGCCTCACCGGCAATCAAAACTCCTTTACCGTCACTCCGCTGACGACTACAACCTACTCCGTGACGATCACATCTGCCAATGGCTGCAACGATTCTGATCAGGTAACCATTACCGTTCAGTCCTGTCCAGAAGATTGTAGCAATGGGGTTGATGATGATGGTGATGGATTCATCGATTGTGCCGATTCGGATTGTGGACCAACCGTTGATGCGGGTTCTAATGTAAATAACTGTGCAGGTGCCAATATCCAAATCAGTGCTTCGGCTTCGGGAGGCAATGGTGTGTTGACCTATAGCTGGAGCAATGGAAAAACCACTTCCAGCCAAATCGTTTCACCACTCACTACCACTACTTATACCGTAACCGTAACTGCACCAAGCGGCTGTACGGCTGTCGATCAAGTGACCGTGACGGTGGTGGTTTGTGGAGAAGATTGCACCAATGGCATCGATGACGACGGCGATGGGCTGATAGATTGTGCTGACCCTGACTGTGTGGCCTCTGCCGCTCCAGACCTCTACGATGATGAATATACTACTTGTCCGGGGATGCCTTTCAGCGAACGGGTAACCTACAACGACAATAATTTGCAAAACCCAGTTTTCAGCATTTTCACCAACCCTACTTATGGTACGGTGACCATCGATGGAACGGGTAAATTCCAATATTTCCCTGCGGGAAATGACTGCTTGGTCGATCAGTTTGTTTACCAAACTTGCAACCAATTGACAGGTTGTTGTGCCACCGCTACCGTGACTATGAACTTGGGTGATGTAATCGCACCTATCCTGAGCAATGTCCCTGCGGATGTGACCATCAGCTGCGATGATGCTGTACCCATGCCGCCCAACGTGGTTGCCTTTGATGAGTGCCCCGGTATTTTCATGGATTTTGATGAAACAAATACCCAGCACTATGTTGGGGCTTGTGAGTCGTACACCATCACCCGTACCTGGACGGCGACCGACCTTTGCGGCAATCAAAGCTCTCAGTCCCAGCATATTACAGTAGTGGACAATACCAAACCGGAAATATTCCAGGTTTATACACTGGCCAATGGCAAGCGAGTAGTGGCTGGAGTTTCGAAAAATGTGACCCATGATTGGAAGTATATTCCGTTCCCGATCACCTTTACGGAAACACCGATGATTTTCACGACCGTCATGACCAACAATGACATGTCTGCGGTAACTGTGCGCCAGCGGAACGCCTATTCTCAAGGTTTTGAAATGAGGCTTTTCGAGCAGCAATCAGCCGATGGCATGCACTTAGGGGAAAATGTAGCTTGGTTGGCTATTGAAGCAGGCACGAATACAGATTTGATGAATTTGGAGGCACACAGATGGCAAAACATCAACAGTACGCCATCCACCCATAATTTCAGCAACTTGTTTGGAAATGATCCAGGCCTCCTCACTTCCATGCAATCTACCAATGACCCTGACCCTGCTTCGGTGCGGATTGATAACTTGACTAGCAATTCCGTTTCGATTTTCATCGAAGAAGAAACTTCCGCTGATGCGGAAATGACACATGGATACGAACACGTTGGATACTTGGCTTTCCAGCCGGGTGTTCCGATGACTGACAAAAACGGGGCGTCTTTTGGAGAAACGGGTAAACTCAGCCTGACCAATGCCTGGGCGAAAGTCAATTTGTCAGGACAATACACCAAGCCTGTTGTCCTCTTAGGAGGGGTTTCTAACAAACATAATGACGGCGTAAATGTCCGGGTGAGAAACGTAACGAACAACAGCTTTGAAGTGCGCTTACAGGAGTGGGATTACGAAGATGGAAACCACCAAGCAGAGTCGGTTTCGTGGGTTGTGGTAGAAGGCGCTATCCCCGGCAACAATGGCTACTACTGCTCAGGCAGCGTCGCTGATCTGCAAATCGGCATCAATGTTTTTGCCATCGACAACTGCGACAACAACACTGCTTTTGGTTATACAGAAACACCTTCGGTTACCAGTTCGGGTACCCAAACTACCCGGGTCTGGATGGCCATCGACGACTGTGGAAATACCAATTTGATTACCCGTTTTGATACTTGTTCGACTGCTGCATTGTACGCTCGGGTTAAGCTCCACGGAGCGATCGTCAATAGTGGCAACTCTGGCCTGATGCGGGACGACCTGCGGGCACAATCATTTGTGCCGCTGGAAGAACCGTTCTCCAGCCTCCCTGCTTTCCCGCATGTAAAAGATACGACTCCGCATGGTACTGGAAATGGCAACGGTAATGGTAATGGCGGAAACAATGGCTCAAACAGCAATAAAGTAACCATCTGCCACAAACCTGGTACATCAAGTGAGACAACCTTGGAAATCAATATCAATGCCTTGCAGGCTCACCTTAATCATGGTGATGTGGAAGGCCCATGTACAGATGTTGAAATTGGGACACCAGCTGGTTCGGCTTCTGCCGATTATCAAACTATCGCTGATGGTGATTGGAATAGCTCTACGACTTGGAAAAACGGAAGCATACCCAATGCAAATAATTTGAACAATAAAACAGTCTCCATTCAACATCATGTTACATTGTCAGTTGGTAACTTAAATTTGAAAAACGGAACAATTCTTTGGCTAACTAATGGAAGTTTAACAGTCGGCTCAGGAGCCATTATCATTGCAGAAGCAGAAGTTTTAGTAGCTGGCTCTGATTTGAATATAACAGGTGGAGATTTACAAATCACAGACGCCGCAGCGGAGGTTTCTTTGGGCAACAGTACCATTGATATAGAACAAGACCTGCTCAAAACGGGAGGTCATTTGTGGATCGAAAACGTATGCATGCACGTAGGAGGGGATTTTGAAAATCAGGATGGTTTGCTGGACCTGATCAATACCTGTGCGGTGATCGACGGCAGTTTTGCCAATAGCTCCAATGAAGGGGTGGAAGTAAACAACGCCAAATTTGACATCAAAACGGGGAATTTCACCAACGCATTGTTTTCAAATATTTCTGGTGACTCGCTGATCGTGTGGGTAGAAACGGGACTGATCTCCAACTTGGGTTCTTGGTTGGCACCCATCGATCAATACTGTGTGGGCGGATCTGCGCTGGGATTGGGCAGCTTGCTGCCGCTTGCAGAGGATTGCTCCGGTATGGCCGATTATTTCCTTACTTGCAATAGCCTGATTCCCCCGGATATTATCAATAATGATCCTGTTAACACAGAACTGAGCGAAGCGGATATAGCCTTGACTGGTACGCTTGATCCAGTGCTATTGAGTGTCACCGGGGACGATGCCATCGTGGACTGGTTGCTATTGGAAATCCGTGACCCGGCTACAGAACAGATTTTGGAATATGCCACTGTAGCGCTGCAAAGGGACGGCGACATCATTTTGGAAGATGGTCAGGACTTAATTAATTTCCCAACCTTGGTCGAAGGGGATTACTTAGTAAGTATTCGTCACCGCAACCACTTGGCGTTAATGACCGACCAGCCGATTCGCTTGTCCATTATCAATCCATTGATGGTTGACTTTACTGACCCGAACCTACCTGTGAGGGGAGGCGCCGTTGGTGGCCGCATCACCAATGGAGAAAGGATGCTTTGGGGCGGCGATTTCAACGAAGACAACAAAGTCATTTACCAAGGTCCGAATAATGATGTGTTTTATCTTTTCTCCCGGGCTTTGAGCGATCCAAATAATACGGATATTCTGGCGAATTTCATTGTCAGTGAATACGACCTGCATGATTTTAATTTGGATGGTAAGGTTATTTACCAAGGCCCGAATAACGACCGTGCCAGCCTGCTCTACCATACGGTATTGGCACATAGTGGCAACGGCGGGTTTTTGGCCAATTATATCGCTAAAGGATTTTTGCCATAAATAGTTTGACAGTAGAGTTGACGCCTTTTAAAGGTGTCAACTCTATATATTTTTTAATGGTAAAAAAACAAACATTTATTTAGGTCTAAAATAAATTGTGAAAATTAACTCCTAAATCAAGATGAGAATATATGAGTCGCTTATTGAGTGTAAAATAGTTGAATAAAAAACGATTGGTTATTTCAACTTTAATTTTTTCTAAACATCTCGAGGATGAAAAAAACTCAAACACTAACATCGTCTCAGGTAGCGCCAGGAGCTTCTGAAGGAAACTTCTTTTCTAATGATAAAGATAAAGAAGAGCCAGCCCAAGAAGAAGTGGCTAATAAAATGCAAAGTGATAAAAGCCTGTTTAAGATATTTATTTTTTAATATTAATTAATGATGTCTTTTCAATGGGTGGTTAAAATAATGTTTTTGGCCATAAAGCGATTAATTTTTTAAATAATTAAAGATAAATGTGGATATGGCCTTGGATGAGTATGTAATTAAAAATTCAAATGCCTTTAAAAGGTGACACCTTATTGATAGGTGTCACCTCTATTTGAAATTGTTTTTAATAAACGATAAATAGTTTAAATAGGAGGGTTAAAAATAAAGGGTGTGTCAAACAGTTGGTCATTTATGCGCTTTTTATTTTCAGGACTTAGCTAAATGATTCCGATTATAAGCCTGTCACACTTAATTAAATTAGCCACTTTTATTTTAGACAATATGGATTTTTAGCATTATTTTTGCAATGTTATTTTAGGATTTCCTTCTCTCAAAAAAATAGACATTTTTATTTCCTGCATTTCTTTTTGTCTCACACATACCTGTCTACTCACACACTATACAAGTCTGGAATTTTAAATACTTGGTCATTTTATAATTAATGTGAAATGAAAATAAAAACCATTTAACTAATAGGATTTAGTTGTTATTGAATTAGCCCAAGTGATCCAGGTTTTTAATTTTAATTTTTATTTTCATTTTAATTTATCCAAGCGTTTTGGTCAAATAAGAAGCTATATTCCCTCTCATCGCCTACTCAATTAAATCGGCAATAACCATAACTTACAAATACGAGTACTGATGAGAAATTCATTTACAAAAACAAACTATTAAACTCAAATTTCAATTACCAATGCCAACAAAAACTATGGGTTTTATTGGTACTGTTTCCGATGTTGCTTTTTGCGAATCCTATCAAAAAAGCAATGCCGGAAAATACTCCGAAAAACGAAACGGAATCTACTGGGACTTCAATCGAAAAAAAATCACTGGACTGGAAAGGGAAATTGATTTCTTACTGGTCTTTTGTGAAAACCCTTTTCTCCTGCTCCTGAGAATATTTTAAATAATACTGCCACGTGGCTGCCTTTTTCCTGCAATTCGGGTCTGATTTCCAATGGGGATTTTGAGTCAGATTTCAACGGGTGGAGTTATTTCAGCAATACCAATATTACCACCGATGCTTATTTTGGGACAAAAGCAGCGAGAACATCTGGATATGTAGGAGGGTTGGTAAAAATATAGCGGCCTTCGAGAACCAGGTTTTTTCTTTAGAAGTTTACGCTAAAAAATCTGGTTGGGAAAGTGCAGTCGTCGGCATCAAATTCATGGACAGTGGCTACAACGAGATTGACGCCACTTATAAAAGCATCACTTCTTCATCCTACCAAGTTTATCAACTATCAGCCAAGGCTCCAGCAGGTACCGCCTATGTGCAGGCGCTGGGCTGGAAAAACGATGGGTATGGGACAGCAACTTATGATGGTTTTTGTTTTCAAAAATGGGAAGTACCCAGCCCGATCTGCGCAGGGGAAAGCTGCGAATTGTCTCCTTCTTGGGGCAAATATGTATGGGCGATGGATGACTCTGGGGCAAGCAACAATTGGAAAGATTTCGACCTAGGCGGACTCATCCTGTGTAACAACGGTGATGGGACTTTAGGCCTAAAAGGCAACATCATCAATGGCCACGATTCAGATTGGAGCCCAGGCCTCGCTATTCCATGCGGGGCGCAGGATGGCTGGTATATTGACTTGACACTTTCGGATAAGCAATCGTGGTCAGAATTTCAAGGCAACTATGTTCAACATGCAGGCTGCGATGCCAATCACGTGAATTGGGATTATTGGCAGGCATCCGGAACGCTGACGGGTACGGGCTGCAATGCCGGACGAACCATCACCGTTCACAGTTCGTCAACTGGCTACCGGGCCCAGATCGGGTGGGGCGGCAATTCCCAATCTTGCGATTTTGGCATTTCAACGTGGTTTCGGGCTACTGAAAATGGAGCGCCCGTTCAGGCTGATTTATATGCCCATTTGGATGCGGCCTGTTATGCCGATATGTTGCCCGAGGATTGTACCAACGGCGTGGATGACGATGAAGATGGATTGGTCGATTGTTACGATTCGGATTGTGCTCCACAACTGCTGCAAAATCAGAGTTTTGAGAACACTGGTAACACCGTTTTCAATACGACATTTGAAGGCAGCCCAGCGGCAGCGCTTCCCAAAAACTCCTCCATCTTGCCGAACTGGTTTATGGATTATGGCTGCGGTTACAACTGCTACGATTCCTATTGGATTGATGACACCGCCGATCAAGTCAACAACCCCAATGGCGATTATTTCCTCTGGTTGCCGGGGTCGTCTTACTGTGCCCGTCAGTCCATTTCGGTGGATATGGACAAATGTTATGAAATAACATTTACTGCCGCAGCGTGGTCTGTTCCTTCGCCGCAGTCAGCAGCTACGATTGCCTTCGAAGCGTTTGGCGGAGGAATCGATGACAACGGCAATTTATTGGGGATTTTCGAAACGGAACTGCCTGCGAGTCCAAGTTGGAACCAGTTGAATTGGAAAACGGTGACCTTTCTTTGGTCGCCACCTGCCACGGCCACAACCAGTTTTTTTATTTCCCAAAACAATGGTTCGACCACCGCAAAAGGCGTCGTTGTTGACCAAATTTTGATCAAAGAAATATGTTGCGCCGGAGGCGGTATCCCTCGAAATTTCCTGTGAAGATGGCCGTGACGTGGAGCTGAAATTTGTCGGCATCAAAAATAGCATTCCAAAAACACTGAATATCAGTGACTTGTCGACCATCGATTCGGTGGTAGTGGAAATAGTTTACAAAGGAGCAATCCCGGCGCCTCCATTAAGGTCAAGGATGACGGAAACGTCAACTTTACTGCTTACCGTCAATCCATTGGCTCGAACGCCTATGTTTATCGGGTAACACTCCCTGCGACAAGTTCGGTCACTTATTCCAACACCTTGTATAAGAGCAGTGCCCAGTCACTGTCAGCTTTCATTCAGGAACAACCAGCCCGGTAAAACGGTCGTACGGAATTCACTACCATCGGCGGGTACAACAATACTTATACCTTGGATTTCGACATTCCAAAAGGGATCGCGGAACGGAACGTGAAACTTTCACTCCCGATCAGTGAAATAACTTACGACAATAGGCGGCTTGATTTTGTGGCCACTGCCAAGGATGTTAGCATCGAACTATCAAAATCTGGGCTACCCAAGTTGGGTTTCCCTAATGGTTGCTGTATCGATACGGTTGATTTCTTTTTGGAAAATGTTGACCCAAATGTTGACCTCGTTTCAGTCGATGTTATTTCACCCGAGGCGGCGAGTAAGTCTTTGATCGCAGCAACGGTTGCGGTGGAGGTTTTCTGTGAAGAAATTTGTGGAAATGGGATCGATGACGATGGCGACGGCTATGTGACAATGCAGATCAGGATTGCCTTTGTCCAGAAATCTACACCTTGGATTCGACAACTTTGGAAATATGTAGAGGGGAAGCAGTTACGTTCAGTGTCTCTTCCAATGCGCCCAAACCACCCTATAACTACATCGAATTTTACCGCTTCCAATACAAGCCAATCCGTATATTTCAACTGATTCAAAGGTGTGGCTCAGGAAATTTGCTAATATCAATAACGGAACAGGGAGCATCACTTCGATAATTTTCAGGCGCAAGCCACTATTGCAAAACCTATTATGTCTATGGCTGTGTCAAACCTGCACCACAAGACCCGACGACTTGCTTCCCATTGGTGAATACATTGTAACGGTCATCCCTGGTGTAACTATTACTGCCAGTGCCGATGCGACCATTTGCTCGAATACGTCAACTACTATTAGTGCTAACGCTGTTGAGTTCTGGGCCATTCGCATTTATTTGGGATCAAGGACTCGGGCAGGCCAGCAAAAATGTAACCCCTTCTACGACAACAACTTATTCTGTCACCGTGCAACAACATCGGCTGTACCGACGAAGATTTGGTTATTGTTAGTGTTATGGAGTCACCGACTGTCGATGCCGGGCAGGATGTGACAGTTTGTCAAACAGAACCCACTACCTCACAGCCAGCGGCATGGGTATTCCCACCTTACTCCTTTGCTTGGAGTCATGGCTTGGGGCTGGTGCTACAAAAGTAGTTTCCCTAATGGCACTATCACACAGTGTTACCCTGACCAGTGACAACGGATGCCTTGATACCGATGAGGTGACCGTCACCGTTCCTCCTGTGTTGAAAATTGCACCAACAATATTGATGATGATGGGGATGGGCTCGTGGATTGTGAGGACGACGATTGCGCTCCCTGTTCCTGATGCTGGAAACGACCGGACTATTTGCTCCGGCTTTCCAACAACCTAACTGTGAAGTGCTACGGTGGGACAGGGTCGTACAATTATGCATGGAGTGGGGGCTTGGAACTGGTGCAGTAAAAACAGTTTCCCCTACCACAAATACTACTTTCACGGTAACTGTTACGAATGTGGCCGGATGTTCCGGTACTGCTGCAGTAACAGTGACTGTGAACAATTGTCCGAGGTATGCGCCGATGGCATTGACAATGATGGAGACGGCCTCACTGATTGTGAGGATCCTGATTGTTATGCTGTTGGCGCACCTTCATTGTTAGATGATGAATTCACCACCTGTCCATCCATCCCGTTGACCGACCGGGTCAATTTCAACGATGGGAATTTGCAAGACCCAATTTACAGCGTTTTGATATATCCGTCGGGCGGTTCTTCATTGGATGCTACAGGGAAATTTACCTACCAGCCGTTTATTCCAGACTGTGGTTCGGACGTTTTCATATATCAGGTTTGCAATCAGGTGTCAGGCTGCTGTGCAACGGCTGCCGCTACTATCACCATTGGCGACACCCAGGCACCAGTGCTCTTGAGTGTACCCGCTGACATCACCATCAATTGTGATGAAACTGTGCCTAATCCGCCTTTAGTTTTGGCTTATGACGAGTGCCCTGGTATTTACATTGATTATGATGAAGTCAGCAACGAATACAACAATGGCACTTGTGCTGGATACACCATTACCCGGACTTGGACGGCAGAGGACCTTTGCGGAAATACTGCTTCTGCTTCGCAAATCATTACCATTGAAGATTTAGAAAAACCGGAGCTGTTCCGGTTGTACACGTTACCGAATGGTAAAAAGTTGTTCGCTGGGATCAGCCAACGGACGACTACGAACTGGAAATACATCCCTTTCCCCGTTGATTTTACGCAAAAACCAGTTGTATTTAGCCAAGTTGTGAGTGCGAATGAAAATTCGGCAGTGGTGACAAGGCAGCGGAATATTTCTACTCAGGGCTTTGAGATGGCCTTGTTTGAACAAGAAGGTTCCGATTTGAAACACCTTCCTGAACAGGTAGCCTGGCTGGCTTTGGAGCCGGGAGCCATCAACGATACATTAGAATCAGGTCTGGTTAGTTGGGCCAGCAGTACTTTACAGACATTGAATTTGGGTCAGACATTCCCGATTTCACCGTACTTTATTTTATCGACTCAAACTGTCAATGAAACAGATCCATTTTCAATTAGGGTGCAAAATGCTGGTACCAACAGCCTTGATTTGTTTTTAGATGAAGAAACCTCGAAGGACAGTGAAACCAATCACGCTGCCGAATCTCTGGCATATTTGGCCATAATCCCTGACCTCGACTTGTCCGATGAGGATGGCGACTTTGTCGGCGAATCAGGAAATGTGAGCCTGACCAATGCTTGGGCAACCGTCTCTTTGAGCCGTTCTTTTACAAAACCTGTCGTGCTGTTTGGGGGCATTTCCAATAATGACCCAGACCCAGTCACCGTGCGGGTACGAAACGTCACGGCGAACAGTTTTGAAGTCAGGTTGCAGGAATGGGATAGTGAAGATGGGGCGCATGCACTGGAAAATGTGGCCTACCTCGTCGTGGAGGGAAGCCTGCCGGATGATAAGGAACTGTTTTGCTCCACCGATGATTTTAAATTCGAGGCAGGCGTCAATGTTTTTGCAAGAGATAATTGCGACAACCAGATCAGTTTGGTATTTGATGAATCATCTGTTTTGATGCCGGATGGTTTGAAAATCAACCGCTCTTGGTCAACGGTGGACGACTGTGGCAATGCCTTGACATTTGACCGGGAAGACCATTGCAACGTGGCTTCGATTCGTTTGGAGGCGTTGCTCTACGGTGCGTTGATGGACAACATTTCGGATACTTTGATGAGTGATAAAATACGGGCCAAAGGCTTTTTGCCATTGACCGAACCTTATTCCAACCTGTCTTATTTTCAGCATTCTGGAAAAGGTGGAGGCGAAACAACCAGCCCTTCTCTGTTGTCCGTGACGGGCGAAAATGCGGCCGTGGATTGGTTGTTCTTGGAAATCAGGGATTCCGCTGATGCGAAAAATGTTTTGGCAACAACTGCCGTGCTACTCAAACGCAATGGCGAAGTGATGAACGCAGCAGGCGAAGATGTCGTCTATTTCCCCAACCTCCGGGAAGGTTCCTACCACGTGGCTTTCCGGCACCGGAACCATTTGGGGATCATGGCCGGACGGCCTTGGTTTTTGTCTTCGGTCAACATTCCGACCTTGGATTTTACCAATGTGAACACAGCCGTTTTTGACAAAGAATCCTCTTCAACCATTGTTGGCGGCAGGCGGGTCGCTTGGGCGGGGGATTTCAACGGCGATCGTCGGGTCATTTACCAAGGGCCGCAAAACGACATTTTCTACCTCTTCTCGAAGGTTTTGAGCGACCCTTTGAATACCAACTTTTTGGCGAATTACATTTCTTGGGGCTATGACCGGAACGATATTGACATGGATGGGAAAATTATCTACCAGGGTCCAGACAACGAACGGGCAAAGTTGCTTTACCATACGATCATGTCGCATCCATTAAACGGACGTTTCTTGGCCAATTACATTGTTTCAGAAAGATTGCCTTGATTATCTGTTTGATAAATTTCTAAAAAAACGGGGCTACCAGATCAACTGGCAGCCCCGTTTTTATTTGAAATTTAGAAATTGGAAATTAGGAAATTGCGAACCAATTGATTTTCAATTTTGCCTGAAGGGCTCATTTCTCAATTTCCAAAATTCAGAATGTACGCTGAAGTTTTCCTTTTTTTCCCATTCCAAATCTCTGCATTAACGGTCAGCACTTTGATTTTTGATTGTCCCCCTTGGCATTATTCTTGACTTTCCCCTTTTATTGTTCTCCCCCCTACGTTAGAACATTTTCCTCCCAAACTTCAGTTTTTAGCATTTTACTCACCTTATCAGCGTTTGCGCCGAATCGCAAACCCGCATCCTTAAATTTTTCAATCATTCTTTTTTTGGTGGCTTTCCGCCCCAATTTTCAACAAATCGAACGCACAAAGACAAACCGTTCCCCCCCCGTTAATTCTGGTGCAACCGGTCAATGGTTCATGTTTTTCACCTATTGATCGGCTTGGCATTAGGCTCGTTTAAATTTTATTTGAATGAAATCCTTCTTGTTTCCCGTGTCCATCATGGTCGTTTTTGCCGTGGTCGGCGTTTTTGCTGTAAATCCTTTTCATTCATCCCTCGCCAATGATACTTGTAGGCACGGGCTGTTTTATGATCTGTACCAAAACAGCGCGCAAGAACTTACCAAATTTTTTCCCCATATTTCAAATAAAGAAGTACAAGCAGCGCCAAAATTTTTAGGGAAAACATCCTCACAAAAACGATTTGCAATGGGGCCAGATGATATAAGTGGTAAGGTTTGGGAAGATTGGAATTTCAATGGTGCAATGGATGAAGTTACGATCATTGGGATCACTGGGGTAGAGGTGCAGCTGTTTGATTGTCAGGAAAATATGGTCGGCTCGACAATTAGCGATGCGAGCGGGGATTTTATTTTGGATAATGGAAATACCACTTTTAGTGGAAATGCAAATGAAGTATATAGGCTCGAATTCATAATCCCCAATGATATTTCTGCGTGGGCAAAACCCACCCAAACTGGAACTGAAAACGGCACCTCCGTGCAATTTGTACAAAAAGGGGACACGGCATATTTGGGCCTTGCAGCCCCCGCTGATTTTTGTCAAAACAACCCCAATCTGGTTACCAACTGCTTTATCGAAGGCGACAACAGTGGCACGGGCGATGTCCTCCTTTCCTATACCAGCCAGTCCCCGGCAGTTTTCAAGCATGAGACAGTGGCTAACCAAATCGGCACCACCTATGGGCTCGCCTTTCAGCGGGCGTCGAATACCCTTTTTGCCAGTGCTTACATGAAGCGGTTTGCAGGATTGGTGGGTAGTACGGGCTCCATTTTCAAAATCTCAAACCCCGATGACGGGGTTTTATCAGGGGAAGAATTTGTGGACTTGAATGACCTGTTTGGGAGTGACATAACGGGCACCGACCCGCACAATTTTGTGGATAAAACGTTGTTTGGGGACGTCATTGATTCTGCTTCTTATTCTGCTGTGAGCAAAATGTCCTTTGGTGACCTTGATATTTCGGGCGATGAAAGAAGCCTCTGGACGGTCAATTTGTTTGACCGCTCCTTGTATCAAATTCCTTTGGGCGACGACCCTGCCGACCCAAACCCGCCTACCAATTCTTCGGAAATAACCATCGTGCCTTTAACGGATGGGGATATTGCTGTGCCGAACCCGTTGCCTGATTTGCCAACAGGCATCACAGACAATGAGATCAGGCCATTTGCCCTCGAAATAAAGAACAATTTAGTGTACGTAGGTTTGGTGACGAGCGGTGAAGATGGCGGATCAATGTATGGGCTGGTTTACGCGTACGACCCTGCTAATCTGACGTTTACAAAAGTTCTGGAATTCCCTTTAGGCTATGATCGGGGCTGTGCTTTGGCTAATACCACGCTCTGTATTGGCCCAGCCGATTGGAATCCGTGGACGGATACTTACCCAACAACACCAGCAATGGATGCAGGCGCAGAACATGCTCATCCACAGCCTATTTTATCCGACATTGAATTCGATGCCAATGGAAATATGGTGATTGGATTGCGGGATCGGTTCGGCGACCAAACAGGCTATAAAGTGCCCCGGCCAAATGGTAATATCAATTTAAGAACGGGTGACGGCTTTGGAGATATTCTGCTGGCGACCTTGACCGGAGCGAATAGTTGGACATTGGATACCACCCAATTTGCCGATCATACTTACTCCATACATGCCAATGGAACCACCGAAACGGAATTGTTTTTTGGTGGTGACTATTACATCGGGGCGAATGATCTCCACGAAGAAACGGGGAGTGGTGGCCTAGTAATTTTGCCGGGACAAAATGTGGTCATTTCGACAGTAATCGACCCCATCGCTTCCTTCAGTGCTGGCGTTGATTGGTTTAATACCAATACCGGAGCCCATTTTTTTACCTTAGAATTGCTCGACAGGTTTGAACAATTCAGCAAGGCCAATGGCCTGGGCGAAATGGAAGTCATCTGCGATCCAGCGCCCATTGAAATAGGCAATCTGGTCTGGGAAGACCTCGACGGTGACGGTGCTCAAGACGCCTGTGAGCCAGGCCTTTCCGGGGTAAATGTGCACCTCTATGATAAATTGGGCAACCTGCTGGCCTCAACCATGACCGACGGTAATGGCCAATATTATTTTAGTCATTCCGATTCAACCGATCAGGTGTGGATCAGCTCGCCGGACAGCGTTGAAGCCAACACTGTGTATTACATAGTGGTCGGAACAGGTCAGTTCAGCAACGGCCAATTGGACTACAATGGCGATGATTATTCTCTCACGGTCGACAGCACCGACAGCGGCGCAAACCGTTTTGCAAAAGACAGCGATGGAACGATTGCCCAGTACATCAGCAACGACATTAATGGTTTGCCTTTTGTAAAAGTGACGACCAATGATTGGGGGGCTTCCGATCACTCGCTTGATTTTGGGTTTTACGATTGCTTGCCTGAGGTCATGGTATTGGATGAAATAATTTGCGAGGGCTCGACTTATTTTTTTAACAATCAAAATTTGGCAGCAAGTGGCACCTACTACGATTCACTTTTAACGGTCGATGGTTGCGACAGTGTGTTTGTCCTAAATCTGGTTGTCCAGCCCGTAACTGATGTACAATTGACAGAAGAAATTTGCCCGGGTGAATCTTATCCATTTTTTGGAAATAACTTAACAACTACCGGCATTTACCGGGACACCCAGTTTTATACATCGGGCTGCGACAGCATCCGAACTACGCTTGATTTGACAGCATTGGCGGATTGTTCTCCTCCGGTTTTTGATTTGGCGCTCCGCAAAAAATTGGCTCCAACCCAATCACGTTATGTGCAAATTGGGGAATATGTAAAATTTAGAATTTACGTTTTTAACCAAGGCGATTTTGATGCCTTCAATGTACTTGTCGTTGATTACCAGCCGATAGGGTTTGATTTTTCGCTTTCCCAAAGTCCGGGCTGGTTCAACTTTGGTGCCGGCCCAACTTGGTTTTTGCCCTCCTTGCCTGCTGGTTCGATGGATTCAATTGATATTACTTTTCTGGTCAATTCTAATGCGGCTGGAGTTGAACTGAACAATTATGCAGAGATCACTTCCGCTGATGATGACCTGAACCCCAGCAATGCAGACCCCGTTGACCATGATTCGACGCCCAATGGTTTGTTTTACGACGATCCGGGAGGAACGCCAGGCACCCCTGCCGATAATGTAATTACGGGGGATGGTACGGGTGTTTTAGGTAGCAATGACCCCTTGACGGACGAAGACGACCACGACGGTGAGGAGGTTATTTTGACGGCCCCCATCCTTTCTTTGGGAAATTTGGTATTCGAAGATTTTGATAACGATGGTGTGTTTAACAATAGCGATCAAGGAATAGAAGACGTGGAAGTAGAGCTTTATGAAGCAGGCCTGGATGGAGCCAAAAACACCGCTGATGATGTATTTATTGCTTCTACTCTTACCAATGGGTTTGGTGAATATCTTTTTACTGGTCTGGTAGATGGATTGTATTACGTAAAACTCACTGGGGTTGGCATTCCGGTTGGACATCGTAGTTCCACGGGCGGTGGGCCGTTCGACAATGATGGATCCGGTACCGTTGAGCCTGCCGCTTCTCCCGATGATGATGTGGATGACGTGGACGATGGTACCCAAATGATCACCATGATCGTGTCTGGCCTGATCCAATTATCCTTGAATGATGAACCGGGCGGCAATCAAAACCTGACCCTTGATTTTGGTATTTATGCCCCTCAGCCTGAGTCACTTGGTTTGGGCAATCTGGTGTTTAATGACAAAAACAATGACGGTATTTTTAACAACAACGATGAGGGCATCGAAGACGTAGAGGTGCAATTGTTTGACCTTGGGACGGACGGGATAAAGGGAACTACCGATGATAATTTGATCGCTGCGACGGTGACCAACGGTTTTGGTGAATACCAATTTTCTACCCTTCCAGAAGGAACCTATTATGTACAATTGACGGGTGTCGGGATACCTGCGGGCTACGTAAGCTCCACCGGAGACGGGGTAACGGACATGGATGGGATGGGTTTTTATGAGCCTGCCACTGGCACCGACAACAACGTGGATGGAACGGACGATGGCACCCAGATGGGGGATTCAATTATGTCGGAAACAATTGTGCTGATTTTTGATACAGAAATCAATGACGGGGACGATAATTCCTACAATAACCCCAGCGTTGATTTCGGCCTTTATTTGCCGGAGGCGGCCCCAACGGTTAGTGTCGGTGACTTGGTCTTTTGGGATAAAACAAACAACGGCGTTTTCGATGGCTCAGATGAAGGACTGGAAAATGTGGAAGTGGTTTTATATTCCCCCGGCACGGACGGGTTGGCTGGAACGCCGGATGATTTACCTTTAAAAACAACGATGACCAATGGTTTTGGTCAATACCTTTTCGATACCCTTTCCGAAGGGTCCTATTTCATTAAATTAAGTGGGGGCGGCATCCCCGCTGGTTATATCAGTTCCACGGGAGATGGGATCTATGACTCGGACACTTTAGGTTTTTACGAACCGGCACTCAATGCGAACGGAAACACCGACAATGTGGATGACGGAACACAAATGGGCAGCATGATTTTGTCCAGTGTTTTCCAATTATCGCTTGGCGATGAAACCGGGGATGGCGACAGTGACCCCGATTATAACCAGAGCCTTGACTTTGGCTTGTACGAGCCACAAG
This sequence comes from Saprospiraceae bacterium, assembly GCA_041392505.1. Classification (GTDB taxonomy): domain Bacteria; phylum Bacteroidota; class Bacteroidia; order Chitinophagales; family Saprospiraceae; genus UBA6168. The sequence continues at coordinate 90,554 of JAWKLX010000023.1, read as the reverse complement.
AGCCTCCTGTCTTTGATTTGGCCCTGCGGAAAACCTTGGCGATAGGTCAATCAGAATTGGTAAATATTGGTGATGTCGTCACATTTACCGTCACTATTTTCAACCAAGGGACAGCTCCTGCCTATAATATTTTAGTATTAGATTATTTGCCAATCGGTTTCACTTTCAACGCTGCTGGTAGCCCCGGCTGGTTCAATTTTGGTGCCGGGCCGACTTGGTTTTATGCTGGGCCCTTATTGCCAGGCCAAGCCGATTCGCTGAATATCCAAATGACGGTGAACAATATGGCCTTGCCCGGTATGCTCAACAATTATGCAGAAATAACTTCTGCCGATGATAATACCAATGGCTCCGATACACCTCCCACCGACATCGATTCTACCCCAGATGCCTTTTTGGGAAATGATGCTGGTGGGACACCGGGACTTCCTGCCGATAATGCCCTTGATGGGGACGGCACTGGCGCTTTCAACAGCAATAATCCATTGACTGATGAGGATGATATGGACGGGGCGGAAGTTCATCTCGACGTTCCAACGATGACCCTTGGAAACCTCGTTTTTGCCGATTATGAAAATGATGGAGTTTTTAATAATTCAGACGAAGGCATCAATAACGTCAGATTGGAATTATACGAAGTTGGCAATGATGGGGAAAAAGGTACTGCCGATGATGAATATGTCGATTTCAGTGTCACGGACAGTGTCAGAAAATATCTATTTCAGATTTATGCAGAAGGGCTTTATTATGTAAAACTCACCGGTGATGGCATTCCCACCAATTATGTTAGCTCCACTGGGGAAGGCGTCAACGATCCCCAACCGGATGGCCCTTTTGAGCCTGCCACTGGAACAGATGATAATGTTGACGACACCGATGATGGCTCGCAAATGGGGGCAATGGTGATGTCTGATACCATCCGCATGACTTTTGGAAATGAGCCATTGGGTGCGGAAAATAATGACAACCCGACCGTCGATTTTGGCTTGTATGAACCGATCATTTTTGAAATTCTCGACTTGGGTAACTTGGTCTTTCATGACGAAAACAACGATGGCGTTTTTAATAATAGCGAACCGGGTCTGGAAGCCGTAGAGGTCAAATTGTTTGACGTTGGGCCAGATGGCGAGCAAGGGACAATGGACGATGTGGAGGTAGCCACTACCCAAACTGATTCAGTTGGTATTTATCAATTCACTGGAATTAACCCGGGCACGTATTACGTAATATTGACTGGCGTCGGGATTCCCGTCGATATGGTCAGTTCAACGGGAGAGGGCATTTATGACAACGATGGGGCAGGCCCGTTTGAACCCTCGCTCGGCACCAATAATGATTTGAACAATTTGGATGATGGCACGCAAATGGGGGCCATGATCCTTTCCGATACCATCCGCCTGACCTTTGGCGGCGAACCTGATTTCGATGTCAACAATACTGTGGATTTTGGCCTGTATGCGCCGACGCCAGAGCCGACCATGACCCTAGGCAACCTCGTCTTTGCCGATGTGCAAAACAATGGTTTCTTCAATGGGGCAGACTATGGCATCGCCGATGTGGAAGTGCAGTTAATGAACCTTGGCCCGGATGAAATCAAAGGGACCAACGATGATGAATTATTATTGTCGACCACCACTAATGGTAGCGGCGAATATCAATTCGCCGGCATCCCACAAGGCTTGTATTATGTGAAATTGAGTGGCTTCGGCATCCCTACCAATTGGGTCAGTTCAACTGGGCAAGGCATTTATGACAATGACGGGGCCGGGCCTTTCGAGCCTTCGATTGGTACCAACAACAACTTCAACAACGTGGATGATGGCACCCAAATGGATAGTATGATCATGTCCGATACCATCCGCTTGACTTGGTTCCAAGAGCCGCAAATCCACGTCAACAACACGGTTGATTTTGGCCTTTATGAGCCAAGGATAATCCAATTGGGCAACCTCGTTTTTAACGACCTCGACAACGATGGCATTTTCAATAATAGTGACCAAGGTATCGAGGATGTGGAAGTTGCTTTGATGACCCTCGGCCCCGATGGTGAAAAAGGGACAAACGACGACGTTCAACTGTCAACCCAAATGACCAATGGTTTTGGGGAATACCTCTTCACCGGGATGGTGGAAGGGCTGTATTATGTGAAATTGACGGGTAATGGAATCCCCATGGACTTTGTCAGTTCAACAGGCGATGGTGTGTACGACATGGATGGGGCAGGGGCGTATGAACCGTCCCTCGGAACAGATGCCAACGTGGATGGGATAGACGATGGCACCCAAATGGGCAGCATGATTATGAGCGACACCATCCGCTTGACACTGGACGGTGAACCTGATCGGGATGCTAATTATACCGTTGATTTTGGCCTATATTTCCCACAGGATGAACCTACTTTTTCTTTGGGAAATTTAGTTTTCCACGATCTCGACAACGATGGGGTTTTCAATAATGCAGATGTTGGTTTGCAAAATGTGGAAGTAGTGCTTTTTGATGTTGGTTTGGATGGTGAAAAAGGGACAGGGGACGATATTGAAATAGCTACAAAAACGACGAATGCTGCGGGCGAATATTTGTTCACAGGTTTTCACGAAGGCTTGTATTATGTGCAATTATCCGGCACGGGTATCCCAGCTAATTTTGTCAGTTCCACGGGTGATGGCATCTATGACATGGATGGTTCCGGGCCTTTTGAACCTTCCCTCGGAACAGACGACAACACCGACCATATTGACGATGGAAGCCAAATGGGTATGCTTATTATGTCGGATACGATTCGCTTAACCATTGGCGGCGAGCCGGGCGGCGAGGTAAACACAACGGTTGATTTTGGTTTGTACGAACCTCAAATTGCCAATATCCTTTCTCTTGGGAATCTGGTCTTTCACGACCAAGACAACGACGGTCTTTTCAACAATGCCGATGAAGGGATTGAAAACGTAGAGGTGAAATTATTTGAAGTTGGTGTAGATGGTGAAAAAGGGACTATGGATGATCTGGAAATTGACACCAAAACCACCAATGTCAATGGAGAATATTTATTTGAAAACTTAATTGAAGGTCTCTATTATGTGAAATTATCGGGCGTCGGTATCCCAGCTAATTTTATCAGTTCAACAGGAGATGGTATTTACGATATGGACGGTGACGGACCGTTTGAACCATCCCTCGGAACGGACGGAAATTCTGATGACATTGATGATGGAACGCAAATGAGCGACATGGTAATGTCTGATACCATCCGCTTGACCCTTTACAGTGAGCCCAATGGAAATGAAAATTTGACGGTTGACTTCGGCCTTTACGAGCCACAGCCTGTTCCAACCGTCTCAGTTGGTAACTTAGTTTTCACAGACTATGACAATGACGGTGTTTTCAATAACATTGACATGGGAATCGAAGGGGTGGAGGTAGAAATATATGACCTCGGCACGGATGGTATAAAAGGGACTAACGACGATAATTTGTTGGCCACAGATACGACCAACAATGTTGGCGAATACCAATTTTTTGGACTCGACGAAGGCGTTTATTATTTGAAATTAAATGGAAATGGCATCCCTGCCAATTACGTCAGTTCCACCGGTGACGGACCGTATGACATGGATGGGGCTGGCGCATTTGAACCTTCAACTGGTACGGACAACAATCTCGATGGAATCGACGATGGCACTCAAATGGGCGCAATGATTATGTCCGATACCATCCGTTTGACTTTGGGGAATGAACCTGACGGGGATGTGAACAACACCGTGGATTTTGGATTGTACGAACCACAAATCCAACCAAGTTTGTCGCTCGGCAACCTCGTGTTTGAAGATTTTGACAACGATGGTTCGTTCAATAACTCCGATGTCGGTTTGGCTGGTGTAGAATTGGTGTTGATCAATGTTGGCCCTGATAATACGAAAGGCACGACCGATGATTTCAACGTAGACACGCTCCTCACCAACGGGGCTGGCCAGTATTTATTTACCAATATTTACGAGCCTGGCGTTTTCTGTGTCAAACTCACTGGAAATGGCATCCCGGCTGGCTACCTCAGCTCCACCGGCGATGGGCCGTATGATGCGGATATGGCTGGTGCATACGAACCTTTCTTCGGCACCAATAATAATATCGATAATGATGATGATGGCACAGCCATCATGATGAACATGATCCTCTCCGATACCATCCGCCTTTCCTTTGGCGATGAACCGGACGGGGATGTAAATACAACAGTGGACTTCGGCCTTTATCACCCACAAACCCCTCCTATTATGTCGCTCGGAAACCTCGTTTTCCATGACAAAAACAATGATGGGGTTTTCAATCAAAATGATGCTGGTTTGCAAGGAGTAGAGGTGGCGTTGTACCAGTTAGGTACAGATGGGATCAAAGGCACGGCGGACGATGCACTGATCGCTACTGAAAATACCAATAACCTTGGTGGTTACCTTTTCACCGACCTTTTTGAAGGATTGTATTATGTGAAATTAACAGGTGTGGGTGTCCCTATCGGCTACATCAGTTCCACAGGAGATGGGCCATTCGATATGGATGGTGCAGGTGCATTCGAGCCTTCGACTGGGACAGATAACAACATTGATGAGGACGATGACGGCACTCAAATGGGGGCGATGATTATGTCCGACACCATCCGTTTGGTCATTGGCGACGAGCCTGGCGGAGATGTCAATACGACGGTCGATTTTGGATTGTATGAACCGCAAGAGTTGTCCCTTGGAAATTTGGTTTTCCATGACTTAGACAACGATGGTGTTTTCAATAATGTCGACACAGGTTTGGCAGGTATTGAGGTCAAATTGTTTGACCTTGGTGTGGACAGCCTCATGGACACTAATGATGACAACGAACTGGCCACGCTGTTTACGAATAGCAATGGAGAATACGTTTTCACTGGTTTGGAAAATGGCATTTATTATGTCAAATTAACGGGCGTTGGCATCCCTTTCGGTTTTGAAAGTTCGACCGGGGAAGGCCCTTATGATCTGGACAGCATCGGGCCTTTTGAGCCGACCAGTGGAACGGATAACAATGTGGATGGAATTGACGACGGTACGCAGATGGGCGCCATGATCCTGTCCGATACCATTCGATTGACTTTGCAAAATGAGCCCAATGGCAACAACAACTACACGGTAGATTTTGGCTTGTTTGCACCCCATACGCCGCCCGTCATGCATTTGGGGAGTCAAGTTTTTCATGACCTAAATAATGATGGCCTATTTGCATTTCCTGATACTGGTTTGGCTGATGTAAAAGTGGAACTATACGATTTGGGAACAGATGGAATTAAAGGGACTACTGACGATAATTTGATCGCTTCGCAAACGACGAATAGCTTTGGGGGTTATTTGTTCTTAGACCTTTTTGAAGGATTGTACTATGTCAAATTGAGCGGAGAGGGCATCCCACCCAATTTTGTCAGTTCAACTGGCGATGGCATTTATGACCAAGATGGTTCTGGACCTTATGAGCCTTATTTCGGAACCGATAATGATATAGACAAGGAAGACGATGGTACTCAAATGGGGGCCATGATCATGTCGGACACCATTCGTTTGGTCTACCTTAACGAACCATTGGGGAATGTCAATTTAACGGTCGATTTTGGATTATATGAACCGCAAGATGAACCAACCAATTCTTTGGGCAATTTAGTCTTCAATGACTTTGAAAACGACGGTATTTTCAACAATAACGACATCGGGTTGCAAGGTGTGGAAGTGGAGTTGTATCAAGTAGGTGTCGATGGTCAACAAGGGACGGGCGACGATATTTTTATTGGCACCAAATCGACTGACAATAACGGGGAATATTTATTTACCGGGCTTCCTCAAGGTTTGTATTATGTAAAACTAAACGGGAATGGCATTCCCGCCAATCACGTCAGCTCCACTGGCGAAGGCATTTTTGACCAAGACGGCGCAGGACCTTTTGAGCCGATCACAGGCTCAGACAATAATATTGACAACCAGGACGATGGCTCGCAAATGGGCGCAATGATCCTTTCGGATACGATCCGCCTTTCTTGGTTTCAAGAGCCGGAAATCCACGAAAATAGAACAGTTGATTTTGGTTTATATGAACCTCAAGATGTACCAACCCTGAGCCTAGGCAACCTCGTTTTCGACGACCGGGACAACGACGGCATTTTCAATAATAATGATGTCGGTTTGGCCGATGTGGAGGTGAAATTATTTGACGTCGGGCCAGATAGTTTGGCGAATACAATGGACGATATAGAGCTGACAACCAAGTTGACCAGCGGTCAGGGTAATTACTTATTCACAGGCCTTTCTGAGGGTTTGTATTATGTGAAATTGAGCGGCGTCGGCATCCCAACTGGTTATGTCAGCTCCACCGGGGATGGTGCTTTCGATAAGGACGGCAATGGCCCATTTGAACCAATTTTCGGCACTGACAACAACGTCGATCATCAGGATGACGGCTCTCTGATTGGGGGGGTGGTCCAATCCGATACCATTCGTTTGGCGTTGGATGATGAGCCCGATGTTAATGTCAATACGACGGTCGACTTCGGTTTGTATATGCCATTGGAGTATGCTTCCGTCGGGGATCAGATTTGGTTTGATGATGACCGGGATGGGCAACAAGGGGCAAACCCAGCTGGGATTTCAGGTGTGTTTTTGGAGCTGCTGGATTTAGGGACAGATGGCATCAAAGGCACAGCAGATGATAATCTGATCGATGTCCAAGAAACTGATGGAACCGGAAATTACAGCTTTACCGGACTGGTGCCCGGCGATTATTACATCATGATCAACCTGACGACCATTCCAACGGATCATGAATTAACAGTTCAAGACCAAGGGGCCGATGAAACCGATAGCGATTTCAATGCGATGGGCATGACGGAGGTGTTCACTTTGGGCTCCGGTGAAGACAATACTACCGTTGATGCGGGCATCGTTCCCAAACCTTCCTCCATTGGTAATTTCGTTTGGTTTGACAACGACCACAATGGACAGCAAGACATCGGCGAACCGGGCATTCCCCAGTTGCCAGTTCAGTTGTTCGACTTGGGCATGGATGGCATGAAAGGAGGGGGAGATGACAACCTTGTTTCTTCCACCAACACGGATGATAATGGTTTTTATTTGTTCGATGGACTGGAAGCAGGTAGCTATTATGTGCAATTTGATATTTCTGCTTATGCAACGACCTATACCGCCACGCCACAGGATATTGGCGATGATGCCACCGATAGTGATGGCAATGCCATCGGCATGACGGACGTGATAGTTTTGGCCATTGGGGAGGAGAACTTGTCCATTGATTTTGGGCTTGAGCCTAAACTGGCCACACTTGGGGATTATGTTTGGTTTGATACCAACCACAACGGTCAGCAAGACGCCAACGAAACAGGCGTGCCTGATTTCCATATTTCTATTTTCAATTTGGGAATAGATGGGGTTAAAAATACGGGTGATGATATGTTGGTAGGGGAAACAATGACCTTGGCGGATGGCTCTTATTCATTCCCATTTTTACAACCGGGAAGTTATTATCTGATTTTTGATGTCAATCCTTATGTCGGGATGTACAGCGCTGCTCCGCAAAACATCGGCAACGACGCCACAGACAGTGATGGAAACGGAGGTGGTATGACGGACGTGATTGTCCTCAGCCCTGCGGAAATCAACAATGCCATCGATTTTGGTTTGGAGCCTGACCATGCCATGTTGGGAGATTTTGTTTGGTATGATAATAATGTAAACGGCCAGCAAGATATAGGTGAAATGGGTGTGCCCAACGTTCTCATTCGCTTGTTCAACCTTGGTTCGGATGGCCAAAAAGGCGGAGGCGACGATCTTGAGTTTAATGCTGTTTTAACCGACTCCACTGGCTACTACTTGTTTAATTTCTTAGAACCCGATCAATATTACGTTCAATTTGAACTCAGCAGTTTGCCGACCGACTATTTCCCTACCACTCCAAACAGTGGTGACGACACAACCGATAGCGATGCCAACCAAATGGGCATGACGGAGGTGGTGACCTTAGGCCCAGGTGAAAATAACGCCACTTTGGATATGGGCGTTTACAACCCTATGTTCGATTTGTCGCTGACAAAATCGCTCGCCTCCGGCCAGTCCAGCATGGTGGATATTAACCAAACCATCCACTACCAAATTACGGTAAAAAATGAGGGCTTGACCGATGCCTACAATGTGCTGGTCGCTGACCACATCCCTGCTGGTCTGCTTTTTAGCCCAATCAATATGGGGTGGGTTTTGGAAAATGATTCCACCGCAACCTACAACATCGCCGGGCCGATCCTGCCCAATGATGAAGTCGTTTTGGACATTTACCTGATTGTTCAATATGGTGCTTCTGGTGCCTCCTTGGTCAACGTGGCAGAGGTGGAAAGTGCTACGGATGTCAATGGCGTTGTCGTCAATGATATCGACTCGACACCCGCCAATGAGAACCCCGCAGAAGACGACATTGATGAAGAAGAAATCGTACTCCTCGACCATGACCCAACAGGTTGGATTTACTGTGAAAAAACGGGACAGGTCATTACGGGAGGGACAATTACTGTAATTGGGCCGAACGGCATTCCGAATGCCGAGGTCCAGATAATTGCTGATGGATCAGCAGGTTACTATGAATTTTATGCTGTCGGAGCGACAGGGACATACACCATCCATTATGCACACCCGAGCGGCTTTCCATTTTCTGTGGATTGCCCGCCGGGCGGTGTTTTTAACCCTGTAAACGGCGGCCCCGCCGTCACGTTGGGATCGTTGGCCAGCAATGGTTATCTATTGGATACGGCTTGTGTGGCCAACCCTTACTATTTCCAATTTGAGCTGGAACTGGGCGACCCACCGATTTTTGCCAATAATATCCCCGTGCAATGTGCCTACATCAGCTCCATAGTTTGCGAAGACAGCAATAACAATGATATGGTTGATCCAGCGGACCTACGCATCGTTGGCGCTACGGTCAACTTGTACGACTGCAACGACCCGAATAATATTTTGGCTACTTCCATCACCGATGCCGATGGTCGCTATGAATTTGATGGTTTGACGCCTGGAGATTACATGGTCGGCTACCAGCTACCTACCGGCACCCGTTTCGTTTCCAACGGAACGATGAACACCAATGGTTTTTCCAATTGCGTTTCCCTGAATTGGGGCGAATGCGATACAACCAAATTGATCTGCCTCTATACTTGTCCAGCAGTGACTGCCGACGACCAAACCATCTGTTTTGGTGGCATGGCTCAATTGTCAGCGACCGTTCCTTATGGAAATGGTTCGTTTAATTGGCTGCCGCCCAATGACTTGAGTGCGACCAACATCCCCAACCCAGTCGCAAGCCCTGCTGACACGACGACTTACATGGTAACTTACATGGATGGTTTGGGATGCTTAGTATCGGATGATGCAACCGTATTCGTACTCAATACTTCGCCTTATTTGACTTATACACCTTTCGATAGTATTTCGGTGGAATGCGATCAGCCTGTCCCATTTGAGGCACCCGTTTTTGCGGATGATTGCGACGCCAATTTGTTGGTCACTTTGGACAGCATGGTGCTGGCGCCGGGTTGTGGTTTAACCATCGAGCGTACCTGGACGGCTACCAATGCGCAGGGGAATGCTATCACATTTACTCAAATCGTCCATGTGGTGGACAATACGCCGCCAGTCATGATGGCCAACCATCCACTTTTTGGAAATATCTTCCACGGCGATACTTTGTATGCCAATTGTACCAATATCCCATCACTGGATTCGCTCGGCTTTTCAGCCTTTGATTATTGCTGCGCAACGACCGTGACTTTTGAGGAATCGGTAACGATTGGTGATTGCGATGTTGATGGTTTTGTTGAAAGCCGCTACTGTGGCTGGACAGCCTCCGACTGTTGTGGGAATACGGACAGTCTCTTTTTTACCATTATCGTTCAGGACATGACTGGCCCAGTGTTGACGGGTGTGCCTGCCGACGTAACCGTTGATTGTGAAAATGTGCCAGCCATTGCCATCGTAACTGCCGAAGACGCTTGCAGTGGTTCAACGCCCGTTGTATTTTCCGAAACAGTTATCGGCGACTCAACCAGTGGTTGTTTTTACCTGCGCCGCACCTGGACTGCAACTGACTCCTGTGGCAACACAACTTCAGACTCGCAAGGCATTTTGGTGCAAGATTTTGTGCCGCCAGTATTGTTTAATGTGCCACCAAGCGGAGTCGCTGACTGTGAGAATATTCCAGATGCAATGGTGACAGCCATCGATAATTGCGATGGTGACATTCCAGTCACCCTGACCGAGACATTGACCACCGATTCAAATGGCTGCGTTTTGTTGGTGGAAAGAAGGTGGACGGCCATTGATGGCTGCGGCAACCTGAGTTTTGCTACGCAAATGTTGGTGGTGGAAAATAATGATGCACCAGAATTGACCATTACCCATCCAATGTTTGTCGGCCGTCAGCATGGCGATACCATCTTTGTGCAATGCGACCAAGTTGCCGTTTTGACCGCCAACGATGCGACAGCCACCGCTGATTGTTGTGGTGCCCCAACCATCGAATTTCATGAATACGTCAGCAATGGGGATTGCTTAGAGGATGGCTACCTCGCTTCCATGACTTGTGGCTGGACGGCTACCGACTGCTGTGGCAATACCGACAGTTTGTTTTTGCACATCATCGTCATCGACAACACACCGCCTGTGCTGAAAAATGTGCCAGCGAATATGATGTACCAATGTGTCGGTACTTTGCCTTCGCCACCTAACGTAACGGCTACCGATAATTGCGATGACAATGCCCAAGTTTCCTATTCCGAAACAACGGAATTTGTAAACAACGCTCTGCAAACGACCCGTACTTGGACTGCAACCGATGCTTGCGGAAATACCATTTCCCAAAGTCAAATTATAACCTACACCCAAGAAAATGCGCCATTTATCCTAAATGTACCTGCTGATATAGATCATGCCAACGACCGCCGATATACCGCCGCCTTCGGCAAATGTGATGGCTGCTGATGATTGCGATCCTGATCCATCGCTTGTCAGTTGTGGATGTGGCTTCAGGAAGTGGTTGCTGTTTTTACATAACCCGAACTTGGACGGCAACAGATAACTATGGTTTGACGGCTGTTGATAGCCAAATCATTACTATTAGGGACTTTCAAGCACCAATAATTACAGGCATCCCACCAGATTTAGTGGTGCAATGTGAATATGTAGAAATGGGTGTATCGCCGGTTACCGTTACAGATAATTGCACGGCTAATCCTACACTTATTTTTACCCAAGACACCACGTTTAATAATTGTTATTATGATATAAACCGCTGATGGACGGCGATTGACGAGTGCGGAAATATCACGTTCGACACCCAAACCATCACAGTGACTGATACGGAGCCACCGACCACGTATGCCTTTCATTCTTTCTTTGGTGAAATTCAGGATGGCGATGTCTTGTTTGCCAGTTGCGCACAGATTGCTTCACTAGATTCGATTGGTTTTGCAACCACCGACAACTGTGGAGGAGAAATCACCCGCACCTTCGAGGAAAATGTTACCAATGGCACTTGCTCCATTGATGGGTTTATCGAAATGCGCTACTGCGGATGGACCGTGACGGATGCCTGCGGCAACTCTAACAGCCTGTTTTTTACCGTCCTGATCACTGATTATGAAACGCCCGTTTTGAGCGGGATTCCTGCTGATGTGACGGTGGACTGCAACAGCGTTCCCCCGAACAATGCAGCGGTGTCCGTGACGGACAATTGCGGCGCTGACCTGCCCATTTTCATGACGGAAGACACCATCAGCTACACCTGCCCCGACACCTATACTTTGGAAAGGAAATGGATGGTGTCGGATAGTTGTGGCAATGCGACCATGGCATCCCAAATTATCACTGTCATTGATGATACGCCGCCAACTACTTTTGCTATGCACGCATTTTTTGGCGAAATAAAATACGGCGATACCCTTTACGCCACCTGTAGCCAAATCCCATCTTTGGATTCGATCGGTTTTGCTACCAATGATTTTTGCTCGTCAGTTACCCGAACGTTTGAAGAATCAGTGACCCGTGGCAACTGCCTCGTGGATGGTTTTGTCGAAAGCAGGTACTGTGGTTGGACGGTTACGGATGAATGTGGCAACCGGGATAGTTTGTTTTTCACCGTCATCATTCAGGATGTGGAGCCTCCCGTTTTATTCGGTGTGCCTGCTGACATTACGGTCGCTTGCGACAGTGTGCCGCCAAATGATGCGGTGGTCACGTCGACGGATAATTGTTTCTCAGAAGTCTATCTAACTGCTTCAACCGACACATTGCCAGGTACTTGCACAGGTTCGTACCAGTTGCACAGAAACTGGACGGCGGTTGATAGTTGCGGAAATACAACGGTTGCCACGCAAGTCGTGACGGTGGTCAACGAAACGCCGCCAACCCTTTTTGCCTATCATAATTTCTTTGGGCAAATCTTCCACGGTGATACCTTATTTGCCGAATGCACCCAAATCGCATCACTCGATTCTTTGGGCTTTGACGCCGTGGATGACTGCTGTGAAACAACCAGGACATTTGAGGAAACGGTGGTGATCGGGGATTGCGATGTGGATGGTTTTATCGAAAAAAGATATTGCGGCTGGACGGCGACCGACTGCTGTGGGAATACCGATAGTCTCTATTTTACGGTATTCGTCATCGACACCATTGGGCCGGTCATCATGGGCGTGCCGAGTGATACGACGGTTATTTGTGGAAATGTGCCTGTTTTGGTGGATGTGGATGTGACGGATAATTGCACCACCAATCCATTCTATTACCCCATCGAAACGATCAATCGCTTGGATTGCCCATTCACCGTTACCAGGGTTTGGATCGCAACGGATGACTGCGGCAACGTGACCATGGACACGCAATTGATCTTTGTGGTAGAGGAATTTATTTTGGATTTTGAATTTATCAACCCCGCATTGCAAGGGCTTTCCGATGGCGATACGCTGGTGTTGGATTGCAGCAACCCTGATGTTTTCTATTTGGATGATGCAGTCGCTACGACCAATTGTGATAGCATCGAATTTACTTTTGACGAAGACCAGGTGGCGTTTGGGGATTGTGAAACGGATGGTTTTATCGCCATTTTATCCAACACATGGACGGCCACTGATCCATGTGGAAATGATACTTCGGTCACCATTTTCATTCAATACGTTGACAGTAATCCGCCCGTTTTCACTTCCGTCCCAGCGGATACGATTATTACTTGTGGTGACGAAATACCTGCATTTGGTACACCAGAAGCATTCGATGCCTGTGGCGATGTCGAGTTGTTTTTCCAAGATTATGAAGAGCCAACACCTTACGGGTCTTACCGGGTCAGGGATTGGACAGCAGTGGATGAGTGCGGCAACCGGAGTTTTTTCAGCCAAACCATCCAGGTGATCGACGGCATGGTGCCCGTGTTGGAAAGCATTTCCATTTCACCAGAAATTTGTGATAACGAAAACGGCGCAGCCGAAATATTGGTGGAGGGCGATGAATCTGCCTTTGTTTACAATTGGTCTCCTAATTTGGGTACCCCGACCAATGCCATTGGAAATGATCGTACTGGCTTGCCAGCCGGTGATTATGAGGTGGTTGTGGTGGATGGATTTTGCAGTGATACTTTTAATTTAACTATACCGATGGAGTGCGATTGCGAGCCTGCCATTGTCACTGGTCTCAATTTGGTAAATGCTACTTGCGGTGAAAATGATGGGTCGGCTTTCATCGAACTGCAACAGGATGTGACCAATTACTCTTTCACTTGGATTCCAAATTTGGGCACACCAACTGCCAACAATAGCGGCCGTCTGAATCTGGTTGCTGGGCATTATGTGGTCATCATGGTTCACGATGGCGACAATACTTGTGTGGCAACGGTTGAGTTCGACATCTATGATGATTGTGGCCGTTGTGGGCCCATGTTCGCAGAAACTGCCGTAGTTGCAGAAGTGTCGGCAAACGAAACGACTTTTTGCTTGCCGATCCCATTTGGCGTGGCTATCGGAAAAGATGTAACAGTAAATGGGCAGCCCTATACTGGGGCCTTCGAGGCTTGCGATCCGCAATCAGTGGTGGCTTATGATTATGCCAGTGTGCCAGGTATGGCTCAGACTGGCCCCTTCTCTGTAGTCTGGGAATACGAGGGGAAATCGTTTAGCACGGTCATCAATAACATGGACGAATTGGCTGGAGGGATGAGTCAGGTCGACAGTTTGGGTACTTGGCAAAACGACAAAAAAGCCTTCCAATTGATTACCACCAACTTGACTGGAAACTATGGCGTTATGTACATCTTCACGATTCCAACCGAAGAACATACGTTCTTGGAGGCAGAGAATAGCATGGCCGATTTGGGGACGACGCTTGAACTGTCGGCAGGTGTGTATGATGTAACATTTACCAACCCTCTGAACGATTGCAACGAAACGTTGCAGCTCATTTTGGAGGAAGAAGAACAGGAAGAATTGGTGCTATTCCTTGAAGACACACTGATGCTATCCGTTCCGTGTGAGAATGGCGTCTTTGATTTTTGCCTCGATGTGCCAATTGGAGAACTGGACGATTATGCGTTTTTGCTAAATGATAATCCGGCAAACGACCAGTTGGTTGGATGTGAATATGAGGTAACGACCTATTATTCTTATCAAAATTTGTCCGCTTTGACACCCCCATTTTCTTTGGATCATTGGGAGGTCAATGGGCAATTATTTACCGGCACATTCAACAACATTGACGAATTGGTCGATCTGATGAATCAATGGGACCCTGCTGGGAATTGGACGAATGACAGCGCCGAATTCCAAATCAGTGGCGGCCATGAGTTGAGTAATTATGGCCAACTTACCTGCCGAAACATTGCGACCAATGCTACTTACAATTTAGCGCCGAATATTTTTAGTTTGGTTACTCAATTTGGTCTTTCATTAGAGCCGGGTATCCACCACCTTTCGGCTAAATATCTGCCTACGGATGCCACAGATGAATTGGTTATTTTCTTGGCCTGTGTGGACACCGAAGAGGTTACCATTTCATTACCAGTCGGAGCGACGGATACAATCTGCTTGGATGTGAGTGGGCTACCAGGGGAGTTAGACGATTTCATTGAAATTTGTGACGGCGGCTCTACCACCTCATCAGTCATTGAATTCTTGTCGGGCTCATTTTGTATTGAAGTTGAGGGATTGTCGTTCGGGACGTCAGAAACCTGCCTTGTTGTCTGTGATGAATATGGTTTCTGTGATACGACTTATTTGACAGTTAATGTTGGTCCAAGCAACCCGACACCAACCATTGAAGAACCCGTGGGGCTTGTCAGTATGAATAATTATTTGACACCGGACGGGGATGGCATCAATGACTATTTCACCATCCGTGGCATTGAAAATTTATTCAACTATCAGTTAACCATCGTTGACCAATTGGGCAGGATTGTCTACCGTTCAACTAACTATAAAAACGACTGGAACGGTGCTTACAGCAATGGCCAAGTGATGAGCGGGGTTTATTTCTATGTGCTGGAAATGGAAGATGGACAGCGGATATCGGGGCCGGTGGTGGTGGCAGAAATAACGAATGCTGAGAGAATGGTGACTTACAAAGCAGATTTAGTTTGCTGATAACTAAATCTGCTTTGTAAAAAATTCAACATTTACCGCTCACCTCTTACCATTTTCACGTTTCGGACATTTCCGCACCTTTTTCCCTTTCTGTATTTTTTTTACAACATTTCTTCTTTTTCTTGGGCTGCACGACTGGCACAATAGGGTAGGTGGCGGTTGAAAGTGGTTGGGTTTTGCCTTCCTCAGAAACGGTGGTATGATTAGGTTTGATCATTTATCACTATTTGTAGACTAAATCTAAGGCGAAGGTAGTAGAATTTTTACCTGACAAAAAAGATTTGTCATTTGAAGGTTAATTTTTTGTCTTGTCGTTTTTGAAATAGCTTTTTAAGCAACTTTCTGAATGCAGTAGGGGCTTTACCTCATGCAAGAATATTCCGCAGGCCCTGAAAGGGCGAAATCAGTAGGGTAGGGTGAAGCCCTACCCGCTGAAAATTTACTGTCAATCACCTCCAATGACCCAAAAATCGCCAACTGCACCCCCTCCTCCCGTTTCCACGGCTAATTCGGGATTTTTTAAATTGTTGATTTCCAGTAGGTTGCCTTGTAGGAAGTCACTTTGTTTTTAGCCACAATAAAGGATTTATGCACCCGCAAAAACTGGTCAGTTGGTAGGCTTTCTTCCAAATTTTTGAGGCTCTCGTACACGACGTATTTGCCATTTTTACAGACAAACCGCACGTACTCTTTCAAACCTTCTACGTATAAAATATCCTCATGGAAAAGCTTGATGATTTTCCCATCCGCCTTGGCTGAATAGAATGTTTTCGCTGGGGAAAGAGTTGGCTGGTTGGGGCTACTTGCTGGTTCACTTGGTAGGACTAACTGGCTTTTGGCCTTGTTCACCGCTTGCAAAAAACGCTCAAAAGAAAAGGGCTTTAACAAATAATCTACAACGTTCAAGTCGAAGGCTTCCAAAGCGTAGTCGGCATAGGCGGTGGTAAAAATGGTCAGCGGCGGGTTCTTTAGCGTTTTGAGTAAAATGTTTCCGCTCAATGTTGGCATTTGGATGTCGAGGAAGAGTAGATCAACTGGCTGGCTGTGCAGGATTTCCAAAGCTTGGATGGCTGATTTGCATTTGCCTACGACCTCCAAATCGGGCAAGTTGCCGATGAAATTTTCCAATAAGTTCAGCGCTAAATATTCGTCGTCAACCAGCAGGGTTTTGATCCTTTTCATGAATTTTATTTTTAGCAATAATGGGCAAAAACACTTCCACTTCAAAAATTGTGTCTTGGTTGTTGGTCGTCAATTTCCACTGACCCGGATATTGCAATTCTAGTCGGTGCTGAATATTCGCCAGGCCAACCCCGCCGACCTTATCCTTTTGTTGGTCGCTGTCATTTTTTGAATTCAGGGTGGAGAACTTAAAAATGTCCCCTTCCGCACTCGCAGATATTTTTACAAAAGCCGCTTCGTTGGAGTCAAAATCACAATGTTTGAAACAGTTTTCCACCAGTGGGATCAAAATCATTGGCTCGATGTAGGCATCTGCGGGAATGGCTTTTTTCTCAAAATCAATATTCAGCGGATGCTCGCTCCGCATTTGGAACAATTCGATGAATTGGCCAATCTGCTCCAGCTCTTTGTTCAACGGCACCGGTTCGCCCTTTCCATCGTACACCACATACCGCAGCAAATTGGATAGTTTCAAAACCATATTGGCCGTTTTGTCCGAACGTACCACGGCGAGCGAATAGATATTATTTAAAGTATTGAACAAGAAATGAGGGTTGATCTGTGCCCGCAAAAATTGCAATTGCGCCTCATTTTGTCGGGCGGCAACGGCCTCCGCTTTTCGTTCCGCCTGCAAGCGGTTGATTAAAACTTGGTAAAAAGAGCTGAAAAGGACGATGCCCAAATTGGAAGCAAAGGCCACTAAATAAAAGGCCTTCTCCACTTGGGTTGATTGTAATTCAACGGAAGGGGTAGGGAAGATTAAATTGGAAAAAGCCCTAATCGGGACGAAGACAATGACCAGTGAAATGGCTGAAATCCCAAACAGAAAATAGCGTTTGCGTTCCAACAGTTTGTCCACCAATATGTACGCATTGAAGTAAAATATAAAAGCCAAAAAGGAGAGGTTGACCAAAGCTCTCAGGATGAGCTGCCCACTGTCGAACACCAACCAGAAAACCAGGATGTACGACAATCCGATCACTGACCAAAAGATAATGTGGAGGGCAATGGTCAGTTTCTGATTTTGTAGCTTTTCTATTTTTTCCATCCGCCAAATCTATGTAAAAATGAGCTGATTAGGAAAGCCATTTAAACCTATGGTAACTTCTACTCTATGAATGGTATTGGTGTTTCAATTAGCTGATAATAAGTGCTTTAACCAATGATCTAACCGTTGGTTGAAAATTGCTTACCAATGGTTGAAACGGTTTGTAGCAGGGTGGGGGATGCCCTTTTCTTTGTACCTGTCAAACAACATTTTTCATTTTCTAAACCAATAATCTAAAATTATGAAAACCTTCAAAAGCATTTTTTTCGCCCTTACCATCCTCTCATTTGCCCTGACTTCCTGCAACAAGGAAAACATTGATGTGGATACGGAAGACGTTACCATGACGACTGACGAAGCCGCCGAAAACGTAGAAATGATGATGGTCACGGCCATCGACGACGTAGAAGACATGGCCTATTCTGCTGAGGCTGCTTACAAAACCACAGGCGGTGAATGGGCCATCGATTGTGGGGCGGTCATTGACACCACTTGGACAAAGTCACGAACCAATGGCTCTTCCAGTGCCAACTACACCAGCACTTGGGAAATGACCGTACTCTGCAACAATTTCAACCTACCAACAGGATTGGCCATGTCATCAGTAGCCAATGGCATCTATGAAGGCCCATTGGTTTCAGGAAACGAAGCTGGTGCTGGTGAATACAGTATTGATGGTCTGCTACCCAACGCAACGACCTACGATTTGGCGGGCACCTACGTTGCCAATGGATCGGCTACCATGAAAAAAGGTCGGATGGCGACCTATACTTTATCGCTCGTCCTGACCATTTCAAACGCATCTTTTGACAAGGAAACCAAGAAATTGTTGTCTGGTGAATGCACGATCGAACTGATCGCAACGGGGCAAAATGTGGGTGGCTACCTTTAACGGCTCGGCTGTTTTCAATGGCGATGGGACTGTTACGGTGACCATCAACGGTAAGACCCCTATACCTTCCCGATTTAAGATTTATCATTCTTTCCTTGCAATCGTTAGTCTTTTTTTTGTAGCGGTGACAATTTTTGCCCTCCAAGTTGAGACTCAGTAATTGGGATAAAAAATTGCCTCCCCTTTTCATGCGGGCCGAAAATTTATTCAGCCTTTTATAATTGGGCTGCTCGGCCCGTCAAGGGTTTCAAAGGGGCGGCGGGGGCTCACCCTGACCTTGCTATTTTCAGAGAAACACACTAGTCCCCAAAACGAGAATCATGATGCTCCGCATTTTTTAATCTGTAAGGGCTAAACAAAAGTCATCGCTGCTTCTTTAAACTAACTTCATCCTTTCTTTCAATTTTAAAATCAAATCAGCTATGAACTACCTCATTGAAAACTTCGGCTTATTGGGTGGATGGGCATTGAGCGCTCTACTTATTGTCACTACCTGCTTATTGCCGGCGTGTTTTTTCTCTTCTTTTATGTTTTTAAAAAACGCCGTTTTATCAAAAAGAAAAATTCAGGAAAAATGGCCAGGTGGCGGCAGTCATGGTATGAGGTAGGTCATTCGTTGTCGACAGCTGGGATTTTTGCCTTGGTCGGATTGGTGATCTATGGCATGAACGCAGCGGACTGGACCGCCATGTACACGAGCATTGCGAAGTATGGAGATGGGAGTATTTTGTTTTTACTTTTATTGCTCGTCATTTTCCACGACACCTGGTTTTATTGGATGCATCGGGCCATTCACCAACCAAGTTTATTTAAAATCATCCACAAAGTACACCACCAATCGCATAACCCGACTCCTTGGGCTGCCTTCTCTTTTCACCCCTTGGAGGCATTTTTGGAAATAGGCTTTTTGCCCATCATCGTTTGTTTGTTGCCGTTGCATCCGTTGGCGATTGTGCTGTTTTCGCTGTGGTCCATTTTGTTCAATGTGATGGGACATTTGGGGTATGAGATTTTCCCCAAAGGTTTTACCCAACACCCCATTTTCAAATGGTTCAACACACCGACGCACCACAACCTTCACCACCAGCGATCCAATTGCAATTACGGCCTTTACTTCAATTTCTGGGACCGGGTGATGCAGACCAACCACAAAAAATACCACGAGATTTTTGATGAGATCAGTGGGCGTTGAATGTATAGTTTTTAAAGGGGCGGGAGGCTGTAAGTCCCGCCAATTGAAAATTAATAATTGACGTTCTCCTAAAAACGATTCAAAGTTTGGGTTCACGTGCAGTACACGTCTGGGCGGGTAGGCCGAAAGCATACTGTTTGAGCGGAGCGAGTTTATGCTTTCTTGATTTTTTGGTTCTTTTTTATCAAGAAAAAAGAACATAAAGTATTGATGTTCAATATTTTACCCTTTCTTTTTCTTGATAAAAAGAAACAAAAATCAAGGGAAAACAAAAGCTCAACGCAATGCCGCCCCCGCACCCACTGTTTTCCCACTCCCAACCCACCTAAACGAGTACCCAGCAGACACCGTATTTTTTGAAGCTAATATATTACTTTTCAATTTGCGGCACTATAAGACGCCCACCCTTTTAAAATAATCTGCGGCGGGCCGGCTTTGCCGGCCCGCCGCAGAAAAAAAACTTGCTGCGCAAATGGGGATCTACGACAAAACTACCCTATGAAATAACTACTATACACCGTATTTTTGCGATCATTGCCCCAAAGCCTTTTCCCTAACCACTAATACCTAATCAAAAAAAAATGACCGCTACCCAACTATCATCCCAAGCCCTGATGAACCTCGAAGATAAATACGGTGCCCACAACTACCACCCCTTGCCCGTCGTCCTTGCCCGTGGCGAAGGCGTCCATGTTTGGGATGTAGAAGGCAACCAATATTATGATTTCCTCTCTGCCTATTCCGCTGTCAACCAAGGGCATTGCCACCCACGGATCGTGCAGGCGCTAAAAGACCAGGCCGACGTTTTGACGCTGACTTCCCGTGCTTTTTATAATGATAAATTGGGCCCTTTTGAAAAATACGCCGCTGAGTATTTTGGCTATGATAAAATATTGGCCATGAACTCCGGCGCCGAAGCCGTCGAGACAGCCATGAAGCTTTGCAAAAAATGGGCTTACAAAGTAAAGGGCATCCCGCAGCAACAAGCCAAAATCATCTTCGCTCACGGCAATTTCCATGGTCGCACCCAAGCCATTATTTCTGCCAGTGTCGACCCGGATGCAACCAAAGATTATGGGCGCCTGGCCCCTGCTGTCCAGATCATTCCTGCAATGATTTGGACGCTGAAAGAAGCTTTGCCAAGACCCGAATATCGCTGGTTTTCTCGTCGAACCGATACAAGGGGAAGCGGGCGTTTTCGTACCTGATGAAGGCTATCTCGCGGTCTTGCTTAACTCTGCAAAGCGGCAAATGCGCTCTTCATCGCCGATGAAGTGCAGACTGGTATTGCCCGTACCGGAAAATTACTCGCCACTTGCGGTAACTGCACTTGCACTGGCCAGTGCGAAAACAAACCTGAGGGTAAAACCAGATATTTTTGATTTTGGGAAAAGCGCTTGTCCGGTGGAGTTTCCCGGTCTCCGCCGTCCTCGCCAATGACGAGATCATGCTGACCATCAAGCCTGGTGAGCATGGTTCAACTTTCGGCGGCAATCCTCTGGCCTGCGCCGTAGCCACCGCTGCACTCGAAGTAGTGAAGGATGAAAAATTATCCGAAAACGCCCAGCGTTTTGGGCGTGATCTTCCAGGAGCGCATGAACCGCACATGATCGAGAAAACCGGCTTGGTGAAATTGGTCCGTGGCAAGGGCTTGCTCAACGCTATCGTCATCAATGACTCGGAAGACAGCAAAACGGCCTGGAACCTCTGCGTGGCCCTCAAAGAAAACGGCCTCCTCGCCAAACCAACTCACGGCAACATCATCCGCTTCGCCCCGCCACTCGTAATGACGGAGGAGCAACTGCATGAATGTTGTGATATTATTGAGAAGGTGGTGCTGGGTTTTGAAATATCGTAGCCACCTTTTACGACACCATTGTCTGAATCGCGGATTGGGCGGATTACGCTGATTCCACGGATTATTTATGGCGTGTAAAAAATCCGTGTAATCCTTCAATCCGTAAAATCCGCGATTCCCACATTTTACTGCGTCAATATTAGCCGCTTAAACTCCATGCTTTTTGCCCCAAAATTGATCAACAGGCCGATGCCAAGACGATAAGCTTTTAAATAGTTCAGTGCCTGTGCCAAATGAACATCTTCTAACCCTTTGACTGCTTTCAACTCCACTAAAATCTTTTCCTCCACTACAAAATCTGCCCGTCTCGTACCAATTGGCTTTTCAAAATCTTTGTAAAAAATTTGTTGCTCAATCTCCCGGTGGTATTTAATTTCCGCTTTCCAGAATTCATACGCCAATGCCCGCTGGTAAATGACTTCCTGAAAGCCATTACCCAAAAATTTATGTACTTCGAATGCACATCCGATTATCTTATGCGTAAGGTCACCGTGTTTTAAGTTTTCTGCCATAGTTATGTGATTTTCTATTTTTAATCACTGTCTGAATCGCGGATTTTACGGATTGAAGGATTACGCAGATTATTAATGGTGTAGAAAAAATCCGTGGAATCCATTAATCCGCCCAATCCGCGATTCAGACACCTTCCACAATCCGCACCTCCTTCTCCGTCAGTCCGTGAAAAGAATGTCTGAATCGCGGATTTTACGGATTACGCTGATTCCACAGATAATTAGGAGCATGGAAAAAATACGTGTAATCCATTAATCCGCCCAATCCGCGATTCAGACAACCCACGATCCGCACCTCTTCCTCCGTCAGCTTGTGAAAAAGTGTCTGAATCACGGATTTTACGGATTACGCTGATTCCACAATGGAAACGTGGAAAAAATCCGTGTAATCCATTAATCCGCCCAATCGCGATTCAGACACCCTCCACGATCCGCACTTCCTCCTCCGTCAGTCCATACAGCTGGTACACCAGTTGGTCTATCTCCCGCCTCCCAGAGCCGCTCGTGTCCGCCGTGGCGTCGGCCTGCTTGGCGGTGAGGATTTGGGTGACGAGGTGAGTAGCTTTCTTCCTGTTCCAGTGTCGGTATTTTGATAGGAAGCAGTTCTATTTTATACTTCTTCCATCGGTTTGTTCCTGCCTGTAGTGGTAGAAATTTGATTAAATACCATTCGGAAACTTTTGAATTTAAGATTGCTAAAAGGTATTTCAACTTTTTCGCTGTCATTAAAAATGTTGTGGCTTCTGCAAAATAGCCTTCTTCATCATAGTAAATTTTGGCTTGTCAGAGATTTCTCCCCAGACAATTTTGGTTTTCAAAATCTTCCCAGTACGCTATCGAATCTTGTGTTTCGACTTACTTTATGACTTGTTTTTTCCTGCTTCCGCTGTTTCCGCTTTGCTCTAACCTCTCTTTGCCAAATGTCAATAAATGGTTTTTGATGGCTGAGATATGGCTTTTCAATGTCCAGTTTTTAGGCTTGGAAGCGCAGATTGAATAAACTCCTGAAAATTCGTGGCCATACTTTTTTAAGTCTCTGCCTCTGATAATCGGTTTAATTAATTCTTTACTTTTAGAGTTTTTTCTAAAGTAGTCTATCCTTCGTTTCTTCATCTAAAATAAACGCCTGATTATACCCCGTTTTAATTCCAAAATTTATAGAAATATCAAACTCTTTCAATAACTTTGACCCAGCCTCTATTTTTATTTTTAATTGCGCTATTTCCTGACTTCCAATAACCCATTCACCTGTTTCGGGCATTTAAATTCAAAAGCATAGATATGGAAGTATTCGGATAGAGAAGCCCCAAGGTCTGGCTTCCCAAATTACAGACAAGAAATGGAATAGATGTATTTTCTTTTGGAACATCAAAATATTCGATTCAACCGTTGCTTCTTCAAAAACTTGAGCATCTTCAATATTCAGCAAATAAACTGGTTGGACGTTTTTCAAAATGTATTTTTCAAGAGTTCTCCATAAATCGCCCGTAGCCATGAATTGGATGTAATAAAGGTCAATAACCCACCGGCCTTTAAGAATTTGTCCACCTCTTTCATAAAACAGGCAATAGATGTCAGCGCCCTTAGAGTACGTGGAATAGTTCGTTTCAAATGCAACACGGAAGCTTGTTCCTTTATCTTCGACAAAGAAATATAGCGGATTCCCCACCACCATCAAAGCCCACAAACTGCCCTTCCTCATCCAGCACCTCCGGGAATTCAAAGCGCCACTCGAAGGCATTTTCGTAGATGCGGTTTTCCTCTATTTCTTTGATTTGGGCTTCCAGTTTCCAAGTCGCTTTGACTTCTTGTCCACCTCCGTTTTCCGCTTTTTTGGCCTCGGCCTCTGTCATGCCGAAAAGGGACGTCTGCTGGGTGAGGTTGTAGAGGTTCCCAAGCCAGTTTCGGTTGCGTTTTATCAGCGGGTCGTTGCGGTGTATCTCCAGGCGGAAGTCGCTTTTGATCTGATCCATCAGGTGCCAGCAGCCGCTTGGTCTCCTTGTCGGTGGCGTGGTGGTACTCCTGCACATAGCGGCGGTAGGTCGCCGTGTCGTATTTTACACTTGCAGCGCCTTGCTCAGGTCGGCATCCGGCGCAAAGCGGCTGATGAGCGAGTTGCCCGTCTTGATGTTGATGTCGATGTTGGGCAGGGTTTCCAGCCCCGCCCTTTTCCGTGCCGCCTTTTATAGTAGGTGTTTTCAGGCAGTTCAATCCACGGTCGGAGACGGCAGATTTTTACCGAGGTTGGGGTTGATGTCCACCCCGAAAAGACAGTTCTCGATAATGGTCTGCTTCTCGTGGAAAAGGGTTTCCTGTACCAGTTGGGCTTCGTTGCCTGCGGTAGCTACCCTGTTGGGGGCTGGGGGCTAAACGGTACTCAAACAAATCCTGCCCGTCGTTGCAAGTCACGATGAGTTCGTCGTTTTCCACCTTGGCCTCATGTACAGTCGTTCGCCCTGCGCATCACGGCCAGTATGCCCAGTTCCGATTTGATGGCCAGCACCTCGTTCAGCACCGACACCAGAAAGTGGCCGCTGCCCACCACCGGGTCGCAGATGCGGAGGCTGTTCACAAGGGCGTTCATCTCCGGCACGTCAGCGGTCTTGAACTTGCTGGCGGCAAAGTTTTTCACATCGGCAAAGCCCTCGCAGTCGATGCCATATTTGTCGTTGAACTTTTGCACCACGGCTTCAGCGCACCGTTTCCCGTGCCATGTATGGTGATAAAACCAGGGTGAAAAACGAGCCCGTCCTTGTAGCCGTTTAATTTCTCGAAAATCCAGCCCCAGTACACTGGCATTGATGAGGGTCTTGTTTTCTTCCTGAATTTCCTCGCTCCCTTCGCTCGCAAAATCGTAAGCATCGAGGAAGGCAAAAAGGTATTCGAGAATGGTCATTTCCTCAGTGCGGCGTGCCCTTGGCATCCTTCAGCACAGTGCCGCTCATGGGTCAGGATGCGGAAGCGGTCTTTCAGGTTGCTGATGAACAGCGTGATGTCCGCTTCTACCTCGCCCCGATTTCGGAATATTGAGCTGTTCAGGTAGGGGATGCTGCTGAATTTCTCCTGCATAGCCCGCCCGCTCTTCTGGCAGCTTGGCGGCACCTCAAAAAATAGCTCGTTCAACTCGTCGAAAATCCTTGAGCAATTGGGTGTTGAGAAAAGAGCGGTCCTTGCTGCCGTGGTATTTGATGAGCTGCGCTTCCGGCAATTTGAGGAACAGGATGCGGTTCATCCAAGTGATGCACAGCTCCAGGGCAATGGCGAAGAAGGTTGCTCGTTAGAGGTGACACCTTTTTGAAGGTGTCACCTCTCTCGTCGCCACCGTTCGGTGCTTTCCAAAATGGCAATCGTATTTTCAGCAACGACCACAAGCTGCCTGCGTTCGGGGCGCAGCGGCCTATCACTTTTTGCCCTTTTCCTTCACCTCCTCCAGAAGCCAATCAAGTGCAGCAGTTCACTGTAAAAGCCCTTGTCGAGCGAGTTGCTGTCGTTGGCAAATGGCTGTTTGAGCAGGTGCGGCGGGAGAAAATCTTGAAAAGCGGGATGAGTTTTCGGTCGTCAGTGGGGTCGTTGTTGCGCAGCGGCTTCTCGAATTTCCGCAGGTCGAAATAAGCGGCGTTCAGTTCCTCTTCCGAAGCCGCCATGTATTCGGCAGCAATTTCTTTGGCAAAAAAATCGGTGCTGCTCTGGAGCTTTGCGGCCAGTTTCAGTCCTCGTAGTCCTTCCGTAGTTTTTTGTTTTGGTAAAACAAGCGGTCGAAATCAGTGGCATCGAACACATACCATTCATAAATATTGGTGATGGCGAGGTACTTTACATCCTTGTTGCCATGCTCGATGCGCTCCCGCAAATAATAGAATAGCTCGATGCATCGCCTTGTAATTGGGCGAAGCTGCCGTAATCATGTCGGCGCTGTTCTTCGGTCGTTTCACCTCGAACAGCACGGAGACTTTGCTTTTAGCAGTATTGTCTTCGTGTAGCACTAAGTCGGTCTTGCCCTTGGTGTTTAGCAGGTGTTGGCCTTATTTTAATGGACTTCGAATTGCTTAATATCAAACAAATCCCTGAGATATTCATTTACATTTTCCTCGCTTTCTTCTACATCAATGCGGTCGAGCAGATGGATGCGGTTGGCTTTGAAATTTTCTATGTCGGAGCGACTGGGCTTTACCTTCTGGTAAGCCTTGTTCAGTGTCTTTTTGAATGGGATGGGTATGAGCTTCATGTGGGTTAAAGAAGTTTCTAATTACTTTTTAAATAGTTTGATATAAAGGCGGGCTAATATAGAAACAACTTTTAATAAATAAAGAGGTGAGGTCGCATAAAAGGCATTCTTGAAAAATACGGGCGGGGCGGCCCGTATTCGTACCAGATAGTCCCTTTTAGTCCTAAAAAACACAGTCAACCAACGGTTGTGCAACCCTTCCCTTTAGGCGTATCAACGCAGGTTGGTTGGCACATACTCAAAAGGGGTATGGAGCCACACGGATTACAATCCATTATTTAGCAGCAAATAAAAAAAAGCTGATTTGAAGTCCTCCCTCCAAACCATTCGCTGATTGTCCCCTCCATTCCACTGCCCACTGCCCATTGCCCACTGCCCACTGCCCACTGTCCACTGTCCACTGCCCATTCACATACGAATTCCGTCCAACGAACCGTTATTTCCCACAACCTGCCTGCACTCCATCCCTCACAACTGATTTTTTTATAATTTCACCGCTTTATTAAAGTAGCAGCGGACAGGGTGGCGGAGGGGGAAAGAAGCAGGGAGAATAAATGAACTGAAATGGGCCGAAAGATGAGTTTGGAAAATCCCCTGTAGTTGTAGGGTTTTGTACCCAGTTTTTGTTTTCTTTGAAATTGAACAACCTACCGATTTAAGCGATAGTCATTTAGGATGGGGGGAGGGGTGGTAAAAAACCATCGAACCATAAAACCATCGAACCATCTAAAATTTAACAACCAACATAATGATGCATTCAATGAGAGCATTTCTTTTTCTGGGCCTGATTTGTCTGACGGGGCAATTGATGGCGCAAAAAACCACGGTCTATACGGAGGCCAATCTCGCTTATAAGAGGGGCGAGGATTTTTTCAACAAGGGCATTTACGGCTATGCGATGGTGGAGTACAAGGATGCCATCGAACGACTGGCCCCGGCCAACGAGCCCCAATGGGAGCAGCTGAAAATGCGGGCGGAATTGGGCTATGCCAAGTCGGCGGTGCGGCTCGACAAACCGGATGGGGAAAAACTGATCCTCGATTTTATCCGCAAGTACAGCCCCGACCCGTTGGCGAGCCAGGCGCTGATGGAGGTGGCCAATTATTTTTACAATGCCAAAAAATACGATAAGGCGCTGGAGTTTTACAAGGAGATCAACCCCCGTGGGCTAAATCAAGCGCAGCGGTCGGAGGTGTATTTCAAAACGGGCTATTGCTATTTTGTGCAGAAACAGTTCCGGGAAGCGGAGGTCAATTTAGTCCAGATCAAGGATGCGCCCGGCGATTATTTTTATCCTGCCAATTATTATTACGGCTTGTGCCAATTTTTTCAAACAAAATATACCGAAGCCATCAAGGCGTTCCGCTTGGTGGAGCGCTCGCAGCAGTACAAGCCGCACGTGCCTTATTATATTGCCCAAATTTATTTTGCGCAGCGCAACTTTGATGAGTTGATTACCTATTCTGAGCCCAAATTGAAAGACCGCAAACTGCGGAATTTGGAGGAAATGAACCGCCTCGTTGGACAGGCCTATTTCGAGCAGGGGCAGTACGATCAGGCATTGCCTTACTTGGAGGCAGGCGTGACCCGTCAGATGCAGGAGCAGGATTTTTACCAGTTGGGCTACTGCCAGTACAAGGCAGGAAAGTATGGCGATGCGGCCGAAAATTTCCAGCAACTGACTTCGGTCAATTCGGAATTGGGCCAGTTGGCGTTGTATTATCTCGCCGATTGCCGCCTGAAATTAAAGGACAAAGAGGCCGCCAGGAATGCGTTTGCGGCTGCCAGCCGCATGAGTTACGACCCTGCTATTCAAGAGATTGCGCTGATCAATTATGCCAAATTGTCCTACGAGTTGAAATTTGACAAGGAAGCGTTGACGGCTTTGCAGAGCATTCAGCCCAATTCGATCTACTACAACGAGGCGCAGGTCTTGATGAGCGATATTTTTGTCAATACCCGCAATTACGACGAGGCTATCAAGACCTTGGAGGGCATGCCCAACAAGACGCCGCAGTTGAAAGAAGCCTACCAGCAGGTGCTTTATCTGCGGGGTGTGCAGCACCAGCGGGACGAGCGCTTCACGGCGGCGAAGGAGATGTTTACCAAGTCAGTTGCCAACTCGGTGGATTCCCGGTTTAAGGCTTTGGCGCTTTACTGGTTGGGCGACATCCAGCACCAAGAGAAGAATTACGACAGCAGCATCGACTACCTGAACCAGTTCATGGCCCTGACCAAAACCCAGCGGGATTTGCCGGACGAGTCTTCCGTTTACACGGCGAACTACATGCAGGGCTACAATTATTTGAAAAAGAAAAACTACAACACGGCGGAGAAATATTTCAGCGATGCGGTAGATGGCATCCGCCGGAACAGTTCCTTCATTACCAACAAAATGGTCAAGGAATCCATTTTGGGTGATGCGACTCTGCGGGCGGGCGATTGTTTGTTTAAACGCAACAATTACAACGAGGCCATCAAATATTACGATGCGGCGGTGAACGCCCGTTACCCCGGTTTTGAATACGCCTTGTTCCAAAAAGCGATCATCGAAGGCTTGCGTGGGCGCAATACAGACAAGATTATTGCTTTGGAAAGTTTGATCGAAAAATACCCAAAATCCGCTTATGCGGACAATGCGCTGTTCCAACTCGGCATCACTTTTCAAGAAATCAAACAAGCCTCGAAGGCCACGGAATCTTTTAAAAAGTTAGTGGGCGATTACCCGAATTCCGACCTGGTCAACGATGCGCTGCTCCGTCTTGGCTTGGTGGCCTACAACCAAGGCAACCGGCCTGCGGCCATTGAATATTACAAACAGGTATTTTCCCATAGCCCTGAGAAGGAAGAAGCGGATGCGGCGTTGACGGCCCTGCGGGAAATTTACATTAAGGACATGGGTGACCCTGATGGTTACACGGCTTTTTTGGAAACCATTCCGGGCTACGATCTGGAGAATTCTGAAAAAGACCAATTGGCTTTTGATGCCGCAGAAAATGCTTATGAAAATGGCCAGTATGAAAAGGCTATTACTGCCTTCACCAATTACCTCAACCGCTATCCCAACGGCATCAATACGCTCGTTGCCCGCTACCACCGGGGCGAGAGTTTTGCGATTTTGGAACAATACTCCAAAGCTTTGGCGGACTATGAATGGGTGCTGTCCAAAGGTCAGGGCCGCTATTACGTGGATGCCCTCGGCAAGGCAGCACAGATTGCCTACCACAACGAACAGGACTTCAACAAGGCGTATGACTTGTACTCCAAATGGGAGGCCGAAACCAGCGTTGCGGAAGACCGCTTCGAAGCCCAATTGGGGGCCATGCGGTCGGCCTATCGTTTGAACAATATAACGGCTGTTCAATCGGCGGCCCGCAAGGTGGCCAGCAATCCAGCCGCTACGGATCTGCAAAAAGCCACGGCGGAGTTTTATTTAGGGAAAATCGCTTTTGATAAAAAGGACTATCCTTCTGCCATGACTTCTTTCAACAAGGTCTTGGCGCTCAGCGACAACGAACAAACGGCGGAAGCCCGCTACCTCATCGCTCAAATCCACTATTTCAACCGGGATTTGGACAAGGCGAAAAAGCGTTGTCTCGACAACAACAACGAAAGCTCTGGCTACCCTTATTGGGTGGGCAAGAGTTTGCTCTTGTTGTCCGATGTTTTTGCGGAGCAAGGCGATACCTTCAGTGCCAAAACCGTTTTGGAAGCACTCATTCAGAATTACGAAAACCAAACGGATGAAATCGTCCCAACTGCCCGTAAAAAACTGGAAACCCTGAACAAACAGGAAGCTGGAAAGAGCAGGATTGATACTGGCAACAACTTCATGGATGACGGAAATAATAATTAGTGGATAGTGATGAGTTCAGAGCGCTAAGTGAAAAGTGGTTAAAAAAATTACTTTTCATTTAGCCCTTTGCACTTCACTTTTCACTCATCACTCTTCACTAATCACTTAATAAAGATGAGAACCTATTTTTTTCTGAGCCTTTTATTTTTCTCTACCGGGCTGTTGGCCCAGACCGACCCGGACCTGCCAAGTGAGCAGGTGGAGGTTATCAAAATATTTGAAGCGCAGTTGACGGAAAGTGAGAAACTGCCTTTGGCGCCCGTGCTGCCCGACATCAAAAGCGAGATCAAGGAGCAGCAATACCAAGTGCCGCCGCAGACTTTTAATTTGGATTATCCGGCACCCCGCATCCGGCCTATTTCCTATAAATCGGAGGAAGAAATCCCTGATGTGTATAATGCTTACGCAAAATTGGGGGCTGGTCTGCCCAAAGCTATTTACGGGGAAGGGGCTTATAACACATCGGTCAGAAAGGACGGCAACGGTTCTTATGACTTGGGTTTGAGCATTCTCCATCACTCTGCCGACCTTTCCAATAGCACGACCGAAAACCAGACTTTCGGTTTGACCAAAGCAGAGGGCAAAGGGACTTATTATTTTGATCAGGGTTTTGCCGTTGGCGCCAACATGGGTTTTACCTCCGACCGGGTAAGTTACTATGGGTACAATTTGATGAGAACAGCGGTATTTCTGGTTTAACCAAAGAATCGGTCAAGCAGTCGTTTGGTACATTTGACCTGGGTGCTTTCAAAATTTTTAATGGCGAGCAGACTGCTGGCGACCTGAACTACAGCGCCGGGTTTGATTTCTACCGGATGGGCGACAATTTCGCTTCCAACGAAACGGGGTTCGACCTCAACCTTGAAAGCACCAAATGGATCAATGATCGCCATTCTTTTGACTTGGGCATTGAAACTGACTTCACTTGGTACAAGGACACCAATGAAGTCAGCCAGACTTTGCACAACTACACATTGGCTCCTGCTTTTACTTACCATGCGGATGTTTTTAAAGCCAAATTGGGAGGAAAGATTATTTCGAATAACGATGAATTTGAAATATTCCCGGATGCAGAAGCTGTGTTGAATCTGACGGGCAATGAGTTGGCGGTTTTCGCTGGCGTGGAAGGTGGTTACAAGAAAAACACCCTGCGTTCACTGGCTGCCTACAATCCTTATATCCATACCCGACTGACGGATAAAATCATCAATACCCGCTATTTCAATGTTTATGGAGGTATCCGGGGGAATTTTTCCGTCATCGAATATTCTGCTCAGATCGGGTACAAACCAACCAACAATCTGGCCCTTTACCAGCTGAATTTTAACAACGGCAACATTTATGATTTCAATGTCATTTATGACGATGTGAACATCATCAACATTGGCGGGTCGCTGAGTGCTGCCCCTTTGAAAGGCTTGAATTTGACGAGTACGATCAGCTACAATATTTATGATGTGGCGGTGCGGGCCAAGGCTTGGCATTTACCTTCTTTGGAAGTTAATGTCCAGGCGATTTATACTTCTACCGATGGTAAATTTAAAGCCACCGGCCAATTGTACGCACAGGATGGCGTATGGGCGGAAAACCGCTTGCCAGACGATTTTTTCTTTGCCCGTCTGAACAGTTTGTTTGATGTGAATTTGGGAGGGGAGTATTGGTTTAGCAAAAATTTTGGCGCCTTTTTGCAGCTCAATAATTTATTGGACAATACCCGTTTCCGCTGGATTTATTACCCAACTTATGGGATCAATGTGTTGGGTGGTATTACGGTGAGGTTTTAGGAAATAACTTTTTTTCGTTCTTAGACAAATAGGGTGGAAAAAGCCCGAAGGGCTTAAACTTCAATAGCCCCGAAAAATTTGGAGTTAAAACTTGATTTTTGTTTCTCCGAAGTGAATTCGGGCCTTCAATGCCGATTTTACATCTGTAAAAAGAAAGAGTAAAATCCTGAAATACAATATGTTATGTTCTTTTTTCTTGATAAAAAAGAACCAAAAAATCAAGAAAGCATAAACTCGTATTTCCTCTCGCTCTTTGAGTCTTGTAGCTCGAAGCCCAGCGCATGCTCAAACAGTATGCTTTCGCCCCACCCGCCCAAACGTGTACTACACGTATACCCAACCTTTGAATTGTTTTGCGGCGGCGGTGGCTTTTTTACCTGTAAAAAATTTTAGGGGAGAAAATCGGCTCTGCCGATTTTCTCTCCCCTAAAAACTTTGGGCGGCGGGATTTGGCTTGCGGCAAACCTGCCGCTCCATAATTGGTAAACTCACGTTAAGAAAAAAAATTGTTTTTGAAAGCGGGGGAGTCCCGAATTTTGCTGCGGCGAGGTTCGGGATTTTAGTTTCCGCCGTAGGTCACATTGATTGGTTTTCCAGTGCAACTGAAGTAAATTTGTATCAAACTAAAATAAAAAAGTCATGGATTTATCACTTGAAAAACTCAATCTCATCCAACAAATTTTATTGATAAAAGACGAGGATTTTGTAAAATCCATTTCCAGATTTATTGAGAAAAAAAGGGGCAGTGTTGAGGAGGTTGACGGTTGGGAAGAATTGCCTGAGAAGGTACGGGAATCCATTGAGATTGCCCAAAAACAAATGGAGGAGGGGCAGGGCATTCCGCTGGAAGATGTTTTGGAAAAGTATCGCAAAAAGTATCAGCGATGAATCAATTTGTAACGATCTCTCCACGGGCCAATGAAGAATTGAATCATATCCTCGCCTACTTGGAACTTACTTTTGGCCTTGAAAGCAGTATAAAATGTATTGAAGATGTAGAAAATATTTGTTGGCAAATAGCGGCATTCCCTTATGCTTTTCCAGCATTCAAAGGTAAATCAATTAGAAAAGCTGTGATAAGCCGCTACTTGACCATGTTTTATCAAGTAAAAAAAGAAACAATTGAGGTGCTATCTTTCTGGGATAACCGAAAAAACACAAGTGAAATTGAAATTTAAATCGAAGCCATTACCCCCAATTTCCTTTCCTCTTTCCACACCCCTCTCGTAAAATCAGGGAACCTTACTGGCACCGACCCCAGCTGTACCGACAACTCCGACAGCGGCGTCACTACCGACCAAGAA
This sequence comes from Saprospiraceae bacterium, assembly GCA_041392505.1. Classification (GTDB taxonomy): domain Bacteria; phylum Bacteroidota; class Bacteroidia; order Chitinophagales; family Saprospiraceae; genus UBA6168. The sequence continues at coordinate 57,019 of JAWKLX010000023.1, read as the reverse complement.
GCTGCATCGTACACGTCCATATCCAGTGCATTTCCTTGATTGAAGCAATCGATCAGGCGCCAAAGCATAACGAAGTCCATGCCGCCGTGGCCACCGTTTTTCTCCGCCAATTTTTCCAGTTTTGCCCAAAGCGGGTGGGCGTGCATTTCCCGATAAGTTTTGTAATCGTCGTCAGACAAAAAGCCATGCCCTTGACCATTAATGGAAAGTTTGCTTGGGTAGCCTTTGTGAAATGCCTTGGTGCCAGCCAACATATTGATCCGGTTATAGGGGCGGCCAGTTACCACATCGTGTTGCACTAAAATTGAGCGGCCTTTGTGGGTTTTGATGATAGTATTATTGATGTCGCCGTGCTTGAAACCTTTCTTTTGGTAAAAATCATTGTCCGGTTCAACGGTATCGGAATGGGCATCCATTCCAGCTTGAAGGGAGCTCATCGAAACGAGGTAGTCAAAGCGGTCGCCCCGGTCGATGCCCATGTACTGCGCTACCGGGCCGAGACCGTGGGTAGGGTAGAGGTTGCCATCCCGTTCCATGATGTGGTGGGTACGCCATTGTTTGTAATAATAAGTTTTACTGAAAAGCAGCTCCCGCAGGTCGTGGATGTAGGCGCATTCGGCGTAGGTCAGTGTCCCGAAAACACCTTTTTCGACCATGTTCAAAACCCAAAGTTCTTCATTGCCGTAACAGACATTTTCCAACATCATGCAATTGCGTTGGGTCTCCTCGGCGGTGTTGACCATTTTCCAACATTCCTCAATGGTCATGGCGGCAGGCACTTCGAGGGCCACATGTTTGCCTTGCTGCATGGCATACAATGCCATAGGAATGTGTACTTCCCATTGAGTGGCGATGATGACGAGGTCAATGTCGTCCCGTTGGCAAAGCTCCATCCATGCATTGGGAGCGCCCATGTAAACGTCAGGTTTTTGACCAGAGTCCTTTAAGGCATCCATTACGTTGCCAGCCATTTCAGGGCGGATATCGCAGATGGCTACGAGTTTGCATTTGTCCAAACCCACGGCATTGATGAGGCGGGCATGTTCCGAGCCCCGGTTGCCGAGGCCAATAATGCCCACCCTAACCTGTTTGATGGCAGGCACTTTTAAACCGAAAACGGGTTGTCCATTGGATGGGGAGGGGGAAGCTGCTGCATCCAATAAATCATGGATGTCGGCTTTTGCAAAAGAATCTTTGCCGGGGAGGCCTACGAGTGCGGCCAGTGCAGCGGCGTTTTTGAGGAAGTGGCGACGTTTAAAGTTGTTAGACATGTAGTTCGTTTATGTTTGTTGTCCCTGAAACTCAATGCTGAAATTACGGGATCAATGTTTAATTATTTCAAATGATTGGGAGATCAGATCACCGCTCAATTTTACAAAATAAACCCCATTTGCCAAGTCTTTGAAAGAAATGGTTGCCTCCGATCTTCCCTCTTCAATTTCTTTCTTTTCAGAAATAACCATTTGGCCGGCGGCATTAAATATCGTGACTTGCATAGTTGTATTGGCGGGGCTGCCAAATTGTAAAGTTAAAAAGTCAGTAACGGGATTTGGGAAAACGGATACTTCTAACTCCTCGCCCATAAATGGCGGAACGGGCAAGGCAGGGAACAGTTGGGAGGACGGGACAATACTCCTTTCCACCTGTGGGCTGCTCCAGAGCAACTGCACTTTGGCGTCGCCGATGCCCTCAAAAAATTCGAGCCGGATCGGGTAGTATTTTTCTGCTTCTAACAAAAGTTGAGCACTGTATTCGTTAGTCCCCTGCCCGAACCATTTGTCGATAACCAGTTGATTGTCAATCCATAAACGACTGCCATCGTTAGTGATCAAATGAAGGTTAAATGTGTCGGTGAACAGTGGTTTGATGTAACCTTCCCAACGGACGACGAAAAATTCATTGCCTAAATATTCCTCATTGGGCGAAGCCAATCCCCAATCGAAATCTATGGTCGGGTCAAGACGTCTGAGAAAATAGGGCTCTTGAAAAGTGAAGTTTTTCAAAGGGTCATCGTAATATGTCCCGATCAAACCTTGACCTTCGGAAAGCGCTTGGACCGCTTCATATTCGGCTGTTAACACAAAATCATTTTCAGGAGCTTCAAAGGCGATATTAACCTCAATTTGTCCTGTATTCCATTCTTTAAAAACATACAAAGAATCATCGGTAACCGCCGTCAAGGGAACACTAAAATCATGGATAACACCGACTACGGATTTAGTTGGAAAAGGTGCATTGTTCAAGGTTCCATCCACATCTACAGGTAGGCCGGGTGGTTTTGTCTCAACAGAAATAGTTGATTTTAATGGATAAACTAAGCGGTGTTCTGTCTTGGTCAATCCTTGTCCATCCCTTGCAGTGAAGTTGATCCGAAACCACACATCCTCGGAGACTTCGCCATTTTTAGCAATAACAAATGAATCACTTTCAATCCCACCGATCGGGCCGTAAGCAGGGTGGGTGTGTTCGGCGTGGTGGAAGTCTATTTTCCAAGTGAGATTGGATGGTGGCAGAGAGCCTTCCTCTGGGTCGGTGGCTGTTCCTGAAAATATCATTTTATCCCCCGCTTTGTATAAAACTCCCTCGGCTGGTTGGGACAAGTTTAAGACTGGCCGCTGATTGGCGGTCACCTGCAAGGTAGCTGTTCGGGTGGTATCACTACCTTCAATATTCGTTACGATGCAACGGATTAAACTCCCGCTGTCCACTAGCATGGCATTTTCAAAAACAAAAACAGGCGAATTAGGGGCATTAACATTGGAGCCATTTACTTGCCATTTAAATTGCAAGGGATCGGCGCCCGAAACGGCGATCTCAAAAATGGCAGTTTCACCAACGGAGACCAACCGATCTTTTGGTTGGACAGCAATAAAAGGGGCATCGTTTCCGGTGTAAAATATCCGCCACAACGTCCCATTGGAGGAAGTGGTATTATCCTCGTCGGATCCATCCCCGAAGCCTGCTCTGGCCAAATAATATAGTGTGCCATCCGGTGCCACCAACAAATTAAGTGGACGGTTGATGTCGGTGGCGAAATCTGCGATTTCGCCATTTAAAGGGTTGAGGGTCAATATTTTACCATTGCAATAATCGGAGAAAAAGAGCTTGTCCCAATACTCGCTTGGGAAGGTTCTGTCATCGGGATGGTAGGTAGTTACGCCAACCGCAGCGCAGCCCATATCGTGGTTGTAAAAATGAAGAGGGGCCACATAATTGGCAGGCGGAACCTGGTCTTGGTAATCGCCTTCGACCTTCGGCCAGCCGTAATTTTTCCCAGCGAAAATTTCATTTATTTCTTCAAAACGATGACTGCCCACATCAGTTGTGAAGAGCCGATTGGTGCCCGGTTCGTAGTGCATGGCAAAAGGGTTGCGGTGACCCAACGACCAGATAGCCCGGTATTTCCCGAAAGTTTCGTTGTAAAAAGGGTTGTCGGTAGGGATGGAGCCGTCTTTATTGATACGGAGGATTTTACCCAAAAGGGAGTTCAGTTCTTGTGCAGCATTGATGCTGCGGCCATCACCGACAGCGACGAACAATGTCCCGTCTTCGGCAAAACTTAACGCCCCAGCGTTGTGGTTTGGGCCGTGTAGGGAATCAATTTCCAACAAAATTTCCTCACTGCCTGGCACCGCAAAATTGCCCGTTGCCAAGAACCTGCTCAAACGATTGTGGTCTTCACCAGGTACGGTGTAATAGAGATAAACATAAGGGCTGTTGTCAAAATCTGGATCAATGGCGATGCCGCTCAAGCCACGTTCATTGAAGTTGTCTACCTCTATTTCGATAAATGGATCGGTCAACAACTGATCATTTTCAACTATCCTGACCCGTCCATTTTTTTCGGTAAAAAATATCCTGCCATCGGGGGCAAGCGACATGCACACCGGATCGAGCCCTTCGGCTACTTGGATAGCGGCAAAACCAGGTGGCAATCCGTGGGCACAGACCTTGTTTTTATTGAAAAAAAAGGAGGAAATCAAGATTGGGAAAACGAATTTCAACAGGATTTTCATGTTGGCAAAAATAAGCGAACGAGGCCAAAAGCGCTGGCTTCGTAGTGGAATTCTGCCTTCGATGTCGGCTGTTATTCCACTACAACTCGAACGCTATCTGAATCGATCCTTGTTTTCAACCAGCCTTCAAATCTTTTGACACTGGCTACTTCCGGAGGTTTTTCATAATGGGTCAGGGCAAGGTGGATGGTGTCAACCGGTTTGCCGTCCTGATTAAAATAGATTGCTTGTTGGATGCACAATTTTTGGATGTTTGCATCAAATTTTGCGGCTTCTTTGGAGATATGACCCACAGGGAGTTCTTTGCTTTTTAAATTGTACAATTCCTTTTTTAGGAAATCTATTTGGGCTTCTTTCGTCCGCAAACTATCTAGGTTACGAGTCAGGTATTCTTCCAAAACCTGAGATTTGATTTCGGAGGCATCGACATTTTTTGAGCCTTGTTTGACCGTCAATTTCACATCACTCAAGTCATAATTGGCCCGTTGATTTTGGAGATTGGCGATGGTATTTGCATCCAAGGGGTCACCCATCAGTGAAACGACTATTTCTTTGTTGTCGCCGTCGCCGATGCATTGATACCGCAATACATCGGTAGTTGGGAAATCAAACACGGATTTGATGTAGGTGTCAACCTTTTTCTTATAAAGGGTTTCTAAAACAAGGTTGCGGGCGATGTAAATACTTGGGAGAATCATCGCAAAAATAAAAATCCCGATGGCGGTCCGAACCCGTTTTTTTACCTCGGGGCTTACAAATGCCACTTCGTGGAAACGCAAAAACCTGACTATCAATAAGGTAGAAAAACAAATAAAAACGGTATTGATAGAGAATAGGTAGAATGCGCCCAGAAAATAATTCATGTTTCCGATCGCTAAACCGAACCCGGCTGTGCAGAGTGGGGGCATCAATGCAGTGGCAATCGCTACTCCCGGCACCACGTTGCCCTTCTCTTTTGATGCTGCTGCAACAATCCCAGCCAGCCCACCAAAGAGTGCAATGAACACGTCCCAAATCGTTGGTGTGGTACGGGCAAGCAGCTCCGATTGGGCATCGGCCAGCGGGCTGATGGTAAAATAAAACCAAGAAGTTAAGATGCTGATGAACACCATTACGGCGAGATTGGTGGCAGCTTTTTTTATCAATTGTAAGTCGCTGATACCTAACCCCAACCCGATGCCCATAATCGGCCCCATTAGTGGCGAAATTAACATCGCCCCAATAATGACGGCGGCAGAATTGACATTCAGCCCGATGGAAGCGACCATGATGGCAAAGACTAAAACCCACACATTGATACCGCTGAATTCGACCCCTTTGCGGATGTCGGCGATTACATTGTCTTCCCGGTCTTGGTCCCGGCGGAGGCTAAAGCGGTCGCTAAGGGAATTGATCGTTTGTTTAAATAAGTTATCCATTTTGTTCTGCCAATAGATTGAATGTAGGCAGGTAAAGGTAAGCAGCTAATCAAATTGTACAAGTATTATTTTATTGGAAAAAACTTCTTTTGAAGCAGGAGGCAACCGCTAATGATAGGCCGTTTTGCCCGACTACTCACCAACCTCTTTAAAAGGATTTCGTTGGATCCAATCGTCATCAGGCCGGAAGTATTCGAGGATGGGAGGCATGATGCTGTTCATGAATTTGTTGTTGGCCCTGATGTAACAAAAAAGATCTTCAGGGATAGCACCGATGGTGCTCTTGATTTCCATGGCTGTACGTGCGTAGACGACCCGTTCTACTTTTTCTTCTATTCCCTGTTGCAAAGAGTCAAGAAGCATGTTCATGTACAATTGGCACTCTTTGTTATAGCTTTGGTCATACCCAAGAAAATGCGCTTCGAGTTCATGATAATTTTTGATGTTGGTGCGATAGCCAATCATTTCCCCATTGAGAAAATATCCTGTAACAGTTAGGTCGTCTACGAGGTATTCTTTCAACTTGACAATATAGTTTTCATGCAGCGTAACCATGTTGAAGCCAGCGGTTACCATGACACCTTTGTACAATTCGTAGAGATGGTCTTTATTCGCTTGCAGATATTCTAAGCTAAGTTCTTTTTTTTCAATGGGTTGCCCGCATTTGAATGCCTTTTTAGCCCGAACCCGATATTTGGAACTAATGTCCATTAGGTAATCATTCATTGAATTCCAGTTAGTCCGGAGCGGAAGCACCATGTTTGGGTGAAAAAGGAATTCCCGGTATTTGTCCGAAATTAGGTTTTGGCGGCAAACAGATCTTTCCTCATCTATATCTTTAATGAAAATCCCATCCGTTTTGATTTTTCTTTCTTTCCAAAACAATTGGGTTTTATCGAGCGCTTCGTCCAGTATTTTGGCAGCTTGAGCTGGGGGGGTGATTGTCTCATTAAAATAATGGCCATGATCGCCAGTAAACAAAAGGTTGCCACAGACAAGCAGATTGAATTCAAACTGCTTGGCCAAAAAACTTTTTACAGAGCTGGTGAAAGCTTTAAGTGCCCCTTTCCCTTCTAAATCTTGGACATTTTCGTTGGTTTTAAAATTGAGGATTTGGCAATAGGCAATGCCGATGGGCGCACCGTTGCGGTAAAAGATCAAATAACAGCATTTGATCCCTTTTGGGGGCGCCTCTTCGATGGCTTTGAGTATTGGGCGTTGGAGGTAAATGTTTTTTGGGTGTTGGGCTTTTTCCCAATCTAAAGGAAGGTCATTGATAGAGGAATATACTTGGAAAGTGAACCCGCTTTCGGATAGCTGATAAGCTTTGCTGTCGGATGAAGAAAGGTTCGGCAATGCGAGTAATTTATCGGTCAAAATATTCGGTGATTTTTTTTTCCCGAACATAACAGGTTAATTAATGTGATAGTTTTATGAGGTGAAAAATTGTTTACGAGGAATTGGAAGGATGGTTGTGAAGTGCGAATAATAAGTCACTATTTTTGGTGATGTGTCAAATGTAAGGCTGTTCAAATCTGTTAGATTTTTAAAATCTAACAGATATAATGGATCGGCAACCTCCGTAATTTTTGCCAGCCTTACATTTGACGCACCGCCCTATTTTTGAACGGAAGCTATGGGTTCAACGATAAATCTGGACATCGAACATGCATCGATCTATCGTTGAACCCACTGCTGATCAAAACCGCTTAGGCTCGGCTTCGGTCATCATTTCATAAATGACATCAAATACATCTTCGGGATGTGGTTTGGAGAAATAATCACCGTCGCTTCCATAAGGAGGGCGGTGTTCTTTGGACGTGATTGTCACAGGTTGGGAGTCGAGAAATTTATAGCCCCCCTGTTTTTCCAAAACTTCTTGCATCATAAAAGCTGTGCCGCCTCCAGGTACATCTTCATCCATGAAAACAATGCGGTTTGTCTTTTTCAGCGACTGGACAATGCGGTGTTCCAGATCAAATGGTAATAAAGTTTGTACATCAATCAGCTCAACAGAAATGCCATGTTCTTGCAGGGTCTCAACAGCTGATTGGGCGATACGGACACAGGACCCATAGGTGACAAGCGTGACGTCCGTACCTTCCTGAATTATTTCTGGAACGCCCAATGGTATGGTGTACTCGCCAATGTTGTTAGGCATCGGTTCCTTTAGCCGGTATCCATTCAAGCATTCGATGACAAGTGCTGGGTCATCTGAATGGAGTAGCGTATTGTAAATGCCTGCGGCTTGTACAAAATTCCTTGGCACCAGTAAATACATTCCACGCAGTGACCCCAGTAACATGCCGATTGGCGAGCCAGAATGCCAGATGCCTTCTAATCTATGCCCTCTAGTGCGGATGATGGCAGGAGCCTGTTGGTTGCCATTGCTTCGATAACGAAGCGTTGCCAAATCATCCGATAACGGCGAAATACCATAAATGAGATAATCTAAGTATTGGATTTCTGCGATGGGTCGAAGCCCTCTAATGGACATACCAACGGCTTGGCCAATGATCGTCCATTCCCTGATGCCGGTATCAAAAACTCTCTCTTCACCATATTTGTCCTGCATCCCCATCATGCCCTGGTTCACGCCACCAATTTTACCGGTGTCTTCGCCAAAAGAGAATAAGTTTAGATGTTTTTGAAAAGAGACATCGAAAAAACGGTTGATGATTTCATAACCGTTTTTCATCTCCGGATCATCCGAATAGGTCGGTGGAATGACAGGTACATTTAATGCCGCATACTTGCTGGGGCTATATAGATTTGTTTCATATCGTTTGTGCGCCAAGTTTTTGGCCAAATCAAGAAAAGCTTCCAATTCTTCTAAAGCAGCATGGTTTTCTTTTCTGACCGTCACGTAGAGTTGCCGGGCATTTTTGACCAAATCCGAGTAAACAGGGTTAAAGGTCGTTTTCAGGGTTTGCAAAAGTTCATTTACCTTCTTGCCGTGCTGCGTGGAGGAAATGATGTTTTGATAAATACCTAAGAGCTGCTGCTGTTTTTCTTTAATCGGATTGTTGTAATTAGCCCATGCACGGCCCTTGCATTCCTTAACGTATTTTTTGGCCCTAGCAGAAATATTGTCAATCCCCTTTTGATCTGTTATCCCCATTTCCACCATCCATTCAGCCATTTTTTTTATGCAATCATGGTTGCGTTCCCATTCTAATCTTTCGGCTGATTTATATCGTTCATGCGACCCACTGGTTGAGTGGCCTTGGGTTTGGGTCAATTCCTTTACATGAATCAGTGCAGGAGTATGGGTGGTGCGGGTATGGTTTGCTACCTTTTGATAGAGCTTGCACAAGGCTTCATAATCCCAACCATTTTCTACATAAATATCGACTCCCTGCCCCTGCTCATTTGATTGAAATCCTTGTAATATTTCAGAGATGCTGCCTTTCGTAGTTTGATATTTAGTAGGTACGGAAATTCCGTAACCATCGTCCCAAACCGAGATCAGTAACGGTACTTGTAGGACGCCAGCTGCATTGAGCGTTTCCCAAAATGCGCCTTCAGAGGTGCTCGCATCACCTATCGTACAAAAGCATATTTCGTTGCCATTATTTGAAAAGTTGGAATTTTTTGCCAGTTCGGGGAATTGGCGGTATTTCTTCGAAGCTAAAGCAAGGCCGAGGGAACGGGCCATTTGCCCTCCAGTACTGGAGATGCCCATTGAACTGTTATAGAGTTCTTTATGAAGCAGCCATTCGCCGTTTTCGTCAATAGTTGGAGTGCCGTAATGGCCATTCATTTGACGACCACCAGTCATAGAATCATTTTCAGCATCCGCATATATCTGGGCAAAATATTCTTCAACATCAAGTAAGCCCAAAGCCATTAGAATGGTCTGATCCCGATAATACCCAGCACGCCAATCTCCTTTCTTAAAGGCTTTGGCCAATGCTACTTGTGGGACTTCTTTCCCATCACCAAAAATGCCGAATTTAGCTTTGCCAGTTAGGACTTCCTTGCGCCCAAGGAGGCTTGCTTCACGGCTAACGCAGCAGATCCAAAAATCTTCTAATACTTCTTTTCGGTAGGTTTCATCCAAATTTGTGGCCTCTGAATGTAAAAATTCTGCGATTGGTGTTTCGATCATAAGCTTAATGTCAAAATTTTATTTGGTTGGTCCTGTGATATAAGTTGTAGAATAAGGATGAACAAATAACATTAATTACAGAACAAAATTTCAAAAAACTGGTTTTCGTTTGGCAAAAATATAGAAAAATTCTGATTAAAGGAAAACACCTACCTGACTAATTAAAGGGAAAATAAAAAATAATGCTCTATAAATACATTAAGAACGATTAACAAGTTAATAACAATAGCCCCCTTTCCTAACAAAGAAGTTGCCTTTACCTTTGCACCATCTTAATTTTGAAACAAAATCAAATAATTATCCTAATGAAAAAATTATTCTCTATCATCACCGTTTTTGCCCTCTTTGCCACTGTTTCTTTCGCACAACAAGATGCTGTTGAAACGCCTGCGACCCCAACGGATGGAGGTCCGAAAATGGAATTTGAAGTGATGGAAGTTGACTACGGTACAATAAGTCAAGGTTCTGATCCTCTTCGTGTTTTCAAATTCTCCAATGTAGGAGATGAACCACTCATCATCAGCAAAGCAAAAGGAAGCTGCGGATGTACTGTGCCAAAGTACCCACAGGAGCCAATCCTTCCTGGCGAAACATCTGAAATTGAAGTTCGCTATGACACTAATCGTATCGGGCCATTCCAAAAGACTGTTACGCTTACTACTAACGAGTCTCAGCCAACGCATACTTTGAAAATTAAAGGTAAAGTAGACCCAAAACCTACTCAGGAAAGCGTTCCTGCAAGTGGTAGTGGTTTCGGTAACTAATCACTTTATCCAACAATATTGTTTTGAAAGCCCTGGGGACGATTATTCCTCAGGGCTTTCTAGTTTGCCAAATATTATAAACTATGCCTGGTGATAGTAGAAGATGAATTGGTTTTGCGCTTAGACTTGGTACTTTTGTCCAAATAATTGAGTTGTTATGTTTTTAAAAAATGCGCACATCGGAGAAAACAAGTGGCCTTTATATTTGGCTACGATTGTTTTAGTAATTGTCGGAACAATAATAGGTCAGGTTCCTTTGGCAGTCGTACTGGAAAAAACAGCAGCAGATAATGGAGTAAGCCAATCAGATTACGAAGAAATGATCCGAAGCATGGATTTTAGCAGCTTAGGATTGGATCAAAACTTGACCGTTTTTCTGATGCTGCTTGCCTTTGTTGTTGGGCTATTGTTCCTTTGGATTGGAGTGCGATTTATTCATAAAAAACCATTTGAGGCTATTGTTACCTCTTCGCTGAAAACCAATTGGAAAAAAATATTTTTCAGTTTTGGGCTCTGGATGGCCTTGACCATCGTTTTGGAGTTTATTTTTTACCTGCTTCAACCTGATATTTACACCTTTCAATTCCAAGCAGATAAATTTTTAATCCTTTTATTGATCGCTCTTTTTGTTTTCCCTTTGCAAACATCCTTTGAAGAATTGATGTTTCGGGGTTATTTGATGCAGGGCATTAGCTTGCTTAATAAATATCCACTGTTTAAATACAGGTGGATGCCCTTGATTTTGACCTCTGTTGGTTTCGGGGTTATGCACATCATGAACCCTGAGGTGGAGGCATTTGGCTTGGAATTGAGTATGACCTATTACATAGGGGTTGGCCTTTTTCTGGGCATCCTTACTTTGATGGATGATGGCTTGGAATTAGCATTAGGTGTGCATGCAGCAACCAATATTTATAGTGCCTTGTTCGTTACATTCGACGATTCTGCGGTTCAAACTTCCGCGTTGTTTCATACATCGGAAGTGAATATGGGATGGATGTTGGCAGGTTTCTTTGTAGCTGCCATTGCTTTTATCAGGATTGTTTCCCAAAAATATAACTGGGGTAGCTGGAAGCATTGTTTTGGAGAAATAGAAACGCCGCAAAATGAAGATGAGATCGTTTTTGAATCATAAATTGAACTCAATTAAAGTTGAATACATTTTAAAAAAATAAAATACCCAATTTCAAAATCCATTTACCATGATGCAAAAAACTTTTCTGCTTAGCTTATTGTCGCTGCTGTTTTTAACCTTCGGATGTAAGGACGACGACCTTCCTTTTAACGATTGTTTCCAAAAACCTAAAGGGAATGCCAATTTGAATATCACTCTATTGGATAGTGTGATGGTGACGCTACCATCAAAGGTTTCCGTCTTTTTCAAACTGACAGACGAGAATGGAAATCCAGTCGGATTCCTTGAGCCTGATAATTTCGAGATTTATGAAAAAGGTCTGAATGACCAATGTCCTCGGGTTATCTCTGAATCGGAGGCAGCAAGAAAAATATCGGGTAAAGAGCAGATATTTAACCACACCACTATGTTGGTGCTTGATTTAAGTGGTAGTGTTTTACAACAAACTTTAGAGCCATTGAAAAATGCTGCAACCGATTTCATCGATGCCATTATGCCGGATACAACAGATAATAGTACCCAGATGGGAATTTGGTGGTTTGATGGGGAGGATTTATTACATACCCTAGTACCTGTTACTTCAAGCAAGAGCACCCTGAAATTAGGGATTCTTGCCATCGATCCAAACATAAGCAGTGATGCTTCGACAGATCTTTACGGAGCCGTGATTAAATCGGCAGCAAAAGCGACCGATATTTTAGATGTCAATCAAGCAGGAGACATGATTGCCGCAGCCTCCGTTGTTATTTTCACCGATGGTAGGGATAGGGCCAATCGTTACACTAGGAACGAAGCAGTTACGGCGGTTGCCAATACTTCGCAAGATATTAGCTTCTTTACTATTGGGGTTGGGAGCGAAACCGAAGCTGCTGATTTAGTGGCTTTTGGACGAAATGGGTACGTTCCAGCGGCTAATGCAGGCCAGTTGGCAAGTGTGTTTGAAAATGTTGCTTCCCTGGTTAGTAACGAGGCTAATAGTTATTATTTATTTGAATACTGCAGCCCCATCAGAAGTGGAACTTCAAATGGCTTAATCATCGAAGCCTCTTTCAGAAAATCCAACGAGACCTTATTTGGGTACTTTGAAACGACCTTTGATGCAACAGGTTTTGGAGGTGGATGCCAATTGTAAAGCAATCCACCCTGAGCAAAAAAGGCCCGACCAAGAATTTTCTTGGTCGGGCCTTTTTGTTCCAGCTCACAAACTGACTTAGTTGCAATTTAATCCACCCAGATCATCTACCCGCCTTACTAAAGAAACATCCCTTCCAAAATCATATAAAGTCATCCTGCGAAGGTCGTAATGAGCCAACCAAAACTCTCTGAGCGAATTCATGTAACCACGTCTGGCACTTTCTTTTTCATTAACTGCGATATTCAAATCTGTCACACCAATTTTTCCAATAAAATAACGATTCCGGGTCAGTTGCTCCCTTTTTTGGGAAACTTCATACGCCCGGTAGGAGAGGGCAACTTGCCCTCTTATCAAGTCAAATTGTTTGACCTTCAAAATGATTTCCTGCTCAAAATTGACCCGCTCTTGTTCAACGTTCATGCGTTCCAGTTCACGGTTGGAGCAAGCGGTTTCCAATCGAGCCCTTGCTTTCCCCCAATCGGCAATCGGGATTTGGACGCCTAATCGCAGCGATTCATTATCGAGCGGATCTTTAAAAGCATCATTAAAACTGTTGGAGGTTTGGGATAAACTGACCACGCCGAACAAATCCATTTGGAGGCCACTATTGGCTTTTGCTTCGGCAACATTTTGGTCTGCTTCCGCCAACCTTCGGTCAAAAGCCACCACATCGCTTCTATTCATTTTAGCCATTTGCATGGCCCTGTCCATTTCTATAATATAGTCGGGAATGTCCTCCGGTGCTTCCAGCTTGAAAAAAGTGCTTTTTCGGATACCAAGAAAATTACGCAATCGCTCAGTGCCAGATTGTAAATCAAGTAAGGCCAGCTGTACAGCCGCATCCGCATTCATAGAACTGAGTTCTATTTGCAGCAATTCTGTTTCTGCGATGCGCCCCACTTCAAATCGTCCTTTTGAAATGTTGAATAACGTGTCAGCGTTGGCTTTGTCCCTTTTGGCAGCTTCCAAATTTAGTTGGGAAATGAAGACTTCGAAAAATAACTGCGAAGCCTGATAAGCTACATTTTCCATTTCCTCCGCAAAACTTTTTTCTGCCTCCTGGTAGCGCAATGGTTCAATCTTTTTTGCCCATTTCATTTGGTTGACTGCAAAAAGCGGTTGGTTGAAACCAACAGAAATGGGGGTCGAAAAATAGGACACCAAATCGGGGGCTTTTACCTGAAAAATATCCAACCGTTGCAGGCCAGTCCGGGCGAATACCGTTCCCCCAGTCCAGCCAACTTGCTGCTCCAAAGACAAATTGACTTCGTTCAACATTTGAGATCGTTGGATGAATGAGTCCCGTCCGGTAGGCAGGGTTACTACTTGAATGGATCGGTTGAGGTTGGGCAATTGACCGTTTAAGGAAATACCTGGTTTGAAGTCGGCCAATGAAGACTGATAGGACCAATACCTGTTTTTCATCCTGGTTTCTGCCAATAACGCATCGGGTGCATCACTTTGGGCAAGGGCCACTATTTCAGACAGACTTAAGCTCAGGGTGTCTGATTGTTGAGAGAAAAGCTCAAATATAAATGTGTTGAATAGGAGAAAAACGAGGAATGTTTTTTTCATGGTTCTTAAATTATTTACGAACTAATGCTTAATTGACAAGGACGCAATATGGCTCGCTATTTTTTGATTTTATATCATCCAATAATTTGAAGGCTAATTCAAAACAGACAGTCGTTCCAATTTCAATATTGTTTCTTACAAAGAAAGATTGGTTTAAAGGAATATTATATGTTGCACCATTGTAGGTTAAAATATGATCGGTTATTCTTTCCTTTTGCACGGCAGGGAGGTCTTCGTAAATTGAAGAAAAGTAGACTTTAATGTTTTTGTGAAAAAGTCCATTTGGAGTTAATTCTACACTATTGAATGTGTGAATTTCTACAGTTTCATCATCAAAAATATTGTATTCTAAATCGTTATAGTCATCATTGAAACACGATGTATTGATTATGAAAAAGGCGATTAAATAAATTGATGTTTTTTTATAAATCATTTTTTTTAATTTTAAAAATTATAAACCATGTTTAACTGAAAAGCATCTTTTTGAAAGCTTAATGCATCAATATTAAAGTTGATATTTACTAAAGGATTTTTTTCTTCGTAGGTCGGCTTTATGAGTGGATTTTTTTTCCTTTTTATTATTCTATAAATTGTTGCCGCATTGGCAATTGCAATCACCGAATACCCAATTATAGCGGTCTTTTTATATTTTTTCTTACCATCGTCATAGTCAGTAATAGAGTTTAAATAAGCTTGTTTGGCAATAGCTAATTCCTCATGTGAAATAGCCTTCGTATATGCTTCTGCATTGCTGTTAATCCTGTTTTTTATTTTTTCAGCATCTTTTTTTTCTTTCGCAATTAAATAAACAGTAGTGGCACTGATCCCTAAATCTAATCCAATAATAATTGGATTAATTATTTTTTGATTATGATCATGAGTCAATTCGGTTTTATAATTTTTATAATATTCAGATAAGTTGCTGAGGTTTTTTTTATAATTATTAGTTGCCCCTGATGTGATTATGATTTTGTCTTCATGTAATGTTCTGGTTGGTGCCCAGATTTTTATATCATATTCACCAGCCGGTAATTCGATTTCAAAAATGCCATTGCTATTATTTACTTCATAGGTTTTTTCGGAGATTCGAATATGATAGTGCGTTGGCGTAATATTAAAGATCATTTTTCCATTCTCTTGGGAAAACAAGCTGCCACCTATAGCAAAGCTTAAAAGGATAATTAAATAATATTTCATAATGTAATTATGGTTTAAAATATAGTGAATTAAAAATGATAGGAAAAAGGAATAAAAGTATCAGTTTTTGTCAATCGGTCCTCAATGCTTTTATTGGGTCTTGTTTTGCAGCTTTCCTTGCTGGGAAAAACCCAAATGCCAAACCAACAGCTGCCGCCACGCCAAAAGACAAAATGATGGAAGCAGCGGAAACCACTGTAGGGATTTCCACCGATTGAGCAATGAAATTGGCAGAAAGCACACCGATAACGATGCCCAACAAACCGCCCATGAGACTGATGAAGACAGCTTCAAAGAGAAATTGCAATTGAATATCCGTCATGGTGGCGCCAAGGGAGCGCCTGACCCCAATTTCTTTGATGCGTTCCAACACCGAGGCCAACATGATGTTCATGATGCCGATGCCACCCACCAAAAGGGAGATGCCGGCTATGACAGCCAAAACCATATTGAATATCTCTTGAGTTTTTTGCTGGGCGGCCAATTGCAGTTCTGGTACTTCAACTTCAAAATCAATGAGGTTTTTATGTCGCCGCTTCAAGATTTTAGCAATCACGTTGGCCGTTACTTTTAATTGGGCAGCGTCATTTACCCGCACAACAAATTTGTCTAACTGGTGATAATTTTCCTCGACATCCCGGTCGTCCCATTGGTTGCTTTTAATGTCCTCACTGGTGACCCGTGCCCGGTTGGAAAGACGGAGAAGGGCTGTTTTGACAGGTACATAAACATCTGAATTGTAATCCCTTATACCGAGGCTTTCTAAGCTTTCTTTAGAGGCAGACCGTTTTTGCAAAACGCCAATCACCTTCATCCAAGAAGTTCCACATTTAATATATTGACCCAACGGGTCTGTTTCTGGGAAGAACCGTTTCCGTACATTATAACCGATGATACAGACTGGTTTGCCGCCTTCTTCATGTTTATAATGGAAATATCTTCCATCATCTATTTTCAAATTATTTAATTCGAAGAAGCTATTGTTGACCCCAACCACTTTCGCCCGTTGTGTTTTTCCTGATTGGACAAGGTTGGTGGATAAAACAATTTCTGGGCTGATTTCTTCAATATTTGGCAACACCTTTTCGATCGAATAAATATCGTTCAGGGTCAGCCCGGGCGACCAAGGCTGCTTACTTTTATCACCAGAATTGTTATTGTTTTGTTGATTGGCATTGGCGGTATCTTCTTCCCCTTCCCCTTCCTTTAAAATCACAGATTTGATGACTATGTTGTTGGTCCCAATCAGTTTCATTTGGTCGAGAATGGACTGTTTAGCACCGTTTCCGATGGCCAACATAGCAATGACGGCAGCCACACCAAAAACGATACCCAGGGCTGTCAGAATAGCTCGAAGGGTGTTGGATGTAACTCCGTCAATGGCCAAGAGGAAATTAAAAAAGATTCTTTTCATGGTCTAAAGAGGTGTGTTTTATCCAAAAATGATAACGTTCCCGCCACCTTCATTTTGAGGCTGGTAATCATCCTTGACTTGTTTCATTTTTTTCAAGGCTTCGTCCATTCGCTTCTTTTTTTCCTCTTGGATCCGCTTTTTTATATCCACTTTAATGGCAGGGTCAAGCAAAACCAGTTTGAGTTTGTCTTCATTTTCGGGAACGGAAAGTAGAACCTGATCTCCCTCTGTTAAACCATGCTCGACGATGACTTCAGAATCGTTGATCTCGCTGGTCAGCACTTCTTGTTTGACAATACTGGCGCCTTGTTTTTTATAAACGAAAGCGATGGTATCATTTTGCAAAGCTTCCAACGGGAAAAAAGTGACGTCGGGAAAAGTATAGGTCAGGATTTCATTGCTGGTTGTCATGGCTGGTCGCAAAATGGAATCCACCTCATTGATCAGCACTGTTACCTCGAAAACTTTTGAATCATAACCACGCAACTGCTCACCAACATTGGCAACCTGAATGACGGTGCCACTATATTCCTTGCCTGGGAATGCATCCACGTTTACATTAACATCCTGACCTTTTTGCACCTTACTGATGTCCACCTCATTGACATAAGTCTTGCTGATCATGATGCTAAGGTCGGGGAGTTCGGCGACCACGGGGTCCCAAGTACTGATCTGCGAACCGGGCCCTATTTTCCCATTCCAGCTTCGGGCGTAGATGACCATCCCGCTTTTCGGTGCAATGATGGTAAAATCATTTTTTAAGTTTTGTAGTCGCTCTCTTTTGATTTCTTCCTGCCGCAGCGAAGCCATGATTTCAGAAATTTTGGCTTGGGACTTGGTGATGGTTAGCTCATATTTCTGGCCCAGTTGTTTGAGATCCCGTTCCGATTTTTGCAAATCAATCTCCGCTTGTTGAATGACCATTTGCGGTTCATAACGGCTTTGCTCAACGTGCAATCGTTTTTCTTCCATGGAAAATTTTAGGTTGATCAAATCGTCCCGGATTCCACGCAGTTCAATGGCCGTATCGATTTTAGCCTGCTCCAATTGCGTTTGGATTTTGTCAATTTCAGCTTGGGCTTCCTTGAGTTTGGTCTCTAATTCCGTTGGGTCGAGCCTGCCGACGTATTGGCCTGCTTCCACAACAGTTCCTTCTGGGACCAAGTCAGAAATGGTTGCGTTGTAGATTTGGGCGCCCCTCATGCCAGCCGGACCTTTGATCTCTTCCGAGTTCTTGGCTTTTAATTCACCAGTGGCGGTGACAAAAATTTTGAATTCTCCTTTTTTGACGGGAACGACTAACTCTTTGGCTTGCTCTTTTTCCTTATTGCCAAAAGAGCTGCAAGAACTAAGGGTTGCTACGGCGAGGAGTAGATATAGAAAAGAGCTGGGTTTTATTTGCAGGAAAATCATGGATGAAATAGTTGGAAGTTGGTTGATTTTTAATCTATAAGTTTGGATCGGATGAAGGTATTGAACCCATTTTTACTGTGCAAAACATCCTTCACTATTAAGACACAATTAACAGGATCAAAGGTTGCACTGTTCGGTTTGTCTTATCCAAAAAACAATTGAGTAACGGAAAACCAATGAAAAGTATCAGTCGGGGAAAAATGAAAAGAGAAGACTTTGGGTGTTTTTATAACTTTCCCAAAAATCTTCTCTTTAGTTATTAAGCTTGTGCCGTAGGCGTATTGAAATTCATGGTAGGAAAAGGTGGGGTATCCGGTTCGGCAATCAAGCCGTATTGGGCTTCGTACTTTTTAATGTTATCGGCCAGCGCTTTCATTAACCTTTTTGCATGCTGTGGTGTCAGGATAATGCGTGACTTAACTTTGGCCTTTGGCATACTGGGTGCCATCATCACAAAATCAACAATAAATTCCGAGTGGTTGTGGGCAATGATTGCTAAGTTGGAGTATTGACCTTCGGCCACATCTTCTGGTAATTCAATGTTGAGTTGACTTGGGTTCGCTTTTTTTTCTGCCATAATGATTTTTGTATTATTAATTTCTTTGATGTTTCGGTTTAAAAAGGGACGCCAATATCGGCATATTTAATAGAATTGGAAATTTTTTGGTTATTGGGAATTAATTTACCCAACTGGCCGTTTTGCAATTCTTTGCAAATTTTACCAATAATGCGATTCGGGAGTTGAAATTCAAAACCAATTGAAAATGAAGCGTTTAGACTTTTCAAGTTTTTTAAAACTTGGAAAGTCTTTGTCCGCAACCATTGATTTTCAATGCCAAAATTCAATCCCTGTTTCTCGTCAATAATTAAACAATGGATAACCAACATTTTTTTACTGAAAACAAAAAACTCTGGGATGCCAGGGTAGATTCCCACACCAAATCCAGCATGTATAAAATGGACGCTTTTATGGCTGGAGAAACTTCCCTAACAGAAATCGAACGGGATGCGCTTGGAGATGTTTCGGGCAAATCACTTTTACACCTGCAATGTCATTTTGGTCAGGATACGCTCTCCTGGGCAAGGAAAGGTGCTTCCGTAACGGGTATTGATTTTTCCTCAACTGCTATTGCCAAAGCAAAAGAGATAAGGGACCAACTGGGGCTGCAAGCCAATTTTATCGAAACAAATGTGTATGATCTGCCAGGTGTGCTGGAAGGTGAATTTGACTTTGTTTTTACCAGTTATGGTGCTACACCTTGGTTGCCGGATTTGGAAAAATGGGCAGCGATCGTAAGTCATTTTCTGAAAAAGGATGGTATCTTTTATCTGGCCGAATTCCACCCAACTCTTTTCATGTTCAACTTTGACAACTACAAAGTGGAGTACAGTTATTTTAATGAAAACAAACCTTATTCAGAGGAAGTATCTGGTTCTTATGCGGATTCGGAAAGCGAGGTTAAGGGCACCGAACATTTTTGGAACCATTCGATTGCCGAAAAACTGAATGCTCTTTTGAGCAATGGATTGGAGTTGCTCGAATTGAATGAATACGATTTCTCGCCTTACAATTGTTTTCCAAATATGACCGAAAGAGAACCCGGTAGGTATGTGTGGGGAGCAGATCACTTTGGGGTACGGGTACCTTTGATTTTGTCTTTGAAAATGAGGAAGAAATAATTACCTCGCCCGATCTAAAGAGAATGCGGTTGTCACTGAAAACCGGCGGTTAAAAACATCTGCCTTTCAGCGACAACCGCATTTCTATTTTACACTGTTTATTTCTTTTTTGCAGCCTTTTTCTTTTCTGTTTCTTTCTTATCCGTAAAAGAGCCAGGATGCGCTTCATTGACCAATGCTTTCACTTCTTCCAAAGTCAATTCTTTCGCCTCTTCCTGCGTCATTTTCTTACCATCAACTTTGGGCAATGAGATGCTTTTTTTCTTGTAGCGAATGAATGGTCCCCAACGACCGTTTTCAATCGCCAAATCGTCGCTCGGCCATTGGTTGATGTATCGGTTAGCTTCTTTTTCAATCTTGGCGGCAATGAGTTCGTGAGCCTCGTCAATAGTGATCTTATCGAAGTTGTATTTCTTAGGCACATTCACATACAATTTGTCCCACTTCAAGAATGGGCCAAATCGGCCAGTGCCTTTTGTGATTGGAAGCCCCTTGTATTCCCCGATCGGGGCATCTGCTTTTTGCTTTTCAATAATCAATTCGATGGCCCTGTCTAAGTCAACAGCGTTTGCATCTTCCCCACGGGGAATGGAGACAAATTTTTCATCGAATTTTACATAAGGTCCAAACCGTCCAATCCCAATAGAGACTTCCTTGCCTTTGTATTCCCCCAAATTTTTAGGGAAGGAAAACAAAGTCAGCGCCTCTTCAAAGGTGATCGTTTCGATGGATTGCCCGGGGTTTAGATTGGCGAATTTTGGTTTTTCATCTTCAGCCAATTCATCCTTCGCTCCAATCTGTACCGCTGGTTTACCAAAACGGGTCATTCGGACCAGTAGGGTACGCCCTGTTTCTGGGTCTTTGCCAAGTATCCGTTCACCAGTGGCTCTTTCACTTTTTTCCAATGCTTCGTTAACCGTATTATGGAAGGGTTTGTAAAAATCGCCCACTACTTTTTGCCACTTGGTTCCATTTTCAGCAATAATGTCAAATTCTTTTTCAATATCAGCTGTGAACCCATAGTCCATTACCTCCTTGAAATGTTCAGCGAGGTAGTCAACGACGATCGTTCCCATGTCGGTCGGGTACAACCTTTTACTGGTAGAGCCGGTGATCTCGGATTTGATTTGCTTGGAGAGGTTCCCATTTTTTAGGGTCAATACCGCATATTCCCTTTCCTCACCTTCCTTGCTGTCCTTGACCACATAGCCCCTGTTTTCTTCCATAATTTTGGTAACGGTAGGGGCATAAGTAGAAGGTCTTCCGATGCCTAATTCTTCCAGTTTGCTGACCAAACTGGCCTCTGTATACCTTGCTGGCGGACGGGTAAAACGCTGCAATGCTTGCAAGTTGTTTAGGTCAAGGGATTGACCAACTTTGAGTGGAGGAAGAATGCCTTTGGTCGTTTCTTCATCGTCATCATCTTTCGATTCAAGGTAAACTTTAAGGAAACCATCAAATTTCAAAACTTCTCCTTCGGCCCTCAGATTGGCATCGGGCTGGGTCGAAATCCCAATATCGACGATGGTTCGTTCCAACTGTGCGTCAGCCATTTGGCTGGCAATTGTTCGTTTCCAAATCAATTCATACAAACGTTGTTGGTCCCGATCTGTCGTAGCCTGTTGCACTTCAATATAGGTGGGACGGATTGCCTCGTGCGCCTCTTGTGCAGATTCTTTTTTGGTTTTATAACGGCGGGTATGGACGTATTCTGGCCCAAATTGCTTGTCAATTTCAGCTGCGATCGACGTGAGTGCCGTTTCACTTAAATTAGTAGAATCGGTACGCATATAAGTGATGTGTCCAGATTCATAAAGCCGCTGCGCCACCACCATGGTCCGGCTGACTGAAAACCCCAGTTTTCGGCTGGCCTCTTGTTGTAAGGTCGAAGTAGTGAAAGGGGCTGCAGGCTTGCGTTTGGCTGGCTTTACCTGGATGTCATTAATATTAAAATTGGCACCAATGCATTTTTTTAAAAATGATTCTGCGCCTGCCTCCTCTTCAAAGCGGGTGGGTGATTCCGCCTTGAGTATCACGTTTTTACCATCCGTCCCTTTGACATCAAATTCTGCGGTGATTTTAAAGTAAGGGGTTATCTCGAATGCATTGATTTCCCGTTCTTTATCAACGACCAATTTTACAGCGACTGATTGGACCCGGCCGGCAGATAGGCCACCTTTGATTTTCTTCCACAACAAACCAGAAAGTTCATACCCAACCAACCTGTCCAAAATCCTCCTTGCTTGCTGGGCATCCACCAAGTTCAAATCGAGCAGCCTTGGGCTTTGGACTGCATTCTGGATAGCAGGCTTGGTGATTTCATGAAAAACGATTCGTTTGGTCGTGTTTTCGTTCAAGCCGAGCACTTTGCAGAGATGCCATGAAATAGCTTCCCCCTCTCGGTCTTCATCCGTTGCCAGCCATACTTCATCCACTTTCTTCACTAGGTCTTTTAACTCTTTGACCACTTTTTTCTTGTCAGGGGTAACTTCATATTTAGGCTCAAAGTTATTTTCAATATCAACTGCTGTTTCCCCTTTGGGCAGATCACGGACGTGACCATAGCTTGACTTCACAGTGAAATCTTTGCCGAGGAATTTTTCAATTGTTTTTGCTTTTGCCGGAGACTCTACGATGAGAAGGTTCTTTGGCATAATGTCCATTTATGTTTATGTTGGTTAAAAGATGTAGAAAAAAGAAAATCGAAAAATTGGTCTTATATAATTGATAACCAATAAGATATTACTTCGATTGAAGTCTTTTTTTACAGAACCCTAAAGTGGTTTCTAAAAACTTAAAACCGCAGGTTAGGAAAAATGAATTTGGAGGACAGCGCCGATCCGTGGGCTGAAAATCCGGTTGCAAAAGTATAAATTTTGGGAGTTGTTGGTAGGAAAATAAAATTTGACTGCTTTTTGCAGCAATAATTTCTTTCATAAGATATGGTTATCAACCTCCGTTTTTGCCGTCTGTAGGTTTGGGCCTTTGCCGAATCTCTTCATGTAAAATAGTCCCTTTGTTCAGCTTTTCTTGTTTTTCACGTTCCGCTTTTTCTTGAAACTGTTGTAGCAATTCTTTTATTTCCAATGGCTTTTTGTTCAGGCTCCTGTGAAAAAGGATCATCAGGAAACGGGACATATCTTCTGGTGAGTAGATGCCCATGTTTCTTAAATTGACCGTTAAACGTGAACCATCGTAAAAACTCCAATTGTAGCTCATCCACCTGCCAAGACTGAAAAACAGCTTGTTCACAACATCCTGTTCCGACATGGCTTTAAGTTTAGCTTTTGATTCTGCATCGGTCAACCGGTTCAGCTCAAGCAAGGCTTCATTGACATCTTTGGGGATGTACACGCCATAAAGAATTTCCTGACGGATTCGCCATTCATATTTTTTTTGGTAGGGGTCTTCTTGCTCCTGAGAGAGGCAAAAAAATGGCAAGAGCACCAATAAGCATATTAAAGAAGAAATTTTGTCCATATTTAAATTTGGGATTGCACCGTAAAAAAGCATTTTTCCAATAACCTCCAACCCAACGATACATTGATGTTAACTATTTTGCTAAAATCATTCCTTGTAGTATTTCTGGCCTAAATGTTACAACGGCAGCAAAAGTACGAAGTATAAAAAAGAGCAGGGTTTTATTAATTTCTTTAATTTTTAAACCTTTTTATCCTCCCAAAGTCTGACCTTCATCTTTCGCTAAAATCCAACATTTTACCGCCATTTTTGCGTAAGCGATTCACTGTCAAATTCTCCTAAATCAAGTTCATTATGGATAGAAGAACTACCCTGGCAAAACTGTTTGGACAAAAAAAGTCTGACCACACCGATTTTTCAACCTCTGTTACCACTGCAGCCTTTTCCGGCCTCGACCCATATACCGGACCTTTTGAATTTGAGCAAGCGGCTCATTTGCTGCGGCGCACCACCTTCGGGCCAACTTACCAGCAGATCAAGGATGCCGAAGCCAGCGGCTTGGATGCAACCCTTGAACAGTTGTTGGCCGACCAACCACTGCCAAGTGAACCCATCAACCACCGTTTCACAGATGATCCCGAAGTACCCATTGGGGAAAGCTGGGTGGATAAACCATTCCAACAGGGCGACCTCGGACAGCAAATCAGGAATTACCGTCGCCAATCTTTGAATGGCTGGACGGTGGAGGTTTGGAGGAAAGCTGCCGTTTCTGTTACTGAAAAATTGACGCTCTTTTGGCACAACCATTTTGTCACGGCTGATATCAACGATCCCAATTATGTTTTTCATTATATCACCACATTGAGGAAAAATGCGCTCGGGAATTTTAGGGAATTGACCAAAGAAATTACCGTCGACCCCTCCATGCTCATTTACCTAAATGGCAATCAGAATACAGCAGTAGCCCCCAATGAAAACTATGCCCGGGAATTGTTGGAATTGTTCACCATTGGAAAAGGCCCGATCGCTGGCCCCGGCGATTACACCAACTATACCGAGGACGATGTGGTAGCGATGGCCAAAGTGCTGACAGGTTGGCGAAACATCGGGCTATTTACCAATGACCCAGTCAATAACCCGGTAGAGGGTCGGTATTTTAATTTCAGGCACGACCAAGGAGAAAAACAATTATCCTATCGGTTTGGGAATACGGTTATCCCCAATTTGGGTGAGGACGAATACAAGCACCTGATAGATGTGATTTTTGCAAAGGATGAGTGCGCCCGTTTTATTTGCCGCAAACTGTACCGCTGGTTTGTCTATTATGTTATCACTGATGAAATTGAAAATGATGTAATTGCACCGATGGCGCAAATCCTGATTGATAATGATTATGAAATAAAGCCCGCATTAAATGCTTTATTGAGCAGCCAACATTTCTTCGATATGCTCAGCATTGGGCCGATGATCAAAAACCCAATTGATTTTGTCGTTTCTGTTTTGCGGACGTTTGAGGTGGATTACAATGAATCAAATCTGAACTTGTATTACCGTTTGATGGAAGCTACAGTCGACAGACCATTGGAAGCTATGCAGATGGTTCCCTACAATCCACCAAGTGTAGCAGGTTGGAAAGCCTATTACCAGGAACCTGTTTATTACCGAAATTGGATCAATGCGTCGACCTTGCCTCCCCGGATGGATTTTACCAATACAATGGTAAACGATGGCATCGGTGCGGGCGATTTTTTGGCAAAAATTGATGCTCTAAAGTTTGCGGCCACCATCGAAGAAGCGCTCGATCCTAACCTTTTGATTGAGGGTTTTTCCAAAATATTGTACCCTCAGCCCATTTCCCAAGAGCAAAAAGATTTGTTGAAATCTATTTTGTTGCCGGGCCTGCCCGATTTTGAATGGACGATCGAGTACGGAGATTATTTAAGCAATCCCGATGATCTCAACCTAAAAGCGGCGGTCAATTCGAAACTGCAAAATCTCCTGACTGCGATGTTGAGCATGCCGGAATATTATTTAAGCTAAGAGCATGTTTAAATTTCTTCTTCCTGAAAACCAATATTTTAGGCGCTGACTTCGGATTTTTTCAGTTACTTATCCCGATAAACGTCTTCATAAATCCTGTGTCATCATCCTAAACTATTGATTTACAGTTCGATTAAATTTTAAACAAGCTCTAAATCGAAAGGTGCAAAAAGGGAAAGTTTACCGAGTCAGGAACTTCCTTTTGTAAACGCCATTCATTCAATCCATTAAAAATGAAAAGAAGAAAATTTATACAATCTACTGGGCTATCCATTCCTCTGGTTATCAATGGTATGAATCTGCGTGCCATGCCCAAATCCACCCTGTTTTCCGCCATTGCTGAGGAAAATGATAAAGTGCTGGTGTTGGTCCAATTGATCGGTGGTAATGACGGCTTGGCCACCATAACCCCATTGGATCAATATGATAAATTAGCCAATGTGCGGGGCAACATCCTCATCCCTCAATCGAATCTTTTGGATGTGGGGTTCAATAATGCATTTCACCCCAATATGACTGGGATGAAATCGCTGTTTGATGACGGCAAAATGTCCGTCATTCAGGCAGTAGGCTATCCGAATCAAAACCGCTCTCATTTTCGGAGCACGGATATATGGACGAGCGGATCGCCAGCCGATGAGCAGTGGACGACGGGCTGGTTAGGCCGCTATTTTCAGGGAGGTGCTCCCGACTATCCAGTGGGCTATCCAAATGCCGATTACCCTGATCCATTTGCGATAACGATGGGCTCTTTGGTGTCTGAAACTTGTCAGGGAACTGCGACCAATTACAGTTTAGCCATTAACGATCCTTTCAATTTAAACCCACTGCTCGACTTGCAAGGCTCACCAGCTCCGATGACTCCTTATGGGGACGAGCTGACCTTTTTGCGGCAATCGATCGAACAGACCAATGCCTACGGGGAGGTCATTTTAAATGCGGCAGAAAGTGTGGACAACATGGTCACTTACCCGGGGGCAGATACCAACCCATTGGCAGTCCAATTGAAAAATGTGGCCCGCCTGATTGCAGGTGGACTGAAAACCAAAGTCTACATCGTCAGCATTGGTGGATTTGATACACACGCCAATCAGGTTGTGGACGGAGAGCCTTTCGCTGGAGATCACAGCAACCTGATGAAGCGGTTGTCGGATGCAGTGGCTTTATTCCAACAAGACATCAATTTGCTTGGGTTGGGTGAACGGGTACTGACCATGACCTTCTCTGAATTTGGCCGCCGCATCCGCTCGAATGACAGCTTTGGAACCGACCACGGGGACGCAGCTCCATTGATGTTGATTGGTCAATGCGTTGCTCCCGGCTTTTTGGGTGACAACCCTGAAATTCCTGTCAATCCGGGCGTACAGGATGCGGTTGCCATGCAATATGATTTTAGGAACGTGTACGGTTCTATTTTGACGGATTGGTTTGAGGTGGAAACACAGGACGTCAAAAACCTGCTGTTTCCTGAATTTACCCACATCCCTATTATTGATGGTTGCGAGTCAACTGCAACCAATGAAGCTTCTCAATACCTGGAGGCAACAGCCTTTCCAAACCCATTCTCAAATCAGGTACACCTTCGTTTTAATAGTGGCAACGAGCATGTTAAATTGAGTGTGTTCAACGGCTCTTCGCAAGAATTGAAAGTATTGGTCAACAAAAAACTGAACAGCGGAGAACATCAATTCACTTTTGATGGGTCGGGTTTGCCGGCAGGCACTTATTATTTTCACTTGAGATTAGAGGGTGGACAGCATAAAACCAAATTGGTGGTGAAGCAGTAGTCATGCACAAGCTTAACAAAGTTGACTTTTGAATGAAGAGGCTATTCGATAAGGATAGCCTCTTTTTGTTGGAATATTTCCTATTTCGAAATTGTTATGATAAAATGTAACATGCCTCGGTGCCTCCTCTGTGTCTCTCAGTGTAATAACTCAAGCTATTACACTGAGAGACACAGAAGAGGCACAGAGGTTCACAAAGCATTCTAACACCTTATGGTTTTGTCAAATCACTCCTATAATCCTTCATCAAATAATACCTGATATTCAATTAGTTTTGTAGCCAGATACATTAGGAAAAATATTTAATAAATGCCAGATCAAAACCTCTTACAAGTCAACGATTTGAGTATCCATTTTGAAACCATACAGGGTAGGGTACAGGCCGTGGATGGAATCTCCTTTAGTTTGAAAAAAGGGGAGACGCTCGGAATCGTCGGTGAATCTGGCTCCGGCAAATCGATCACTTCTTTGGCCATCATGGGCCTGTTATCAAAGACAGCCAAGATGGACAGGGGAGAAATTGTTTACCAAAAAAAGAATGGGGAAATGCTTCATTTGGAAAATGCTGAGCCTTGCATTTTTCAACAGGTGAGAGGAAGTGAAATGGCTATGGTCTTTCAAGAACCTATGACCTCCCTCAACCCAGTTTTCTGCTGTGGTGATCAGGTTTTAGAAGCCATATTGACCCATCAAAAAATAGATAAAACAGTTGCCAAACAACGGGTAATCTCCCTTTTCCAAAAAGTCAAATTGCAGGAGCCAGAACGGATTTACAAATCATTTCCGCATCAGCTATCGGGTGGGCAGCGCCAGCGGGTGATGATTGCGATGGCACTCAGCTGTGAACCTTCCGTTTTGATCGCCGATGAGCCGACCAGTGCGTTGGATGTGACCATCCAGCGCTCGATCCTTGATTTGATTAATGAACTGAAACGTGAATTGGACGGGGCTACCATTTTTATTTCCCATGACCTTAAAGTAGTGGCAGAAATCGCCGACCGGGTGCTGGTCATGCAAAATGGTAAAATCGTGGAACAAGGCCCAATTGATCAAGTTTTCAACCACCCAAAAGAGGAATATACCAAGCGGCTGCTGAAAGATTCATTGGGTCAGGAATCATTACAAAAACGCCAAAAAAAGGAGCAACAGCCGATTCTCCAAATTCGAAATTTACAAACTTGGTTTCCTCAAAAAAAATCATTTTTTGGGAAAACCTTGCAACATGTCAAAGCCGTGGATGGAGTTAGTTTTGAGGTGTTTGAAGGGGAAACACTTGGGCTGGTAGGGGAGTCGGGTAGTGGTAAAACGACCTTGGGCAGAACGCTCCTCCATTTGCAAAAACCAACGGGTGGCGAAGTCATTTACAACGGGCAGTCTCTATTGGAAGTGCCTGATAATGAATGGAAAAGCATTCGCCGGGATTTGCAAATTATTTTCCAAGACCCTTACTCATCCCTCAATCCCCGACAGATGGTTGGCCCGGCCATTATGGAACCGATGAAGGTGCATGGGATTGGAAACAATGAGCAGCAAAGGAAACAACAGGCAAAAGAGCTTTTACTAAAAGTAGGTCTGGAGGAAGCGCATTTTTGGCGTTTCCCGAAAGAGTTTTCAGGCGGTCAACGTCAGCGGATTTGCATTGCCAAAGCATTGGCTGTCCGGCCCCGGATCATCATTTGCGACGAGTGTGTTTCGGCCTTGGACGTGACCGTTCAGGCTAAAATTTTAGCCTTATTAAAACAGCTACAAGCAGAAGAAAAATTAACCTATCTATTCATCTCCCATGACTTATCTGTGATCCGCCAAATCAGCGATCGGGTCGCAGTTATGCAGGCCGGGCGGATAGTCGAATTGGAGGAAGTCACAGCTATTTACAACAACCCAAAAAACGATTATACCCGCCAATTGATCGAAGCGATTCCCGGTAGAAAATAAGTTGCAACCTTATGGCAACAATCACATTCAAATTCAAGTAAAATACTCCTTCTGCTCTGTGTCTCCTCCGTGTCTCTCCGTGGAATAAAGAGCTGTAATCACAAAGCTATTCGAACATCATTTGTACCCTTTTATCATAGTTTTGCAAAATGAAAAAAATCCACTTGATAAACCCGACTACTTTAATCCCTCTATTGGCCATCCTCTTGGCTGCAGGGTGCAATACCGCAGGAAGCGAAGCGAAGGATTCCGAACATGCGCATACCAACCACTTGATCCATGAGAGCAGCCCCTACCTGCTGCAACATGCACACAACCCAGTCGATTGGCATCCCTGGAACGATGAAACTTTAGCCAAGGCAAAAGCCGAAAATAAAATGTTGATCATTAGCATTGGTTATGCTGCCTGTCACTGGTGTCATGTGATGGAGCATGAATCATTTGAAGATACCACCGTAGCGAGGTTGATGAACGGAAATTTCATCAATATCAAGGTGGATCGAGAAGAGCGCCCCGATGTTGACGATGTTTATATGACTGCTTGTCAAATGGCCTCAAAAGATGGCTGTGGTTGGCCACTGAACGCATTTGCGCTGCCCGACGGAAGACCGGTTTGGGCAGGTACTTATTTCCCCAAAAAGAAATGGTTGGAAGTGGTGGAATATTTTTCTGGTGAATGGAAAAACAAGCCAGGTCAAATGGAGGAATACGCTGCGCAACTGACCGAAGGACTGAACCAGTCAAGCGCCGTCCCGATCCCCACAGGAGAGCCTTTGTTTACCAAAAACGCTTTAGATGGAGTAGCTGATAAATTGTTGCAACGCATTGATTTTCAGAATGGTGGACGGAAAGGTGCGCCTAAATTTCCGATGCCCAGCAACTACCAGTTTTTATTAAAATACCATCACTTTTCTGGCGATGAAAAAAGTTTGGAGGCTGTTACTTTGACATTGGATGAGATGGCCAAAGGGGGCATTTACGATCATATTGGGGGCGGCTTTGCTAGGTACTCGACCGATGCAGTATGGTTGGTACCGCATTTCGAAAAAATGCTTTATGACAATGCCCAATTGGTGAGTCTGTATTCGAATGCATTTCGGGTAACAAAAAATCCTCGGTACAAGAAAGTGGTAGAAGAAACTTTGGAGTTTATTGAAAGGGAAATGACTTCCGCTGATGGGGCATTTTACTCCTCATTGGATGCTGATTCAGAAGGGGAGGAAGGTAAATTTTATGTGTGGACGAAACATGAAATAGACTCCATTTTAGGAGCGGATGCAGCCCTGTTTAACGATTATTACAACATTACTGAAAAAGGAAATTGGGAGGAGGAAAAGAACATCCCACACTTAAAAGAAACGGCTGATAAAGTAGCCAGTAAGCATAATTTGTCTGTCGAAGAATTAGAAGGGAAAATAAATCAAGCCAAGCAAAAAGTATTTGACGCAAGATCAAAAAGAGTGCGTCCGGGCTTAGATGACAAGGCATTGACCGCTTGGAATGCGCTGATGATTGGCGGCTATGTCGATGCATACAAAGCGTTTGGGACGAAGAAATATTTGGATGCAGCACTGAAAAATGGGCAATTGATTGTTGAAAAAGTCCTGCAAAATGACAACCGTTTGAACCGAAACTATAAAAACGGAAAATCGGTCATCAATGCTTTTCTTGATGATTATGCACTGACCACGGATGCTTTCATTAAATTATACCAGGTAACTTTCGATGAGAAATGGTTGTACAAAGCAAAGGATTTGACGACCTATGCGCTGGCACATTTTAATGCACCCGAAGGCAGTTTGTTTTATTATACCTCAGATATTGACCCGCCACTGATTACCCGTAAAATCGAAACTGCCGACAATGTTATTTCCAGTTCCAATTCCATTATGGCGCAAAACCTTCATTACCTGGGGCTTTATTTTTATAATAATGATTGGGTGGAAACGTCCGAAAAAATGCTTCACTCCCTTTCAGCTGCCCTCACAGAAACTGACTCCCCTGATTTTTATTCACAGTGGGCACAAGTCTATTTGGATTTTGTTAGACCTCCTTATGAAGTAGCGATTGTTGGGGAAAACGCCGCTGAAAAAAGAGACGAATTATTTCAATATTATATCCCTAACGCCATTCTTCTTGGTGGGAGAGATGAAGGAACATTGGAGCTGTTAACAGACAAATTGCAGGCAGGGGAAACCATGATTTATGTTTGCAGAAATAAGGTGTGTAAACTGCCAGTGACGGATGCCTCGAAGGCGGTCACTATGTTGGAATAGCTTAAATGAAAGGCTTTGCATTTTAGTCTCGGAGGGACGGCATGTTATAGCGAGGGATGTTAATCCCTCGGAAGGTCAAGGGATTAACATCCCTCGCTATAACATGTCGTCCCTCCGGGACTGTGAGGAATTCAATGGGAAAATTATTTTCCATTGGAAATTTTGCTCCCATGATCCTACCCAAAAAGTCAGCCCTGTCAGTTTCAAGAAAATGGTAAAAAATATTTTTGTAGATTTGTGCAACTTCCCTTTTTAGAAATTTTCACCCCTTTGCTTGAATATTACTCCCTGAGGTTTTGGCCTGATTGATAGCAACATTTTATACATCCAATCCGTGGACACTATGACCAAGAATACTTACTCTTTTCTAACTATTTTTTGCATTTGCTTATTTGCAAATCCTACCCTGAACGCACAAGTTAGTTTTACTGCCAACGATCAAGTATCTCCATATAATGGATTTTTCCACCCTTCTGCCAATATAGGTGAATACCCTTCTTTTTCCGCAGTAACCCTTGGTGATTTAGCTGCTGGCAATGCTGTTTTGAATGTGCCGGGGGTTGGGGTCAAAGCTTTGCGGCCCGGTCTTTTTGAGGACTTTTTGGAAACAGCCGGATACGATGCCAATGTTGCCACCTTTGAATATTACGAAACATTGGGGATGGACGACCATACCGTGATCGCTGGATTTCCGTCCAATCAACACCGGGAATTGGAGCAGTTTTGCCCGGGCTTCCGGTCCGAACTTTTTGCCAATTTATATGAGCCAATTTGGGATGGCGGAGCTAATGGTACCCTGATCAATGAGGAAAACTATTACGCTTTGTACATGTGGAAAATGGTTTCCACGTACAAGGATTATGTGCGTTTTTGGGAAATATGGAACGAGCCGGGCTTCGATTACACGGGCGGGTTGGGCTTTCTTCCGCCCGGTGCTCCGGGCAATTGGTGGGATAACAATCCTGACCCCTGTGATTACAAATTAAGGGCGCCTATTTTCCATTATATCCGTCTGCTGAGGATCAGCTGGGAGGTGATAAAAACAATAGACCCCGATGCTTATGTTGTTGTTTCGGGAACAGGTTATCCTTCTTTTTTGGATGCTATTCTGAGAAACACCGACAACCCGGACGATGGCAGCATCAATGCTGAATACCCTTTGCGAGGAGGCGCCTATTTTGATGTGATGGGTTTTCATTCTTATCCCCATTTTGATGGTAGCCTTCAGGAATGGAGCGATTCATTGAATGATTGGATTTATTCCAGACATTCCGATGCAGCGGCAAATGGCCTGAAAAAGACCAAGGAAATCTACCAAAATGTGTTGTCCAATTATGGATATGATGGGGTCACCTATCCCGAAAAATTATGGATGGTTACGGAGGTAAATATCCCCCGGAAACAGTTCGGCAATTTCATTGGGTCGGAGGAGGCGCAGCGGAATTTTATGATAAAAGCAGTTGCGACGGCGATGATGAATGACTTTTTGCAGCTGCACATTTTTAAGCTGGCGGAGGATACTTATTTCGATAATGCCACCTTTGAATTTGACTTGATGGGGTTATATAAACGTCTGGATTACAACGATTTGTATTTTCAGGAAATGACAGGGGAGGGGATAGCCCACAAGACCGCCTCCGATCTTTTGTTTGAAAAAACTTTTGACCCTGCAAGAACGGCCGACCTGATGTTGCCCGATAATGTTGGGGGAGGGGCTTTCAAAGATCCTCATGGAAATTATACCTATGTGCTGTGGGCTATTACACATACTGATATGTCGGAAGTGGCCAGTGCAGTTTATTCCTTTCCCCAAAATTTCAACCTGAATAAATTGGTGAAATACCAGTGGGATGCGGGCATTTCCCATCAAGCTGAGGCTGTGGGCCCGGGAGCTATTTCTTTGACTGGCACACCACAATTTTTTACTGAAGCGATTTTTACTTTGGATGATTACACAGGCTGCGTTCCCTTCGAACTTCATGCTTTCAATCAATTGCCTCAGGCAGTTAACCAGATTTGGACCGTCACGCAGAATGGGAATGTCGTCTCTACTTCCAATCTGACAAACCCTACTTTTTTCTTTGGTTCAAAAGGGGCGTATGAAGTTGAAATGAAAGCGTTTGACGGGAGCGGACAGATCATCGCCCAACAAATGCAAACTGTTACCGTCAGTGAAATTCCAACCCCCCAAATGGATTTTGAAATCTCGGGGCCAGTGGTCCATTTTCAAAACCTTTCCCCTTTTGGTAACAATATTACATTCTCTTGGGATTTTGGCGATGGCGTCACGAGCAATGACCCTGTACCAACTCATGTTTATCTGAATTCTGGCAATTATACCGTGACACTCACGGCCATCAACTCTTGTGGAAGTAAATCGATGACCGCTGATCTGAGTGCCCATTCCCCAGAGACGACGCAATTAACTTTTACGGCTGATGAATATATTCCGCCATTTACCAGCAAATTCCGCCCTGGTATTTCCTGGGAATTTGTGAATGGCTGGACGGAAGAACAACTGGCCAATTTGGCGGCAGGAAATATTTTAGATGATGTATCCGGAGCAGGTATCAAATCGCTTCGTACGTACATTGGTGAGTCATTTTTCCTCGACCAGGGCTACGAGGCAAAGGAGGATCTGTTTAATCATTATGACAACATTGATTTAAAGGACAATACCTTTTTGTTAGCCTTTCCTTCGGTTGACAGTCGTGACCCATACTTTCATTGTCCCGACCAGCAATCCACCATTTTCAGAGACTTATATTTAGAAATTTGGGACAACGGCGAAAACGGCACACCCATCAACGACGACAACCCTTGGGCCGCATACGTTTACCACACCGTCAAAAATTATGGGCCTTACGTCAAGTATTGGGAAATCTACAACTCCCCTGATTTTGACCTCACGGGCGACAAGGGCTGGCTGCCTCCGGGCGAGCCGGGCAACTGGTGGGACAACAATCCCGACCCGTGCGAATATGAATTGCGGGCACCTATTTTCTACTATGTCCGTACCCTGCGCATCGCTTACGAGATCATTAAATATTTGGATCAAGAGGATTATGTGACCATGTCCGGCATTGCCTATCCATCTTTCCTCGATGCCATTTGCCGAAATACCGACAATCCCATAAATGGCTCTATTTCAGACCCTTATCCCTTGAAAGGAGGGGCTTATTTTGATGCGGTTGGTTTTAAAAGCTATCCCCATTTTGATGGAAGCACTGTTTTTTTCGACCCGAACATTGGCAATTTTGCCTATGAGCGGCACTCCGATGCAGCAGTGAAAGGGATCAAACGGGTGAAGCAAGAGTTCCAATCTGTTTTGGATAAATATGGGTATGATGGCAACACATTTCCCCAAAAGGAATACATCATCAGCGAGGCAAACATCCCCCGCCGTCAACTGTCGTTTTACCTCGGTGGTGATGAGCCACAGAAGAATTGGACGATCAAAGCATGGATCGAATCGGTTCGAAATGACATTCGCCAATTGAATTTCTTCAGATTAGCGGAAAGCACTCTGGGCTGGCAGGCTGCCGACCCGTTCCAAGTGATGGGTTTTTACCAAGTTTTAAATGGAGTTTTGTCTTACGACCAAACGATCAACGACCAGGGTTGCCCTAAAACCTGTTCCGATTTTTTGTTTGGGACGGATTATAGTCAGCAAAAAACCACTGAATTGATGTTAGCTGATAATATTGATGGGGCTGCTTTTCAGGATGCAGATGGTAATCTTATCTATGTTCTGTGGGCTAAAACCGAAAGCGATTTATCGGAGGTTGCTTCGGCCACTTATTCCTTTCCTACAGGGTTAAATATCAATCAGTTGTACAAATACGAGTGGGATTATTCCGTGACCCAATCAATTGAAATAACCCAACCGGAAGATATTGAGCTGACGGTCTCCCATTTTTTTAACAGCTTCTTTCTTGACTGTTTCACCTCCGGTGGCCGCCTTTCAGGCTACTAAAACACATGTTTGCGTTGGCGAACATATTTCTTTTAACAGCCTATCAAGTAATGAGCCGCTTAATTGGGAATGGACTTTTGAAGGGGAGTTCCAGCGTCTCATTTTGGGGAAACACCACCCGATATACTATATCAAAATCCAGGGAATTTTAAGGTAAGCTTAAAAGTGACCAACGCAGCAGGCGAACACGCAGCGACAATCGAAGATTACATAACTGTCGAAGGGTTACCAGAAGCTGATTTTGAAATGAGTGTTTTTTCTGGATCTACAATCCAGTTTGTCAATCAATCAACCAATGCTTCGACTTATGAATGGTGCTTTGGCGATGGTGTTTGTCCCTTCCGCCGAAAGCCCCATGTATGTTTATTTTCAAAATGGCGAATACACAGTCACGCTGACTGCTTCGAGTGGTTGTGGCACCAGTGTTTTTGAGCAAACGATCAATATTGCTTCCCCGCCTCATGCTGCTTTTACTTTTCAGTATACAGGGAATTGCGACCTCCCTCAGGCCATTTTAATTGATGTGTCCTATTCCGACCCAGAAACGTGGCAGTGGATCGTACCGGGGGGAATCCCTTCGACTTCCGATTTGAGATATCCAATGATTGATTTTCCAGCAGGCGGTGAGTACGAAGTTACCTTGATCGCTGGTAATGCCAATGGCTTTGACACACTAACAAATATCATTTTTATTGAAGGGCCCGTACAAACAGAAGTCGACGTAAATGTCTGTGTTGGAAGTGTTTATAATGGGGTGCTGATTGATCAAGATACAACATTGGTTTTTGATTTAACGACTGGTGTACTCGGTTGTGACAGCACCGTAACAGCGCATATTATAGTAGTTGATGAGTTGCAAACCTTTCAGTTCACTAAACTTTGTGAGGGGGAAATATTCCATGGAATTGTACTTTCTCAGGATACTATTTTGATAGAAACATTTACCTCGCAGGGTGGCTGCGACAGCATCGTTACCACAGATGTCAGGGTTTTCCCAATCGCAGAAACATTTTTGATGGAGGAAATCGAGGATGGTGAGTTCATCCAAATTGGAAATTCCATTTTCAATGAGACTGGTCAATACGATGTGACCTTGCAAACGGCTGATGGCTGCGATAGCATCGTTTACCTTGACCTGAATGTCTTGGTTGGCTCAGAAGAAACCCTCCGATCTGATATTTCTTTAAATGCATTCCCGAACCCTTTTGGTAATCAATTGAAAATTGAATTTACTTTAAATAAAAACCAGCCGGTGACTATTTCCATTTTCGATATTACGGGCAGGGAAATCAGTAACATGTTAGAAAAGGAATTTTTAAGCCAAGGCATTCACCGTTTTGTTTGGCAAAAAGACATGTTGGGCGCTGGCGTATTTTTAGTAAAAGTGCAAACAGCTGATGGTTTGTACATCAGCAGAGTCGTCGGCTTTTGATTCCGTTAATTAGACTTTAGATAAATTGAACAAAGCAGCGATATAAAACTATTTATTGCCGTTACATTTACTTCTTTGATTCAAATGTAGAATGTTCGAAAATTAGAAAAGATACTCCGTACCCCTTTGTGCTTCTCCGTGTGATAGCTTGTATTGTTACACAGAGCGACAAAGAAAAAACACGGAGTTTCATGAAGTCAGTTTGTTCATGCTTAATTTTAGAGGTTATTTTGAAATTTGAAATTGCAAAATTAGAACGCATTTAAGTTTTGATAATCAACTGGTTAGCAATTTCTAATTTCTAAATTTCCAATTTCTAAATTTCGGATAAAGTCAGTTGAACTTTACCAATATTTCCCAAAAATCTTATCAATCAATAATTATGAAAATCCTGCTTTTTGGAGCGACCGGAATGGTCGGCCAACACATCATCGACTCGGCCATTGCCCACGGGCACAGTGTCCGGGCTTTTGGAAGAAATGTTTATGAAAAACTCCCAACTGAGCGGCCCAATCTTGAACTGTTCAAAGGCTATCTTTTTACCGATAGCGACATCCGAAAAGCCATGAAAGGCGTGGACGTTGTCCTGTCCGCCATTGGTGGCCCGATGGAAGCTGGCAATTTTACCCGCTCGTTGGGCATGAAAAAAATTGTGGCAGGCATGGAAAAGAGAAGTAAAAAGCGCATCATCGGCATTGGTGGTTTAGGCATTTTGGATAAAATTATCGATGAGGAAACTGGGCAAACTGATTTTATTTTCAGGACACCCGATTTTCCGAAGCAGTATAAAATGGTGAGCGAGGAGCATTTAAAGGCTTTTGAACACCTCCAAGAATCCAAGCTCGACTGGACGTTTGTTTGTCCTCCAAATATTATAAATGCCGAAGCATCAGGCGATTATAATGTCAATAAGAATTTTCCTGCCGAAGGGAAATTTGAAATCAATGCGGGCGACATCGCCGAATTCATGATGAAGGAATTAGAGGAAAATGCATTTATCCATTGTCGGGTCGGCATCGCTGCCAAGGATTCAGCATCCTGATTTTTGCAAAAAATGGGTATTTGTTCCGCTCATTTTTGCTTTTTATTTGCAGCAAAAATGAGTTATGAAAACTATTACTATTCTTCTTTTGTCGGCATTTTTTAGTGCAAATCTTATCTCGCAAACTTCCTTACAAGGTTCGGTAACCGATGCCGAAACGGGCGAACCAATAATTTTCGGAACGGTAGCCCTTTACAAAAACGATGTGCTGATTACGGGGACGGAAACTGATTTTGATGGGTTCTACTCCATCACGGAATTGGATGCTGGCACGTATGAAGTGGTTTTTTCTTACACCGGGTACTCTGATTACAAAGTGGTGGATGTGGTGGTGATGTCAGGAAAAACCAATCAGTTGAATGCTAAAATGCCAGCGAAGGTTGAATTGGAGAAACGTTGGACTTGTGGATGTTGTTTTCGCCCTTTAGTTAGCAAAGATGAAACAACCCAAGGATTCAAATTTGATGCAGTAGAAATCAGGCGAATCGCTTTCTGATTTTTTTCAATAATTCAAAAATTCAAATCGGGAAACCCACTTTAAAAAGGCTGCGGGTTGCGAGGGCTTTTCACCCTGCAACCCGCAAAACATAATGTGTGGATATGATCTTGTAATTATTTTCTTGGTCGGCGTTAGTTTCCTTATCTATTTACTTGAACGTAACCTGTCCTCCTTTCCATCTTTCCGTCGATTTCAACTTCCAGAATGTAGAAATAGGAGCCATCCGGTAAATTGGTATTCTTGTAAATGGCCCTCCAAGGATCAGCATTTGTGTAAGATTTTTTACCGTAAACTTTATTACCCCAACGGTTGAAAATCACTAAGCTGTTCTCAGGATATTTCTCAATATTCTTGATCTTGAAATATTCGTTCTTATCATCATTGTTAGGACTAATGGCATTGAAGAAAACCAGCTCGTTGCTTCCATCAACCACATTGATGATGACGTAAGTAGTATCGCATAAACCGTTGTCGTCGCAAAGCACCATGCACAATTCATCTGTACCTTCGTCCATCCCTTCGATATCGATACACTCGGTGCCAGTCGCAAGCCATTGAGCATTGTTGGTCACGGAAACACAGTTGTTCTCTAAGGACTCAAGTGTTCCGTTCAGCTCATCCAATTCAAGGCAGGCATTCTGTAGCTCACCGATTTCGACCTCAACGTAGATCGTATCGGGTGTAGGCATGCCATCAGCTAAAAGATTGATATACAATGTATCAGCGCAGTTTGGATTCGTTGGGTCGGTAGCGATCAACACGTGCACCCGGTTGTCGTTGACGTTGATGCTTGGGTTGTTGACTACGATTGAATTTGGCTCAAGGCTGAAATTCGAGTTGGATGGAAGGTGGTTGATAACCAAGCTTCCGTAAGTCGTATTTGGATCACCACCGATGATAATCATCTGATCCGTATCATTGATCCAGTTTCCAGTTGGATCGATCTCGTTCATTTTGGTAACCAATTCATCAATCGTGCTGAATTCAAAATTTGGAAGATGTTGCTCTGAATTGATCCATTCATCCAAACGGAAGGAGAGGGAATCGAAAGTCAACAAAGAACCATAGGCGTAGTAGGCTGCTTTTGCGCTGCACTGATCGATGTTTGAAGCAAATGGAACACCGTCCAAGTTCAAATTGAAAGCGGCAAATTGTTGGATCGTCAGGTCAGTTGGCAAACAGATTTTATTCACCTGACCCACCAAACTTTGGTAAATGGTGTCATTGAAGAAAATGAAATCCTCACATGGATTTTCGCATTCAGCAATATCAGTTGCATCAACAGGTTCGCTAACCAAGTAGGTACAACCTTCTGCATCTGTAATAGTCACATCATAGAAACCTGCACTTAGGTTTGTGGCTTCAAATGTAGTGCTCTCATTATTAGGCCAGTTAAAGGTGTAATCAGGTGTTCCACCAGAAACCAACAGTGACAAGGCACCATCTTCTCCTTCACATGATTCGTCGGTGATGGTAGCCGTAACTGACCAATCAGCAGGGCCATCAATTACAATTGGCATCTCAGCAATACATTGGCCATCAATCAATTGAAGCATATAATTTCCAACTGGAGCAAAGTTTACTGGTGTGACGAAAGTGTTTCCTGATTGATCTAAAACGAAGAATTCGTTGGCTACCAAAGAAACTATTCTACCAGAATCAGTAGGACAAGTCAGATGTGTTAGCGCAAAATCACCCATGTTGATTTCAGGCTCATCAATAGAATCTAATTGGATGAGAATGGCTTCCTGACATCCAGTAACTGGGTCGGTCAAAGTAATATTAACATCACCTTCGTATAGATCAGTAATGGTTACGGTTGATGTAAACTGAGCTGGGGCATTTCCCTTATCAGTTATGATATTAACCATGCCCATGAAATCTTCCAATTCAATTTCGATAGTTGCATCTTCCACACCACATTGGCTTGGTAGGGTAGTGACAGTATTGGTATTTCCAATATTGAATGCACCCATCACTTGAGCAACTTCAAAATTGCTGCAAGCAGTGTTCACCAAGTCTGTTACTTCAATGATCCAATTGTCTGCCTCCAAATCATTTATAGCGATTGGTGTATTCGCTGTACCGGTTCCATTGATAACGGAAGTACCGATGATTTCATAGGAAAAAGAACCTCCGCCATTTACTTGGAAAACAAAGCCTCCATCACTGTTGCCACAAGAGGCATCATTGATTTCAACAATCTCAACTTCTGGTCCATCCGTAGAACTTACTCCAGTTGAGATGGTAGACTGACAAAGGTTGAGGTCGGTTAGGGTCACTATTAAATTACCAGTTGGTACATTAGTAGCCATTGTACCAATCAGAGTTGCATCATGGCTCCAAGTAGGAATAACATTATTTGGCAAGCCAAGGATTTCAACGACACCGTTAGGTGCAGAACAACTTGGCTCAGAAATTATATTTAAAGTTGGCGCATTGGCCCACGGTGCTGGATCTTCACCAATCACAAAACTGGCGACGTCCAAACAACCACTGGCATCCGTGATGACCACTGTTGCGCTACCAGAGGCAACACCTCCGATCTGAAGCATATTGCCATTTACGTTGCCACTTGGCTGAGAAACATTGTTGTTGTAATACTGGTATGTGAACGGAGCTGTTCCGCCAGTGATATTTACCGTAACACTTCCATTTTGACCCGTGCAATCTGCATTGGTGAAAGTAGTGGAAGTAGTCACTCCGCCAGTGATAGAAGAAACAGCAATTGGTTGCTCGTCGGTACAACCGCTACCATCTGTAACTACTACCGTATAAGCTCCAGCAGGAAGATCATTGAAAGTAAAGGTATTGCTGAACGTTGAACCAGAGGCAACGAGGCCACCACCCAATTCACTAATTTCATAAGTAAAGTTGGCACCTCCAGCAACGGTAACGGTAACCGTTCCATCAGCTGCATTTCCGATACAATCCGTAGCAGGCGTTGCAGTTGAAGAAATGCTGATTCCAGAAGGCGTAACCAAGGTAGCTGACTCGACTGTTTCGCAACCATTGGCATCAGAAATCGTCACGATATAGGTGCCGCCCATCAAGTTGGTCAAATCTTCTTGGTCAGAATTGTTATTCCAAGCGTAAGTATAACCACTACCAGAAACGGTCAAATCAATTGCACCATCGTTTCCAAGGTTACAACTTGGTTGGGTAACAACCAAATTTGCTCCTGGATCAAAATCAGTTATATTCAACGTATTGGTAGTGTTAACTTGACAACCGTTTTGGCTGACAACCAAAGTCACATCAAACATACCAGCATCTGCCCATCTGACACGAGCCACGCCGTTTCCGTCATCGAAGAAAATATCACCACCGCCTGCAGCACTCCACTGGAAAGTAGCGCCAGCACTTGCAGTCCCTGTGTAATTCAGGGTGATATCACCATTAGTACAAAGGGTAGGAGAGACGTTGAAACTGGCAGTAGGTGCAGCCGTACCCATTACGGTAAAGGCATCAACCACGGAACAGCTTCCGCCTGCGGCAAATAATTCTACGCTATAGTTGTTGGCACCCAATACCGGGTCAACATCAAAAGTTACGTTTTGGCCATCAATTTCCACATTAGAAAAAGCACCACCAGTAACCGTTACACTTTGGATATTTTGGTCAATAGAAATGGAAACAGAGCCCAAAGCATCCACACAAACAGCGGCATCAAAAGCCCTGTCGATGACGATTGGTTCGCCACCTGTGCTGATCAAGGTAACATTAGTTGTCTCAACACAAGAGCCATCAGCATTGGTCACTTCTATCGTGTAATCACCTTCCAATAAGCCACTGAAAACATTGGAATCTTGTGGGCCAGCCACACCAACGAGTGTGTATTGCAATGGAGCATTGCCACCAGTAGCATTGACGGTGATAGAACCATTGGCATCGCAATTAGAAGGATGAACCAAATCAGGTGCTCCTAAAACTATTGGATTCGGACCAGCCACAGTTACTGGATTGAAAGGAGATGCAATGGTGCAACCTGTGTCTTGGTTTCTGGCAAATACGTTATAATCGCCCGCTGCCAACCCTGTGAAAACAGTTGAAGTTGTCCAAGGGCCATTTGGGTCCATGCTGTATTCAACCGTTCCGCCATTGGCGTGAGTGGCTAATACTTCGATTTGTCCATCTTGCAACCCACAATCAGAAACTGCAGTTGGCGTCGCATCTTTCCAGTCTGGTTTAATATCAGCCACAACAGTAATGTCTGTGCGGGTAAAACAACCATCGTTAGAAAGCAGAGTGACCGTATAAACTGTCGTTGCCATTGGATGGGCATTGACCGTAGTTTGATCAGTTGGCGGTGCAGGAAGTAGCCCTGTTTCAGGCGACCAAGTGATGTTATCTGCATCAGGCACCGTAATGTCTACCCCAGATCCGCAGTCCACATATTCGAGTGTGGTGGGGACGCCAGGGGAGGGAAAAACGGTGACGAATTCCGAATAGGTAGCTTCGCAGCCGCTATTGGTCGTCACCGTCAATGAAACCTCAAAATTCCCGGAATTGGAATAAGTATGAGAAGGAGATTCAATATCCGACGTCGGAGTACCGTCGCCGAAAGTCCATTCCCAAGAAGCAATGGCCTCATTAGAAGTTGTAGTATTCGTAAATTCTATAGAATTACCTTCGCAGGCCAAATCGACCTGAAAACCCGGTGATAAAGATGCACATGGATCGCCTTGACATTCCACCGTAGCATTGCTGGAAAGACAGGCAGGAATAGTTGGGCCGATGCCCAGAATCGTAATGTTTTGGCCGATGGTCACATTATTGCCAGCCGCTACTGCTTGAGCAGTTGCGTCGTTGTTGTCGACAAGGATGAGATCACCTGTTACACAAGATCCAACATTTTCAAAGGTAAAAAATGGGACAAGTTGACCAGCCACATAAGCAGGGCTGTTAGTTGGTCCAGTAGAGCCGTTTTGACTGATGCTATAATAGTCGAAGTCAGGATCTTCCGTTGGAGAAGTAACAATAACACTGCTTGTAAAAGGTGTACTGATTAAAGAAGTCAAGTTGCTAAATTCAAAACCTCCAGTAGGAACTTTTATCGTAACCAGCATACCACTGGTGATAGCCTGCACGCCAGAGACGTTGAGGTTATCAGTCATTACTGAAACCCTAAATTCGCCAGTAGGCAAACGGTCAATCTCATAGGTTACATCGCAGTTGCTTGGTATGACTTCACAGGCCACGGCGCCTTCGTTGATACAATCATTTAGCATGACGCCACTTACCGAAATTTCATGATTGATGTCCGCACCAGTCATAAGGTAAGGGTCATCAATAGGGATGAGGTAAAGGCTGTCGCCCCCACAATCACCACCATTTTCAAAAAGGAACAAAGGAATTTTGGTATTGGCAAAATAAGGTATGTCTTGCGTATTAGGTGTATTTAGTAAAATCGGAATATAATCAAAATCAGGTGATTCAGTCGGCGCAATAACTGGTGTGCCTACCGTGAAATCCACATTTGTTACTTGACTTGATAAGTTCGTCAGGTTGAAACCTGTTGGCACTTTCAAGGTGATACGCATGTTCTCCGTCACATCGTTTGGCTGGTTGATTGTCTGGCCAGCTGTTAGGCTCACCTGATAGATTCCGCTGCCCATATTTTCCAGATCGAGATTGGAGCACGGCACGTTTTGGCAATCCTGTAATAAGTAGGTTGCTACTTGGCTTTCGCAGCCGTTGCCATCGTTGCGCAACCAAATTGGCAACAAACCAGCACCAAGGCCAGAAAAAGTTGGTGAAGCCTGGTAAACAGGAGGTGTTCCCACACCATATAATAAAGGACCACTATTTGGGTCAGCAAGAACTGCAGAAATAGTGATGGTCCCGTTATCCATACCACAATCGGGCGTAACGTCAGTGTTCGCACCTAAATAGATCCCAGGGAATGGGGCTTGTAAAGTAAAATC
Organism: Saprospiraceae bacterium; assembly: GCA_041392505.1. GTDB lineage: Bacteria > Bacteroidota > Bacteroidia > Chitinophagales > Saprospiraceae > UBA6168. The sequence continues at coordinate 12,827 of JAWKLX010000023.1, read as the reverse complement.
ACCTACGTGAAACATACATATTCCACCAAAGAATCGGACATATATTTCGAATACATTCCCAGCAGCTAAGCCAGTGAAAACCGGATTGGTTTTCCAGGTTGCATTATTAAAACCATTGATTGAGTACTGTAAAGGTGGTACGGGATCGCCATTTGAATTAGAAGCTACCGCAACGATTTCAATTGATCCGTCGGCAACACCACAGGTTGACGGCGATGTTAAAATGATATCAATAATATCAATTGAAGAGACGCCATCTGGGCAAGGATTTGTGACCCCACAATCAGCTGAAATTGCATTGTAATTGCCAATATATGCCTCACCGAAAAGTCCGCCACCTAAAAGGGAAATGGAATTGGTATAATTGATATTTGGATCATTGGCCAAGGGGTCATTGTCATTGTCGAACAACTCCATTGGCCCTGTACAAGCACCTGCGTTTTCAAATGTGAACACAGGAATCTCCACACCACTATCCATATTTATTCCTGTGATTGGACCTGTTGGGCTAAGGAAGAAATAAGTATAATCCGAATTGGGATCATAAGAAGGAGTCGAACTTCCCCAGTCGCCAATATGGTTGGTGATATTACCAATTGCAAAACCAGTGCTAGGGACTCTTAAAGTTACCTGGCCACCAGCAATAGCAACATTGGACGCAGAGAAATTGGGTCGGATCAATACTTGGAAAGAAGTATTGTTAGGTAAGATTTTTACTTTAAATTCTATGCCCTGTTGTCCAAAAAGGACCGCAGAAAAGAATAATAGCAGAAATGCAATTTTGTAATGAGGCTTCATAATAACAAGTGATTATTGCATCTTAGGTTATAAGATATCACGGAAAAAACTGGGGGAATTCACTGGATAATAATTCTTTTCCAAGAATGATTTTTCTGGTGAAATCAAATTTGAGGGGGGAGAAATTGAGGGAGGGTAATTTCTGTAATTAGTTGATAGTTAGGTGTTTTTCAAAAACAAAGCCAAATTCAAATTGGCGCCAATCTGTGACATGAATTATTTGATCAGGTTGACTTCCCCTGCGAAGAGAATGATCTCGCCATCAATAAATTCGATATTCATGGTATAGAGATAAGTGCCTGTGTCCAATTCTTTGCCTTGCATTAATCCGTTCCAACCTGTCTCGTCATCGTCCAATTTAAACCCTTCTTCATTGGAATAAATCAAGCCACCCCAGCGATCAAAAATCAACATAGATTTGATTTGTACCACTTCAAAACCACCATAAGGCCGGAACACGTCATTGATGCCATCCTGATTTGGACTAAAGGCATTTGGGATGAATACATCCCGGGATTTATTAACGGCGATCAATATATCGTCTTCAGCATAACAGCCATTGTCGTCGGTTATTCTTAGCTGATAGTTGCGTGTTTCTAAAGGACTTGCAGTGGGATTGGGGCATTTATCACAATCCAACCATTCTACAGAAGACCAGACTAAATCAACACCCGTCAACGGATAAACTTCTGCATCAATGTAATACGACTCTCCATATTTAATCGTCACATCCTCTCCTAAGTCAACAATCAGTTCCGGTTTGTCAGGTATGATAAAATCTTCCTTGATTTCGCAATCGTGGCTGTCAATAATGGTAAGGTTTAAAGGGATGCCAGCTTCCACTTCAAATTCAAAATCACTGAGTTGGGTGATTTGCCCGTCTACCAGAAGATCATAATTGCCTTGTGTATTCTCAACCGCTAAAATATTTAGGAATGCTTTGTCACCGTGGCACACAGGTTCGACCATCATGTAATCTACCTCTATTTGTGCAGGTTCCTCAACGTTGAAGATGGCTTCCTTTGTACAGATGCCATTTTCGGCGGTAACCGTTACATGATATTCGCCAGCTCCGAGCATCCAAGCTGCGGACTGGTCCAATGCCGTATTCGCATTAGGTGACCATTGAAAAGAGTAGGGTGGATTTAGACCCAAAGGAGTAATGTCAATGATCCCGTCGTTTTCTCCAAAACAAGAAATAGGGACAATGGTACTTGGCAATAAAAGTTCGTTGTAAATACCAACAAGGGCAGACTCTTCAACAGTGCAGCCATTGGCATCCACTACAGTCACAGAATAGGCTCCAGAATTCAAGGAGTCTATTTCTATATTCGAATTGGTAGGATCAATATTCCAAAAGTATTGATAGGCATTAAAATCCGGGCCGTTCAATCCAAATATACTTTTCACCCTGACCGCACCATCTTCACTTCCTGAGCAAGTTGCTGGAAATGGTTCTAATTCTACAACCAAAGGATTTGGTTGCAATAATTTAAAATCCGTTTGGTCAACACTGTCTTTTGAATCTGAGATTGTGAACTTGTAGTCTCCTGCCGGCATATTGTCGAAAGTAGTAGTCCCCTCAAATACCGGAATAACTTTATTGGCAGTAGCTCCTGTTGCCAAATGCGTATATACTACTGTGTAAGGCTCAACCCCTTCCAAAGCTTTGACAGATAAGGTAGTGACATCTCCATTGCAAGGGACTGGATTTTCGGCAGCAGTCACTTCAACGCCTAAACCAGGGCAATAGACAGCTGCGCTGATACTGTTACCCTCGTAAGTGTTACCACCTGGATTAGCAAATGTGCTAATGTAGTTTTCCGCATTGACGTTAAGTGAATTGTTAGAAGCAAAAGGATCTGTTAGATTATCGATCAATTCAATTCCCGTGCATCCTCCTCCATTTTTGAAAGTGAAAAGAATTTTCTCAACTCCAGTGACATAAGAGATGTTAGGAATGGGATTAATCAAGAAAAACCTAAAATAGTCAAAATCTGGAGCTTCAATTGGAGAGATATATTGACTTTGCAATTCCCAATCGCCAGTGATGCTTTGAAAATTTGTGAGGTTGAGTTTCCCAGATTGCGCACGTAATGTTATCTGGGCACTACTGGTTGCGCTCAATGGAAGGGAAATATCCATTGTAGGTATGATAGAAACCTGATAGGTCTCTGTTCCGGATAATTTCTCAAGTTTTCCCTGTATCTGCGAAAAAGCCGGAAATACAAATAACAGGATGGGGGGCACGAACGAGAGGAATCTTTTTAAGCTTGACATAGTTCGTGCTTTTATAAAAAGTTGGGTATTTACTTTTTCGACTTTTGCAAGAACTATGCTAAAAACTTTGGGCTGATTTATTCTGGAAGACTTTAGATGTATTTATTGATAGCTGAGGAAATATACTTTTAAGCAATTGACTTAAACTTTACAACAATATGTTTAAAAATTAAAAGGCCAAAGGTAGAAACCTTTGGCCTTTCAAAGTAAAATCATCTTTTTTATGACTATTCACTAGGAACGATAGTCATCGTAATTTTAAAGGACTCAGCCTGGGCTGGGTCTGACGGCATTCTTTGGGTTAGGCTGAAAGCTTCGTCAGAACAACTATTAATGGTAAGTGCGTTTTCAGCACCTGCTGAATCATCTGTCCATTTCAATGAATTCCCTGCTAAATCCAAAGTATATTTTCCAGTATTGGGCGTACTGTTTGACGAAGTGATAGACATCGTGCCATCACTGTTAAACTGGTAAATGGAATTTTTGTACTCCGTTTCCATCATCTTAATAATTGATTCTGGAAGCGTAGATGATTCAACTTTAACGTCTGATACTTTCCATGTACCCTCAATAGAACAACCTCCACCAGCACATGATGAAATAAGAAGACAAATAAGCGCTGCACTTAGAGCAAAAAAGTATTTTTTCATTTTGAGAAGTTTAACTCGGTTAAGGAACAAACAAAAAGTAAAAAGGCCATCTAAAAACTAAAAGCAATTGAAATTATCCTTTAATTTTTAGCATTGTGCATTCTATTTTATCCTTGTTTCTTAATGGATTTTTCTTTTAACCAATCCGATTTGAATGCAAATAAATTAAAGACTTTTGATATTTCCATCAAACCAAGATTGGCTTTTGGTTTAATTTCAAATAACGAATTAAAATAAATTAATAAAAAATATCATGCCACCTCTATTACCGCATCACCTTGCTCCACCAAAGTTTTTTCTTTTAGTATTATTTTTTTCACCACCCCATCGATGGGAGAAACGACCGTGCTTTCCATTTTCATGGCTTCGATGGTAAACAATGGCTGGTTGACTGAGATTTTTTCACCTTTCTTAACGAGTATGTTGCCCAAGTTTCCTTGTAAAGGTGCACCGACCTCTCCTGGTTCTGTTGCTTTTTTGTGGTGTTCTACGCTGGGTTTTACATTTTTGTCCTGAACAGTAATCGAGCGGGCAGTTCCATTATATCTAAAAGACACGACTACTTTTCCCTCTGGGTCGGGAACTGTTTGGTTGAGGTACTGCACCAAAAGCGTTTTACCATCATCAATTTCAACCAAAGCCTCTTCATTGGTCGTCAAACCATAGAAAAACAGGGGCGTCGGTAAGCGGCTAAGATGTCCAAATTGGGCAATGTGGGCAGCATAATCTGTGAAGACTTTCGGGTACAACTGATAGGATAGAAAGTCTTTTTCGTTAAAGGTTTTGCCAAATTTATGCAAGAAGGCCGCATACTCCTTTTTAAAATCAATGGGTTTTAAATGGGCGTTGGCCGCTCCACGCATCGGTTTTTCACCTTTTAAAACAACTTCGACCATCCTTTTAGGAAAGCCGCCTTCCACTTTACCAAGCTCACCCCGCAACAAGGAAATCAAACTATCGGGGAAAGCCAATTGATCGCCTCGTTCTAAAATGTCTTGAGGGGTTAAGTCATTAGAGGTCATAAACATCGCAAGGTCTCCGACTACTTTAGAACTTGGAGTTACCTTCACAATGTCTCCCAACAAGAAATTGGCGTGTCGGTAATTTTCTTTGATTTTGTCAAATTTAGCTTCCAAACCAAGTGAGCGGGCTTGCGGCTTCAGATTGGTGTATTGGCCGCCGGGTATTTCGTGCTGATAGACTTCAGCAGTGCCTGCCCGTAATTCACTTTCAAAAGGATAGTACATCTCTCTGACTGCTTCCCAATAATTCGAGAAAGTATTCAGCGATTCTAAGTTGATCGGATTTTCCCGTTTATGGCCTTCGAGTGAAGCGACCAACGAGTTGAAAGTTGGCTGTGAGGTGAGGCCGGACATACTCGCAATAGCAACATCTATCACGTCAACACCTGCTTCGATGGCCTTTAAATAAGTAGTCGATTGAATCCCCGCAGTGTCATGTGTATGCAAATGAATAGGGAGGTCAACTTGTTTTTTCAATGCTTTGATCAATTCGTCGGCGGCTTTTGGTTTCAACAAACCAGCCATGTCTTTTATGGCTAAAATATGCGCCCCCTCGTCTTCCAATCTTTTTGCCAAGTCGAGATAATATTCAAGGTTGTACTTGGGGCGGCTTGTGTCGAGAATATCCCCTGTGTAGCAAATGCATGCTTCGGCGATTGAATCAGTTTCGTTCCGGACTGTCCGGATACTTGTCCTCATCGAAGGCACGTAGTTCAAGCTGTCAAAAATGCGAAATACGTCGATACCTGATTTGGCCGATTGAACGATAAATTTTTTGATCAAATTTTCAGGATATGCTTTGTAGCCCACCGCATTGGTCCCTCTAAACAACATTTGCAATAATGTGTTGGGGATGGCTTCCCTCAGCCGTTCTAGTCTCTCCCAAGGGCATTCATGCAAAAAACGGAGGGCAACATCAAAGGTGGCACCGCCCCAAACTTCCATGCTGAAAAGCTGATGCCCATGTGCCCTGGCATAAGATTCGGCCACGTGCATCATGTCGTAGGTCCTGACCCGAGTTGCCAAAAGTGATTGATGTGCATCTCGAAAGGTGGTGTCGGTATATTGGATTTGCTTTTGTTTTTTCAGCCAATTGGCAAAACCATCTGGGCCAAGTTTTTCGAGTAGTTGCTTGGTGCCGGGCAAGCAATCGTTTATTGCGGGTTCCCCTTTTTCATGGTTGATGAGTTCGGGAACCATTGGTCTTCTTAATTTATGGTTTTCATCAATTTTTGGTACATCTGAATTGCCATTTACCATCACCTCTGCTATGTAGCGCAACACCTTTGTTCCTCGATCCCTCCGTAACGGCATTTTTAGCAGTTCAGGGTGTTCTCCAATAAAGTTGACGGTTGCCTTTCCATTTCGGAAATCTTCATTTTGGATCAGGTTTATCAAAAACAGGGTATTGGTTTCCAAACCTCTGATGCGGAATTCCAAAAGCGATCGGAGCATCCGGTCACACGCACCTTTGAAGGTATTGCCCCAGACCGTCACTTTTACCAAAAGGCTATCAAAATAAGGGGTGATTTGAGCACCAGAGAAGCCATTGCCGCCATCTAGTCGGATGCCAAAACCGGCAGGGCTTCGATAGGCGATGATGGTCCCATAGTCTGGTTGAAAATTGTCGGCAGGTTTCTCGGTAGTAATTCGACACTGTAAAGCAAACCCCTGGCAGGCTATGCTTGATTGGTCTTTTATCTGCAAATCCTCACTATTCAATGGGTGCCCCGCGGCTATCAAGATTTGGGCGCGAACGATGTCAATGCCCGTTATTTCTTCAGTAACCGTATGCTCAACTTGAATTCTCGGATTGACTTCGATGAAATAAATGGATTCATCCTCGTCCACTAAAAATTCCACGGTTCCTGCATTATTGTAGCCCACGGATTCGGCAATGTTCAATGCATACTGGTGAAGTTGAAGCCTTGTTTTTTCTTGTAAATTCAGGCTTGGAGCGATCTCTACCACTTTTTGGAAACGACGCTGTACGGAACAATCCCTTTCATAGAGGTGTACAATTTTGCCGTAATTATCTCCTAAAATCTGCACTTCAATGTGTTTTGGTTTCTCAATAAATTTCTCCAAAAACACAGTATCATCGCCAAAAGCAGTGCCCGCCTCCTTCTTTGCTTCCTGGTAATTTTTCAATAAGTCATCGTTGCTCCGGCAAACTCGCATTCCCCGACCACCACCGCCGGCAGCGGCTTTAATGATGACTGGGTAGCCAATTTTATCCGCCCATTTAATGACATCCTTTTCTGATTTAAAATCTTTGCTGCCGGGAATTAGCGGGACGTTGGCTTTCTCGGCCACCGTTTTAGCTTTCATTTTGTCTCCCAATGCTTCCATCACTTCAGGTCTTGGCCCAATAAACGTGATGCCTTCTGCTGCACAACGACGTGCAAAATCAACATTTTCGGATAAAAAACCATAGCCAGGATGGATAGCATCCACCCCATGTTTTTTGGCTACCCTGATAATTTCGTTGATGTCCAGATAAGGTTTGAGCGGGTCATTATCCGCTCCGATCTGATAGGCTTCGTCGGCTTTGATACGATGAAGCGAAAATCGATCTTCATAGGTGTATACTGCAACGGTGGGAATCCTCAACTCGGTGGCAGCACGGAAAATCCGGATGGCAATTTCGCTCCTATTTGCGACCAATAATTTTTTAAACAAAGTAATTTTTTCGGCACTCATATCTAATGATGTTTTTATGGCAGGTTATCAAATTTGGCCAGAATAATACGGTTAAAGGTTAGGTGTGTCCAAGGCGGTTCGGTCCTTGAATTTTGGAAAAATCAAAATAATTAATTTGGCAAGGAAGTCGCAAGATTAGTAATTGTTCCCCTTTTGGTAAATGTTTTTTTCTAAAAAATAAGGTTTGTTTAAAATGATTGACCCGTAGTTAATGGTTTTGTCGTTCCATCAAATGTAGTGTTACCTTTTTGTAAATCGGCCGTTTTGAAGAATATTGTATATGTTCGATGCTAGGTATTGAGCATTACCTTAAATTAAAATCGGCTATCTTTGCAACAATTTTTAAAGGTTAGTTGTAATAAACGGGTAAACCACCTCGTTGATACATCATTCAATAACCAACTCAATAATAACATATCCAAAATTCATATTAAAATGAAAAAAAACACCCTCAAGCAAGTCCTCGTACTGATCGCTTTTGTAGCATTTGCAGCATCCATTTCATCTTGTAACAAAGGCTATGGTTGCCCCAACAATTTCAAAGTTGTAAAAACTGCAATCGACGCTTTAAAGTAATCCACCACAAGTTGTAATTGGAAGTAATTAATTGAACCACTTGCTTCCAATTGCTTCCTATTTTTACACGACCACTTCCCTAAATGAACTGGATTCCTTTTAATCTGCCTGCGCAAATACAGCAGATTCTCGAAAGCTCCTTCCAAACTCCTTGTCTCATTTTTAAGCATAGTACTCGCTGTAGCATCAGTTCCATTGCTAAACACAGGTTGGAAAATAATTGGACATTTTCCGAAGATGAGGTCAAACCTTTCTTTTTGGATCTGATTGCTGAACGTTCCGTTTCTAATGCTGTGGCTGAGCATTTTCAGGTACATCATGAATCACCACAGATCATTTTGGTGTGGAAGGGAGAAGTTGTCTTAGATGCATCCCATCTTGATATTTCTGTCGATGAAATGAAGGAGGTATTGGCGTTTGAAAATTAATCTTCCCAATGGGTGATATTTTTAAAGAATCATAACTCCACCACATTTCGTTCTGATTAGTTAGCTTCGAAGGTAAGAGGCGCCATTCACATCAATTATTCCGCCTGTATTGAACTTCGCTTTTTCAGAAGCCAAAAAGACGATGGTATGTGCCACTTCTTCTGGTGTGGCCACCCGCCCTAATGGGCTTTGATTTATGATGGCTCTGCCTGAGTTCCCTTCCAAGAATTTTGCTGCCATATCAGTTTCCACAAACCCAGGTGCGACGGCGGTAACAGATATGCCATATTCTCCTAATTCGACGGCCAGCGATTGCGTTAAGGAGTTGAGTGCAGCTTTGCTTGCACCATAGGCGGTGTATTTGGGTTCACCCCGAAATGCCCCTCTTGATGAGACATTGATGATGTGACCGTGACCTTGGTTTTTCATGACATTAGCGGCAAAAAAGCAAATATTTGCAACACTTATCAGGTTGACTTCAAGTGTAGATCTCCAGGCGATTTGCCATTCTTTATAGTTGCATTCCGTGATCGGGTGGGGGAGATAAACCCCAGCATTGTTGACCACTACATCCAATGTCTCAAATTCGTCCGCTATTGTGTCCATTAATTGTTGAACTGCTTCGGGATCGCTCAAATCGGCCTTGATGGCGAAATGCCCGCTGCCTTCCATTTCCTCCACAGTCCTCTTTGCGGCTTCCGTATCTTGCCGGAAATTGATACAAACCTTGCCTCCAAGTTGGGCAAAGGCTTTGGAGACTGCCTTCCCAATTCCACGGCTGCCGCCTGTGACCAAAATATTTTTATTTGAGAAATCCATTTTTCTGAAAATTAAGAAGTGAATCCAATTGGGGGTGTATTTCAAAACTTCGGTCTTTCCTTTTCTTTGCCCCTCAATCCCCAATAGGGGAAGGCAGCGCACACCGAAAATTTGAAATACACCCATTCAATTGCCCGTTTTAAACAAGGCTTTGCTGAGGTAAATAATTTCCGGGTAAAAGATGAGTAAGGCCAAAAGTAAAATCTGGATGGCAACAAAAGGTAAAATGCCGCGGTAAAGATGGCCGGTTGTAATGGAAGGAGGCGCTACTCCTTTGAGGTAAAAAAGCGAAAAACCAAATGGAGGGGTCAAAAAGGATGTCTGTAGATTCACACCCATTAAAATGCCGAGCCACAACAAATCAATATCATACCGGATAAATATGGGCAAAACCACAGGGACGAAAATGAAAATGATTTCAATAAAATCGATAAAAAAGCCAGAAATAAACATGGCCAACATAACCACGAATAAAAAAGTGTTTGGTGATAGTTGGGATTGTTCAATGAGATTTACCAAAAAAACATCGCCGCCCATTTCCCGAAATACTAGGGAGAAGGTGGTCGCACCTAATAAAATAATAAAGACCATGCAGGTCAAATGAGTTGTTTCCTGCATGACTGATTTTAGGACAGGTAGCTTTAGTTTTCTTTGACCTATTGTTAAAAATGTTGCGCCTATTGCACCGACTGCGGCTGCTTCTGTAGATGTGGCCCAGCCCCAAAAAATTGAACCTAACACGGCTGGGATGAGCAACATCGGTAACAAAAAAGCTTTGATGACCTTTTTCCAAAAGTTTTTTTGTTTAAAAGCATCAATTTCTTCACTTGAAATTCTTGGAGCGGACTTAGGGTTCAGCCATGAATAAATCAAAATATAAAGGATATATGCGAATACCAGCAATAATCCTGGCAACAATGCAGCGGCAAATAAGTCCCCAATATTTACACTCATGATACTACCCAAAAGTACCAAGACTACCGAGGGTGGAATGATTTGGCCCAAAGTGCCGGATGCAGCTATGGCGCCAGTTGCCAGTTCTGGTTGGTAGCCTCTTTTGAGCATGGTAGGCAAGCTAATAAATCCCATTGTTACGACAGTTGCACCGACTATGCCAGTTGAAGCGGCTAAAAGCGCCCCAACAATAACTACTGATATGGCCAATCCCCCGTTGATTTTTCCAAATAACATCGCCATTGTTTCAAGCAAGCTTTCAGCTAAGCCTGATTTTTCCAACATGATTCCCATGAAAATAAATAGGGGCACTGCAATGAGGTTGTAATTTGTGAGGACTCCCATAAAACGGGAGGGCAATGCTTGGAGTGAAGTAATGTCAAGGAAACAAATGGCATACATTATTGATAGGCCTCCCAAAGTAAAAGCTACTGGATAACCATAAAGAATCAGGATGAAAACACAGCAGAAAAGGATGATGGCGAGGGTTTCTATTCCCATTTTATTTTCTTGAAAAACGGTTTTAGTTCAATAAATTTATCTAATCAACTGCATCACTTTTTTCATTAGGCTTTGAAAATAATTCGATGCCTGACTCAATTAGTCCTGCCAATGCTTGAAGCAACAACAATCCTATTCCTATCGTGATGCAGAATTTGATGATGAACCGCATCGGTAATCCACCCGGTTCGGGCGACCCTTCATTCATGGATAAAGATTCCATTGCATATCCAAAGGAAAAATAAATAACCAAGCAGCACCATGGGATAAGAAATAATAAATTACCCCAAAAGTTGATGGCCGCTTTTTCCTTGACAGAGAATTTTTCATAAAAAAGATCGACCCGAACATGCTTGTTGTGTTTCAGTGCAAAACCAGCGGAAAGGAGGAATATTAGGGAGAAAAGATGCCACTCAACATCCATAATCCATATTTTAGAAAAATTGAAAATTTTTCTGGCGACTACATCAAAGCAGACCACAAGTACCAAAGCCCCAGTCAACCAAGAAGTAGCTCTACCGACCCATTCATTCAAATTATTTATTGACCGGGAAAAATTTTGTAAAAGGATGATCATAAACACGGGATGTTTTCCAATAAAAAAGAAGGACTATAATCTGATGCAAGAAATCAAATAAAATTCAGATCACCAATTTTACCTAAAATAGAAATGGCAGCTCTGAGAACCAGAGCTGCCATTTTTTTGGAAAAAAGGTAGCTTAATTTTGGAAATAAGAACTATCGTTCGTACCCCCATCTTTCACGGTCTGCAACCTTTTCTTGAATTCATTAGATTTTTCAAAATCATTCATACGGGCGAAAATTTCACCTAATGCGATTAATGTATTGGTGTCATTAGCATTTAAAGCTTCCGCCTTTTTGAAATAAGGAAGTGCCGTTTCCATCAAATCAGTAGATTCTTTGGTCATGGCATTATATTTTTTTGATTCTGATAACGGCAAATCATTGGCGACTTTGATAATTTCGACAGCCTTATTGAAATAAAGTGAACCAATGCTGTATACAGCATCAAACTGCTTGGGGTCTAAGTCGATAGCTTGATTGAAATAATCCAAGCACTTGTTAAAATATTCTTTTGCCAATTCAGAGTCGCCATTTTTTGCGTACTCATCAGTGAACAAGTTCATATAAACATTTCCCAAAGCGGACCGGACAGAAGGGTTGGTTGGCTCAGCCTCAATGGCTTTTTTGAGGATGGTTTCTAACTTTTTGAATTCTTCTCTTTTGATGTAGTAGTTGATTTCAGCAAAAAGAATTTCAGCGTTGTCAGGGAACTTAGAACGTCCTGCCTCCAAAACATTAAGTGATTTAGGGTCTTCTTTAGCTTCCAAAATGTAGAAATATTGAGCATAAACACTTGGCTCCTCACTTCCTGCCTCGTACAGTTCCTGAAACAAGGCCGCTGCATCTTCATCAGCGCCCGCTTCTTTTGCACAGAAAGCCATGACAAATTTCTGATTGGGCATATCCTTTTCCTCTATCACTATATCTCCTCCACCGTCTGCCAATAATTTATTAACCTCATAAACTTTTTTCAGCGTAACATATGCTTTCGCATATTCTTGGTTGTTTATCTGAAAATTACCAATCTGGTTAAGTTTTCTGGCAGCATCGTTTAAGCCAGTAAGGGCATCCTTTGTTTCATATTTTTTCTGTGCCAATGAAAGGGCCTTTTCATAAGACTCAGCCGCTTTCAAAGGAGCATCAATATATTTAAATTGAAAGTTGGGATCGTTAGCCAAGGCCATATTTGTCACGTCGATATCAGCGTAGGCAATGAAAATATCGCCTCTGGTCTGCCAAGATTTAAATTGCCCTCCTACTTCCTCAGAAGTGACAGCAATTTCAATCATTTCTTTTGCCTCATTCAGTTTCCCTTCGTTATCTACTTTGTTGCCATTGTAGGCACTCAAATCCCTGCTCGCTTTCCCTAAGGCTTTTTTAGGGTCTTCTTGAGAGTTGGCAATTGTTGATATTAAAACTAGTGCTAGTAAGCTAAAAAGCAATTTTTTCATGATATAGTCGTATTTTGTTCTTGTTGAAGCGGTAGTTAAAACACTTTGTCCAAACTACCG
>JAWKLX010000022.1:0-139413 GCA_041392505.1 Saprospiraceae bacterium | reverse complement strand
CTGTCCATAAGAAGTAATCAGTGCCATATTTATCAGCAATCTTATCCACCTCAGCTTGATTGAGTCCTTGTGTAAGGCTTAAATCATATCGTCTGACTTGATCGTTGAACCAATCGTTGAGGAAACGGATTTCGTTGAATTTATCTACGTCTGATTTTTTCAGGTCGGTTACATCCATGATTTCAATCCCTAAGTTGGAGCGATCCGCCATCTCCTCCATAATTTGGTGCAGGTTTTCTTGGCCTATTTCAGTTTTGATGTAACGAACCCCCTCCTTGTTTTTCCGAACATCTAATTGTAAATATGTAGGGTTGACTAACACGACTTTATCTATGCCAAGCGCATGGCCTTTCCTTTCCTCCAATTTTCTTTCTTTTTTCAAGGCCCTGTAGCCCTCTCTCGATTTGTTGTAATCCCTTATATCTTCCTGTCTTTTTAGCTCTGCAAGCCCAGCTTCATATCCTTCTTTGAACTTCTCATTTTGTAAATAATCCACAAAGGCATAGCGCCAGTATTCGTACCCCCCAACTCCATCTCCACCTTTTTCCTGTTTTATTTTCTCGTATTTACTGACGACCAAAAGGTTTTCAGAAGTATCTATTTGAGAAGTAGGTGGATCCGTTTTTTCCGCATCATCATAGAAAATGCTTGAATCTTTATGCTTTTTAGCCAACTCTGTAAAAAGGTCATGGACAATGTATTCTATCTCTTTGTCATTGGGAAATTTCTCCAGAACACCAAAAGAATACCGAAGGGCAAGGACTGTCGCACCTTTCTTATCCACGTACGAGAGCAAATGATAAAGTGCGGATAATTCCCCTTCGATGTCTTCGTAATCATATTTAAAGGTATAGTCTGGGCTGAGTTGGTATTTGGCATTTAGGTATAGCGCCTTTGTGATACATTTTTGGAGGTACTTATTTTCAGGATGTTTTTGCAATAACAAATAGGAGGAGTAAATCGCTTCCGCCAACAAGTCGTTTTGTAAGTAAAGAATAGGTGCCTCAAAACGGGCGAGCGTCCTTATGTGCTCAAATCGCCCCACATCCAATAAGTGCTCTGATTTGCCAGCAAAATCCATCTTGGCAAGTCTGGCTTTGAGGGCGCTTCTTCTTGAACCAATGCTGGGATGGGTGCTTTTACTGTCGTCGGCATACTCATCAACCCCTTTTATTGCATTCGTTTTATGGATGTGATAATTATCGGGGAAGCGGTAAAATTCCGTTTGAAATATTTCGGCGTCAAAAGCCACTTCATCAAAAGGCAGGTAACTGTATTTTAGCACATCAAACACCCCGAGCAAAGTTTTGGGATCATAGGCTGTTTGGATAAACAAGTCGAAGCCTTTGCTGTCTGCTTCTGTTTCCAATTCCTTTGAATAGGCACATTTTGAAAGCAAACCCTTATCGAAAACCGAACCTTCCAATACCTTTTTCCTGTTTGATTCTTTGTTGATTTTTTTTGATTCGAGAAAAAGGTCTAACGAGTGGCCTTCCTCTACGTGGGACATTTCGTGAGCAAGGATATATGCCAGTTGCGCTTCATTTTCAAGTTGGGCGATCAGGCCCAAAGTGATGAAAATATCACCCCGGATCAGTGGCAAAGGCGTTCACCTTCAGCCGACTGGATGGTATAAACATTTACCTTTTTGTGCTGTGGGTTTGCTTTCGGCGCGAATGGCTGCAATGTCATTGAGGTAACGTCACTTCGTCATTGAAAAGCACCATCCTGCTTTGCAAAAGATTGTCCAAAACAAAGTTGGTTTGCAGCACAAAAGCTTTCCTTGTTTTTGGTTTCCTTCGGTTAAAGTCTTCTTCTCCAAGACTCCACTTTTTCATATTTTTGGGTAATCCGAAGTAAGGTAATTGAAGGTATTTCCTCTCTTGGCACACAATATTTGTAATTTGTTGTAATTCGGGCATTCACCAAGGTAAGAAGGAAAAGAAATAGAGCAGTGAGAATGATATTTTTTCATGGAAAATAAGGTGTATGTTTTGGATATAGGAGGAAGGGAAATGTTTTAAAATAAATAGGCAAGGCCTAACTTGAGTTCACAAAATTGTTCCGCAACATGGCATTATAAAGACGTTGTTTCACTACTTCGTCATTATAGTCCACAAAGGTTGAATAATCGCCTCGGTAAAAATATTCGTCGTACTCAATCGCCGTCCCAAACCTTCTAATGTCAAATGGGAAATTGAAACGGATGCCGTAATTAAAAAGAATTTTATCTTTTATCACTACGTTCTGACCCAGCTCCCAGCCAAATGCCCAGTACTTATATTCGGCAGGTCTATTCCTTCCGAGTGCTTTCTTCAGTAAACCGCTGTGGTTTGTAAATGTAAGGCACTGAAAATACTCCAACGTGCAAGTGCCCCTTTTTCCGTCCTAAACTTATAATAGCCGGTCAAAAGTGTTGGCCCTGATATCAAATTGATGTTTCGTCAGATCGATCCACCGCCATCAGTGAACACAACAACATCGGTCTGCCGTACTGGTAAAATCTACCCCGATGGTTAGCGCCTGTGTCCTTGAAACCACCCTGCCATATTGAATGCCGAAATCTTTATGGATAGAGATTTTATCATAGGGATTGGATTCGTCGGCAAAACTGAAAAGATTCCCAACAAAACCATAAACGACCCATTGACCTGAAAAACAGCTTCCTGACATACCCAGGAGGCTTTTGGGCATTAAGTGAAGGAAAAAAGGAGGCATGATAATAAGGTTAAATATGTTCGCATTAAAAAGAGTTTTCAATAGAATATTGTTCAATTAGAGGGGACAAGATAGTCGTTTTTGAAGTATTCACACAATTTTAAAAACCCTTTTAAAGAATACGAATGCTATTGGATATGGAATTAGTGGTGCGTTACTATATTCGGCAATAACACCACTAATTAATTATTTCAAGGCTGCATTTTCACCACCCGTTTCGTCCTGATTTCCCCAATTCTGTCCGATATTCTCAAAAAATAAATCCCTTCCGGCAAACCGTTTTTACCATTGATCCAGTGGCACGTATTGAAAGCCCGCCGCCAACTCACGGGTTTCGGCGAATAGCAGTTGGCCAGCCCCATTGTAGAGGTGGAAAAGGCCGGCTTCGGGTTTTTCCAATTCAATTTTGACGTTGATGTAGGAGACGAAGGGGTTGGGGAAAACTTCGAGGATTGAAACCGGTGGAACTTCCATTTTTTCACCAGTCTTTTCTGGATTTTCTATTTCACTTTTTTCCTCATCCTCGTAAACGGACGTGGGGCCACCAGCAACACTATACATATTCTTTACATTCTAAGCCTCTGTTACTACAACTTGTTGTAAGAGGATGGTTCCTTCATTCATCACAATTTCTAACCCCTCCTTTTTGTATTTATTTTTTTTCCAAAGAATTTCCTGCGTCTCAAAACCAGTATAAGAGATGGTTAATTTTTGAGAGATTATATTTTGTGGAATTTCCAAATTGAAAGTTCCATCAATATCGGTAACAGCCCCTTTGCCTGCTCAATTAGAAATGTTAGCACCAATTAAAGGATCGCCATTTTGATCGGTCACTTTTCCCTTTAATCGTTTGAAAATTGCCTCGTGTTGAAATTTTATACCAAGCATGAACATTTCCTCTTTCGTCATTTTCGAATTAATAGCTTCTGATTGCCCGGCTGCCACATTCCCAAACAGCAAGGCGGAAGCAAATGCCGCTACCGCTTTCCAGTTGTTTCGTTTTTCAAAAGACATGGGCAATGGCATGCTACGGTTCAATTGGTCGTTGTGAAAAACGCCACAAACGGCCTTGTCTTTTTTGGTAAATGCGCACGATCTCCCCGTCGCTCAGATTGGTGAAATCAACGACGGTCTTTTCGCAGCGGTCGCAGTAGCGGCCACCGGGGCAAGGGGTGCATTTTCTGAATGACTGGCTGCATGGTTCGGGATTTGAATGCGGATGGAAGTAGGTTTCTTTTTCATAGCTAAATTGATTAATGAGAGATATGGCTTAGCAATAAATTTGATTGCGCTCAAATCATTATCTCCGGATCGCTGCTTCGTAGCGATCCGGGAGCTAAGGGGGTTAGGGGCTTTACTGACGAAAATAAGTTTTTAATAATTGTTTTTGTTAGGAGGCCGGAGGTTGCAAAACCTCCTCTACCTAGGCCCTTTACTATCGTTGGGTTGCAGCCATGAAACGAATGTAGAGGAGGTTTTGCAACCTCCGGTTTATTTACGAGAAATATTAATTTTCAATTTTCGTCAGTAAAGTGCCAGCCGCCGCACCAAACAAATATTATATCAGATTTACTGCTCAACCCTTGCAAGTTGCTCCGATTGCAAGCATGCATCAAACTTGTTTTTTTGAAAAATCAGGTTTCAGAATAAACAAAAAGGGCTTGACCGCATGGTCAAGCCCTTTTTTTGGATGTTAAAATCCATTCCTCCTTACTGCTTCAACGACTTATAATACTCCTCCACCAACTGCTTGTAGTAAGGTTTCAGTGCTGGGTTGACTGACTTGAACTGGTCGATTTCAGCTTCCCGTTTTTTGATGTATTCCTCCAAGCTTGGCGGCATTTTGCGTTCAGTCTTGGGCTGTTTCTGATTTGCGCTTGTTGTCCCATTCCCGTTCCCGCTCGGCTTTTTCGTGTCTTTTGAGGAGGCGGTCACATGTCTTGTTGGCGCTTCATCATTTCATTGGAGAGGCGTTTATTGACGAGGTCAATTTCCGTTTTGTTCATTTGCTCCATTAGCTCCTCCTAATTCTTTGTTGCCGCCGCCACCTTTTTCCCGCTGCTCTTTGGCCTTCTCCGCCAACTTTTTACGAAGGGCTGACGGGCTGCCATTTCCGCAAACTCCTTTTACAGGTCGGGTCGCCACCACCTTCTTGCATGCCTTGCATCATTTTTTGCATGCCTTCGTTCAGCCCCTTTTGTCCTTCCGACATTTTGTCGCCGGGGTTTTTTACCACTATCGCCATTGGGGTTGTTGCCGAAGCTGCTGCACTGCTGACTGCCAGGCATCATGCTCGACATCTGCATCTGCATTTGCTGCATCACTTCACTAAGCATCAGGGCGAGGTCGTTGAGATTGGTCATGGCCCGTTGCTGTTGCTCTTGGGCCTGTGGCTTTTGGCGCTCTTCCAAATGGTCGAGCCCTTTGCGCATATTGCCTTTGATGTCGCCGACCTTTTCTGTGATAAAACTTTCGATCTGCACCACCCGTTTGGCCAGTGCATAAAGGCTGTCTTCCACTATTTTAAAATCATCCTGAATTTTCTTTTGTTCCTGGGTGAGGGCCACGTAACGGGGAGTGTTCACATCAGTCGGCGTGAAATCGTCCATCAGGCGTTCCTCGTCGAAGGAAAGGGTTACGATGTTTTCGAGCAACTGGCGCAAGGCTTCCATGTCTTCCTCCATCTGCTCCATTTCCTGCTGCTCCATGGACGACTGCATTTGGTTCGCCATCTGTCGCATTTTTTGGGCAGCACTTTTTTGCTTGCGGCTGGCCTTTTTGTTGTCCTTTTTTTCCAGGTTCTCCTTGCTATCCTGCATGTCCTCTTTCACATCTTCCCGTTCCTCTTTCATTTCGTCAATATCTTTCTTCTTCTCCAATTCTTCATTCTTTTTCTGGATTTCATCCATTTTTTCCTCCAGCTTTTCAAACTCCTTGTTGAGTTCATCCTGCTTCTTTTCCAACTCGTCCTGCTTTTCCTGTTGCTCCTGTTTTTCCTGTTCGCTCATCTGCTCATCCTTCTTCTGCTCGTTTTCTTGGTCGGTTTTCTCCGTTTCTTCAGCCAACTGGTCTTGCTCTTTGGCCAACTCTTCCAATTTTTCGATGGCTTTTTCCATCTCAAATTCAAGTTCGAGCTGCTTGTACATTTCGAGCATGCGATCGAGCGATTTTTCCACCTGCTCGTCTTTTTGCTCCATTTCTTCCATCATCTCGAGGGCTTCGTCTTTTTGCATCTCCTGCAATAGCTCTTCGATCATCTGCATGAGGTCCCGCATTTCGTCGCTCATGACGTCTTCCATCATCTCGTCCATCTTTTCGAGCTTCTCCTGCTTCTCTTCATTTTGGTTGAACTCCTCCTCGTTTTTCCTATTCTCCTCCAATGCTTTTTTGGCCTCTTCGATCTGCTTTTCCAATTCTTTCTGACGATCGAGCAGTTTTTCCAATTCCTTGCGGGTCTGCCAGTCGAGGTCTTTTTCCTGCAAAACTTTCTCCCGCAGCTTCTTCATATCCTCCTGAATCTTCTTGCTTTCTTCGAGCGACTTTTTCAGGTTTTCTTTGATCTCTTGGTCGTTGTTTTCTTCCATCTGTTCAATTTCCTCCTTCGTCGGCATAGAGAAAATTTTCAGGTTGGTACGGGACGATTTGCTACCGTTCACACCATCGTTATCAAAAACTTCAAAGTAATAAACCACTTCATCACCTGGTTCGAGCGCCAGCTCGGTCATATCCCAAATATGGTTGAACTGGGCACTTCGGCCAGCCGATTTGGGTAATTTCATCGTCTGCAATTCCCCTTCTTTGCCTCCTTTTTTTACTCGGTAATTAAAGGAAAGGCTCAACAGGCCATAGTCGTCCGTTGCCTCCCCGACAAAGTAGATCACTTTTTTGTTCAGGCTGTCGGGAAATTCTTCCGTAGCGATGGTCGGGTACAGATCGGGCACAACGGAAATGGAGTAGGTAACAGAATCCGCATTAGGGAGGGCCGCATTGGAGATGTACAGGCGGTAGCTTTCGTCCTGCAACGCCCTTTTTTTGTAGGTAAATAGTTCGTCAGAAAAACGCTTGGTATCAATGGCTTCCCCTTTATTGGAAAAACGGATGGCGATGTTGTCGGTGTTTTCAGAATTAAACACCCAATCAATATTTGTCCCAATGGGCACCACCAAATCCCCGATGCTCTTCAGCGCTTCGTCGCGGCGGCCAGTATAGTCCGGGTAATTTAATTTCACCTCAAACCCCGTGATATTTGGTTTTTTCAAAACAGCCAAGGTGTAGTCCCTCGATTCGACTCCGCTGGAAAACAGCTTGAAATCCGTGTCCTTCGCCACATTACTAAAATGATAACTGAAAGTACTATTGTCCTCTTTCTGCAAGCGGTACTGGATATTATCTACATTGATGAACACCTCGTTGGGCAACACTTCACCCTCCACTTTCACCGTCAATGGGTACTCGCCGTACTGGATCACTTCTGGGTTTTCTTCATTTAAAATAAAGGTAAAAGGCGCTGGCCGCTCGAACTCGCTGTTGTATTTCACCAACCGTTTGGTACTGTCCGTGATCAAACTCGGTGCAGCAAACAACAAAACGATCAATAGCAGTAGTGGAGGCAGAACGTACCGCATATAGCGGCGGTTTTGCGAGAGGTCGATGGCCGATTTGAAAGGAACCGGCTTGATCTCCTCCGACTTCTGGTTGATACTCGCCAAGATCAGATCCCGGCTCAGTGCGGTGTCGGCCTGATGCCGCAACTGCAACACGTTCAACAACTTATCTTTTACATCGGTAAAATGGTCACCAATAATCGAAGCTGCTTTTTCATGGGAAATGAGCTGTCCCAACCGAAAATAATGCATCAGCGGGATCAACACCCAGCCCGTCAAAGCCACGCCCGAAACGCCGACAAATGACCAGAACAGACCCAGCCGCACGCCCGGTTTGAAATAATAATGGTACTCCAAAAAATTGAGACCCAGGAAGAGCACCAACATCAGGGCCAGGGTGTAAAGGCTACCCCGGATCAGCTGGTTTACATAGTACTTTCGGATGAACTGGTCGAGCTTCTCGATGAGCAATTGGTAATTATCTTTGATCTGCGCCATAACGTTTACTGGTTACATGGTTTGAATGGCTAAATGGTTTTTTGCCATCCGATATTGGAGGAGCAAATTTCTCTCCACTGTTCTTTGCAAAATTGAATTCCAAAACTAAGTGAAATTGGACGCATTCCAAACGCCGGATCGGGGAGCTTAGTTGCGGAAAAGTTAAATATTGGTGTAGAATGTCGGGGTTTTGATAAGGATGGGTTCGGGCAGGAAGGGTTGCATAAGTTATCGGATCAGCACCACCTCGCCCGATGCCTGCCCCGTTTCGCCCGTCAGCACATTTTTGTATTCCAGCAAATAGACATAAGCGCCCTCGGCCACTTCTTTTCCCGGCGACCATTTGGCATTGATTCCGGCACCGTCATAGCGCAGCCCGCCCCAACGGTCGAATATTTTTAAAGAAACAATTTCAAAGTCATTGCCCTGCGGGAAAAACTCGTCGTTGATGCCGTCGCTGTTCGGGCTGAATATATTTGGGAAAAATATCTGCGGGACACAGCCGCTCGTTTTTAAATTAAATGTTTTTGAAAAATAACAGCCGTCTATTTCCGTGGAAATTAAATAAGCGCCGCTTTTATCTAAAATATATTCACCGTTAAATACGCTGTCATTATTTATTGAAAATACATCTATAAAACCACTTTTTATTTTCAATAAATAAGGCAGATTAATCTCGCAGACCGTTGTATCGGCAGGGGTTTCGATGGGGTTTGAATTCCCAATTATATCTTCCAAAAAAAGAATCGCCGCCGTATCCGAAGCCGTGCAAAAGCCGTCGCTGGCCCGCACGGAATAAACGCCTGCTGTATCGATAGTCAGCGAGTGGCCGGTGCTGCCATCCACCCAAATATATTCCCTTAAAATGCGGGCGGAAAAAACGGTCAGCTCCTGCGGCCCGTCCGGGCAGATGGTTTCTGGCGTGATGTTTATTTCCAGTTCGGGAAGCACGGTAATTGTTTTTTCAAACTCGTAGGCGCAGCCCAGCACCCATACCGTGTGCTTTAAATTATACTCCCCCGCAGCGGAAAAACGGAAGGAAAAATCGAACGAGTCGGTATTGATGCTGTCAACGCCCGGCCCGGTGAGGTGCCACTCGAACGCATTGGCGAGGCGGTTGTGGGTATCGGTGGTGCGGGCCGAATCGGCAAGGCAGAGGGTGTCGGGGAAGTGGAAATCGGGGACGGGTGCAGGGGGGAAGTTGCAGCCTTCGGAGAAGGAGAAACTTACAGGGGTAACCTCAAAATCCAGATCAATGAGGCTCACTATACTGTCGTAAGGCTCTACACCAAAAGTGTCGAATTCGGGTACCCAGTCCTTTACATCCAGGCAAGTGGGGTAGGTGGTACAGCCCTCTATGTCCCCCTGTGCATCCGTTTTGGCGATCACGGGCTGGACGTCCGTGCTGCCGTCGGAATTGAAGTTGCGGGCGGAGCCCATGAGCAGGGAGCCGTCACTGAGCAGGTCGATCTGAGGCTGGTAGTTGGCATAGCCCTTTTGGGAGAGGATGCTGCCCCCGCTGTCCAGTTCGGTCAGTACCATGGGGAATGCCCCAAACGTAACGTGGGTCATCAGCAGGTTGCCACTGCCGTTCGGATTGACCTTGATCCCGGCAAAACTGTAGGGGTAGTTTTCCCCAAAATATTCCTTTGCCCAGATCGGGTTCAGATCCTTGTCGAACTGGATAACCTTTGCGTTTTTGTCTTTGATGTACTTGAAATTATTGAGGAACGTATAATTGTTCGGGGCATAGTTCAATATGAGCGGCCCATCATCGGTAAAGATCATCTCATTGAAGGCGTCCTTACCATCGGGGATAATGGTTTTCAGGACAAGGGGATTCCAAAGGCTGTCGAACTTGGCGATATAGGGCATCGTGCTCATATCACCGAGACCGAAGTTGGTGAAATACCCCAACAGGTAGGCATTGCCCTCCCCGTCAAAAAAGATACTGCGCTGGTAGGCAAGGGTATGCCCATAGCCCGGGGGCGGGATGAGGCGGAAGCCCCGTTTGGACAGCTCTGTCCCATCTGGCCCTAAAGTGTACAGCCCCAGAGTCATGGAGTCTGGATAGTTATATAGTGGTGATATATAATTGTTCACCACAAAAAGGGCAAGCACATTGCCGGACGGGTCAAAAACGGCTTCTGCGGGGTCAGAGGTCTGCCACGGCTGCCGCTTCGCCCATCCAGTCCCTGTTGACATATCCATGCAAACTACCCCGCTTAGGCCATCGGGGAAAATGCCCTGAACTTCATAAACAAAAAGCGCCTTGTCTGACTCATAACGAGATGAGGAAAACTTTTCTGGCCAACTGGGCTGAAAGCTGACCTCGAAGCCAATGGCAGTATTTGCAGAACCATTAAAAGGCAGTACGTAGCTGGTCAGGGTTGACTGGGGCCAGAGGACCGGGTTTTTACTGCGCAGAAGGAGTGCCATCTCGTCGCTTTCGTTTACCATAACATCGTCCAAAAAAGGGCCAACTGAATCCATGGTCATTTGGTACGATGGTTGGCAGTGGGCATCCCAAGCGTGGAAAAATTGCACCCATGTCAAAAACAGGAGGGGGATGCGTACTTGTTTTGTCAAGAACATCAATCTGCGAAAAAAATGATCTGGCGAAAAAATTGAGTGGACAGCGTCGTATTTTGCCATTGTGCCTGAAGTTGTTTTTTTGGATAAGTGTTAGGAGAAAGTTCGGTAAAAAAGCACATCTGGCCAGTTTTATGGCCAGACATGCTAACTGATGAGTAACAGGAATATTATGAACTCCCGATTTTTACCTCACAACCGCAGCCACCAGTATAGATTGGGTTGCCAGAACTGTTTAGTCCGGTAGCACCCATATAAATGATAGGGGTGCCAAATGCAAAATCATCCCCGATAAACTGGCCGGTAAATATGTTGCTGTAGTGCGTCATGCCTGAACCTCCGCACGATTCTGATGGATTTGCCCGATCGGTACACCTGACCCTTAAACTTATTTCACCAAAAAGAGTAACATTATCCGTTTCGTCGGTACAGTCCCCAAGAAGCCAATTGTTAAAGTTAATAAGAACCGCATTTGGACCGTCAAATCGGGGGACGCGGCAGTTGTAAGGCACGAAGCCGTTAGTAGTATATCCTGAGAAAAAGTCAGTTGCGGGAAAAGGTTGTAACGTACATGTGCCCCCAAGCTGGACGGAAAAATCGCGGTCCCCGTTCGGGCAGGTTTTAGAAGTAAATAGGCTTGTCTCCAAATGATCCCCTTGTCCGGTTGTTGGAGGAGGCGTGAGCAGTGTGACGCTGATGATCTCATATTCACAATCGCACCAATTGATGGAGTCGTCTTCTTGCGGCCCATCATCCGCAATAATAGCCAAGGGCGGAACCGGCCCATCCTCCGGCATTGAGACAAGCTCATCCGGGGAACAGCCAAAGACCAAAAAGAAGCAGGCAATCAATGCCAGTAAGTGCAGCGGGGGGGGGGAAATTTCTGTTTTTCATGTCTGAAAAGTTTTTAACGTAACCGATCAAAACGAGGGAGCTAGAACCAAAAAGCGCTTAAAAACCGGGGCCAAAGAGTGTTTTTAAAACTAACCGTTTTAGAGCGAGCCCGTATTTTGGGTTTTTCATGGTCATTGTCCAAGAGCTTTGGGGGGGGTAACGTTGAAGTTAAAAATAATATGTAGCTAAAGTAAGGGGGTTTCGCATGAAATAAAAATGTTAGGTGTTTTTTCCCATCAATCACGCCCCATAACCCACCTCACCGCACCAGCACCACCTCGCCAGATGCCTGTGCCGTTTCGCCCGTCAACACATTTTTGTATTTCAGCAAATAGACATAAGCGCCCTCCGCCACTTCCTTTCCCGGCGACCATTTGGCATTGATTCCGGCACCGTCATAGCGGAGCCCGCCCCAACGGTCGAACACTTTTAGGAAAACAATTTCAAAGTCATTGCCCTGCGGGAAAAATTCGTCGTTGATGCCGTCGCTGTTCGGGCTGAATATATTTGGGAAAAATATCTGCGGGACGCATTCGCTCGTTTTTAAATTAAATGTTTTTGAAAAATAACAGCCGTCTATTTCTGTGGAAATTAAATAAGCGCCGCTTTTATTTAAAATATATTCACCGTTAAATACGCTGTCGTTGTTCACAAAATACACTTCCGAAAAAACACTTTTTATTTTTAAAAAATAAGGCAGGTTAATCTCGCAGACCGTTGTATCGGCAGGGGTTTCGATGGGGTTTGAATTCCCAATTATATCTTCCAAAAATATTACAGCGAGGGTATCCGAAGCCGTGCAAAAGCCGTCGCTGGCCTGCACGGAATAAACGCCCGCCGTATCGATGAGCAGCATCTGGTTGGTACTGCCGTCCGCCCAAATGTATTCCCTTAAAATGCGGGCAGAAAAAACGCTCAGCTCCTGTGGCCCATCCGGGCAGATGGTTTCAGGCGTGATGTTGATCTCCAGTTCCGGCAGGACGGTGATTGTTTTTTCAGCCTCATAGGCGCAGCCCAGCACCCACACCGTGTGCTTTAAATTATACTCCCCCGCAACGGAAAAACGGAAGGCAAAATCGAACGAGTCGGTATTCATACTGTCCACGCCCGGCCCAGAGAGGTGCCACTCGAACGCATTGGCGAGGCGGTTGTGGGTGTCGGTGGTACGGGCCGAGTCGGCGAGGCAGAGGGTGTCGGGGAAGAGGAAATTGGGGACGGGGGCGGGGGGGAAGTTGCAGCCTTCGGAGAAAGAGAATTCCACAGGTTGAACGATCGTATCAAAATCTTCCAGGTCGGGGATGCTGACCGTATCGTAATAAAACGTCCCGAATCCAACTGTATAGTCTTCGGCCATGATGCAAGTGGCGTAGGTCTCACAGCCTTCGATATCCCCATTGGAATCCGTCTTGGCAATGACGGGTTGGTAAAAGGTCTCCCCGGCAGCATTGTAATTCAATCTGGATGTCATTAGGAAAGAGCCATCGTTTAATGCGGCGATCTGCGGCTCATAATTGGGGTAGCCCTTTTGCGTCAGGATATTCCCTTCGGTATCCATTTCCGTTACCACCGCGGGGAAAGCCCCAAAAGTGGAATGGGTCATCAACAGGTTGCCATTGGGCTTTTCTTTGATGCCTGTCGAATAATAGGGGAAATTTTCCCCAGAGTACTTCTTGCCCCAGATAAAGTTCAGGTCATGATCCAGTTTGATGAGTTTTGCATATTTGTCGTGATACACTTTAGAGTTGTATAATGTTGGGTTATTGGGGGCATGGCTCAGTAACATTACACCAGTGGATGTTATTTCTATCTCGTTGAAATATTGATCTTCTACGATTACCGTTTTTAGCAATAAGGGGTGTCCGGTAGAATCGAATTTAATAATGTAAGGAGTCAGCGGATTGTCTGGATCAGAAAGGCTTCCGCACAAGCCAAGCACATAAATATTAGCATCTTCATCTAAGTCCATATCCAAGATTAATACAGTTGGAAATTCAGTAAGGAACGAATCCTGTAGCAATAACCCTTTTTTCCATAACATGTTCCCAGTCTCATCTAGTTTGAACAACTCCAAAACAGAGGTAAGGCTGTCATACCAAATTTTATGAAAATTATCGTGAGGTGTATTGGCAATGTATGTATTCCCATTTTTGTCCAATGAGCATTTATTTTGCCTGAACCTACCATTGAGATATTTGGACCAAGTAGTATTTGAGGCTAAATCATAATTGAAAATGATCGACCTGCCTTCTTGGATTAAATTATTAATTAGATAAGGCACTCCATATGCGATAAAAACCACCCTATCCTTTCGGTATAACGAGCGGATTATATATAAAGGCAGAAATGATATTTCTATTCCTTCAACCATACCTCCGTTTTCTTTAACCGGAATGAGATAGCAACCTGTCGCAACCGTATTAGGGTATTTTCTCATCAGAAGAATGCTCTTTCCATCCTCATTGACAGCAATGTCTTGCATATTGAAATTCAAAGAATCCAATACTACTTGGAAAGAGTTGTTCTGGGCAAAACAACTTATTGAAAATGAATAGGCTACGATATTAATTAAAAGCAAAAATTTTAAATAAAAGGACAGGCTTTTTAATTTTCTAAACGCTGGGGTGTTTTTAAATTTATTTCGCATCAAGGTAGGATATAAATAACATGGAAGATCGATAGTCTGCACATGGAATTACAAAAACCAAGCTATAAAATTAAATACTTGCGATATTTTCCATACCTGCCAAAATCCAAAAAACCTGTACTTTTCCCCTTTCAAACCATCACCCTCGCCATGTACAAAAAAGAAGAACAAAAACAACTCTTTGAGCGGTCCAAACAACTCTTGTCCGCTGCCCCGCTGCCCGACATCCTCCACGAACTCCGGCAGGTGGTCGTCTATCACGAGTGGCGCTATTATGCGCTGAACGACCCCGTCATCAGCGATTTCGAATACGATACTTTATATAAAAAAATAGAGGCCATCGAGGCGCAATACCCCAACCTCATCACCCCCGATTCGCCAACCCAACGGGTCAGCAGCGACCTTACGGGCGACCTCCCTCCCGTGGAGCACCTCGTCCCCATGCTCTCGCTCGACAACAGCTACAACGCCGAAGACCTCCACGACTTCGACGAGCGCATCAAAAATTATTTGGGCTGGGAAAAGGACATCGAGATCGAGTACGCAGTGGAGCCGAAATTTGACGGCGGCAGCATCGCCATTGTGTATGAAAACGACCAGCTCGTCCGGGCAGCCACCCGTGGCGACGGCACCGTCGGCGAGGAGATTACTCCTAATATCCGCACGCTGCGGTCGGTGCCGTTGCGGGCGCCTTTTTCCGAGATGGGCATCCAAAAAGTAGAGCTCAGGGGAGAGGCGCTCATCCGCAAAGACATTTTTTTAAAACTAAACGAGGAACGGGCCAAGGACGACCTGACGCTGTTTGCCAACCCCCGCAACTCTGCGACGGGCGGACTCCGCACCAAAGACCCTTCGGAAACCGCTGCCCGAAAAATTGACGCTTTTCTCTACCAAATCGGCTACGCCGTCGATGCCGATGGGAACGATAAAATCACCGAGCTAAAGACCCACGACGATGCCATTCTTTTGTTGGAAACCCTCGGTTTTAAAGTCCAAAAAGCTTTCTCCCGCCCCCTTCAGAAGGGGGGCAGATCACGTCTCCTCCCCATTAGGGGGAGGTCGGGAGGGGGCTTTGCCAGAGCGGGCAGTTTGCAAAAACATTGCGGAAGCTGCGGATTTTTGCATAAAGTGGCAGGACCAGCGGGAACAGTACCCCTACGAAGTGGATGGCATGGTTGTCAAGGTCAACGACCTCGCTTTGCAGCAGCGGGTTGGTTCGACAGGGCATCACCCACGCTGGGCAATTGCTTTTAAATTTAAGGCCAAACAGGCTACCACCAAATTGCTCAATGTGGAATTCCAAGTGGGCAAGGTCGGCTCGATCACGCCCGTGGCCAAACTCGCCCCGGTGGCCCTGGCGGGCGTCACTGTCTCTTCCGTTTCCATGCACAACGAGGATTTTATCAGAAACAAAGATATCCGCCTCGGCGACACCGTGTTGGTGGAGCG
Organism: Saprospiraceae bacterium; assembly: GCA_041392505.1. Lineage (GTDB taxonomy): Bacteria > Bacteroidota > Bacteroidia > Chitinophagales > Saprospiraceae > UBA6168. Next base: position 124,014 of record JAWKLX010000022.1, on the reverse strand, counting down.
TGCGGGCGATGTTATTCCGTACATTGTCAAACCTATGGAGGAGCTACGGGACGGTTCGGAGCGGGAAATTGTTTTCCCTGAAACCTGTCCGGTCTGTCATACCAAACTCGTCCGTCAAGAGGACGAGGCTGCTTGGCGTTGCGAAAACCACGAATGCGAAGCGCAGGTGGTCGCCCGGATGGTGCACCACGTGAGCAAACATGCGATGGACATTGATGGCTTCGGCGAGAGCATCGTCGAGCGGTTCTATCACTTGGGCTGGTTGCGTTCCATCGCCGACATTTACCGCCTCGATTATGATAAGATTGCGCAATTGGAGGGCTTCGGTGAAAAATCCGCCGCCAACCTGAAAGCCGCCATTGAAAAAGCTAAAAAGAACCCTATCCACCGTCTCTTGCACAGTCTGACCATCCATCACCTCGGCATCAAAGCCTCGAAAATTTTGGCTGGCGAGATCCACCATGTTTTGGATTTAAAGGATTGGGACGAGGAGCGTTTTACCCGCATCCACAACATCGGTAAAGTGCTGTCGCACAACGTGATCCGCTATTTTCAAAATGAAAAAAACATCGCCCTGTTGGAGGAAATGGAAGCGCTCGGCGTCAACATGACCCAAACGGAAGACGACAAACCCAAGCTGCTCAACGCCGATGGCCCGCTGTATGGCAAAACTATTTTATTTACTGGCACCTTGCAACTCATGGGCCGCAAGGAAGCACAGGCCAAGGCCGAAGCGGCTGGCGCCAAAAACATCAGCGCCGTGAGCGGTAATCTGAACATCTTGGTAGCGGGAGATAAGGCCGGTAGTAAATTGAAAAAAGCGCAGGCATTGGGAACGGTTGAGATATTGACGGAGGAGGAGTTTGTGGCAATAGTCAATCAATAATGATGTCAGAAAATTAGAAAAAAAGGGGCGCCAACAATGTGCTGGCGCCCCTTTTTTAAGGCAAAAAAACTATTCTTTTTACCCTCCAAAATCATCAAAGGAAATATTCTCCTCGGGCACACCAAGCATGTCCAACGTCTTGATAACGGAGGCATTCATCATTGGAGGGCCACAGAAATAGTATTCAACTTCCTCTGGCTCTGGGTGGTCTTTCAAATATTTCTCATAACAAACCTGCATGACGTAGCCTTTGAAGCCATCGCCTTTCGGGTCGTGGATGTCTGCTTTTTCTACCCAATTGTCTTCTGGCAACGGGTTGTCCAGCACTACATAAAACTTGAAGTTCGGGAATTCCTTTTCGATAGCCCTGAAGTCGTCGATGTAGAATAGTTCCCGCTTGGTACGGCCACCATACCAATAAGAAACTTTGCGGTCGGTCGTTTTCAAGGTGTGGAACAGGTGGAACAGGTGCGAACGCAACGGTGCCATACCAGCACCACCACCGATGTACACCATTTCCTTTTTGGTCTGTTTAATAAAAAACTCACCGTAGGGGCCGGAAATAGTCACCTTGTCACCCGGTTTTTGATCGAATACATAAGAAGAACAAATACCTGGGTTAACGTCCATCCAGCCATTTTTCGCCCGATCCCAAGGTGGGGTGGCGATACGGATATTGAGCATGACGATGTTGCCCTCTGCCGGGTGGTTAGCCATCGAATAGGCCCGGAAAATCGGCTCTTCATTTTTCATTTTCAAATCCCAAAGTTTGAATTTGTCCCATTCTTCTTGGAACTCGTCTGGGGCTTTTCCCATACGTGGGTGGGAAGTGATGTCGATGTCTTTATAATCCGTCTCCACTTCGGGCACATCAATCTGGATGTAGCCGCCCGCTTCGAATTCGAGCTCTTCGCCTTCAGGCAATCTGACCACAAATTCTTTGATGAAAGAGGCTACGTTGTAGTTGGAAACAACTTCGCATTCCCATTTTTTGATACCGAAAACTTCCTCAGGCACCCGAATTTTCATGTCGCCCCGAACCTTTACCTGACAGGCAAGGCGCTCATGTTCGGCAGCATCTTTACGGCTGATATGGTTGAGCTCGGTGGGGAGGATGTCACCGCCACCTTCGTCCACTTTGCAACGGCACATGGCACAAGTACCACCACCACCACAAGCAGAAGGGAGGAATACGTTTTTATTGGACAGTGCCCCCAACAGCGTAACGCCCGGTTGGACGATCAAAGGGTTTTCCTCGTCGCCGTTGACGATGATTTTTACATCACCTTGTGGCACAAGCCGCTTTTGGGCCGTCAACAAACCAAACGTTAGTATCAGGATCACCAAGAGGAAGGCGAGGATACTGAATCCGATAAATGGAAGATCTATTAGGAAAATCATTTCTAATGGTAAATGTTGAATGGTGAATGGTGAGTTGTACGCCAATCACTATTCCGTTTTTTTACTGAAAATAAGTCGCTGGGTTAATGCCCATCAGCCCCATAAAAGCCATGCCCATCAGGCCAGTGATGAGGAAGGCCATACCCAACCCACGGAGAGGCCCAGGAACTGCGCTGTAACGGATTTTCTCCCGGATGGCCGCCATCAAAACAATAGCGAGGAAGAAGCCAAATCCCGATCCAAAACCGAAGGTAGTTGCTTCCGAAGCATTGTATTCCCTGGCTACCATGAAAAGGGCACCTCCCAAGATGGCACAGTTCACCGTAATCAGTGGCAAGAAAATACCGAGCGCATTGTAAAGTGCTGGAGAAAATTTTTCCACCACCATTTCCACCAATTGCACGGTAGCTGCGATAGTTGCGATGAAAAGGATGAAACGCAGGAACGTCAAGTCCATGCCGAAAATACCATTTTCACCCAGTACTTTTTCATTGATAAACCAGTTGATCGGTACGGTCAGCGTCAAAACGAAGATGACCGCAGCACCCAGACCAACGGCTGTCTTTACAGACTTGGAGACCGCCAAAAAAGAACACATGCCCAAGAAATAGGACAAAACCATGTTCTCGATAAATACGGACTTGAGGAATATGTTTAGTAATTCGCCCATTTTATTTTAATGATTGAATGACCGAATGATTGGATGAGAGAATATTCATTCATTCCCTCATTCATTCATTCTCTCATTAACTAATATCAATTAATTTACGGTTGCGGGCACGTTGTACCCAAATGATGACACAGATCACGAACAGCGCCGCAGCAGGCAGTACCATGATGTTGTTCGGCATGTACCAGCCAAAGAAGGAGTTGGTCGTTGTGTCGATCAGGTTGTCAGGGGTGTTGCCGATGATTTTGAAACCCATCAGGCTTCCCTTGCCAAACACTTCCCTTACCACTGCTACCATGACCAGGATTACACCATAACCGAGGCCATTGCCAATGCCGTCGAGGAAAGAACGCCAAGGCTTGTTGGCCATAGCGAAAGCTTCGAGGCGGCCCATAACGATGCAGTTCGTGATGATAAGGCCAATGTAAACCGAAAGCTGTTTCCAAATCGGATAGCTGGCGGCTTTTAGTACCAATTCAACGATGGTAACCAAAAAGGCGATGACGACCAATTGGACGATCATCCGCACTTGTTTGGGGATGCCTTTCCGCATGAGCGAGATGGTCAGGTTGGAAAACGCAATAACGAAGGTGGCCGACAACGCCATGATGACAGCTGGTTTGACCATGGAGGTAACAGCCAGCGCAGAGCAGATACCCAATACCTGAACGGTGATCGGGTTGTTGTCGTTGAGCGGGTCAACCAGCAGTTTGCGCTCCTTTTTTCCGAAAAACGGCTCTTTTTGTTCTACCGTTTTAGTTGCAGTTTCTGCCATTTTTTAATGATTGAATGAATGTATTAGAGAATGATACAAGAACGAGCGGCTCATTCCCTAATGCAGTCATTATTTTTTCAAAGAATCAAAATAAGGGAGGTAAACAGACAAGCCCCTTTTTAACATTTCAGTTACCCCGTTGGAGGTGATAGTGGCACCAGCGATGGCGTCCACTTGGTGGTCAGGTTTTTTTACGCCACCTTTTACGACAGCCACGGAAACGTAATTTCCTTGGTCATCTTTTATTTCTTTTCCGATGAATTGCTTTTTGAAGGCTTCACTGTCTTTGATCTCGGCACCAAGCCCAGCGGTTTCACCGACGTGGTCGAAAGTGACACCAGTGATGGTATTGAAATCGTCCTTGATAGCGATGGTGCCCCAAATTTTATCCCAAAGACCATTTCCCCTGACGGCAACAAGGTAGAATTTTCCTTGGTCACCATTAAAGATGTAAACAGGGTACAAGCGATCCTCCAATGGTTTTTTCTCTTCTTGCTTCATGTCGATGTCCTCTGCTTTTTTTCCTTCTACCACTTTTCCATTGGCATCGATGACTACTTGCTCCACTTTATTATCAAATATTTCAAATACTTGATCTTGCGGGCAGGTCAGGATGTCCACCGACAACTGGTCTTTGACGGCGCTGAGAATGTCCCTTTTGTTGAAGACTTCTTCATTGGCATCGTGGATGGGCTTGAGGCCGGAGAAGGCCAAGGCCAGCATGAGCGCCACAAAAGCGCAAAGGCCGATGATATAAGTCAGGGTATAATTATTACTGTGCATTATTAAATTGGTGTTTCAGTATTCCGGTATTGGGGGGATTAATACCTAACATCCCATTACCGGAATACCGCATTAAGCGACTTGTTTAACACGTTTCAGGCGGCGATTGATGTTCGCACTGACCACATAATGGTCAATTAGCGGTGCGAAGACATTCATGAACAAAATCGCCAACATCCATCCTTCTGGATAGGCCGGGTTCATCACCCGGATGATGATGCCCAGTACGCCGATAAAGAAGCCATAAATTAACTTACCGGTATTGGTGCCTGAAGCAGTGACAGGGTCGGTAGCCATAAAAGCCATAGCAAACCAGAAACTGCCCATGTAGAAATGGTAGTACCAAGGTATGTTCATGTAAACGTCGAAGTTCCAAATATTGAGGACGACGCTCATTGCCACAGCACCCAATAGGCACGATACCATGATACGCCAACTGCCGATCCCTGTGGCAATCAGCATGAGAGCCCCAATAATGATGATGGGTTTGCTCGTTTCACCAATAGAACCAGGAATGGCGCCCCAGAACATTTGCATCGGCGAATAAACCTCGGTCACTGCAGTCCAACCCTGCATGGCCAAGCCTAACGGAGTTGCTCCAGTGAAGCCGTCTGCAACGGCCATGCCACCTGTCCCGAAAACGTCGGCACCTAACCCGCTAAATATCCAATCAAAAAAGTGGTGTGCCCAACCGTACACTTCGCCAGAGGCAAGAGCACCATTGTATTCGATACCAGAAACCCAACATTGGTCACCGGAAATAGTCGTTGGGTAAGCGAAGAAGATGAATGCACGGGCCAATAAGGCAATGTTGACGATGTTCATTCCTGTACCGCCAAAGGCTTCTTTACCTAAAATAACCGCAAAGGCAACAGCCAAAGTCAAGATCCAGAGCGGAAGGTCCGGCGGCATGATGAGCGGGATGAGCGCTCCCGATACGAGGAAGCCCTCTTCAATGCCGTGCCCTTTTTTGGCTGCATAATAAAACTCAATGCCAAGCCCAACCACGTGCGTCACAATAAAAATGGGAAGGATTTTGATTAATCCATAAACCAATTTTAAGTGCATAGCTTCCAAGAAGTTGGTGTGCTTGCCAAGGGCCACAAAGTGTTGGTGGCCGATGTTGTACATGCCAAATAGGTAGCAGAGTGTCAACGCAAAAACCACAATAACCATCGTTCTTTTCAGGTCCATCCGGTCGCGGATGTGAACACCTTTGCCCGATGTAGTGAGGTTTGGCGTAAAAAGGAAGGTGAAAAACCCGTCGTACAAGGTATGCAAGAAAGGGCTTTTCTTTTTGTCCGGCTCAAAAGCCTTTACTTTATCTACTAAGTCTTTCATTTATTATTTAGGCTAAAATGTTTTTGAAAATGCTATTTCAATACCGCCTCCAATTGACAGTAAACTGTGAACTGCCAACTGCAGACTGCCAACTGATCACCCCTGCTCGTACATCATATCCAGGCCAGTACGGAGGATCTGTTGCAGCGGTTGTTTAGAAGTACAGACAAATTCGCATAAGGCAATATCTTCCTCGATCAACTCGTGGATGCCAAGGCCTTCCATTTTTTCGTAGTCGTTGGTCAAAACGGCTTTCATCAAATACTGTGGGTAAATATCCATCGGGAGGACGGATTCATATTGACCTGTAACCACGAAAGCACGTTTTTCACCGTGGGTATTGGTGTCTGCTTTATATACAGTATCGGAGAAAATGGCTGCTGTCGGGATGGATTTAGATGCCGTTGGCACAGCCCGTCCTGCCAATAACCAGCCGAATATTTCATAATAATCACCTTCTTCCAAGACGGTTACCTGGTCGTCGTAGAAGTTGAGGAAGTTCTCAGCACCTTTTTTCTGACCAGAAAGCACATCGCCAGATATGATGCGGACATGGTCATTGTTGAGGTTGCCTTTGAGCAGGTCACCGATATTGGCGCCCGCATAGGTGTTGACGTAAGCAGGGGCATTCAATTCTGCGCCTGTGACGGCCACCAAGCGCTGGGTGTTCCAACGTCCTTCGGTGAAAATCCGGCCCAGGGTAATCACTTCTTGCACGCCCAATGTCCAAACAGAACATTTAGGAGTGATCGGGGAAACGTGGTGAATTTGGATGCCAACATTGCCCGTCGGGTGCTGGCCACTGAACCAATGTTTTTCCACACCTTCCGCATTCGTAAAAATAGCAGAAGGGGCGCTGTTGCCACCAGCGTTCAAGCCCAAGTGAACATGGCCAGTAGTTAGTTTGCCCAACACATCCAGGCCTTTTTGAAAGGCTTCGCCGTGGCCCTCCACAACAAAGTTGAGGTCGGGGGCGAGTGGGGCAGTGTCGAATGTGCTGATGAAAATATCCCTTGGTACGTCGTGCTTTTCAGGGACAACATCGTAAGGGCGGTGACGGAACAACGACCAAGCGCCAACACTTTGTAGGTAGGCGGCCAATTGTTCCCGGTTGCTGTTGTCGAGGTCGAAAGATGGCAACTGGCGGAACTGCTGTTCCTTATCTGCCAAAATGACCAGTTCGGTGATGGCCCGGCGGTCGCCCCGGTTGAGGCTGATGAGCTCGCCGCTCACAGGAGCTACATATTTGATGTCCGGCTCGTTTTTGTCGTAAAACAATTCGTCGCCAGCTTTAACCGTACCTCCGATTTCAACAGCCAACTTAGGGATGGGGGCAATGCCCCGATAGTTGGGTGGCTGAATGGCGTAAGTCGAAACTGACACCTTATTAATGTGTCGGTCGGCAGCGCCTTCCAGTTTGATGTCGAAACCCTGCTGGAGTTTGGTGACGGTGCTATCCCCGACAAAACTGGGTTTGGACGAACCGAATAGCTCGTTCAACCGGGGAAAGATGGAATAGTTGTTCTTCTCCGTATCTGCGCCGACTTTAGTAGCTTCCATCTGAAGCAGGTTGTTGCCGACCTGAAAGATGACCGCAAATGCAATCAAAACCACAATCAATAGGAGCACCATCATAAGGAGGTTGCTGCCTGAATTTGATTCAGCTTGGGCAAAAGTGGTTTGCGATAAGAAGAGGAGGAATGCAAGTAGGAAAAACTTGGTGAAAACCGTTCTCATTCTATAATGATGATTGGTAAAAATAAATTGGTGAATCGTCTTGGAACGAAGGGGAAAATTGTCAGTGGTGAACGGGCGTCTTGCTTGTAAGTTCCCGTTTACGCATGACCGGAAAGGCTCGGGTGCCAGGAGCTAAAAACGCAAAAGCCAGCATTTGACCCAAAATATGATAAATAAGTCGTGGCTGGAATTTGAATTTTCAAACTGCCGTCGAGGGGGAGCTTGACTGGTTTGGAATGGCATTTTAGTACCCTTCGTTCTTAAACCGCTCATTTTCAAAGAGTTTTGATCAGGAAACAGTAGCAATGAGTTTTTAAAAAAAACTCATTTACAACGCCCCTCCCAAAATCGGCGCAAATTTAAAAAACCTTTGTATTAAGGGAAGACTGGGAGCGTTTTTACTGTTAGTAAATTCTTATTTAGATTAAGTCAAGATAGTCGGGAGGGGCAAAATCCAGTCATGCGATTTGATTTGAATACTCTCTTTAGCACACCAACCGATACCCCACACCCTTCAACGTGATGATCTTAACCGTATCGTCCTCCGACAAATAATCCCTCAATTTTTTGATGTACACGTCGAGGTTGCGGGAGTTGAAAAAGGAGTCGGTGCCCCAGATTTCCTGCAGGATGAATTTCCGCTCCACGGCGGCATTTGTTTTTTCGGCAAGCAGGGAGAGGAGTTGGGCCTCCCGGTGGGAGAGTTGGCGATCGGTCTGGCCGATTTGCAGGATTTGTTTTTTCGGAAAAAATAAATAACGGCCCAGGCTGATTTCATTGTCCGATTGGATGGCCGGTGCTTGCCCCTTCGACAGTTGCAACAGATTATGAATACGGACGATCAACTCTTCCATGCTGAACGGCTTCCGCATATAGTCATTGCCGCCCGACCCGAACCCTTTGATCACATCGGCTGTCTGGTTTTTGGCCGTCAAAAAATGATGGGGATTTGTTCGTTGTGTTGCCAGTTTTCTTTTCCCCAGGTAAAGCCGTCTTTGTTGGGCAACATCACATCAGCACAAATGTCCGGTTCGTATTTTTCAAAAACAGCCATGACCTGCTGGCCATCTGTCACCAAGCGGACGTCAAAGTCGCGGCTTTCGAGGCTTTCTTTGACGATCTTTCCCAGAAAGGGTTCGTCTTCGACATACAAGATTTTGGTCATGGTTGGATTTTTATGGTGATTATTGGATGGCGAAAAAATCTTTTATTATACATTTTTGATATTAAAAAATGCGGAGCAGCATGTTCATCGCATTGCGGACGACCCAAGGTGCTCCTCAAGGGTTTTTAAGGGGTGGCGTCGGTTCAGGCCGACGCCACCCCTTAAAACCCCCAGAGGGCCGAGCAGAATGATGCAAAAAGATAAGCAAATCCACCGGCCCGCATTTTAAGACATTATATGTAGGTGTTTCGCCATTCGATCATAAAAGAACAGCCTACCTCTCCTGCATATCCTCCCAAATCACACGGGCCATCAGTTGTGCGCCGGGCGGTTGGAAGTGGTCGGTGTTGTCTTGGAGTTCTTGGGGGTTGTGGCTGAAAGGTTCGACGGGGGCGAGGACGTGCAGGTTGTTTTTTTTGCAAAAATCAATGATCTCGTCAAAAACGGGTTGCAGGGCAAAATTACCATTTTCGTAAGCGACCGCTGGTGGGAAAAGGAGTACCCGAAAATCGCTGCCGTTGCTTTTGGCAAAATCGGCCATCTCAGTGATGATAGGCAGAAACTGTTCTTTATTGCCTTCGAACATCCATTTGTACCATTTTACAGAAGACATTTTGCCCTCTTTGACATAGCGGTAAATGGCCTTGTTGATAAAAAACGGGAGCTTGAAAAACGGTGTTTTGTAAATACGGTAAAGACCGTTGTCGCCACCTTCGTAGATGGAGTTGCGGCGAGAGAAGTCGTTCAGGTTGAGGAAATAATAAATGGTCTGGGGTTTATAAACATTGTATTTCGTTTCGAGGTAAGCCTTCAATTCTTCCAACCCATAGCCGCAGGTGCCGAAGTTGACGACTTTGATGCTGTCGCCAACAAGCTTTTGCAGCTCAGCGGGAGCGGATTCGGTTTGGTCGAGACCTTGACCGAATGGGACAGAGTCGCCAAAGAGGGCTACTGTTTTGGGGAAATCCGTTTCATCGCTGTCGTCCCGGAAGCCATATTGGTTGATCGCCAAACGGCGGTCGTCCAATTGGATGTGGTAGCCCGGCTTCATTTGATAGGTAAGGCGTGGGTCATCGCTGGGGATATAATAGTGGAGTTGGTCAGCTTGCTGGGCTTTCAAGGAAGGGGTGACCAGCACTTTGTACAAGATCTGACAACCGATTTCTAAGAGGACCAAGGCGAAGACGACGCCGAAAAGGATGGCGGCCAGTTTTTTTGACAAATTTTGCATGGTGGATGGATTTTCTGAAATGGGGTGGATTTGATTTCCCTGATGTTGCAAGGCTGATACCAAATAGGGGGATAAAAATAGAAATGAAAATTAAAATGAAAAAATGCCAGCCCCAATGTCAGGGGCGGCATTTTGTATTTTAGCTGTAGTGCGAATCAGGAGAGGGAATTTAAAAGCGATTGTAAATGAGTAGTTTAGACTTTCCAAGTTTGAAAACTTGGAAAGTCTTTGTCCTAAAAGACCGTCTTATTTAACAGCAACCATCCGCAGCGGGTCTTTTTTGAATAGGTCAAAATCCTCCCTCATTTTTTTGTCCAATTCCAAAATGTCTTGCTGAGTGGTCGGGTCTAAGTGGTCCCAAATGTTTTCTTTAGCGCTGCCTTTTTGCAGGTTTTCGATGTACCGGATCAAGTTGAGGCAAACGGTGAACTGCCCACAGGCAATTAATTTGTCCAGCACCCTATCCTTTTTTTGTTCCTCGGTAAACCACAGCGTCGTACCCATATCGTTGGCTGCTTTAGCGACTGCCAACATGGCTGGGCTGGGTTCATAATTCTTTTCGACCCCCGCCTCGTACAGCGTGTAAATGTTATTCGTCTTGATTCGGTATTTCCATTCCGAGTGGCCAAACAAGGCGCTTAATTGCAGCGTCCTAATTCTTCTCAAGAAAATATCGGAAACCATTTTGATCACGGATGTTGCCCGGAGTCGGATCAGGTGGGCCAATATGTAGATCGGGGTTCTGAGAATTACCCCAAAATCTTTTAGTACACGGGAGGAACTGTCCTGTCCCAACAAGTCCTGGAGGACTTTTTTGACAAATGATTTGCCCAGCCAAAAAACAATGATCCAACCCATGCCCAATGTGAGCAAGCAGGAAAGCAAAACAGTCGTCAAAAGATGAAGGTCCACAAAAAACAATAGCCCGATGATGACTGCTACCATCAGCCCTACAATGAGGTTGATACTTTTAAAGGTGAAAAAGTCTTTGAAAGAGCTGTATTCAATGGTGGGCACCACATACGGAGCCATCGTTCGGCCGGACACATCAGAGATGATGTAGGTGCCAATGTAGGGATGTTCACCCGTTTTGTCATGCCTTCTTTCTGCCAGTTGTACCCCTTCTATCCCTTGATTATCAATGACTCCGCCATCCATGATGCCGGTAACGGGGTAGCCTTTTTCTTTCCAAGCCTTAGCAATTTCACTATTGGGGCCAGCAGCGAAATCTTTGGACATAATGAGTGGTTCGAAGCCGCCGGGGAAACAACTGGAGGCCGCTGCCGCATCGCCTAAACGGAAGTCTTTGGCCACGTCATCGGGCAGGTTGAGGATACCGTTTCCGAACCTGCCGTTGTGGTGGTTTTCCTGAAAACGGAACTGGATGCCGTCCGTAAATTCAGTCGCCCCAAAAATGACATCTTTAAGATGCGATTTGTGGTCATCGAACAAGACGCTGAAATGGGCGTCCTCGTAAAAAAATTCGTTGTAAACTTCAGAGAAGGCATTGATCAAATCTTTGCTTTTTGTTTGGTCCCGCCAAGCGGACGTGTTGCTCAGCTTATGCAAGGCCCGTTCTACCAGTTTGTCCTCTTCCAACAAGTCGTATAATTTTTTATAACACTCATCAAAGGTGCGGTCGGTAGCTGCATACAGCGCATACATGACCCCAGTCAATGTGCCACCCGAAATCGTGGAAATGACCTTGACGCGGTGCAGCATGTTTTCACCTTTATAATGCAGAGTGTTGAGGTAGGAAAGGGCACCCAAGTGAAAAGTAGTGGCCCGGTAACCGCCGCCGGACAGGGACACGGCGATGTTGGTGAATGGTTGTGGTGTTGTTTCCATTGATTTTTAGATGTTAATTCAACAAATAACCCGAGCGCATGCTGGGATGACCAAAGGTAAAAAAAATAGGTGGATAGGTGGATTGAAATGAAGACAACTTGCCAAGGCTGTTTACTTTATGTGGGATAGCGGGAAACTATGGGGGAGGGCGGGCAGCAATATTTCAGTGCAGTACTTGTAGCTATTATTGAGCGGTGACTAAAAAAAACGTCGGGAGGGTTGATAGCCCTCCCGACGTTAGTATCAAACAGGCAATTTGCTATTGCCTTAGCTTATCAAAAAAGCAATGATCGAAGAGACGATGGTAGTAAAAAGCCCCACCAAAAAGATGTTGAACGCTCGCCTGATCCAAGTCATTTTATAACCCAACCGCCGGCCAGAATAATAGAGGTGCTGCTTCAGCATGTCCATGATGTTCAATTTACTGGCAAACGCTTCGTCCAAATTGTTGAAAAACTCCTCGGGCTCCATTTTGTACACATTCCCAAAAAACAAAGGGCTGTGGTTTTTGTAGCCGTTTTTGAAATACCGGGGCTTGTCGAACTTGGAGGGCATCAAAACGCGGGTAGAAATGAAAATAGTCAAAAAGCAAGTGACTGCCAGCATTCCGAGAGGGATGAACAAGTGCCGCTCCAAGATGTAATCGGTATGGGACACCACGTTGGGAATGAGAAAGGTCAGCATGATGGCATTCAAACTCAACAGCACGTTGGCTTTGTTGTCGGCCAAATGCGTCAGTTCTACATTGTTGCGCTGCGTGGTGCGGATGATATTGACGACTTCCTTTTGATAGCCATCCTTTTTTTTCTTTTTCTTTTCAGTCAGTTGATATTCTTCTAGTAAGACCATGATGTTGGAATTTATCAGTCAGGATGAAAATGGATTTCTGAAAGTGTTTCATGTGATAGCCATTATGGTCTGTCCTGCTTGTCGTTTTTCGGGTTGAAGACAAATGAAAAAAGGATTTGTTTAGTTCCCAGAATCAATCTTTCATTTTACCTAATACGCAGTATGAAAAACTTCTTTCTGCACCGAGCCGATTTCGACGGCTCGGTGCAGAAAGGTTTTCGGGGTGCGAGCGGCTGAAAGCCGCTCGCCCCCCGAAACTTTTTATATAAGAGTACTTAATTACTGGGACAAAAGTATGCGTAAATAATAGCATGCAAAAGGATAGTGTCCAATAATTACCATAAAGTTAACCTAAAATTTACTTTTTGTCAAATTTACACAAAGGTGCATCCAGAAGTTGGAGGATGGCTACCTGATACAGAATAAAATTTTGAAAACAGAAAAAATACAAGCAATTGGTGCTTTTTAAGCCTCATTTGATATGTTTTTAATTTTATTTCAAATCCTCAAGATTTTTAAATCAGTCCATTAATTATCACCATTCAAAGCTTTTGTGTCCCATTTTGACCATTTTAAAATTTGCATCCATGAACTTCTTCCCGCAATTTTGTTTTCCATTAGGGTAATACGTGAAACGCTCTTTTAAACAATTTTAATTATGAAAAATTTGGTTTTATTGTTCAAATCCCTAAGTGTATCCTTTTTATTGCTACTGTTCCAAAACGTTGTACTTGCCAATGGCGGGGAAGGCCGTAAGAGTATTTTCGACTTGATGAACCACCAAGAAGTACTGGATCTCACTTTAGAAACAGACCTCGCTGCCCTCAAAGCAGACCGCTCGGATGAGTCATCTTACGATGCGAAAATATCCTTCAAGGATCAGAACGGGAAAAAGCAAAAATGGCAGCTGAAAGTTAAACTCAGGGGAGCCTTCCGCCGGGTAAAATGCAGCGACGTTCCACCGCTCAAGTTAAATTTCAAGAAATCCGAACTCGAAGCCATGGGGCTTGCCAAATACGACGACCTCAAGCTGGTACCACAATGCATTGCCGACGATGAAGAGGCGAAAGAAACCCTGTTGCGGGAGTACCTAACCTACAAACTGTACAACGAAGTCAGTCCCTATAGTTTCCGGGTGCAATTGCTCCGCATTACTTATAAGGATACCGCTACTGGTGAAAAAGACAAGCAGTGGGCCTTCCTGATCGAAGATGCGGCACAGCTGCGCAACCGGATTGATGCAGAAAAAATAGAGTCGACTGCTTTCAACTTGCCGATTGATAGTTTCCACATTGCGCAGGTAAGGATGGTGGCTTTTTTCCAATACTTGATCGGCAATGCCGACTGGGGTATTAAAACGGGGAAAAACCTGAAATTCCTACGCAAAAAAGACAAATTGATCGCAGTGCCTTACGACTTCGATTTCTCAGGACTGGTCAATGCTTCTTATGCCCTTCCCAACACCAATGTCGGACAGACCAAATTGGGGCAACGGGTTTACCTTGGGTTTGAAGAATCGGCCACCGACTTTCATGGGACGACCTATCACCTATTGGGCAAACGGGAGAAATTGGAAGAGACGGTGATGCAGTTCAAATGGCTATCCTACAACGACCGCTTGGAGATGAAAGCCTATCTGGATGGTTTTTTCGAAGCACCAGAGCAGGTGAAATTTACAGGTTCGGTTGCGGAACGTACAATTTTAGAAACCGAAAAATAAATCAAAAAAAGAAGGGCAAGGCAGGATTGGCTTTTGCCAATCCTGCCTTGCTAAAGGAATTTCAGGGGGAAGAAAATCGGCAAAGCCGATTTTCTTCCCCCTGATTTTTTTTCGAGGCTGTCTCAAAAGTCTTTTTTGACGCTGATTTTTATGTCTATTATGACATTTTATGATTTATAAAAATTTCATTTTTGGATCATAACGAATCATAAGAATCATGATATTCAGCGTCGAAAAGAAAATCTAAGCCTTTTGAGACAGCCTCGAAAAAAATGTAATAAACTGATTACCAGCTTGATAGAGTGAACCCTAATCCATACCTCACGTTATTTTAGGGAGTGACACATGATTTTATAAAAGATCGGTTGCTGAACGTATGCCCTCCCTTTACTTGACTGTTGCGAAAAAGAAAAAGGAAGTGCTTCGGTTGCTCAATTAGAAAATCAATGCTTTGGGATTGGTTGGCCACTAACGGCAGAACAACCGTTTTTGCCCCACCAAAAAGGAGGTACCATTTCCCCTCTTGTGCAACCCCTATAATGCATTCAATTTACCAACAAGCTTTCTCTTTTTGTTTTTTACCCCTTATTGCCGTTCGTTAATGTTTTGCTAACCAGCTTCTTACCTTTTTGACTGGCATCAATGTTGCCTAATCTTCAATAAATCCTTCCCCTCGGTTTCCCCCGTTTCAATTATTCTTATTTCAATTTTCAATTTATATGTTTCGCTAAAAAGCGCTCGACAATCAGTGCAAGTGCTTTTCAGCGACCAATCAAACATCAGCCATGAAACGATTCCCACTCTTAAAAGCACTGGCCATTGCCGCTATTCTATCGCATTCATTTTCTGCTTTTTCACAAATCGAATTCAAGCTCCACTGGATGGAAGCCCAAGAACAATGGGGCGTTTTTGCCCGTTTGGAAGAAGGGGTTGACCTGAGCCAATATACCATTATCGGTTCTGGGCAGGTGACCCTACTGGCCCCTGTTGGCACTAGTTTCACTGCTTTTAACAATGTCAGTGGAGAATGGCTGCAAAATGCTTACATCAGTGGCCCTGAAGAAAACCCGGAAGTGGATTATATTTCTTTTGGCCTGATTTCCAACGACCCGGAAATCATCCTTTTGAAAGAGGAGGAGACGTTGTTGTTTACGTTTAAAAAACGGCAGGAGGAATGCCCAGCCTTCCTCTCCTTAATCAACAACGACGACCCGCTGGCCATTTATCCGAATTCGGCCCATGCCAATGCGGGCAATGACCTTTCCGTCATGGACCCTGTGTCCAATACCGTTTATAATTTCACCCGGAACTATATGCCGGAGGCCTGGAATTGCAACCCTGGCGAGGCCATCGCTGTTGGGCATTACCGGGTAGGTAAGGAGAGGTATAAATCGAAAGTGGCGAAACCGTAACCATCGGAGGCGCTTTGCTTTCGTTTTAACCCCGAATCCTGGACGAGCCTGGGATTCGGGGTTTTTTATTTCTGGGTATTACCCTAATTTTCATCTGTCGCCTTTTCAACTAACGTGAGTTTTGGATTTAAACTACTGATTACTAAGCCCGTTAGGGCTTTTATCTTTGTAGCAAGATGTTGTGAAATACGTGGGCGTTCCATCGGGACGCTATCTCGAAGAAATACCGCTCCAATGGAGCGGAAAACAGCTTCTACAAAGATTCCGCTCCTCTGGAGCGAGGCCCATTTCCAGAACACACGTTCAACTAATAAAATACAGTCAGACAAATAGGAGGCTAACATAGAAAAGCAATCTCATTTTACTGCCAAAAATTCCGCTTTGCCCTACCCTTCCCTGACACTCCGTCACGTTTCTACCAATGGAACGGAATATGATTGGCATTAAAAACTTGGGTCGCTGGTGATCTGTGGTTACACGATGATTAAAATTGTTTTTATTTTTCGCCTAATCTATTCACTACCAACCATTTAAATAATTCCCATTTCTTTGCTAAGAGCATCCCTTTGGGAAACCCCTATTACCCGTTATCATTCATCAACTAGTTGCCTAAATTTGCACCCGAATTTTTCAAAAGGGTATCAGGTATTTGATTTTACTGATAAATCCGATTAGCAATCCAATACCTAATAGCCAATTTTCAATACCTATATTATGCTCGGTATTTTCAAAAAACTGTTTAAGAACAAAAGTGAAAGGGACTTCGATAAGTACAGCCCCATTGTGGATGCAGTGAATGAGGAATATGAAAAACTTCATGACCTAAGCCTCGACCAACTGCGGAACAAAACGCTCGAATTCAGGCAACGGATCGCTGACCACCTCGCTGGCATTGATGAAGACATCAAATCCACCCGCAAGGAAGCGAACGAACAGGAGGACATCCACCAAAAAGAGGAGCTGTTCAAAGAGTTGGATGAACTGCAAAAGGAACGCGACAAGCACTTGGAAGAAGTATTGAAAGAGCTGCTCCCGGAAGCATTTGCCGTGGTCAAAGAAACCGCCCGCCGCTTCAGCGAAAACCCTATCCTGAAAGTGACCGCCACCGACCACGACCGGGAACTGGCCGCCAACCAGAAAAAAGATTATGTCTCCATCGAGGGCGATAAAGCCCTTTGGAAAAATAGCTGGGATGCCGCCGGTGCCCAGATCACCTGGAACATGGTGCACTACGATGTGCAGCTGATCGGTGGTTCGGTATTGCACGAAGGACAGATCGCAGAGATGGCAACCGGGGAAGGGAAAACGCTCGTCGCTACCCTACCCGCTTATCTGAACGGCCTATCGGGACAAGGGGTCCACGTCGTAACGGTGAACGACTACCTCGCCCGACGGGACTGCGAATGGATCGGCCCCGTGATGGAGTTTTTGTTCCTCACCATCGATTGTATCGACCGCCATCGCCCCCACTCAGAAGCCCGTCGCAAAGCCTATCAGTGCGACATCACCTATGGCACCAACAACGAATTTGGTTTCGACTACCTGCGTGACAACATGGTGCGATCGCTCGACGAAATGGTGCAGGGCAAACACCACTATACGATGATCGATGAGGTGGATTCAGTTTTGATCGACGACGCCCGGACACCGCTCATCATCTCTGGGCCAGTGAGCGAAAGCGGTGAAGAGGAGGAATACAAAGAATTGAAACCTGACGTTGAAAAGCTGTTGGCTGCCCAGCAGAAAATGTCCAGTAAATATTTGACAGAGGCTAAAAAATTGATTGAAGAAGGCGATGACGGCGTGGAAGAGGGAGAAGGAGGAATGGCCTTGTTGCGGGCACACCGCTCGCTGCCGAAGAACCGCCCCCTCATCAAATTTCTCAACCAAGAAGGTGTAAAGGTCATCCTGCAAAAAACGGAAAACCATTATATGCAGGAGAATTCCAAAAACATGCACTTGGTAGATGCGCCGCTCCTGTTTACCATCGATGAAAAAAACCGACAAGTAGAGCTAACCGACAACGGGGCAGAATGGCTGGCCCAAGGCAAAGGCGACCCCAATTTCTTCATCATGCCGAGCCTCGCTGACCGCATGGTGGAAATTGACAACGACGATGAATTGACGGAGGAGCAAAAACAGGAAGAAAAAATCAAACTCTCCCAAGACTTTGCGGTAAAATCCCGACGCCTCCACGCCATGTCGCAATTGCTCAAGGCTTACACCTTGTTTGAGAAAAACGAAGAGTACATCGTGATGAACGGCGAGGTCAAAATCGTCGATGAGCAAACGGGCCGGATGATGGAAGGCCGTCGCTATTCTGATGGTTTGCACCAGGCCTTGGAATCGAAAGAAAACGTCAAGGTGGGTGAGGCTACGCAAACTTATGCCACCGTCACTTTGCAGAACTATTTCAGGATGTACCACAAATTGGCTGGTATGACGGGTACGGCCGAAACCGAAGCCAAAGAACTTTGGGACATCTACAAACTCGACGTGTCAGTCATCCCCACCAACATGCCGATCATTCGGGATGATGGCGATGACGAAGTTTATAAAACGGAGCGGGAAAAATTCAACGCCGTGGTCGATCGGATCACCCTCCTTAGCCGGGCCGGACGGCCAGTTTTGGTCGGTACCACTTCCGTTGATATTTCGGAAAAATTGGGCCGCTACCTGAGCATGCGGGGCGTCAACCACGAAGTTTTGAACGCCAAGCAGCACCAGCGGGAAGCCTCCATCGTGGCTCGTGCCGGACACCAGGACGCCAACGGGCATGGTAACGTGACCATCGCCACCAACATGGCGGGACGGGGTACGGATATCAAATTGGCCCCCGCCTGTATCTTTGAGGTGATCGATGTGAAAAAAGATTCCAGCGCCAAGGGCGGTTATTTTTATACCATCAAACAAGGCGGTACGGGCAAGGAAATAACGCTGGACGAAAGCCACGAACTCTTCCCCGCTTTCCAGCTGCGGCCAGAAATGTACAACCTCGTCAAGCAGGACGACCTCTCCAAGCAGGACAGCAAAAGGTTATTGGTCGGTGGATTGGCCATTGTCGGTACCGAACGCCACGACAGCCGACGGGTTGACCGCCAGCTCCGGGGACGTGCCGGACGGCAAGGTGATCCGGGTTCTTCGCAGTTCTACGTTTCCCTTGACGACAAATTGATGCGCCTCTTCCAAAGCGAACGCATCGCTGGCCTGATGGACCGCATGGGCCACCAAGAAGGCGACGTGATCCAGCACAGCATGGTAACCAAGAGTATCGAGCGGGCGCAGAAAAAAGTGGAAGAAAACAACTTCGGTATTCGGAAGCGTTTGCTGGAATACGACGATGTGATGAACATCCAGCGGGAAGCCATTTATAAAAAACGGTACAACGCCCTCAGCGGGGAGCGCTTGCAGGTGGATCTCGACAATATGTTCCACTCCATGACCGACAGCATTGTTTCGCACCACAAAATGAACGATGACTACGAAGGTTTCCGCAGCGACTCGCTCAGCGTACTGGGCATTGATCCAAAAATAAGTATCGACGATTTCAAAAAATACAGCGTCGATGAGCTGTCCGACCGCTACCAGCAGCAGTTCGATGAGTTTTACCGCAAAAAAGAAGAAGGCATCATCCACCTCCTTCTCCCAACCATCAAACGTATCTACGAAAACGAGGGACAACGGTACAAGCGCATCGCCATCCCGTTCACCGATGGCCGCAGCCGCATGCTGCCGATCTCTGCCGATCTGGAAGAATCGGTCAAGTCCAACGGCAAAACCATCATGCGGGACATCGAAAAAGCGGTGACTTTGGCGATCATCGATTCCAAATGGAAAGAGCACCTGCGCTCCATGGACGAAACCAAAGAGTCTGTCCAATCAGCCTCTTTTGAGCAGAAAGACCCACTCGTGAAATATAAAATGGAGGCCTACAAACTCTTCGAAGACCTCATTTACGAGACCAACGAAGAGACCTCCTCCTACCTGGCCAAAGGCATGCTGGCCATGCCCGAAAACCAACAGGTACAACAGGCCCGAGAGCAGAAAAAAGTGGACCTCAGCAAAATGCGCATGAGCCGTCCCGGTGCCTCTGCCCCGACCGACGCCGAAGCCGTCCGGGCACGTGCCGCCGCCGAAGGCGTTTCCCAACCTGCCCGCCCTGAAACAGTCCGGAATACAGAAAAAAAGGTGGGCCGCAATGATCCTTGTCCTTGCGGAAGCGGGAAGAAGTATAAGCAGTGTCACGGGAAGTAGTCTGAGCGCAGCGAAGTCCCGAACTTGCTTCGGGATGGCAGTCTGAGCGCAGCGAAATTCGAACTTGCTTCATAGCACGATCTGCCTCCGACAATCGAAATAACAAACCTAAAAAAAATGCTGGCCGTTGGGCTGGCATTTTTTTTTGCTGCCTCCTCTACTTTTATTGGACTTTGTTTGGCTTTACAAGGAGGCTGTTCTACTTTTAGCCAGTGTTTTAGAGATAACATTTATTATACTTTCATCCACTACGGGAAAACACCACTATTTATATTTTTTGGCTTCACTGTTAATGTATTTTGTATAGAGTAAATTTCAATACCTAAATTATTGTTTTTCTTTTTCTTTATACATTGGATACATTAAATGTGAAATAACACATAAGCGAAATACACGCAATATTGCGTGAATACTGTAGTTATAGCCAACTATAAAAAAAATGAAAGAAGAACAAAATAAAGAAGAAGGACAAAATTCTGAAATTGGAAAAGATGTAATCGACCAATTTGTTACTGCATTAAATGGAATGGAAAGTCGTTTAGGCAAAGTTGAAAAAGAGAATAAAAGGCTAATTACCAAACTAAAATTAAAGGAAGGTAAAAGTATGATTTTAACTTGGCTGCCTTTAATTTTATCGGCAATTGCCATTTATGCAACTGTCACAACTAATTGGAATCGGACTGAATTGGCAATGAAATCAGGTAGCTTAGACAAAGGTGAATTAGAATTAAAGTTGGGGAATTATGCCTTAAACAAAAATAAGAAATCTATTATTTATGTGGTTAATGAATTGGATAGTCCAAATGATAGCAACCTATTATTTCTAAGTTTTCCATTTACAGTTTTCAATAAAGGATTAAAAAATTTAGAAGATTGTATTCTAACATATCAGTATCCTAATATAAATGGAAATATAGCAATAGACGCAGAAAAATATTTCAAAAAAAGCGAAACTCCATTAGAGGCAAAAAGGAACTTTTATGGGGATGAAAAATACGACCAAATTGTATACAAGATAAATAAAATACAACCGAAAAACTACTCTCAAATATATGAATTGACTTGTTTCAGAAATTCATTAATTGAAAGTGAATTTGAAGGATACGACAATGATTCTTTACCAGTAAATGTCAAGTATAAAGCTGGATTTGGATATGAATCATTTATCAAGTTGACAGCTGATAACCATAAGGCATTAACTTTCGATTTAGAATATTACCATGTAAATAAAAAGGATTATAATTTTTTCATGAAAGAATCAGATTTGCTTGAAAAAATAATAAACCATAAAGATGAATATGATTTATATTTAATAACGGATGCTAATAAAACAACAAAAGTAAAGTTGTCAAATGGAGAAGGGACAGTCAGTCAAAGTGAATTTGATAGAAGTAAAATATTAAAATTAGAAATTAAAGAATGAAAGCTGGCTATAACAATAGTGGCTGTTGATAAACTCGAATTTGGGAACGATTTATTTAAATCAATCAACTAAAAACAATTGACTTAATGATCCTTACAAATTTTAAAATAAATTTATTGACAATATAGGAAGAGTTTATCAACAGGCTCAAAGCATACCTGTCCATAGCGGGCAAAAGCCCGCTACGTCAGCTATGCGGGACGTTGGCAGCAAGTAACAGAAGATATAAAGACCCAGAACATCAACAATAGAACTAATGTCATAAAATGAATTGGAAAATTTTTAGTTTAACATACGACAAACAAGAAACGTGGGCATTTGAACAAATGTCATATTTGTTGTTCTGTGCAGAATTCAATAATAGAATTGGACTCTTTCGTTACAAAAATCAAACAGGAATTGAGACAGAACCAATTGAAAAAGACGGGAAACTCTATGGTTTTCAATCCAAATATTACACGACCTCTATTGCTGACAACAAAGGCGACATTATTGATTCAATCAAAAAAGCCAAATCTAAAAACAAGGAATTAGACGAATTACTTTTCTACATCAATCAAGAACTTTCGGAAAGCACCATTAAAAGCAATAAGAAACCTCAATACCAATTAGACATTGAGAAAGCAGCTAAGAACGAAGGAATAAACATCCAATGGCGAGTTCCAAGTCATTTTGAATTACAATTGTCTTTGCCTGAAAATAAATACATCAATGACATTTTTTTCAGCCTTGAGCCAAACGAAGGAGATTTGCTTGATGAAGTTTCTAAACACAACGAAAATATTTTACAAGCAATTCAGACAGAAATTTCAATTGGAGACAAACGAATTAAAATTGACCGAAGTTCTGTTGTTGCAACAATAGCAAATGCTGCTCAAAAGAAAAAAAACATAATTATTTCAGGCGAAGGTGGATGTGGTAAGACTGCAATTTTCAAGGAATTTTATAACTCTTATCTTAGGAAGATACCAATTTGTGTTTTTAAAGCAAACGAGCTTAATGTAAATCACATTAATGACATATTCCACTTTTACCACAAATTCACATTTTTACAATTTCTCAATGCTTTTAAAGATGAATCTACTAAAATTTTTGTAGTTGATTCAGCAGAAAAATTAGCAGAGATTACTAATAATGACATTCTTGCTATCCTAATACAAAAATTAAAAGAAAATGGTTGGAATATCATCTTTACTACACGCTACGCTTACCTTAATGATTTAACTTTTCATATTAAAGAGAATTATCAGTTGCCATTTGAAATTAATGATGTTTCTTTGATTGGTGCTGATGAATTAAAATCAATAGCAGAAGAATTTAAATTCTCTCTTCCCGTCAATCAAAAATTTTTAGAACGGCTTAGGAACTTGTTTTATCTAAGAGAGTATGTTCAACAATATTCAAACATTGACAATCAAGGAAACTATAAAGGATTTGTCGACTTGCTTTGGAAAAAGCGAATACTAAATACCGTTCAGAAGGACAACTTACATCTTGAAAGAGAAAAATGCATTATTAATATTGCTATTCAGAGGTATAAAACAGGTCGGTTTTATATCAACGGAGATGGTTTGCCACAATCAGCTTTGTTTTATTTAAAACAAGACGAGATACTTGGATATAATGACAGTCATAACGGATATTTTATTACTCACGACATTTATGAAGAATGGACGTTGGATAAAATAGTTTCCCGTTGTTTTTCTAATTATTTAGACACAGAAAAGTTTTTTGATGATTTAGGAAAATCATTACCTATACGTAGAGCATTTAGATTGTGGTTGTCCGACCACTTGTCAGAAAATCCTAAAGAAATAGAAGAATTTATTCAGGAAGCATTAAGAAATGTTGAGGTTACACAATTTTGGAAAGATGAAATTTTAGTTTCTGTTTTGTTATCAGATTATTCAGAGGTATTCTTTAAGTTTTTCGAAAAAGAAATCATTGCAAATGATTTTAAAATACTAAAACGAATTTTGTTTTTATTAAGAATTGCCTGCACCGATATTTCAGCAATTCAGAAAACTGAAATTATAATACCTAAAGGAAAAGGCTGGGAAGAAGTAATTTCCCTTATTCACAAATATAAATCTGATTTTTTTGAAAACAATTTAAAACTTGTGTTGCCAGTATTAACGGATTGGTGCGAGTTCAACAAAAAAGGGAAAACAACCCGATATTCGGGTTTGTTAGCCTTAAGTTTGATAGAAAAGACTGAAACACAAAAAGACTTCTACATTCATGATAAGGCAGAAGAAAATATATTAAAAGTAGTATTCAATTCTGCACATGAATTACAAGAAGAATTAACACAGATATTTGATAATGTTTTAGCTAACAAATGGACAGGCCATAGAGACCCATACAATGGACTTTGTTCTAAAATCTTACAGAAGCCATACCTTGCGGTAGAATTAATTAAAATACTTCCACTATCTGTTATTCAATTGTGCGATTTATTTTGGAAAAAACAGCCCAAAAAACAAGAAAGATTTGGGTATGACAGGGATTCAATGGAAAGTCGGTATGGCTTAATGGATGAATACAAATTCGATTACCATCCTTCAAGTGCCAATCAAACGCCTGTTAAATGGTTGTTACAGTCATCATTTTATGAGACACTTAATTTCATAACTGAATTTACAAATAAAGCAGTTGAATCTTATAGCAAATCGGATTATGGACAAGAGGATGTTGTAAAAATTACGTTACATGTAAATAAAACAGAAGTAACTCAGTATTTAAGTGGCGCAATTTGGGACATGTATCGTGGGAACGGAAGCCCTGTTGTTCCAAATGTATTGCAGTCAATACACATGGCATTAGAAAAAACTCTTTTAGAGTTGGCTCAGATAGGAAAGCCAGAAATAGTCCAAGAAATACTGCTTAAAATTCTAATTCAATCAAAATCTGCTTCTCTTACTTCTGTGGTTTGCAGCATTGTACTTGCTCACCCAGATAAATTCTATGAAGTAGCATCAATTTTGTTCAAAACGATAGAATTATTTCATTTTGACACATTTCGGTGTACCAATGAATTTCAAGCAAAATCTCTTTATTCAATTGGATATGGTATGGATAAAGTGAGAGACATTTTATACACAGATGAAAGATTGAAAACTTGTGAGGATAAACATAGAAACTCAAATTTGGAGTCATTATTTTTAAATTATCAGCTTTTTGGAGTAAAAGGTTTTACAGAAGAACAAAACACTGAATTCATCGAAAAATTGTATAAGATAATTGACCAACATAAATCAAACGCTTCAACAAGTAAATCTTACGGAATTTTGTTGGCAAGAATGAACAGACGCAATTTGATACCAAAAGTATCACAACATGATGACAACCATTTGCGAATAGAATTTAGTCCCAAAGAACTTTCTGATGAACTTAAAAAGGAAAGTGAAGAAGCTCATAGTCAATACCAAGATTTTTTTAAATATACACCTCTAAGAGTGTGGGCAGATTTTTTGATTGGTGCAAGAAATCAAACTAAAACTAAAAAACAAGAAGAATATGACAGTAACCCCCTTTTAGCTTTAGCTGAGACGAAACAACTTGTTGAAGAATTGCAGTCTGGACGAAATATGGGTATCATGGATTATTCAATTCCAGGGTTTTCTTGCTCAAAATTAATGATTGAATACAAAGACAACCTATCAAGAGAAGATAAAGATTTTTGTAAAGAAATCATTCATACCTCCATATCTAATCTTTTTACTGATGATTACGATTCTCAAATCAGTGATGGAGTTGAAGCATCTGTTCATGCAATTCCATCATTAATAAAAGAATACCCTGATGAAATAGAGAACTATGTTACTATGATGGTTTTAACTCTTTTCGATGAAACATCTCTTGGTGCTTACAAAAGAATATGTGACTATGTTATTGAATCTATTTATAATTCAAAACTATGGGAACAAAATCCTAAAGTTGCTCAATCAATATTATTCGGATATATAAAATTTAAGCCTATTTATAAAAATATCATTGCTCAAAAAAGGAAAGAAATACACTGGGGGCGGATTCCTAAAAGTTCGATATTAGAAGAGTTAGAGAATAAAAATGCTGATTTTAATTTTGAAAATATATCATTTGACATTAATGATATTACTTCGCTTGATATTCATGATTTGGAAATAGTTCTCCAATTAATTCCTTCTAATACGAAAGATATAACTCACTTAGATATTTATGCAAAATCATTGCCGTTGTTAGCTTCAGAATTATTGAAAGATAAGAGAAGTTATGAACATGATTCAGGAGATGCCTCTAACATTTATCTTTTACGCCGAAATATTTTCAAAAAATTTTCTTATTTTATTTTAGAAAGAGAAAAAAGCGAAATAGATGTATTCTTAAAACCATTTATTGATTCGTTTTCTTCGACAGAAGAGTCTGCTGCACTTATTGAAGAAATAGTAAGCGCAGAAGATTACTTAAACAAGTACGAACAATTTTGGTATGTTTGGAATAGCCTATATCCTAAAATTAAGGAACTTTGTGTAAATCCACGCAGCTATCATTTAAAAGAAATTATAATAAACTATTTGTTAGCATGGCGTTGGTGGCGTGAAGGTGTAGAGGCATGGCGAAGCTTAAAAAGTGAGAATTTGTCTCTCTATACAGACGCTTCTAAAGAAATAGGAAATATTCCCGCTGTATTGTATTCTATTGTCAAAGTTTTGGATTCAATTGGAAGCAACTTTAAAAACGAAGGCATTGACTGGATTCATATAATTGTATCATCTAACCGTTCTTTAAATCTTAATGATTTGGAATCAAACACCTTGTACTACTTGGAAAAATTTTTGAGGAAATTTATTTTTATTAACAGACAAAAAATAAAGGAAGAAATAAGATTGAGAAATAAGATTATCCCCATTCTTGATTTCATGATTGAACGAGGCTCCATACATGGATATTTATTAAGAGAAAGTATTTTATGAAAAGAAATAAAATGAAAAATACCTGCTGCCAACAAAGTGCATATGCCAATTTGGAGTAAACGCCCAAACTGCATATAAACAGACCGTTAGGCTGTAAAAGCTTACAACGACAGAAAGGCGAGGTTTTAAGCATAATAACAAAATGGAAAAACCTCATAAAGGAAGGGCATCAATAAAAGGAACATTTGACGGGATTACCATTGAAATTCCTGCTAAAAGGAATTGGCTGTTTATTATATTTATCACTGGATGGTTAGGTGGCTGGCTTATAGGAGAAGTATTTGCGCTCGCATTTGTTTTCGGATTTATTGGAGGCAGCATGGGAGGATCAAATCGTGACTATTACAAATCATTTTATAATTCTTGCAGTATCCAAATATCCAAATTGGCTTTACCTTCTTTGGTCTTCGTGATTTCAAATTTCACTTCACATAATTGGGTGTTTTCCCACTCTTGCATAAGGTAAAAAGAAGCGGTAGTAATCCCCTTATCGGCATTTTCACTAAGAACCTCACGTGCTTTAGAGCTCAACAACACATCAGTCTTTAGTCCGTTTTCTTTATTGGCGGATATGTAATAGGGTTTGCCAGTAATCGCTATCATTTCGAGCATAAGATTGTAGGCTGCGTCGTAACCCGCATCGGAGAGCATGCGAAAAAACACCACGTTAGGATATTCATGTTCCACAAAATATTCCCAGTCATCTTCAATCATTGATTTCACATAGGTTAATCCTGCTTGTTCATAAATTTGAACCGTACTTTTAAACCATTCTTCATTAACTTTTTCTCCAAACAGGGTGCTTGGTCTATCATCGACTTGACCCAATAAAATCTTTTCAAATATCCGTGCAAACTTTTGATAAAAAATGGCATAATCACCTTCGGAAGCGTCTATATAGGTATCCGGTTTATCCAGTTCCAGAATTTTGACCTCTCTTTGATAGGTGATGATGTTAGCCAAAAGCATCAGCATTTTGCTACCATCGCCCACAAGAAAAAGTGCAACCTGTTGACCCACTATTTCATTTTCAGGCGACATATACGATTCCAACTTCAGTGGCAAAGCCGTATATAAAGCCAAATCATCGGTAGAAATATTGGATGCATCCAGCAAATCTTTGAGGTGCTTGATTTTACCCTGATAACCTTCCCTCTTTTCTTGGTGCAGTTGCAGGACACCTTTCGTGAGTTCCGCAGCGGTCAATGGCTCTTCAAGCGTGGGTAATATTGATCCTTCGACATAAGTCTTGGCCATACTATAACTTACATAACCCCCTTCTGATTGGTTTATGATATCCTCTACCAATTGGTTGCCTATTTCGGTATAGTCGTAAGTGTAATTATCCTCTGCCAGCAAGTTTTTCACCGCTTCGTGAACATCTACTTGTGCGGAGGAAGCATAAACAGTAAATAAAGCAACCCACAGTAAAACAAACCTTTTGACTTGAGATAGTGGGGAATTAAAAACAGCAATGAAATGAATCATATGTTTTTCCAATAAGATAAAGGGAGGAATAATGGTTTTAGTAAGTAATCAAGGCTAATTAACTCAAGTTGGGTTAGATAGCATTTTAATATGGTATTTCGGTTCAACGGTATTTCGGTATTAAGGTATTTCGGTTGCCAAATGCCCATATCCGGTACACCCATACACCTTTGAACCGATACACCGCAACTTAAATTAATTACCAAAATTTTGCTTTTTGCTATTGAGGAGCTGGGTGGTCATTCGCTTCATCAATGGCGTAAATCCGGTCATATCTACATTTTCAAAGGATTGGGCCTTTTTGGGTAACTTAGCAAATGGCATATATTCATCCAAAGTAAAACTAATGGAGCCTACCAAAACACCTTCATAATAGAACCCCATACCATATTTCATTTCAGGGTCATCGGGCACGGGATTGGGGGCATGGAGTGACATACTTATACCTTTTAATCCCACTTCTCCTTTTTCTAACTGCGTCAAGGTATTGATCGTTAATAAAGCATCTACATCGAGTTCGTTGGCCAATTTTCCTAAATCTCTAACTGCTTTCATATCCATCCCGAAATTGACTACTGGAGCGGGATAAGCCCTGTATCCGTCCGCTGGAGTTAAGGCTTTGTTATTAGATTTGGTAAAGAAGCCTCCAATGGCAGTAGCTCCAGCGGCAAGCTTTGAAACGTTCACTTCATAGGTGTTATACAATTGTTTTTGCTCGTTGGTTTTCAAGTATTCATCAGGTGTTAGCAGCTCCATACCGTTGGCTGCAAAGATTTTTTTAAGGTCGTTGATAGACAATTTGTAAAAATCATTGACGAGCATTTTCCCTCCAGTTTCATTGATATAATTCTCAAAAACCTGGTGTCTCCGATACGCTTTTACGTCGATTTGAGAATAATCAGCAGTAAAAAATGATAACAGAGCCACCCTTTTCATAGGAACCGGAACGGGCTCAGGAAGGTCTTTGCCGGTCTGTTTTTCATAGGCTTTGGCAAAAGTTCTAATCTGGCCTGCATAGTTTTCCTCAGTCATAAGCTTGCTGAATTTTTTGTCCGGCATATCTGCCATTTCTTTTATTGTTTTTTGAGCCATAGCCGTGCCCATGAAAACAAATAAGCTTACGATTGCAAATAATTTTCTCATGTTGTCGAATTTTGAATGGTTTTAAATTTTGCCACAAAGGAATAGGAAGGTTGGTCAATTTGAAATAGGGAAATATCCCCATTTCCAATAAGGGGGAAGTACTTAAGTACGTATATTTACCCATATATTTTTTTTAATTCTTTTGGTTAACGACTGGCATAAAGAATTTAAAAAGGGTAATCAGTGAATCATATTCTTTGTTTGTTTAAAAAGTTGGGGCTTAGAAAACTGGGGGTCATTGCAGCTGTGTTCACGCTGTTTCATTTGAGTTTTCTACATGCACAGAATGAGACATTCCGATCCTTTACAATAGAGGATGGTCTTCCTGAGAACACTGGTAATGTACTTATGCAAGACACCAAAGGTCAGCTTTGGATTGGGACTCAAGCGGGGGTCGCAATTTATGATGGTGTAAGATTTAAAAACATTGGAACAGAAGGCGAGGAAGGCTATTCGTTGACAAATAACATGATTGAAGGGTTGTATGAAGATGAAAACGGAAGGGTATATATTGGGACGAGAAATGGGATGAATACTTACGATCCATTTACCCAAAAAGTGCAAAACATCATACTTGACTCTTCCGCTTCTTATGGCAACAACCTTTGTAGAAACAGTTTTTTTGAGGATGATTTATATGTATGGTTTATCGGAAAGTATGCCCTTTATAACCTCCATAAAAGCAATCTGAAACTAAAGACTATTGCCCAATTTGAAAATTCTGCTCTGGGGGTTATGCAGGCATATCAAGATGGATTGCTGATAGCTGCTAGCACAACGCTACTTTTTTTCAATCTGCAAT
Organism: Saprospiraceae bacterium; assembly: GCA_041392505.1. GTDB lineage: Bacteria > Bacteroidota > Bacteroidia > Chitinophagales > Saprospiraceae > UBA6168. The sequence continues at coordinate 94,131 of JAWKLX010000022.1, read as the reverse complement.
CACATACTTATCAAGAACTAATTGCATTACCTCATAACATCACTTCTCTTGCTATAATTGAAAACCGTTTATGGATTGGTACCCTGGGAGGGATTTACGATTTACAAGGGCAAACAGTTTTAGACAGTTTGCAAACGGAAGCGGTGTTATATATTAAACAGAGTAGTGATAATCGTGTATGGATAGGTACTGCTAATGGAATTGCACTCTATGAACACGGCAGGATAAGGTTTATTAGATCAAACGCCAGTAATGGGTTAGAAGGTAATCTGCAACTCAGTTTCATTGAGGATAAGAATGGGTTATTATGGTTTGGTACAAATTCAGCCACGAACATGCTCATTCCATGGTCTGAGCAAATAGAAAAAAACACCAACAATCGCCTGATTAACCTACCCTCTTCTCAAGTAAATACTTTGACCTTTTCGAATCGTCATCATATACTGGCGATAGGCACTGAAAACGGGGTCAATATCAGCAAACTAAATCCTGGAACTCAGTATATCTCAGTGGCAAGCAATAAAAACTTCCTTGAGAACGAGCCTATAAATTTCATCAATAAGGACGCTATAGATCGCATTTGGGTAGGAACCAAATCAGGGGATGTATATTGTTTTAATGAAGATTTCACCCATTTTAAACTTAAAGGGAATATAAAAGGAATCAGAGGTTTTTATTATGACACTAAAAATAAATGTATATACATCGCTGGAGCTGGCGGACTGTATGCAGCAGGTGAGGACCGAGTAATATACCGCCCCCATTGGGCAGAAGAGATAAAATATACTGTAAGTATTTTGGATAAGGAAAATGGTTTTTGGATTTCACATTCCGATTTAATATATGAGGTGGATTTACGCCAAAAGAAAGTCATAAACATTTCGGAAAACCACAATGAGATCCCTAGTTATATGATAACAAACCAGTTTTCTATTGATGACAAAATATGGCTTTCCAGTATTTCAGGTGGAGTTTACTCTTATGATCCAGCCCAAGGAATATGGGCACAGAATAACGTGCTAAAAAGTAAGAACATATGGTCGACTTTTGCGGATAACAAAGGCAGGTTGTGGAGCAATTCTGATGATGGATTGTACATACATAATGGCAAGGAAATTTTCCAAAAATTAGATGTCAACGATGGGCTCAATTACACTGACTTTAAAATGACAGCTCATTGTCAGTTGGAAAATGGACAATTGGTATATGGTAATAATAAAGGTTTATCCATAATAAATCCTTCTGAGTTTGAGAATGAACAATGGAGTGCAGCACCTTATATTTCAGGTATTGAAATCAATTTTAAAAGTCAACCAACATCAAAATTAAATGATCTTTTATTGTTAAAACCCGATGAAAAATCTATCATCTTACATGTAGGATTGGATGATTTTCTATATTCACCAGGAGCGGAGATAAGTTACAAATTGGAAAACCTGAATACCTCTTGGTCTTTGTTTTTACCTATAACTTATCCCATAAATTTTACAGGTCTTTCCGCTGGTAATTATTCCCTATTGGTCAAGGTGCGAGATAAAAGTGGGCGAGTTTCAGATAAGGTACTTGTTCAAAAAATAAAAAGATTGCCCCATTTCTATGAAACGAAGTTCTTTAAAATAATTGTTTTTTTGACCTTGTTAATGCTTTTAGTATTTGTGGCCAACTTTAGAGCGTATCAAAATCAAAAAGCAGCGGAAAATGAATTAAAGACAGAAAGGGCGATCAGCTCTGAGCGAGAGCGCATCTCTAGAGATCTACACGATAGCATAGGAGCCAGACTCACTAAAATAGTTTCTGATTTGGATATTATGGAGCTGCAAGCAGAAATAAAGCAACAAGCGATAAGTGTTCAGGATCTTTCCAAAACAAGAGACTTTACCCAGGAAACTATAAATAATCTCCGAGAAACTATTTGGATGTTAGACTCTAAGACGGTAAGATTTCAAGACCTATTTCATCAATCAAAAAAGTATATTGATAGGTATTTACCGGAAGGAATTGAATTTGAAATAAAAATGGATGATCATTTATTTCCTATCCAAATCAATCCGGTAGTTGCAGTCAACATTTTCAGGATCATTCAAGAATTGACTCAGAACATGTTGAAATACAGTAAAGCCACCAAGTATTCTGTTAGCTTTGCATCGGGTAAAAATATCAATTTGACTGTTTGGGATAATGGAGTTGGGTTTGATATTACTACCGTCTCAAAAGGAGAAGGCCTTAAAAACATGATAAAAAGGTTGGATGAAATACATGCTAAATGGGATTTTATCCATAATGATGGAAGTAAATTTATAATTCACCTTGACTGATATGATAAAAGTAGCCATTGTAGAAGACAACAAAGATGTAAGAAATAATTTGATAAAAATATTTGAATTATTGGGAGAAATTGAAGTGCAATTGGTGGCTGAAAACGGAAAAGAATTATTGCAAAAGATGGCCAGCGGTATCAGGCCGGAAGTCATTCTCATGGATGTTGAAATGCCTGAAATGGATGGGATAGAAGCCACTAGGGAAGCAAAGAATCTATATCCCGATATCCCTATTGTTATATTAACCGTTGTCAATCAAAGAGACAATGTATTTAATGCACTAAAAAACGGCGCCAATGGTTATATTTTAAAAGGTGAAAAACCCAAAGCTATACTCGAAGCCGTAAAGCAAGCCAAGGAAGGCAGGTTACCGATGACGCCTGAAATTGCAGCACTCACCATAGAATTCTTTACTAATCAACGAACATCAACACTTACAAAAGAAGATTATGATTTGACTAAGCGTGAAAGCGAAATACTGGATTATTTATGTAAAGGAATGAGTTACAAATCAATTGCAGATCAATGTCATATTTCACAACGAACGGTGAACACTCATATCGAAAATATTTATCGTAAACTTAATGTGCATTCAGCTGTAGAAGCCAGCAATGTTGCCCAAAAGAATCGCTGGATTTAGAAATATAAGCTCCGTTGTCATTACCTATATAATGTAAAAAACAAGGTTGAAGTATTATTCAACATCTAATAAGTACGACGTGTTGAGTAAACGGGTAATTTTAGGTGTAAGATTCCCGAGGCGAGTTGCGGGATATTTCTATTTTTCGATAGTTTTTGCCAAAAAATCCATGCATAGCAGGGCTACAGCCTGTCCCGAATTTACTTCGGGAGATTTATTTTTTGGTGAAAAATAGCGGAAAAAGATACGCATAAAATACCTGTTTAATTAGCACGTCGTACTTAATAAGAACTATCTATGCAATGTTTATTGAGGTCAAAATGATCCTGCTGGCACTGCACATAACTATCTGTTATAAAAACAAAGCAAATAAAATGAGCTTTTTCAAAAAATTATTTGGAAAAACAGAAGAACAAATGACGGATAATGAAGATCCTGCAATTCCAAATACGAACATAGAAAATGAATCTAAAAACCAACAAAAATCACGAAAGAGCGAATCCGTTAGGATATTACCAAAAATTAAAGTTGACTATTCGCATGAAATATATGCAAACGACCAATTAAAACTATTTATGGGTAACCCAATGCCGACTGGAATAGAAATTACTGAAGACCAAAAACCAATTGTTAAAGCTCTTTATGAAGATTTAATTCTATGCTTTGCAGTTGATGAAGGAAATAGTTTTAAAATTTTACAAAATGAGGTTTTCAAAAATAACCCAAATCTAAATAAAGACATATTGCATCAAGCAAGTGTAAATGCTTTGATTGAAGAGATCGGAGAGCAGATAAAAATGAATGGTGACCCGAACCATATAATAATGATTACTGCTGGTGGAAATTTTGAAGCGGCAATAATATTATTAGACTGTTTTTGGGAACAAATGCATCAAATAATAAATGGAAATGCCATAATTTCAATCCCTGCAAGAGATTTACTTTTCATATGTAAAGAAGGCAATCAAGATGCTATGGAAAAATTAAAAGAAATAACAAAAGGGTACTTCGACAACCCTGATACACAAGGGCTCTTGTCAAAAGCATTGTACCTAAAAGAAATAGGAAAAAGTGAATTAAAAATTATAGAAAGAACATTCTAATTGAGGATAAAACTCAACATTTTTGGCAATTAATAAACTAAATTTCGGCAACAATCCAATTTAATTCATCAATCAAAATAATCCACATAACACTTTTAAAAATACCTTAAAATGAAAATAAAATCAATCTTTCTAATGCTGTTTCTTTCGGCTATTTATTTCCTTAATTGTACGGATGAATCAAGTATGACTATGGAAGAAGATATGGAAATGGAAATCGATAGTTTTAAATATTTGACACCTTGTTTGATAGACATTGTCAAGAACTACAATGACTATGTCAACAATGATTCAATAACAGGAAATGAGGACTATGATCTGGAACGAATATTTAGGTTGCAAGTAGATTCAAATTATTATTATTGGCTACAAACAGATTGGGAAGATGAAACGGAATACATTTATTCAGCGGATTGTAACTTAGTTTGTAAATATAATGGCTGGACTTCCTTCAGTAACGATTGTTTGCAGGAATTTAGAGATAGCATTTGGTCTGTAGTATGGCAGAGATAGAATAAAACCGCTGGCACAGTCCTGCGCCAACGAAGCCCCGCAAATAAGTTTTAAAAAATAGAAACAAGATCGCCGAGATATTGAAAGAGGATTTCCAATCCAATTTTTTTTCCCACCTCAAAACCGCTCCAGATCATCTTCTTTAATTGGGCTGGAATATATTTGGTTCTGCTTTTTATGCTGGTTGATCCGGTAGTGGAAAGACAGGATGACGGAGCGGGATTGCCAGAGGAAATTATCGGCGGAATAAAAGGTAGCATCTTCTGAATAAGAACGGCGGCGGCGGGAATTAAAAACATCGCTGACACTCAACGTGACCGTCCCGTTATTTTTCAACAAATCGACACTGCCCGCAAGATCCAAAGCGACCATGGCCCGGTTCACGCCTTGCGTGGTGGTGCGGGGAGCGGCATAACTGAGCACCATTTGGGAATTAAATTTTTCCCAGAAAGTAAAACGGGAAATCGTTTTGGAAGTCAGGGAAAATGATTTTCCGCCAACATAAACTTCCCGCCCCTCATATTGATAAGTACCTTCCGAGAAGGAATGGAAAAAATTCAGGTCGCCATTGAGTTTCCACCAGTCGTAGAGTGCAAAAAAATAAGTGAATTCGACACCAAAATTCTTTTTGATGTCGAGGTTTTCCGCTTGGGTGATGGTGGTTTCCGGAAACCTCGCATCAACCCGCTGTATCCGTTTGATGACGTCGTCCGTGATGCGATAATAGGTGATAGCGCTAAACGTCCCTTTTTCCCAATACCTAATATATCCCAATTCAAAAGCATTGGTATATTCAGGCCGGATGTTGGGGTTGCCGCGGAAAATATTCCGGCGATCCCTCAGTGTATAAAAAGGGTTTAGGTCCCAAAAGGTGGGCCGTTCAATGCGGCGGCTGTAGCTCAACTGGAGTGCATTGTCGTGGCCCAGATCGTAGCCCACAAATGCACTGGGAAATAAATTGACGTACTTCCGGGCGTTGATTTCGTCTTTTGCAGTCAGGGCCGATTCGACGTCTGAATGTTCCATGCGCAGACCGGCCTGAAAAGAAAACTGGTCGACTTTATTGCCGAAGTTGACATAAGCCCCATGGATGACTTCTTTGTACTCGAAGTTGTTGGTAAAATTGGTGTCGGGGGTCTCTACTGAGCTAATGACTTCATGGACGCTGTACCGATCGGTGATGGACCGAAAGGAACTTTGAAACCCGGCTTCAAATTTGGCATTTCCCCAAACTGGTAAAATGTAATCCGACCTCACCACCAATTGCCCGTTGCCAGAATTGCTGTTGGAGAGCTGCTTAAAATCAATCGTATCCAACGGGGTGTGGGTGCCATCAAAATAAAGTTCGTCATAAACCGACCATTCTTTTTCCGTTTCTTCCTCATAGCGGATTTCCGAAATGAGCCGATGCCCCTTCTTGGAAAATAGTTTCCAATACCTTAAAAAGCAATTCAAGTTAGCCTCCTCACCAGTTTCATTTTCCTGCCGTTCCGTGATGAGGTGAATATTTTCAAGTGAGCCGTAGGCGTGTTTGTAAACGAGGTTGGAGGTGTTCTGGTCTTTGTTGGTCCGATAGTAGAAGGATGTGGTCAGGGAATTTTTTGCATTAAAATAATAGTCTGCCCCTGCGTTGATGTACCTCGGCGAGCTCCTGCGTTCGTGCGTCCGGTCCATATTGGAAAAGAGCGTACTGTCAGGGTTTTCGAGGTTAAAAAACCGGTTTCTGAATTGCCCTTCGCCGGGCCGGTTGATGCGCCATGCACCAATACCAGAAAAAAAGTTGAACTTGTTTTTCCGGTAATTCAAATTCACCCCCAAACCATGGTTGTCGGGGTTGCCCACATTGGAAATGACTGCCCCGTTCAAGCCTTTCTCCTGGTTTTTCTTTAAAACAATATTGATGATCCCGGACATTCCCTCGGCCTCGTACCTGGCGGACGGGTTGGTGATGATCTCGATCCGGTCGATTGAATTAGCTTGGATTTGCCGCAGGCCATTTGAATTATTCCCGTTGACCAAAAGGGAGGATTGCCCATCTAACAAGATACGGACCCCGCCGCTGCTCCTCAGACTGACGACCCCGTTGATGTCCACCCAAACGCCGGGCACATTTTTTAAAATATCTTCCGCCGTACCGCCCTCACTGACCAAATCTTTTCCAACGTTGAACACGCGTTTGTCCAAACTCATCACGATGGAGCTTTTCTCTGCCCTCACCTCTGCCCCGGCCAACGTTTGAATGTTCGATTCCAATTCGATGGTGCCCAAATCAAGGGTTTGTTGGCTGTTTGTTAGGTCGATCTTTTCGATGGTTTTAGGCTGGTAGGCGATGAATTCGATTTTTATAAAAAACTTCTTGAGGCTGGTTTCTATGGAAAAATGGCCATCTTGATCCGAAATCCCCCCGGTCGCAATCAGGCTGTCATTTAAGGAATAAATGGAAATAGTACTATATTCTAAAGGGTATTGGCTTTCTTTATCCACTATCTTCCCCGTAATAATAGTCGTTGTAGATAGGACATTCCCAACCCTATTGGCCACAGGGTCGCCATTCAGGGCTTCCCCCACGGGCAAACAAAAAAACAAAGACAACAGAAGGGAAAAGGTTACATTCATTTCCTACCATTAATCGGGGAGATTAGGGGACGTCACCAATTTTTAGCAAAAAAGTTAAGGGAATCAATGATTACAACGAGCCACTTTTAATACAAGAATCATGCTACGGTTTTTTACGACCGAGTGGCGAGAGGAGAGAAGTGAACGAATGTTTCCCTAAATGATAGGACTATCAGGTTGAAATTTTATCAGGGATTGGTAACCCCCGCATACATGATCCCCGTCAATCGGTGCATATCATAATTGTAGGTGCTCAAATCGTTGAAATTAAATTTGGAAACGGCATCGTGTCCGCAGGCACGTGCGACGACTTTGATCAGTTCGTTGGAGGCATGGAAAAAGTTATAGAGTTGTTTAGCCGATTTTTCAATTTCAATCCGGGCCCGTAAATGATCTTTTTGCGTAGCAATGCCAACCGGACAGTTGTTCGTATTGCAGGCCCGCATCCCAAGGCAGCCGATGGCCTGCAAGGCCGAGTTGGATACCGCAATGGCATCCGCACCCAACATCATCGCTTTGGCAAAATCTTCGGCCACCCGCAAACCACCAGTGATGACCAGTGTCACGTCCGTTGCGCCGACCTTGTCGAGATGGCGGCGGGCACGGGCCAGGGCAGGAATGGTCGGCACGTTGATATTGTTGCGGAGAATGGTGGGCGCAGCGCCCGTTCCTCCTCCCCGTCCATCGAGGATGATATAATCCACTCCGACTTCCAGGGCGAAATCAATATCCTTTTCAATGTGGCTGGCGGCAATTTTATAACCGACCGGGATGCCGCCAGTTATTGAGCGTACCTCTTTGGCTATTTCCCGAAAATCGCTGGGCGTTTTTAGATCGGGAAAAGCGGCTGGAGAAATAGCGTTCTGGCCAACTTTGAGTCCCCGGACGGAAGCTATTTCCTCAGTCACTTTATTACCGGGGAGGTGACCGCCGGTTCCTGTTTTGGCGCCCTGACCACCTTTGAAATGGAAGGCTTGGCAACGTTTTACTTTATCAAAACTAAAACCAAATTTGGCGGAAGCCATTTCGTAAAAATAGCGGGAATTATTGGCCTGTTCCTCCGGCAACATACCGCCTTCGCCGCTGCAAATCCCCGTGCCCGCCATTTCCGCACCTCTGGACAAAGCTATTTTTGCCTCCCTTGACAGCGCACCAAAAGACATATCGGAAACGAAAAGCGGGATGTCCAACTCCAGCGGCTTTGCCGCCTTTGGCCCAATTACCACTTTGGTGGAAACAGGCTCGTCGTCGAGCAGGGGCCGATAATACATCTGGGCTGGCAAAAACTGAATATCCTCCCATTTAGGCAAGGTATTGCGGTCCACGCCCATCGCTTCGGACTGGCCGTGATGCCCCCAATTTTTCAAACCATTTTTCGCCAATTCGCTGATGTACCGGGTGTAAGGTTCTGTACTCTCGGGGTGGGTATCGGCGTATTGGCCGAGGTATTCATTGCGGTTGAATGGCTGCGGGTGGAGTTCTTCAAAGGCGATCACATCAGCTTTGTCTGCATATACAATCCCCTCGTGGACAGCGGATTTGAATTTGCGCAGCGCCTCTTCGTTGTTGTATTCACTCACGCCTGTATCAATGCGGTAATCCCAATTATGGAGGCCACATATAAGGTTGTCGCCATCCACATGTCCGTCGGACAACAACGCCCCCCGGTGCAGGCAGCGACCGTACAGTACGGAGACTTGCTCGCCAAAACGAATGACGACGAGATCAGTGTTCTCGACGAGCGCATGGGCGGGTTGGCGGTCTTCTAATTGGTTGAAATCGGCAATTTTGACGGGGTCAATGAGATCGGTGTAGGCTTCCATTTTGATTTTTTGTAATGAATCGATGGGGCAAAATAAGAAGGTTTGCCTACAAATAGGTAATCAGGGAAAAGTAAGGTTCTAAACTGTCGCCACGACACCTCCTCCATTTTTCAGGTCTTTACTGTGAAGGAAATGAGCGCTCAATTTTTCCATCTCCGCCAAGATCCGTTCTATCATTTGACCAGTCGTGCCCAGGTCGAGCCATTGCCCGAATATCTTCGCTTCGATCATTACCTTGGTTTTGGTGGGTTCTGCCATGATCAAGGTTTCCAATCGCCCATTTAAATTCCAGATCGTAGATGGGATATGCGCCTCTATGTAACAATAGCCATCGGTTTCGAGCACTTTTTTTACGGCCATAGAATGTTTAGCCAAAGAAGTTAGGTGCGCCAGCACCACGAAAGAAAATGGGCAATGATACACCCGGAAACCAAACTCCTCCCTCCCCACATCCAGTTTTTCCCCAATCCTGCTGGAGATCGAAGCCAAGGCCGAGAGCGGTAACCGTCCGGGCATTACCATCTGGGCAAATTGCAGGAATTCAGCAGCGGTCAGGTTTGTTTTGGCCTTGGTTGCCGCACGTCCGATGATCGCTTGACAACGTTCATCGGCTATAATTTCTGAATAGGAGTTCAGATCGGAGAAAGGCTCAGTTTTCAATTTTGCCCCGCAATGGGAACAGTAGTTTCCGCTGGCAGCGCTATTGCATTTTGGACAAATCATATTTTCATTATTGCTTTCCATGAGTCGAAGTTTGATGGGCCGATCCGCAGTAGGTTCTTATTTGAGAATACCTATCTGCTTATTGGTGAGGGTATATTGCCCAACGTAACGGAAAGCCATTTTTCAAACAATGAGGAAAGTAAGCCGTCGGAATGATTAAAGTCAAAAGGGCAGGTTCAGAAATAAAAAGCGTCGGCAGGGTTTTGAAACCCTGCCGACGCTGGTATTAAAAACTATCAAATGTGAGTTATCTTCTAATTCTTTGTACAGGACAAAACTTATCAATGCGGAGCAGGATAGAAATACCTTCAATTGAACCTGACCAAGTGCTCCTCAAGGGATTTTTAAGGGGGAAAACGGATTTTCAATCCGTTTTCCCCCTTAAAAATCCCATAGGGGCACGTTGGAAAGTTGCATAAAGATGGGCTGATGCTGCCTCGCATTTTAAAAATTGATTTTTGTCCTACACATAGCTTCTAATTTACAGGTGGAAACGCCGAAACCACTTTCAGCACATCATTATTGTTGACGACCAAAACAGCTACCCCACTTGGTGTTTTTATTTTTGCTAAATCCTTGGTGTCATAATTCAAAAACAGACCGCTTTCTGCATTGGGAACCGAGTGGAAATTCCCCTTTCCATCACCCAATAAATAATGCCCATAACTGGCATCGTTCCGGGTTGTCTCCACTTCCGAAGAGTATAAATTACCCGCCAGCAAAAGATCCAAATGCCCATCCTGGTTGAAGTCTTCCACCACCATCCCATTGACGCAAGACACTTGGACGGCATTGGGGAGGTTTCTTATTTCAAACTGTTCGCCGCCTTTATTTTCAATATAGCTGCTGGCAAAATTCCAAGCTTGGTAGCGGAGCGCCTTTGCCAAATCTTCCTTGGTATAAACATCTTCGAGTGTTGCCCCGGCAAAAGAATCATAGTCCTTGAACTTCGCTTTGATGGCGGGAATCTGTTCGGAGGAACATTGGCGGCCACGCACTGGATATTGTTCGCCATCGTTATAATAGCCCAACACAATATCGAGTTTGCCATTTTTATCAAAATCAGCGGCATAAACATCGAATGATTTTTCGCTATTGGCTTGGTACTTATAATTCAAGCCCAAATTGCCCGCCACCAAATCAACGTCGCCATCTTGGTCAAAATCAGCGGCGGCAATACTGTACCACCATCCCGTTGATTTTTCCAGTCCGTATTTTTCCGTTTTATTGACAAATTTACCGCCGGTATTTTTCAAAAATGTAATAGGCATCCATTCCCCAGTTATCACCAAATCCATTTTATCATCTTGATCGTAATCTACCCAAACCGCATCAGTCACTAATCCAGCTTCTACTAAATCCGGCGCCACTGCTTCCGTCACATCGGTAAATTTCAGACCGCTATTTTTGTCCGTATCATTTCTCAAAATATAGCTCTTCGCAGGCAATGGATAAGATTGTGGCACCAATCGGCCTCCCACAAATAAATCCAAATCGCCATCCCCGTCATAGTCAGCGGCTTTAACCCTTGAGCCGCTCGACAGCATTTCGGGGAGCGCATCAACGGATTTTTCGAAATCCCCTTTTCCATCATTGATATAAAGACGGTCTTGCAATTTTGGCGAGGTAGGCTCATTTTCATTGCCACCACTTACGACATATAAATCCAAATCGCCGTCTGCATCCGCATCAAAAAACAAAGCGCCCATATCTTCCATCGGGGCATCCACGCCCCAAGGTTTAAATCCCGGGCTACTAAATTTTCCGTTTTGATCTTGTTCATATAAGACACCATGTTGGCCAATTGCACCGCCGATATAAAAATCTTCGAGGCCATCGCCATTCACATCACCGACTGCCAACCCAGGGCCCATTTTGGAATACCCATGAGGCAATAATACCTCTTTGGCAAAATCATTATACGGGTTTTCCCGGTGTTGAAAATCTATATTTAAATCGGCAGTAATGTCCGTAAATAAATAATTATTTTTTTCGGCCATATTATTTCCATCAGCCGTCGCAACCGCTTCTTCGTAATTGATTTTTAAAATTTGATTGGCAGGAATATTTTCGAGCACCTGCATTTTTCCGTCGGGCCAAGTGACAGTTATTTTATCCACGGTGTTTTTATCACCCAATCCAAAATGAATAACTGGTTCGACGGATGACTGAAAACCTCTTGATAAAGTAAGGTGTTGCATTTGCAGTTCGTCGCCCATATTAATTAAAACTTTTGCGCCGATGCCCAATGGGTTTTTATTTTCACCAATTAACTTAATTCGTAAATAATTGCCCGATTTATTTTCGGTAGACATATTCTGAAACACGACAGCTGGTTCGTCAATATTATTAATAATCATTTCCAAGTCACCGTCATTATCAAGATCAGCATAAGCAGCCCCGTTGGAAAAACCTTTGAAGCTCAACCCCCAATCTTTTATTTTATTATCAAAAGTTAAATCGCCATTATTTTTAAAAGCATAATTATCCACTTTTTCGGCGGGCATTTTTTTGGTTAAATCCAAATAATTAAATTGTTGTTTTTCCTGATAATTAGCCTTGTCAATTTTATTAAAATAATCTTTGTTATTAATGTCCCGCCGGGTCCCATTGGTAATAAAAACATCCTTCCAGCCATCATTGTCCAAATCAGCGAACAATGCTGCCCAACTCCAGTCGGTCGAGGACATGCCAGCCATTCTTGATATATCGCTGAAATGGGGAAGTCCATCTTTTGTAATTCCGTTATTTAATTGCAAGGCGTTTTGCATGTACTGATAATGCATGCCCATGCCCACTATTTCCCAAAAACTGGCCACGTTCATGCTGGCCATATTGGCCTTGCTGCGGCGGTTGTCTTTGGGGGTCATATCCATTTGCACGAGGTCGAGCAGGCCGTCATTATTGAAGTCCCCGGCATCGGCGCCCATGCCGAAGTAAGCAGTATGCTGCGTCGTTTCTTTTATTTTTTCGCTAAAAGTACCGTCGCCATTATTAAAATAAAAAATGTCAGGCGTTGCAAAATCATTGGACACATAAATATCCTCCCAACCGTCATTATTAAAATCACCGACAGTAGCACTTAATGACAGCCCAAAATTTAATACGCCCGCTGCTGCCGTTACATCTTCAAAAGTTCCATCGCCTTTGTTCCGATAAAGTTTATCCGATTTTTCTGGTGATTTTTGTTGAATTAAAACTTGATAAGAAAAATTAGGCGTTTTAAAACCGGTGGGCGGATAATTAGCTACGTATAAATCCAAATCACCGTCTTTATCATAATCGAAAAAAGCCCCTTGGGTGGAATTCCCTTCATCAGCGATGCCGCTTTTTTCCGCACTTTCGGTAAAGGTGGGAATTCCATTTTCATCGGCTCCATTATTTAAAAACAATAAATTCTTTGTACTGGCAAATTTCCCGGATACGCTCACATATATGTCCAACCAACCGTCTGCATTTACATCGGCCATGGTGGCGCCGGTCATCCATTGCCCATCGCCCCCAACGCCAGCAGTGGAGGTTATATCTTCAAATTTTAAATCGCCTCTATTTAAATACAATTTATTTTCCTCCATATTGGCGGTAAAATAAATATCGGACAAACCATCATTATTAATATCGCCGACGGCCACACCCCCACCCATATAAATATATGGATAGGTAAAATAATTGATGACAGAATCCTCATGGAGGTTATTGGAAAAAGTGATCCCACTTTTTTCTGAAGGGAGTTGATTGAAAATGGGTGTGGCTTCCCCTTGAGTGTGATTCTCCGTATTTTTATTTTGATCGCAAGAGATTAAACAGAAGACCCATCCAATAATTAATACAATGTTTAGTGTTTTATTCATCATCAGTATGTAATTGAATATTTTGCAACAAAAATTATTGCAAAATATTAAAGTTTCAAGTTCAATTTAAAATCAATTTTTAAATCAGTCAAAAAGGAAATATTGACGGTCAGTATTCAGGGAAACAATTTAATGAATGGCATTATTTTCCAAAATCATGACATCAACTGTTTCATTCCTCCAATGGTCAATGAGGTTTTTATATTTCTTTCTATCGATCGGCAACAAAAATGACCCCAGCGCTATATCTATGTCTCCATCTTGATCAAAATCCCCCTGGTCCATAACCATCCATCGCCCTGATGTTGCTTCTTGAAAAGTATAAGATTTAAAAAGGTATTGAGCGGGGTCTTTATTTTCCAAAAAGACAAACCCTTCTGTTAGCGTGTTATCGAAGTCCGGAAAGAAAGACATCACCACAAAATCCAAATCCCCGTCCAAATCATAATCCGCACTTAAAACTCGGGTGGCGCCATAGATTGGATAAAACCATTTTTCGGTAAAACTATTGTCGCTATTATTGAGAAACAAACGTACGCCATGATAGGGTTTTAGGAAAATAGAATGATCGGCATTGTCTCCATTAGCCAATACAATATCCAAGTATTGATCATTATTATAATCAATTAATTCAAACCAACTGGAACCATAAACCGGTGGCAGTTTGAGCACCTGTTTTAAATCAAACTGCAAATCATCCTTTTGGAAAAGGATATAAACACCTTCGTTACCTTGAGCCGCCAGTACCACAATATCTTTTTTTCCATCGTTGTCCATATCTGCAATCTCCACTTTTATAGTGCCGGGCACGGGGAGCAAAGTTCTTTTTTCCATTTGGGCATCGTTTTGCACCAGCATCGAAAGCTCTCCCTGCAAATTTCCAAATTCACAAATCAATATTTCATTTTGGTCATCATCATTAAGGTCGGTTATTTCCGTAAATACGGGCCGATGCAATTTGCGGGCAAGCGTATCTATCACCTCATTTTGTATTCTGTAAACTGCCCCAAGCGGCTTCTCACTTGGGTTCATGTAGCCTATTTCCGTGACATAATTGCCATCCTTTTCTTCGAGGAAGGAGATGTTCGGGGAATGAAATTTAGGTATTTCTGGGGCTGGATTTGGCCATTGGTGGATCGCACCATAAACGTCACCAACGATGAACTGATGGGTCGTTGGTTCAAATTGCAAATTGGTGACGCTCACCCGGTTATTGGCGGTAAAAGAAACGGGAATAGCTTTAAATTGAGTTAAATCCGCATTCCGCTTTTCCCGTGTTGTTTCATAAGGTATTGAATCGGGGGCATTAGACAGCACAAAATCATGAATTTGTTGCCAAGTCGCACTGTCAATAATCGGCTTTTCAGGGTAAGTCTTACTCAATCGAATATAGAGGTTCTCTTCCATGGAGTTGTTGGCCAAATGATCATACCCGTTGTATTTGTACCCCAACCTCGCTGCCATTTCCGGCAAAACGTGTTTTTCCCAAACCGCTTTAGGGATATTAGCGGGATCGGGCAACTGGTGGCAACTCCCACAATAATTGCGATAATGGGTTTCAGCAGCCACCTCCTCTTCGGGTAAATTAGTACAGGAAGACAAGACAAGTACGATCACAATGCTATACCAACATCTATTTTTCACTCTGTAAAAATACTTTACGGACAGGCCATAAAAACAAAAGACAAGAAATAAATTTCTTGCCTTTTGTCTTACATCAATATTTAAACACCTTGATCAATATCCAGGATTTTGGATCAAGACGTCGGCACCTTGTAGATCGATCTCACTCTGTGGGATCGGCAAGTATTCGTCATTGTTAGACTTAAAGACAGCACCTCCGAATGGATCGTTGAGGAATGGCCGCTCATAAGCTAAATAAGCATTGAGTGTTGGTTCGGCAATACCCCAGCGTACGAGGTCGTATTTACGGTGGCCTTCACCAGAAAGCTCCAACTTACGCTCGAAACGAACAGCAGTCCTTGCTTGGTCTTGATTTGAAAAAGAAGCATAAGGCTCGATCACATAGTTTGCAGCAGGATCACCATTAGCATCCAGAACAGGAGAGGCTTTGGCACGATCCCGAACCCGGTTGATAAGGATACGTCCTGCATCAAGGTTGTTCAGTTCGATCTCAGCTTCGGCAGCCATCAACAACACATCTGAGAAACGGATGATGTTGTAATTGACGGCAGTATAGCCTGGAGTCCAGCTACTGAGGTCATTTTCCGAACCGTTGCCAGCAAGGTAGTAGATAAACTTCTTAGGAGAATAAGGGCCGCCGTAAGGCTGGTCACGAATCCAATCTTTTCCTGGGTGCACGCCCCAATCAAGATAAGGGATACCCCTCCTGCCGATAGAATGATCGATCCTTGGATCCAAGTTGCCAGCGTCTGGAGTAAAGGCTGCACTGGTATTGATGCCTTGGTCGTTTGCAACCGCATTAGCAGCGCTGTTGTAAGAACCATCAAGCAAAGGCAAACCATTCGCGTTGGTACGGAAAGAGTTTCCTAATTCAATACTTGGCTGGAAAAATCCACAGCAACCTGGGCCAGTAGTACCGTTTGGAAAATTCAACACCATAGCAGGGTTGGCATTTTCAATACTACCTGTACCTGCTGCTGCTTGACCAGCAAAAACAGACTCCGCGCTATTGTCGTTAGTCGACCGGAAAGCATCTGCATAATTAGCGTTGAGACTGAAAGGCTGACCTTTGGCGGTTACTCCTTTTGTAATCACATCGTCAAACATGGTTTTTGCCTGCGCCCATTTACCTTGGTATAAATAAGTTTTGCCAAGGTAGGCAGCGGCAGCCCATTTGTTGGCGCGACCAGCATCACCCTGAGTTTCAGGCAAATTATCGAATGCATACTGGAAATCAGCCTCAATGAATGGCCACAAATCCTGGTTATTGGAAACTGGCGTTACTTCATCCCAATTTTCGTCCACGTATGGCACATTGTTGAAGTTACGCTTGAGGTCAAAATAATAATGACCACGGAGGAAACGGGCTTCAGCAGCAATCCTTGTCAGGTCGCTGGTTGATACAGTTCCTGCCGCTTCCGCTACAGCTACCAAGCCAAGTGTAGCGTTGCTTCGGGCAACACCCTCAAAAGTGGCCCGATACTTCTCAGCAACAGAGGCATTGGTAGTCTGTGCTGCATAAGTCTGGATTTCATTCACTTGCGATTGGTCACCAGCGTTGGTTCCTTTATTGGCGTCGCCACCAAGAACACTCCCCCAAAACCAGTTGGAGGCATCAGAATAGAAACCACTGCGGCCCAATAACATGCTATAAGCAGCGATCAGCGAACCTTCCAGACCTGGCAGGGTCGAAAGTTCTACCGAACTGAGTGAGCCGGTAGGGGCCACATCCAAAAATTCGTCCTTACAAGCTGGGATCAAAACCAGCATTGCCAAAAGAGACGCAATTAGCATTTTTATTTTTTGCATAATTCTATTTTTATAAATAAAAATTTAAAGTTAAAGAAAAGGCTTTAATTAAAAACCAACGTTAACGCCAAAAGTCCAGCTACGGGTGATAGGGTAGTTACCCAAATCAACACCAAAGTTGGTATCTGCCGCGCCGCCGACACTTGGATCAAGTCCACTGTATCCAGTAATGGTCAAGAGATTGTTGACACTGGCATAAACTCTTAGCTTCGACATATTCCAACTTTTCACCACGTTTGATGGGATGTTGTAGCCAAAGGTAACGTTTTGCAACCTGAAATAAGACCCATCCTCTACGTAGAAAGAATTGGACTGAGTGTTGGTACTGAAGTTAGAAGCTGTTTCGAACAATGGAATTTCCCCGGATGGGTTGTCAAAAGTCCAAGAATCTTTCACCCGTGCGCTGATGGCAGCACCTGGGAAGAGTGGGTAGAAATCAGTGAACAATTTGGATACGTTGTAGATCTCATTGCCTATTGAAGCAAAAGAGTAAATTTCGAGATCGAAATTTTTGTAGTTCAACAAGAGGGTCAGACCACCTGTGAAATCAGGTACTGGATTGCCCAAAACAACGCGGTCGTCAATGTCAATAACATTGTCGCCGTTAACATCGCGGAAACGGAAACGGCCAGGAGCTGCACCTTCTTGGGCAGCTGCACCATCGACTTCTGCTTGATTGGCAAAAATCCCTTGTACATCATAACCATAGAAAGCCGACAGTGGCTGTCCAATTTGGTTAAGGACTGGGATAATGCCCCGGTAAGCAGCACTGTTGTTCGGCAAGTCTTCTACACCTGGGGACAGTGATACGATTTTATTGCTAAGGAAACCTCCATTGAGGGTCACTTCAAAACCAAGATCGCTGACCTTACCTTTAGTTACAATTTTCAGGTCGATACCTTTGTTTTCCATTTCACCCACGTTGACAGAAGGCGCACTCGCAAAAGCTCCAGTCTGCACGGTCACAGGTACTTGGAACAACAAGTCCTCAGTAGTTTTTTTCCAAAATTCTACCCCTACGTCCAATTTGCCATTGAACAACAAGGCATCAATTCCGATATTGGAAGTAATTGCCTTCTCCCATTTTGCTCCTGGGTTACCAATCCTTGTCCGGTAAAAACCTCCTATAGCACCGCTATTAGAACCAGTAATGTCATAACTGGATGCACCGATGCTGGTGCCATACAGACTGAACTGGTTGTTCGGGTCGACGTTATTGGAGTTACCCATGATACCATAACCACCACGTATTTTCAAATCGTCGATGAACTCAACACCACTCATGAAATCCTCTGAAGAAATACGCCATGCAGCGGAGAATGCTGGGAAAACACCGTAGCGGTTATCCGCACCAAAGCGGGAAGAACCGTCCCTTCTGACTACTGCAGAAATAATATACCTGTCATTGTACGTGTAATTCACCCTTCCAAAGTAAGAGGCAAAGTTTACCCCATCTGAATGGCCACCCTGTGGTGGGTTGGTTGAACTGAGGGTAGATAAGCCAACGAAATCAACACTCCGGGAAAAAGGATCGATACCAGAACCTGACAAGCCTCTGTTTGTCCCAGCATTCAGAGCCTCCTGACCAACCAAAACATCTAAGACATTGATGCCGAAAGTTTTGTTGTAGTTGACAGTATTCGTCCAAATCCAAGATGTTTGGAAGTTTGAACTTTGAGAAAAACCAAAAGAAGAGTTATTCTCTTGGTTTTCGAACTCTCTCCTAGTGTAATTACGGAAGTTGAAGTTTTGATAGCGGCCACCGTAGCTGGTACGGAAAGTAAGCCCCTCTATCGGTTCGAACTCCAAGTAAATATTTCCAAAAGTTTCAGCGGCAAAAGCACGGTCATTCTTGGCACCATCCAATCTGGCCACTGGGTTGTCCGGGTTGTTGAACCCGTTGGCACGTGTACCAGCGTAATTGCCAAATTCATCTTCCAATGGAATGATCGGTGACATCCGGGAAGCATCCAAGATCACGTTCTCATCATCAGACGAACCGCTACCTCCATCGCTACCTAAGAATGCACCAGACAAAGCACGGTAGGTACCTTGAATGTTTTCTCCGAAACGTAAAGTTGGTAGGATGTCATATTCAGAGTTGATACGGAAAGTATAACGGGAGAACCGCTGGTGGTTCAGGATACCTTCTTGCTCCTGCATTCCAAGACCTGCATAAAAGCGGCTTTTTTCATTGCCACCAGAGAAGCCTAAATTGTGGCGGTTGAGCAATGCGTTACGGGTAATGGCATCGTACCAGTCTGTACCTTCCTTGTTGGCTCTTACCACTTGGTAAATAGGGCCTGCAAATGGGTCTGCATTATACCTAGTAGCTTCATCTTGAAGGTTGACCGAACCAATAAAACCATCTACATCACCAACTTTGATGTAATCGGGAAGCACAGGCGTACTGCCTGAACCATACTGAGGGTGATTGTATTCAGGGTCTTCACCATTTTGGATAGCACCATTTCTGATAGCGGCCCAAGTCCATTCTGCCTGTTCTTGTGGGTTCAGAATTGGGGGGGCATTGCCAGGAGTCGTGACCCCAACCATACCATCGTAAGTCACTTTCAGAGGCTGTTTTCCCCTCTCCCCTTTTTTGGTGGTATAAACGATAACCCCACCAGCAGCACGGGCACCATAGATAGATGCAGCAGTTGCATCTTTCAAAACTGTAGTCGTTTCGATGTCGTCTGGAGAAAGGAAATCAGTAGAGTTTACAGGGACACCATCCACTACATAAAGTGGAGCATTGCCACCTAAGGCACCAAAACCGCGTATCCTTACCTGACTGGTAGTACCTGGCTGACCATTAGTGATGACCGTTACCCCAGCGACACGTCCCTGCAATTGCTGCTCAACGTTGCCGGAAGGAGAAACCGTCAAATCTTTGGCGTTTACGGTTGAGACTGACCCCGGAGTGCTCCTTCGGGTATCCACAGAATAACCCGTTACGACCACTTCTTGGATCGAAACCCCTGACTCCAGCACAACTACTATGTTGTTTTCAACCCCAACTGTAATAGCCTGCCCAGAGTACCCCGTGTAGGAAATTTCTAAAACGTCGCCCGTATTGGCTTGGAGGGAAAATGAACCGTCAATATCAGTCACCGTACCTGATCCAGTACCTTGAATGATAACGGTGGCCCCAATCAAAGGTCCAGCATCATCCGAAACGGTACCGGTTATTGTTCTTTGAGCAAACAAACCCGTACCCAGGAACAGGGACAGAACGAAAATTGACGTAACTCTAAAAGTTAGAACTTTTCGTTTCATGCATTAGTATTTTTAAAAATTATTAAAATAATTGACAATCAGTGGTTTCACTGCGTTGCCAGAGAGTAAATGCTAAAATTCAATGTCTTACATGAGCTGGCCGGGGGATAATATCGTAGGCCATTAAAGGTTGCTTTGTTTACTACAGAGGGTTTCAAAAAAGAAGGGGAAGGAGCAAAGCCCCTTCTCCAATATGATATGTATGAAACTAAACCTCTTGGTACGTAACTAACAACAAGCATTAGCTGCACGTAATAACTTTTCAATAAAAATTTGGCGTATTTAAGTAAGGGATAAATGCCTTAAAGCACTGGGGTCATTTTGATGTTGACATTTCAACTTTTATTGAGGATTGCTGGCTACATTAATCTATCCATTCATCAAGTGTTGTCAACAACAAGGCATCGCGGAGCAAATGTATAAGCTACTTCCATCCATAAGGGGTGGTAAATCTTTCAAAACACGGTGGCAAATGTTTCACCCCTATTTAGATTTGGATTCTTTGTCCCCTAAACCCGATCCTTATCAATATGCCGCAAATAAGAAGTCGGTGACATCCCATATTGCTTTTTGAAACAATCCCTAAAATAGTGCAGGTCGTTGAAGCCGACCATATAAGTTATTTCCGAAACTTTCAAGTTGCGGCGCTGCCGGAGCAGCTGTGCCGCTTTTTTTAGCCGGATACTCCGGATAAACTCATTGGCCGACTGCCCCACCAACGATTTCAGTTTTCGGTACAATTGGCTTTTGCTGAACCCCATTTTCCGGCACAAGTCGTCAATCTTAAAATCAGGGTCTTTCATATTCGCTTCAATCGCCTGGATCAAACTGTTCAGAAATTGTTCATCCAATTCGGAATAAGGTATCGGCTCCTCTTCCTTTGGTGCCAATTTTACCGCCTGTCGGTTCATCAATTGGCTTTTGTACTGCTGACGTGAACGGAGCATGTTCTGGATCAACATTTCCAAATGGGCGGGATTAAAGGGCTTGGTCAGGTAGTGGTTGACCCCAAGGCGCAACCCCTCCTCCTTGCTTTCGTCAGAGGATTTTACCGTCAACATAATGACCAAAATATGGCTGGTCAATTTGCCCTCTTTCAGTTGTTTGGTCAGTTCAAATCCATCCATGCCGGGCATCGTTACATCGGTAATGAGAATGTCCGGCATGTGATCAATTGCCTTCTTTAAGCCCTCTATGCCATTGCTGGCTTCAATTATCTCATATTTTGGTTCGAGGAAGCCAGTTATAAAAGCCCGAAGTTCATCATTGTCTTCTACCACCAGCACCCTTGGCTTTTCCTGTTCTTTGGTGGCAACGCCCGTTGATGCCAATCCTTTTTCCCGAAATTCATTCATGGAAATGAGCGACTCGGGACTGTATTCAAACGGCATGGCCAGTTTAATAATCTGGTCTTGCTCCAGGTGAGCGTCCCCTTTTTTCAACGACACCAAGAAACAGGTTCCTTTATCCATTTCACTGGTGAAGGTGATGGCTCCATGGTGCAGTTCCACCAACTGTTTGGTCAGAGAAAGACCTATCCCAGTGCTGAGGGAGTTGTCGCTATTGTTGGATTTAAAAAAACGGTCAAAAACATACTGGCGCTCTTCGGGGGGGATCCCCTTTCCATTGTCTTCAATAAAAATGTCGACGGTATCTTTTTCTTCTTTTACCCGCAGGCTGACCATCCCGTATTTCTGGGTGAATTTGAAAGCATTGGACAATAGGTTGACAAAAACCTTCTCCATTTTTTCTTTATCAAAATACAGGGGGATTTTTTTATTGGGAAATACCAGTTCATAATCCATGTGGTGCTGGTCGGCGTACCCGCTGAAATTCATGGTTATTTCCTTGAGAAACACTACCAGGTCCTGTTCGGTAGCTTTGAGCTTAATATTTCCCGATTCCAGCTTGGATAAGTCCATGATCTGGTTGACGAGCTTCAACAGGCGTTCACTATTATTCAAAATGATTTGGTAATGCTTGGAGTTGGGGGAAAGGGGGTTGACGTCCATTAGGGCCCGGATCGGGGTCATAATCAACGTGAGCGGGGTTTTGAACTCATGCGAAATATTGGCAAAAAACTGGGACTTCATTTTACCCAATTCCTGTATTTTCATGAGCTCCACATGCTCCATTTCCAATTGGCTCTTCAAACGCTCCCGGGCAATGATGTTGTTTCGGGCCCACACCAGCGCTCCGACTACCAGTAGGCCATACAGTAGGTAAGCTACCGGGGTAGCATACCAAGGGTTTGCAATATGGATGGAAAAGGTCGCTCCCTCCTCGTTCCAAACCCCATCGTTGTTGGAAGCCAACACCTGAAAACGATAATTGCCCGACGGGATATTGGTATAATAAGCCACCCGCCCGCTACCGTTCTCCCGCCAATCTTTGTCATAATTTTCCAATTTGAATCGGTAGCTGTTTTTTTCCGCTTGGATATAATTCGTTGCCGCAAATTGAAAAGTGAGGTCATTTTGCCAATGCTTCAGCGCCAGTTCTTTGCCGTTGAAAATACCTTTCAATTGGTTCGAGCCAGATGCCGTTTCTTCTTCATTGGAAGTGATAATACCCGTGATATAAATGGCTGGTGGCTTGTTGTTTTTATCTCCCAACACGTTCTTTGCGTCGAATTGGTTGAAGCCATTGATGCCGCCAAAAAACAGTTCACCACTTTTCGATTTATAAAAAGATTTCTTGTAAAACTCGTTGGACTGCAGCCCATCACCGGTAGTAAAGGTCTTGACCGATTTGTCCGAGAGGTTCATGCAGAAAAGCCCTCTGTTGGTGCTGCCCCATAAATTTCCGATGTCATCTTTTCCAGCTGCATAGACCATATCGCTTGGCAGGCCATCTACCATAGTGTATTGTAGGACGCTGTCCCTATCGGGCAAATATTGGTAGAGCCCTTCCCCCGACGTGCTGAGCCAGACCTGTCCGAGGTCGTCCAGATAAATCGAATTGATCCGGGAGCCATGGTGTATCTGGTCCTGCTTTTTGGTTAAAAGATTTTTGGATGCCGTAATTTTCAAGTTGTCGTCGAGAGTGATCAACTGCACGCCATTGGCTTCCATGCCCAGCCATATATTCCCCTGTTCGTCCTCTGCTATTGCCCGGATATTATTGCTAAGCAAATCATTTTGGTTAGGCCCTTTTTTAAAATGGGTAAAGATGCCCGTAACGGGGTCGTAACAATCCAAACCGTTGCTGAAAGCAGCGATCCAAATCCTGTCTTTGCTGTCTTGGTACAAAGCATGGATGTTCTTGCCGCAGATGTTGTTGGTGCTTTGAGGAGTGCTCAGCAGTTGGACAAATTCCTTTTGCCCTTTATAAAGGATGTTGAGCCCTCCTTCCCAAGTACCTACCCAGAGGTTGCCTTGCCGGTCATAAAGCAGGGACACTACTTCGTTCGACAGGAGGTTACCCATCGTTGATAAATCGAAATGCTGCAAGAACCGACCATTTTTTTGGTCAAAATGAAAAAGCCCGCTGCCATCAGAACCGATCCAAAGGTTACCAGAATCATCCTCTGCAAAAGAACTAATCAAGTCGAGCTGGATGGTTTTTTCCTGCACCACAGCCTGCTTGACCGTTTTAAACCTTTGAATAGAAGGGTCCACTTTATTCAACCCCCTCAGATAAGAACTGATCCAAACCGTCCCATCCCGATCCTCAAACAGCGCCCAGATTGAATTGCCGTTCAAATTACTTTCTACGTTCAGGGACTTATCATTTTTCTTGTACAATTTCAAGGTTTGGTCGGAAAGGTTCAGCAAATACAGCCCTTTGTTTTCCGTGCCGATCCAAACTTTATTATTGGTTTCTAAAACGCTCAGAACGGTGGAGTTGGCCAGTGCTTGGTATTTTTCGTCCTTTTGATAGGGCTCAAAGGAGAAAACAAATTCGTTCCGATGGACGGTCATTTCCCGGATACCATCATTAGCCCCGACCCAAAGCCGCCCACTTTTCCCCTTGTGCAAACACCTGATATACTTGTCTTCTAAATAACTTTCAGGTTGGAGGAAACCTGCACTTCCGGGCTTACCACTTCCCTTTCTGACCAATTTCAAACCATTGCCACCTGTACCAACCCAGAGGTTGCCTTGCGAATCTTCGCCAATGGCAGGTATGGTTTCGTACGGCAGGAGTGAATGAGTGGGGTCGTCGGCCAAAAAATTATAAAATTCATTCGAATCGGGGTCGTAATAACTCAAACCACTATTAAATGAACCGATCCATATTTTCCCATTGGCATCCTGGTATATTTCCATGATGTACTGGCCTGCACCTTTCAGTTTTTCATCCGGCTTGGAAAATTCTTTGGTATAAATATCGAATAGGTTGATGCCACCACCGTAAGTACCGATCCATATTTTCCCGCGCCCATCATAGAGCAAACTTTCGATGGCCTCATTTTTTATCGAGGTCTTGTCGTCTTTGGCATTTCGGTAATTTATAAATTCAACCCCATCAAAACTATTGAGGCCATACCGCGTCCCAAACCAGATAAAACCAAGTTCGTCCTGCACGATTGCAGCGACAGTATTTTGGGACAATCCATCATTGACTTTTTGAAAAACTATATCACCTCCTTGGGCGAGGGCCTGCGACCCAATTAGTAGGCTCCAACAAAGAACAAACACCCCATACCCCTTTGTGTAAATCCTGCTCATAGTCCATATTTTGGGTGCAATGTACTTCATCCGTTAGACATAAAGAAGCCAGTTCGTGAAGGTTTCAGCATTCAGATCGCAAAATTGCTTTATAAAAAAAGCCCCGAATTTTGGAAGTTCCAATATTCGGGGCCTTTTTTATACCTATTATTTACTTGCCTCTAAAGGCTGGACTATTTAATTAGTTCATTCAAAATCAAGGTATTACCAATACCTGCTTTTGCATTAATTACAGCCCAAGTCTACCCTAGACTGGTCATCATTGTTTGGAAAACAATTGCCTGACCTAATAGACAAAGGCTGATAACGGAGCAAGTTCGGATCACGCAAGGCACTCTCGATAAAGACCGTGATGGCATCGATTTCAGTACCGGAAAGGCCAAGCGGCTTGAATTCTTCTGCCAACTGGCTGTCGGGCACATCATTGTTTTCCTTCACTGCATTATTTTTATAAACAACCACGTCCCGGACATTTCTGAAACTGGCACCATGACCATAAAATGGCGAATCGGCCAGATTGTACAGTTGTGGGACTTTGAATTTATATTTGTCAGCATCGACTTTGGTAAAGCTATACCGACCCAAATTCTCGTTGCTGTTTTCGTCTGCCCCATAAGTAGCCTCTGTGGCTTCAAAGAGATCGTTCATGCCGATAGCATAGAATTCCATATTGGCCAAATTTGGTCCACCATGGCAACTGACACATCCAGCCTTACCAAAAAACAAAGCTGCCCCTTCTTTCTCTTGATCTGTCATGGCACTTGATTTACCCTTCAACCAAAGCTGAAAAGGCGCTTGATTGGCCAATAAGCTTCGCTCATAAGCAGCAATAGCCAATCCCGCATGTTCCCGATCATATCTGTCGGGCGAAGGCACATCTGGAAATGCCTGATCAAAAAGATTGTCATACCCCAGTGATTGGCAAATGGTTTTGTCTATTTTAAGACGGTGCACGTTCATCGCAGCAATGGCCTGCGTTTCCACACCTTCGTAACCCAAGTTATTGGTTTCTTTTGGTGTGCCCGGCGTCCATTGGGCATCCGTTCCAACATTTGGCCCTACTGCACCAAACTGACCGTTCCAAAGATTCACTTTCTGGTAAGCACTATTGAGTGCAGAAGGTGAGCGGATCGGTTGCACGTCAAGTTCGGACAAATCATACATCGGATTAGGCATCCGCCCTTCCCCATTCACACCAAAGCCCATCCCGCCGTCAGAGATACCTTGATGACGGCCAGCCTGAAACCCCGCGCTGGCGAAGTGGCAAGAAGCGCAACTGTAATTGCCCGAATTTTCCCCATGCATAGGGTTTAACCCCAAACCAGTTTCATGGAATAGCAAAGCCCCCAACTGGATTTTTTCTTGGGTGAGTTCATTTTTTGGGTCTTGCGGTATTTTCGAAAGTTCAGTAGCATTTGGCAGCAAGAACTGGGAAGCCCCAACCCCTCCGGAAGCATCTTTGAGTATTTGCTGCAATTCAGCATCTAATTGGGCTGAAGACGAGGAGGAATCATCATCTTTTTGGCATGCATTGAACAGAAGGGCAAATCCGGTCAATGTGATCAACATTTTGAATTTCATAAGGAATCTTTTTATTGTTAAACAAAGTGGGTATTAAGCATAAATTTGGCTTAACTCAATTATTAATAATTCAACATGTAAGAGGGAGGAGATGGGTAGGAGGTGAAGCGGAATATTAAAATCCCAAAATTAAAGGTGTATAATTAAGACTTTACAGATCAAATTCAAAGCCACTTTCAATTTACACCTTAATATAATAGAATTTTGGAATCAATCTACATAAAAACAAAACGGGTTTCTACTTTTGGTTTTTAACTTAAACCACTCGTTTAAAACACCAGTCAACCAGTCTCAAATCTTTAGGCGTATGTATATCAACTTAATTTCAGACACCGTCACCAAACCAACCCCGGCCATGCTACAAGCCATGATGGCCGCCGAAGTTGGCGACGATGTTTTTGGCGAAGACCCAACCGTAAACGCACTCGAAGCAAAAGCAGCAGCCCTTTTTGGTAAAGCAGCGGCCATCTTTTGCCCTTCCGGTACGATGACCAACCAGATTGCCATCAAGGCCCATACGCCACTCGACGAGGTGATCTGTGATCATTTTTTCTCACGTCTATCAATATGAAGCAGGAGGCTATGCTTATAATTCAGGGGTTAGGATTAACCTGATTATGAAGGTACAAAATGGGAAAATGCTGCGATCAAGTAGCTGCATAAGCTATCAAACCGTTCGATTATGGCTGCCCCTAAGCCGTTTGGTTGTACAAACACCGCCAATAAAGGCGGCGGCAGTTTATTACCCAATGGAAAGCCGTCCCATCACGGCCCTCTGCAAAGAACAGCGGTTATCGCATCTCGATAGTGTAGACTCTTCAATGCTTTAGTGAAGCAAGTGCAAACCGTCGGCAGTTGTTTGACGTATCTCTATTTGTCTCCAAAGGCTTGGGCGCTCGGTCGGTTCGCTGCGCCTCCATTGGCACAGCTGATTTGATCCGTAAAGCAGGCGTATCGAAGGTGATGGGCGGCGGAATGCGGCAGGCGGGTTACCTCGCAGCTGCGTTATGCTCTTGACCACCATGTGGAGCGGTTAAAAAGGGGACAGCCGCCAGGGCAAAAATACTGGGCGAAACTTTGGCTATGCCGTGGGTCGGTAACGTGTCCGGCCCCTACTGCAGACCATTTTATCGTCATCTTTGATTTGAGCGCTCCGCAAACAGCGGCTGAATTTTAAGCCAAAATAAAAAGTCAATGGATCAATGCATCCCCATTTGGCCCTTCCACAGTTCGCTTTGTGATCCATCTTGATTTTACGGAAGAAATACTGGATCGGACGGTCGAGATAATTAAAGGATTTGAATTTGTTTCCCGCAGAGGAGCGCAGGAGGTTTTACGCAGGGTTTCGCAGAGTTTTACTGCCGTTAGCTCAGTGTCCCTTACGGGATAAATCCCTGACCACACACATATTTATACTCCCCTTCCATCCAATGCGGTTGCAACCGGATAATATCCGCTCTTGGATTCAGTCCGCATTTTCAATAATCATAATACTTGCTGTTCCAAATGCCCACAGATTCGGATTTGGTCAGCGACGTATTCATAACTTTACCATTTCATTAATAGGCTCACCATCCTCCCTAACAACAAGCAATAATTACTTTTTTCCTGCTTTATTTTCTATTTTCAACTTTTGGTGGGATGCCCCGAAATGCAGCGTACAGCACAAGAACGGTGTGGTTTTCCATAACCGGGTTTCATCACCCCGATATCTTTTATTTGGGATCGTAAATCTCATACGTAATGAGGTGACGTAGCCGAATTCATTTTTGCCCTGCCAGTCTTTGCAATTTTCAAAAATAAGCAAAGTAGCAACTGGCCTTCAGTTAATTCTAAAAAGTATTTTCGTTGTGATAAATTAAGTACCTTTAATTAACATATTTCTTACTAAATATATTTAATTTACAAATATTATGATATTACTCGCCTTTTAGACCACCACTAACAAATACTTTTTATCCCATCAGGTGTTTTATTGTTTTTAACATAGGCTTATAGGTTTTGTAAACTAAGACGCCTTCCACTTCCGTTAATTTTCCATATTCAAAATTTGAATCCTCAGAAAGTATATAACGTGAAAAAACCAAGGACAAAGCAACTGCAGATAATTAATATAATTATCCAAATAAATAATTTCGGTTATTGGCATATACACTGGAAGCGATTTTTCTTGTAACCGATATAAAATTCGTCTTTATTATTTTCCATCAATTAATTTTTAAAACTGAAATCATCATTTATTCAATTTTATGTTTCAGCCGCTGGCCGCTCTCCGTTCCTTCTGGATGAGTTTAGGTTCACATATATTTTCCCATTAAAAAATTTTCACGTCATACGTCTCTGCCTTTTCGGTAAATGGCGATTGGCCATTATGCGGTAAATATTGATAGCCATGCCACAGGCAAGTAATACAACCATCCACAATTTTACCCTCCCCAATGGACCGTGCTGGTGGCGGCAAATATTATTGACAGCCGATATTTTACCGCCGTATTTAAACACGGCAATATTTTCCCATTTGTAAAACAACCTTTTGCGTTTTCCTCAATATCTTCAACACTGCATATTTCAATAAATCCATCATTTTCTATCCGGTGTGTTTATCAATATTTTTCCTTTAAATATGGAAAGTACATACAGGCCAATGACGACAGCCACCATATACCCCGATCCAAATAGCTGATTTTCCAATTGGATAACCCCCAACATAACGTGCATCGTAACAGCATGGCATACGCCACATATACCAACATATGCAGCGACTATGCACGTGGGCTCAGGTTTTTTCAAGCAAAAATCATGGCTCATTAGCAGCCATAAAAAACAATATTAAAAGCGAAAAAAAACCAAGTATTTGAAAAGGAAAAATTGACAAAGAAAAATAATGCTCATTGGCAGTAAAGAGACACCGTAACGGGTCTTGTTTCCCAAAGCATGGAATTGGATTATATTAAAGACCCCATGAATCAACGCAATATTAAACATCGGTACACCGAGAAAGTGTAAATGGTGCAACTACCAATAACGGTGAAAAATACTCATCCAGGCGAGCCAAAGGGCCGATGCACAAAATAATATGCAGCATCAAAAAAGCCAAAGTCCCAGTAGCTCGGATAATCAAAGTCTCCATGTTATTTCTGGAAAAAATAATTTGTGCCCCAATAAAACCAAATAAAAAAAGATCAACCCGATCATGACTTGGTCATAGATCTTTTTTTGCCGATTCCATAAAGAAGCAGTGGCGTATTGGACGCTCATGTTATTGAATTAATTGTTAATTGAATTTTCGATTTTTTGAAATAATTTTCGTTGCTTTTTCAGAATATTGCAAATGGCGATATAATAGTAGAAGCCATTTAAAACAATGGCAAACAGCAGCCATATTATGCGGTGTCTTTCTTAACAATTTACATATTCTATTTCTTTTGAAATTTTTTTTTAGCCATGAAATGCACAATAAAATGAACCATAATAACAATAAACGCAATCCGATTTTCTCCATACCATCATCTATTTTGTACACCTCTAAATATAAGGCCGAACAGAAAACCGACAATTAAATAAGCATAAAACGAGCATATGTTGACAACTTGCATTGGGACTATTAGATTAATAATTGGGTTCTGGTTTTTAAAAAAACAGAAAAAAATAGATTTGCTAAATTAGTGCAACATCCGCCATCACTTCTACAAGGCTGGCCTTGCTTATGTGTCATTGCGTGCAAGCGAAAAAAAACCGAGTCTCTTTTTCTCGACCCGAATGCCAAGAGCACCGCAAGTTTGGCATATTCGGCAAAATTCAGTTAGTCCGATTTAGTTTCCAGACTTCCAGATTCACCTGCTCTCTGCTCTTCGGGAGATTTACTAACTCACTATTGTTGAGGATAATCACGCTGATGTCCATATTGTATTTGACCAGGTTGTAAAATCAGCCATGTATTTACGCTGACCCCCGTCACCCAGCAACAGCAATTACCGGCCGCTCGCCTTGCCATAACCCACGCGCCCATCGAAGCGGAAGTGCAAAACCAATAGAACCCAAATAACCTGACATTAAAGTTATTAAACACGTTCGTAATAGCAGCCAGAGAATAAGCATTGTTGCCAACGTCCACACATGACGCTCCTCCGGCGCATGGCGGTTCAGGCGCATCAAAAACAGCGATGGAACTAATGCCTTTGCCCCGTTCTTCTTGCAATCTCCTGCTGTTTTCAACCCGCCAAATTTTCCAGCGTTCCGCTATTTCCGGGCGCTGATCGGTGAGGAGAACATGGGTCTGACCTTTCAAAGCGTCACTAAAGGTGTGTAACCAATCTCCCCAAACGGCAATCCACCTTGTGGTGCTTGTAAAGCCATTGGGTCAAAACTTGGATGGTCTTCTTTTTAGGGGTCATGCCTGTATGTTTGGAAAACGAAGCGCCGAATACCAGCATGAGGTCACACTCGTTCATAAACCAAGACGCAATGGGCGTACCGCTCCGGCCCAACACCCCGCCAGCGAGTGGGTGCGAATCCGGCACTTGCCCTTTACCTTTGAAAGTGGTGACAATGGGCGCATTCAATTCTTCGGCCAACGCAATCACTTTGTCCATGTGAAAGCGGGCGCCATGCCCGGTAACAATGATCGGACGCTTGGCATTTTTCAGAAAAGCAATCGCTTTTTCGAGGCTTTCTTTGGGTGGGGAAATAGTTTGGGGAGTTATCCGGTCCTCCGGCGAGCCAGCTTCTTCTTCTTTGGCAAGCATGGTCTGTACTTCATCGGGGAAGGTCAGATGCGAAACGTCTCGTTTAAGGATGGCATGTTTCATGGCTTGGGTGGTCAGCTCAGCGTGCTTGCTCCCTTCTTGTACCCGGTGGTTGAATTCGGCAACCGCACTAAAGGCTTGCACCAAATCCAATTCCTGAAAATTACCAGTACCGATCACTTGGGTATCTACCTGTCCAGTCAGGGCAAGAATAGGAGCCCGATCCACTTTGGCATCCCAGAGACCGGTGTACATATTGGTTGCACCGGGGCCGGCGATAGAAAAACAAGCAGCAGGACGGCCTGTCAGTTTGCCGTAGGCGGAAGCCGCAAAGGAGGCCGAGCCCTCGTGGCGGATGGCAAAATACCGCAATTTGCCTTTGGCCTCTTGTCGGCGCAACGCATCTGCGAGGCCAAGGTTGGAGTGACCGACCATACCGAAAACAGTATCCAAGCCCCAATTAACGAGGGTTTCGGCAACGACATCGCTGATGGTGCGCTCGTGCGGTTGCTCTGGTTCCAACCCAATATAAATACCATCCTTTCTGATTTCAATTGGAAAAGAAGGAACACTATCGTCATAGCCCGGCACTTTACCCGTAATGGGGTCGTAATCCCAGCCATGCCATGGGCAGCGAAGTACGCCTTTTTCAATTGACCCTTCGCCCAACGGGCCGCCCTGGTGTGGGCATTTGTTATCGAGGCAGCCGAACTGGCCCTCGTGATGGGTCAGGCAAAATGTTTTGTGGTTAGCGGTGACGGTCATGACCCGCCCCTCGGGCAAGTCGGCGGGGTTGTCGAGGACTTTGTGCCAAGTGAGGGTGTTGCTCATGTTTGTTTTTTGGTTTGGTAAAACGAAAAGGTAACTGCATTTACGTTTGGGGGGCAAATATAGAAAAACCAAATAAAGGATTTATAATACGCTCATTTAGTGGCAGTTCCGTCTTGGTTGAGACAGGGGCATTCAACCGTTAGATTAAAAATAAAAGATTTCAGGTTCAATTAAAGCACTTCCTATACTCAACATGAACCATCGTGGGTTGAAATACTTCCCATCCCCCATGTAGGTAAAAAATCGGATTGACTTATGATGAGTGCGGGATGTGCTCCTTTGTATTTTTACAAAAAAAACTACTTCGCCTGCACCTCATTAAAAATCGGTAACGGGATAGCGCCGATCGGCAACCGGAACCCGATGAAGAAATAATCTTTGTCGGCGCCAAAATTATAGCCATAGCCTCCTGAAAAATAATCACGTAGAAACGTAAATTCCAGCGCAGCCCCAAATTCCGGCACGGCATCCGTATTGAAATCAAGTGCCCCAAAATTGACGCCGAATCCCGGTTGTAAAATATCATTGAAGACTTTGCTTTTGCGGCTGCCAAATTTAAACAAGATGCTATAAGATGGGGCAAACTGGAAATTTTTACCTGCCAGATCAACGTTGTCGCCCGACCCGTTGGGGGCAGCCAGCAACATCATCGGCTTCAGGATGGAATACATGCCAATCTGCTGTAAGGTAAACATCCGTTGGTCAATGGTTTTTCGGATCGGCTTGGTGTTACCGTCGGAGGCGGCTTCCAAGATCGCCCGTATTTTCAATTGATCGCCATTCGTACGCGGCCCCGAATTGCGCAGGTCAATAAACGACTCATCGGGTATGGCATCGAAGCTCAAGCGGCGCACTTGGTCGCTGAGGCCGGAAGATGCTTTTGCGGCTCTTTTTGAATTGCCAAAAAGCAAGGACAGACGGCCCGTGATGTCCAACAGCTTACTCCTATCGGCCAAGAGGCTTTGCTTACAGCTGTTAAAAGTGGTTATGAAAGCAGTAATCTGGGTGTCTTGGGGCACTTCACTTTTCAACATGGCAATCAAGTTGTTGTCCACAGAAGAAATTAGGGTTTTAATACTGTCCACCGTACCCTGCAATCGGCTATTAAACCCCTCCAACAACTCGACGCTGGTGATCCCTGGGGAAGCAGCAATGTTATTGGCGTATTCATCGGATAATTTTTTTGCCTGCTGATAAGGTTGTTCGGCAAGGGCCTTTGCCCGTTGGGCCAAGGTTGGGACAATGGATGCCACCACCTGCGGGATGCTTAACAAACGGTTTTCAATATCTTTAAGACAATCTTCCGCACCAAAACTATCTGCCAGCCAGTTCTTTATATCCTGCCCTTTTACATCCATGAGCGAATTGAGGCGGAGAGACAGGCCAGCAATGTCTTGCAGTTGCTGTTGCCCTTCCGGCGTCATGGTCGCTTGCCAGCGGGGCACGGTAAACACGTCCGCCGCAAAAGTGTCGAAGTCATCGGACAGCTTAATGTCCCGCTCCCCATTGTCCGTGGACAACCGGCCGGAGAGCCTGAAACGGACATCGCCGCTCGACAGCGCAGCTTGAATTTGTTGGGATAGTTCCGCCGCCCGATTGGCCATTTCTGTAAAAATATATTCCTCTAAATAAGGGATGCCGTTGGTACCGGCCTGATCCTGTTCGCTGGCGGAATATTTACTATCATAAGCATCGGAATACTTGTTGAATAAAGCCCGAATATCAGGGTACTGCCTTGCTTCCCTCATGAAAGCCGTCATTTGTTCGGCCAAATTATTCAAGGACTCCAGGCTCTTATTTTTATTGTAAGCTTTAAAACCTTCCATGATATCCACCTGGTTGGCCAGCACGATCTTCAATTGTTTCAGTTGGTCAATCGACATGGTGTCGTTGCTCGTAAAATCCCGGATCGCTTCGGCAATGGCCAGTTTGTCAAAAGTGATGTACAAGGTGGAATTAATATCTGCGAAACTGCCATTTTTGATAGGGGTAATCGTCGAATCTTTGGTGTAGCGGTCCAATTCATAAATTTTAAAAACCTGACTAAAAGCAGATAAACTGAACAGGGTAAACAGAGGCAGGAAAATATAAATACATTTCATGTTAGTCTTGTTTTTTATGAGGGTTTAAAAGCAAAAATTTTAAACTCGATCATCGGTTAAGAGAATTTCACAAACAATAACTCAGAGTGAATACCATTTATCCAAATCCAAAAATAGTTGCTCCTATGAAGCGCTCAAAAGTAGTTGTTGTGAATCAAGTTGTCGCGGGGGGATCAACTTTTTCCCGTTCCTTCAAACTCGCTATCCAATAGGCATCCACCACACTGAAATTATCAACTACGTCGCCCTCTTTGAAAATGTATTTGGTTTCGTGCCAAACGGGGCTCAGCACAAAAGCCATCACTTTTTCATAAGTCGTTTCATCAAAAGTCTTATCGGGTTTTACGGCCGTTTCCGTTGCCGTCCTCAAATATTTCAGACATTCATCTTTCAACAGGTCATGGTCTTTGACCCAAGCTACGATGCGTTCATTTTGCCCGGAATGCCCACGAGCCCGTTTGGTGGCCAAGTCGGCCAGTTGTTGGCGGTCGGCATCATCACCCAACACGACAAAAACGATGGGTGTACCGGTTTCTATTAAGTCAATAAATTTCTGGCGGAAGTCAGCATCGTTTGGATCAACGATACGTGGGTTTGTAGATTCCATAATCATCAGGAAATTGAGGTGAATTTAAATAGGTTTTCATTGATGGCGGGTAAGTTACAAATTCTTATATTATTTTCAACCACAGCATCAATTCAGACCAAATAGGCAAGTGGAATAGCGTGCCAAGCTTTTTCCTAACCACAGCATTTTTTGAAAAACCAAAGGTTGTTTTAACTTTCCCTAAAATATGCAACAACATGAAAAAATCATTGACCCTAATTATTTTCTCCTGCCTCCTTGGCCAAATTCTCTTCAGTCAAAATTGCCAAACGGGGCGTTACCTTCACCCTATTTTCTCCGACGTGGCGGTAGCCTACAACATCGTTTACGCACAGGCCGACCCGTATGACCTATTCAACCTGCCGGACGAAATCAATTTGCAATTGGACTTGTACGAACCCGCTGGCGACACACTTTCTCAACGGCCTTTGGTCTTGATGTTCTTCGGGGGTGGGTTTGTCGCCGGGGATAAAAGTTTTACCGACATGGTAGCTTGGGGCGATAGTTTGGCCCGGCATGGATATGTCGTTGCTGCCGTGAATTACCGTTTAGGATTTAATTTATTTGTGGGGGAAAGTGCAGTTCGGGCCGTGTACCGGGCGATTCAGGATGCCCGGGCGGCAGTCCGTTTTTTTAAAGAATTCCACGAAACCTACCGGATCGACACCACCCACATTTATATGGGAGGAAACAGCGCTGGCAGTTTTACGGCACTCCACACCGCTTTTGTGACCGAAGAGACCGAACGCCCTCAAGCCACCTATGGCCTCAACTACCCTTTGTCCACTGAGAACACCGATTTGGGTTGCCTCGACTGCTCCGGCAACAGCTACAACCATACAGTTGAAGTGGCAGGCGTCATCAATTTATGGGGCGCCCTTTACGATACTTCTTTTATCAATCCAGAGGAGCACATCCCCGTCCTACATGTCCACGGCACAGCGGATGGCACGGTGCCGTTTGAGTATGGGCCGCCCTTTGGTGGGGTGCTGCCGCTGCCTCCGGTTTATGGGTCGCAATTGATCCATGAGCGGATGGGGAATCTGGGGCTTTACGACGAGTTTTTCCCTTATGCGGGGTTGGATCATGCGTTTTATTTATCTGGCGCTTTGTTGAATGAATACTGGGAGCCAGTATTCAATTTGGGGAGGGATTTTTTGTGGCACATCCAGTCCTTCCAAACACCTGCCGTGGCAGGTGCTACGACTCTTTGTGTTGGTACCACTGTGACCTATGAAATTCCATTTCAGGATGGTTCGAAGTATTGTTGGGAAGTTGAAAACGGCACTGTTATCAGCGAAAACGGAAACCTAATTTCTGTTACTTGGGATGTCCCAAATGTGGTTGGTACCGTTACCGTTACGGAAACCAATTATTACGATTTAAGTGGCTTGAGCAGTACTTTGGAGGTGAGCATTTCCGGTTATCCGACGGCCTCCTTTTCTTACGACATCAACGACCAAGAAGTCAGTTTCACTAATACTTCTGTTGGAGCAGAAAATTGGCACTGGGATTTTAGCAACAACCTGACCAGTAATGAAGAGCACCCCGTCCAATTTTTCGAGCCAGGCACTTACTTAGTCACTTTATCGGCCACCAATGCTGCGGGCTGTGAAACAACTTACACGGCAACCATTGTCGTCGAACCGAATACTACGGAAGAGTTTTCCGATCCAGAATTTGCGCTGCTGCTTTCGCCTAACCCCGTTTCGTCAACGCTGAACCTTTCTTTTAATTCATCCGAGAAAGCAACGGCGTTGCTTGACCTAATTTCTATTCACGGGAAAATAATTCAGCGCAATGAGCAGCCCGTTTTTATCGGAGAAAATAAATTGTCCTTAAACGTCGACGGGGTAATTCCCGGGGTTTATTTATTGAGGTTACAAACGGGGGAGAAGCAGCGGTTTGCTAGAGTTATCAAGAAGTAATGGACAATGGACAAAATAGAAATCTGCTTTATCAATGCCATCCAAGTAGTTGTTATTTTCTCTAAAATTTAGAGTGAATTAAAAACTTTGTGCCTCTCTGTGCCTCCTCCGTGTCTCTCGGTATAATAATCCAAGTTATTCCACAAAGGGACACGGAGGAGGCACAGAGAAACACGAAGTCAGATAGGACATTCCTTTTTAATAAAAAGGAGATAATGTCCAGAAAAGTGTGTCAAGAATAAATTCCTAACTTAGAAAAAAAATTGACACATGAGAAAAGGGCAAAAAAACAGTCAAGACCAAGGGTTTGACTATAAAAATTCAGGAACGGAAGCCTTGGCGGGCCTACAATCAGGCAAAGGCTGATTGGCGAAGACAGGAGTTTTTGCGGAATTGATGCGCCATTTGGTACAAAGCTCTTTAGAAGGCGAACTACAGCACCATCTAAAAGGAAAGCAAATCCAAAGGCGGGGCTAACCGGCGAAATGGCCATACTTCAAAAACCATCCAAACCCATGTTGGGCCGATACAGATCCACCCACCACGGGACAGGAAGGCGACTTTGAACCTACGCTTGTCGGCAAGTGGGACAGGAAACTGAACAGTGGGTTCGATGCCCAGATCATTGAGCTGTACAGTTTGGGCAACAGTTTGAGGACATCCAGTTCCATTTGAAACGGATGTACAGGGCAAGACTGAGCACCAGCCAATTGAGCACGATCACGGAACAGGTCAGGGGGGATATAGAAAAATGGCAAAACGCCCGTTGCAAAGTTTCTATATCCTTTTGTACCTGGATGCCATCCATTTTAAGGTCGGAAAACGGCAGGGTCATCACCAAGGCAATTTACACGGTTTATGGGGTGCAGGCCGATGGGTTGAAGTGTTTTATGCCTTTATGCGGGGCAGGGTGCAGAGGGCGCAAAGGGATGGGGGCGTGTATTGGAGCATATCAAAGACCAGGGTTGAAGACGTACTGTTCTTCTGTGTGGACGGGCTTGGTGGTTTTAAAGAGCCATTTTGGAAGTCTACCCGCAATCGGTTGTCCAGCGGTGCATCGTGCATATGATCAGAAATTCCCTCAAGTTTGTGGATGATGCGGATATCAAACCCTTGATAAAAGATCTAAAGAAGGTCTACCAAGCTGATACAGAGCCACAGGGACTGGGGGCTTTGAGCGGCTTTGGGCAGGTTTGGGACGGGAAATACCCCGAAATTGCAAAGGCATGGCGGAAAAATTGGACAGAGCTCACCGCTTTCTTTGGCTTTAATTGGGCTGTCCGCCGAATAATGTACACCACCAATGCCGTAGAGGGGCTCATCGGATGCTGAGAAAAACAACCAAGGCCAAAGGGGCTTTCGTTTCTGAAAACGCTTTGATGAAGTTGCTTTACCTGACCTTACAGCGAAAAGAAAAGGTCTGGAAAAGGCGGGTGCATGCTTACAAAGCCATTCAGAGAAACCTGGCCAGAGAGTTTGGGGACAGGTTTGAAAAGCATGTCAAAAACTAATTTTTTAATGACACACTTTTCTGGACGTTATCAAAAAGGAACTCTTTTTACAAATTCCCCAATAACCGCACACCCACCGTTCAAATCCGAACACTCATTTTTCCAAAACAACAATTACAATTTTTATAAAATACTGAAAAACAGCAAGTTGTTGTCATGGCACACCGCTTGAATCTTTTCCAAAAAAAATAAATCGGATCATGAACGCTACTAATCTAAAACTCATCTGGCGGAACTTGTGGAAAAATGCCAACATCTCTGCAGTCAACATTCTGGGCTTGTCAGTCAGTTTGGCCATCTGCACCTTAATCGTACTGTTCCTGCAATTTGAATACAGCTTCGACCGATCCAACCCTGACCAGCAGGATATGTACCGGTTGCTCACCACTTTTAAATACCCCAACTCGCCAGAGCGCCAAACGGCCATGGCATCCCCGATGATGGGGCCTTTTTTGGCGAGGGAAAGTGGTGAGATCGAACAATACTTGCGGGTCATGCACGATAACGAAAACTTCCTCTGCAGGTCTGGTGGACAAGAGGTGGCCATCGGCAAGAGTTTGCAGGTGGATTCTACGTTTTTCTCCTTTTTCGATTTCCCCCTGTTGTATGGTGACCGGGCCAATGCCTTTCAACGACCGGAAAATATACTACTGACCCGGCCAGTGAGCGAAGCGCTTTTTGGGGAAACCAACTCTATCGGAAAAATTGTTGATTACACCTTCCCCAATGGGCCGGATCAGGACACGACCGTCCATTATGTAGTGTCCGCCGTTTTTGACGACCTGCCCGACAATAGCCACCTGCAGTTCGACGCGCTTACTTGGCTGGACGACCGCATATTTAGTCACGCAGATAATGGCAACCGCTGGCACGGGGTGAGCACCAACACCTATTTCAAATGTCGCTCGTCAGCTGGCGATGCCAAAGAAATAGCAGCCACCTTCCCCGCACTTTTGAAAAAAGAAATGCCCAATTCGGAAATGGTCGGCGTGTCTTTACAACCCTTTTCCGACATCCATTTAGGCTCCATGCCGTTGGAATATGACAACAATAATTTCCAGAAATCTGACCGCAAATACATGAAAGTATTGGGGCTGGTGGCCTTGTTCATCCTCCTCATCAGCTGTATCAACTTTGCCAATTTATCCACTGTGTTGGCGATGCGAAGGGTGCAAGAAGTAGGTGTTAGAAAATCGCTCGGAGCTTCCAATACCCACGTTTTGGGGCAGTTCTTGGGGGAGGCAATTTTGCTATCAACTTTGGGTGGGGCGCTCGCTTTGTTCTGGGTAGAAATGATGCGCAAACCATTTCTTTCACTGATCGGCAGAGACCTCGACCTTACTATTTCGCCGACTATCATTTTGGCGTTTATCGCAGCCGTTATTTTCTTGGGATTGCTGGCGGGGTTGTTCCCAGCCATCCAAGCAGCCCGGTATTCAGCGGTCGAAGCTTTCCAACGCAAGGGCACATCTGTTTCCGCCAAACGGCCCTTTGTCCAGCGCTTGGTTGTTGTCCAATTTGTGCTCGCCGGCATGCTGATTATTGGTTCGGTGATCAGCCACAATCAGTTACAATATTTGCAAAACAAAGACCTCGGCTTCCGCTACGACCAAGTCTTGGAACTGGACTTAGGAGCGAGCAATTGGGCGCACGCTACCTCCCTAAAAAAAGAATTGGCGGCCATCCCCGGTGTCGTTGCGGTCAGCGGCAGCGATGTTTCTTTAGGAAAAATTGATGGACAAAACGGGGTGTTGGTGCGCAATGAAGAAACCCGTGAATTCGAGAATTTCGTGATGAGCATCAACCGGGTCAATTACAATTTTTTTGACCTCTATGAAATGGAGTTTGTCGCTGGCCAAGCACCTACCGAAGAAAGCGCAGCTGGTGAAAAAGCTTACGTGGTCAATGAATCGTTTGTCAAAAAGGTAGGCTGGAAAAACGACCC
Source organism: Saprospiraceae bacterium (assembly GCA_041392505.1). Lineage (GTDB taxonomy): Bacteria > Bacteroidota > Bacteroidia > Chitinophagales > Saprospiraceae > UBA6168. The sequence goes on along the minus strand of JAWKLX010000022.1, from coordinate 53,889 downwards.
CATCGGCCAGGAAGTCCTGCGCAACGGGTATGACCAAAGCCAACCGGGCCGGGTCGTTGGTGTCATCAAAGATATCCACCACAATACCCTGCACCACCAGATCACACCGATCTGTTTTCAGGTGTCGGACTTTACGCCGATCATTTCCCTGAAAGTCAACCCTGCCGACATGAAGGCCGTATTGACACAGTGCCAACAGGTCTGGAACAGCCGCATCAAAGACCGCCCGTTCACTTATGAATTTATGGACGACCATTTTGCTCAGCTTTACCTCACAGAAAATAGGCTGGGTCGGCTGCTGCTGGCGGCTACTATTTTAGCCATTTTAATCGCTTGTTTGGGTTTGCTGGCCTTATCCGCTTTTATCATCCAACAGCGCACTAAAGAAATCGGTATCCGCAAGGTGCTGGGCGCCACCACAGCGGGCCTTGTTGGATTGCTGTCCAAAGACTTCTTGCAATTGGTCGTGATCGCTTTGGCTATTGCCTCCCCGCTTGCCTATTATTTTATGGATAATTGGCTGGCTGACTTTGCCTACCGGATCTCCATTCAGTGGTGGGTCTTTGCTGTCGCCGGGCTCACTGCCGTGACCGTAGCATTTTTAACGGTGGGTTTTCAGAGTGTGAAAGCGGCTTTGGCGAACCCCGTGGAAAGTTTGCGGAGCGAGTGATTCATCATCAGTCATCAGTCATTCATCATTAGTCATTATAACCATGTTAAAAAACAACCTGAAAACAGCCTGGCGCAGCCTCCTCAGAAACAAATTGCAAACGGGCATCAACATCGTTGGTTTGGCCATCGGCATTGCCGGTTGCCTGTCTGTTTTTCTTTTGGCCGAATACGAGCTCAGCCATAATAAAACCATCATTGATGCCGAGCGGATTTATCGGGTAACCACCGAATTTACGGGCGAATTTAAAGGTGTCAACTCAGGCGTTCCCACGGCTGTGGAAGAGGTGGCTGGCACGGTGGTTCAGGGCACAGACGTTCAGTGTTTTTTACATACCTACTCCGCCAATGTTAATATTCCGGGCGAATTGAGCAGTACCGCCATCAAAAAATTCAAGACCCAGAAAGATTTGGTGGTGACCGGGCCTGAATTTTTCGACCTTATCCAAAATTTTGAATGGGTCGTTGGCGCCCCCCGCCAATCGTTGGGCGCCCCCAACCAAGTGGTTTTGACCGAACGCAAGGCAAAACTATATTTTGGTTTGAAGGATCCACGGGAAGCAATGGGTCGTACCGTGGTCTATAGCGACTCTCTGCAAATGACGGTCGCAGGGATTTTGCAAGACCCGACTTTCCGTTCCGATTTTGTGTTCAACGACTTTATTTCCGCCCAGACCATCCCAAGTAGTTTTTTGAAAAATGAGTTTCCCCAAAACGAATGGGGCAGTGTCCGCAGTGCCGATCAGTTTTACATCAAGGTAGCCGAGGGCGTATCCAAAGAAGCTGCGACGAAGATGTTGCTGCCTTTGAAAGAACGCAAGATGGCCTACGAAGAAGAAGACATTAGTACCACTGAGTTTGTGCCGCAGCCCCTCTCCGACCTACATTTTAACGCCGAGCTGGGCATCTTCGATTGGAGCCCTGCCCCGGCCCATAAATCCACTTTGTACGGGCTGATGCTGATCGCCGGGTTGCTACTGCTGATCGCCGCCATCAATTTTATCAACCTATCCACTGTGCAAGCTACGCAGCGCTCCAAAGAGGCAGGTGTCCGGAAAGTTATCGGCGCTTCCCGCCACCAATTGACGTGGCAGTTTTTGGTGGAAACGGCCTTGCTGACCTTGCTGACGATCCCGGTGGCCATGGCCTTGTCGGAACTGGCGATGCGCTATTTTGCTGAATTTTTGCCAGAGGGCTTATCCATTGATTTTTGGTCGCCGCAGATCATTGGCTTTTTAGTGGCAGCGGTTGTGGTGGTCACCTTTTTGGCGGGGCTCTACCCATCTTTTATCATGTCTTCTTTTCATCCAGCCTTTGCCATTAAAAACCAATCGGGCAGCGGCATTGGTAAAAATTCATCGAAGCTTCGCAAAAGCCTGATTGTCTTCCAGTTTGTGCTGGCCCAAGCCTTTATCATCGGGGCGATGATCATTGGCAAACAGATGAATTATGTTTTGCATAAAGACCTCGGCTTCGACCAAGATTCGGTGGTCTATTTTTACACCTACGGGCAACCTGATGCCAAGAAAAAAATATTCTTAGACCGCCTCCAGACTTTGCCCGAGGTCACTGCCGCCACCTTGCAAAACAAGCCCCCCATCGACCGAGGCTACCAAACTTCCGTCCTTACTTTCGAACGGAATAGCGAGCAGGTCAAAGCAGAAGTACATTTCCGGTATGTGGACACCGCATTCGTCCGCCTTTATGGGATTGAATTATTGGCTGGACGGAATCTGCTGCCCACCGATACTGTCTCAGAATTTTTGATCAATGAAACTTTGCTGAGAGACCTTGGCTATGCTTCCCCCGCCGATGCTGTTGGCAATACAGTCAAATACGGGGACAAGCCAATTGCGATTGCGGGGGTGGTCAAAAACTTTCACGTCCGCTCCTTGCACCACGCCATCCCACCAATGGCCCTTACAGCAGACACCCGCAGTGCATGGGCGGTGGCTGCCAAGTTTTCAAAAGACAAACCTTTTGCGGAGGTCATGGAAAAAATGGGAGGTGTTTGGAAAGAGGTGTACGGCGATGCCGAAATGCACCATTTTGTGTTGAACGAAACCATTGAAAAGTTGTACGCATCGGAGGCCCGCATTTCCAAATTGATCAATGTGGCCACGGGCTTGGCCATTCTGGTCTCGTGTTTGGGTTTGTTTGGTCTGGCCTTTTTCACCGTCACCCAGCGTTCCAAAGAAATCAGCATCCGCAAAGTATTGGGAGCGACCGTTACCCAAGTAGTGGGATTATTATCAAAAGACATGATCGCACTCGTCGTCATCGCTTTGGTCATTGCCTCTCCGCTGGCCTATTATTTTATGGAAAAATGGCTGCAGGATTTTGCCTATGCCATCACCATCCCTTGGTGGATTTTCGTGGTGGCTGGGTTAGCGGCAGTGGGGGTCGCATTTTTAACCGTTGGCTTCCAAAGCATGAAAGCCGCATTGGCGAACCCTGTGGAAAGTTTGCGGAGCGAATAAATGTAAAATTGCTAAAGCCGCTTCAATGATTGGAGGGGTAATTAGTTGATTATCAACTCACGGCTTTAGCCTTCCAAATTGAAGACTAACATTTGAGTATTCTTTTTTTTAAACACAATAGACACATTAGATTTCATAAACCGCCTTTGTCAGTTAGCGCAAGACTATGTGCCTATATGTTTCAAAAAATGAAAAACCTATTTTTTAAAAACACCTCGTTATGTTCCAAAACTACCTGAAAATAGCCCTCCGCAACCTCTTGCGCAACAAGTTGTACACCAGCATCAATATCCTTGGCCTATCCATCGGCATGCTGGTTTGCCTGCTGATTTTTTTGTTTGTCAGCCATGAGCTGAGTTTCGACCGCTTCCACAGCAATTCGGAAAACATCTACCGACTCAACGAGGTGCAGACTTTTGGAAATATAACGCCGCAAAAAGTCGCCCTGTCCATGCCCCTGATGGGTGAGACGATGAAATCGGATTTTCCAGAAGTAGAGGATTTTACCCGTTTCCATAATTTCGGTCAATCACTGTACAAGGCGGCAGACAAAGAAATGTTTATCGAAAGTGTAATTGGGGTGGATTCTTCCTTTCTGAACATGTTCGATTTCCCGTGGATAGAAGGCGATCGGGAAAATGCCCTGAAAGAACCTTTTTGTGTGGTGTTGACCGAATCCGTTGCCCATAATTTTTTCGGCGACGACAACCCTATTGGCCAAACGATCACCGACGAAGATGGCGACGGGTTAAAGGTGACAGGTTTGATAAAGGACACACCGGAAAATTCCCACTTACAATTTGATGCGCTGGTATCGCTCACCTCCATAACCGCTGACACTACGAATCAATGGATGCGGCGTTGGGGCAGTAATTTCTTGGTCACCTACCTCCAGTTATCGCCCAATGCCGATGTGGCCAGCATGGAAAAACGTTTCCCTGACTACCTCGTCAAATACATGGACGAGAAGGCACTTGAAATTTATCAATTGTATTTGCAGCCATTCAGGGATGTCCATTTGGCATCCACCGAGGTGACCCATGACTATCAGAATTACAAAAAGTTTGACCGTAAATACGTCAACCTGTTCATCGTACTTGGGCTTTTTGTACTGGCCATTGCTTGCATCAATTTTATGAATTTGTCCACTGCCCGATCGTTGCATCGCGCAAAAGAGGTCGGCGTCCGGAAGACCATCGGGGCGAGCAAGGGCCAACTTATTTGGCAGTTTTTGGGGGAGTCGGTCATCCTCTCGGTCATCGCCTTGGTGATCGCTGTGCTTTTTGGGGAAATGCTGGTCAAGTTGGTCAACAACCTGGCCGACCGACAGCTTGAACTTCACATTTTCACCAAACCAATTTTGCTGTTCGGATTGCTGTCCATTAGCATAATAGTGGGGTTGCTGTCTGGCATCCTGCCCGCCGCAATCCTTTCGGCCATCAACCCTTTACAAGCTATCCGACAGAAAGCGAGCAAATTAGCTGGCGCCAATTTTAATTTCCGCAGTGGTCTGGTGTTGCTTCAGTTTGCCATTGCCATTGGCCTGATTGTCAGCACTTTCATTGTCATTCAGCAGTACCAGTACATGAAAAACCTTGACACGGGTTTTGACCGGGAACAGGTGTTGTTGATTCCTATGAATAGAGAAGTGAATGAAAAATATGAGACCTTACGGGAGCGGTTTTCCGCTGACCCCGGCATTCTGGACATAACCGCTTCCCGGCAGCGGTTGGGGAACAACCTTCACCAAACGGGCTGTACTTACGAGACCCCGGAAGGTGGGGTTAAAAATAACTCGTCCTCTTGGGTCAATGTCGACCATAACTATCTTTCGTTCTACGATATCGAAATCTTGAAAGGGAGGGGTTTTTCAAAAGAAATGGGCACCGATCTCAACAATGCCTACGTCATCAACGAAGCCTTAGCCGAGAATTTGGGTTGGGACGACCCCATCGGGAAAAAATTTACGATCGGTAGCAACGAGGAGCAGGGGTTCGGCACCATCATCGGAGTGGCCAAAAATTTTAATTACAACTCTTTACACCATAAAGTTGAACCACTGTTTTTATGCTGGCGGGATTGGGGATTTAGCGAAATATCTGTTCGGCTGGATGCCCAAAACATCGAATCCGCCATCAGCCACCTGCAACAAGAATGGGCAGGCGTGATGGGCAATCGTCCGCTGGAATTTGAATTCTTGGATGACCATTTTGCCCATTTGTACCGCTCGGAACAACAGGTGAGTCAAGTCGTTTCGCTGCTGGCTTTCCTCGCTATTTTTGTTGCTTGTCTCGGCCTGTTCGGCTTGGCGACCATTGCCACGGAACAGCGAATCAAAGAAATTGGCATCCGCAAAGTGCTGGGCGCTACAACGGTCGGCCTCGTCAACCTTTTGTCCAAAGATTTCCTGAAACTCGTACTCATTTCTCTCGTCATCGCCTGTCCACTGGCCTATTATTTCATGGAACAATGGCTGATGGATTTTGCCTTCCGCATCCATATCCAGTGGTGGGTATTTGCAGTGGCGGGGGTTGTCGCTGCCGGGGTCGCCTACTTGACGGTAGGTTTCCAAAGTGTGAAGGCAGCGCTGATGAATCCAGTGGAGAGTTTACGGAGTGAATAATTACGTGCAGTGAAAGGATAAGCCCTGTTAGTTTGAAAAGAGCTGACAGGGCTTTTTTTTGTCACTGAACCATTTACTTTTACCCAATCACCTTTTCATAAAAAGCAAACCATGATTTACCGTCCTATCCTTACTATTTTTCTCACCATTTTATTCATGAGCCAAATCGACGCCCAGCCAGCAAAACGGGGCGTTTTTGTAGATGAAAACGGGGTAATGAAATGGGAGGATACCCAACAGGAAATCAAAGGGTTTGGCGTCAATTATACCGTGCCGTTTGCCCATGCTTATCGGTCTGCCAAAAAGTTGGGCATTGACCCATTGCAGGCAATTGATGAGGACGTTTACCATTTTTCCAGACTGGGATTCGACCTGTACCGGGTGCATGTTTGGGACACAGAAATAAGTGATACGCTGGGCAATTTAATATTTAATGAACACCTCCATGCATTCGATTATTTATTGAAAAAATTAGGGGAAAGGAATATCAATTACGTGCTCACGCCCATCGCCTTTTGGGGAAATGGCTGGCCAGAACCAGACGAGGCCACGCCGGGTTTTTCCGCGAAATATGGGAAAGACAATTGCCTCACCAATCCGAAAGCCATCCAAGCGCAGGAAAATTATTTATCCCAATTTATGAACCATATAAACCCCTACACTGGCATAGCTTATAAGGATGACCCACGGCTGATTGCCATCGAAATCAGCAACGAACCGCACCACCGGGAAGCCCCCGAACAGGTGACCGCTTTTATCCAGCGCATGGTGAATGCCGTTCGCAAAACGGGTTATGAGAAACCCATTTTTTATAATATCAGTCACAGCGTGCATTTGGCAGAGGATTACTTTAAAGCCGATATTCAAGGTGGGACTTTTCAGTGGTATCCCACGGGACTGGGTTACCAAAGGGAATTGCCCGGCAATTTTTTACCTAATGTTGATCATTATGACATTCCATTTGAAAAAATAATCAAAGAAAATAAAGGTGCAAAAATCGTTTATGAATTTGATGCGGCAGACATCGGGCAATCTTATATTTATCCGGCAATGGCCCGTTCTTTTCGGATGGCGGGCATCCAGCTGGCCACACATTTTTCGTATGACCCACTTTTTTTAGCGCCTTTTAATACGGAATATAATACCCATTATATGAACTTGGCTTATGCGCCACAAAAAGCACTCAGTTTAAAAATATGTTCCGAAGTTTTTCATGAAATTCCCATGTATAAAGATTTCGGAAAATACCCTGACAATATTTCGTTTGACCAATTTTCAGTGGACTACGAAAAGAATTTAGCACTATTTAATTCAGGGGAAAAATATTTCTATACCAACCATACCGATACACAACCGACCGACCCCTCTGCCCTTTCACAAATTGCTGGCTATGGAAATTCCCCGGTTATTAAATATGATGGAACTGGCGCTTATTTTTTAGATAAATTGGAAAATGGAATTTGGCGCTTGGAGATCATGCCCGACGCATTAATTATTGACAACCCTTACGGGCGAAATAGTTTAAATAAAAAAGTAGCCGTTGTCCAGTGGAATAAAAGGAAAATGAAAATCAATTTAAATGACCTTGGTTCTACATTTACAATCACCCCTATTAATCAAGAAAATAATTATACACCGGAAATTTCGGAAGGCTCATTTTTAATTTTACCGGGCACTTATTTAATTACCAAAACAGGAAAAATAAATAATTGGAAAGCGGAGGGTCAATGGCAGCAGATTAAATTAAATGAATTTCACGCACCAAAAAATTCAGTGGACAAAACTTATCTTGTTCATAAAAAAGCAGAGGCCGTTAGTGCAGACGAACCGTTGCTTATTGAGGCTCAAGCCATCAGCCCGAACCCAGATATTTCCCTGCAAATACAGGTAACCAGCGGAGATCGCTGGCAATTAATTGACATGGAGCGGACTGCTGGTTTTTCCTATCAAGCATTCATTCCTAAAGAAAAAATAAAGTCTGGTTTTTTGACTTATTATATTTATGTAAAAAATAAAAATAGCACTGAAACATTTCCCGCAGGACAACTGGGACTACCATACGACTGGGACTTTTACGACCGTACGCCATACACATTGAGGGTGATTGATAAAACACAACCTATTTATTTATTTAATGCTGAAACAGACTGGAGCCATCTTTCTTTTCGGTGGTGGTCACGGGATTCAAAATTAATTCCAACTAACCAAATAAATGAATCGGAATACCAAATCCATTTAAACTCATTAATCCGTAATGACGAGGAAAATTTAAATGCACCTATCATCCCCGATTATACGTTAAGACATTATTTAAATGAAAAAATAAATCACCAGCGAGGACAACTAAAAGAAAAGAAAAAACTCGTTTTAAAAGCCCGGTCATTAAAAGGGAAAACCTCCCCGATCCAAGTGGCACTCGTCACCAAAGACGGCAATGCTTATGGAAAAATAATTGAATTAAATCCAGTAATGACAGAGCATGAAATATTATTAAGCGATTTAAAAAAAATAAATACAGTCACCATGCCCCGGCCCTACCCTACTTTTTTACCCTATTATTTTTCACCCACAAAAAATGATGGTTTTAAGGTGGCGGATATCGAATTTTTACAAATATCCGTTGGGCCTGGTTTGGCAGAGGAAGCATTGGATCAGGAGCAGAAGATTGGGATCGTCAGTTTAAGGTTGGAATGAGGGTATTAACTAAAGCTGGTTATTTCTTTTACAACTTTTTTTCATTATAAAACTTATTGAAGCTCATTTCTCTAAGCTCTCAGACCTTTACAAAACATTGGCTTTGTTACACGAAAAATTTAAAAAAAATTTTCATGCAACAAAGCCCTGAAAGCTTAACTTTGTCTTAAAAAATTGAACTTACTTAGTACCAGAAATTATAGCAAAAGAAATCAATACCTGATAAGTATTTTTCTAATCGTATTGACTGCCTTATTATGTTTTTTCTCAGTCGAATTTATCGGGTACAGAGCGGTCGCCTTGATATTATTACTTGTTGTTTCCCTTAATGCCATCTTGTTTGAGATTTCCCCCGTAATGTTATCAGCACTATTGAGTGCTTTAATTTTAAATTTTTTCTTCCTACCCCCAATCTTAACTTTTTACATAGGAACACCCGAAGACGGGTTGACATTTTTAATGTATTTTGCAATCGCCTCCATCAATGCAGTACTAACATATAAGATCAGAGAATTTGAAAGAAAAGAAAGAGAACAAGAGGAAAAAGCAAAGGCAATCAAACTTTACAATACTCTGCTCAATTCATTATCTCACGAATTGAAGACACCAATTTCAACTATAATTGGGGCTATTGATACAATTAAATATAATCAACCCAAGCTCTCAGAAAAAAACATAAATGAATTGTATTCAGAGATTGAGGTTGCAAGTTTTCGATTAAATCGCCAAGTCAAAAACCTCTTGAATATGAGCAGGTTGGAAGCTGGATATATTCAGGCTAAAAAAGATTGGTGCGACATGAATGAGCTTGTTTTTTCAACCATTAAATTGGAGCAGGACGAAGCTAAAAATCATAAAATCATATTCAAGCATGATGAAAGATTACCTTTATTTAAATTAGACAGCGGTTTGATCGAGCAGATACTTCACAATATTATTCACAATGCAATACAATATACACCTGCAAATTCAACAATAATTATTGAAGTCACTCATAATGACACTGAATGTACAATCAATATTTCTGACAACGGGAACGGGTTTCCAGAAAAAGAAATGGATTTGGTGTTTGATAAATTTTATCGTTTAAACCATACAAAAGCTGGAGGCACTGGATTAGGGCTTTCGATCGTGAAGGGTTTTACAGAAGTAATGGGGGGCAACGTTAGTTTGGAAAACCTATTGGAAGGAGGTGCTAAGTTTACAATTAAAATTCCTTGCGAAATTTCATCAAATAACAACTTAGAATATGAATAAGGCCGAAATACTAATTATTGATGATGAGCCCCAAATTAGAAAATTGCTTCAAATTAATTTGGAAAGCAACAATTATAAAGTGAAGCAGGCCAGTACCGGAAAAGAAGGGCTGATTCTTTCCGCCAATCATCCACCTGATTTGATTTTACTGGATATTGGTTTGCCCGACAAAAGTGGACATCAAGTTTTAAAAGAATTAAGGGAATGGTACAACAAACCTGTAATAATTCTTTCGGTGCAGGACAAAGAAACAGATATTGTTTCAGCTTTAGACAACGGCGCAACTGATTATTTGACCAAGCCTTTCCGAACTGGAGAATTGTTAGCCAGAATCCGATCTGCTATTAGACGAAGTCAAAATACTGTAAACAACCAAACCATTATTTGCGGAGATATTGAAATTGATTTCGCTGCAAGAATTGTTAAAAGAAATGGCGAAATATTAAAACTAACTTCAACCGAATATAATATACTGGCCTTATTTATAAAAAATGAAGGGAAGGTGCTGACACATCAATATATATTAAAAGAAATTTGGGGATTAAATTATCAAACGGAAACCCAATATCTGCGTGTTTTTGTAGGCACGCTCCGCAAAAAAATTGAAGAAAACCCGAATAATCCGCAACACATCGTAACTGAAAATGGTGTTGGGTATCGTTTTCAATAATCTTTATAAAATCTTTATACACGGCAATTAAATCTTGATTTTATGTATATCCCTTTCAACTGAACTTTGGGCCATCAAAATATTAGTAAATGAAATGGGATTTTTTCAATGATGAAAAAGATGGCAAACCATACGAATCCATAGACGAATGGTGTAGAGACATCAAGCATTTAGTTTGGCCAACGATTATTACTGTTGCTTTTTGCATTTTATTTTTCATCTACATTAAATATTTCCATTTATAATTTTCCAAAATGATTTAAAATGGAAAAAGAAAAAAAAAGACCTATATTAATTGGCACCAGAAGAAGATCGAGACTCAATAAATGGCATCATTTAATAAAAAAATACCGCAGGTTCCAACTTTCGCTTTCTCCTCAACAAAACCTGTTATATGGTTTTACGATTTATACTTGTATTGGCTGGGCCTTATTATCCTTGCCATTTTTTCATAAACAACGGGTATCAGCTTTAGACAATCTATTTATTTCGACTTCTGCTATTTCTACAACAGGGCTGGTGACATCCAGTATTTTTGACACCTATAATTGGTTTGGACAATTTGTAATAATGGTCCTTATTCAAATTGGTGGAATAGGTTATATGACATTCACTTCATTTATTATCCTCTCTAGGAAAAACCCGTTAACGCATTGGCATCAAAAGGTTTTATATGCAGAATTCCCAATGCCCAAAGGTTTTAAAATCAAAGACTTTCTAAAGTCCGTAATCATCTTTACAATAATAATTGAGACGATTGGCGCTTTGTGTTTTTATATAGCATTTACCCAAGCGGGCGTAGAACCTAATTTTTCTTTATGGAGTAGCATCTTTCACAGTGTTTCTTCTTTTTGCACTGCAGGTTTTGGTTTATATAACGACAGTTTTGAAAAGTTTGCGGATAATACTTTTATCAACTTTACCATTTCGGTTCTGTCAATTTGTGGCTCATTGGGTTTTATTGTTGTGACCGATTTATGGAACCGGATTGCAGGCAAAACAAAAGCGATTACTTTTACTACAAAAATCATTTTTGGCGTAAGCATTTTGCTCTTGTCAATCGGCACAATGATGATTTATTTTTTTGAGCCTTCGGTAAGTCATTGGGGTAAGCATAAATTAATGATTGCATTTTTTCAAGCAATGTCGGCGCTCACAACGGTTGGATTTAACACGGTCCCAATTGGCAATTTTTCGCTGGGAGTGATACTTGTTGTAATTTTCTTGATGTATGTAGGTGCTTCTCCCTCTGGAACGGGTGGCGGCATGAAATCGACGACCTTAACCGCTTTGATTGCCATTATGTGGAACAGGATCAGAAATAACAAGCGGGTTACTTTTTTAGGGAAAATAATTCCATTGGAAAGGCTGTATGTCGCCACTTCAGTCTTTATGCTTTATGCTTCGGTTATTTTTATTACCACTTTTCTATTAGCCATCGCCGAAGATTTTTCGTTGAACCAAATATTATTTGAAACGACTTCTGCCATTGGAACCGTTGGTCTAAGTACTGGCATAACAGGTGATCTAAGTTCTTGGAGCAAATTGGTTCTCATTTTTACAATGTTTGTCGGACGTCTTGGGGTATTGACATTTGGATTGGCCATCCTTGCCAGAAAAAAACAAATAGCTACCGAGGCGGACGAAGCGGACTTGGCTATCTGAAAGGCAAATTCTCCCTAAGGTGCAATGACGCCACAGCTCCCCAACCGCACACTCATCGTCCAAAATCGGACACAAACCCATTTCAAAAAAAGTTTTTCAAATCCATAAACCACTGAAAAACAGCGACCTACTGTCGTGGCACATCACTTGAATATTTCACCAAGACAAATCGGTTCACCCGGCCATTTTATAAAACAATCATGCAATCCATGTTTCAAAACAATCTGAAAATCGCCCTTCGTACCCTCCGGAAAAGCAAAATCTACACAGGCATCAACCTGCTTGGACTGACGGTGGGCATCGCCGCTATGCTGCTCATTTACCGGATGGTGAACTATGAATATGGTTTCAATAAAAATTTCCCGAACTACGAAAAAATAGTCCGGGTCGTGCAGATTGAAAAAACCTCCGAAGAGGGCGAGGTGGACGGCTATTGCACGCCCCTGCCGGCCATGGATGTGATGGAAGAAACGGTCAGCCAATTTGAGGCCATGGCCCGCATCAACGAAACTTGGTCCATGCTGACACTCCCCTCTCTGGACGGCGGTGCTCCGCAGAAAAAATTTGGCCCCGACGAAGGGGAAACGGCCCTGTTTACAGAATCTTCTTTTTTCAAAATATTCCAATTGGATTGGCTGGCTGGCAAGCCAGATGAGGCCCTAAACGAACCCGGTGCCGTTGTGCTGACTAAACGCATGGCCGAAAAATTTTTTGACAATTGGGAAATGGCTCCCGGCCAAACCCTGATGTTGGAAAACATCGTTCCAGTCACGGTTCGGGGCGTCGTTGCCGACTTGCCCCTGAATTGCGACTTCAATTTCCCATACCTCCTTTCTTACGAAACGGTCAAGTCCAACCAAGACCTGTTTTTCTTTGGAGGTGGCTGGGGAAGCTGCAGCACCAACAACCAAGTATATGCGCTGTTGAAAGACCCCAGCCTATGGGATGCCGCCAATGCTGCCCTCGCAAAAGTCGGGGAAGTGGAATACAAGGACGATCAATTGGGGCAAAGCCGCATCCATAAATTGCAGGCCCTGTCCGACCTGCATTTCGACGACCGCTATGGGCACTCTGGCAGCCACATCATCAGCCGGAACCGCTTGCAGGTGCTGTCGGGTATTGGGATTTTGATTCTGATTTTGGCCTGTTTCAATTTCATCAATCTGGCCACAGCCCAAGCCAGCCTCCGGGCCAAAGAGGTCGGTGTCCGCAAAACACTCGGCAGCGGTCGGGGCAGTTTGGTCGGACAGTTCATGAGCGAAACGGGCGTACTGGTCGGCATCGCCTTGATTCTGGGGGCCAATTTAGCGTCCATCCTTTCGCCCTTGTTGAAAAACATTTCCGATGTGCCGGACGAAGTGCCCTTTTTCACAGACCCAATGGTGTGGGGCTTCTTGCTCCTAACTGGGGTATTGGTGACCTTGCTGGCGGGGCTTTACCCGTCGCTTACCTTGGCGGGTTTCCAGCCAGTCAAGGCATTGAAAAGCAAGGTGACCGACCGCACATTTGGTGGGGCATCGCTGCGCAAATCGTTGGTCGTTTTGCAGTTCGTCATTGCTCAGGGGCTAATTATCGGGGCGCTTATCACCATTCTACAATTGGATTTTATCCAAAACAAAGAACTCGGCTTTGCCAAGGATCTGGTTTACACGTTCAGTTTCAGTGCGGACAGCATGACCGTTGCGAGACAAGAAGCCTTACGATCCGAGCTGCTGCAAATCCCCAATGTGCAAACGGTCAGTTTTAGCAGCGACCAGCCATTGTCTGGCAATACCTGGTCGTCGAATTTCCGATATGGCTCCCGCCCAGAAGACGAACGCTTTGAGATTTCGATGAAAATGTGCGACCATCATTACCAAGAAACGTACGGCCTCGAAATGATAGCTGGGGAGTGGTATCCACCTTCCGATACGATGGCCAAAACAGTGGTCAATGAGACACTGCTCCGCAAATTGGGCATCAACGACCCACAAGAGGCCATCGGGGAAAACCTGCGATTGGGCAGAAGACGGGTTTTGCAGATCGTGGGGGTCGTGAAAGATTTCCACACCCACTCCCTACGGGAAGCACATGACCCATTAATGATGACTTCCCGCAAGAATTTTTATTGGGAAACCGGAGTAAAAATCAGGCCTGCCGATTTGGCGGCTACAACTGCCTCCATTCAGAAGGCTTATGACAAAGTACTACCAGAACAGATTTTCTCCGGCCGGTTCCTCGATGAGCGCATTGCCGAACATTATCAAGATGAGGTACGGTTATCCGATACCTGCAAAGGGTTTGGGCTACTGGCCATTTTGATTTCCTGTTTGGGCCTGTTTGGTTTGGCCGCCCATGCTGCACAGCAGCGGGTAAAAGAAATTGGCATCCGCAAAGTATTGGGCGCTACCACCGCGGGCATTGTCAGCCTGCTGTCTAAAGATTTTTTGAAACTGGTGCTGTTGGGCCTGTTGGTCGCTACCCCGCTTGCTTATTTTTTCATGCAGGACTGGCTGGCCGATTTTGCCTATCGCATTGATATGGAATGGTGGGTCTTTGCAGTGACGGGCGTCATGGCCATTTTAGTGGCCTTTTTGACGGTGGGTTTTCAGAGCATCAAGGCTGCTTGGGCCGATCCGGTGGAGAGTTTGCGAAGTGAGTAATTTTATGAAATGATTTACACCCGTCTGGTTCGACTGGTTTGCCTTAAACAAAAAATGCAGAATGGATTTTCTTTCATTCTGCATTTTTCATTCAGCAAGCTGCGCTCTGCATTACTTCTCGTACGGGCATTTCAGATCCCCAAAATAATAGTAGAGGCCGACGCCGAAATAGACATAAGTGTCGTTGTCGCCGGGATTTCCTCTTTGACGCCCCTCTTCCCCGATTGGAAATTCAAGGCTGTTACGGGTAAAAAAATCAGGGTCTTTGGCATATAACTCACCCGACCGATCAATAAAACGGGTGGCAAAATCGCCCCGGAGGTCTTGCACATTATCAGCATCAGGATAAGTACGGCTCACGTCGTCGAGGTAGTCGGA
The DNA here is from genome assembly GCA_041392505.1 of Saprospiraceae bacterium. Lineage (GTDB taxonomy): Bacteria > Bacteroidota > Bacteroidia > Chitinophagales > Saprospiraceae > UBA6168. The sequence continues at coordinate 38,811 of JAWKLX010000022.1, read as the reverse complement.
AAAGAGGCGACGAGCACTGATCGCAATGTTCAGGCTCCACTCATAGTTCAAGTCAATTTTAAACCCGGCCCCATAGACCCAACCTCCCGTGACGGTATAATATTCTTCTCCTTTAAATTGACCTTCCGTACCCAACGGGCGCAACTCGTACCATTCGCCGTCCATTTTTGCTTTGGGGTTGAAATAACTGACGCCCATGCCCAAAAACAGGTAAGGTGTCCAGTTTTCATCCTTGCTGCCGTGATTGTAAGGCAGGAAATTGAATTCCATCGCCAAGCCTGCATCGGCCACTGTCGACTTGAAATGCAGGTTCCGGGCCCGCTCAAAAATGTTGGGGGAATCAGCATCGTAAGCCTCCACCGAACCCATATTGGCTGAAAGCTTCACGGCCAGCCGCTCATTAAAATTGTAGCGAAAACCAATTCCCCCCGCAGGGTTAATCCGGTTGAGACGAAGGTTGGTATTCAGGTCGCCAAAATAGTTGCAGATGCCGAGCCAGCCGCCTACTTCAAGGCCGTCTTGCGCCTGTGCGACAAGGGAAGCAAATGCTATCAAACAAAGAAGAAAAGTCTTTTTAAAAAAGGTCATTGGATAGGTAATTAAGTTCTGGGAATCAGGTGTTTTAATTGGGGGCGCAAAGTTATCAATAGTTAGGTTCTAATGTTAGTGCTGGAGGAAATAGGAAGTTATCAATACTGCGCCTGGTTATCAATGCTACCCTTAACGCAGGTTTGGGAAAACTGTTATGTTGAGGCTGAAATTTTATTTTTTTGTCTGGATGCATTTGGAACGGGGTTCAGGCCAGCTTCCGCTCGTTTCAGTTTGGAAACTAAAACGCCCTATTCTAAAGTCTATGACTTGATGTTGAAGGCATGTAGATTGGGATGCCAAAGACATCAAAATAGTTGGTTGCAGTTTGTAAACGGCAACCGCGAGGTTCATCAGGCATTACAGTAGTAAAAAGAGCTGAACTGTTCCAAATTATTCACCTGATCGACTATAATAAATAATCGTCCAAGAAATAGAAACACAGTCCAGTTCAGCGGCTTCTTTTAAGTGTGGCTAATCGATTTTAATTCTTCATACAAATCCGGCAGAAAACCAAAAATGGGAGCAAATACATATTTGTATTTACCCAAAGATTGCTCTTCATAAATTTGAATGGAATCTTGGCAAAAAATTTCCCAATCCTTAGCATTTACTAGCTTTTTAATAACCATTATTCTGGGATGCGGTGGATTATAGACAAAATTTGCAAGACCAATTCCATTAAGACTATCAATTTTTGAATGGACTTCGCTCAAAGAATTGTACTGTTCGAAAAAAGGAAGAATGTCATCAAAAATCATTTTACGCAAAGAAGGTAAGACCTGTTCTATTTCTTTCTCATTTTCAATGCCAACATCTCCAATATGTTCATCTCTTCTACTGATCAAATGAATTGTCACACCATTATCAGGTAATTTAGCCTTTGCAAAGTACTTGCTTAGTATTTGATCAACTTCTTTGAAAGTTTTGAATCCTATAATCGCTGGCCCGAGGTGAAAAACCCCTGGATACCTTCTATAAGATATGACAATTTCCTCTTTATACAGGTCTGTATCTCGCATCAAGGAGACAGCATCTACGCCCGTGTGGACAGGTTTGAAATTGGTTAAATTTAAATTATCCTTTATGCTTTTTATGAGCTGTCTTTTATCCATTATAATTCCAATTTTAAAGCCTTTCAATGCCCGAAATTACATCGCCCTTATCAGAATCAAATACTTTCAACCATTTATTATTCATATTGGGTGAAAGTACGGTATAATTAAAATTTCTCCACTAATAGGACTATCAGGCGCTTTCCCCAGTTATAGCAAGTTTAGCGCAGCGCAACTTGCAAAAACTGAAGGTAATTATCCATCATCTCCCCAAAAATCAAATTCTGATCTCCGTTTTATTAATTGGTTGACAATTAGATTAGCTTGATTGGTGGTTTCCGGAAATCTAAATTTTGAAGCTAAATGCAGTACCCACATAACAGCAGTCCTAAGGCTTATTTTGTGCCCTATACTCACAAACACTGGATTGGTATCATACTGAGTTCTGAGGGCAACTCCTACCTCTTTACTATCCCATATCAGAGGTTGGGCTTTACCCCGTTCCTTACCAAGTATTGATTTATTATATACTCCAACTAATCTGTTTTTAGCACACCCAATAGTAGGAATATCCAGCTCTATGCCTAAATGAGTAGCCAACCCCATATTCTTTGGGTGTGCTATACCGTGACCATCGCATACTACAAGATCAGGTTTAATTTTTAATTTTTTGAAAGCTTCCAATATAGGTGTCACCTCTCTAAAACTAAACAATATAGGAACATAGGGAAAAGCAATGGCCATTTCATGCCAAGCTGAGTCTACCACTTCCATGGTTTCGGCATCCAACACACTTATAGCACCCACCATACGCTGTTCAACTTCCGAATAAGCTACATCAACCCCAGCAATAAATTTTAATTTTCGGGGCAATTGATCCTCTGACACTACCCGTTTTCTGAGTGTTTCCTGAAGCAAATAATATGGTAGGAAATCATTCTCATCTTTGTACAACCCATCGGTTTCACGTTGTTTCCTTTCAATAGCCCAAGTAATTTTTCTAACAGTTTCAACTTCCATTCCCTGTGGCAAATTAAGATCGATGATATCCATCACATCACCCCAAGATTGCTCTTCAAACCTTGCTTTTACGTATTTGTATGTATCTGGATGTTTAGCCATGAGGGCATCTACCGAGAGATCACCTTGAACAAGATTTAGCGTCCAAATATCTTTTCTTTTACCTGACAAATCGATTGAAACCCTTTCAATATAATGCCCCATATCATAGGTTCTAAACCCAAACCCATTACTATGTTCGAAAAGGTAATATCCATTTGGGAAACCATCTGAAAGGCAAGCCAACATGCTTCTACCTTTAGCTTTATTTGTCCACATTCCATTGGCTTTTCCTTTCAAGATAATACTCTTATAGCAATCACCTTCGTCACTTGACATTACTTTTACTCCGTCAAATTGATCAATATTAACAATGTCAGATGCTTCCAGCTCTCCTGTGCTCTGATCCCCAAATGGAATATACCTAGTTTTTATCATAAATTATCAATGAATCACAATGTTCAGTTTTTCAAGAATGTTATGGCAGTGTGGGCAAGTTACCATGTGGCCTAAGTTCCCTTCACCTTTTACAATTACTTGTGCACCACTATTAACTAAATCTTGCAAAGTATTAAAATTACCAGTTGTTGCAAGTTTAGCACAACCATACTTGCAACAACTGTGAACTTACGTTTTCATACATACAGACCTCGAACTATGACTCGCTTATTATGATTATCATTTTCTATTATGTTTATAATCGGAGTATTTTTACAATATTCATTCAGTGAAACGCTCAAAAATTTCAATTCATCATTTTCCCAAAATTCAGTTGTAAATAAATCCTTATGATAAAATGAATCAATTATTTTGACTTCATAACTATACCAAAACATATCCTCGAATATTGGGTCAATAAGCTCCGCTATCTTTTTTGAATTTAGCTCAATTATCCATCCGTCCTTTCTACCGAAATTGGAGTCTTGTTCTCTTTTCAAATTATTTTTTTGAAACAATTTCATCATAATATTTATTACAATTAATCATTAGGAAAATAACAGTTCTTACAAGTTTAGCAAAACGTAACCTCACAAAAAATGGGGTCTTATAAGCCAAGTTGGTTTAAGCTGAAATAGTTTAACAAGAAGATCCTAACCTAATAAATAAATCACATGGATAATCCAGTTTAGCACTTATTTTACCATTTTGATTGGCAACCCTTAATATTTCTAATGGAAGATCATAATTCGACCATTCATTTTCTATTGCAATTAATTCTTTTAAAACTGGCTTCACCAAATACCACCCTTCTTGATCGTCTTTATTTCCCAAAATAGAGACAATGCGGTTCAGGAACAGTTCGGATTTAGTTTTATCCAGTATTTTTTCTGGAAATAATTTTTCCCAAGTAAACCATTTAAAGGAGGTAAAAACCATTTCTTCGCACAATAATTCCTTACATATATCGGATAGAGCATGAGCACCAACAAAACGTTGTTCCAACCCTTCTTCTTTCCAATTCCAATTATCATCATTGCAAGCAGAGAGGATTTCTTCCTTCAGCAAGTTTATGTTAAAAACACCTTGATCAAAATCTCTTACAAAAAAGGACTTTAGCTGAACATCTCCAATTTGATAATCGACTGAAAAATAACTCAACAAATATCTTAAATGCTTGTAGTCCATGTTATATGTGAGTATGATAATATTTAGTGTTCAGTTTCATAATATATAGTTTCAGTTTGGAAAAAGCAACGCAGTTGGTGCAAGTTTAACGACGTGCTAAACTTGCACCAACTGGGTCATATATGTATGGGTTAAACTTATCTATGTTGTATTTTATATTTTTTTCCTCAATTAAAAATTTTACGAAATTTATTTCGAATTCATCTATTGTTAATATTTTATCATTTCTTTTTTCCAATTTAGCATTTTCCCTACAAAATTCATATCTATAATCACGTAAGATTTTGCTTTTTATAAAAGGGTTATCTGTAACCTCTCTGTAATCATGAAACAGTGACCAATGCCTTTTACCATTTAAAGAAATTGTCCATTTAGCACTAGTTTTCTTATCCTCAGGAAACATAGACAATTTTATAAATAAAAAGTCCCTAATTAAATCTATGAAGGTTGTATCTGCAGTAGTAGTGGCTACCCCACCCCCTCCCCAATAATAGTACACAACAGGATTCGGGGCATCATCCAATATACATTGATATACTGAACCTACATCATCATAATATATCGGAAAAAAGCAAGTAGGCTCAAAATCTATAACTCCGCGCAAGATACTATCTACACTAATCGTTTTTAAAACCTCTTCTCTAGCATTCTCTCGGGCAGCAATATCAAGAGCCTCTATTACAAAATCATAACCAACCCCTAAGTAACGCTTTCCAAAACGATTAAAATAAATCTTGATCGATTCATTAAAATGAAAGCCGTAATTACTTTCGAACACATTCAATTCTGACATATCAATCCCTGAAAAAGCAATTGGAGATGATAGCTCGTTTTGTAAAAAATACACCAATGAGTCATAAAATGGGTCAAATTTGCTTTCTTTCATTTTACCGATTGTTTAGCAATAATGAAACAATAAATGGGTTTAAGTTCTCTTTATATGGGAATACTTTCAATAACATAGTCAAGAATTTTGACAAAGAATAATTATTCAGACAAGATAAAAGCCATTTCACTTTCTATTTTTTCAACGAAGTGCTCTTTCAAAATCAAGTTCCGAAATAAATTCTTCCTCACTCATATTTAAATCCTCTTCTATCAAAACCAAAATTATAAATGTTTTTCCATTTGTGGCTTTAGTTCTATAATGAGGGCCAGTCATTGTTTCTTTATCCTTGATAATTTTTCTGAATGCAGTTAATATTTCTTCTAATAATTTTTCTTTGCCTCTCCATTTAAATAAAAACAATTCCCATTCTTCCATCAAATGCAATAACAATTTTGAAGATATCATGCCAAGGTCTAATTGGTATGTTACATCTTCGATTTGTGATAGCTCTTTGTAGGATGTAATAAAAACTCTTTCTTGTCCCCATTCAAACTCATTAAGCTCACCATTCATAACCTTTTTAAGGCTTTTTACTATTTCTTTTGTATAGTAGACATTACAATCGCTTAGGTATCCCGAATTTGGGATTTCTGGACTACCCATTGTAAATTGTACATACCTTTTCTTTCCATTTTTATGTACGTATATTCCAAATTCAAAATCACTCATTTTATAAAAGTATGTTTACAATTTAATGATATTTCCTTTGTCGTTGCAGATTTCGTTAGGCTTAGTAACGATGAAAAAATAAGTTCGTCAGAATCCTCTTTTGACGAATGGCCCATTTGCAAAGAAATATTCTTTTTCTATTGTTCGTACCCCTCTTGAACCAGCATAAAAAGTCACATATTCGTAATCAAACAATAAAGCACCTTTCTCCAAAAGCCAAATGAAAGGTTGATAGGGGTGAGGCAATCCAAAATTCTCTAACTTTAGTGATGCTCTAGCTGCTTCCCAAGCCATATAATACATAACTAAAAAAGAGGCGGCTTTACCATAAAGCCTTGAATCATGATAGAATTTTAATAAATCATAATTATTGATATACGCATGGGCCTGTTCCATCCAATCCTCATTATCGAAGTATTTTATCAAATCAACAAATCTACCGTAATAATCCTTTTCACAGTTCAGCATTCGCACCCAACACCAGTGCCTCCATATTAGTTCTTCAGCCAAAAGTGGTAATTTTTTTTTATCTTCGATAGTCGCAGAACGCCCCTTTTCAACAGCATTCATAATCCGTTTAAAAGCATCATCAAGCAATTTTATCTTATCCAAGTCATTCATAAAATATATGTATAGTTTAAAACCAAAATTAGAAAACCAATTTGATAAAAGGAGCCAATCTAAAATGATGTAAACTTATTTTAGGACGAGGCAGGCTTTCCCCCTTTCTTATCTGTAAAACTTTCACAGACTATTGTGTTCAAATACCAGTTATTTAATCTTCCTGTGGGATGAAATTATATATTTGCGCCAGCACTATTATTTAACTTTATAACCATCCGGTTCTTGTTTCTTGAGCACTGACAGCCAACATTTGCCCTCTTTTTATCGAATTAAATTCGCTTGAAATGAGTGAGTTTGGCGGCGCAACATTTAGCCAAAGCAAAGTCTATCAACTGACCAGTGAAAAGGTAACAAGAGCCAAACTAAAATTACCTCTGGTATGAAAACCAATTTTACATTACTCTTTCTTTTGCTCGCCGTTGCACAAATCAAAGCCCAGGATTTTACGCAGAGTCCTTATCAGGATTTCAGTATTTCAAGTCCGATAGTAGCTGATTTTAACGGTGATAACTTTCCGGATGTGCTTGGGATACAGTTTTCTTCGTCCAATCCCACCAAAGTCGTTTTGCAGCTGAATGATGCCGTTTCACCGATTTCTTTTACGGAAAAAGAACTCAATCTGACGTTTGAGCCTGCTTTCGGTAGGTTGAGTGTTGTTGATATGGACAGCGATTCCGATGTGGATGTCATCGTGGCTCAAGAATCGGGGCTCGACCTGTTTGTTCTACAAAATGACGGCGCTGCTGAGTTTACTCCGCAACCATTGGGCGTTTCGGGCGCCAATGACTTAAGAATGGCGGACATGGACAACGATTCCGATCTGGACATTATCGGATTGAATACGGATAACTTCACACTGTATTTGTACCGGAACAATGGAAATCTAAATTTTTCTACCACCACTTTGCTTAGCAATGCGGACAATCTTGAGCTGTTTGAAATAGCAGATATGGATGGTGATGGCGACATGGATATCGTTGCCGGGTTCGATCAATTTTCGGGGAAACAGATCGCCGTGTATAAAAACAACGGTGGTAATAATTTTGAAGAAGTCGTGATCGTAGACGGAAACTTCAGCAGCATCAGGGACCTACAAATCGAGGATATCGATAAAGACGGAAGAAACGACATAGTGGCCCTCCAGTCTTTTTCCTGTTTCGCTTTTCTTAATCAAGATAACCTGAATTTTATGCAAACGCTCATCATACCCACTTCTGCCATTCAGCGGCGGGCAATGACCGGTGATTACAATGGCGACGGAAGAATCGATGTTATTATAGGCTCCAACAGTGAAGGGATAACCTGGCATAAAAACCTGTCGAACTCGCCGCTTGAGTTTGAAACAGCCAATATCAGCGGTATTTCTCCGGTTTTTTCCCTGTTAAACGCTGATCTCGACAACGACGGCGATACGGATCTCGTGGTGTCGAACGGAGAGTTTTGGTGGCTGGAAAACAATATCGAACAGGAGCCGAATGCGGTCAGCGACCGGTCAATAGAACCCGTGACCGTTTTCCCAAATCCTTTTAGCGAGTACATTCAGATCGGGAAACTGTCGCAGGATTCCTACCGAATCGAAATAACAAATGCTGCCGGCAGTGTGGTTTATGCTTCGGCAACTGCTTCCGGTACACATGATTTGTCCACATTGAGGCCTGGCTTTTATTTTCTGTCTTTGATCAATACAGAAACGCAGGAAGTCAGCGGCAGGGTGATTTGCAGAGGTGAGTAGCATAGCGGAAGTGCTGTTGCCTGCCTTGTGGAAAATCAGTATGCTTTGGGGGTGCAGGCCGGCTTTCGCTCGTTTCAGTTTGGAAACTGGAAACGCCCAATTCTAAAGTCTATGACTTATTGTTGAAGGTATATAATTTGGGATGTCAAAGACATCAAAATAGTTGGTTGCAGTTTGGAAAAAGCGAACGCAGTTGGTGCAAGTTTAACGACGTGCTAAACTTGCACCAACTGGGTCATATATCGTATGGGTTAAACTTATCTAAGTTGTATTTTATATTTTTTTCCTCAATTAAAAATTTTACGAAATTTATTTCTGAATTCATCTATTGTTAATATTTTATCATTTCTTTTTTCCAATTTAGCATTTTCCCTACAAAACTCATATCTATAATCATATAAGAACATACCCTTCATATAAGGGCAATCTGTAACTTCTCTGTAATCATGAAACAGTGACCAATGCCTCTTACCATTTAAAGAAATTGTCCATTTAGCACTAGTTTCCTTATCCTCAGGAAACATAGACAATTTTATAAATAAAAAGTCCCTAATTAAATCTATGAAGGTTGTATCTGCAGTAGTAGTGGCTACCCCACCCCCTCCCCAATAATAGTACACAACAGGATTCGGGGCATCATCCAATATACATTGATATACTGAACCTACATCATCATAATATATCGGAAAAAAGCAAGTAGGCTCAAAATCTATAACTCCGCGCAAGATACTATCTACACTAATCGTTTTTAAAACCCTTTCTCTAGTATTCCATCTGGCGGCTAAATCAAGAGCCTCTTTTACAAAATCATAACCAACCCCTAAGTAACGATTTCCAAAACGATTAAAATAAATCTTGATCGATTCATTAAAATGAAAGCCGTAGTTACTTTCGAACACATTCAATTCTGACATATCAATCCCTGAAAAAGCAATTGGAGTTGATAGCTCGTTTTGTAAAAAACAAACCAATGAGTCATAAAATGGGTCAAATTTGCTTTCTTTCATTTTACTGATTATTTAGCACTGATGAAATAATAACTACATCAATTGGGTGTCTCTCAGTTATTGCGACACAGTGCTAAACTTGCAACAACTAGAGGCATATAATTTGGGATGTCTAAGACATCAAAATAGTTGGTTGCAGTTTGGAAACTGCAACCAGCGAGGGCGCAACTTGCAATACTCTTTTTGGCAGTTTGCAACTGCCCTACCCAGAAATCACAAAACCTAACCATCAAAATTTCCCATTCAGCATAAAATTAAAACTGAGCCCTGATTGAGATTTAAAAAACTGAGGATGGTTGTTTTTTAAAGAGACGGCATAGGCCGGTTCGACGATCAGGGCAAAAGACTCAGAGGTGTTGATCTTAATCCCAAATTTAATGGTAAAAAAAGCGGGGTGCTCCGCGACTGCGTCATCGTAATAGGCTTTGGCTTCAAGGCTTTGAGCGTAGGTCGGTCTGTTGTTGTTTTCTGTTGTCGATTCACCGGTGAAAAAATTAAAATAGGTCGTGGTATGGTCTCGGTAACTTGTTACTTGCGAAGTTTTTTTAAGATTCCGCCGCTCATATCCGATCCCAAAATACAAGTGGGCAGTTTGATCAGCTTTTTCAGTAACGTAATAATAGGCATGAACACCCCACCGCGTATATTTATTATCATATTCGATTTGATCTATATTTTGGTAGTCGCCCGGAACGGTGGGTTCACTAAAACCGACAATCTCATCTATATCACCAAAATCCCGATCTAAATCCAAATGATAGGCAGACTTCATCTTCCCTACGGATGCCCCTAAAAACCAGGAGCTTATTATTCTGCGGTTGACTAACACGTCAAACCCACTGGACGTGCCAGCCCGGGATTTATTCCTGAATTTGATATTGATCCCCTCATCATTGCTCTGTTTGTAAGAGTCCACATCCGCATGAAGATTGAAGGCAATGTTCCAATTTGGTTGTTGAGCCAATAAAACTTGAATTTGAAAAAGGGATAAAAATGCCAAGGCGAGTTGGATGGTTGTTTTCATGGTGTTTACTGTTTTTGTAAAAAAATCAAAGAGCTCGGTTAACCCGCTAAAGATAATGAATGAATGAATGAATGAATGGAGAATGCTTTTTTTCAGGGCATTAAATACATATCAACCCGTTTTTCTTTTAATGAAAATGAATTGAATCAATCAGGTCTCCATGGTCAATATTATTTGATTGACCCCCTTCCGTCCCTATTGAGTATTTACAGATTAACGATTAAAAGATTAGGGATTAATGATTTTTGATTTGAACGTCCCGTAAATCAAAAATCGTTGATCTCTAATCCCTTGATCGTTAATCATATTTCCCCTAAAACATAAAAACCCCCCCCAACCGAAGTCAGGAGAGGTCATCCCAAAAACCAGATTTCGAGAATACTTAAACCGGTTATGGGAAATGCACATTGTTCTTAATGAGTGAATGAGAGAATGAGAGAATTATTCTCTCATTCACTCATTCACTCATTCACTCATTGCTTATAGTCGCACCATCCTACGGGTGGCGGTGTGGCCGAGCGTTTCCAATTGATAGAAAAGCACGCCAGCGCTACCCAGTTCGTTTTTGCCGATGGTTATTTCATGATAGCCTTGGCTATACGAATTGGTAATGGTTGTCAGGACTTTACCCGACAGGTCGTACACTGTCAAAGTCGCTTGGCCAGCTTCCGGCAAACGGAAACCAATCACTGTAGACTCTTTGAACGGGTTCGGGTTGTTTTGGAACAACTCGAAATCAGTCGATGCCCCTGCCGATTGGTCGTTGAATTCGAGGTTGACCCCCAAAATTTCAATGTCCCGATCGCCTTTGCTCTGATAGGCTTCGGCAGGAATAGTTGCTTCAGAAATGTGGAATACCTCGCTCAAAGTAGTGTTAGTGTTCGCCTCGAAGGCCAAAGTGAAAAGAATAGTGTTATTGTCGTGCAAAATGTTTTTTGAATTGTCCCAGCTAGTCGTGATGATACCTTTATCGAGCATTGTTAAGCCAAAGTTTGCTTCGGTCAGATTTGTCAGATCGCCCATTTCTATGTCTGCCAACCGGAGTGCCGATGCATCAAACTGCAGAGCAAATTGGTAGCCGAATAGGTTGATAAAATTGTTGGCTTTAAATGCTACTTTAAAGGTCTCGCCAGCTTGGACATCCATATTGTCCACGACAAATGTCAGCTCTTCGGTAGCCCCCCGGTCATCGGAGGTTTCGTCAGAGAAATTGGTCGTAGCCGTCCCGTTTACATCACCAACTTTCACCGCCACAAAATCAACGCCTTGTACATCGTTTGCCAAATTGTTGACATTGAAATACTCAGCAAAAGCAGGTTGGAAAGGGTTGGTCGGATTGGTAAACTGATGGTTCGCATCCACAAAACGCCACGATGTATTGTTGGGGAAAGCAGTAATGATCTGGAGGATCATTTTCCGCAGTTCCACTACATCGGAAGTGGTTACCGCACCATTGTGGTTGACGTCAGCCGCAATGTATTTGTATGGAGTATCGAAAGGTGTTACGTTGAGGATATGCTGTGTGATCAGCACCAAGTCGTAGGTAGTGACCCCATTCATGAAGCCTGTGTTTTGGCTCGGGGTGAAAGTGTAGTCATTCCCGAGGCCTAAGTCAAAGAACTGGAATTGTCCGTTCTGTCCTGTCGTGATAGATGGCGTGAATGGGCCGTTGCCACTTACATCAATCGTCACGTTGCTGACCCCGTTGCCTGGAGGAGTGGCGATATTACCATACACATCGGCGCTCAACGGGCTTGGGCAGATAACCATGTTGTCTTGGATCACGACATAAGTTTCACAAAAATCAACGTTACCTGCCTCGTCTGTCACATAGAGATAAACAACATTTGTGCCTACATCATCACAGTTGAAAAAGGACGGTGTCAGGTCAAGAACCAAATCATCTGGATCGGTACAGTTGTCGTAGCTGCCGAGGTCGAACATTTGCGGTAGCAAATCAATCATACCTCCCCCGTTTACTGGGTCTGCCATCAATTCTACAGCCAATCCATTTGCACAGATCGGGGTCGGTTTCTTAGCATCCCGCACTTCCACCGTAATCGTACAAGAGGAAGTGTTGCCACATTTATCTTCCACCCGGTAATTGATCGTGTGAAGACCAAACGGATAGTTTCCAGATGCATCAGGATTGCTCGAAACAATGTCAATCGAACCGTTGGTGAACAAGTCTACCGTTGTGCTGTAATCAAAAGTGGTGCTGCAATCAGTAGCCGTCACGGGTGGGATCGTAGCGAATTCAGACAAACAATTTGGATCGTCGCCATCCACTACCACGTTATCTGGGCAAGTCAATACTGGCGGGGTATTGTCCTCCACTTTGATAATCTGAGTGTGCTCCCAATAGCCGGGGCTGTTGGGCACATTCGGGTTGTACTGACACCAATCGATCACGATCCATTTACGCAACACCTTAAAGCAAGCTGGCGGGTTGGTCGGCAATTGCTGATCGGTATGCGTGATGGCTACCATGTCGCATGGGCCTTCGTTCACCGTTGGCACATCGAAAGTAATCGGCAGGTCGTCTGGTTCGACGGTCAATCCACAACCACTGGTATAGTAATCAAAAGGCCAGATGATATCGGATAAACCGAACTGCGAATTGTTTTGCACAAAAATCGTTTGGGTACAGCCGTTGGTATGTCCTCCCACATCGGTGGCAACATAGGTACGGCTGATCGTACCCACACCACAACCGGAGAGGTTTTCCGTCTCTGTATGTACCCAAGTCGCACCTGGGCAATTGTCCAAAATGGTTGGCGCTTCCACTTGCGGTACTGGATCAAAACACTGGATGGTTTTGTCCAATGGGCAGGTGATCTGCGGACCGATTTTGTCCTGTACCTCCACATTGATCATACAGTCGTTAGAATTATTGGCCGTATCCCAAACCCTCATCACGACCATAATGTCGTCGCCAATATCATCACAGTAAAACGAAACATAGTCGCTGAAAAGCGGATCAGACATCCGGCGAACTTCAAAATGGTCAATCTCGCAATTGTCCTCGCTCCCGTCGTCAAACACACTCGCAGAAACAATAGCCGTCCCGTCGGCAGTCAAGGAAACAGTCGTATGCTCATCGCAAATAGCCACTGGTGGCGACTTATCTTCAATCGTCATGGACACAGCGCAAGTATTGATATTTCCACAATCATCCTGGGCTACGTAAGTAACGGTATGTACGCCAACTGGCACATTTAACAACAACCCTCCGTTACCGTTGACAATGCCGAAGGGAGTCAGCACTTTCACGCCAAAATCGGAACAAATATCAGCAACGGTCGCAGGTGGTAAAGTCAACGATGCAGAACAACCAGTCGCCGCAGCTTCCCGAACGATCGGTGCTGGACAAACAATGGAGGGCGCTACTTTATCCTCTACTTTGATCACTTGGATGCAAGTAAATGGGTTCGGAATGGTCGGGTCTGTGTCCAGACACCAGTCGTAAATATTCCAAGTACGGAGGATTTTAAAACCACCGCCGCAAATACCGAAAACTTCATCGGTGTAGGAAGATGCCAGCTCACAGAACCCATTCGCACCGGGCACTACAGGCAGGGAGTCTCCCATGATTTCAATGGTCGGGTATCCCGTTGCAGAGGGGTGGGTGCTAGGCACTACGCTTCCACACTGGAGTGTCACGTTGGCTGGGCAAATGGGGGTATAGTCGTCCAAAGAAACCCTTTCAACCGTGATGATTTGGGTACAATTGGAAACATTGCCTTTGACGTCAACGGCTGTCCAAGTACGGGTCACAATCGCTACATAGCCTTGCCCTCCGCAATTATTTGTATTAATCACATCCGAATAATCCATGCTCAACACGCCGGAGCAGTCCGTAAAATCTGGGTACGGAGCATCTCCGCCATCCATGGTTGGTTTGTAGTCCAACACACATGGCATGGTGAAGCTGCCACAGCTATCGATATTTGGCCCCAGTTTGTCCTCCACTTTGAGCGTCCCCCAGCAAGAGTTGCCGCTGTTGAGTTCGGTTACAGAATAAATGAAAGACTGCCCAATGTGGGAAGCATTCAGATATGGGCTGGAAGGCAGCGGCTGACCTTGGATGGTCATCAATTGTACCACCAAAGGCGAGTTGCAGCTGCCAGCATTTTCCAGTAATTGATCGACGGTCATTTCAACTGTACAACTTACTTCGGTACCGGGTAGGGAGACGTTTGCGTCATCATTGCAGACCAGGGGACATTGAGCAAAAACTCCAGAACCCCAGTGGGTAATTAGCAGCAAACACAGGAGGACGAATGATCGCAGACTGCGGCCACTCTTTCGCCGTCCTTTTTTGCTGACATAGTTTTGGGTGTGAATAGTAAACTCGATTCTTCTCATGGGAATCTAAATTGTTTAATGAAAAAATGATTGAAACGTGTTGACCTAGTGTGTTTTGTTACTTGGTGTATCGGTGCGTTGGTATTTTGGTGTGTCGGCGAGCCGTTTTATCATCCTACCGTTTGACCGTTATACCTTTTTGTCATGGGATCCGTTTTCTTCGCTTAATTGGCTTTCTCAAGTATGGCAATGCCAGGGGGAGCATCGAACGTCTTCGACGCTGCCTGCACTGCATGTTTTGGTTGATAAAAAAGTGTGTAGTTTAGATAGAAATTGGAATAATGTAAGTTGTGTGTAAAGTGGTCAAAGTGCTTTTTAATGGAAAATGGAAAATGGTGAACGGTGAATTAGAAAATTCAACATCCATCATTTGCCATTCACCATGCGAATCGTTTTCCTTTCGAAACCTTCAGCGTGAAGCTCGCACAGGAGCATGCCAGTCGCACCGGCATTTCCCAAGTCAAGGGTCCAGCGGTGCAATCCTTTTGAAAAATCATTGGTGTAAGTTTTGATCAATTTGCCGTGCATGTTGAAAATGCGGACGGACACGCTGGTAGCTTCCGGCAGGAAGAAGTGTAAATCGGTTGTCTGGAAAAATGGGTTGGGCGTATTTTGAAAAAGTTGCAACGCTTGTTTGGTCGGCTGCTGGAACGAAAGTGCAACCCCGGCGATTTCGAGGTCGGTCATTTCCGCAAAGCGGCCTAAGTATGCCTCGGCCGGGGTGAGCCTCGAATTGAGGGCCAACACCTCCGACAACCGGGCATTGTTTTTCACTAAAAATTCCAAGGAAAAAAGCACCTCACCTTCGCTGGTCTCAAAATCCACAACGTTTTCCCAGTTCATGGTGAGCATGCCATCCTGAGCGTAGACCGTCCCGAAATTGTTGTCTTTCAGGGCAGGCAAAACGCCCGTTTCATATCCTTGGAAACCAAGTATGTTCTGGTCAAAATTCAAAGTAAACTGGAAGCCGGCCATCGGTTGGGAGGTAGCCGCCACGAAGGGGATGGCTATTACCTGTCCGGCAACCAGTTCTATATCTTCAGTATTGAAAACCAATGTTTTATCAAAGCTCCTGTCGTCGTTTCCACCGCCGTTAAAGTCGGTTGGGTCGGCACTGTCGTTCACGTCGCCCACCTTGATCCCGACAAAATTCTGGTTGAACATATTGCTCGTCAATTTGGGGATATTGATGGTTTGGGGGAAGTTGTCCGCAAATGGGTTGGCAGGATTGGTGAATACAAAATTAGCATCCACAAAGCGCCATGATTTGACATTGTTGGGAAACTCGACAATGACGTTGAGTATCAATTTTTGGATAACCACCAAGTCGTACGTAGTCACCGACTTCGAGCCATTGGCATCGGCCGCTATGATCTTATAAGGCGTCGGCAAATCCTCCACGCCGAGGATATGACGACGGATCAGCACCATGTCGTAGGTGGTCACACCGTTGACAGGTTTGGTGTTGTAAGCAGGCGTCAGGGTGTATCCTTGGTTGAGCGGGAGGCTGGGGAAATCAAAAGTTCCGTCCACATCCGTCTGTACGGCCATGGTGATGCCACCCGATAGGCCGACAAGTTTTTGGCTGAGGGCTTCCCCGTTTTCCATTTCCAACTTCCCAGCAATGACCCCTACAATGCCATTTCCACATAGGTTAAAATTGTCTTGTACCACCACATTGGTTTGGCAGAAAGCGCTGTTGCCAGATTGGTCGGTCACAGTCAGCGTCACCACTTTTGTACCGAGGTCCTGACAGGTAAAAGTATTGGGGCTTACCTGCAATATCAGTGAGTTGGTTGGCGAGCAATTGTCGTGGCTGCCGTTGTTGATATTGCCCGGCGTCAATGTCACGTAACCGTTTTGTTGGATGGTCACGGAAACACCATTATTACAAACGGGGTTGGGCGCTTCCGAATCAATGACGGTCAGTTCAGTAGTGCATTGTGAAGTATTTCCACAACCGTCTGAAACCGTGTAAACGATCGTATGAACGCCTTTTGGATAAATGCCGCTCGCTTTTCCTTGATTGCTTTGGGCATATCCAGAATTGTTCAAAAATACCAGTTGGTTGCTGCAATCATCCACCCCAGGCAATGGCAAATCGACAAACGTTTCACAGCCATTATCATCGATGCCAACAGTCACATCCGCTGGGCAGGTAAGCACAGGTGCTACGCTGTCCCGGACTTCAATGACTTGGGTATGCTCCCAAAAACCGCCCGCAGACGGGTTGTTGGGGGAATAAGAGCACCAGTCAACGATGGCCCAGTTGCGGATCAATTGAAAGCACGAAGGCTCAGCGGTGTAGAAATAATAATCGGTATGGGTAATCTGTAACTGTTCGCAATCTTGACCAGTGACGATAGGCTCACCCATCAGGGATGGGTCAAGGTTGGGTTGGCATTCGTACAAATCGATGTTGTCAGGAAAAACGACGTCAATATCTGTATCGTCAGATATTTGGATCAGTTGCATACAAGTGGACACGTTGCCATCTTGGTCTGTCGCACTCCAAGTCCGTTCGACGGTTCCATTACCGCAGTTGTTGAGGTCCACGTAATCTAAGTAGGTCACCGTGGCGATACTGCAATTGTCGGTTGCATAAGGCTGCCCGGTCAATTCGGTATTGGTGTAGCTCCAGCCACAATTAATATGAGTAGTGGCCGGGCAGAGGATTTCAGGTCCAATTTGATCCAGCACCACCACACTGCTCGTACAGCTATTTTCCAAACCATGCACGTCCACTACTGTCAGGGTCACCTGCATATTGGTGTTCAGATCGTTGCAATCGAAAGTGACAAATTCATCAAAAACAGATGAGTTGTTTCTTTTTACCAGGTACTCCCCTATTTCGCAATTATCATAACTTCCATTGTCAAAAGTAGCGGCAAAAATGAGCGCTGTGCCGTCATCCTCCAACGACACCTGCACTTGTAGTTCGCAAAGGGCAGTCGGTTTTTTGGTGTCCTGCACCGTAACGGTAATTTCACAAGTAGAAATATTATTACAGCCATCTTGGGCTTTATAAGTAACGGTGTGAACGCCAGCCGGAACATTATTAAATGGGCCATAACCAGTGCCATAAGTCCAGGTAGGCGTAACAATTGCACCTGAGCAAGCATCTTCAGCTGTGCCTTGCGGCAAATAAACCTGAGCCGTACAAGCGCTGCTAAAAGTATTGAATACAACGTTGTCAGGACAAGTGACTTCAGGGGGCGTATGGTCTTCCATCCGGATAATTTGGGCATAAACTAAGAACCCATCCGTACAAAGATCAAACACCGTCCAAGTGCGGATCAATTTTCTCGAACCACCACAAATTGGCACCTCCTGATCCGTGTGGGAAACGATGAGGTCGCAGTTGCCCGCAATGTCGACGGGCATCCCTTCCACGGTTGGTTGGCCAGCTACGCTAAGGTCTTCTGGATCATCGAAGCCGCATTCGAGTGCCGGTGAATCAACGCCGTTCCGGTGTTTTGGAAAAACAATTTGCGAAAGCAACGCTCTTTTTAAATAGATATGTTGGGTGCAGGAATCAAGGTTACCGCTTTCATCTTCTGCGTACCAAGTCCGCTTCACATAAGCCGTAACTTCTATATTGTCGACCGTTTCAAAACAAACCAAATCTGTAAATACATCAACAAAACTCACTTCAAGGCTGTCCGTCTCCGTGGCGTTGTCGCTAACAGTCGGTATTTCCAGACTATCGAGGATTTCATTGCACCAAATAAAGATGGTATCCACACATTCCAACACGGGCGGTAGGGCATCAATGAGCGTAATATTTACATCACATGAATTACCACTTGCCGGATGGAGCAAAGTAGCGACCAACGGCATCCCAAGCAAAGACGCATTTAACAAGGTACCTTGCTGATTACCAAGAGTATCGACTACGGATATTTCAAAATTGTTGGAACAGCCCGTTGAGCTTTGCATCAACATCGGCGCATAAATCGTTGCTTGCCCGGCGGTATCCAAACCGACCGTGATGTTGTTGTGGCACACAAGGGCGCACTGGGCATTGAGTTGGGAGAAAGAAATTGTTAGAAGGGAGAACAACAGGGTGATCTTCGAATACATAAGCCAGCCACTTTTTACCAGTTCCTTTTTACGTGCATACCCCGATGAAATCGGAGTAACTCGCAAGCAGGAAAAGGTGGTTTGCCCACACAGAAAAAGCCTAGCCGTTGTTTGGACAGTCCTTAACATGAACATTGACCAATCGTTCTGTCGCCGGGGGGCTTGAGGGATAAGCCACGCCAATCTGCGTGGAGCAAAACCGTTACCTTTTACCATGAGATTATAATTGTTAATAGTAGGTCCTTATTTGTGCAGCAGTTCGTCAGTTGGCAGCTCGCCTGTCCGTGACTCCATAGGAAGACTAAGACAGCAAACGCTGACTGAAAAACACCGACATTTCAAAGAATTCCATCAGTTATGAACAATCTACAACCTGCAAAAATGTAGACTGCAGACTGTCGAACTGAAGACTTTAAACATGGTGTAAGGTTTTGATACCAGACTTATAAGATTCGTTTTTTCCCTGGCTTCGTTTAGCCAGTTGTAAGTAAGTTGAGTAAGTATGAAAAATTGTGTTTTGGTCAGAAAATTTGTCAAAAACCGCATGGGCACACCATCATCGTCCACCGCCAATCAACTCATATCGAATGGGTGCTGTGTAAGTTTAAAACTGCTTTGTTGCTTTGGGTTGACTGTCAAGACAACCAACAATTCTTCCTGGAAGAAACCCCTTCGCAAAGGGCAGCAACTAATCTTATTTTTTTTTCTGAGAAAGAACCAGGGAACCTGGAAAAAGGAAGTCAAATCAGATAGGTCGAGTAAAGTAATCTCGGTTTCCGGACTTTCTCATAGTATGTATAATGCTTTTCAATGTGTCAACGGGAATTCTGATGTTTTCACATTTTGATTTGTTTAATTTAAAAAATTGTGCCAATTGTTGTTTTTGCTAATGTGTTTTTGAAAAAACAATTTTTGCATTCTGTTTTCATGTAGATGAATGTGGTACATTTTCCTGAAATATAGTTCATCTCACAATGTGCTCCCTAAAGTATTTTGGTGGGTTGTTTTCAGTCAAATGAAGTGGCCGCTTGTGGGAGGTGAGTAACACATCCGCTTTCCTCTACCTTTCCTTTTAAAATCATGTGGGAAGATAGCGACTCGCTCCAAACTATTGATTCCCCCCTTACATTCTTCATTGAGAATCCAGATTCTTGAAAAAGGAAATCGAAAAAAATAATGGATTCTTGAAAATTCTTATTTTGTGCCTTTTATAAAAGGCCTCCTCAAATATTGTTCTTTTCACTGTATAAAAAACGTAACGTAATCCTTACCCAAGGCTTTGTCTAAATATGTATTCAGATGACAACTCCAACTCCATTAAACTATCTTTCTCTAGCCATCCTGGTATTGATTGGAATCACCAATACCGCCATGGCCCAAGCGCCATGTTCCCAAAATCTGTTTGTTTTGGACAGTTTGCAGGATGCTTTTTTGATAAAAGAAGAGCTGGAAATTTTACCGGATAAGGAAGGAAGCCTGAGCCTGGCGGACGTACAAAATGCAGGACAGCCTTTTCTCTCCCTTTCACAATTTGAGGAAAGCTTCTCCACCCCGATCACTTTGTGGGGCAGAGTATGCATTAGTAATAAAATAAAAACAGCCGATGCCCCTTCAGAATGGGTGCTGCTTTTTTCGGGCCTGCTCACCGAGGTCGATATCTATGTGGCCGATACGTTGGAACAATTTCATTATAAAACAGGTGAGTTCCTGCCCGTCCACCAGCGGAATTTCCTGCCTGGCGATGACAAAAACCTGGTCAAAATAACCGTTCCTCCAAACAGCCAGCGAACTGTCTATTTCCGGGCCTATTCAGAGATAGAACGGCCCTTGCGCATCAAGGGGATATGGATGAGGTCGCTGGAACAATTTTATCAATACGAATCCAAGCAAAAAAGAAGCATCGGTTTTTTCACAGGTTTCATCCTGATGATGTTGGCGTACAGTCTCATCCTTGCCTATTATACCAAAGACAAAGCCTACCTTTTTTACTCTTCTTATTTATTGTCCCTTATTGTTTGGCAATCATTTAATGTGGGCGATTTAGGGGAATGGTTAACCCCGCTGGCCTTCCCGTCACATCCTCAATATATCTATTTTTTCAAATTGGCGACCTACTTTGGGCTGTTCAGTTATTTGGCTTTCCTCTCTTCCTTTTTGAACCTGAAAACCCTTTTGCCAAAATGGCATCATGCATTTGTTTGGATGATTAGGCTCGGTGTACCGCTCCTGATCATTGATGCTTATACACTTTGGTCGACAAATTTCAGCCTCGCCAGTGCGGACATGTATTCCGTTCTGTATATCGTCTTGTTCGTCATTGTCACCTATTTTTTTCTGTGGCCATTGTACAAGACCAAAGATAAAAAAGGAAGGTTTATCATCATTGGAACCCTGGCCATGAGCGGCGGTTTTTTGCTCACCGCTTACAGCCGTTTTTCTGGTAGTAATTTCACACTGGTCTTTTTTCAAACAGGTATTTTCATCGAGGTCGTGGTATTCTCCCTGGGCCTGGCCTTTCGCCGGAAAATGATGATGGAAGAAAGCAAGGCCGTCGAAGTTGAACTGGAGAAAAATAGAATCCAGAAGAAGGCAAACGAAGAGGAGGCGAAACGCTGGCGGGAACTTAGCCTCTTAAAAACCCGACTTTACAACAACATCACCCATGAGTTCAGGACACCACTGACTGTCATCCAAGGAATGGCCGGGCAAATTGCCGGAAACGACCGCAAAAAAGAAATCATCCACCGCAATAGCCAAGTACTGTTGCGGATGGTCAACCAGATACTTGATCTCTCCAAGCTGGAAGCTGGTGCTATGCCATTGGATTGGGCGCAAGGCGACCTCATCCAATTTTTGAAACTTCACGTTGATGCTTGGGAACCTTATGCTTCCGAACGGGAAATAAACCTGTTTTTTTATTCCAAAACAGAGTGCCACATCATGGATTTTGATGAGGAAAAATTGCGGCAAGTATTAGACAACCTACTTTCCAATGCCTTCAAATTCACCCCAACCCTCGGTAAAATTGTGGTGGCCGCCGAAGTGGCCGACGACACCTTTGAAATAGAAGTGAAAGACACCGGAATAGGCATCTCCCCCGAACAACTCCCACTCATATTCAACCGGTTTTACCAAGTGGATAAATCTGGCGCTCACTCCAAAGGATTACCTTCGGAAAAAGCAGATGGCACCGGCATCGGTCTGGCGCTCACCAAAGAACTGGTGGAACTGATGGGAGGTAACATCTCTGCTATGAGTGAACCTGGAAAAGGTTCTTCTTTCGTCGTGCGCCTACCCATCCACCAGCGGGCACCGTTGAAAAAAACAGCTCAACGAATTCCCCTAACCCACGCCTTTCCTATTTCCAAAAATAAAAGCAAAGATGAAAAATGGCGGCCCGGTCCAAATAGCGGGCGGCCCAGCTTATTGATTGTGGAAGACAACCCCTATGTGGTGGAGTACCTGCAAAGTGTCTTGGAAAAAGAATACCTCCTTTCCTCCGCAAAAAACGGAGCTCACGCCATCGAAAAAGTATCCGAAAACCCTCCCGACCTGGTCCTCTGCGATGTAATGATGCCCGAAATGGACGGCTTCGAGTTTTGTGAAAAAATAAAGACGGACGAAAAGACCGCACACATCCCTGTCGCCCTCCTCACCGCCAAGGCTACCCAACAGGACAAATTGGAAGGGCTGAACGCATGGGCCGATGCCTACCTGACCAAACCCGTCGACCAGGAGGAACTGCGGCTCGTGCTGCGAAACTTATTGCGGATGAAACAGAAAGCCCAGGCATTTTTCAGCAATGGAAGAACGAGACACAACGGCCTGCCCGATGAATCACGGACATTTCTCGAAAATGCCGAAAAAGCCATCCTCGAAAATTTGGCAAACGAAAATTTCGGCGTTGTCCATTTGGCCCGGAAAATGGCCTTCAGCAAATCCACACTGAACCGAAACTTTAAAGCTTCCGCCGATATCTCACCCGGATATTTCATCTTGTCCGTACGCATGAACCAAGCCCGTCGACTGATTGAAACCACCTCGGCACCGATCAATGAAGTGGCCTATCAGGTCGGGTACCGGCAGCCCAGCCATTTTTCCACAGCCTACAAATCCTTTTTTGGCTTCTCGCCCAGTGAAACACCTAAGTAACTGATAATCTAATTCTTGTGTTTGAATTGTGTTTGCAATTGAGGCATAAACATAAGCCTTGATTCCTGCTTGGTTCAATTACAAAACAATTTGGCACAATGCCAAAGCTGAAAGAAAGCTCCGATTCAAAATCTTTCCACCGAGTTTAGAAATTAATATTTTTTCACCCCCCGGCAAGCCGTTCCCACAGGTGTAGGATACACAAAAAACTGCTTGTCATGCCTCTAATAACATTATGATGAATACCACCAAAAACAAGGAGACCACTCCTGTCAATGGCCTCCCACAATCCTGTATTGAGGGATTCAGCCAATTGAACCTTTGGCACCACGAATTGCGGCAATTATGTGAAAAAAGATTACTGGAGGGCAAAGAAGAAACCCATTTTTTAAACGAAATAATACCCCAAAAAAAGGCTGAATACTTTCAACAAATTGAATACCTCGGAGAACTGACATTTAATTTTTCCAAAAAAGAAAAAAAACACTTTTTCGATTATATCGCAGCCACCGGATTGCATGAAGCATTGAAAGGCGCACCATTTTATTTCCACGGAATTTACAAGCCCAGAGGGTATGCCGGCGATGCCGAATCCATGGCATTAGTATATCGAAACGACTTTGAAGGTGCCGATACCTTTGCAAAACTAATGAACAAAATAGCTACAGAGTCTGCTGCCTGTATTGCCATCAGAAACAGAAAAAACCTCCTTCGGAAAACCTTTGACATATCAAAAAATAAAAAAATACTTAGCCTCGCCGCTGGCCCGGCCCAAGAAATATATGAGCATTTAAATCACCAAGAAAATAACCACTCCTTTTTAGCATTAGACCATGACATCAAGACTTTGCAGGAGGCAAAAAAAAGAAATACTGCAATAGAATATGGTCTGGCCAATGCCTTTCAATTAATTAAAGGAAACCAGAAATACCTTTTACCCAGAAATAATAATTTGGAAAATTATGACCCAAAAAGTGATGGAAAAGGATTAAAAAAAATCCTAATTCCATTTAAATATAAAATCAAAAAATTAAAACCAAACAGCTTTGACCTCATCTATTCCGCTGGTCTTTTCGATTATATAAAAACATTTTCTGACCCCGAAAAAGGAACACTGGCACTCACCAAAAAACTATTCGATTTGCTCAAACCCAACGGTCGTTTATTAATTGGAAATGCCTCCCCTAAAATGCCTCCGGGAATCATTTGGGCAATGGAATGCCTGTGCGACTGGCACCTCATTTACCGGACAAAAAAAGAAGTGCTTGACTTCGCTAATGCCATCCCAAAAAATCAAATTAAAACCATTGATGTCATAGCTGAAGAAACCGGCATCAATTGGTTTTTAGACCTCCAGAAAAAATAAGCCTCCTCCTATTATTTCACAAAAAAAACTCATCATGAAAAAAATTTTACTCCCAATCTTATTTTTCCCATTTTTCCCATTTTTCCTGCATGCCCAATGGGAAACAATTGGCACAGACATATTGCCTCAATTCCACCGGGTATGGTCGATTAAAATGGCACCGGATTATTCCGTCTGGGTATTTTCCACTTACGATGGTTTTCCGCTGCCAGCGGGTGAGTTCTCCACTGTGCATCGAAAAACTGCTGAAGGCTCGGAGTGGACCAGCACCCCGATGCCCGACAGCGAAATGGCCATCGGTACCGACATCGAACCATTGGACAGTATGACTGCGTATGCTGCGGTTTTTCCATCTGGACTGTTCAAGACAACTGACGGAAGCGCCACATGGCAAAAAATAGACACCTATCCTTTCAACCCTGTTTTTGTACATTTTTTTGATGAAAACAATGGCTGGGTAGGTGGAGCAGACACCACCTCTAATTCATTTTTTGTGTCCAGCTTCACCACCGACGGAGGGACCTCTTGGTCACACACTGGCTCCGGCCCCATCGGTCAAGCGCCGGGCACCTCCCTGCCGGAATTAGACCCCACAGAGGTGACCGGCATCAGCTATTCGGCCAATTCTTCCTATGATGTGGTGGGGGACACCATTATGATGGGGCGCTCTTCCGGCACTTATTGGCTGAGCACCGACCGTGGAAAAAACTGGGAACGCATTTCCACCCCACTGGCCGACATGGAACTCCGCTGTACCAATATTGCCATGAAAAACACACAAGAATTTTTGCTTGCAAGCGATTTTCCCATTACCCCAAATGCACCACAGCCCAACCCTATCGTCATGATTACGAAAGATGGCGGACAAACCTGGAACCAAGCATTTCCCGGTGTGACCACCGCTGCCTCACATCACATCCCCGGCACCGATGGGGTGTTCGTCGTGAGCGGGCACCAGACATTTGGTGCCGGCGGGCAAGGGACTACCATCACTTATGATTACGGAGAAACCTGGCAAGTCATTGATAACACTCGCATCATCGCCATGGACTTTGTGGATCATGAACACGGAGTCGCCACCTGCTGCAATATTTGGAACGACACCCAAGGGAAAATATACAAATGGAATTTCGACTTACCCACTCCAGCTGGGGAAAAACTATTTATTCAAAATATAGAAATCTCACCGAACCCCACCTCGGGGTATTTCAATTTTTATTTTCCTAAAAATACAAGTGGGGAAAAAATCAATCTGGAAATCATTTCAAATAACGGGAGTGTCCTGAAAAAATCAAGCCTTCCATATTCTGATAAAATAGAGATGGATATTTCTGATTTTCCGAGCGGTATTTATTTTTTGAAAGCGTGGGTCGGGGGTGAATTTTTTATCGAAAAAATAATCAAAAAATAAATAAAGCAAATCAAGGGTTGGAATTTAATAGCAATTAAAAATGAGGAATTTAGACTTCCAAGTTTTGAAAACCTGGAAAGCATTTATCCTAACTACTTGATTTTCAACATCATAACCCAAACTTTGATTTGTATAAACAATCCTTTTGGATACTCTCCTCGATGACTATCGGGAGGGAACAATTTATCCCTTTTATAAAAAAAACTTGGTTCTTTGACAAATCCCGTGGAGCAAAAAACCATGATTATTTGATCCGTTCTACGGGATTTATCAAAGAACGAAAAACTTAAAAAATGTCATCATGAAAAATACCGTCCTCTATATTCTTCTCATTTTTCCTCAGTTTTTATTCGCCCAGTTTATATCCCGTGGAACAGGGGTTTCAGAAAGTGGTCGAGTCATCATTTCCATGAGCACCGTGGATGAACAAACAGCGTGGGCCGTCACTTTTGACGGAATCACTTTCGACGCCCCGACCAATGAATGGATGCGCACTACCGATGGCGGTGAAACATGGAATACTGGAAGTTTACCTTTCAGCGACCCGGCTATGGCCACCTATACCATCTATGCCATGGATGCTGAAACCGCATACGTGAGTGCTGGCACCCAGCCCAATTTTACCGAAGGGGCCATTTACAAAACCACCGACGGCGGGCAATCTTGGACAGAACAATTCTCCAGCAATGACCGCACACCGGGGGAATTCATTTTCTGGGATGAAAACGAGGGGATGACTTTCGGTTTTGCCCGCACCGCCCCGAACGAAGTGGTCATTTACCGCACGCAAGACGGGGGCGACAATTGGCAGACCATTGACATACCCGACATTCTGCCCGGTGAATGGTGTGCTGGTTATTCCGCCAATGGCCTCATCGATTCGCAGGGCGACCAGGTGTGGGTGAGCACCGTTTTCGGCCGCATACTCCACTCTACCGACCGGGGGCAGACCTGGGAGGCCACTCAGGTGGCCCCCGCCGGAAGGGCACTCCTCGGGGTGGCGTTTGAAGATGAGATGAACGGCATTGCCGTATCGCCTGCCTTTTCTTCCGGCAGTGCCGCCCCGAACTTGGCTTTCCGTACCTCAGACGGCGGCACCACTTGGGAGGAAATCACCGTCCCCGCCAACCCCATTGCCGGTGCCCTTGAATACGTACCAGGCACCGAGGGCACCTACCTTTTTTCCAATGTCATTTTCGGAGAAACCGACATCGCCTACACCCACGACAGTGGCGACACCTGGCATATTATGGACGGCCCCGGCCTGTGGGCCATTGATTTCAAATCGCCGACGGTAGGCTGGGTTGGGGGTGAAATCAGTTCAGCCACCGAGGGAGGTATGTACCGCTTTACCAGTAAACTTTCGCCCGAACAGGCGAACGTGACCACTTTGGCCGGCACCTCTACCGAGGGGTACCGTTTGGGCGCAGCCCGGCAAGCACAATTTTACAACCCAAAAGGTATGGCCGCTGACGCCGACGGGAATGTTTACGTGGCGGACGAATACAGCAACTCCATCAAAAAAATAAGTGCCACCGGGGAGGTCAGCCTCTTGGCGGGCGGCAATTTCCTTTTTGACCGAACCGAGCTGAACGGCCCCGACGACCTGCTCATTTTGCCGGATGGCAACCTACTCGTGGCCGATGCCTTTGGTGCCCAAATCAAGCTCATCGACCTGAGCGGGCCGGAGCCGGAAGTGAGCGTTTTTGCCGGAACAGGAGATTTTGGCCTGGAGGATGGCCCCTTGCTCGAAGCCGTCTTCAATTACCCGACCTCCCTCGCCACGGACGGGGAAGGCAACATCTATGTGGGCGACAACAATGCCGTGCGCAGGATTTCGCCGGACGGCACGGTGAGCACTTTGGCGGGCAGTCTCATTTCAGGTTTTTTGGATGGAAACGGCACCGAGGCACAGTTTAACTTCATTTGGGGCATAGATGCAGATGTGAGCGGAAACATTTACGCAGCGGATGCCTTCAACCATGCAGTGCGAAAAATTTCAACGACTGGGGAGGTGACCACCCTGGGCGGCGCTGGCTTCCCCGGCTATCAAGATGGCAATGCCGACATGGCCCTTTTCAACTATCCAGAGGATGTGGCCATTGACCAAAACGGCCATTTGTACGTGGCCGACGGCACCAATGGGGTCATCCGAAAAATCACTCCTGATGGCGAGGTGAGCACGGCCATCGGCCAAAAGTATGTGGACTTCTTAGTCGGTGCGCCAGGGCCGGATGCCATCGATGGTGCCGGCGAATGGGCAACTTTCAGCCGGATGCGAGGCCTGGCCATGCGGCCAAATGGGAACCTCCTCGTGACCGAATGGAACACCGATTTGGTACGGGAGGTGCAATTCGGCAAGCCATCGCATCCACTCGTCGTCATGGAGTCGGTCATGGAAAATCCCTATCGTATCGGACACCTCCGCCATTTGCAGCCTTATTCATTTTATGGCATAGTGCAAAACACGACGGATGTGCCGCTCGCCGATGTGGAAATGAGGGTGATGATTCGAAAAGACGGGGGCTTGTCTTTTCTCGAAAATTCGGAGAACTTGACGGTTCCGGCTGGCACCTTCGAAATTTTTAGCCTGACGGAAACATTCCTACCGGAAGAAATTGGCGTTTACGAAGTGCAGTTTCAATACTCCCTCGACGGAGCAATTTTTTATACCGAATACCGGGACATCACCATTACCGACCAGACCCTTGACTATGGCGATGGCTTGCCGTACACCACCGTCAACTATGCCAGTTTCCTGCCCGAATTTGCAGGAGGATATGCCCTTGATTATGAGATAGAAAGCCCTGACTCCCTTTCTGCTTTTGAGGTAGGCTTCGGTGCTTTCGATTCCACCGATGTGCAATTTTCAGTTTTGAAAATGGAAGGCGGAATGGTCGGCGACACCGTTTATGCTTCTGGCGTTGTGCCTTTGGACAACTTAAATTTCAACCGGGAACTCACTGCCTTCGTACTCCCCGAAGCCATCTATATGGAGGCTGGGAAATATCTTTTCACCTTTGAGGAAACCGTGCTCGGCGCTACCGATGCCTACGTGGACAATGAGGTATATCACGACCATTTTTGGATAAAAACTTCGCCCGGTGGTGAATGGGAAAACGTGATTGACCTTTTCGGTGAGACCGCTCTCCCTTTCATCATCCGCCCCGTATTCGGCAACCCCGAAATTATTTCCTCTGCGCAGGTACCCTTCATCGAGCTGCCGCAAATCTCCGTGTGCCCCAACCCCTTCGTCAATCAGGTGACCATCAGCCTGCCTGCCGAGGCGGAGCGATTTGCCTTTTTGGAAATGACGAACTTGGAAGGCAAACGGATTGATTTTTTCCGGCTGCTGCCGGGTGAGACGGTGGACAAAAATTGGGCGAACTTGCCCAGTGGTATTTATTTTTTATTGTTTGAGTTGAATGGGCAGAGGGGAGGTGTGAGATTGGTAAAAAATTAACCCACGGGTATTGTTCGGCAAAGACTATTGAGAAAGTTCATTTTTGATCGTATTTCAAAACTTCGCTATTTCTCCCGCTTGACTCCGTATAGTTACCTAAAGGGAAAAATGGGTCTATACGAAGTTTTGAAACACCCCTTTCTACACTGCGTTCACAGGCTATTTAGTATCGTGTAAACTAAAATAATCTTTTAAAATGCGGGGCAGGATAAGTCGATCTTTTGGTAACTCTCCAACGTGCCCCTCAAGAGATTTCAAGAGGTAAAAGTGGCGTTGCCACTTCCCCCTTGAAATCCATTTGGCCAAACAGTCTCATGCATCAAAGCGAGGTGCATCTCCCGGCCCACTTGCATGAAAGAAAAATCAAAGAAAATTTAGTTTACACGGTATTAAAAAACAAAACCAACTTATATGAGACTATCAATCCTGCTTCCGGTTCTTATCTTGGCTGCCTGCCAACCTTCCCAAAACACAGATGCCCCCATCATCAATGCTCAAGCAGAAACAAACTATGACCCCGAGGCCAAATTAAAATCACTTGGCATTGAACTGCCACAGGCTGCCTCTCCAGTCGCCAATTACGTCAACGCAGTCCGCACGGGCAACCTGGTTTTCCTTGCTGGCAAAGGCCCTAAAAAAGCCGATGGGGAGTACATTACCGGCAAGGTTGGGCAAGACCTGTCCGTTGAGCAGGGCTACGACGCGGCCCGGCTCACAGCCATTGCCCAGTTGGCCGTGTTAAAAACTGAATTGGGCAATTTGAACAAAGTGATACGAATTGTGAAAGTGACAGGCATGGTCAACTGCACCTCCGATTTCACCGACCAGCCCGAGGTCATCAACGGTTTTTCCGACCTCATGGTAGAAGTATTTGGAGAAAAAGGTAAACACGCCAGAGCCGCCGTGGGCATGGGTTCATTGCCGAGAAATATTGCGGTGGAAATTGAAGCCGTTGTGGAAGTGGAGTAATAGCTAAACAAATTAAAATGAGAATTAAAATCAAAATTAAAAACGGGAATTCTTCGCCCTATATCATTGACAATCAATTGGTTTCAGGCAAATGGTTTTTATTTTTATTTCCATTTTAATTTTGCCTGTGTGTTAACTGGAAGGCTGTGGAGTTTTTCCAAGCTATCTTCATCGACCCCCGACCCCTAAAGGGGAGTACTGAATTGTCGTTGATTGTCAGCTTATTATAAAATCGAAAATATGCTCCCCTTTAGGGGGCGGGGGTCGATGCAAAGAGAAAGGTACAGCCTTACATTTGATACACCGCCTTTTATTTTTTTCCCTACTTCGATTATTTCTCCGAATGGTTTTATAAAAAAATAGCCCGCCCCCAAAAGCGGGGACGAGCTCCATCGTCATTGGTCTCAAGAAAAGAAAACTATTATTGGCACAGGCCCGAACGGGTCAATCTACCCGGACGATCCTGCGGATACCTTCTTTATAGTGCACGGCGCGGGCATCTTTGACCTGCGGTGCAATCACATTTTGGAGGAAATGCAAAACCGATTCGTCATCGGAAAATCCCCCCAAGATGAGATAGGAATAACTGCCCCTTTCCAACTTGTCATAATGGACATTACCGAATTGCCGAAAGAGCTGGTTCTTACGGTCTAAGGGATAGGTAGAAGTAGCCACTTCAATGGCGTATCCATCATACAATACCGGCAATTTTTTATGTGAATGATAAGGTGTAGACATGTTGGCGGCCACATCTTTTGCAGCTTTGGAAGCTGCGCCATTGTGGTAAGCCATGATAGTTTGTGAGTTCGCAGTAATAGCGAAAAAGGTGGTTGCCGCTGATAGCAGCAGGATGTTACGAAGGGTGTTCATGGTAATTATATATTTATTAAATTTTTAATATAAAATTATGCCAGATTAGTGTGTGAGTAGAGAAGAACAGATAGTGCTGAGCGATCTTAAAAGAATTTTTTGCCTATCTTTTACAGGATGCGCTCAGCACTATCAATCAAGATCAACGTTCTCGTTCTTTAAAACCTTTATCAGAATATGGTGGTGAGTAGGAATTGCCGGACCTAGAAATGATGCGGGGTCCGACTGTTAATAGCAAAGACCCAAAGGCCACGGCCGCTAAGCCGAAGATTAAAAAGTGTTCCATGGTGTAAGATGTTGGTCAAATGCCGCTTTTTCACTCGTTATGAAAATTTGCATTGAAGCAATTCATAAAGCGCTGTGCGACATTCTGTTAAAAAATGTTCATGTACGTATTCTTTGGAATTCTGGGTAGCAACGATTGGTCTGAATTAAGTCATTTGGAATCGCAAATATATATTTATTTTTTACTAATACTATAATTTTCCCTGTTTTGTTTCCTCACATTCAACACCTATCAAAAGTATCTACCAAAAAATGGACGCCATATAAACATCCAACATTGATAAAGCTTCACTTCAACTAAACCATTCTCCCTTGAACTATTTTTTACCAGAAACTTGTTACAAACAATCCGAATTGTTTTTACATTTGCGCCCGCTTATTAAAAAAGTGCTGCCCGATAGGGGTCACTAAGCGCAACAAACAATATCAGATCTACCTACTTACCCACGTGGCGGAATTGGTAGACGCGCCAGGTTGAGGGCCTGGTGTCCGTTTTAGGACGTGCTGGTTCGACTCCAGTCGTGGGTACTCAAAAGCCTGTAAGTCATTGACTTACAGGCTTTCTTTTTTTAGGCCTAATAAAAAAGCGCCGGGTATGTAGCCCCAACGCTTTTTGCTCAAGCATGACTCAGTTTCAGGTATTATCAATCGGATAAAATCTACCCATGAAACTTTGCCTATTTCCTTTTAAATAAATAAAAATAAGTAGGGCGAGCTCCCGCTGAAAAAACCACTACATTATCATTCATTAGTTCCCACCCATTTTCTTCCATAAAATGGATTAGATGTACTCCACTATTGAATCTCACCTTTTCACCTTCAGCTATCACCGTAAAATCCTTATTGTCCTTAACATTTTGCCCATAATCAAATGTCACTTTGTAATAAGTGCTCACCCCACTCTTAATAGCAGTAGTTGATACATAATTAACTTCAGCTAAATCATTGATAGACACGCCATCTACTGTGAACTGCCCAAATAACATCAAAGGCATCCCTATCAATGCCAATAAAATCATCTTTTTCATAAATAATCATTTTTTAGGTTAAATAATCCCGCAAGATAAAAAGCCCCAACATTTAGTAGGGCTTTCCTTCATTCCACCTCCTCATGCTCCACATCCAACGTCAGCACCCTCGGATCACTCGTCACCTCAATATCTGGGAACTCAAACTCGCTCGGGTCGAGGCCATTTTCCAATTTATCCAATCCTACCATTTTCGCCGCCTTCTCAATCTTCACAGCGTGGCCATACAGCCGCTCGATGACAGCCAGCCGTTGCAGTTCCTTGTTTTTGTCCGTAAATGCACCCAACAGCCGATCCATGTCCACAAAAACCCGGTCGGCCTTGTACAGGCTTCGCATATCGGGTAAGTATACCCAGGATAACGACCATGCCGCAAAAATGGGGCGGCGGTCAGGGGTTGGATTGGAAGGGAGATCGGATAGCAAGTTACGCTTCGCTAAACTTGCAATAACTGGTATATTTTGTTGACTTCCTATGGATGCATTCGCAAATGGAACCCTATGATGCCCAACAGCAACTCATGGCCTGTTTCAAGATAGCGGGGATGACTCACCTACTCGCTCCGGTTTAAATCAAAAAGGTGTTCATCAGTGAAAGATAATCGCTGTTCGTGAAGCCCCCAGCAAAATCCCACCCCTTAGTGGCTCTGCTCTAAGTGATGCGAGACGGGGGTGATAATAGTGGTTTATTTTGGATAGGTAAACAATGGAATTTATTATATTTGTGGCGAGAATTCTGAGATAGTATAGTAAATTATAGAAGGGAAAGTTCTAATATTTATCAATCAAGGATTACCATTTCTAAATTATCCTTCCTTTTAATATTTTTTAACCGTAATAAATGCTTAGTAAGTTATAAGCATTGGCTGGTTCGTTGGCCTGTCCAATTCACTAGAATTACATAAATTAAAAGTAAAATGAATTCAAATGAGACCTTTGAACAACATCATGACATTAGGTACTCTGAAGAGTATACACGATCATATGACATAAGATATGTTGCAGAAATTCAGCATACAGGATTAAATGAATTTCGTGTTTTAAAAAATCCCGATAAATACATACTTGAAAAGAAAATCCAAATACAATTTGACAAGTGGGATGCTCGATTCAGTAATCAGTTAAAACGAGAATTAAAAGAGGAAGAAAAATCAGGGGCTGAAGAACAGACAAGAATAGCTCTTGAACGATTAAACGAAATTGACAATTTGCTAATTCATACGTTGGATATTGATGACACCATAGATTGGGAAGTATTGAAGGACTACTCAAATTTCACAGTCAAAAATCCTATTCACGGTTTGGATGATAAATTGGCTTCATTAAAAAAACCAATAGAACCAATTTTAGAACCTATCCCTGAAAAACCAGATTCCAATTCGGCTGAATTTAAGCCGCAATTATCCATAGCAGATAAACTAATTAAATCATTTAAAAACAAGAAAATTGCTCAAGCCAATGAAAACTACCAATTGGCATTAGCAAATTGGAATCAAAAAGCAAATGCAATTAAAGAAACAAACAAAATTCTTTTAGAAAGATATGAAACTGAGCAAAAGGATTATTTAGAGAGGCAAAATAAAATTAAAGAGGATTTCAAAATGAAAGAGGGTTTATGGAAAAATGAAAAAGATAAATTTCTACAAAATCAGAAGGAATATAATAGTAAAATTGACCTATTAAAATCGAGGTATTTGGAGCAGGATGAAAAAGCTGTTCTTGAATACTGCGAACTTGTATTAAATAACTCAGTATATCCTGAGACCTTTCCACAAAGTTTTGAGCTTGATTACAATCCAGAAAATAAAATTCTAATAATAGAATACAGACTACCTTCGATTGATAATTTCCCAACACTAAAAGAGGTAAAATATATTGCTTCAAAAAATGAAATTAAGGAGACTCATCTTTCTGAAACTGAAAAAAATAAAACCTTTGATGAAGCGATTTATAAAATAACTTTAAGGACTATACATGAAATATTTGAAGCAGATGCGTCTAATTCAATAGATGCTGTAAGTTTCAATGGTTGGGTGAATTCCCTTAATAAAGCAACAGGTAGGATGGAAAATTCTTGTATTGTTTCTATCCAAGCCAACAAAAAAGAGTTTGAAGAAATAGACCTTTCAAAAGTTGATCCTAAGGCATGTTTTAAAAACCTGAAGGGTGTTGGAAGTAGTAAACTAAGTGCTATCACTCCAATACAACCAATAATGCAAATTGACAAGGCAGACAAAAGGATCGTTACTTCCAAAACAGTTGAATATGATTCTTCAACAAACTTAGCTGCAATGGACTGGGAAGATTTTGAACATCTAATTCGAGAAGTTTTTGAAAAAGAATTTAGTAAAAATGGAGGTGAGGTAAATGTAACTCAGGCAAGCAAGGATGGTGGAGTCGATGCCATAGCTTTTGACCCTGATCCAATTAGGGGAGGAAAAATTGTTATTCAGGCGAAACGGTACACGAACGTAGTCGGAGTTTCAGCCGTTCGAGATTTATATGGTACTGTGGTCAATGAAGGTGCGACAAAAGGGATATTGGTTACAACAGCAGATTATGGCCCAGATTCATATTCATTTGCAAAAGGAAAGCCATTGACTCTTTTGAATGGAGGAAACCTTTTACATCTCTTGGAAAAACATGGACATAATGCAAGAATTGATATTAAAGAAGCAAAGAAATTAATGAGTGAAAAATAATTAATTGTTTTTTGTTTGATGTCTGAATATCGTACTAAGCGGGTGATTCCGCTTTTTTTGATGCTGTCTGTTTTTTGGTGGATTTGCCGTTTTGGGAGGCACCGGGCTTTTCTTTTTCTGAGCCGTCAGCCACATTCCCAGGCTGGTTACGTATCTCTCGGATCACTTCTTTGGCAATGCTTTTAGACAAGGCCCAACCTATCAAGGCAACTATACCTCCTGAATAACCAATGCTCATAAAGACAATGGCCAAGGTTGCATCAGCACCTTGCGGTAAATTATAAAATGAAATGGTTTGAGAAATGGCAATACCCAGCAGGAAGAGGGCAATGCGGAGCATCAAAGACCCTTTTTCGATTTTTTCCAATATGATGAGTTGATCATTGGTCACGGTAAACAGTTTGACCTTAACGGGTCCAGGAGGATCGACAATGAGGTTGGTGTTAAAATTTTCAGACATCAAATTTTTTGTTTTGATGCCCGTAAACTGCGGTTGCTAAGCTCAGTTACAGTAGCATATTCATACGACAGCTTACAGGCTCTAATTAGTGACAATTAGAACTTCATGTTGGATTTGTACATTTATTACCATGAAGCCAGCTATTAAGCTGGACTGTAAACTGAGATGAAAAGCTACTTAGCGACAGGAAGTGTTCTGATATATTTATGTGGACTTTTCTTAACCTATTTTTAAGGCGTAAAACACCAATTTAGGTACTCTTATAAGTGGCCTAAATCTAAAATTAGCAATCACTCAATTTTGAGATCCTTCCTCGTTCGGAAGAAGTTGGGCTCGGTTGATAAGTGTGGGTAGTTGACATGGTATCCAATTAACTTCACCTGTCGTTTCCATTAATTGGATCATCTAGTGAATATGGTTTGACACCAAAATCTTTTGGTGAATAAAATAGCAAACAGCCATCGACTAAAAAGGTTGACCCACCCCTCCCCTTTTTCTAATTTTCCTCATTTTTTATCTCCCTCCTCCCCCATCCCCACCAGCTCCCTCCCGATCCACACCATCACAAAAGCCGCCGTCAGGCCGTGCCCTTCCAGGAACAGCATCAGCTCTTCGGCCTGAGCGAGCACCTGCTGCTGGGCGACGGCGGCCACCCGACCCATTTTGTTTAGATACTCCACCAGCTTAGAAATTTTTATTGGCAAAAACAAACAATGTGACCTCCCACCCTTCCCATGTCTTTTCAAAAACTTTAAAACCAATCCACCAATTAGCAACCAATAAAATATGCCTTTTAACATTCCCTCTAGCCCGCACCCCCGTATCGTCATCATTGGTGGTGGCTTTGCTGGTATGGAGCTGGCCAAGCGCCTCCGCAACCAACCGTTTCAGGTGGTGCTGTTCGACCGCCACAATTACCACACCTTTCAGCCATTGCTTTATCAAGTGGCTACGGGCGGGCTGCGGGTGGACAGTATCGCTTTTCCGCTGAGAAAAGTATTTCAAAAAATGCAGAACGTTTCTTTCCGGATGGAGGAAATCACTAACATCGACCCTTCGAAAAAATGGGTGGAAACACCGCACGGTCGGCTGGATTATGATTACTTGGTGATCGCTACTGGTAGCCAAAGCAATTACTTCAATTTTGCACCCGTACAGGATCAGTTGATGGGGCTGAAAAACCCACAGGATGCCCTGCGTTTGCGGGCCTATGTTTTACAAAATTTTGAAAGGGCGGTTTCCATTGCCGATGCGGGGGAGCAGTCAGAACTCATGAACGTGGCGATTGTGGGCGGCGGCCCGACGGGGGTAGAACTGGCCGGGGCATTGGCCGAAATGAAGCGCTTTGTTTTCCCCAAAGACTACCCGGGGTTGGATGTGAGTAGGATGCGGATTTCACTATACGAGGCTTCGCCGAAATTGCTCGCCGTCATGTCGGAGGCCGCCTCGGAACACGCCCTGCAATACTTGAAAGAATTCGGTGTAGAAATACACTTAAACACCCTAGTGGCTGCTTATGACGGCAGTATTTTGACCACTAAAGACGGGGCCACCCTGAGGACTGATACCGTCATTTGGACGGCAGGTGTCAAGGGTGATTTTCCTTCAGGGTTTGACGCCACGGCCATCGTTCCCGGCAACCGCCTAAAAGTGGATGCGTTCAACCGGGTAGCAGGTTTTGAAAACGTTTTTGCCCTCGGTGATGCAGCAGCCATCATAGATGAAGCGCACCCAAAAGGCCACCCCATGCTGGCTACGGTTGCCATTCAACAAGCAAAACATTTAGCCAACAATCTTTTTCGCCAACTGAAAAACCAACCACTCGAACCATTCCAGTACGACGATAAAGGATCGATGGCCACCATTGGCCGCAACCGGGCAGTGGTCGATTTGCCGCATTGGAAATTTCAAGGGATGTTTGCTTGGTACGTTTGGATTTTTGTCCACATCTTTTCCCTCGTCGGCTTTCGCAATAAGGTGGCAGCGCTGTGGGATTGGGCCTATAATTTTTTCACTTACGACCGGTCGGTTCGGCTTATCATTACGCCGTTCGAGCGGCCTTCGAAGGGTTCATAAGGCTGTTCTGTTTTATCGTTCATTTCAAATTTTTCTACCAAAAGAATGTGACTCTTTCCCCCTCCCCTATCCTTTCCATGATTTCATCAGCCAACGTTTTCGCAAATGGCTTCAAGGTTGGTTTATGGGGTTAAAGAGCTAACGTTGGCAGGGTTCAGAACCCTGCCGACGTTTGTAAGATCAAAATTCTCAACCTCACTTGATACACCGCCTTTTTTAAAATTCATCCAACATGAAAAGAATATTGTTTCCCACCAACTTCTCCGACCACACCCCTGAAGTGTTCAAGTATGCTGCCGAACTTGCCTATTTTTTCAAAGCAGATTTGGTTGTGATGCATGCCTTGGGACAGCCCGACCCTCTTTTCAAAGGAGGTATTGCACTGGAACATATGGCGGATATTGCCATGGACCGGATGATCTTGATGACCAAAGACATGCCCCATCCTTTTTTGGAAAAAGTGAACCTGGATTACGTTACGAAAATCGGCATTGCTGCGGATGCCATTTTAAGAACGGTTCTCGACGACAATATTGATCTTATCGTGATGGGCATGACAAGCAAGACGAATTCCATAGAATCTAACATTGGCAGCGTTTCCCTCGAAGTTTTGGGAAAAGCTGATTGCCCTGTATTGGTAGTGCCTGAGAATGCCCAATTCAAAGGTATTGACAACATTGTTTTTACTACCAATTTTGAGTTCCGGGATTTAGCGGCCATCAATTATCTCCGCAACTGGTCAAAAATGTTGAATGCCCCTGTTCACTGCTTGCACGTTGTTGAAGACAGGGAAAATGAGGTAGTTGCCATGAAGAATTTACACATTTTGGAGGATACTTATAAAGGGCATAAAAAGCTGCATTTCGACCTCATCAGTGGTGATTTGCAAGAAGAAATAGAAAATTTTGCCGCAGGCAAAAAAGCTGATTTCATTGCCATGATGTCGCACAAACGGAGTTTTATTTCAAGGCTATTGGAGCGGAGCGGCGTCAACAGCATTGCCCGACACACCCATATTCCGCTTCTGGTCATCAAGGACAATGCCTTTGAATGGAACGACGATGCTTTGGCCTGGGTGGAATTGGCCAATTCTATTGCGTAGGAAAGGGGATAAGTAGAAATAGAGAAACACATTGAAATTATTTTAAACTACTGAAAATCAGCAGTTTAAAATAATTTCAATTTTATATCTATTTATGTCCAACGACTAAGTATTATTGACAAAAACCCTATTTTAGCCTTCTTAATTTTCATCGACATTTCCTCTTTATCTGCAACTTCTGCACAACCGCTGGGGACAGGTTTT
>JAWKLX010000021.1:0-143059 GCA_041392505.1 Saprospiraceae bacterium | reverse complement strand
GTTGTACGTTACGCCGATGCCTGAATAGTTGGGCCTCTCCGGATTGTAATCCGTTTGGTAAAAGCGGTGGCCTTGATAAAGCATTGGCTCGTTGACCTTAATACTTTGCTGTTGGGTAGCTTCCTCGGAAGAATTCAAAACCGAGATTTCGCTTTTGTAAAATTTGGCCTCTTGGTCTTTGATGGACTCCATCGCCAAGAAAAAAGGCGAGCCGGGTATGTTGAATTGCCCGCCAACCTTGCCTTCTTTCCCCGGGTAAATAAAAGCCTCCTGTGCTGATTTTCCTTTGTGCCAAATTTCAACTTTGGCCACAGGGTTCAGCATTTCATTTCCCGCACTGGAAGGTTCTGCTTTTAACAAAGATGCGTCTGGGAAAATATGCAAGATATGTAGGGTCGTATTTTGATTGGTAGGGATAACAAAATCCTCGTTCGTAACCAACTGTTCGCTTCGGACTTGGCCGTCAATCACATAGTAGGCCATGCTGTCTTTCCCCGTAAAAATGATGCGATTCGCAGTATTGGAGATCGGTGGTTCGAGGGAAGTTTTTACGTCGTCTGGCATTTCCCAATAAAACTCAATCCACCCTCCAAAAATCGTTTCGTCGAGCACTTTACTGCGGTTGGGTTTATTAGCCAACAATTGCAACGTACCATCTCCCAAGGCGGTTTTCATGTCGATTTGAATGCCCGGTGCAACGGGCTCAATCGCCTCTGTCAAAAGAGGATAGGTATATTTAAAACTAAAATCAGGGTAGAGTTCGGCCATTCTGAAATACAAATCAGTGCCGTAAATGTGCCTGATCTTCATGGCCTCCAAGGGCAAAGAGGCCAAAATGATCGGTGGTTTTTGATTGATGTTCATTCCGCCATGCGAAACGGGAATAGCGTGTTGGGAAGAGTCTCTTTTCCATATTTGGATGCGGTAATCGGGATCGTGTTTTTCGAATTCAAAATTATCCAAGCGAATGCTGAAATCAAGTAAAGTGCTGTCTTGCAGATAATTGGAGTGGCCAGCAAAGAGACGGACAACGTTCGACCGTTGGCCCTCCTCCAGTTGGATAATGCCCCGGTAGCCAAAAAAATAATCAGCCCAAAACCCTCCAAGAATGAGTATCGGGCTCAGGTGCGCCAAGTGAAAACCCAAATTCGGTAGGGTGAATTTTTTTCGGGCACTTATTTTTATCAGGCTAAATGCCAACAGGACAAACAAACCCACATACCACCAACTGTGGAAGACATCGTGCAATTGGAAAGCTCGTAAAAAGGCACTGCCCGACTCACCATACCGCTGTTCAAAAACGCTGTTGGTGGCTGCTTGGGTGATGAAAGTACCTTTTGCCGTGCTCAAAGCGATGGTGATTAAGATGGAAATGGCAAAATACGGACTGTCCAAAACGGAGGCGTATTTTTTAGAAAAAGCCAAAATCGCAAGTCCACTGATTCCAATTAGGGACAGTACAATATTTCCCATCACACCAAATTGATTGTGGCCTTGTTGCAGGATCAATGCACCAATTATGGTGAATAAAATCAACGTGATTGCTTGTCGGAATGAAGGCAGGCTTAGAGCCTTGGTAGTTGGTAAATCTTCCATTGGAGAGGATGGATTAAAAGGTTGTTTATCAATTCGTTACGGGCTGTAAGTTCGACAGGATTGGATCAAAGGAAAGATGAGAAAAGTCAGTTTTTGGGGATGAATAAAATCAAGGGAAGGGCATAAAAAAAAACACCTTAACGACCTTGAAGCCGTTAAGGTGAAGCGTTTGAATAATGTTGTAATGTTTTATTCAAATGTTCTAATCAAATGCACCAACTGCCAGATGTCTTCCTCATCTGGGATTTTCTTTTCATAGGAAGGCATATCGTCTCTTCCTTTAAGTGTTTTGTAAAATAAAGCGCCATCAGATTGCTTCTGAACTTCGTGGGAGGTAAAGTCGCCACAGAAGGTGTATCTAACTGGGCAGCTTTAGGGCCGTCGCCAAGACCATCTTTACCGTATGGCAAAGTTTACAATGCTTAGTCCAAAGTGCCTCTGGCAACTTTTTTATCAAATTTTACGAGGTTTTCCATTTTTGCATATTTATCAGGCGCAGCTGAGTTTGTAATTCACACTGCTCATGAAGGCAAGCCCAAATATTGCTGCCAAAAAGGACGGCTGCCTGCAGTTGAAGAATGCTGATTTTCATTTCTTATTTTTTTTAAGTTGTAGAAAGGTTTCATGATTTTCATGATTCCAGTATTATGACTCCGTATCTGAATTTTGGCACCAAAGTTACAACGGGTCAAATGCTCAAAATGATAAAGAAATCATTTCACCACCCATTTCTCATCTTAAGCGGCGGGAAATAATGACGACATAATGTCCCCAAGCAGCCCCATCAAAATGAAAAAAGGTAAGGACCATCGGAGATCGGTGGGTTGGGGCTATAAAGCCCTCGGCAATTCCTCGATGGCGTAGGACACAGGTTTCCCCAAGCTTGCACGGAGGTGGCCGCCAAATTGCCGTACTCGCCAAAATCCTCGATATAGGCAGTGATGTAAAGGTTGCCGTGGTCGTCACCTGACAAATCCGTTGGAAGAAGTTGATTTCAGCGTCCCATTTTCGTCGAGTGGTTATTCGCCGACCTTCAATCGGCCAATCATCTAACATAAGAAACATCTGCCTCCGCCAAAGCGGTAACGCTATCTGTTGTTGGAGCACTAACGTTTATCTTAATGGTAAACGAGCTATCTTCTTTACAGGCGTTAAAGTCATGTTGGCCTTTAAAATGGAAACTTCGTCATCACTTCCTTTCAGTTCATCATTTGCCATCAAACCGAGCGGAAAAGGTCATGTAGCCCTCTCATTTTTTTCTACTGTATTGCTTCCGATTTTAATTTTGGCCGTACTTGCTTACTGTTAAGTGATACTTTTAAGAGATTTCATCACTCTGGACTTGCACCGCAAAAAACTCAATTTCCGCATCGCCAATTTTTTGATAAACATCGTCAATCTTAGCCATAACAAGCGCTCAATTCAATGGAATCTCCCAGCATTTGGGTCGTACTGAGACCCATCCGGGGATTTTTTCTTTGGCAGGTTCTTCCTCTTCCTCTTGTGCATAAATAGCCGTATTTGCAGCCATTAAAAGAGGAAAAAAAAGCACCATAAATATTTATGATTTAGCAAAAAATTATTTCGCCAATTATTTATTTTAAACATGGTTGTTATTTTAAAATAAAAGAGAATTAAAAAATGGGCAATTAATAATTATCCATTTTCCATTTTCAATTATCCATTATTATCTGTTTTTTCATCGTCAATATAATCGGAAACTGGAACGATGGTAATGAATTTCGACATGATAATAAAAAACAATAATAGGGTAGCAACACCACCAATTGTCAGCGACCATTCCTGCCAGGTAGCTACATAATGCACATATTCCATGCGGGTATCTTGTACTGGTAATAATGGCGTTTCCAAGGTTGGAACTACAATTAAATAACGTCTGATCCACATGGCAAAAACCATGAGTGTTGCAGCAAATGTAATCATGCCGGGCGTGCGCAATTTTTTAATTGCAACGGTTATTATTGGTAATATAATCCCAAAAATATTGACAAATAAAAACCACCATCCATATTCATGTGGGTCAAATAATTTTCCCAAAACTTCACTATCCCATTTTTCCGAACCATACCAACCCGTCAAATATTCAGAAAAACTAAAATAACCATATCCAGCGGCTAACACGAGCATCATAAAACCCATGTATTTAAAATGCATGTCGGTAATATAATCCTGAAGTTTATATCTTTTTCTAAAAACCCACATACACATGATAATGACGCCAACCCCTGTTAATATGGAGGCTACCACGAAATAAGGCCCAAAAATCGAGCTGTGCCATCCGGGTCTCAGCGTCATCCCAAAAATCCAGGAAAGCACCGAAGAGATAATTACGACCATTGGTACCATAATTATAGCCAACAGACGGGTCATTGATTTTAGGGTCTTTTTTTGTTGTTCTGTTCCGGTATATCCGAGTGATAATTTTTTATACAAATTTCTTTTCCAAGTTGGGATATTTAAATAGGAAGCATCGCTATATATGGCAAAATCCCGGATCACCGTTAAATATAAATAAATAACTGCACCTACTAAATAAGTGGAAATAGCCAGTACGTCCCAAGTAATAGGCGACTGCAAACGGGGATATAATAATAAATGGTGAATACGGTCAAAACGGCCGATACATAAAATAATAAATACGGGCCCGATCACCCCTGCAACTATGGATAATAAAACGGAAATCCGAACTATTGGTCGCCGCCATTTTATATCAAATAAATACAACATACCGGATAAAATAGCTCCGGCATAACTGATCCCAATAAAGAAAATGAAATTGGCGATAAATAACCCCCATACGACATTGTCCCGCATGCCAGTGACAATGTGGCCTTTGGTAATTTGTTGGTAAAGGCCGACGCCTCCGAATAAAATTAAAAGAATTAAAAAGCCGATCCAAATTTTTGCGCCCCCCCCGATGCGTTCGATTTGTGGGGCAAATTGTTTGAGTCTATTATTTGCTGAAATTGATGCTTTCATTTTGTTAGCTATGGGCTGTTGGAAGGTGGAAATTAGCTGTTGTGCATTGCTGCCAACAGCTAACTGCAAACTTCCAAAAGCAATTTTTACATAATATCCTTAAACCTGTCTCGAATATTATCAGGCAACCCATCCAAACCTCTTTCCACTGGGAAAATACGGTCGACTGGAGGTAGGTAATAAACACGTGGCTCGGTGCCCAAATCTTCCATATAGCGGTAGCCCGCTCTGTCTTTTATGAGTTGACTGAAGCGAAGGGTTTCTTCCCCATTATTGACGGTATCTTCGTTTTCATCACCGTAATAAAAAACGCCATTCGGACAAGCAGTGACACAATCCGGCAACAAACCTTCCCTCACCATGTCCGGGCAGAAATCGCATTTTTCAACCGTGCCCACCTTGCTCGGTACAGAGGTCTCAGGAGAATAAGTTAGCCCTTCGATTTCCTCTGGCAGATCGGGTTCGGCCCAGTTGAAAACGCGGGTAGAGTAGGGGCAGGCAGCCATGCAGAATTTGCAACCAATGCAGCGGTCACTATCGATCAAAACCAATCCATCTTGCCGTTTGAAAGTGGCATCCACCGGGCAAACTTTGACACATGGCGGGTTGTCGCAGTGGAAGCAAGTTTTGGGAAACCAATACGGAGCAGCATCGGGACTGTCCATCATCAATTTCACTTGCAGCCACTC
Source organism: Saprospiraceae bacterium (assembly GCA_041392505.1). Classification (GTDB taxonomy): domain Bacteria; phylum Bacteroidota; class Bacteroidia; order Chitinophagales; family Saprospiraceae; genus UBA6168. The sequence continues at coordinate 137,774 of JAWKLX010000021.1, read as the reverse complement.
TTTTTCTTCGGGCAGGTGGTGCATTTTTTGGCAGGCGGAAATGCACTTACGGGCATTTTTACATTTAGCCAAATCGATGACCATTACAAACTTCCTTCCCGGAATGCCTTTTCTGGCTTCCTCATTTGAAACACCGCAAGTTTTATGAACTTGCTTTACATGTTTTTTATCAATTTCAATTAGCTCGCCTTCAGGTGAAAGGAGCTGGACTTTTTCGCCGTCGCCCGCTTCAGTTTGGCTGCCACCGCAGGAACAAAAGGCGCTCCCGCACGCAGCGCCCGCAGCGCCCAAAACGGTTAGTTTGACAAAATCACGGCGTTCTTGGCTGGCTTGTTTATCAGAATTTTGCATGGTTGATTTTTGTGAAATGTAAAAGGTGCAGAATTGATTGAGGAGTGGCCTGGTTCTCAAACCTTATCATTTGGGTTGGCCCACTTAAAAATGTCTTTGTTGTTTATTTTCTTTCGGTCAGAGACCTGCTCCAAAACGCTTTTGTCCACCTCGACCAATTGACCATCGGGTGTGAGCATTTTTACTTTTTCGCCTGTATCAATAGGTTGTTGTGCAGCCACTTTCCCTGTGGCGAGTGCTGCTCCGCCAGTCAAGGCCAAGGAAAGGAATTTGCGGCGGGAGTTGTTGTTTGATTTGCTCATTGCTAAAAGGTTGAGATGGTGGAGATAGGTTAGATGGTTGAGTTAATTTGGCTAAACCATCTAACCTATTTCAACTATTTTCAGAAATTCCAGAGACGGGTGATGTTGAAGCCGATCAGGATGTTGCCATCGCCGAAACTGTTCTGGTTGAACACGTTATTGCGTTGCTGCGTGATGTTGTAAAAATTGCCGCAAAAGATTTGGAACTGGTGCGAGCTGGAAGTCATTTCAACCCCGAAGGAGATGTTTGATTTTGGGTCGACTGATTCCAAGTTGTGGCTCGTGACTGGCAAATCAACATTGGCGATGATATTGACCCATGCACCCACCTTGTATTTTCCGGAAAGGGCAACCGCAATATGGTCATTTTTGAGCTTGCCTTCCTCTTTGTTATCCTCGGTCAGATAAGCCTCCACCGCGTTAAAATGGGAAAGACTGCCCGCAACTTGCAGGGATAGGTTTTCGGAAAATTTCCGGGCAACCATCAATTGGTGGAAATAGGAATAACGGTCAGTGCCATTGGCGAATTTGCCCACGGCTTTATCCCTTGTGTCTATGGCGGTATTTACAAAATAAGTAACCGCTACTGGCGATCCACCGGAACGGGCTTGCTGGATCAAGGCGTATTTTGCATTGAAATCCCAGGTGATATTAGTCTTCGTCAGGCCGAACCCGATCATGAGCCGCTCTATCGGGACGTAATTGAATCCGAGTCGCATATTGGAGGTGGCATACAATCCAAAGAGGTCTTCGAACCCATTTTTCCAAAGCCCGAAACGGTGCTGGATGTCAAACTCAAACGTGCCCTTGAAAGGGACAACCGCCGTCTGGTTGTCGATCAGCCAAATGCCTTCAAATAAGTTCTTTACTGGTCGGAGGTCTTTTTCCGTTGTTTCTTCCTCTTGGGAGTAGGCAGGCTGGGTGAAAACGAATGCCATCAAGACGAGACACAGCATTCTGCAAATGATTGGAAATTGATTTTTCATTATTTATAGTTTTAAAAAACCATCATGATTGTTTGTGGGAAAGGGGAAATAAACAGGCGATGCTCAATTGTCTTGAGCCCCTTCACTGATCCATTTTAAGATGGAAGCATTGTAAAAAGCATCGGTGCCACTGGGTGGCATGGCAGCACCTTCATTTCCCAGCATCCATTGGTACAAGACACTGCTTTCAGGATTCAGAGTGTCGACGTAATTCCCTTCCAAGAGGGAAGAATAAGCATTTGCTGGTGTCAGGTCTGGCTGAAAGTCTGCAGGGCCACTGTGGCAACCTGCCGTGTTGCAGCCAGGGTTGAAAACGTTGGGAACAATGAAGTCATTGAAGCTGACCTCGTCTTTGGGTGGTTGCTCGGGCAGGACTGCGTCGTAGGCACAACCGATAAAAAATGCAAAGGATGTAAGCATCAATGTGAAACAAAAGGTGGTTTTTAAATTTCGCATGATTCAGGTTTTAAAAAAGAAAATAAAAAGGCGATCGTTAGGAAATGGGTCGTTTTTAGGTGGCTTGGCAGCTTTTTCAGAAAAACGATTAAAAAAATAGGGCCTCATTCGATTCAATTCCCTTTTCATTTCTCAAGGGTCAAAAGTATTGTTCGGTCAGAGCCTCAAAGCTGACCGACGTCAGTTAGGGTTGTGACTTTTGTCACTATTTGAAAAGCTAATAAATTCGGGACATTGGAGAAGGTCGGTAATCTGTCGAACCAAAAATTTTTATTCCACGTACTTTAGCGGCGGGAAATGGAAAATGGAGGATACTATTTTTCTCTGTTTAAAAAACTACCAAACGAGGTTTTTTAAAACCTAACTGACATAGGGTTATATAAGGTGTAACCTCCAAAATGTCGTGCTTATTCTTTTAATGAAATTTAGCTTATTGAATCTCACGTTGATGAAAAAATATTTATTCCTTGTAATACTCATATCGCTGGTTTCCGGCCTGCATGCGCAAGACCAAAAAGCACTGCTTACCGGAACAATTAAAGATGCGCTCTCCGACCAGCCGGTTGACTTTGTAACGGTTTATTTAAAAAACACAACCATTGCCGCCGAGTCGGATTTGAAAGGGAAGTGGCGGCTTGAAGTGCCTGCCAATCAACGGCTTATCCTTGTTTTTACCCGTATTGGTTACAAGGAAACTTCCATTGATGTGGAGCCGTTGCCAGCCAATGCTAAGCAGCAAATCGACATTGCTTTTCCGCCTGAAGACGCAACGATCGAAGTTGTCATCACGGAAAGTAGAATCGATCAGGGCGGCATGATCCGGGAAGAAATGTCGGAAATGAAACTGCTGCCCTCCACGACAGGCAACTTGGAATCTGTGTTGCCGCATATCGCCCTTGGGACAAGCAGCGGGAGTGGGGGAGAGCTGACCAGTCAGTACAATGTGCGGGGTGGCAATTATGACGAGAACTTGGTTTACGTTAATGACTTTGAAATTTACCGCCCGCAGCTGATCCGGGCTGGACAGCAGGAGGGATTGACTTTTCCCAACATTGATTTGATTCAAAGTTTGACCTTTTCCTCTGGTGGTTTTGAAGCTCGTTATGGGGACAAGCAATCTTCCGTTTTGGACATCCGCTACAAACGGCCTGAGAAATTTGCGGCCAGTGCCAGTGCCAGTTTGCTGGGTGGTTCTGCGCATTTGGAAGGGAGCTGGCAGCCGGGAGCTGACAAATACAAGAAACTGCGGTATCTTGTTGGAGGCCGCTACAAAACGACGAAATATTTGTTGGGTTCATTGGATGTTTCGGGTGAGTACACACCCAATTTTGGCGACATCCAAGCCTATCTGACCTACGACCTGAACCACGAATGGCAGCTTGGCTTTTTGGGAAATTATAACCGGAGCGAATATTCTTTTCAGCCTGTTTCCCGAAGTACAGCATTTGGTCTGGTCAATTTTGCTTTGGAACTTTTCTCTGTATTTGAAGGACAGGAAGTGGACGATTTCACCACCACGCTGGCTGGTGCTTCGTTGACATATTTACCCGACCGGGATAAAAATCCGTTGTTTTGGAAATTCCTCGCTTCCACTTACACCAGCGACGAAAACGAACGTTTTGACATCATTGGCAGGTACAGCCTGCGGCAGATCGAATCCAATCTGGGCAGCGATGATTTTGGGGAAGTGGTTGCCGAGTTAGGGGCCGGTACGCAGCACCAATATGTGCGGAATTTCCTCGATGCCCGGGTGACCAATACGGAAATCAAAGGTGGTCTGGAAATCCAAAAAGGCAAGGAAGAAAATGGCGATCCTGCTACCAAAAGCCACTTCCTGCAATGGAGTGCCAAGTACCAGCGGGAGGAAATCGACGACCGCATCAATGAATGGGAACGGCTCGATTCTTCGGGGTATTCGCTGCCTTATGATACAGTTCAATTGCTATTGTTCAACGTTTTGAAAACAACTAACACGTTGACTTCCAACCGTTTCAATGCTTATTTGCAAAACACCTACACGTGGCGACGGGACAGCGTTGGGGAAATGAAAGTCTCTTTTGGTGTGCGGGGTAGCTATTGGGATTTGAACAAAGAAACGACAATCACCCCCCGTGCGCAGTTTTTATACAAACCTTTGAACGGCAAAAAGGACATCTCCTACCGCTTGGCGGCTGGGCTTTACTACCAGCCTCCTTTTTACCGGGAGCTCCGCCGATTTGATGGAACAGTGAACCCCAATCTGAAAGCCCAAAAATCTGCACACGTGGTCGGCGGCCTTACCTATGACTTTTTTATGGGCAAACTCAGTCCCACCAAATTTCGCCTCATCGTTGAAGCTTATTATAAAAAATTGTGGGACGTGGTCAGTTACGAAATTGATAATGTGCGCATCCGGTATGCCGGGGAAAATGACGCCACTGGCTACGTCATGGGGATCGATACCCGACTCAACGGGGAGTTTGTCCCGGGCGTTGAATCTTGGTTCAACCTTTCTTTCTTGCGGGCACGGGAGAGCCTCGATGGCATCCAACACAAAGACCGGGAAGTCGGAGCAGTGGATGGTGTTGAAGTCAAAGATGTACCTCGTCCTAGCGATCAGTTCATGCAGTTTTCCACTTATTTTCAGGACTACCTGCCAAAGAACGATGCGTTCAAAATGAACCTGTGTTTCACGGTCGGTACAGGATTACCCTATGGCATTTTGGGCAACAACCGGGAATACCGAAATACCTACCGTTTCAAACCCTACCACCGGGTGGACATTGGTTTTTCCCTGCGCCTTTTCGATGAAAGCAAACGGGCCGAAAAACCCAAGCACCCATTCCGTTTCACTAAAGCCTCGTGGTTGAGCTTCGAAGTCTTTAATTTGATGGAGGTGCAGAACGAAGCCTCCCGGACTTGGATCAAAACAATTTTTGAGCAGCAGTTTGCCATTCCTAATTACTTGACAGGCAGGCGGTTGAATCTGCGTTTTCGGGCGGAGTTTTAAATGCTGATTTTTATTTCCCGCAGAGTTCGCAGGGTTTTACGCAGGGTTTCGCAGAGTTAGTAGGAAAAACTCTGCGAAACACTGCGTAAAACGACTCTGCGGGAACGCAATTGTGATTTTTTGGAAATAATTTTTCCCCCTTCTGGCATCCATTTTGTCTTTTCCGCACTTTATTAACCAACACCAAAAAATCGGCTATCCAACAAATAGCCTTTTTTTGTTGGTTGTCAGAACATTTCCACCCTAAGATTGATCCTTTCCCTTCCCCTCCACCTTTGTCCGGGTAATCATTGTAGCAGGTGGCATTTGTAATCCATTTTTTTACTGACTCATGTTACGCCGAAAGCAATTAAACACTCATTCCTGCGGGCCGAACGATCATACAAGCATTGATTTGTCTTTCTGCTCGGCCCTCCAAGGGTTTTGCTGCTCCGCATTGTGTGCGTAACATGAGTTATTGATTTAAAAGCATACAAGATGAAAAGGCTCTGCGTCGTGGTGTTCGCCACCCTGTTTTTTGCATTTCCCTCCCTTAAAGCTCAATGTTTACTCCAAGAAATTCCACTGGAAAACAGGATTAATTCTTCCACCGCCATTGTTGAAGGGAAGGTAATCGCTAAGCGCTCCTTTTGGGACGATGACCATCACAACATATTCACAGCCAATACCATAGAAATTTACAAAGTGTTCAATGGAGAAGTTGTTTCCGAAGAAATTGAAGTGCTCACCAGGGGTGGCATTGTTGGCTTGGAAGCCCAGGTCGACCATCCATCGCTGCAGCTTTCGCTCCACGAATCGGGCGTGTTTTTTCTACAAGAAAACAAGGTAAACACAAAAGCAAACCGGACAGAGAGCAGTCCAGTTTTCCAGCCAACAGCCGGGCCACAAGCCTTCGTTAAATACGATTTCCTCACTGGGACAGCCAACGATCCATTTGCGAAATACACCAATATTGAGCAAGAACTTTATCGGGCAATCGAAAAGGAAGTGGGCCAATCCTACCAAGAAATAGCCAAATTCAAATTGCCAAAAGTAGATCAGGGCGTTGAAAAGACACTGGTTTCATTTTCCCCAACTTCTATTACGGCAGGGAAAAAAGAGGTGCTGACTATCAATGGTTTTGGATTTGGGGCGACGCAGGGTGATGTATTTTTTAAGAATGCAGATGATGGGGGAGCTACTTTTATTGCGGCATTGGCGACAGAAATAATTTCGTGGACGGATACAGAAATCCAAGTGGAAGTACCATCAGATGCAGGTACGGGCACTGTCTTTGTGCTTGATCTAAACTCAAATTCCCACCCCAGCGCATCCGCTCTGACCATAATATATGCAGAAACCAATGTATTGTTTGACCCGGGTATTGGGACCAAATCCTTTCAGAGCCAGCACATCAATGATGATGGGGTCGGAGGGTATACCTTTAGATATTTTACAGACTTTGCGGCGAGCTCTGCTGTCGCCCCATTTCAGCGGGCATTGGAGAACTGGTGCAATGAAACCAATATCAATATTTCCATTGGTACTAACACATCTGTGGATGTAGCTGCTTCCGATGGCACAAATGTGGTGCGTTTCGATAATAATGAATTACCCTCAGGCATATTAGGGCAGACTACCAGCTATTATAGTGGCTGCTTTGTTGGGCCCAATGACGTCGATTGGTTTGTAACGGAAATAGATTTCGATTTCAACGAGGACTTCAATTGGAATTTTGAATTAGACCCTCCCGGGCCATCGCAATACGATTTTGAAACGGTCGTGCTGCATGAGATGGGGCATGCGCATCAATTGGGGCATGTCATTAACAATAGTCTGGCGATGCACTATTCCTTGAGCAATGGGACCATGCACCGGACGCTCGATCCGACGACCGAAGTAGTTGGCGCCATCGATATTTACAACAGAAGCACGACCACTTCTGTTTGTGGCCAGCCACCAATGTTGACCAATGTCAACTGTGCTGCCTTGGCCGTCCTACCGGTTGAATTGATCCGTTTTGATGGCCGTTTGGCGGGGAAAACCAATGTCATAGAATGGGAAACGGCTTCCGAAATAAATGTTTTTGAGCATGTGCTGGAGCGCTCCCCCAATGGCATTGACGGCTACGAAGTAATCGCCCGTCAACCTGGCTCAGCCTTTTCCAGTGAACTCTTAAATTATCAGTACATCGATCGCAACCCTTGGCCACTTGGCTATTACCGATTGACTACGTATGATTTTGATGGCAAAACGGAGCGGCACAAAGTGATCTCCCTAAAAAGGAACGACAACCACTTGGTGATCTATGAGCCGAACCCAAACCCTTTTTCGGATAGAATAACCATCCCCAATTTTAGCATCGAACCTACTTTTATCCAATACAACTTGGTCAACCAAATTGGGCAAACCGTGCAAAGCGGACAACTGGAATTGCCGCAAGGTTATAATCACTACGAGTTGCCGATTGATGCCGCCCCAGCCGGAGTTTATTACCTGAATTTATTTACTGATCTGGATAGTTATTTATTTCAGGTGGTGCGGGAGAGGTGAGGGGAAAGGGTTGATTGTAGACTCAAATAGGGATGGATAAATAATCTTGATGGGTGTTAAAATAACGGATTTGCTAAATGAATGATTGTCACTTAGAATGACTTGTCGTTTCATGCTATATTTGTAATTCGTGCTTTATTGTTATTTATCCATTCTAATTCAAAATCCCAAAGCATTGTTGCTTTTTTCGTTAATAACCATTCAATAATACTTTCATATTTAAGGGACTGTCTCAGAAATTCAAGTCCAATTATCAATTCCGTTTTCATCCCTTCTGCATAATGTTTAACTTTTCTTTTTTTTGAGACCAATTCTCTTAACCGATTTTCCACTATTGAATAATCTTCGTGGTTGCCGTACTTAACTACACCTATGATTGCGTAAGATTTTATTTTTCCTTCAATTAATCTTGCTCTATAAGTGTTAATTTCTTTTTCTTTTGCAATTTGAGTTATTGCATTTAAGGCAGATTGAGCAACATCTATTTTTTTGTGGTCAAGATGGTACATAAGAAAAGGAATGCACTTCATAGAACCAATATTACATAATGTTGCATTGGCATAAATTAAGTCGAAATGGTTAATAGGGCTTTTCAAAATTTCGATTAATCTTTCTTCGGCAGTTTTATCGGATGAATTTTTTAGTGCTTGAATTGCACTATGCCTGATTTGCCACTTGTCACTTTTTGAAGCATTTATTATTGGTCTAATGTCAACCCCTTTTGCTTTATTTAGTTCTCTAATTCTATTTAGTAAAGAGCTTATGATATCTTTGTCCGTTTCCTTTTCAATCTGGTTTATTAGGAATTCAGTAGATTTTGTATCACCGATATTTTTACTTAAATGACCTAAAATAAAATAAGCCTTATCTCTTTTGCTTTTATTTTTTTCTTGAATTATAAAATCTATTAATTGATTTACGTAATCTTGATTTTCAATTTTTTCTGATTCTCTCATTGCTTTCCATGAAATAGTCAAACTGCTATCAAATCCTGGTTTCATTTCACAGTCGCTTCTTTCTAACATCCTATTTATTAGGTCTAATAAGTATTTATTCATTTTTTTACTGTTTGTAAGCGGTTTAGCAGAAGCTTATTGAATCTATTGATAATTTCATTCTGAATTTATTTTTAAATTCATGATTAACTTCAGCTCATTTATTTTTAGTTTTTAGTTTGAGATGATTTTTTGACAAATCCGATTTTGTCAATATCCACTATAGTTATTGGATATTGCATTTTTGTTAAAGATAGTATTCTTGAATTGAAATTAAATGCATTTTATTATTTGTTTGGATTGTTAAAATTCTAATTGGAATAGATTGGTAATAATATTTATATTCAATGATGTTAAATTCGGTATTTGCAACAGAATTATTAATTGATCCCAACAATATCTCCTTAATCCTATTTATTTCATTCATTCTTGATTTAATCAATTCTTGGGAGATGTTTTCAAAGTTTGCAATTTTATCCAAAGTCCAATTAAAGATTAACATAAAGCCATTTTCTAAATCGTTATATTCTATTTTTGATTCAAAAGTAGTTTCAACTCCATTTGTATGGTTTGTAATTAAATTTTGAATTTCGATTTCAAAGTTTTTGGGTTGGGAATTAGTTGTAGAATATGAAACTGTAATACCTCCCATAGTTCCAGTTATCAACTGAAAAAAAATATCTAAGAGCTGAAACATAGGTTTGAGATGTTCTTCTTCATTCATTATTTGATTCATTACTGTTTAAAATGTCGTTATTAATTTTTTTCAAAATTTTAGCTTAATCAATTCTAATTACAAATATGCTGAATAACTGATAGTAAAATACCCAATAATAATGCAGAAAAGAAAAGCAAAATAACCAAATCAAACACTCATCCGAAAGCTCTCCCACATCATCAAAACCGCTACCACCTTAAATCCAACACTACCTCACTTCCCCTTAAAATCCGCCCTCCTTTTCTCCACGAAAGCCGCTGCCCCTTCTTTGGCATCTTCCGATCCCATCAGGTTGCCAAACTCTTGCACTTCTTTGGCGAAGCCGTCCTCATCAAATTGAAAATAAGCGTTCACAGCTTCGATGGTTTTGGCGATGGCCAGTGGGCCTTTGGTGGCTATTTTTTGGATAATCTCTTTGGCGAAGATGACTTCCTTTCCGTGCGGCACGACCCGGTTGGCGAGGCCCAGGGCTTGCGCTTCTTCAGCGCCCATCATATCGCCCGTGAGCAATAGCTCCATGGCCTTTCCCTTGCCGATCAATTGGATCAAGCGCTGGCTACCGCCGTAGCCGGGCAACAGTCCAAGGTTGACTTCTGGTTGCCCGAATTTTGCTTTTTCACTGGCAATGCGCAGGTGGCAGGACATCGCCAATTCGCAACCAGCGCCCAGCGCAAAGCCGTTGACCGCTGCGATCACGGGTTTGGGAAAACGTTCGATAGAGAAGAAAATATCATGGCCCCGCTTGGCCATTTTGGCGCCACCTTTTGCATCCAAATCCGCAAATTCGGTGATGTCGGCGCCGGCGGCAAATGCCTTTGGGCCAGCGCCTGTAATGACAACCCCTTTGACATTTTCCCGGTTGGGGGCATCAGCCTCAAAGAATAACTTCAATTCCAACATGGTCGCTGAGTTCAAAGCATTCAGCGCTTTTTCCCGGTTCAATGTGACGATGAGGATGCCTTCTTCTTCGGTGACTAATAGATTGGTATAACGCATTTTTTTAATGGTAAACGGTGAATGGTGATCGGTAAATTGGCAAGTGGCGATATTCACCATTTACCGTTTACCATTCACCATTAAAATAAGGTGATAATCCCACAGGCCCTGCTTCCAACCTTTGTATTGGGCAAAACCTGTTTTGTAATGGATTTTAGAGAAATAGGTGGCGTTGTGAAACAGGTTGTACCATTTTGTGCCGATCATGCCCAGCCAGGCGAACCGATAATAGCGTCGGATGGAGGGAATGATTTCCCGGGTAACGCACCTGTTTTGCGCAAGGGCTAAGGTATGTTTTTTACCCAAAACTGCGAGTTCCTCGATGGAAAGGATGTCACTCATGGCCCAACCATTGAGCATGGTCTGCATGACGGGAGTTTTTTCAATAAACCAATTTCCCCGTTTAAAAACATCGGCGATCAAGAGTCGCCCGCCAGGTTTAAGCACCCTTTGCATTTCTTTGAGAAACAGGGTTTTATCGGTAGCCGTTTGCATGCTTTCGATCGCCCAAACAACATCGAAGTGGTCGTCAGGAAAGCGAGTTTGGGTGTAGTCCATCGGCTCGAAGGTGGCCAAATGGGAGACCTTTCTTTTTTTGGAAAATTCAGTCGCTGTGGCGACTTGCCGTTCGCTCAAAGTGATGCCTTTTACTTCGCAGCCATATTTTTTTGCCAAAAAAATTGCTGAACCTCCAACCCCGCAACCCGCATCTAAAACTTTATCTGCCTGAGAAATCTGGCCCATTGCGGCCAATTGGGCATTGGTATTTACGATGGCTTCGGAAAGGGTTTTGACCGATTCGTCCCAAACCCCATAATGCAACCCCATGCTTTCTTCCATTTTCCACCATTGGCGGTAATGCGGCTGGGTGTGGTCGTAATAGTTGATGATGTCTTGGTTAGAAAATTTCAATGTAAAAGTTAATAGTGCTGAGAGCAGAGTGATAAGAGAATAGTGCAGAGAGCTAAGTGTTGAGTGAAAAGATATAAATCGGAAAAGTATTTATTACAACCTCTGATCTTTGCACTAATCACTAATCACTCTGCTCTCAGCACTCTGCTCTCAGCACTCTGCTTTATGTTCTGCTGTTTTATTTTTTAGTAAATTCCTTAAAATTAGTGGAAATGCCCAGATGCGTTTGCCCGGCCCCAAGATGGGTGAAGCCTTGTCCAAAATCAATGCGGAAGCGGTTGATTTTCAGACCGACACCGAAGGCGAAACCCGCTAAGCTCCGCAGATTCCTGACCGTCAGCTCTTTGCGGTTCAAGTGACTGTAGCCCAAACGCATCCGGAAGTTTTCCTTTTTTCCAAAAAGAAATTCGCCATTGAAAATGAAATGCCGGGCAAGGTTGTCGATGAAATTATTGTCGGAAGTTGTATTTCCATCGCCGATGAAAAACACATCCTCCTGCGAGTTCGGGTCGTCGTAGGTGATGTTCCATTTGTCCAGATAGCGGTAGATAACCGACAGCCGGAACGGCAAGTACCGCAACTGTTTGGAGACTCCAATCTGCATTTCGAAGGGAATGGATTCCCGGTTGCCTGGAGTATAAGTGCTGAATTGAGTGCCGATGTTTTTCAGCAGCAGGGTGACGTTGACCAATTTGGCCGTGTCGTGAAACATAGCGGCGAGGTCGGCGGTCATACCTGCCGAATTATAACTTTCAAACTGAGAGGTAATAAATTTAAGGTTAGCCCCGACCGATAGGCGTTCATATAATTCTTTTCCAGCCCCAACCGTGAAGGCGTATTCCCCAGCATCAAATTGCCCGGTGATGTTCCCAACTTCATCCGTAGCCTGAAAAGTGCCGTAGGAAATATACTGGATGCCGCCATGAAATGTGAGATCCCATTTTTTGGCATATTGACCATAACTGACGTAACCGTGGTTGATGTCACTCAGATAAAAGTTATTGCCAAACTGGATTTTCCCACTCATTTCGGGGTTCAAGGCAGCGGGGTTGTTGTAAGCCAAAGCGACATCATCATCCCGCACCGTGATCAGGTTTCCCGCCAAGCCGGTTACCCGGGCGGAAGGGGAAAGGTTGAGAAATTCGTAAACATTATCGCCGCCAACCACTTGTGCCCAAATCGTTTGAGCAAAGAACGTGGCAAGCAGGGTAAGAATCGTACAAGATTTTTTCATAAAATAGTAAGAGTGTAAAAATTAGAACACTGTGTAAAATTTGATTACAAATTCGGGGCAGTCAAATGCCACAAGGCGAAGTGAATTTTTCGGCCCATCCACTTGAGAGAATTATTGAAGGAATTTTTATTCACAATAATTGAAATTGGAATTAAGGGGAACCTAGAAATCACTATTCAAAAAACACCTACTCATAATCTTGGGCATTCTTCTTCATTTCTGCCAATTTTTTGATGCGCTCCATATCTACTTCCACATCGCCTCCATCCTTGGTCCAAGTTGTTGCACAAATCCCATATTCGCAGATCATTTTTTCGGATAAAACACCCTCCTCATCGTAGATCAACAATTCCCCTTGTTCATTATCGCCGCTGATATAACTTCCTTCCGTTTTGATTTTTCCATTTTCATGGTATTCCTTGAAAGGGCCGTTTTCATTGTTTGCGGAAAATTGCACTTCCTCCCGCAACTGGCCGTTTTCGTACCACCGCTTCCAGATTCCGCTCATTTCATTATTTACATATTGGCCCTCGTTGGATAGCTGTCCACTTTCAAAATATTTTTGGTAAAGCCCTTCGAACTCGCCTTTTTTGTGGGTTTCAACGTAGTCCAGTTTTCCATTTTCGAAATATACCCTGCTCTCACCGTCCAACAAGTCATTTTGGTAATTCCGCTCTTCCTTGACCTGGCCTCCGGGGAAAAAACTCGTGTATTTTCCATGTTTGGCAAAGTCATCCTTTTTACGGCTGTATTTTTCCAAAAGGACACCGTTGTCATCTCGGTTTTCGACGGTTTCGACTTTGCTGCAGCCGCTGGCGATACTGGCGGCCAAAAAGCAATAAAGTAAGAATCTCATGGTTAGTTGTTTTTTTCAACCCAAACGAAACGGGCGTTTGGGCGGCAAATTTTAAGAAGAAGAGGACTTAATAAAAAAAAGCAAATAAACGACTTTTTTTTAGCCTGTCTACTTAACAATGCGATTTGAAAACTGGTCATGGCCTGCTGAAAACTGTCATCCGAATTCACTACTTTTGCGCCTTTCCAAACTACTGGGCGATTGACAAACATCTGAACAAACTTTATGGACACAATTAAATCCTTCTTTAAGGAAATATGGCTTTTCGTTTCCAGTGGTCTATTCCTTGGTAATTTTGCCAAAATGATAGGCTTGGCAATCCTGCTTTTCTTGTTGACAAACTGGTGGCTGCGGTGTTTCACCAACCACGGAGAATCTGTGCAAGTGGATGATTTCACTGGCATCCATATATCGGACGCACGGAAAAAAGGAGCCAATAAGGACTTCCGTTTTGAGGTGATTGACTCAGCCTGGACAGAAAACAAGCCGAGCGGGCTGATCATCCGGCAAAACCCAAAACCATTGTCGAGGGTGAAGGAAGGGAGGACGATTTACGTGACCGTGACGGGCGAGCCCAAAATGATTCTGTTGCCTTTGTTTTCTGAAAGCAGTTACGACTTTGATCAATATAGTAAGCGGCTGAAAGTTCGGTTTGGGATTGATTCGAAAATAAAAGAACGGGTCTATGACCGCAGACAAGCCGAAAACTCCATCTTGTACCTCTTCATTGATGGCGAAAAAGTGACCGACAACGATGTGAAGAAAGGGGTGAAAGTGCAGGAAGGCTCGACGATCGAATTTGTGATCACGGAGCGGCGAACCAATGAAATGAATATTCCCGACTTGGTGTGCATGGGGTACGAAGCCGCCGATTTTTTGGTGAGCACCTATAATTTGAACATAGGTCAGGTGTTTGAAGACGCAACAGTGATCGACCGGAACAAAGCCTTTGTTTATCAACAAGAACCAGCTTTCGAAGAGGATGCAATGATCAGGATGGGAGGACAAATAAATATTTGGTTGACTCAGGATATGCCCGCTGATTGCGATACTCAATAGTCCTAAAGTAGTTGGTCTGACCAATTGCGTTTTTCCAAATAGATTCTTTGGTTAAGAAAATCTTCAAAACCCATTCTCGGCAACAAAACTTAGGAACGAACGTTTTTCCCTTCATCAAAACACACAATCAACCAACGGTTTCACCAATTAAAACCAGCAGACTGCTGTACTTGAATTCCAACCCAATGAGATTATTTTACACCTTTTTTCTACTTATAACTACCGCTCCGACGCTTTTTTCCCAAGAGATACAATTTGGCCCTATCATGGGCAACCCTGTTTTAAGGAGTCATTTCAACAGGCAACAACTTGAGTTGGAAGAACGGTTGGAAAGGATTACTGGCATTCATCCAAGGTCTTTAGACGGTGACCGGGATGGGGATAAATGCCCGCCAGAATTGCCCTTCAATTTATTTGTCGTTGAAGAGGGGGCTTCGTTGGATATTGAAATTGACACCTTTGGTTTGGCGATCGATTCAACTCCTCCAACCATTACGCTGCTGACCGATCCACCTTTGCTTTACGGGATAGCCACCTACGCAGATAGCATTATTACCCTTACCTACAATGCAAATTCTGGGATTTCGGGGGTTGTCCATGATACAGTATTGATCCACTATTTGCAGGCTGGCGGCGAGGTGGATTCTATTTTTCGGTATCCGATCGTGGTGAAAAGGAAAGGAGGGACGGTGATTGCTGATGGGGTGACCCTCGATCCAGAAGAGGAAGTTTCTTATTGCCTGGATGATGAACTGGACTTGCCCGGCCATGTTTGTTGCTCCTTTTTTGTGGACTGTCCAGACAACTACGGTGGGGCAGGGAATGAGTTTAAATACTTCTACAATGATACTTGCATTGTTTACATAGCCAGCCGCTTTCCTGGAACAGATACTGTGTGCATCCAAGTATGTGATGAATTGGCGGTTTGCGACGTTTTTAAAATACCTTTTACCATTGTTGGTGATACTTTTTCGATTGAAAATGATGGCCCGTTCTTCGAGGATTTTTCAACCTCCAATGGCCCGTACCCATCGCAAGATCGTTGGTTGGACGATGACGTTTTTATCAATACCACCTTTGCAAAAAATCCGCCATCGGTAGGCATGGCCACCTTTGATGGATTGGATAGGGGAGGTTCTCCTTATGATTTGGTGAACGGCGGTATTGGTGATAAATTGACTTCCGTGCCCATCGACCTTACTACATTTAATGCAAACGACAATGTTTACCTCCGGTATTTTGTTTCGCCAAAAGGTTATGGTCAGGAGCCTGAAGTGGACCCATTCTACCTTGAATTCAAGAACAGCCAAGGCCAATGGGTTGGCATTGATACGATTGATGGGACAGGGAATATTCCGTTGGATTCGGTGCCCCCGTTTTTGTTTTATGCTGTAAAAATTGACAACCCGAGTTTTTTACATAAGGCCTTTCAAATGCGGTTTTCAGCATCTACATCGCCAGGTGGATATGGTATTGGTGGCATTTGGATTACATACATTTAGCGAATAGCATCAACTGATGTAAACAACTTTTCTGATTTTGCTTTTGTCACGATCGCTACTTCCACATATTTGGCTGAAAAACATTATACCTGCATGCCGCTTCGGCATTTTACAATCAGATACAAAGGAAGTAAAATACATGAAGGTGATTCTTTTTGGGGTTTCGTCTGTGTAACCATGAAAGTTTTACATCCAGAATTTGAAGTTTATTCCGAAATCAAATTTTCAAACATACAGCTATCTCACTTGGTTCTACTTTAACGTGGTGTCGGCTGAATCCCAAACTGATAACGTTTCTTCCAAATGACATCGGCGTCAATTTGAATCCAGGTGGGAGCGTCCAAGATAATTTCATCCCAATCTTGGGATTGATGACTGACCAATATTCCATTTGATCAATACAGAATCAATATTGCATGATAACTGTAACTGCACAAGGAAGCTCGGTTTCGGTTATCAATGATACCGTTGGTACAAATGTGCCGTTCTATCTGACTACTTCGCCCACGACGATGGCTCCGCCGAGTTGCAGTTCTTTTGGCAACAAGCACAAGGTGGCGAGGAAACGGCGGTTCAGTACAAAACCAATGTAGAAGATAGTTTGCGGGGAATCCAGATCATGTTTCCACACTTTACCTTCTTTGAAATCGAAAGCCAACTGTTCAATCTGAAAGTTTGGTTGGGTGATGCAAATGGGCCATTTGAGGGAGTCGACCCTGTTTATGAGATGGAACTGGTCAAACCGTTTTTTGTGGATGATCGCTACGATACTTTGCAGGCTTTTACTACCTATAAATTGGAAGATCTATTTGCTGTGCCAACGCCTCTGTACCTCCCTGCCGACCAGTATTTTTATGTAGGTTATGAGCAATTGGCTGCAACTTCCTTGGGCATTCCGATCGGTTATGATTTGAACAACCCCTGCAATTGCAACTTTGGAAAAAGGCTCAATACCTGGATAAATTTTAATAATACAACCTCGCCAAAAGGGGCGTTGATGATCCGTCCGGTTTTTGGTAATGTGGTGAACAGCTCTAACCCAACAGTTGAATCGAGCAATAGTATCCAGCAACTAAAGGTTTATCCTAACCCAGCAATCGACCAGCTTAACATCCATTTGGAAAATGGCCGTTATGACGATTATAAATATCTGATCCTGAATCAAGTAGGCCAATTGGTGCAACAGGGGAATTTGCAATCAGCACTTTCGCTTAGCCAGTTGGTAGATGGAGCTTATTATTTGCAAACTGTCAGTAAAAAGACGGGGGAAATTTCCATTCAAAAATTTATCATTGCGAAAAATTAAATCAATACAAAACAGAAAACAATGGATATAACAGTACAACAACTCAAAGAAAAAATGGACAACAAGGAATCCTTCGTACTAATTGACGTGCGGGAACCTTGGGAAAATGAGGAATTCAATATCGGAGGTGAACTGATTCCGGTCGGTAGTTTGATGGAAAAAATTCCCGAATTGGAAAAGCACAAAGATGAGGAGGTCATCGTTTATTGCCGGTCTGGTAATAGGAGCGGCATGGCTCAAATGATTCTTAATTCCGCTGGCTTTTCTAATGTCCGAAACCTGCTTGGTGGGATGTTGGACTGGGAGAATGTTTTTGGAAGATGAGATTTTGCGCAAGTTTTAAATAAAATGCAAAAAGCCTAAAACGGATTCCGTTTTAGGCTTTTTGCTTTGAAAATATCTTCTTTTTGACCTTTAGTTATTGCTCTTCTTTTGCTTTGTCATAACTTTTAATCCCTTCCGCTTTGAGGTCTTTTACCAGCCGTTCGGCAGCCGCCATATTGTCAAAGCGGTCAACTAAAATCACATCATATTTTCCCCGGTCGAAATTTTCAACGGTCGCATTGTTGTAGCCTAATTTTTTTAGCTGTTGCAACTGCGTTTTTGCGTTGGCCTTTTTGGAAAATGTACCAGCGATCACCATGTATTTCCCCCCTGAATCAGTAGTCCTTGTGGGAGAGGTAGTTGGAGTATTGATAGGCGTTCTTTCTTCTTCTTCGTCCTCTACTTTGGTAACAGGCGTGGTCGCAGGGGGAGTCGTGGAACCGTTGTTGCTGCCCTCGCCTGCAACGTTATCATTCCCGCTATCAGAGGATGCTTCCCCTTTGTCAGTTGCATCATCTTCGACTTCGTAATTATAAGTCGTGCTATCCTCTTGTTCGACTTCTCCTCCGTCAACTTCGATCGGGTCAACGACTGGTTGTTTGTCGCTGAACAGGTCGGTCATTTTATATACCAAAAAAATAATGGCCAGAATACATGCCGCTACAATGGCGATGGTGATGTAATCAAGTCTAGACATTTGAAAGCTTTTTTAATTGTTTAAGACGTTTTAGGGACTTGCCCGTAGCAACCTAATGTTGTTGATAATCAACATTTTATTGCAAGGGTAAATGTAAAATTAATCCTTAAAAGCTGCAAGGTAGTAAGGAAAAACAAATTCTGGCGGAACTTTCATGGAGAAAGTCCATCAAGATTGCCAGTCCGAAACAGATCATTTTCAAAAGACCAGTTTTAGGATGTAACAGCCTCCTCGCAAAGAGAAGTCAAAGTTTTTGCTGCGAACCGTTAATCCACTTGGTAAAATATTCCCCATTTGCTCCGCTCTTTTTATTTGGTGGGAGCTTCCTACATTTACGGGTCAACTTGCATTAAAACAGTTTTTTATTCAAATCCCAGTCTTTTTGCTAAAAAAGTACAACCAAAAACTATGGACTTAAAAATCATATCCGCGGGTGCGGGCTCCGGAAAAACCTATCGTTTGACTAAGGAAATGGTAGAATTGCTGGCCTCCAAAAAGGTGAAGGCAAATGGCATTATCGCAACGACATTTACCAATAAAGCCGCAGCCGAACTCCAAGAGCGGGTACGGGTAAAGTTATTGGAAGAGGGGCTTTCACAAGAAGCCAACGATCTGACCAATGCCTTGATCGGTACTGTCCACGGACTGGGAGTGAAACTGTTGAAACGTTTTGCCTATGAGGCTGGTGTTTCCCCAGAAGTGGACATTATAGCGGACGAGGACCAACAGTTTTTATTCAATCAGTCCTTGGCCATGGTCTTGACCAACGAACGAGTGGCAGAAATGGAACAATTGTCTGACCGCCTTGGCTTGAACAAATCGGTTTTCAGCTCCCTTGATTGGCGGAAAGTATTGAAAGACTTGACCGAGATTGCCCGTTCTAATAATTTTTCCAAGGAGGTTTTGGAAAAAAGTAAGACCCTTTCTTTCCAGTCTTTTTGTGAATTTTTGGACGAGAAAAAAGACTGCTCCGAGGAGGAGTGGAACCAACAATTGAACGATGAATTAGAGCAGGCCATCTCTCAACTTGAAAACAACGGTGACACAACCAAAGTAACGGCCACGGGCGTGAAGACCTTGAAGGAACTGCAGCAAGAATTGAAATTGCGGAAAGAATTGTATTGGCACCAATGGGTCAAATTGAGCAAAATCAAAGTCGGGACAAAAAGTAAAGACAAACTCGATTCTTTGGTCGACTTTACCCAATCCGTGCTCGGCCATCATGGCTTGCAAAGGGACGTTGAATTGTTCATTTCCAACATCTTTGACATTTCCCAAAAGGCGATTGAGGAGTTTAACCATTACAAAAAAAGCCGTGGGCTGATTGATTATACCGACATGGAGGTACTGGTCAATGAACTCCTCAAAGATGATGTCGTTTGTGAAAGTTTACAAGCAGAACTGGATCTGCTGATGGTGGACGAGTTTCAGGACACCAGTCCTTTACAGTTGGAGATATTTATGAAACTCTCCAAACTCGCCAAGCACTCCATTTGGGTCGGTGACCCCAAACAAAGTATTTATGGGTTTCGTGGTGCGGAACCTGCTTTGATGAAAGCGATCATAGAACAACAAGGCGGTTTGAAAAAGGATAACATTTTGGGGGACTCTTGGCGCTCAAGGGAGGATATCGTACTGGCTACCAATGCCATTTTTACCAAAGCTTTTGATGAAATGCCTGCGGATCATGTAACCCTAAACCCCAAGCGCTGCAAGCGGGCAAAGGCTGATTCGGTCAATAAGGACGACGAACCTGCGTCCATGGGTAAAGCATTGATCCACTGGCATTTCGAATATGCGGAGGAAGGCAGAAAACCGGGGCGCTCGTGGCTCGACCACTGCATTGCGGAGCAGGTAAAAACGACTTTGGAAAGGCAACCGATTATTTTGCCAAAAGGTGAAAAAGAATACCGGCCAATCAAGCCGGGCGATATTGCCGTTTTATGCCGATCCAATAAGGCCTGTCAGGAGATGGCGGACGCTCTGCATCGGGCTGGCCTAAAAGCGGCTATTTCAAGGGCTGGTCTTTTGAATACTGCCGAAGCAAAGTTGATTTTAGCCTGCCTGAAATTTATTCTCAATAAACACGACACGCTCTCGGTAGCCGAAATTTTAGTGCTCGCCGCCGCATCGGATATTGAGGATATTATTGCTGATCGGCTGGATTTTTTGGAAAAAAAGGAGAAGGGAGAAGCTACGAACCGATGGGGCGATAATGACCCGTTCATCCAACAACTTAATTCGATAAGAACGCAAGTGGTCGAATTATCGAGTGCTGAAATATTGAGCCTGCTTTTGGAGGAGTTGGAATTGCGGCGAATCATCGTCGCCTGGGGCAACCCAGAACAGCGCCTCGCCAATGTCGATGTGCTCATAAAATGGTCTTTTCAATACGAGGAAGCCTGCAACCGCTTGCATTCTGCGGCTTCCCTTGGTGGGTTTTTACTTTGGCTAAATGATTTGGAAAACAATGGCGACGACCTGCAAGGTGCTGGCGAAAACGAGCAAGCGGTAAACGTTTTGACCTATCATAAAAGTAAGGGGCTGGAGTACCCGGTCGTGATTTGTCACAGCCTCGACCAACAACTTCGGGAAGATGTTTGGGGGCTGTCCATCGTGCCTGAATCGACCGAGGTCGATCTCGACAATTTATTGGGCAACCGATGGTTGCGTTTTTGGGTCAACCCCTTTGCCGACCAATACCAAAATACCCTTTTATCGGAACGGATCGACGCTTCATCCGCTAAAGCAAAAAAACGCAAAGAGGCCATGGAAGAGGAGGCGAGATTGTTATATGTGGGCATCACTAGAGCACGTGATTATTTGGTTCTCCCGACTTACCACAAACCTCCCATCTGGCTGAACCGGGTGTATTTTCAGGGAAAAGAGGATCAGCCTGTGCTGAATCCTTCGTCAGATATTTCGATTTTGGAATGGGTAGGTGAGGAGCTTATTTTTCAAATTGAAGTAGTCCATTTTCCCGCAGATTTTGCTCCCCGGTTAGTGGAAGAGCAGGCAACAGAAATTCTTTCCCCGCCCCTCGGAAAAGCAAATCACCGCATTTATAAAATAGAAGAATTGACCGTTCCTCCAAAACTGGAATTAAAAACATTTCAGTACTCTTCCCCGCTCAATTTGCCGGAAGTCATTGAAAGACAATTGGTTGGAAAAGCGTTGGTTGCTTTTTTTAAGGCGGCAAAACAAGGATTGGATAAAAATGTACAACGGGAAATAGCTGCTCAACTAATAAACATCAATGACGTGGAAAGCCTCGTTGAACCCGATCAATTTATTTTCATGGCCGATCAATTTGAAAATTGGTTGGCGGCGGAGCAGCCGATTAAACGTTATGCAAATTATCCAGTTAAAGCCATATTTAACGACCAACTATTTGAGGCAACTATAGATTTGATTTTGGAAACTAAAAATGGATTGGTGATGATTTCTCATAGCCCATTTGTGGGAGAGGGTAAGTCCGTATTGAAGAAATCAAAAGAAATGGCAGGCCGGCTGATAGCTCAAAAAAAGGCTGTCGAAGAATTTTTTGGAATCGCCAATGTCCGTGTTTACAGCCATTTTGTTTTAGCAGGCACCCTAATAGCTATCGAGTAATAAAACAAAAAAGGGTTCCGGATAGCCGGAACCCTTTTTTTATTTTGATGATTATCTCAAAACTACCGAACCAATAATTATTTGCCTTCGTCGTCTGAGACGAAAACGGCTAAAGCTGCCTTGCTTGGAAGTTGGTAATTGCCTCCGTACTGATAAGTTTGCATGCCGTTGCCAGTTCCGAAATCCAACATCCCAAGATCGTTGCCCGGATTTGTTTCGTAAGAATTTGGTGTATTGAATGGGTCGTTCTGATTGTCAAAAAGGTGGAAAGAACCATTAAATACAGCATCGGTTGTGAAAGTGAACAATAATGTTTCTTCGTTTGGAATTAATTGGATGCGTGGATTATCATTTACAAAACCGAAAGAGATATAGCTTTTGTCAGAAGCTTCTTGTGGCCCGTTAACCCTTGCATTTTCAACCCAGCTACCTCCAAACTCTTCCAAATTAGCGTATTGAAAATCGATCGGGGCTACGATGGTCACCTGGCCAGAACCGGCGGCCGTTTGAGCGCTTGGAGAAATAGCGTCGCCTGGCTTCACGAAAACACCCCAAGTAATATCAGAAATTTGCTGCAAGGAAAAAAAGAGTTGACCTTCTTGGCCAAAAACGAAAGTTGTGCAGGAAAGGATGGCTATGGTGAAAATTAATTTAACGGTGTTCATCGTAATTGTTTGTTTGGAAGTGTAGAATATCAGTTCGTTTGTGAATCAAATATCAAGCGTTTTTTGAGGCTGTTTTTTCCAAATTTCAAGGATTTGTGACAAGTTAAATTGTGCTGCTTGGGTTATAGCACCATTAAAATATCTGTATTGTTCAAAATTTGTGTGATAGTTTTTTTAATCAATTTTTGCATTTCGATAAAAAATAAATTCCCAATTTATTGTTTGCCTGTCGCTGAAATAAAACTATTAGGTCATATGTTCCACAAATAATCAGCTTTTTAATTTCCACTAAAAAAAATGCTTTCAGGTTTGAAGGCCTAAAAGCATGTAGCTGCGATACCATGTTAAAAAAAAATAGTACCTGTTTTTAATTTAATCTATTTCAATGTCATGTTTAGAAACAAACAATGCGTTTTGATTTTTATTAAATGGCTCAATGATATTAGCTGAATAAGTATAATAGAGCAAGGTATTGTCGTCAGTCCGGTCGATCATTCCCAAGTCGTTGCCGGGGTTTGTCCCCCATGAATTAGGCGTGTCAAATGGGTCTTTCCCATTTTCAAATAAGCTGAAAGTGCCATAATAAATATCGTCCGTTTTAAAAGAAAATAATAACTGCTCACTGCTGGGTGAAAGGTTGATTTTAGGAGAGTCGGTCACGAAACCAAACGAAATATAAGTCCTATTTTTTGCCTCAATTGGATTAATGACCTTAGCATTTTCCACCCATGTGCCACCCACGTTTTTAAAATCGTAATAAGTGAATCCAGCAGGTGCCAATAAGGTTACTTGTCCAGCTCCCGCCATGGTTTTATTCGAGGGCTTCATGGTGCTGTCTGGAATTACAAAGACTCCCCATTCGTTGGCTTGTAAATGTTTTAATTTAAAAAATAATTTACCATCTTGTTTTATTTGAGCATAGGTTGGATAGGAAAGGAGAACTGAAAATAACAGGAATAAGGGTAGTAGATTTTTTTTCATTAGTGAGTGGTTTTAATCTAAGTTATTAATTTAAAAGTTGACCAGTTCGTTGTTGCAAATATGTTTGAACAAATATTTCGACGGAGAATATAAATGGCCAAAAAGTGACAGTGATAATTATTATTTAAATTTAATAGCCTTTTATATTTTATTTAGTTGACTAAATAAAAGTGACGGTAGAATATGGTGAAAGCCTTTCAGCAATAATAGCTTTTTGAAGGACTTTCTTATAAAAAATTCGGCGGTGGCTTCGCCACCGCGCCAAAGGGTGGAGAGAAAATCGGCTTTGCCGATTTTCTCTCCCTTAAATTCGTTCGGATTGCCTATGGCCAATCCGAACGGCCAATTAAAAGCTAAATTCGTTGCTGTTTTAATTTTATAAGAAAGCCCTTTATCTTTTTGCAATGGATAAAAAGAGATCGCTCCTAAAATAATTTATTTCTCGTAGCAATAAATAACATTGGTAAAAATCGATTTAATAAAAATGCCTCAGATAGTTGGCGGCTCGAAACCTAAAACCATCTGAGGCATATTTTATTAAAAATATAACCGCAACAAAAAATTATTCCACTACCACTTTTGTTACGCCAAGTCCATCTTTAGTGCTCACCTCAACGGAATAAATTCCTCTTGGCAAACCACTTAAATCAACAGCCAATTGGGTTGTAAAATTTTCATCTTTGAAAACCCGCACCAATTGGCCCAAGCTATTGAAAACACGAACTGCCATTTTCGCAGTAGGACCATTTAATTCTATATTCAATAAACCATTTGTTGGATTAGGATAAACTTGGAAGGCAAGCTTGTTTTTCAGATCCTTCGTTCCTAATATTTCACCTGCTTCCAATGGAACATCTCCAGTCGAAATCAAGTAAGATGCAACAATCAGGTGTGGGTTAAACCCATCATTGCAATCGCCGCATGTGACGCCAGAGACGCAGTTTGGGTTGTTGGCATTGCACATATCGATATAGTCTTCATCAAATACATACCCTAGTGTCGCACTATTTTGATTTATAAAGGGAGTCATATCATAATCGAACCATGGAGCGATGGAGCCGGGGCACCAACCTGCCCGGTCATAAAACCAGGTGCCATTTTGAGGTTGGCAGCCGTCGGGGTTTGGGTTACAATCGGACCAGTTGCGTTGCTCAAAAGTCTGAACACCATTCACCCAAATATGATGGGTATCATCATGGAATTCAGCAGCATTGCCAGTATTGTTGCTGCCCCAGCCATGACCCGTTGAAACCAATTTCAATTTTGCTTTATTGGTATTGGCAGGGAATTGAACATTTCGGTTAGAGACTGGCTGTAGATCAGCGGGGTTTCCAAAGTCATACGTCTCTTTCCAAAGTTCAGTAATAGAACTGTATGGATTGGGTGGTATGCCAGCGGTATAATTCAAGTTTAAAGAATATAAAAAGCCATTCCCTAAAGTCCCGAGGTAAACCCTAAAAGTAATTTTTCCTTGCAGCACTGACATGAAATCGGTCAAGTCAATTGCGCTTCCATTACAAGCAACACCATAAGGAGTAATGTATCTGATAATCTCGTACCATTGGCCATTGTGCCCTTTGACTTCAATGCCAGAAATCCGATCCCACTCGTCACATCCACCTGATGGACAACCGATGACCAACTGGCCAAAAATCTCATTGAAAGCACCTTGATAGCTCGGCAACTCAGCCTCCACTTCGACCACACCGTTGTTGACATCAGCCCAGACTTGGTCTATGGCGATGGTGTTGAGGTCAGTTGCTTGTTGAACGACATTTATATTGACGGTTTTGATTGCTGTCGCTCCAAAATTATTGGTGGCTTTGATATTGACATCGAAACTGCCATAAGAAGGCGGTGTCCACCAAGCCGTGTAGTGTTCATTACCCCAATTGGTCGGGGTAATTTCTTCCCCATTTATCTCAAATTTCAGATCAGTCACCGAAAACAATTCTGGGTAGGCAATATTGGAAATGGCAGCCAATTGAATTGGGTTCAAAACAGGAACATAGACATCACCTGCCAATGGGCTTCGAGCATCAATGAAAGGGACATTCAGCGCTGGATCAATGACCTGAAAGGTGTTGTACAAATCAGTAGCGGGATCGAAGGTGCCATCGCCCCCTTGACTCGCCTTGATAACTACCTCACCGGGGATGCCGTCAAGGACTACCATGTCGCCATTTAATTTGGCGGGCCCAGAGATTATTTCATAACTAACTGGCAAGCCTGAACTTGCCGTTGCCCCTAATGGAAACGGTGCATCAGTTACCAATTTATTGGGGATTTGAGGAAAAGTGATAGCTTGAAAGCTGACATCCAAAACACCTCCAAAATTGGAAGTAGTACCCGTTAAGGCAAAGTTCAACAAGTTGCCATTTCGGTCGCTCCCCGTTTCACTGACCAGCTGGGAAATAGAAGTGTTGTCGCCGTCAGGAACACCTTGGTTGATTTTATAATACAGCTCAAGTCCGTCTTCTGTGCCTAACGCCCCATTGTCCATCAATTCCTTAATTTCTGTTGTTGTCAGGGCCTTGCTCCACATAGAAACCTCATCTGCCCGTCCTCCGAAAACAAAATTGAATCCGCCCAACAGGCATTTACCAAAAGTGAATGGTTTATTGGTTGCCGTAATGGTTCCAGATGCAGCGGTGCTGCCTTTCTCCATCCCATCGATGTAAAGTTTCACAGTAGAGCCATCATAAACCCAAGCCCAATGTTGCCAAACTTGCGGGACAACGCTGAAAGGAGGCGCCACCACTTCATGAAAGCCAGCAGTGGTGATGAGTCGGCATTCCACAGTACCGTTATTCAACTGGATCATATACATTTCTCCAGTTCCAGTACCACCGCCCCGAATACTCATCAGCCCTTGGCCGTAGCTCAAGTCGTCGTGGTAAAACCAACCAGCAAAGGTGATTTGGTTAGAGTTGGCGATGTAGGAGGAGGCATTGGGCACCTCCACATAATCATCGACTTTATCGAAATGAAGATATTGGTTCGTTTGGGCATGCAAACTGATTGATGTCAGTAGGAAAATAAATGAAAGGCAGTGTAAAAGAATGTTTTTCATAATGAAGTGTTTATTTGAAAAGTACAACCAAAAATACATGACAAGATTTGCGAGGGTGTTTGCCTTGTTGCAAATTCATTTATCCTACTTATGGTTGCTCAATTCAGTCAATGCTCGTTGTTTAATTTTTCGCAATCGGTAAAGCATCTATTATTTCATCCACCAAACCTTCACCTCTGGTGCATCGCTACCCATTTTACTTACTTGATCTGCCCAGTTTTCTGGATTATTAGTGGCCTCAGATGGTGGATAGGCAAATCGGTAATAGGCTGGTGCATCTCCAGTACGTGGAGTCATACCAGTCCTGCGCCAAAGGGCGAAGGCTTCCCAGGGTTGGCGGAAAGCATCGAGCCAGCGTTGGGCATAAATTTTTTCAAGCTGATTATCGGAGCCAAAAATGTTCATTTTGGGATGGCTGATTAATCCATAAATTTCATTGCCAGTATAAATATTTGGCTTGTTTTCCCAAATGGACGATCCTGTTACAACATTCTGCCAAAAGAGTATCGACCCTCTAACTGCCACAGTATAGATATTTTCAGCTTCACTTTCATTTACTTCCACACCAAGTCCACGGAAATACGCCTCTGCTTTCAAAAAGCCAACCTCCGCTGCTGTCATGATAATTTCGGGGATGGTTTTTTCATCCCGGATGAGATAATAATTAAAAGGTGAATAAATGTTGGCAGCTCCCTTTATCACATAATTAAAGTCACGGTGTTGCTCGTAAGGAATCCCCCCCGCAGGTGGTGTGCCGGGCGGTGGCACTTGGGGAAAGGCTACCCATTCATTGTTGTTATTGGTTTCAAAAAAGATGCGGGCACGGGGGTCGAAAATACCGCTCCCATCTTTGTTGTCATTATCAGATAGCCAACTCCAGATCGTACTGCCCATGCGGAGTTTTTCATGCTCCCGAAAAGACCAATTAACGCCTTCATTGTTCCATTGCTGTGCGGAAGGGGACATCACAACATCTTCGCCCTCTTCGATCAATGGTAAGTTATTTTCCAAAATATCTTTTATGATCGGTTTGGCAAAATCAGGGTCTTTTTCAACCATCCGGATGGCATGCCGTAGACGCAGGGAGTTGGCGAACTTGCGCCATAGCCGCATATCTCCATTAAAAAAATTGTCGAAATTGCCGAAAGAAATGTAGGGAGTGCCGGCTGCCGTTTCAGGGCTTGGGAACGTATTGATGTGATCTTCCGCCCATTTTAATTCCTCCAGCATGAGGTGGTAAATACCTTCCTGCGAATCAAATTTTGGTCGGGTATAATCAAGGCTTTCAAAACCTCGACCGGCCTCAGAAAATGGGATGTCACCAAAAAGATCCGTGAGTCGGAAAGTCTTATAGGCCAGCAAAATTTTTAACTGCGCCCGGACATTGTTCAAAGCCTCCGCTTCAATTTCCATTTCATCCAACCTTTTTTCAATCTCCCGGACATGAGCCAAGGCGGTGTAGTAATTTTTCCAAACCTCCTCCGTACCGATCGTGATGTTGTCAAATGCAACTGCTGCTTTGGCTGCTTGTTGGGTGATCCCGTACAGAGTTTCGTTGTGTAAATAAAATTGCTCATTCCCACCCAACCGCAATGAGGCAACCACGGTGTTGAACAAAGGACCAATATCGGTCTGGGTAGGGGAGAATGGGTTTTGGTTGATTTCCTTGAAATCTTTGGTGCAAGCGACCAAAAACAGCAATAATGAGAATAAGTGGAAATATTTCTTCATCAATTTTTGGTTGAATTTTCTTCTGGTTTGAATTTAAAAAGAGGCATTTAACCCCAGTGTAAAACTTCTTGTACCTGGGTAAGATGCCCACTCCAATCCTTGTGCATTACCGGCTCCATTGGCCCCTTCCGGATTAATGCGGTCGGGCAAGGTGGTATAAATATAAAAAAGGTCACGGCCGATCAGTGACAGCGTCAGATTTTGGAAAATATGGGTCTTATGGCTAAGCTTATCTGGGAACCGATAACTAAGAGCTACTTCTCGCATTTTGACCCAGGTGTTTTCTTTGATCCCCGGAGTTGAAATGTACCGTCCCCAACCGCCCGTATTGCCGACGTATTTGAAATAATAATGAACCACCTGATTATTGGGAGTACCATCCTCGTAAACTCCCGGCAGTATAACACCAACGTTACGGACATTGCCATCTGGATCGGTAAAGGGCAGCCCACCACCTTGACGTTCTTTGAGCGTTTCGGGGCTTTGGCCAGTCTGCAAGCCGATCACATACGAACCAGCGTAAATGTCGCCACCCCATTTTGTGTCGACTAAAGTGCTTAAAGTCAAACCTTTATAGCCGAGGCGCATTGTCCAGCCTCCCGTAAAATTGGGAGAGGCATTGCCAATCGGGACACGGCTTTCCGAAATTTTATACAAAGACCCATCTTCACTTAAAATGGGCTGTCCAGTGCTTTCATCATAGACATAATCGTAGCCGATTATAGTCCCAAATTCTTCTCCCTCCCGGACTGCAATGGCGGGGCCATTCAATCCCCAGATGTCTGCCAATTCGAGAATTTTGGCACCCTCACCAAGGCTAACGACGTAGTTTCTATTGCGGCTGGCATTCAGGCCAGTTTGCCAAAAGAACTGGCGGTTTTTGA
This sequence comes from Saprospiraceae bacterium, assembly GCA_041392505.1. Taxonomy (GTDB): domain Bacteria; phylum Bacteroidota; class Bacteroidia; order Chitinophagales; family Saprospiraceae; genus UBA6168. The sequence continues at coordinate 108,613 of JAWKLX010000021.1, read as the reverse complement.
TCAGCGTAACGTTCAGGATAGCTTCGATGCCCTTGTTTTCTAATTTACCAGTATTGATTTTGATCTCCTGTGCCCCAGAGGAGGAGGGGAGGGGTGAATTCAATATTTGGTCATAGGATTTGATGTAATAATAGGTGAAGTCAAAATTGATTCTATCATCAAAAAGGCCAATGGTCGTTCCCACTTCATAGGAATTGGCTTGCTGTGGTTTCAAGGCGATTGGAGGTATAGTAGATGGCAGGGATGCCGTTTGTTGTCCTCCGAAATTTCCAATACTGTAAACAAAATTCACTTGGTAAGGATCCGTATCGGTTGCGGTTTGGGCATAGGCACCTCGTAATTTCCAAAAGCTCAACCAATCTAATTTTATATCAAATGCCTTAGAAGGAATGAAACTGATCGAACCTGATGGATAAAAATAGGAGTTGGCTTCGGCGGGCAGAGAAGAAGTCCAATCGTTGCGTCCAGAGAGTTCGAGAAAAATAAAATCTTTGTAGCTCAGGTTCAAAAAGCTATAAAGAGAATTGATTTTCTTTTCAAATTGTCTGGTGTCGTCACCGTCATTGGTTTCATTGGTCACCGGAACAGTCAGCTGGTCGTCGAAATTATTAAAGCTGTACAACCACGGGATGGCCCAATCGCCGCTTCCCCCTTTTAGGCCATAAAGGTCCCTGCTCCATTGATTGCCACCGAAAGAAAGGCGGGCGTTGAAATCTGAGTGAAAAATGTTGTCTTTATAGGCCGTAATCAAGAAATCATTGTTCCTGACAATATCTCTTCTCAGTTCGTTCGAATAATACCCATTCAAAATACCAAGGTTGTCGGTTGGTTTTTTTCTGGTTTCAAATTGATTAAGCGTAAAATCCGTACCCATCCGGCCAGTGATGTTCAACCATGTAGTGACATCGTAAGTCAAGGCAAGCGCCCCAATCAGTTTGTTTCGGTTGAGTTGGGTGTTGTTGTTATAGGTGTTCCACCAAAGATGTGGCGGTGAAAAATCAAAGGGGTATTGGCCGCCATAATCATTCCTTGTCCCATCAGGCAAAATGTTGATGTCTTTTTCCAAGCCCTTATAGCTTCGGGGCCAGCTATAGAGGATACCTTTCCCAAAAGAGCTTTCATTATCATCGCCGAGCGAAGGGGTGTTTAGCCTATTATAATTAATGTAAGAAAGGGAAATGTCCGCATGTACTTTTGGGGAAATATCAAGTCGGCCTCCCAAGTTGACGGTGGTCTGGTCATAATTGCTATTGGGGATTATGGCTTCGTGATCGGTGCGGGTCAAAGAAACCCGCATGGTGCCCATTTTGCCTCCACCAGAAAAAGAAAGGTTATGAGTGGTCGTATTGCCATTGCTGAAAAATAATTTCAAGTTATCGGGTTGCGGGTCGAAAGACCGCATTTCCCCATCCCACCAAAGCACCTGCTGACCTTCCATTTTAGGGCCCCAAGAAACTCCGGTTGAATAGTAACCAAAAGATTCGTTGGTTGTACGGCCCATCGGCCCATTGAGCGCATGGGTTTCACGAGGATAAATAAAAACGCCGTCAGCATTAGTCGGAAGGGTTGGTTCGAGCAAGCTTATTGGGCCACCAGCCCCATAAATATTCTGTACGTCCCGGTAATAATAAGGTTGGATGACTTTGTGCATTACGTTGTACTGAATGCCGATCCCTTTTTGCTGACCACCTCTTTTTGTCGTTATTAAAACTACGCCGTTCGCCCCTCGTGAACCGTATAGTGCCGAGGCCGTTGGGCCTTTCAAAATGTTGATATTATCGATGTCATTTGGGTTGATATTGTTGATGGCAGAACCCCAATCCACACCTCGACCAATATTGGTGAGGCCCGGATCATTTTCTAAAGGGACGCCATCAACTACGATGAGAGGTTGGTTATTGGCATCGATATTATTGTTGCCCCGAATGACGAATCGTGTCGTTCCTCCGTCTACACCGTTGGCAGTTGTGACTTGCAAACCTGCCGATTTACCACTGAGTGAATTGACCAGGTTTGGGCCATTGGAAAGGGTCAGTTCTTCGCCATCAAAGCTTTCGGTAGAATACCCGATTTCTCTTTTTTGCCGCTTGATGCCAAGCGCTGTGACAACGATTTCATTGAGCTGTTGCGAGCTCTCTATTAGGGAAATATCCAGCCGGGTATTTTCCCCAACGGTGATTTCTTGATCCTCAAAACCTAAGAAACTGAATATCAAAACAGTCATTTGGTTTGGGACTTCCAATTGATATTTCCCATCAATATCTGAAATGGTCCCAACGCCTTGGCTGTCCTTTATAAAAATACTGACGCCAATCAATGGGTCTCCATTGGCTGCATCTGAGATCGTACCGCTGATGGAAATTTGAGAAAAAGCAGTTTGTTGTAAAAGGAGCATTAGGAGAAAGGCTCCAAAACTGTACAATTTGGTTGGGTGCTTAAAGACCATGTTAATTTTCCTTGAATTGGTTGCTGGCTTTCGGAGATTAAGATTGGCGAATATAAAATAATGGTAGGTAGAAGGAAGAATGTTTTTGGGAAAAGCTAATGCGTTTGTAAGGATAAAAACAAAAGAAAAAGCCCTATCCTTTGACGGGATAGGACTCCAAATATAAAGCTATGAAAACTAAAACTATTCGATTTTGTGGCGGATTATTCTTCTTCCGCACTTGCTTCGGCTGGCTTGCCGCCATCCAATTCATCTTGCCACTTCTTCAATTCGTCCCAACGGCCTTCAGCAGCCATTTTGGCTTGAGCTGGCCAGGTAGTTGGGTCGTGGAAGCCATAACGAGATCCGGCAGCAACCAAAATATCTTTTATTTTGCTTGCTTCGGTTGCAGCCAACTCTGCAAAAGTAAAGATTCCTTCATCATTAAGCAAGGAGGCAATCTTAGGTCCGATGCCTTCTACTTTCCTTAAATCGTCTTTCTGGCCAGCTGCTTTTTTAGGAGCTGGAACAGCAGCTACGGGTTGTTCAACTGGAGCTGCGGAAACCGCTTTGGCTACAGGAACTTTTACCGTTTCCTTTTTGGCTTGTGGCTTAACATCCAATTTCTCCTCGACTTGATCGAAAGGAACGATGTTTACGAATGTACGATCACGACGACCTTTGGTGAACTTAACGTTTCCTTCCACCTTGGCATGGATCGTCCAATCTTTGCCCATATAAACATTTTCACCGAGGTGGAATTTTGATCCACGCTGGCGAATGATGATACTGCCTTGCTTGGCTACCTGGCCACCGAAAAGTTTTACACCGAGGCGTTTACTCTTACTATCTCTCCCGTTTTCAGAAGAACCTACACCTTTTTTATGTGCCATTTCTAAAAAATTTTAAGATTAATAAATTGGTTTGTGGCTTTTAAAATTCAACCAATCAGCTTGGAAAATATTAAAAACCAGTTCTGCGCATTTTCAAAAATTAGCCGGCGATTGAATCGACTTTGATTTTTGAGAAATGCTGACGGTGGCCATTTTTCACCCGGTAACCTTTGCGCCTTTTCTTCTTAAAAACGATAACCTTATCGCCTTTAACAAGTGGCTCAAGAACAGTGACACCAACACTGGCGCCTTTCACAACCGGCGTGCCGACCTGGGTGGAGCCGTCTCTGTCAACGAGCAATACCTCATCGAAAGAAATTTTAGCCCCTTCTGCGGCTTCTAACCGGTGGACAAATAGCTCTTGGCCTTCTGTCACTTTAAATTGTTGACCGGCTATGTTTACGATAGCGAACATATTTAATATGATTTGTTAAAAAATAAAATTTTGAACCTGGACGAAAAAAATAGCTCAATTTCTACCAAATTTCAAAACGGGCGCAAAGTTAGGGTTTGATGCGCTGATTGTCTACATTTTACCTCAAAAATGTACCATCTTTAAAACTAACGGCTGATAACAAATTTACCAACCTGTGTTTTCTGCTCACTGTCCATTAAGTAAAAATGGTAAACCCCTGGCAACCAGCCATTTGTTTCCAATTTTATGATTCCTTTATCAGTCATTTGTTGGTTTAAGATTGTTTGCCCCAAAGTGTTGAAAACCAATAAGTTAAAATTAGGTTTGTCAATAAAATCTCCTTCGATGTCCAAATAAACATAATCCCTTGCAGGGTTGGGTCGGCTGGTAATTTTCCAATCAATCGGGTTAATAGAGTGGGTTGAATTAATATAGTTACCGACAGAAGTAATGGCTAAATCATCAAAATAAAACCCATCCCTTGTGACTCCACCATCCGTGAATAACCGGAATGATACCGTAAATTCAACCTTTCCATCAACGGGTAAAAATTCCGTCAAGTCAATTTCCTCCAATACCCAGTCCAATTGATTTCCATCATACAAGGGTTCATCGAAAGGTTGCGGAGCAACTCCACTTTCTGTGTATTTGCCACATAATGGGAACGGTGCATTTCCATCAATCGAAAGCAACAACTGGACATAGTCGTAGTCGGCTTCAATGTCCCATTTTGCTCGAAATGATAAATAAGCTGCTTTGGCATTTTCCAAAACCACGGGTTGGATCATTTCGATTTCGCTGACTTCGTTATTGTTGTAGCTGTCAAAGGGGGAATCGGTGATGCTCGTTGTCGCTGAATAAAAATCTTCATTGGTCAGCCCCCAATCGCCAAATACCGACCATGCTGACAGGTCATCTCCTTGATCGGTAAATGCTGGTTCTGTACTGGTAGAATAAATACGCTCTACTGGTATAACCCATTGCTGTATCCCATTGTCAACCAATAGGTTAAACAGCACAGGCTCTCCTTCGTTGATATTCTGTTTTAGGGAAAAATCGATGCTGCCGTTTGATTTTTCTAAATTAAAAAGTCCAAAAGTGTTGCTCGGGCCAACGCTGAAAACATTGTCGCTGACAGCTTCCAATGACACTTTGATTAGGCCTTGTTTTAAGCCTAATTTCTGAACGGAAAAATTTAAAGTCCCATTTAATTTATTGATTATTAAATCCCCCTCTGGTTTGACGATGCCATAATTGAGCAGCAGATGAGCAGTCGTCAAATTCATTTTCATAGTAGACTTGTTCAAGTCGTCGATCTGTGCTTGTGTTGGCCAAAACTGCGGGCCAACTTCTGGCGTCATGGACAATATTTTTCCCTTGCTGGCTTGTTCGCCGTACATCCAATCGTCCGAATTGCCATTGACCGTATAACCAACAGTTTCTGATCCGTAGCCCGCCTTAAATTTGTTTTCATCGACCATGGCAGCCGCAAAACCTTTGAAAATATTATCGTCTGGCGATGGTCCATCAACATAGCCCCAAGGGTATATCAAAAGGTTGCCGTAGGTATGGTAATTAAGGGCGATCTGGAATTGATGGTTGTTGCAAAACTCCATGACCATCTGTATTTCTGGTTCTGACCCTGGGGATGGGCCTCGGTAGGTTTCAGAATCAGAGGCCGGACTGGAGCCATTGTCGTCAAAGCCCCACTGATACGGATAGTTGCGGTTGAGGTCAACGCCAAAAGTACCATTCCCGTTATCCCGCCTGTTTTTCCGCCAAAAGCCGCCGCCGTTTGGGTTGGTAGTTTCGTTATAAATGTAGCCATCCGGGTTGAGGCAAGGCACGAAATACATTTCCACGTTGTCGACTAAATATTTTACCTCTTCGTTGGTATCGTAGTTTTCCAATAAATACCACATATAAAAAATCATCTGGGACAAGCTATTGGGTTCCCGGGCATGGTGTAGCGCCGTGTAAAGTGCCTCTGGTTCGTCCTCATCTTCATTTGGATTGTCAGAAATTTTTACCCAAAAAATTGGCCGCCCCTCGTGAGTGGTGTAGGCCGTGGTGATGGGTACTCTGGCTTTGAAAAGATTCGGATAGCTTGCAGCCATTTGATCAAGTGCGTCCAGCATTTCCTGATAAGTGAGGTAGCCGCCCATGGAGCCGTAGGAGTAATTGGCAGGCGTTTGGTATTCTGAAAAATTGATCTCGTCGCATCCCAAATTTTTAACAGGCAGTTCTTGCTGAGCTTTGTTGCGTTGCAAAAAATCGGCTGTCATGTCCTCGATCAAAATTTCAGCAGAAAACCCATTTTCTTCAATCAGCTGGATTTCCCGATCCGAAAAAACATTGATGAGGTGTTTGCCGGCCCGGAATTCCCCGTGGTCAACCTCCAAACCTAAATGGGCCAATTTCTCGATCGTCTGGTTTTCGTTTAGGCTGATTTTGACTTTGGAATAACGCTGAGCGCTGAGGATATTGGAAAAAAGGAAGAAGGATGCGAATAAAATTAATCTCATGAAACGAATGTTTTATTTGATTGATGAATTTGGCAAACCTAATAATTGCCAGCCAATTGGCCTTCCTAAATTAGTCCTCTATGTCTTTGATGGAGCAATTAAAAGGCAGAATGAGCCGAGATGGAATTCAGGATAAATTATTGTTATTTATCATAAAATACTGGTTTTCTGATTGTTAGCCAAGAATAATTGGTCAAATAAAAATTTCAACGTACCTTGCACCGCCCCCCGTCAACACGTAAACCCAGTTACAATGAGGACTGCAAAAACCATTTGGCTCAAGTGGGCGCAAGGCCTGCTCGCCGATAAAAACCAGCATCATCTCCAGTTCTCCCCCACACGAAGGAAATTTCTCCAGGACACATCGAAATCAGCTTTAGGATTTGCCTTGTTACCCAATAACATTGGCCTGACTACCGCCAAAAATCCAAGGATTGCTATCGTTGGCGGTGGTCTGGCCGGACTGACTTGCGCCTGGCAATTAAAAAAAGCAGGACTTAGCAATGTCACCGTTTATGAAGCTTCTAATAGGGTAGGTGGTCGAACCTATTCTGTAAATGATTTTGAGGGCGATTTGAATTGTGAATTAGGCGGAGAATTTTTCAGCTCAGGGCATCATTATATGATCCAAATGGCCAAGGAACTGCAATTAAAGATCATCACTTCCTCTGCTTCCAATCAACATTTAAAACCCTTCAAAGCCTATTTTGGAAAACGGGAAATTCCATTCGAAGATTTGGAAGCGTCCATTTTGTCCTTCAATGAAAAAATCCTATCGGATTTATCCGATTTGCCGGAAATGGCAACTTGGGAATACGCCGATCAATTCCGGCACTTAGATCAGCTGTCCGTCACTGAATATTTAAAAAAGAAAGGAGCGGAAGACCTTTGCTACGAATTTTTAAAAAAGGCGGTGACCATCGAGACAGGAATGGAGGCCAACGAACAATCGGCCATGAACCTGTTACAGACCTTTCAAAAAGGACTGGCTTACCACCCAACATCCAAAATTAAATCCCTGCAATTAAAAGATGGCAACCAGTCTATCTGTAAGGTATTGGCTAAGAACATGTGGGATAGCTTACGGACGGAGCATAAGTTGGACAACTTGCATCAGCATACGACTTGGTACAAACTTCAATTCAAACACCAAGGCAGAATCAAAACGATCGAGGCCGATTATGTGATACTGGCCGTTCCATTTTCCGTTTTAAGAACCATCGAGTCAGACATCCATTTTCCAGTGCGCAAAATGCAGGCAATCAATGAATTAGGTTACGGTCAAAAAGGCAGTTTACTGTTGGGCTTCACGCAAAAAACTTGGCGGGAACAAGGGTATGATGGCCTAACTTTTTCAGATGAGCCGTTTGGCTACGGAAGTGATTTGTCGCCCCGGGGAAAAGGCAGAAGCCATGTTTTGTCCATCAAACCTTCCGGAAACGAAGGTGTCGCATTTACTAAAATGGATGTCGCTGATGCAGCAGTTAAAAGCCTCGATTCTTTCAATAAAATTTACCCCGGCATTTACGAAAGTTTTGATGGACAGGCACTGAAATTCAATTGGTCGGACAACCCCGGATTCTTGGGCAGCAATGCTTGTTACAAGGTTGGCCAAGTGTCGCAGTTTGGAGGGGAGGAAGGGAAATCGGTCGAGAATTTATTCTTTGCCGGGGAGCATTGTTCACACGATTTTAAAGGAACCATGAACGGGGCCATTGAAACTGGACTGCTCGCTGCCAACAATATATTAAGGCGAGTAAAACGGCATAAAAGGAAAGTCAAGCCTTAATAGTGACCGCAAATTGAATGACTTTTTCCATCATTTTTTAATAAAGATTAATTTGAAAAATGATAAAAATCAGCCTGATCGAGTGATAAATAGCAGCTTCAGCGAAAAATATCAGCAATAATTTTGACGGCGTAATAACCTGATTTTTTCACCATCAAATTAAAAAGATATGAAAGCTTTTGAAGCAAACTTTGTGACTGTAATTATTCGTTTTTACCTGATGATGGCCGTGGTGCTGATTGCAGGTTTTACAGGTATTTGGTGGCTGGCAATTTTGGCCTTGCCCATTTTCCTGAGTTCTATGATGTGCGTGAAGTTTTTTGATAAAAAAGAGGATGTGAAACACGGGAAACCTGTAAAAATGGTTCAGATGAAACAGGAACGTCGAGAAATGAAAGAAGCGATATAAAAGTTAATTCAATCGTTATAGAGAGGCGCATACCCCTTTTGGGTTTGCGCCTTTTTTATTGCTGCATTCGCATTTTTACTAAAAAAATTAGCATCCCTCCAAACTGCATTATTGTCCTTCCCACCTGTTACCTTTACCTTTTTAACTTTTAAACAAACGACTCTGTAAAATGGCTATTTGCATATTCCCAGTTCGAGCATCCTTTGAAGTCTATTTTGACTAAACTGAAAAAGCTATGGGATTTTATTTTACAGTGTACCAACGACAGGATTTATGAAGAATCTGACATTTACCTTACTAACCTTTTTAGTTTTCAGTGGATTCGCTTTTGCCCAATCGGAGGCATTGTGGTTGCGTTATCCAGCAATTTCCCCTGATGGGCAAACGATAGTTTTTAGCCATAAAGGCGATCTTTGGAAGGTCGCAGCTGATGGCGGCATGGCAACTCCCATGACCCTTCACGGAAGCCTATGATTTCCAGCCAGTTTGGTCAAATGATGGCAAACAAATCGCTTTTGCTTCCGACCGTTATGGCAATTTCGACGTCTACGTTATGCCAGCAACGGGTGGGGAGGCTACTCGCCTGACTTACCATTCGTCCAGTGATTATCCAAGTAGCTTTACGCCAGATAATCAATCAATTACGTTTACTTCCAGCCGCTTGGACGCTGCTACCAATCAACAATTTCCATCAGGGGTTTTACCTGAATTGTATCAAATATCCGTCAAGGGGGGCATGCCTCAGCAGATCATTACGACACCTGCGCAGAATGCGGTTTATAGTAAGGATGGCTCAGTCATGGTCTTTCACGACCGAAAGGGATATGAGGATGAATTCAGAAAACACCATACTTCTTCAGTTACACGGGACATTTGGAAATATGAAACCAAGACAGGGAAATACACTAAGCTAACTGAGTTCAATGGGGAAGACCGCAATCCAGTATTTGCACCCGACCAACAAAATATCTATTACCTCAGCGAGGAAAAAGGCACTTTCAATGTTTTCAAAAGGAGTATCGATGGCCCGAGCCATTCTACTCAGATCACCTTTTTGGAAAAACATCCCGTGCGGAACCTGAGCATCAGCAACAACGGTAAGTTGTGTTTCAGCTACGATGGGGAAATTTATACCATGACAGAAGGTGGTAAACCGCAAAAGGTGAAAGTCATCGCAATGGCAGACAACCGTTTCAACCCTGAAAAAATCGTTTCAGTCAATAAAGAAGTGACGGAAATTGCCCTTTCTCCGAATGGCAAAGAAATCGCCTTCCTCCATCGTGGGGAAGTGTTTGCAGCTTCGGTCAAAGAAGGGACGACCAAGCGCATCACGAATACACCTGAGCAGGAACGAAATATCAGTTTTAGCCCTGATGGAAAATCCATTTTGTATGCAGGGGAAAGGGATGGCAGTTGGAATATTTACCAAACTTCACTCACAAGGGACGAAGAGAAGTATTTTTTCAATTCAACTATTTTGAAAGAGGAGACCCTGCTCGCCACGCCCGACGAAGAATTTCAGCCAGCCTATTCACCGGATGGTAAAGAGGTGGCTTATTTGGAGGAAAGAACAGCGCTTAAAGTGCTGAATTTGGCTACCAAAAAAACACGTACCATCATGCCAGCTGATAAGAATTATTCCTATTCAGATGGCGACCAACACTATGCCTGGTCTCCCGATAGCAAATGGTTTTTAGTGGAATTTTTACAGGATCGGCAATGGATCACGCAGTGCGGATTGGTCAGTGCAGAAGGAGGAAAAGATGTCGTAAATCTTACCCAAAGCGGTTACACGAATGCCATCCCCAATTGGGCGATGGATGGCAAAATGATGGTGTATGCCAGTGACCGGGATGGCATGAAAAACGACGCAAGTTGGGGGAGTGAAATGGACGTCTATGGTATGTTTTTCACCAAAGAAGCCTACGATCAGTACAAATTGGACGAGGAGGAATACGAGCTGCAAAAAGAAAACGGAAAGGACGAAGACGATAAAAAAGACAAAAAGGAAGACGACAAAAAGGATGATAAAAAAGAGGAGGAAAAGGTTGAACCTATAAAAATCGAATTGGATGACATTGATGAGCGCAAGGTGCGGCTGACCGTTCATTCTTCGCACCTTTCTGATGCCATTCTTGCCAAAGATGGAAGTAAGCTTTTTTACATGGCCCGTTATGAAAAAGGCGCAGACCTTTGGGAAACCAACCTCCGCACCAAGGAGACCAAAGTGCTGTTGAAAATGGGAGCTCGCAATGTAGGCAACCTTATCATGGACAAAGAGGGCAAAAACCTTTTTGTGTTGGCTGACGGGAGTATTTCAAAAGTGGAAATTGATGGGGGAAAGAAAAGCGGCATCAGTGTTCATGGCGAAATGGTATTAAATGAAATTGTTGAACGGGAATACCTTTTCGAACATGCTTGGCGTCAAGTTGAAAAGAAGTTTTACAAGATTGACCTACACGAAGTTTCTTGGGATTTTTACAAGAATGAATATGGGAAATTCCTGCCGTACATCAACAACAACCATGATTTTGCTGAATTATTGAGCGAAATGTTGGGCGAACTGAATGCTTCGCACACAGGAGCAAGGTTCCGTCCGACGATGGAAAATGGTGATGAAACGGCCTCGCTTGGGCTATTCTACGATGAAGACTACAAAGGCAATGGTCTTAAAGTTGTTGAGGTTATGGATAGGGGACCATTGGATAATAGCGAATCAAAGGTAATGGCCGGGACTATCATTGAAAAAATTGACGGCATACCCATTACACCAACCGAAAATGTGTACCGATTGCTCAACCGGAAAAAAGATAAAAACACTTTGCTGTCATTGAAAAATGCCGCTACGGGGAAGACTTGGGAAGAAACAGTGAAGCCAATTTCATTGGGAGAGGAAGGGCAACTGCGTTACCGTCGCTGGGTTGAAAATTGCCGGCACCTCGTGGATAGCCTTTCGGGCGGCACACTCGGATATGTGCATGTCCGCAGCATGAACGACCAGAGTTACCGTACGGTATATGAAGAAGCTTTGGGCAAAAATGGCAACAAGCAAGCCCTTGTAGTTGATACCCGCTTCAATGGCGGAGGCTGGCTGCACGATGACCTCGCCACGTTTTTGGATGGGAAAAAATACATGTCGTTTATGCCCCGTGGTCAGGAATTGGGGACTGAACCTCAGTTTAAATGGACTAAGCCATCGATTGTGGTGATGAGTGAAAGTAACTACTCCGATGCCCACATGTTCCCCTACACCTACAAGGCGCTCGGTATTGGTAAATTGGTTGGGATGCCAGTTCCCGGAACAGGTACAGCTGTGTGGTGGGAAACGCTGCAAAATGGGATGGTGTTTGGCATTCCACAAGTTGGTGTGGTTGGAAATGATGGCAAATATTTGGAAAACCAACAATTGGAACCCGACATCAAAGTACCAAACGATCCAGCTGCGGTGAGCAAGGGGCGGGATCAACAATTGGAAGAGGCAGTCAAAGAATTGCAAAAAGAGTTGAAACCGTAATAAAAAAGGGGGCCGGATTTTCCGGCCTCCTTTTTTTATTCTACAATGTTAATATCCCTTCTCCCAATATATTTCCCCTCCGACAAGGATAATTCAACAACGCCGTTATCCAGTTCTTTTGGGTTGTTTTTGTTCACCATTTTAGCCAAATAGGAACTGTTAACTAAACGGTCGTCAGCAAAAACAAAATCGTTGATATAAAAAATATGGTCGTCGTCAATTTTTAGCCAAGCATGAATATGGGCAGGCGTGTTCCTACTTGGATAGGCCCCCGGTTTGATCGTGTGGATTTCATAGTTTCCTTCTTCGTCAGTTACACACCAACCGTGATATTTCCCATGAATTTTTTGGATGCCTTCTTCATTCCCATTTTTAGAATAGAGTCCGTTTTCATCAGTATGGTAAGCATACATATAAATGCCAGATAATGGCTTTTTTGTTTCAGCATTTAAGACTTTTCCCGCAATAATTAAATTTTGTTTTTCATCGTAAATGGGGATGTTGATGCGGTGGTCTAAACTGGTTGGCATATTCATAAACATACAAATCCCAGGGGCATCGGGGTGGTTGCAATTAACTTGGTTTTCAGAACTTGTTTTATTTACTGCATTATTTGCGACGGTCTGTTTTTGTTTTCTTTGATCTGTATAATTGCAAGAAATAATTAAATAAAAAATGGATAACAAAAGAGTTGTTTGATTCATGATTTTTAGAAATTAAAAGTGTTGATCTCAATTAGTTGATAATTAAGATTTAAGTCAGAGTTGTGAAATACAAAGGTTAATTTACTCCAATAAAAACAGTTGGTCAAATTTAAATTCACCAGAATTAACCTTTTGCAAAATGAAAAAAATAATCTTGTTTCTGCCTACCATACTCCTTTTATTTTGTTTTTGTAAAAGCGAAAAACCTGTTCCTGAAAGTGTAAATAAATTAGTAGAAAAAAAGGAAATTGAAACACCATCGGGCAATACCATCGAGTCCCGATTCGATACTCCCGAAGGATTTGACCGGATAGCAGTTTCTGAAAATTCATTTGCCCAATATTTACGGAAACTTCCGTTAAAGCCAGCAAAAACTGACGTTTTGCTCTTTAATAAAAATAAAAAAGCAAACCAAAGTGCGCATGCTGCAGTAATAGATATAGATACTGGCAACAGAGATTTACAGCAATGTGCCGATGCAGTCATGCGCCTCCGGGCGGAGTATTTATTTTCCCAAAAAAAATATGATGAGATTCATTTTGATTTTGTCAATGGATTTAATGCAGATTATAAAACATGGCGTTCTGGGAAACGAATTTCGGTAAAAGGAAATGAAGTTAAATGGATAGCCAATAATAGCGGGTCAACGAGCTATGAAAGTTTTCGGAAATATTTGAATATGGTTTTCGCTTATGCCGGGACGGCCTCCTTAGAAAAAGAAATGAAAAATATAGAATTAAGTGAAATGGAAATTGGTGATGTATTTATTCAAGGCGGGAGTCCCGGTCACGCTGTAATTGTGGTAGATATGGCAGAGAATAAAAATACGGGCAAAAAATTATTCATGCTGGCGCAAAGTTATATGCCAGCACAGGACATCCATGTTTTGAAAAATTTTAATAATAAAAAAATTAGCCCATGGTATGAGTTGAATTTTGGTGAGGTATTAAATACGCCAGAATGGAGGTTTACTAAAAATGATTTGAAACGGTTTTAACACCATAATTTCTTAACTATCACTGCGACCATTCTGTCGGCAAGCGATCCCAGCGGTGTTTTTTCAGTTCCAGCAAAGTATCGTATTTCAAACCAATTCCATCGCTGCATCCAATATTAGATTCCACATGTTTTATTTGCCGCATCCCTGGTATGACGGTGCTCACGTCTTCATTGCTCAAAATAAAACGCAAGGCCATTTCCGGCAAATTCATGTGAGGGGGAATGATTGGGCGTAGAGCATCGGCATGCTCCACACTTGAAATTAAATTTTCGGGTACAAAATAGGTGCTCCGCCAGTCCTCTTTTGGAAAAGCGGTCTCCTTGGTAAACGTCCCCGTCAACGTCCCTTCATCAAAAGGAACACGGGCTATGATCGCAATATCCAACTCTTTACAAAGCGGAAATAGCTCATCTTCAGGGTTTTGATCGAAAATATTGTAAATCACTTGAACGGCATCAACAAGGCCAGTTTGGATCGTATTTAGCGAATTGTTCGGCTCCCAGCGGTTGATACTGATGCCCCAGGCAGCGACCTTGCCCTGATCGGTCAGTTTTTGGATGGCCATCTTCCATTCATCATTCTCTGCCCAATCATCTTCCCAGACATGAAATTGCATCAGGTCTAACTGCTCTAATCCCAAGTTTTTTAGGCTGAGTTCAACATACTCAAAGATGTAATCATTTGGAAAAACGTCGTCGATATTAGCACCTCGCTTGGAAGGCCATTGCCTGTTTTTCGGGGGTATTTTAGAGGCCGCAAATAATTTTTTTGAGGGATGCCTTTTGATGAGCTCGCCCAATAAATTCTCACTTTTGCCAGCGCCATAAGCCCAAGCCGTATCAAAAAAATTACAGCCTAATTCAACCGATCGGTCAAGTGCATTGGCCACTTGTTGGAGGTCCGTACCTGACCATTCCCCCATGCCCCACATGCCATATCCTACTTCGCTTACTTGCCAGTTTGTTCGTCCAAATTTTCTGTATTCCATGGATTCTACATGTTGATAAATGCCAATGCAGCTTTAACAATGACATTCAAATAAAAGGATTTAAAAAAATGCGTTGAAAGTTCTGATCATTATCTCAACTTTGCGGATAGAAATGCAAATGTAATCATGAATTGGAGGAAAATAATATTTAATACAAAAACATTTTGGATTGGTTTGGGCCTCTTATCCATCTTGTTAAGTTCGGTTATGCCGACGGATTTTGTGGAACGATTTTACAGTCGGGGGCTATTTCTTTTTATTCGTAAATTATATTCATTAGTCACAGATTGGTTGCCATTTGCTTTAGTATATCTGCTTTTTTTTATCCTTGTATTTTTATTGATTAAATGGATCATTAATTTAAAAAATAGTAAAAATAATTTTAAAGAAAAGGCAATTAGTGTTTTAACAGGAGTATTCGCTTTTATTGGTGGAGCTATTTTTTTCTTCCAATTTTTATGGGGATTTAATTATGGTAGAATTCCACTTGAACAACAACTAATGTTGGAAGTTAAGCCACTGGAAGTCAAAGAATTAAAAAGCGAATTGGATTGGGCAATCGTAAATATGACGAAATATAGAAATGAATTGGACGGAGTAGGGGAGCAGAGCATCCCGGTTTCTTTTTTACCCGAAAATATAGAAGATACCATGAGGCATTTATTGGTAAATACTTTGGAAGAATTTAATTATCCAATTCCATCAAAAGTCAGGGGGAGATTATTATTTCCTAAAGGAATTTTATTGCGAATAAGCACAGCGGGTGTATATATTCCGTTCACCGGAGAAGGTCATATTGATCCGGGGCTTCACCACCTCCAATTACCATTTGTGATGGCGCACGAAATGTCCCATGCATACGGAATTGGCGGTGAAGGCGACTGCAATTTTTTGGCCTATTTATCCTGTATCAGTTCCAAAAATCCTTATCTAAAATATGTTGGCTATCTCTATTATTGGCGATATATAGCCCCTGACTACCGGGCGTATCGACCGGAAGAATACAAAGAAATCTGGGCTAATTTACCAGAGGGGATCAAAAACGACTTGCGGGCTATCCGGGAGGAAATGGATAAATACCCAGACATTTTACCTGCAGTCAGGGACGCTGCTTACAATACTTATCTAAAAGCTCAAGGCATTGATGACGGCATCAAAAATTACGATCGGGTCACCATGTTGGCGCATGCATGGCATAAAAAGACGGGGCAAATAATTGAAAATTAAACATTTACAGTTCTTCGAATCGACAATAATGAATAGATCAAAAAGTCCCATTTCCGCAGTTATCATAACTCATAATGTGGTGCATACCATTCGGCCTTGCTTGGAAGCGCTGAAAAAAGTCTGCGATGATATTGTGGTGATGGACAGTTTTAGCGATGATGGTACGGTAGAGATTTGCCAAAAAATGGACGTTCGAATAATGCCACAGGAATGGCTCGGTTATTCAAAAACCAAAAACCTTGGCAATGAATTAGCTCAACACGATTGGATTTTATCTATTGATTCCGATGAAGTGCTATCTGATGAATTAATTGATACTTTAAATTCCTTAGAAACAAAAAATGGCCACGTTTATTCCCTCGACCGATTGACTAATTTTTGTGGGAAATGGATATATCACAGCGGCTGGTACCCAGAATGGAAAATCCGTTTGTTTAATAAAAAAGAAGTGAAATGGCAAGGTGATTTTGTGCATGAAACTTTAAGTATTCCTGCTGGATTTTTAGAGATAAAATTAAAGGGGAAATTATTTCATTATTCTTACAGGGACAAAGAGGATCATTTAAAAAGAATTAAAAAATATGCCCAGTTGTCGGCGCAGGAGCGTTTTGAAAAAGGTAAAAAGGCTTCATTTGTAAAAATTTATTTATCGCCGGCCGCCCGTTTTTTCAGGACTTATTTTATAAAAAAAGGGTTTTTGGATGGAAGAGAGGGGCTGCTGATTGCCTTGCGTAGCGCTTATATGGTTAAGTTGCGCTATTCGATTTTAAAAGAATTATGGCGCTCAAAAAAATGATATGAAAAATAAAGATTGGGTATTTAGAATAATATTGATAGCGCTCACCTATTTGCTGGGTTTTACGGTTGAACAAGGCGATTTTAGGGAGATTATAATTTATTATTCGTTGTTTTTTTTATTTTATCTTTTGGTTGTAAAAAATAGTTTTTCTGATAAAAATACTGCCTCTATTTATTTTTATATATGGTTGGCCATTGTGCTTCGTTTGTTTTTAGTTTTTACCCAACCCAATCTTTCCAATGACGTGTACCGCTTTATCTGGGATGGCCGATTGTTGGTGCAAGGATTCAATCCATTCGATCATTTACCGCATTATTATTTGGAAAATGAAACTGGGGTGCAGGGTGTTTCTAAAGAATTATTTGCAGCGTTTGGCAGTAAAAATTTTTTCACGGTTTATCCACCTATAGCGCAAGCCCAATTTGCCAGTGGCTGCTGGTTGTTTCCTGATAGTATTTATTGGAGTACGGTAATCATGAAATCATGGTTGTTCCTATTTGAAACTGGTTCTATTTTATTGATAATTAAGCTATTGTCCCATTTAAAATTACCGCTTTCAAATGTGTTGCTTTATGCTTTAAACCCTCTTATTGTTTTTGAAATAACGGGAAATTTGCACTTTGAAGGGGCGATGATCTTTTTTCTTTTATTAGCAATTTGGTTGTTGATTAAAACAAAATGGGATTGGTCAGCTATCGCTTTTGCGTTTTCCATTTGCTCCAAATTGCTGACCTTAATGTTTCTTCCTTTTTTAATAAAAAAATTAGGCTGGAAAATTAGCGTCCGTTATTTTTTTATCACAGGGATAACTTGTGTACTTCTTTTTTGGCCCATTATAAATACCCATTTTATTACAAATTTTGCGGATAGTTTAGGCTTATATTTTCATAAGTTAGAATTTAATGCGAGTTTTTATTATTTGTTGAGGTGGATTGGTTTTCATTTAACTGGCTTTAATCAAATCGCTATTATAGGGCCGTTGTTAGGGGGGGGAGCATTAGGTGGTATTTTGTATTTAGCATTTGCGAAGCAAAAATGGTTTAATAAAAATGACTCGCTTATAAACTGGGGGAAATTAATTGAATATTGGTTGTTTGCCATTTGCTTGTATTTATTTTGCACGACAACGATGCACCCATGGTATGTTGCCTTACCAATTTGCTTGTGTGTATTTACGAATTACCGTTTTCCGATCGTTTGGTCCTATTTTATTTTTTGGACTTATATCAATTACAGTTACCCTATTTATGAAGAAAATTTATGGGTAGTCGGGATAGAATATGCTGCTGTATTTATATGGATGGTTTGGGAATATAAATCAGATGAGAAAAAAGTTTTATCCTTGTGACTAAATAATAATATTTGCCGTCGCAAACAACCCAAAGCTATATCTATGTCCATCCTCACGCAACTTGAACAAGCCAAACAGCAAGGCAAAAAAAAATTTGTCGTACTGATTGATCCCGACAAAGTCCGCCTCGGCAATATGGATAATGTGTTGGATAATGCTGTAAAAGCCAAAGTGGATTATTTTTTTATAGGTGGCAGCCTGATCGTCAATAACCAATTGGATCAGTGCCTGCTCACGATAAAGGAACAGTGCCATATCCCCATGATCCTTTTTCCTGGCAGCTCCTTGCAATTGAGTTGGAAGGCCGACGCCATTTTATTTTTATCGCTTATTTCTGGTCGGAATCCTGACTTGTTAATTGGTAACCACGTCATCGCCGCTCCTTATTTAAAATTGAGTCCCTTGGAAGTTATGCCGACAGGCTATATGCTGATGGACGGTGGGGCCGACACCTCCGTTTTGTATATGAGCAACACTCGGCCAATTCCCACTCATAAGGAAGACATTGCCGTTTGTACTGCGATGGCAGGCGAGATGTTGGGGCTACGCTTGTTGTATATGGATGCCGGAAGTGGTGCAAAAATCCCAATTGGTGAAGAGATCATTGAATCTGTAAGTGGTGCGGTTTCCGTGCCTTTGGTCGTAGGTGGCGGCATCAAAACCCCAGAAAAAGCAGCGGCCAATGCAGCGGCGGGGGCGGATGTGATCGTCGTTGGAAATGCCATTGAAAAGAACCCCAATTTGGTGATGGAAATGGCAGAGGCCGTTCATCAGTTCAACTCTGTTTCCTGATTTTTTTCGATCCGCTACTCATCAAAAGCTGCCTTGATCTTTTCCAAAATACGCATCAGTAAACTCCTTTCCTCGGTGACAACCCTGGCAATCCCTTCCATTTCTTGGTGAAATTCCAACTCCTTATTATAGCTGGTTTTCATTCCATCGGGCAGGTTGATTTCGATCTCATAGCCTGCTTTATTGGGCACGCTGGCCATGTAGGAGAGGGTGCCGTTTAAGACCCCAAACTCTTGGTATGGATAGCCTGTTAGGCGGATATGAACGACCATCCCGGTATCGACTTTGCCGGAAGCTGTGCCTTTCAGTTGGGCTTTGGCGATCAGCGAACCAGCTTTTGTTAAAGGGATCACCGTCAATACTTCTTCTTCAGCTTTGACAAATTGTTGCTCGCTCCAAGCATTAGTCAAGGCGATTTTTCCGTCGATCGGGGCGATGAGCAACCAAGTTTGTTTCCAATCTTCGATGGCTCCTTTGATCCTTTGGACATCCCCTTTGATGGTAATGATCCGTTGGCTCTGGTCATCGGACTGCTTTTGGCGGAGGTCCAAAATGCCTGCTTCCAATTGGCGGATTTCCAACTGGTTCGTCGCAGATTCAGAACGGAGGCGCTCCAATTGACGGCTTTTGATGAGGTGGGCTGTTTTGGTCCGCTCGAAATCCAGTTTGCTGATCGATCCCGATACCTTTAATAGACTGTCCCGTGTTACGCCAATTTGGCTCAAAACCATTTCCTCTTCAAACAGCTTGATTTGGTTGGAAAGGGAAACTTCCAGCTTGTTGATTTCGATAATCTGCCTGCGCAAATTGCTGATTTTCTGGAAGTTGATGTCTTGTTGGAGGAAATATTGGAGGTCTGCAAAATTTTGGGAAAAGGTGGCAAATTCTTGTTGCAGGTCGCCTAATTCCAAGTCGTTGGGCAGCTCCACCGTCAAAAAAGTGGATGGGTCATTTTCGCTCAAATCAGATAGGATGGCTTCAAATTCCAAAATGTCATCCGGATTGGCTGGGTTGTCCAAAACGCCCAACACTTCATCCTTTTGTACAATGTCCTCATTTTTTACATTTAAGGAAACGATTTTGGCACTTGCTTTTGCCACCAGCCGGATGGGTGGGTTTTGCGTAGTCAATACGACCGGGGCCTCCACTATGTCGGGATAACTTACCAACCAACTGATGCCCAACAAAAGGGCTAAACAGCCCAATAAAACAGTCATGCCCCAACGCAAAGACCAGCCCGGTGGGTGGCCGATGATCGCTTCCAAATCGTCCTGTCTGGTAAGGATAATTTCTTGTGGATTGGTGATTGGCATGTGGCTATTTTCTTTTTTCGGCTGCTAATTAGCAATAAGCATGGATATGCAAAAATCAAAAGTAAAAAGATTTGAGGTAGGGTAGAACAAATCAGAAACCTGATTTTTTCAGAAAAAACTTTTTCAGGAAACTTTACTAACGATTATTTTGGCAGCACAATAATTAAAAATAGCACAGCCGATGAGAGCCTTCATTTATTTGGGAATTTTAGTGTTTTTGGCCTTTGGAAAACTTGGCGCACAAAATCAGTTGCCGGTTGAATTGAAAGGGAGGATTTTGGATGCAAAAACAAAGGAAGCAATCAATGGGGCCAACCTATTCGACCCTGTTAATGGCCAAGGTGCCAGCACTAATAAAAAGGGTTTTTTTGAATTGAAAGTTGAAAGTTTACCAGTAGAATTGGAAATTACCGTTGTCGGATACGAAAAGTTCAATTTGTCAATTTATGAATATACCGGACAAGAAATAACCGTATTCATGGAGCCAGAAATTGGGGAGTTGCCGGAGGCAGTTGTAAGCGCAGAAAGACAGCCGGAAGAAGTTTTTCAAAAAAGAATCAGTGTAATAGATTTTGTATTTTATGGAAACAATGTTTTATTATTAATAAAGGATTTAGATTCTAAAAAAATTAGGCTGGAATTGCAAAACACCAATGGGGAAATTATTGATTCAATGATTTTGGAGGAATTATTGGGCGGTTTATCTTTTCATAAAACTTGTTTGAGTGATATAAATATTATTGATGGAAAAAACGTGCACCAGGTCATTTTGGAAGGTGATATAATTTTTGGATTAGGGATTACGATGCCGTATAATACATATAATTGGGAGGTTAAAAAATGTGTGCTGGCCAATTCTAAATATGTTTATTATCAATTGTATAGTTATTTTGACCAGCTGATCGATTATCATTTATTCGCAAAAAATCAGGATACAAATTATGTTTTTACTTCTAAATTTAACAAAGATCAAATCCGGTTATTATATGAAGATATGGCCCCACTTTTGGCCATTGACAAGTCAACAATGGATATGACTGCAAATACCTACGAAATTTTGGATGAGATAAGGGATGCCCAAGAAACATTAGATGGAAGAAAACAATTTTATTACCAACCAATTTATTGTCCGCTATTTCAGATTGATGAAAAATTAATTTTATTCGATCATATTGGTGGTGAAATGGCGCTTTATAATTTTGATGGCACCCTTATAGATGCATTTCCAATTGAATATCAAAAACTCGATCATTGGGAGAAAATAATTCTGCAAGATGAATTGACGGGGGATTTTTACACTGTTATCTCAGCAAATGGTGGAAAAAAAATAATAAGAATAAATATCAATGATGGGACACTTGCGGGGTCATGTTTTTTTCGCACTGCTGATGTTGGAAAAATGGATATTATGAACCAGCATCTTTTTTATTTAGAAAAAGTAAATGACCCAGTTTTTGGATTTAAAGTTAATAAACTAAAAAGGTTGGAATTAACTGGTTTGGCCAAAGGATAATTTTATTTAAATCTTGGCGAATTGATATACCCATTTTCCTATAGCCAGAATGTCTGTATTTGGGTGTAGGGGGAAATAAATAAATAGTTTTTCGAGCATGAAAATTACAACTTTACTTTTTCTATTATTTTTGATAATAAATCCCATTGCCGCACAAATAACTATTAGCGGAGTGGTAGTTGATGGTTCAACAAACATGCCTTTGGCATTCGCTAACATAATGACGGATAAGGGCGATGGCAGTATTTCAAATGAAAAGGGCAAGTTTGTCATCGTGACTGAAGAAATGCCTAAAAAGCTGAATGTCAGTTATGTGGGTTATGAACTAAAGGAGATAAAATTAATAGAAGGGGAATATTTCTATCCCATAAAATTAAAATCTGCTTCCCTTGAACTAAATGAAATTGAAGTATTGGCCAGCGATAAAAATGCAGCGGCTATATTTTTTTCAGCCATTGAAGACTCTCGAAAATTATCCACTTCCCGCCTTCATTCAAAAGTTTTCCGCAGGACATATTCCACCATTAATGAAGGTACGCCTTCAGAACTGTTGGAAGCTTATTATAATTCGATTGTAGCAGACGGCGGCGTTTTTTCTTTTGAATTAAAAAACGGTCGAATAGGTATTCCTGTTGACAATCATATCCTGCAATTGGATTTGTGTAAAATATTGGAAAATTATAATTTCTATGGAAATAATACGGGTTATTTTCCACCGACCCCACTTCAAGAAAAGTCGGTCAAAAAAATATTAAAAGATTATTATGTCCGGTACTCAGGTAGTTATTTATCGGCGCAGGACACTATACTAGAAATAACATTTGAAAGTAAAATAAAAGGGAATGCATTTAACGGAATTGCATTTATTAATAAAAATAAAAACAGTATCATAAGAGTCGTTCATCAGGTGAATGACGCCGATCATGTCCCATTTCAAACTGTATTAAATAAAAGGGGGACATCTGTTGAAAAAATGGGGTTGCGGTGGGATACTGGGTTTGAATATAGGGAAGACACCATATTGATAAAATATATGCACTTAATACTGGATTTAGATTATATGTCAAATGGAGAACGGGTGCCTTTCAAAGCCAATACAAAACTATTTTTTTATGATTACAACCATCCATTTGAAATGCCAATTTATGGAGAAAACATGGCGCTAAATGACTATGATAAGATATTGGCAACCCCTTATAATCCTGGTTTTTGGGAGCGGATAACCATCATACCGGAAACAGGTATGGAAGAACGGTTTCGAAGAGATTTAGAAGCAAACCGCCATTTTATAAATGCTGATCCAATGAGTGGTGATATCGGATTATTAAATCAAAAATATCAATTAATCGATTTAAATAAAATACCTAATTGGGGGAGAATCGCTGATTCAAAAAAATCTACTTACGACCGCCAAATCCAATCCAATCTTGGTACAGATAATTACAGCTGTTTATTTGCCAAAACTTTTCTCGCTCTTGATTATAATTGTTTTGCGGATACAACCCAATTTACTGTACAAGCGGTGCTGGACTACGATGCCTCTTATATGTGTTTTCGGAATAATGAGGAAGCGCTATTTTTTATTAAATTTTTACAAATTGCGGATTTACATGCTAAGGAATTAGAAAAAGAATTACATGAAAAATATAAGCAAAACTGTCCTAATAAAATTGAATTAGAGCAAGAACTTAGTGCTACTGAAAAGGCAATGCGGAAAGAAATATTTGCCCGGTTAAATGGGCGAAATAATAGGACGAAAGAATACCTTGAAGAATTGGATGCTTTATTGGCAATACGAAAAAAGCAATTATAAAAAGACAAGTGTCGGCGGGTCAAAACCTCCTCGCCGACGCTTATTTTAAATTAAATTTTCACCACTTTCAAAACTTCACTCCTTTTCCCATCTACTTCCAATTGCAAGAAATAAACACCTGTTCGTGCTATCTCTTGGCCTAAAATAAATTGACCAGTCTGGAAGCGAACAGGGTGAGAAATAATTATTTCTCCTAAAATATTTGTCAGCGTCATTGTTCCTTGGGAAAATGGCTGAGCTAATTGGTATACGACTTTTAATTCTTCAGAAAAAGGGTTCGGAGCAGCGAAAAACTCCGTCAATGCTAAATTATTTTCCCTTGTATTCGTGGTAGATGTAATCGTAACGACCTGTGAAAACTGGTTGTCCCCACAGTGATTGCTGATAGTAAGTGTTACCACATACTGACCAGAATCTGGGAAAACGTATTCTGGATTGATTTCATTAGAAATAAAACCGGAACCGTCACCAAAGTCCCATGCGTAATTGTCGCCAGTGGTATTTTGGCTAAAAAAGGAAGCTGTTAGCTCGTCCGTTGTGAAATCGAAATTCGCTGGCAGTACATTATCGACGATTATCAGCCCCGTTTCGCTGGTTTCACTTTCGCCAATTGGATTGGACACTTTTAGGGAAACATCGTAAATGCCTGCGGTTGAATAAGTCACCGTTGGGGATGCCTCGTTTGAAGAAGCAGGATCGCCGCCCGGAAATGACCACTCATAATTTGAAATAAGTCCGCCTGTAGATTCATCGGTAAAGGTGACTTCCAATGGGGCGCAACCATCAAAATTTGATGCGCTAAATGTAGCATTTGGAAAAATGGCCGGCACATTTACTTGTTGTTCCAAGCTGCTGGAACCACAATTGTTGAACGCTTCCAAAATGACCGTGAACATGCCGATATTTTCATAAGTAAAACTCGGATTGTCAAGGTTGCTAACATTATTTCCAGCATCCCCAAAATGCCATGCGAGGCTATCCGCATTTTGTGCAAGATTTTGAAAAGTTAGGGTTGGCCCATTTGCATCAAAACTAAAATCTGCAACGGGCAAATCCTGAACACTGATTGTTTGAGAATCAGTTACCTCATCCAAACCAAAATCATTTGTTACTTTCAGGGTTGCTCCATATTCTCCGGCATCATTGTAGGTCACAACTGGATGTTGTTCAGTGGACGTGGCAGGAGTTCCGCCGGGAAAAGTCCATTCCCAACTCGTGATCCCTCCACCTATGGAAAGATCTTGATAAGTGACCGTTAAAGGTGCACATCCTTCAGAAACATTGGTTGAAAATTGTGCTGTTGGCTGAACTTCAGTAATGGTGATGGTTTGGGCATAACTAACAGATCCACAGTTATTTGTTGCCGTCAGAACTACCTCAAATTCACCCATATTGGAAAAAATGTGGGTAGGGTTAATTTGGTCGGAGGTAATGCCTGAGCCATCATTAAATTGCCATAAATAAGTGTTGGCACCAAAGGAATTATTGCTGAAAACAACGGTTGGGCCAGTGACCGAAAAATCAAAATTGGCAGTTGGCACATCCAGCACTTCCACTAGGTCGCAAATCTCTTGTCCATTGGTGCCTGCAGAATTAGAAACTACCAATTCGATGCAATAAAGTCCGGGTGTCTGATAAGTCACGATCGGGTTTTGCTCTGTAGATGTGGCAGGCGTACCTCCGGGGAACGACCACTGCCAGGCTGTAGGTTCATTATTTGAATCGTCAAAAAATTGAACCGTCAATGGGCCGCAACCCACATTGTTTTCGACATGAACAAACGGCAGCGGAGGGACCGCATCAATGACAATTGTTTGGGTAGAATAATTGGTCCCACAATCATTGGTGGCCGCTAAAGTCACTTCATAACTGCCAGTATCAGAAAAAATAAAAGTTGGATTTGGTAAATCGCTGGTAACTCCCGAGCCATCGTTGAAAGTCCAAAAATAGCTAAGAGCGTTTTGCGAAGCATTGCTGAAATTGACTTCCCCACCTGTGTTGGTAAATGTGAAATCCGAAGTTGGCAGCGGCAATACATTGATCAAATCAGGATAGTCGAGAATAAAGGTCGCTCCCGTTTTGGTCAATACTTCTAACGAAACGTCGTGCGATCCGGCCATTACAAAACCGGCTTCAGGATTCGACAGATTAGAGGTCGCTGGATCGCCATTTTCAAAAAACCAATTCCACTCATAAGCCAAATCACTTGGGTCTGCAAAATTCACCACCAAGACTGGGCAGCCTTCTGCTTCAGTGTAATTGAATGTAGGAAATGCCGATTCTTCGACCAAGAAGGCATCCACCGCTGCTTCAACAATGTGGTCTTCCCCTTGGTCAGATGCCTCGAAAATTATTTTCATCTGATCCGTGATGGTGATAAAATCGGAAATTTTAAATTCCGACCGGTCGTTCCAGGCTGGGTTGGAAGTTGTGATCGTTTCCAAAACGACTTCTTCTGATCCGTTGTTTATCCTAACCTGAAAGTTATCGTTTGGCGGGGTTACAGAGTTGCCAGTATTGACAAACCAAGTACGGTAACTTAAGACTGGCTCGTAATATATGGTCAGATCCATCACTGGGGAAGTTAGCCGCACATAGCCTTCGTCCACTTCGTCATCTGCGCCATTGTTGCCCGTCATAAAGCATTCATTACCAATGTCATTGGGAACATCGGCATTGGGATTGGCCGTTATCCCATTTTGAGTTGTGCCATTGGGAATACCCCTCGTCCACCAACCGCTGGAAGCAGTCATGTTGGATGTCCAACCTTGGCTGACGAAGAAATCATCTTGATAACCAAGGTGGGTTTCCAGCGTTATTGGGTCGGAGTTTTGATCGATCAAAACATTAGAAATGGATACATGCTTGTGCCCCCAATGGGCAGCGGAAATGGTATAGGTGTCCCGGAAAATATCAATGAATTTGAATTGTCCAGCAGCGTTGGTAAAGGCTGTAAATCGGAAAGTTGGGCTTTCCAAAACCACTTGCGCAGCAGCAATAGGCGTCCCATCAATGGCACTGACGACCTGCCCCGAAAATTCATCCACGGCAATAATCGGATCAAGCTGCACATCAAGCGTGGTAAGCACGCCATTTTCCAAACTGGCATTTACAGTTTTAGAAATGTACCCCGCAGCACTGAACGTCACCTCAAACGTGCCGGGAATCGCTTGGCCAGTTTTATATTCTCCGACCAAATTGCTGGTAGCCAAATTCGCCTGACTACTCTCAATATGCACCTCTGCGCCAAAGATATTTGCACCCGTCAATGAATTGGTGACTTTACCTTCCAGCCAACAGGCCCTCACATAATTGGCTCCGCAAACGACCAACCCGCTTTGTCGGTCGGATAATAAAACAATCCCGGAAGGCAAAAATGGATAGGCGCCCCAAGCGCCGTTATAACCGCCATTGCCACCCAAAAAAGAGTCCCAATTTCCCACCTCAATGATATTATCGGGGCGGGAAGCATCGGCAATGATGCCGCCATCGGTATAATAAGAAATGATGAGCCAATTATCCCAAACATGCACGTTGTGTGGAATCACATTGGCGCCTAAAGTATTAATCGGGCGGAATTGATCCAATTCCCGGATGTCGTTCAAATCGGTGATGTCGTAAGCTGCAACCGGAGCATTTGCTTTTTCATCCGTTGTAAAAACAACCGTGTTTTCTGCATTGACCCAAGCATTGTGGGTAAAGTTATAAGGAGTTGGTTGGGATGCTAACAGATTGATTGACTGCTTATTAGTGACATCATAGATGCCTAAATCGCCACCATAAATTTCAGAAGCATACAAAATATTGTCTTGGGCAAAATAATCGTGTGCGTAATTGGCTTCCTCAGAGTAGACAACTGTCGGTTGACCGGGATTGGTGAAAACGTCCAAAATGGTCAGCATGCGGCCAGCATTCAAATTGCAACCAGCGAGGTAGCAATAACCGAATTCGTCAATATACAAGTTATGGCAATCTGTCAGGTCGCCCCAGCCGGGAATTGGGAAAATGACATACTCCCAAGTAATGTTATCGGGCGCTCCCGACATATCAACGACTAAAAGGCCGCCACCTGTTTCATTGGTCACATAGACATGGTTGCCCCATGATTTGATGTCCCGCCAAGTGGAGTTGGGCCCAGAGATGAATTGCACTTCCACAATGTTAGTTGGGGTTGTCAAATCTACGATCGAAACGCCTGTGTTTAACCCAACGATGGCATACTCAGCATTGGTGACCGGTCAGCCCAGCCCCATACGTCATTCACGGCGACAGGATAGTCCATTTGGTCGAGCAATTGCATGTTGAGTTGGGAAAAAGATGGGATGGCCACGAAGGCCAGAAAAAAAGAAAGTAAGGTACTTTTCATACGTGTGTCATTGGATTTTAAAAACCGGGTGAAACAAAAATGTTTTGCAAACAAAAATCAGGCTTGATCTACAATTCCTAAAGTTAGATCGGATTTTTCACAAAAATAGGGTTGTTCAAAAAGGGGAACTGTCAGGCACCTAACTCCAATTGCTCTTTCACCAAAGTGTAATAGGCGCCCCGCAGAGCCGTCAGTTCTGCATGTGTGCCTTTCTCCACGATCTGCCCTTTTTCCAACACCACAATTTGGTCGGCATTCTTGACCGTGCTCAGTCGGTGGGCAACAATGACGACCGTTTTGCCTTGAAAAAATTGGTTGAGGTTGCCCGTGATGATCTTTTCAGTATGGGCATCCAAGGCATTGGTTGCCTCATCAAAAAACAGGTAGTTGGGTTCTTTGTAAACTGCCCGTCCAATCAACAAGCGCTGCTTTTGGCCCTGGCTAAGCCCATTGCCTTTTGCCCCGACCATGGTGTTGTAACCGAGGGGTAGGTTTTCTATAAACGATTGGATGTGAGCGGTTTGGACTGCTTTTAAAAGGCGGGTTTTGTCAATTTTGTTCCATTCCCCTTCACTCTCAGCAATGTTGGAAGCGATCGTGTCCGAAAAAACAAATCCGTCTTGCATGACCGCTCCGCAATTGGCCCGCCAAGAAGTGGGATTGATATTTTTTAAAAGGGTGTTGCCGACTTTGATGCTGCCCTCCGAAGGATCGTAAAAACCTAAAAGCAATTTCACTAATGTCGTTTTACCACTACCGCTTGTGCCGACGATGGCAGTGATTTTTCCTTCAGGGATTTGGAGGTTAATGTTTTTCAGGACAAAATCAGACAGCTCATTATAACGAAAGGAAAGGTTGTCAATGGAAAACCCGCCATTAATTGTCTGTTCGATCAACACTTGTTGGTTGCCGGGAACTGTGTTCGCTTCCTCCTTTTCATTTTCCTGCTGATGGATTTCTGTCAAACGCTCCAAGCTGATTGCAGCGTCTTGAGCTTCCCGTACGAATACGACTATCTGTTGTAGCGGCACATTTAGCTGCCCCAAAATGAACATGATGGCGAGCATCATACCCAAAGTCAACTCCCCTTCGATCACGGCTGCCGCCGCAATGATGGTGATGAAAATATCTTTTAACTGGGTAATAAAGGAGACGCCGGCGTCCTGCCATTGGGTAACGGAAAGGGATTTGATATTGGCCCGGAACAGCTTCGACTGGATGTGCACCCAGCCGTAGCGGCGTTTGCGTTCGCTGTTTTGCAGTTTGATTTCTTGCATCCCCTGGATCAATTCGATCAAGGCACTTTGGTTTTCGGAGAGTGCCCGGAATTTTAGATAGTCGGCATCCTTTCTTTTTTTAAGGAAAATAATGATCCACAACAGGTACAACAAGCTGGCAACTAAGAAGATAGAGAAAATAGCCATGCTGTAAACCGCCAGTACGATTCCAAAAATAATCAGGGTGAAACTGGAGAACAAGATATTCAGCATGCTCACCGTTAAAAATTGTTCGATGCGCTTGTGGTCACCAATTCGTTGGAGCAAGTCGCCCGTCATTTTAGCGTCAAAAAATTGGATGGGCTGGTCCATCATTTTTACCAAAAAATCACTGACCAGCGAAACGTTTACCCTCGTCCCAATGTGCAGCAATATCCAACTCTGTAAAAACTTGACGATCACCTGACCCATGAAAAGCATCAGTTGGCCCAACAGGATCAGCCAAACAAAATTGAGGTCTTGGTTTTCGATACCAATGTCGACCACAGATTGGGTCAGGAAGGGGAATAAAAACTGGATGATGCCTGCTACGACCAAACCCAGCAACAATTGCCAAATCAGCCGTCGGTAGGGTGTCAGGTAGCGCAATAAAAAACCGAAGCCGTTTTTCTTGGTTTTTTCCCCCTCCATTGCAAAAAACTCCGGCGTCGTTTCCAACAAAATGGCAACCCCTTGCCCCGCATCGCTGCACCAATGCCTTTGAAATTCTGAATGGCTCAACCGCACCTTTCCCCGAGCTGGATCGGCTACCCAAATCCATTTTTTGGAAAATTTATGCACCACGACAAAGTGGTTCTGGTTCCAATGGACAATGGCCGGAAGGGGTATTTGAAAAAAATTGGGGGAGTCGTCGGTCGTTTCAAAAGGGATTTTGATGGGAAGTGCCCGAAAACCAATGCCCTCCGCCGCTGTGATGATACCCCGTGCAGAAACGCCTTCCCGGTCGAGGTAGCTTTTCTGCCGCAACTGCTGCAACGTGTACCGACGGCCGTAGTGCTCTGCGATCATCCGCAGGCAGGTAGGGCCACAGTCCATTGCGTCGAGTTGTTGATAGAAGGGGAAGGCCATTTCAGTAGCTGGTTTAGCGCACAAACATACCTAAAAATAAAAAGAATAATTCTTTACGGAACGCATTCCCATTTGTTGGGGTTTGCTCCCTGTACTTCTTGAACATCTAATGCCCAAATCCTTACCTTCGCAGCCGTTTTACCCGACATGAAAAGAATCCTTACCATACTCAAGCAATCCCTCTCCGGCGAAGAACGGGACTATACCGAAGGCAATATCCAGAAAGCCATCATCTTATTGGCCATTCCCATGGTTTTGGAAATGATCATGGAAGGACTGTTTGCCATCGTGGATGCCTATTGGGTTTCCAAAATAAGTGTGAATGCGTTGGCGACGGTCGGGCTGACGGAATCCGTCATAACCATGGTGTACGCCTTGGCCATTGGATTGAGTGCAGCTGCTACGGCCACTGTTGCCCGGCGGGTAGGGGAGAAGCGGCCCGATTTGGCATCGAGGGCGGCTTTGCAAGCTACCATTTTAGCGGTCGTGGTGGCTGTTCTGATTGGAGTGCCGGGATTTATTTATTCGGACAATATTTTAGGGCTGATGGGGGCGGAGCCGGATCTGATCGCCGAATGTTCCGGTTACACCAAAATCATGTTTGGGACGAACATCGTCATCATGCTCATCTTTTTGTTCAATGCCATATTTAGGGGTGCAGGCAATGCCACTTATGCGATGTATGCGCTATGGATTTCGAATGGGATTAACATCGTCCTAGACCCGTTGCTTATATTTGGATGGGGTCCATTTCCGGCGATGGGAATCGAAGGGGCAGCTATTGCAACCGTCATTGGCAGAGGTGTTGGTGTGGCTTTCCAATTGGTGCTGTTGCTGCGGGGAGTTGGTATTGTAAAATTGGTCATCAACCGCATTGGCTTCCACTGGGAGACGATGAAGAAAATATTGGACGTGGCGGCAGGTGGTGCTTTTCAATACATCATCATGTCGGCCAGCTGGGTATTCCTCATGCGGATTATCGCAGAATTTGGAGCAGAGGCCATGGCTGGATATGTGACGGCGATCCGCATCATTATTTTTACGTTCATGCCACTTTGGGGACTGTCAAATGCTGCCGCTACCTTGGTCGGTCAAAATCTTGGCGCTAAAAAACCTGATCGTGCTGAGAAATCTGCTTGGCAAACCGCCCATTTTTCTACAGGAGTATTACTTACCATAGCTTTAGTTTTGGTGACGTTTGCCCCCATATTTCTCCCTTATTTCAATCCTGAGCCAGCAGTAATCGAGGCGGGCGTCCTCACGTTGCGGATATTTTGCGTCAGCTATGTTATCTATGCTTACGGGTTGGTTTTTAGTCAGGCATTCAATGGGGCGGGGGATACAAAAACACCAACCGTTATCAATTTTATTTGTTTCTGGTTGATCGAAATCCCGCTGGGTTATTTATTGGCCATACGCCTCAACTGGGGCTTGGCAGGTGTCTGTTGGTCAGTGGCCTTTGCGGAGGCTTTAATGTCCGTTGTTTTTATTTGGCTTTTCAGAAAGGGGACTTGGAAAACAGTGGAGATTTAATTTAATGGTGAGTGGTGAAAGGTAAATGGTGAATTAATTTTATGGAGCAAACTTTTTCGTTTTTGCTCTGTAATGTAAGTTACTGAGAGGGGCTC
Source organism: Saprospiraceae bacterium (assembly GCA_041392505.1). Classification (GTDB taxonomy): domain Bacteria; phylum Bacteroidota; class Bacteroidia; order Chitinophagales; family Saprospiraceae; genus UBA6168. The sequence goes on along the minus strand of JAWKLX010000021.1, from coordinate 76,804 downwards.
AACTTTTAGTGAAATTTGTCCCGCTTTTGGAAACATTTAATTTATTTACTAATCACAAAATCACCAAATTGGACTACCTCAATACTTTCGTCAACGGCTACAAAGGGTATGCGAGTTATCTCTGGCAGGAAATTACCCATCCACATTGGAACAATTATTTTTATTGGCTAATCGCTGTTTCAGGCTTCTTTTTTTTGCTGGAAATTTTAGCTCCCTGGCGGAAAGATCAGCCCCGGTTCAGAAAGGATTTTTGGCTGGATTTCTTCTACATGTTCTTCAATTTTTTCCTGTTCTCTTTGGTGATCTATAATGCGGCCTCAGATGTGGTGGTCAAATTTTTCAATGACACCATTCTGGCTATCACCAATTTTGATTTGCAAAAATCAAATCCGCTGAACGACATGCCGCTGTGGTCGGTGTTGTTGATTGGTTTCGTCGTCAGGGATTTTGTGCAGTGGTGGACACATCGGTTGCTGCACCGTTCAGAAGTTTTATGGCAATTTCACAAGGTGCACCACTCGGTGGAGGAAATGGGCTTCGCCGCTCATTTGCGGTATCATTGGATGGAAAATGTTGTTTACCGGTCAATCGAATATATCCCGCTGGCTTTGTTGGGCATTGGGCTCTATGACTTTTTTATCATTCACATTTTTACCCTGGCAGTTGGCCATTATAACCATTCCAACATAACCGTTAAGGGATGGGTGACGGGAGGTGTGGTCGGGGCACTGATAGGCGTTGCAATTGCAGTGGGTGGATTCGATATTCAGCTACTTACTGATCCTGATTTGACGATGCAGTTGGCAGTGGTCGTCGGGAGCGCATTGGTCGGGATGGTGATATTGGGGCCAGTCATGAAGTATGTATTTAATAGCCCAGAAATGCACATCTGGCACCATGCCTACGAACTGCCGGAGGACCGCCACTATGGGGTCAATTTTGGGATTTCCCTTGCGATCTGGGATTTTCTTTTCAAGACTGCCTACCTACCTTTCAAAGGCCGTGATATCCGGTTGGGTTTTCCCGGTATTAATCGTTTTCCAAAAACATTTTTCTCGCAGGTGGTCTATGGTTTTTCAAAAGAGAAATGAGGTTGTTGAAAAATTAAAAACGTTGGCTGGGTTGCAAAACCCTGCCAACGCCTTTTAAAAAATTTCAGGGGGGAGAAAATCGGCAAAGCCGATTTTCTCCCCCCTGAAATTCCTTTGTAAGGCAGGATTGGCGAAAGCCAATCCTGCCTTACCATTTAAATCCATAATTCTTCTTACCTCACCAATTTGAAAATCTTCTGTGGCTTCCCATCATATCTGACGAAAAGGAAATAAGTGCCGCTGGCAAAGTCAGCGGTTTCTATTTCAAAACGCGTTGTACCCGTTGGAATTTCGGCAAAATAAGTGATCTGTCCGAGTGTGTTAATCAGTTCCACTGTAATGGGTAAGCCTTCAAACCAATCATAAACATCAACGGTAATTTTATCCTTAAAAGGGTTGGGATAGCTATGCACCAAAAAATAGTCACCTTCCGGTTCTGGAGGCACAGAGTCTTTTGTTATTTCCACCACATTTGATGTCAACTTTTGACCTTGGCTGTCACTCAAAATAACCCGGTAATAATTGGCACCAACAACTGGGGTTCGATGAGTGTGGAAATAATGCACCAAGCCAGTTGCCTGTGCAGTAGAATCGGGAGGCCCGAGTGTAGTGAAGGTGTTATTGTCTAAAGAATATTCTACCAAATAGGTGCGGAGGATATTATTGCTTTCGGGATACAACCAATCCAACAGGACAGTCATAGTATCCGTCAATTTTCCTTTCAGAACAAGATCGTAACCGCAAGTGTCGGGATGGTCAGTCACACGGACTTTGGCTGCTGCAAAAAGCGAACAGCCATCAATATTTACGGAAACAGAAATGTCCTTTGTGCCCGTGAACCCCCAGAATATGTTGTTTACGGATAAAGATGAGGAGGTGTCAGGATTAGCTCCTTCAAACGACCAATCGTACAATGCATTCGGCCCATAATCAGTGGTGGTGAAAGAGGCAGGTGTGTTGACACAAACCGTATCCATTCCCATTATTTCAGGTGCTGGGAAATCATGGACAAAAACCTCTACCACGTTGCTTTGAAAAAATTGAGAACAACCGCTCCGGCGAACCCGTCGGATGAAGTAAGTGGTTGAGGACAAAGGAGTTGGAAGTAATTCTGCGTTATTGGCATTGGGTACTACGTCCCAAGTCTGCGGATCAAAAACGGCCGTTTGGTCACTGTACATCCACACAAATTCGAGGTTGCCAGAACCACCAATCGGTGCCGTTAGCTCTGTAAATAAGGCTGGCTGGTCGCCGGGTGTGCAGACAGCTTGGTCGCAGCAGATTTCCCCAGCATCGGTAACGTTATCGCAATTTATTTCAACATAAAAACCAGCATCAATGGTAGTATTGTTGATACCAGCACTGATGGCAAAGGTGCTTGTTTGATTGGTCAGTGGGTCGGGATCACTGTCAAAAGAAGCATCTGCCCCCTGTGCATTGGGGCTTGGGAGAAAGCCCGCCGGGACAGAAAAGGTCAGTTGATAATTGCCGGGAATGACATCAAAAAAATATTTCCCCAAGGGGTCGGTATTCGTAGTCGTGCTCACCATATTTCCGTACCCATCCATGCCTTCCAAACCAATGGTTACGTTTTCAATCCCTAATTCCCCAGCATCTTGAATCCCGTTTTCATTGGCGTCTTCCCAAACAAAATCACCGATGCGGGCGCCATCCATTAAAATAAAACTACAGGTTGTCATGCAGTTGTTGGCATCCGAAACTGTTACGCCGTAATTGCCAGTTGTGAGGTTGGAAATGATCTGGGTAGTTTGCCCATTGCTCCACAAAAATTGATACGGTGGCGTCCCATCATTTGCCATTGCCATCAGCTCACCATTGTTCCCATTTATGGAAGAAATTGGCTGCATGAGCATGACATTGCAGGAAACGAAAGGGATCAATTCGATGGTAGTTGAATCAACAGCCTTACAACCTTTGGCATCAGTTACCGTCAGAAAATAGGTGTTGGGAAGCAGGACATTGATGGACGGATTGGTATTGCCATTGCTCCATAGATAAAAGTAGGGCGAGGTGCCTCCAGAGACCATTGAAGTGGCTGAACCCAAATTTCCACAAACGCCGTTTACCCCATCTACTTCCACTTCTAATTTGGGCGGTTGGGAAATCACAATGTCATAGGTTTTTGTACAGTTGGATTGATCTGAAACAGTAACAGAATAATTGCCAGCAGGCAGGTTTTGAATGGAAGAAGTGTTGCTTCCATTATTCCAGGAATATACATAAGGTGGCAATCCATTTTGGACAATTAAATCAATCCGACCAGTTGTTTCCCCATAACAACCAATGTTTTGGAAAGTACTATTTACGGAAAATTTGCCACCCTCTATGAGCATCATGGAGGCCTCTCCAGAACAGCCGCTCGGATCAGTGACCGTTACTGAATAAGTGCCCGGTGTCAGGTTGGAGGCGGTTTGAGTTATTTGTCCATCCGACCATATAAAATCATAATTAGCGGCCCCACCAATCGCATTAGCTGTAATGGAGCCTACCTCTCCTGGGCAGATATATTCAGCCCCATCAATGATCACTGTTAATCCACTGCCGAGCATGACCGTTGCTGAACCAGTCGCGGTACAATCTGTCGCATCAGTAACAGTTACCGTGTATGTTCCAAAGGTCAGTCCACTGATTGTTTTGGTCGTGCCGCCATTACTCCACGAGTAGGTAAAAGGGGCTGTCCCCCCGGTGGCATTTGCTGTCGCAGTTCCATTGGTGGTGCCATTACAAGTGGTATTGGTAGCAATAACATTTAGATTTATGGCAGGATAGGGCACAATGTTGGCCGTAGCGGTTTTTGTGCAATTCTTGTCATCAGTAACCGTTACGGAGTAATTGCCGGGTGCCAAATTGTCGATGAAACTGGTAGTCGCACCTGTACTCCACAAATATTTGTAAGGTGCAGTTCCACCAATGACAATCGCAATGGTGAAACCATTGTCCCCGCAACTGCCAGCTGAAGAATTAAAACTTAGGCTTAATGGATCAGGCTGCGTGATAGTTATGGTATCTGAAATAGAACAGCCAATTGCATCCGTAACGGTAAAAGAATAATCGCCAGCAGCCAAATTATTTCTGATGGTTGAGTTAGAACCGTTGTCCCACAAAATATTTAGGGGAAATGTGCCGCCTCCTATGTTCAAATTAATCGCCCCATTGGAAAGGCCAAAACAAGGGATGTTAACCACGGAAGAACTGACCGTTAACGGAGCATTTTCGGTAATGGCAGAAGAGGCAGTCCCCGTACAACCATCATTTCCAGTAACCGTTACAGCATAATTTCCTGGTGAAAGGTTGTTGATCGTTTGAGTTGTTCCGCCGTTTGACCAGTTATAATTGAACGGTGCAGTTCCAGTATTTGCTTGCGCTATCAGTTCCCCATTATTGGCATTCCAGCAAATTACATCTGTCCCATTTATCACCACATCGAGAGTGATATTGGTTGTGGTGATGGTAGTGGTGGCTGTTCCAGTACAGCCTTCTTGACTGGTAACAGTAACCGTATAAGTGCCTGCTGGTAAGTTGTTTATGGTTTGGGTAGCTCCACCGTTTGACCACACATAATTATATGGGGCTGAGCCATTATTAGCATGTGCTGTTAACTCTCCATTTGACGTGTTGGGACATATTTCTACGATTCCATCGATAAATACATCGAGGGTATCTGGTGATGTAATGGTAATGGTATCTTTAGCTAGACATCCTTGAACGGAGGTGATGGTGACCGAATAAAAGCCAGTCGCAAGATTTGTAAGGCTATTAATCGTGTCGCCAGTGTTCCACAGATAGGTGAAGGGCGCCGTCCCTCCGCCTGATGCAGTAGCCGTTGCGGTTCCATCCTCTTCTCCACATTCAGAAATATTTGTAGAAGTGATCTGCGCATTAAAAACAGGTGGGTCAGTCAATACGACGGAATCAGCAGCTAAACAATCCATACTGTCAACGACAAAAACATAATAGGTGCCCGCTCCTAAGCCGTTGATGGCTTGGGTGGTGTCGCCATTGCTCCATAGATACAAATACGGAGGTGTGCCATTAGTTGGTGAAGCAACAGCCCTGCCGTTCATAGATCCATTGCAAAATGGGTCGGAGCTTTCCATAAACAAATCAATGGACGTTCCCAGTAACTAACGTAGCGCTATCAATTTGTTCACAGCCATAGCTGTCCGTTGCGGTCACATAATAAGTTCCAACTGGCAAATCATTTATAGAAACGGCTGTGTCACCAGTACTCCAAATAAAATATAAGGGGAAACGCCGCCAGTTGAAGAAGCTGAAATACTTCCGGTGCTATTTCCAGAACAGCCCGGATCAATGATTTCCAATTCAATGTTATAACTACCGGTGTCCAATTCAACCTCTCCATCCCTTGTTTCGGTACAGCCATTTTCTGATGTTACTGTCACCTCATAAATACCCGGTGCAAGATTTATAATGGTGTCATTGGTTTCCTGTTCGACCATTCAAAATCATAGGAGTGCCCCCCGGTGACCGACACATCTGCAGTACCACCATTTGACCCGCATTTGGCATCGGTTGTTTCAACAGTCAATGCCATAGGGGTGGTTATGGATTCGCATAATTGAAAGGCACAAGAATTCACATCGGTTACTGTAAGACAATACAAATCGGTTTGTAGATTGGTAATAATTGGGGTTGTTTCGCCATTGCTCCATCTGTACTCAAAGGGATAATCCCACCTGTAATCACACCTTCCATCGTACCAGGTAACCCACAGTCAGTAACAACTATTGATACTTCCAATGGCGGTGGTTCTGTTAGTACGCCAGTCGCTGTACCAGTGACTCCTTGAAAATCAGTAACAGTAACAGTATATGTTCCAGCAGGGACATTTTGTAACGGGTTGGCGGTACTTCCAGTGCTCCAAAGATAGGTGTATGGAGCGCTGCCTCCGATTGGGATCGCCGTAATATGCCCACTTGAAAAACCACCGCAAGCAGGGTTGTGCAGTTGCAAGGCAATATTAACTTGGGCCGTAGTGTCAGACAGGTTAAGGAGAAATGCTAAGAGCAAAAGCAGGATTTGTTCACGGTAAAAATTCGGCATTTTGTTATTGTTGTTTGCTACGTGTTTTGTAATCGGTGCGATTGGTTTTTTGACAAAAACAATCTGCAAATTGTTTAAAAAAAACAATCATTAATGCCAATGATTGATGGATTGACACAGATAAATTTTGCTGTAGGATTGGCCGCAGGAAATGATGGACAAAAATGTGAAACCTGTGGCGTTGAGCCTACCCAGATGTCCTTTTGGAAGGGGAGTTAGGTACAGTGGGCATTAGCGACCCATCTTAACATTAATGCGGGTAAAAATAGTCAAAACAATTGAAATGCTCAGCCTTTCAAAATCTTCTCATATTCGGTGGCTCGTTTACCAAATACAAAATTGTAACTAAAACCTAAGTGAAAGGAATGGAACGAGCCATTCATTTTCGGTAGTTCTTGTTTTTGTTTAAAATCAATAAAAAAGTAGGAATAACCCAACTCTACCATCACCCGTTTACCCGTTGGAATTGAGATGCCGACTGTCCCATTATAGGTAGGAGTTTGGGCATAAGAAATGCTGGCAGGTTCGGTATCCACATTTGACCGCCTTTCCATATTGGTAAGCCCGGCTCCAGCAATTATATTTAGCCCAAATCTCCGGGCAGGATAGCGGGAAAATTTCACCCTGACCAATGCTCCATAATAGGAGGAAATAAAAGTATGCGTTCCGAGGGCTATATTGGTTGCCGTGTCCCTGATTGTCCATTTTGGGTCTTTTAAGTTGAACCGGACTTCCCCCCCAATTTGCACCTTATCAGCCCCGCCTGCCACTCTAAAGCCAACCGGGGAATACCAGATCTGACTTTGCTGATAAGGTGACATGTCGTAGTTGGTACGCTGACGGGCTGTGAAACCTTCCAAGTAAAGTTGTTGGGCTGTTACCGTAAATGCTGTGGATGACAGCACGAGTAGAAGTAACATTTTGCGGAATAATTTCATGGCCTGAGACTATTGAAATGAATTAATAGGCAGATTGTCGAAAAGTAGCCATTGCTCCATACAGAGAAAGGTTAGACGTTTGTCACTGCCTAACCTTTCTTTTCGACTTTGTAGCGAACCAAACTTGGTATTTACATCAAGTCCATGGCTTGGACCAAAAAGGTACATGAAAAAGGTAATACCAACCAAAACCATTGCGGCATGAACAAAAGCATGGCAATCAAAACGGCTGTTGAAACAAAGAATAATATCCAGTGTAAACCGGTAGATGTTTTTTCTGCATTCATTTTTTTAAAATTTAGACGGCAAAATTAGTAACCCTCAGCGTTTTTAGCAAAACAAATTTGAAATTTGCTTCTCTTTGGCCTTGAACACTTTTGTTTATCATCATTCTATATTATTTCAGCGAGGTAATTATCCTTTCAATAAATACTTTTCATCATAAAAAAATTAAACGTGCGTGTTTTGGAGAAAATAAATGGGACTGGAATAAGGCTTCTCCATATTTTTTGGTTGCTGCCCATTCGAATTGGCAGATTGGGCAGACACGTTTTTTATGGCATCTTTTATCCGGAAAGGGAAAAAGTGATTTTGCCAATGAACCGTTTTTTATTGTGGTGGATTAACGCTGCTTTTTTGGTGCTTGACATTTTGGCTGTCCCAGAGTTGTATGAAATTATAATGGTCTGGTCAAAATGGCAAACGAGGAGGCTGACCCCGGAAGAAAGAAAACTGGCCCGATCCATTTACGGGGATTCCATTTTTTATGACCGGGTGCTGGTAGATGAAACGGCAAAGATTATTTGTGAAAAGCACCACATCTTTTATGTCAGCTTTTTTACGATCAATAGTTGGGGTGCGTTTCAGCCTGATATATTTATCCATGAACTGATGCATGTTTGGCAATTCCAAAAAATGGGATCGGTATATATTCCACTGGCCTTGCTGGCACAGCGGACGACGGCTGGCTACAATTATGGAGGATTTGAAAAACTGATGGAAGTGATCATCAGGAATGGCGATTTTGATGATTTCAATCTCGAACAGCAGGCTGATATTGTTTCGGATTATTATTGCATGAAGGTTGGGCAAACACCACGTTGGTGCGAGCCATATAAATTAGGGGCTTTTGAGGCGCTGCAATTTTTTGTGGATAAACTTTCAAAATAGATTAAGCCATTGCAACTAGCTGATGTTCAAAGTCATAGTTCCTCCAGCCCTTCCTCCCCTAAGCTTCTAAAGAATAAAATGCACAAGCCGCTTCTGGTGATAATGATTATGTTTGCGGCCATGTCGAACTAAACTTCAAATCCAAAGGCAGTGATTAAATATTACAACAGGGAAAAAGGTAAACTAATCGAGCTCGAAGGGCCTGAAGCCTCTTGTTGGGTTAATATTTCTCCGCCATTTACTCCGGAAGAACTGGAAGAAATAGCCCAGCAGTTTGACATCCCACTCGATTTTTTAACCGACCCCTTGGATATCGATGAACGGTCGAGGTATGAAAGAGACGAAGACAACCGGGTCATCATCGTCAGCACCCCCATTTTAAATCCCTTTGAAGAGGATATAGATGCGATTTTTATTACGGCGCCGATTGGCTTGATCGTAACCATTGAACACGTTATCACGATCACTTCTCATGACAACCCGGTCCTCAATTTATTTTTGGAAAACCGGGTGAAAAATTTTGACCCATCCGATGAGCAACTCTTTGTCTTGCAAATATTTGAGCAGACAGTGTACCGCTTCCTCAACTGCTTGAAACAGCTCAACCAAAAAAGGAACTTGATAGAAAAAGAACTTTACCATAGTAGCCGTAGTAGTGAACTGAAACAGTTGCTGAGTATCGAAAAAAGCCTCGTCTATTTCGTATCATCCCTAAGTGATAACGAACTATTAAAAATGAAAATGAAAAGGACGGATTTTCTGCATTTAGGCAAAGACGAAGAAAAAACCGACCTCTTTGAAGATATTATTATTGATAATAGCCAGGCACTGCAAATGGCGAACATGTACACCAATATCCTCAACGGTACGATGGACGCCTATGGCTCAATCATTTCTAATAACTTGAATTTGACCATCAAAAGCCTAACGACCATTACCATTGTTTTAATGGTGCCAACTCTGGTTGCCTCCTTTATGGGGATGAATGTGGCTCTTCCCTTGAATGATGGATCACTTGCCTCCTTTTTTGTAATAATTATCATTTCGCTAGTGGGAAGCTTGGTAACTGCTTGGTATTTCCAACGTAAAAACCTGTTCTAATTTTTCTTACTTCTGAAAAGGTATTGTTACAAAAATGTAACAGCACATTCTCCAAAATTTTTTATCCAAATTTATTTGATTTTCAGGTCGTTAGTTGATTTGCGCATAGTCGTATCACCAATTTGCTAATAGAAATAAAAGTTATCCACACAGAGTTTTCCACATTTTAAAAAACTGTTGAAAAAAATCATTGCTTTGGTTTTCAGTAAATTAGATAAGTTTTCCACATTTTGTGGAAAACTCTGTGTCTAAAATCACCAGACAGGCATTACTTTCGTGCTTATAAAGATCATACGATCAAATTTTTTTTTCAAACCATATCACTGGCGGACACGGGGGAAGATCAATAGCCGTCAAGGGTGTTCACTAGCTTTCCCAGATTCATACAAAATTAACTGATTGATACTATGGAGTAAGGCACTTGTTCTTATCCTTCTGCTCCTTGTTGAAATATTACAAGGAGCAGGGGCAGGTGCGAAAAGACAGATGCTATCACAGATAATCCCTGTTTTGGCAAATGTATAATCCATCATGTAACACTATAAAATCTATTTCAGAGACCATGGAGACCTTAGTTATTCAAGAAAAAAAATCCGAAAAGACCAAGAAGGGGGCAACCATTAAGTCCTACACCTTTCAAGAGGCGGTCAAAGAATCCACGAAATATTTCAAAGGGGATGAACTTGCAGCGAATGTTTGGGTCAACAAATATGCCCTCAAAGATTCGGTCGGTAATATTTACGAAAACAGTCCCGATCAAATGCATCGGAGGATTGCTGCAGAATTGGCAAGGATTGAGAGTAAATACGACAATCCACATTCTGAGCAAGAAATGTACGAACTGCTCAAGGATTTTAAATACATCATTCCACAAGGTGGTCCGATGTCTGGGATCGGAAACAATTTTCAGGCTTCCTCTCTTTCAAATTGTTTTGTTATCGGAAACAATGCCGATTCGTACGGGGGTATCATCAGGACTGACGAAGAACAAGTCCAGCTGATGAAACGCCGGGGCGGGGTAGGGCATGACCTTTCTCACATCCGGCCGAAAGGTAGTCCCGTTTTGAATAGTGCCTTGTCTTCCACGGGGCTTGCCCCATTTATGGAGCGTTACTCCAATAGTACAAGGGAGGTGGCTCAGGATGGTCGCAGAGGTGCATTGATGCTTTCAGTCAGCATCAAACATCCTGATGCAGAAGATTTCATCGATGCAAAAATGACTGCTGGTAAAGTGACTGGTGCTAATGTCTCCGTTCGCATTGATGATGATTTTATGAAAGCTGCGCTAACAGGGGATCAATACGAACAAAAATATCCAATCGATTCCCCTAATCCTACCTATAAAAAAAGCATAGACGCACCAAAACTTTGGGACAAGATCATTTACAATGCATGGAAATCTGCTGAGCCGGGTATTCTTTTTTGGGATACCGTCATCCGGGAATCGGTGCCTGATTGTTACGCTGATCTTGGTTATAAAACGACGTCAACCAATCCTTGTGGGGAAATTCCATTATGCCCCTATGATAGCTGCCGACTGCTCGCTATCAATCTGTACAGCTATGTCGATCACCCATTTACCAAAAAAGCGAAGTTCAATTTTGAGAAATTCGCCAAACATGTTCAGTTAGCCATGCGGATGATGGATGACATCATTGACATGGAGTTGGAAAAAATTGACAAAATTTTGGATAAAATCCAAGCGGATCCGGAACCCGATGAAATTCGTCAAACCGAGTTCCGCCTATGGCAAAAAATTCGCAAAACCTGTGAAGAAGGTCGTCGAACAGGAGTTGGAATCACAGCAGAAGGTGATATGTTAGCAGCCTTAGGTATCAGGTATGGCAGTGATGAAGGGATTGAATTTTCTACAAAAGTTCATCAAACATTAGCGATCAATGCATACCGTTCATCTGTGGACATGGCAAGGGACAGAGCCCCTTTCAAGATTTTTGACCCACGGAGGGAAATGAAAAACCCATTCATTTTACGCCTTAAGGAAGCTGACCCTGCGCTTTATGAAGATATGGTGAAATATGGTCGCAGGAATATTGCGCTGCTTACCATTGCACCGACCGGTACTACCAGTTTGATGTGCCAAACTACTTCAGGTATTGAGCCAGCTTTTATGATAGCTTATAAAAGGAGAAGGAAAGTAAACCCGAACGATAAGGATGTTAATGTAACTTTTGTAGATGAGGTGGGCGACCACTGGGAGGAATACAATGTGTTCCATCACAAGTTTGAAACTTGGTTGGTTGCTAATGGCCATAAAATAGAAGAAGTAAAAAAGATGGATAGCGAGGATTTGGCCAAATTGGTTGAGTCGTCACCCTACCACAAAGCAACTGCGAATGATGTTGATTGGGTACAGAAGGTAAAAATGCAGGGCTCCATTCAAAAATGGGTGGATCACAGTATCAGTGTCACAGTGAATGTTCCCAATGAGACTTCTGTCGATTTAGTAAAAGAAATTTATAAAACAGCTTGGGAGTCAGGCTGTAAAGGCTGTACAATTTACCGAGATGGCTCACGCTCCGGCGTCTTGGTAGCCTCTGATGAAAAAGAGAACAAACAGGAAGATAAACAAACTACTAATGAAAGTGGCGAAAGCTCGGCCTTTATAACAACGTTTGCTCCCAAGCGCCCTAAAAAATTGGAGGCTGAAATTATACGGTTTCAAAACAACCACGAAAAATGGATGGCTTTTATGGGCCTTTTAGATGGTCGCCCATACGAGATTTTTACAGGTAAGGCCGAAGACATATTTATACTACCTCCCTATGTAACCAAGGGATGGGTTATAAAGGAAAAAGATGAGGACGGAAATAATAGGTACGATTTCCAATTTAAGGACAAGGATGGCTACAATGTAACCATGGAAGGATTGTCCCGATCCTTCGATAAGGAGTATTGGAATTATGCAAAATTAATTTCTGGAACATTGCGCCATGGTATGCCCCTTACTTATGTCATCAATTTAGTAGCGGGCCTGAATACTGAACAGGAGCATATTAACACCTGGAAAAATGGTGTTGTCAGAGCTCTGAAGAGATTTGTACCGGATGGCATCAAAGCGATCAAAGAAGCATGTCCGTCATGTAGTGACCCTGATGGCCTGATTTATAAAGAAGGCTGTCTGACTTGCAAAAAGTTGCGGTTACTCAAAATGCGGTTAGACAAAGGGCAGTTGTTTTTTCTAAAAAACAGCTGCCCTTAAAAGATACTACACAACGTTTTCTCATAGACTGTTTCGGGTGTGTTGTTGAGGATAGCAACACACCTTTTTATTTACATTAATTCATCAAGTAATAATTGTACGCCTATTGTTGCTGGTTCTTCAATAACCTTAAAATTATTGCTCATTTTTAATCCGGTATTAATGGCTGGCTTCGGATCAATATAGTAAATTGGAATGCCAAAATTGGCATAATCGACTAAACTTGCTGCAGGGTATACTTGCATAGATGTGCCAATAATTACTACAATATCAGCATTTTCCACAACATTAGCCGCAATGTCAAGAAGTGGCACCATTTCACCAAACCAAACAATATGAGGTCTTAGTTGGCTTCCTTTTTCACATAAGTCTCCAATTTTTAAATCATCAAACCAGTCATATACCAACCTTTCGTCTGTTGTACTTCTTGCTTTATTTAGTTCACCGTGTAAATGAATGATATTTTTGCTGCCGGCCCTTTCGTGCAGATCGTCTACATTTTGAGTAATGACAGTAACGTCAAATTGAGATGCTAATTCTACCAATCCTAAATGTCCCACATTCGGCTGTACTTCTTTCAGTTGACGTCGCCGGTCATTATAGAAATTCAAAACCAACCCTTTATTCTTTAACCACCCATGATAGGAAGCAACTTCCATAATGTCATGGTTTTCCCATAGGCCATTGGAATCACGGAAAGTACTGATGCCACTTTCCGCACTGATACCTGCACCAGTCAGAACCGCTATTTTACTTTTTGAAGCCATTATTTATTATCAATACAGAAGCTGGCTTATGCGCCTATATACATTACTTCATTAACCGCCTTAATGATCTTTGCGGGATTTGGCAAATATTCTTCGACAAAAGTAGGTGCATAGGATAAGGAAGTATCAGCTGAATTGACCCTAGTTACCGGTGCGTCTAAATAATCAAAAGCATATTTCTGTATTTCGTAAGCAATTTCAGCAGAGACACCATACATAGGCCATGATTCATCTACGACAACCATCCGATTGGTTTTTTTTACAGATTCAACCAGTGTATGATGGTCCAAAGGGCGGATAGTTCGGAGATCAATTACCTCTGCGGAAATACCCATCCCCTCCAATTCTTCAGCAGCCTTCAATGCTTCCAAAATCATTTTGTTGAAGGTAACGATGGTTACATCTGTGCCTTCCCGCCGGACCTTTGCTTTGCCAATAGGTACTAAATATTCACCTTCTGGTACTTCGCCTTTATGTCCATACATGATTTCAGATTCCATTATACAAACTGGATCATTATCTCGGATGGCGGATTTTAGCAATCCTTTTGCATCTGCTGGGTCAATACAGGAAATGACTTTGAGCCCAGGGCAATTCCCTAACCAGCTTTCAAAAGTTTGTGAATGTTGCTGTGCCAATTGACCAGCTGCTCCTGAAGGACCTCTGAAAACAATAGGGCAGGAGAAATCCCCAGCGGATTGAGACAATGTTTTGGCTGCATTATTTACAATTTGGTCAAACGCAAGGACTGCAAAATTCCAAGTCATAAATTCAATGATAGGTCGAAGACCATTCATGGCCGCTCCAACACCAATCCCTGCAAATCCTAATTCTGCAATTGGTGTGTCAATGACCCTTTTAGCTCCAAATTCTTCCAGCATCCCTTTACTCACTTTATAGGCGCCGTTATACTCAGCGACTTCTTCACCCATCAGGAAAACGTTAGGATCAAGCCTCATTTCTTCAGACATTGCTTCCCGGAGTGCATCTCTCAATTGTATTGTCCTAGTCATGTATTTATTTGATTGAATTAGTAAATGTATTAACTGTTAAATTGAATGGACAAATGTAAACGGTCAATTCAAAACAATGATAATGTGAAAAGCTTTTTGTTGAAATACAATAGAAACTAACTTGGAATTTTTAAATTTTTTGAACAAAATAATCCAATCATGAAAGCCCAAGACCCAAAAATATTGTCGGAAAACTTCTAATTCCAGAATAAAATAACGAACTTTACCCAATACACGTAAGAATCTTAATTCTTCAATATGCGGCGTAATTACCTTTCAATTCAAATCACACTAATTACATTCTTATTTGCCACTTCTTGTGAAGTGCCGGTCGAGATAGAAGGTGATCCTCAACTCGTAGTTCAAAGTCTATTTTCCGATAAACAAGATTTAATAGTATACGTCACAGAATCTAACCTTAGGTCTAATCTTCCAGGAAAAAACGTTGATAACGCAACAGTTAGTTTGTTTTCAGGAGATAGCCTTAATTTTTTGACTACCCTTATATATATTAATGATGCTCAAAACCAACGTTATCAATCAGTGGATTTTGACCCTAAAGAGGGTGTTGTTTATATGTTGAGTGTAGAGGTGCCTGGTCATAAACCAGTTACTGCTTCGACAACTATACCAATTGCC
Source organism: Saprospiraceae bacterium (assembly GCA_041392505.1). GTDB lineage: Bacteria > Bacteroidota > Bacteroidia > Chitinophagales > Saprospiraceae > UBA6168. Next base: position 61,780 of record JAWKLX010000021.1, on the reverse strand, counting down.
GTTAATATTAATGAAGAGGGTAGTAACCATGAAAGTTTTGCATCAACAGGGGAATTGGGGCATGTAGATATTCAATTCGATGTATCTGTTTCCATAAACGATCCTGCCGAGCATAAAAACTATTATCATATTTTGTTTGCTCAGGAGATGATCTCTAAGGTAATTGGTGCCGAAGGTGAGATTACTTATGACACCTCCTTGTTGAACACGGATGAAAATTTGTTCATCGCATGTACATCAGAATGTGGTTTTATTCAGCAAATGTTTGATTTTCCAAGTTTTATTCTAAACGATTTGGAATTTAATGGAAAGGTGATAAAGTTCAATTTTGAAGGACATTATTCCTATGATCCAGAAATTTATCAAAGAGGAGACTTTAGATTAGAGATGAGGACTGTTTCCAGCGATTATTACCAAAACACTTTAAATTTATTGAACAAAATAGATGGTGGTGGACTGTATACAGATTACAATGATGCTTTCACTAATGTTAATAATGGTGTTGGCGTTTTGGGGATATACTACACGAGTTAGGTATTTTCCCAATTAAAGAGATCATACCCTATCTATGTAGACTTCTATTTACTCTTCCCTTAATATTCTTTTCCTTCAAATTCTTCTTCTTTAGTTATGTTATTGTACCACTACTTCTCAAGCTTTTTGTATCCAATAAAAGCTCCACTTATAATTTAATGTGAGGTATGGATTAAAATCCACTTTCAAATCAGATTATTACATTTTTCTGATGCGGCAGCTTCGGCTGCCACCGCCGTCGAAAAATTAGGGAAGAAAATCGCTTTGCCGATTTTCTTCCCCCTAAACTCCTTTGGCAAGGCAGAATTGGCTTTCGCAAATCCTGCCTTGCCACTTAAATCCATACCTCACGTTAATTTTAGGTTGTGTTTTACTTTTCTAAACACTTAGAATTCAATAGAAAAGGGTGTTTGGATTAATCCAAACACCCTTTGTAATTCGTGTATTTAGCATAGTGAGTCAAATAGGAAATAAGAATAGTTATTAGTTGTTATTTTGAAGTTGAGTGACGTGGCACAAAAAATTAAGGCTCAGTTCCAGCAATTTTATAAGCATCACTGCGACCGAGGTAACAGTGAAAATCATATTTTGATCATCAGGGAAGTTATTTTGAAATTGGCAATCAGACATTTCAAGAAAACATTTTTCATCTCCATTAAGACTGAATACCGCTCCTCCTCTCAAGTATGCCGCATTTTCAATAAATGAACAGTTATTCATTATCAGATTACAAATACCTGATTCGGTAGCATTGCAAATGGCTCCACCATAAGTGCCCATATTTCTTTCAAAGCGGCAATTTGTAAAAGTAGGGATACTTTTTCCGCTCTGACGGCCATCATTATAAACGGCACCTCCATCCAAGCCTGCTTCATTATTTGAAAAAATACAATTGATGAAAATGGGCTCACTTACTCCATTTCTTCCGTTATTATATACTGCTGCACCGTCTCTTCCGAAATTTGATGTTAATGAACAATTTGCAATCAAAGGAGAGGAAACACTATTTTCTCCATTGATATATATTGCTCCACCGCAACGAGATGGATTGCCCTCTTCTAATTCTCCATTTGCATTGCCAGCTGTGATTGAAAAGCCATCAAGGGTAGTTTCATTATTTACTCTTTCAAAATAAACAATTGTAAAAGAGTTGTCTGAGATCCCTGACTTTCCAATTTCACCGGAAAGAGTAGTAATGTTTTCTTGAACTCTTCTTTGACTAAGACTAATTTCATTTCCAACAAATCCTCCATATACTTTCACACCATTTGGTATCACAAAACTTTTACTTCTATCAGAATCTGATGGAGTATAAGTTCCTTTGGAAACCCAAATTTGATCACCTTCTTTAGCCAATGAAAGGGCCTCAGTTAAGGAACCTAATGCATCAGACCAAGATGATCCGCTACCAGTAGCATTTTGCGATACATAAATGTTATTGGCTTCTATCTGTACGCAAAGCGCAAGCATAAAAGCGAAAAGCATTGTCGGTTTCAATGTTAATAAGTTTAGTCGGTTGAGAAATAAGAAATGCTCAGACTTGGAATAAGGAAAGTTTGGGCATTTGAATGCCACAGGAAAGTAACTCTAAAACAGAATTAAAATAGAAGAGAAACAAGCAGACGAGCTTGTTTAAGATAAGCCAATGGTTATTTCAGGACTAAAAAATTATTTTCGCAGTGCAAATATATAAAACAAAATCGTTCCAAAAAGAATAAATATGATTTTTTTTAAAGAAAAAGAAATTGGGTGAAATAGTAAAGTAGTTAGCTTTTCTTTTGAACAGTGGATACTGTACTTTGAAATGGTAATGAAAACACGGAAATTTCAATAGAATTCAATCCAAAGTTCTCAAGATACAAATGCAAGATTTTACGTTAATCGGACAACTTTTGATAAAATCGTTCAATATCTACAGTTGGGTCGAGTTCGCTTACATTCAATAAAAAGCCAGCCATTTGCTGTGCGAAAAATGGCCCCAGAGATGAGCCTTTTGTACCCAAGCCGTTGAATATTGCAAGGTTTTTATATTTAGGATGCAGACCGAGTAATGGTCTCTTATCAACAACAGTAGGGCGAATACCAGCCTGATGAGATAAGATTTCAAATGGTAGTTTTATGATATTGGACAAGGTGTTCGTTAATGATTCTTTTTGAGATAGAGTTGGGTCAATTCCTTGATAATCAAAGCTATTTGTTGATCCTACCCAGTAAATGTCTTCTTTCACTGGTACAATGTATATTTTGTTCTTCAACATTTTATCAACGTTAAGACCTTTTATTCTTACTAATAATAATTCGCCTTTTGAAAAGGAAAAAGGCAAGTAGTTAAAAAAAGGATTATACGAAGCATGAAAGCCTTCACAGAATATTATTTTATCAAAATCATTTCCGTTATAGGTTGTAGATTCAGAATTAAATGCCAAGTTCCCGAAACTAAACTTCTCATCTAAAATCAGATCGTTTCTAATTAGGTAGGCCCTAAAGGTTTGAATCAACAAAGGGAGGTCGACCTTGGCTGACCCCGTTATTTCACCATACGCTATGTCAGGAATTTTGTCTCTATAATTTCCCAAGTCAACTTCTTTGCTAAAAAACGGCAGGTTCTCTGAAAAACCACTTCTCCGGTCCCATTCATTTTCATCAAATGTGGTTGGCAAAGCACGTAGGATGTTCATATCACGAAATAAATCGGCACCAAGAAATTGACCGATCTCTTTATAAGTGATTTTGGCAAAGGTGGAAAACTCATCGAACCTCCAGCTTTTGACCATTCGTCGTCCCGTTATGGGATTAATGACGCCGGCGGCAATACTAGAGGTTGAACCGGGGAGTGGAATATCTACTACTTTAAAAGGGTGTTTTTTTTGTAATAAAAAATAGGACAGCAAGGTTCCTGCTATTCCTTGCCCAACAATTAGAAATGGGGGAGGGTATGTTTATGAGTATTCAAAGCGAGTCAAAAATAGCCTTATCTTTTTTGGGAAGTTTACTAACGATGAGTTCATAGGAGTGGTCTATCAACTCTATTAGAAATTTTGTGTCCAGGCCTGTTTCAAAATAAACAGTGTTCCAATGACTTTTATTCATGTGCCAACCGGGGACAATGTGTTCTGGGTGTCGTTCTCGAAGTTCATAAACGCGGTCTGGGTTGCATTTTAGGTTGACTTTAAAATCCTCTTCGTCAAGTCCTGTAATAGCAAAAATTTTCCCCATCACTTTAAACACGAGCGTCTCTTCACCGAAAGGAAAAGTTTCTTCGACCGCTTTTTTTGAAAGGCAGTAATCTCGGAAATCTTCAATATTCATTGGTCTTTCAATTTTTCAAAAAGGTCTGGCCGCCTGTCTCTTGTTCTTTGCATGGCCTTCTCGTGCCGCCAATCTTCTATTTTGGGAAAATTTCCAGATGTCAACAATTCAGGGACTTCCCAATCCCTAAATTTAGCTGGTCGGGTGTAAACGGGAGGGGCTAAGAGTCCATCTTGAAACGAATCAAAAAGGGCCGAGGTCTCATCACCTAAAACACCAGGTATCAATCGGCCAATCGTATCAACAAGCACGGCCGCTGCCAATTCTCCACCTGACAAAACATAGTCTCCGATCGAAATTTCCATGGTTACAAAATGCTCCCTCACCCGCTCATCAATGCCTTTATAATGGCCACAGATCATCAGCAAATTTTGCTTCATTGAGAGAATATTGGAAATGCTTTGCTCCAAACGTTTCCCGTCTGGTGTCAGGTAAATGATTTCGTCGTAGATTCTTTCTTTTTGTAAATCTTCGATGCAATTGACTAACGGCTCCAACATCATAACCATACCTGCGCCTCCTCCAAATTGATAATCATCCACCTGCTTGTGTTTGCCAAGGCCGTATTTACGCAAGTCATGAACCATGACTTCCAACAATCCCTTTTGTTGGGCACGTTTTAGGATCGAATGCTCAAAAGGGCTTTGCAGCAGATCAGGTTGGACAGAAATAATATCAATTCGCATGGTTTCAAAAAGAAGAAAAAAGGAAAGTGGCTTTGGTCCACTTCCCTCGCTTTTATTTTTCGTTATTCTATGCCTAACAGTTCAACTTCAAAGATCAAAACAGTCCCGGGACCGATCTTTTGACCTGCACCTCTTTCTCCATAAGCTAAATCTGATGGAATGAATAATTTCCATTTCGATCCAACGGGCATTAATTGAAGAGCTTCGACCCAACCTTTGATGACACCCGTCACCGGAAAAGATGTCGGTTCCCCTCTTTGCACAGAACTGTCAAAAACATCGCCGTTGATCAGCGTGCCATGATAATGAACTTTGACTTTGTCCGTAGCTTTCGGGATTGCTCCGTCGCCTTTTTTCAAAACCTCATATTGAAGCCCACTTTCTAAGGTAATGACCCCTTCTTTTTCAGCATTGTTTTTTAAAAATAATTCCCCCTCCATCTTGTTCTTTTTCATTTCGGCCTCCTTTTCCCGGCTCATAAAGTCCCTAAGAACGTCATTGGCCATTTGAGGGGTCATTAGGCTCTTTTTCCCTTCTAAAACTTCTCCAATAGCCCTTGCCAAAAGGTCTGTATTGATATCGGAGAGGCCTTGTTGTTTCATGTTTTGTCCCCACAAAATACCAACGGCATAACTAAGCGTATCTTTTGAGGTTTTCAGATCTTGTGCTTTTAGAGCGCCAGAAAACAAAACAGCTAAACTTAAAATGATTACATTTTTCATTGATCTCATTATTTTTTGTTTTAAAAAAGATTGCAAAAATGGGGGGTCTTAGCAGAAGAGTTGAGTCTTTTTAGTTTTTTTTTGAAAAAACTTAGAAATACTAAACAAGCATAATTGGAAATCTTGCCCTTTGTTGGGAGGCTATGAGCGAAATAAATGCCCAAATCTTGTTTGGAAATAATTTTGAGCAAATGCTGAACTGTGAATAAAGCTTCAATTCAAATAGTTACCCCTCTATTCTTCATTTTGCCTTTAAATCGTTAACTTGCCATCTCTATTTCAAATGGACAGGTTTTACAACTACTCACCGATTTAAATTTTCCGTGCGATAAGGACATCTTGCTTTTTTTTATTTTCAAACAATGGCTTTTATTGTTTGTGAAATGATTTGTGGAAACTTCCTAGTCCTTTTCGACAATATTGCCATCCTTTAAAAACCCGTGTCATGATTTTTTTTACGTTCTTTCTCCAGACTAAAATCAAGAAAACCTTCCTATCCTTATGGATGGTGCTCATCATGGTTCCCCTTTTTGCAAATGATGATCATTCCCTTTTAAGCTTGCAATGCCCTGATGATGTGATTGTTGGGCCATTGCCAGGCGAGTGTGGCTTCTACCTCAATTTTGATTCGCTAATTTGGAGCAGCAGCGAGCCATTTTTGGATTATACGTTCACGCCAGGGCCCGGTTATTTTTTCCCCCCAGAAACAACAATCGTTACTTTGTCTGTCTCTGATACTTTGGGCAATATTGAAACATGCACTTTCAGTGTGACTTTGATTCCTCCTACTCAAGCCCTAAACTGTAATGACAATGTAGCCATTAATTTTGAGGGCGAGTGCACTCAGGAACTAAGCCCTTTCGATATATTAGTAGGAGGACCCTACGGCTGTGCCGAACGTTATGACGCTTATATATTAAGTGCTTTGGGGGCAAATTTGGGGAATATCGTTGACACTGGATTTTTAGGTAAAACGTACACGGTAAAAGTAACCGATACGGAAACTGGACAATTCTGCTGGGGCTCTATTATAGTTCAATCGACAGGAATGCCACAGATTATGACCTGTCCAGCAGATATAACTATTTTTTGTCACGAGAATTATGACTCGGTTGGTTTGCCAGTTATTGAAGGCTGTTTTACACCAGCAGGGTATACACACACCTATCTTGATATCAAGGAAAATTCTTTTTGCGATGGCGATGATATTGCTTTTACGGTAGAAAGAAAATGGACGACAGCTGACCCAACTGGCAATGAAACATATTGTAGTCAAATCATTACCGCCAAAAGAGTGAAATTCATTGATATTGATTTTCCACCAAATTTGGATGGAATAGAGCTGCCTCCACTGGAATGTTCAGACATGGTAGATGTAGAAACAGATACTGATGTGAGCATCACGGGCATACCGTTGGTGAACGGTACTGATCCAGCTACTTTGGCTTGCAACCTCACTTTTTTAATGAGCGATAGTATTGAAAATACTTGTGGAAATAATTTTATTATTAAAAGAAAATGGCAGGCATTTGATTATTGTACAGACGAATTTTTTTCCCACACTCAAATCATAGTAATTGCAGATAATAAAGGCCCAGAATTTACGGCTCCTGATACTATTTTATTTAGTAATAATAATAATTGCACCAGTACTATATTATTGCCAAGAATTAATTTAATAAATGAATGCTCCGATTTTAGTATTCAAATTACTACTCCCTGGTACACTTTTAATTCAGACAGCGTATATGCGACTATGACTTCTATTCCGGGCTTTTATAATGTACTTTATACCGCCACGGATGTTTGTGATAATATTAGTAAGGACACCATCGTCGTGCAAGTGTCGGGAGGGTTATTGGCCCACTGCCAAGACGATGTAGAAATAAGTGCTGATTTTTATTTGGATAATTTGCAAGTTGCATTGGATACCGGTAATACTGCGATTTTGGAAGAATATTTTGGCGCACCTGAATATTTTGCCAATTGCGTTTTTAACCCAACAGAAGAAGTAATAATTGATTTAAATTCTTGTTTGGAGGGGGCTATAATGCGGACTCATACAATTACATTAAATGGAAATCCAATTATTTGCAACCAGGCAATAAACGTGTACCATGTTTCCGATTTTGTGGTTCAATTTCCTGCTCATCGCAATGGCGAACCAGGGCATTTGCCAGGGATTGAATGTGGGACGAGTACTCCTGATTTTGGCGAGCCAAAAATATTTAATGAAACCTGTGAATTAATTGCCATCACCTATGAAGATGAAGTTTTTACTGATGATCCTGGTGCCTGTTACAAAGTAGTTCGTCAATGGTTCGTCATCAATTGGTGCGTGGCTGGCGATGAATTGGATCAAGAGGTAGTAGAAGATTCTGAATTAGCTTTGCGACTATCTGGGTGTTTGTCCATTATTAATCTTGAATGTGACTTGGATCATAATGGTAATTGCGATGACCGTACTTTTAGAGATAGTTGGGCCACCTGTAATTTACCAGGAGCGGATGAGGCCAATCAAACTTTCGGCCCAGATACTGACCCGGACTCTGATCCTTGGGATGGATTTATCACTTATCAGCAAATCATTAAAGTGAGTGATTCGGTTGATCCTATATTTCCCAATGGGTGCGATGTGCCGGATATTTGCATTACAGGTAATGATTGTTTGGCCGAGGTAATCTTGCCCCTGCCAGTAGTTGAAGATTGTTTTTTAGATGTGTCAATTAATGCATCACTTAAAATTGGGGCTATTTGGAATAATGGGGCTGGCCCCTATCCGGGTATTGCTGCTGGTACTTACCAAGTAAGATATGTGGCTGCAGATAATTGTAACAACCAATCAGCCTGCGAGACTACCGTAAAAGTAAAGGATTGCGAAAGCCCTACTCCAAAATGTAAAACTGGGGTTGTGGCCAGTTTATTATCGCCGTCAAATGCTAATCCATTTGTAAAAATTTTCGCTTCTGATTTGGACAACAATAGTTTTGATAATTGTCCCGGATCATTAAAATTTAGTTTCTCAGCTGATGAAACTGATGTTAGCCGAGATTATTCTTGTGACGATCTTGGCTTTAATGCCGTGGAATTGTGGGTGTCAGATTACTCCGGCAATCAAGGATTCTGTAACACTAATATTGCCATAGTTGATCAATTTGGTGATTGTACAGGGGCGCCATTATTTACTGGGAATATCGAAACGGAAGAGGAGGAAGGTATCAATAATATTGATGTGGAAATTTCTTATTTCGGTACAGTACAAACAGATATAAATGGGAATTTCTCTTTTCCAAATGGGGCCGTTTCTTTTCCTTATTATATCGCTCCTTTTAAAGATGATGATATTTTAAATGGTGTAACTACTTTCGACATTGTGCTTTTAACCCGTCAAATTTTAGGAGTGGCATTATTGGATAGCCCATATAAAATTATTGCTGCAGATGCCAATGGCTCCGGCTCGGTGACCACCTTTGATGCGGTCGTACTTAGAAAATTAATTTTGGGAATTGATTCGTCGTTTCCCAATAATACCTCTTGGCGTTTTATTGATAAAGCCTTTACGTTTAATAATCCAAATAATCCATTTACTTCACCATTTTCGGACACCATTTGGGTAAATAGTCCGAATGTAATGCAAGCTAATTTTATTGGAATAAAAACAGGTGATTTAAATGGGTCGGCAGTCGTGAATTTAAATAGTGCAATGAATGACCGGGAATATGGCGAATATGTTTTTTTGCGAATAAAAAATAAATCCTTTGGCGAAAATGAGTATTTTGAATTACCTGTTTATCTGAATGATAAAAATATAATTGGATTTCAAACAACAATTAAATTCGATCATGATATTTTAGAATTAATTAAAATTAAAGAAGGGATTTTAACAGAAGAAAATTTTGGTGAAAAAAGAATTAAAAATGGACAATTAGATATTTCTTACAATCAATTAAATCCAATTAATTCCAATGAATCCGATCCACTGTTTACACTATTTTTTAAAGCAAAAAAAGCGGGCAATGTTTTATCATTAATTAACATTTTTAAGGATGGCCTTTTATCTGAAGCATATACCAATGGCCTGAAAATTATTGGGCTTGAATTGAATTTTTTAGATGATATTTCAAACAGTACAAAAGCCCAGTTTTATGATCCTCAGCCCAACCCGTTTTTTGACCAAACCTTGCTGCCATTTTATTTACCCGAAGCAGGGCTCGTCAAAATTGTTTTCATGACCTCAGAAGGTAAAGTTTTGAAATCCATGGCCTCAAATTTTGCGGCAGGCCACTCCCATTTCAGCGTCAAATCTGATGATTTTCAGCATAATGGGCTCCTTCTTTACCGCATTGAAACTGCTCATGCCACTTCAACAGGCAAGTTGATTTTGCTCAATTAGTACAATTGAAAATGGCCAAATTAAAGTGCTGGTTGTATTCAGAGCCCATCATGATGCTCTGAATACAACCTTTCTCTCAGAGATATTTTTACAGCCACCAAATTGGCGTTAGGAAAAACGCTCATTTACCTATATTTGCGCTCCCAAGCAAAACCCTAATGAACTATGCCATTTTCTCATAATCACGAATCAATAAACCATGTTTGATAGTTTATCCGACCGCCTTGATCTCGCATTCAAATCGTTGACTGGCGACAGAAAAATCACAGAGCTGAATATTGCTGAGAGCATCAAGGAAGTCCGCCGAGCGCTGGTAGCGGCGGATGTGAATTATGCCATCGCCAAACAATTTACCGAAAAGATAAAAGAGAAAGCACTGGGTACGGAAAACGTGCTGAAAGCGGTAAAGCCCGGCCAATTGATGGTCAAAATCGTGCAGGATGAATTGACCGAACTGATGGGCGGCCAAGCTGCTGGCATCAATTTAAGTGGCAGTCCTTCCGTGATTTTGATCTCTGGTCTACAAGGTTCTGGTAAAACGACCTTCTCCGGGAAATTGGCGCATTACCTAAAAACCAAGCGGAAAAAATCCCCGTTGTTGGTGGCCTGCGACGTTTACCGTCCGGCGGCCATTGACCAGATTACAGTGCTTGGGGAGCAGATCAAAGTGCCTGTTTATAAAGAGGTGGAGAATAAAAACCCGGTACAGATTGCCCTTTCGAGTATTGCCCACGCCAAGGCTCATGGATTTGATGTGGTGATCGTGGATACTGCGGGACGCTTGGCAGTGGACGAGGAAATGATGAACGAGATCTCCAACCTCAAGGAAGCCCTATCACCGAACGAAACCCTTTTTGTGGTGGATTCCATGACTGGGCAAGATGCGGTAAATACAGCGAAGTCTTTCAACGACCGCCTCAATTTCGACGGGGTTGTTTTGACAAAAATGGATGGTGACACGAGGGGTGGGGCAGCGCTTTCTATTAAATACACTGTTGGCAAACCGATCAAGTTTGTCAGCATGGGAGAGAAAATGGAAACGCTCGATGTGTTTTATCCTGAGCGGATGTCGCAAAGGATTTTGGGTATGGGGGACATCGTTTCGTTGGTGGAGAAGGCGCAGGAGCAATTTGATGAAGAAGAGGCGAAAAGATTAGAGAAAAAAATCCGTAAGAATAAATTTGACTTCAACGATTTCCTGAGCCAGATCAAGCAAATCAGACGGATGGGTGATATGAAATCGCTCGTCAGCATGATTCCCGGTATCGGTAAACAATTAAAAGATGTGGACTTCGATGATAAGGCCCTGAATAAAGTAGAGGCCATCATTTTCTCCATGACGGAAGAGGAAAGGAGCAAACCTGAGATCATCAACATGAGCCGCAAGAAAAGGATTGCCCGTGGCTGTGGACAGGATCTGAACCAGATAAATATGTTCATTAAGCAGTTTGATCAGATGAAAACGATGATGAACAAAATGACCAAGATGCAAGGTATGGGTACTATGGCGGCAGGTGGTGGAGGAAGGATGAAACGAAAGATAAAGAGAAGGTAAGAGGATTTTGGATTTCGGAGGTTGCAACTCGTTGAATGTAGTCCGGAGGAAAAAGAAAATTCGGCCATAAAAAAAGGCATGTTCCAATTCAATGGATCATGCCTTTTTTTTATGGTTGGAAAATTATCAATCGTCCAAATCGACCTCCTCTCCAGTTGTTGGGTCGGGAGTAGACTCAGCCAAATCGTCGATATCCTCTGCGTATTTGTCTTCGTACTCCTCCTTGGCATCGTCTTTCAAGAATCCGAAATCATCGTAATCATCATCGTTTTCAATGATCTCCCGTGCTTGGGTAACCGTCATCCGGACAAGGTAGTATTTGTCCTCTGCCTCAAAAGGGAGGGCCGAAACCATATCCCCATCTTTATTTTTGAACTTGACCAAATTGGTAGAAAAACCATTGGGATAGGCTAATTTGATCTGTTCTTTAATAGACTCTTCCAGTTTTTCGTAATCTTTGACCACTCTGGGTTTGTTCGTCGTTGTCATGAAATTGATGTTGTTAGAATTAGCAAAGATACAGGCTGTTCCTTTCCGTCACCGCAATACCTGCTCCTTTTTTGATTCCGATTTATTTAGGTTAGTAATGAATGTAATGACGAATTTCGAACAAATATATTTTGAATTGGAAATTATTTGCAAATAAAAATCCAATATCATTAATTTTTTTTCAAGCCCCTTGATCTTTAAACAGATACGGTTGGGGGAATTTGCTATATGAAGGGTTGGTTTTCAGTTGTTTAAAGCAAAGTGTTCGCTGTATGGCAAGTAGATTAGAGCTTTCTTCTTTTTCAAAATCACCAAACATTGAGTTCACGTGGCTAAAGCAACATGATCTTTTTAGCAAAGAAACGTTCTTTTTTCCCCTTTAATCCGACGATCAAATACGCCCCTTTTGGTAGCCCTTCTAAATTAATAAATGTCTGGTTTTGGGAAAAATTGACCAAAAGCGTCAACACCTCCCGCCCATCGCTGCTATAAACTTTTATGGGCATTTCGCCCTCAAAATCAAAATTGATTTGCACGGCACAACTCGTCGGGTTTGGAAAAATATTGATCGCCTCTACCTCATTGATCACCGTTTCTTTTTGGAAATATTGTTTGGCAAAGGCAAATGCCTGCTCTCCGATTTCCAACCCGATAAACCGCCCGGGCATATCATCCGCTGGCGGATGGATGCCACCATAAATCCGGGACAGGCTGCATTGGTCCGCAGCATCTTGGTAAGTGGCCCACTGGAGGGTCAGGTCGGTACTGGGGCCATCTTCAAAAACCAGAAATTGATTTTTTCTGCAATAGAACTCGCCCATGCCTCCCGGAAAAAATGAGTCCCCCGTCAAAAATGTGAGTATCTCAGCCGCAGCTCGACTATAGGTGGAATGACCAGAAACATACCCCGCAAATGGTGGTGATACAAAGGTCGGCCGTTGATAGGGCCACCAAAAATTGGCCCGCACCCAACCAACTCCTGCGATATCTGTCCGTGGGTCGGTAATGAAACTCGGCCCTTGCCAGGCTTTCAGTTTGATTTCATTAATATATTCACCACTTGTACCTTGAAGCGGGTCACCTTCCTGAATCAATTCTATGTAGCCAGGGATCAAAGGCAAGCCTCCCGGATGGAAATTGGGCAGGCTTGGATCGCTGCTTTGACCCAACTCGGCCATGCCCCGAATGGCAGAGACCGGCCTCACCGTATCGTACCAACCCTTGATGCCCCAAACGGAAACGGCCACATCGTGCATAGCTCCCCCGAGGGTAAAATAGCCTTTGACATCCCACTCCAGATCATCAAGGATCGGGCCCTGTCCCTCCATCCGTTTTTCCAATTCAGGTTGGTCGTTGACGTAATTGAAAATGGTGAACCAGTGACCGGGCGGCGTTTCCGAATCGGGGCCATCCGCCCAAAATTCAGCAAGTACCCGCGCATAATCCGCCCGATAGACTATTTGTGGTTCGTACGCTTCTCCTGTTTTTGGGTTAACCGAATACCCTGTCCCCGTATCCCCACCTTCGAAGAAATCGTAAAAGTCGTGATACGCAAACACATCGGTAGGGTAGGATGGGATGTTGCCAACCGAAGCAGGGGAAATATCGATTTTCACGCTGTCCGCTGGGTCGAGGAGGGAAGACCATGCGGCTACCAGTGCATAGCCCCATTTGTATTCTTCCGACAAGCCGCCCACCTCCGAAGTATTCAAATAGGGTGGTGGCCCCGGATCGTGGTACACCCAATAGTCATGGCCATCTCTTTGGTAAATGGTCGCCTCGTTTCGGTCGAAGGAAAAAGGCAGAACCTGTCCCCATTCTGGGCTAACGAAGGGGGGAACTGAACCCGTAAAATTTCCACTTTGGTCAATAAACTGGATAAAGGACAATGGTTGCCAACGGTTCAAATCCACAATGTTGAAGTTGCCTGCCAACCGAACCGACATTGGCGGATTAACTGGTTCATAAAAAAGATTGCTGTAACCGCCTGCCTCATTCGAACCATCTTGCAGACCGTAGGCTATTAATTGTTGAGCGATGTAATTGCCCAATTCGGCAGGGCCGCATTTATAATTGGTAACAATATTCAAAGGGTTATACCCCAGTGAGTCCATCAAAAAATCCATTTCTTCGTATAACCTTTCTTCGCCGGGCGAACCCGCAAATCGGTGCTTCAACAATCGGTACATCGCAAAACTTATTGCTTCTTCCTGTGCCGCTTTAACATTCTCTGGCGGCGGCGTCCCCGAAAAACCACAAGTAAAACCATGTACTGTTTTGCCTAAAAAATAAGTATCCGCTTTGCCGGAATAAATGGCCCATGCATCGTACATCGCAACACTGGTGTGGAACAGGTTCCGTGCATGGACGGTCGGTCGGGCTAAATCACCCCGGATGCCGTCGAGCGTCACCTCGTTCCAAAGCCTGGCGACCGAGTGTTGGGCAAAGAGATTAGGAATGCAAAAGAGCCAATAGAGTAGGATAGCGGTTGTTTTTTTCATGTTGGATTGTTAGTGTTTGTCTTTAATTGGTAGGTTCAAAATGACCGAGGGAAACCTGTTCGTTCGGTTCAACCTGTGGCAGCTATTCTTATTAGCAGGTGGAACATGAGAGGCCTAAAATTAATTTTTTTCTAACAATCCGGCTGCATTTTTCGGAAGGTTGTCTGGTGCATTCCAAATGTTTTAGTTTTATTAGAGGTTCATAGACCATAAGAAAGTAACTGCGGCAGGATTACAAATCCTGCCGCAGTTACATCATCTCAAAATTTGTCACAATCCTTAAACTCACACCCCACCATCCACCACCACGTCTTCATGCCCACCCGTTTTAAAAATTTTCGCAACGAACGCCTTCACGCCATCCACCGCCAAATAAATTACAGGGATCACCACCAGGGTCAAAATCATGGAACTCATCAAACCACCGATGAGCGCCCAGGCCAAGCCGTTTTTCCACTCGGCGGCGGCGCCTTGGGCGAGGGCAATGGGCAGGAATCCGATGGCCATCGACAGGGTGGTCATCAAAATGGGGCGGAGACGGGTACGGCCAGCTTCCACGAGCGCATCATGTGAGTTCATGCCTTGCTCTTTGGAGTGGTTGGCAAAGTCCACCAAGAGGATCGCATTTTTGGCGACCAACCCCATCAACATGATGATCCCGACGATGGAGAAAATATCGAGGAGAGTCATGGACAAGGCTAACCCAAGCAGAGCGCCGATCAAGGCCACAGGCAATGAAAAAATAATGATGACCGGATAAACCCAGCTATCATACAAGGCCACCAAAATGAGGTAGATCAGCAGGAAGCTGGCTAAAAAGGCCAACCCCAGACTGCCAAAACCTTCGTCCTGTTGGCGGATGTCGCCGTCGTAGGCAATGGCGATGCCATTGCTTGGCGGCATTTTTTCTTCAAATAATTTTTTGATGTCAACGGCAACGTCCCCACTTGGTCTGCCCAAAACTTTTGACTGAATCGTAACAGAAGGGAGCCGGTTGCGGCGCTCCAGCCGGTTAGGTCCAGTGGTTTGCTCGATAGAAGCGAACTGGTCCATTCGGATCAATTGGCCCCGGTTGTTGAGAATGGAGAGGTTGGCGATGTCAGAAATGTTGTTGCGGTTGAAATCATCCATTTGGATGGTGATGTCGTATTCTTTATTGTTTGCTCTAAATTTAGCTTGGTCGTTTCCGTTGAAGGCCGTTTGCATGGTCATCCCCACTTGGTCCATGCTGATGCCGAGGTTAGCCATGCGTTCCCGGTTGACGGACACTTTTATTTCGGGCGTCCCTTCTTCGATGGATAATTTAGCTTCCAATGTGCCCGGTATTTTCTTTAGCTCTGCAAGTGTTTCATTGGCGTAATCCATGACCGCTTTGTTGTTAGGGCCGCTGATGAAGACGATGATCGGATCTTGGTCCGCACCGCCGAAAAAACTGACGGGGGCGGAAGTTACTTTTACGCCAGGCAGTCTTCTTTCCAGTTCGTCACGAACCGTTTGGGCATAAAAATCCGTGACCAAATCCCGCTGGTCTTTGGGGACGAGCTTCACTGCGATTTCCCCTAAATAAGATGTTTCTACATTGCCCAACATCCCAGAAGAAAGACCAGCGTACGAGAAGACGCCCGTGATTTCTTTTTGCTGCTGTAAATATTTTTCGGCTTCCAAAAGGGCAAGGTTGGTCTCTTTGAGGGTCGCATCTTTGGGCAGTTCAAACTTAATAATGAATTCGCCCCGGTCTCCATTGGTGACGAAGGAGGAACCGATGTAGCCATTGGACACCAATGAAAAGGAAGACAGCAATACTACGGTGGTGCCAATTACGACTAAGATGCCATTGAGGTAGAAATTAAAATACCTTTTGGAATCCGGGTTTTTAGCGGATCGGCCAATGGGGATTTGGATAGGTGTCAGCACCCGGTTGATGATTCGGGCATACCAGTTGTTCAAGCGGTGTAGCCCTCTTTCAAACCCATTGAAAATAAAACCAGCGATGGAGTTTTCCTTAAAATTTTCCAAGCGGGAAAAACGGCTGGCCAGCATTGGGGTGAGCGTAAAAGAAACGAACAAAGACATGAGCGTGGAGAAGGTCACCACCAAAGCAAACTGCCCCATGATCTTTCCGACCGTCCCCGATGCCAGAGCGATTGGGACGAAAACCACGACATCCACCAAGGTGATGGAGAGGGCAGTGAAGGCAATTTCATTCCGGCCATTCAGGGCAGCTTCCTTCCTCGACTGGCCCATTTCAAGGTGACGGTAAATGTTTTCCAAAACGACAATACTGTCATCCACCAAAATACCCACGACAAGGGACATGGCCAGCAACGTCATCATGTTCAAAGTAAACCCAAAGGCATACATCATGATGAGGGTGCTGATCAAAGAGGTCGGGATGGCCAGCATAACAATGATGGCGTTGCGGAACGAGTGCAGGAAAAACAACATGACCACCGCCACTAATATGACTGCCAACAACAAATCGTGGCTGACTGCATCCACGGCCTCACGGGTGAAATCGGTCTGGTTGTTTGCTATTTCAAATTGCAGGTTTATGTCCTTGTACTGGTCTTTTAAGCCATCCAGTTTTCCTAAAACACCATCGGCCACTGCCACTGCGTTGGCATCGGACGATTTCAAAATCTGAATGCCGATACCGCTCCTGCCATCCGTCCGACTGATGGTTTTGCGTTCCTTCTTGCCGTCCAGAACCTCTGCTATTTCCCACAGTTTGATCGGGGAGCTACTTCGAGGGTCATTAGCTACATGTAGGTTGCGGATGTCATCGATCGATTTGAATTTCCCAGCTAAACGGATAATGACCTGTTCTTGGTCGTTTTCGATTTTTCCAGTTGGAAAATCAAGGTTGGCGGTGTTGACCGCCTGCACTACTTGTAAAATGGTCAGCCCCCTGGTTTCCAAAGCTTGCCGATTGACCTGCACTTTGATTTCCCGTTCTTGTCCACCGATGATCCTGACGTCACCGACCCCTTGGACGGAGGAAAGAGTTGGTTTGATCTGATCGTTGATGATGTCAAAAAAGTCGATGGGGGCAGCGTCGGAGGTGACCCCGAGGGAAATAATCGGGAATTCGTCCGAGGCAAATTTGGTGAGCGAGGGTGCTTCGGCATCATCGGGCAAAAGACGGGCACGGGCATTGATATTTCGTTGGGCATCTTGCAGGGCGAGATCGATGTTGGTCCCATCTTTCAATTCCACGAAAACAAAAGAGAGGCTCTCCATCGAATTGCCCCGGATGCTCAATACATTCTCCATGTTCGACAAAGCCTCCTCGATGATCCGGGTGACGGAGTTCTCAACATCAGTCGGGCTGGCACCCGGATAGACCGTATTGACGATAATGAACGGCATGTCAAATTTGGGGATCAACTCGTACCCCAATTTGGTGTAGCTGAAAATACCAGCCAAGATCAGCACGATGAAGACCACCAAAATCAAGGATGGCCGTTTTATGGATAATTCAGTAATTGACATGATTATTTTGATAAAAGGACTAAAGAGAAAAAATGGGCGTTTGGGGCATTTGTTTGAAAATCAATACAATAGAATAAATATGTGGGGTGTCACTCCATGCTTATTTTAAATGAAATGAAAACCTCTAAATCATTCCCTAATTGGATTTTTCTGGCTCAATTGAAATGGTCATACCGTCCTGCAAGTTGATCTGCCCAGAGACGATGACTGTTTCACCTTCCACCAGTCCTTCTTTTATTTGAATAAGGTTGCCAAAAATGACCCCTGTTTTTACACTTTTCAGTTTGGCTTTCCCTGCTTCTTCCACGTAAACGGATGCGTTCTGCAAATTGCCGACAATGCTTTCCCTTGGGATAGCCAGCACCTCTCCGGCGGTTTTGCCCTCAAAATAAGCCGTTCCTGACATGCCAGCTTTCAGTAGGTTGTCGGTATTGGGGAATTCAATTTCCACCAAATAGCGTTTGCCCGGCGTCGCTGACACATCAATAAAAGTGATTTTACCTTTGGTGATTTTATCGGGAAAAATATCAGCGGTCAAATCGATGACATCGCCTTTTTTGAATTGAACGACTTGTTCCTCCGTCAGGTAAACCTGCATTTTCAAGTGGCCAATATTGGTGATCGTAGCAATTTGCATGGAAGGGGCAACCATCGAACCTGTCTCGATTGTTTTGTTAGAAATGGTGCCACTGATCGGGGCCAAAACCGAGGTCATGGAAATTTGTTTCTCGATCGACTCGATTTGTGCTTGCATGTTGACGATGCCCAATTCCGCCTCTTCTACTTGCGCTTGGGTTACGCCACCTTCGCCCAGCAAATTTTTCAATCTCTTCAAATCCTTTTCCGCTTTAGCTAAATTCGACTGATTGGATCTTAATTGGATTTTCAATAAATCGTTATCAATTTTTACCAGCCGGGTGCCAGACTTTACGTAGTCCCCATTTTCAAAATTTACGCTAATCGCCTTTCCAGCCGCTTCGCTCATCACGACCACTTGTTTGAAAGGGGCAAAACTGCCAACTACTTCAAATTTACCATCCACCATCGCCGTCCTCGCTTTTTGCGTAATGACCGGAATGATTTCGTTACGCTCTTGCGATTTTTGGGCATCCGCTTCGATTTTTGCCTTGTTGCTCTCCAATTGTTTGAACCCCGCAAAACCCAACAATCCAACTAAGCCCAAAAGGAGGATATTTTTAATTATTTTTTTCATGCTAAAATGCTTTTTTGCAAATGGTGATTTCTGTTTTTTTATTGGAAATGCGCCAATTTATTAGTCGTTATTTTAATTGTTTTGTTTTGTATCCTTTCCACCTTTAACCCTCTATCTTACCAAATCCATCAACTTACCATTCGCATGCAGCAAGTCAATTTCAGATAATTTTAATTGGCCCAGGGTAGCTATATAATTGCTTTGAGCTTCCCGCATAGATGTCTCGGCGTCAAGTAGTTCGGTAATAGGGGCTATACCTTCTTTATAGCGGTTTTGAGCTACTCGGTAAACTTCTTCTGCCACTTTTCGGGTATTGGTTACCGCCTGTAAATTATTTTTATTGAGCTGAATACTAGAAAGGGCTGACTGGTATTGAACCTGGTAAGCGAACAAAGTATAGCTATGATCTTTTGCCACCTTCATTTTATTCAAAATGGCCATCTGCTTTTGGCTGTCTTTATAAAATCCATCAAAAATCGGGAAATTGAAACGAAGCCCTATTTGCGAATAATCGGTCCAGCGCTGCCCGTCAGTTATTTCCCCAAAATTGTTGGCTTGCCATTCATAGGTGTAATTGGCGAAAAAATTAACGGTTGGGAAATAGCCGGCCCGCCAGCGCCTCAGGTCCAAATCGTACAATTCTTGTTGTACTTGGAGGATGCCTAATGCTGGCCTCGATTGAAAGGCTGGCTGGAGGATACTGTTATTGGTGTAGGCCAGTTCCTGCTCGGAGATGGTATCCGTTAAAACGATGTCCGTCTCCAATGGCATTTGCATGGCAAATTTTAGGGCGAGTTCCAGTTGTTGTAATTGAAGGTCGAGGTTGGACAATTGCACGGTCAAATTATCCGATTGAACCTGTAATCGATCAACGTCAATTTTTTTGGCCATCCCATTTTGGAACTGCTTTTCCGTCACCGTCAGCAAGCCTTCGATCTGGCTAAGGTTGGCTTGCAGGATGCCTCTTTGGGTTTTGGTCAGCTGTATTTGGTAATACAATTTGGCTGTTTCATAAATGACGGTTTCCTTAGTTTGATCCAAGCTGACTGCATAAAATTCCTTTAATTTTTTGGTGGCCTCCAGTGCTAACAACCATTGCTTGTTAAAAATCATTTGGTTCAATTCGACACCCGCATTTCCGTTCCAGTTGGTGCCAAATTGCAGTTGGGCAAATTCGCCCGGTGGGCCACCAAGAAACTCGGCAGGGATAAGGCTGGTACGCAGAGCAAGGTTGTTAATAATGGTGGATGACGCTTTGATTTGGGGCAGGCCAGTGCTGACCGATTCCCGCAGTGTTTGTTCTCCTAATTGCACATCAATCAACGCTTGCTGAACCTTGGAATGATTGTCAATGGTATATTGCAGAGCAGCTTTTAGGTCAATGGCTACCTGTGCATTTGCGGGGATCAAAAGAATCAAGGAAAGCATTGCGCACAATAAGACCTTTGCTATTTGTTTTTTCATAAGTTGTTGAGCTATTTTCAATTTGGTGGTCATATTTTTTTGCGAACCACCATTTATTCTACCTTAAAATTTCCGTTAGAAATTATTTAATTGATGGAAAAAAAAGGATCAGTCCCTTGTGTATTTCTCCCACAACTTCACCCCTTTCGGTGTGGCAATTCCTCGGACGTGGTAGTTGTACAATTCTTTGATCATTTGTTTTCGGGTAAATATTATGGAGGGGTCCGAGAGGGCATCCACCAAGAAAAAACTGGATGAAGAAAAAATGCGGGCCACTATTTCAGGGTTGATATCAGACCTGAACAAGCCTTCGGAAATTCCTCGTTTTATATTTTGGAAAAAACAGGTATAAACAAATTCATTTTGTTCTTTCATCAAGATATCAAAAGCTGTCCGATAATATTTTTGTAGGTCGTACAAAGTACTCGGAGAAACATCTTCAATGTTTCGGATTACCGTCAAACCGATTTTATTCAATTCGTCCAGTGCATCTTTTGAGTTGTTGACAAATTGGTTGATTTCTGCTTGCTCCCGCTCAACATGCGTCTTAATTACCCTTTTGACCAACGCATCTTTGTTTTCAAAATATTGGTACAGCGTCTTTTTGGAGATACCCATTTCCCTGCACAGGTCATCCATCGATACACTTCTAATACCTAATTTGAGGAAAAGATTTTCCGCTTTGGCAATGATTTCTTCTGATATGTTATCTATTGTCGTCACTGTTTTATTTTGTCTTAAAGGAAGTAGTTTGTGAATTTTTCTTGAATGCTTAAAGCAGAATTATGCGTAAACGTCGGAAACTTTTAAATAGTTTAAAGTTTCCGACGTTTTTTTTCTAATAAAAATAAAGCCACTTTCCATCATTCGGAAAGTGGCTTCAAATTAGCCGGTGTTCTGGGCTCATTTGATACTTGAAATGAAACAGAAAGGATGGATTATGTATTTTTTGGAGGCTCCCACAATTCAATTTTTCTCCCCTCCGGGTCGATTATCCATCCAAATTTTCCAAATTCAGACTCTTCCGTTTTTTCCAAAACGGTCACCCCTTCTTTTTTTAGCGTTTCCAAAAGAGCGGACAAGTCCTCCACCTGGTAATTAATCATGTATTCTTGTTCACCTGGTTGGAAATAGGTGGTGTCTTCTTTGAAAGGGCTCCAGACTGAATAGGTTTCCTCTTGAGGTTTGTCATGCCTCCGCCAAGGGAAGAGGGCGCCCCAAGGTTCTACGGGAATTCCTAAGTGTTTTTGGTACCAATCTTTGACTGTCTCGTGGTCTTTGCATTTAAAGAAGATACCGCCGAGGCCGATTACTCTTTTCATGTTATAGTGATTAGTGATTAGAAATTAGGGATTAGTCGCCTAATGGGGTAATTAGTTAACGTGAGTCAGGTTGATTTTGTCCAGTCGAGTTGTACTTTATAGAGTTGACACCTTTTTAGAAGGTGTCAACTCTACCTCCCATCTGCTTATAGACTTAAATTGACTAAATGTGGAGGACATGCTGGGGATCAGTTTTTTGTTTGAGGATAAACGCACTTAACAAGGAAATCAATAAACCGACCGGAAAAATTTCCACCAAGGTTACGCCTGCCCGTACAAACGGGTTTTTGTACATTTCAGCAAACTCTAACGAATCTTTTTTGAATTGTTCAATCTCGGTTAATGATTTACCATCAGCTTCCATTTTGGCAACTGCATGTTCCGTGTATTGCTCAAGGAAACCTGCTGCATTGTCGGAAGTTTGGTAATAAACCATCCAGCCAACAACGTAAAAAAGAGAGGCGACCAGGGTAATTAATATGCCTATTTTAAAGGCATTTCCAAAAGTGATCATTCCGTTCAGTTTGTTGTCCCGATAAGACTTGATGCCAAAGAAAATAACGGAGAGGGAAATAATCATGGATACATAACCCAATGTTTCCCCTAAATCGAAATTCATTTGGCCGTCTGGGCCGATCATCAAAGATTGCCCAGCAAACATTAAAATGACGACGATAACTCCGCCGATAGCACCGTAAGTTAAGATGTGTTTTGACATAATATTTTTTTTAGTGAAATAATGGTGCAAATCAAATTTGAATCTGAGCAATATGCTTCACCAAAAAGTACTAAAATGAATAAGGTATAAAGATTCACCCAAAAGTACTACGGTTAGAAACCACTGAAAATCAATTGGAAAGATAGTCCTCTGTAAGAAGGCCTAATTCCAAAGCCTTTTGTACTGCTTGAGTTCTCCGTTTCACATCCAATTTTGCGAACAGATTTGAAGAATGGGTTTTTATGGTGTTCGTGGAAAGAAATAGGGTAGAGGCGATTTCTTTATTAGACAGTCCCTTTGCGATAAGTATTAAAACTTCATGCTCCCTTTTACTGATGTTATACTTTTCCAAAATTCCATCGACATCAAATTCTTTGGTGAGTGGGGTCGTGTCTACTTCTTTGAAGAAAATGGGTTTTCCTTTAGTTAATTTCAGCCCAACCCATATCCCAATGGCCGTAAATAAAACAGCTACCGCGCCCACATAAAACTCGATTGACAAATCCCTTACCCAGTATCGGTATTCGATAAATTGTAGCAACCCTGTTAGGAAGGCCAATAATAAACCATATATGAGGATTGTCCTTTTCACTGCGTGAAATTAGGCAAGCAAAATGAGAATAAGAAAAATAGGAATAGTTGAAGGAAGTAATGGTAGAAGGGCAAAAAAAAAAGTGGCCACCAGATCTGGTGGCCACGGCGTCATTTACTCTCACTAATTGTATGAAACTTGAAATCGAAAATTCTTATATGATAACCTTGAACGGTCGTCTTATGTTTCGTAAAAATGGCGATTTATTGTTAAGAGATGTTTAATTATTCCATTTTTGACAAATTTCCACTGAATAATTTCACATCAAAAATAATTAATGGACATGGGTGATATTACAAAGACGCTGCCAGATTAATAAGGTTGGTTGACTAAACTATTTTTGTTGGAATTTTTTTGGAGCTTACCTAATTAAAGATGCTTTTAATTTTTTTTAGCCAAGGATTGGATTTAGGATGGTTATTTTCAATGTGGATATTTCTGATAGTGGTTTGGCCTAATAGGTCGATCCAAGCATGATATCTTCCGTTGCTAAATGACGAAAGGTCGAGCTGGACGATATTGTCACCTGCCTCTAAACTGAACTGTTTTTCAAAACAGACTTTACCTAATTCATTTTGAATTATTATAGAAAGGAGAGAATCATCGGGAAGGTTACAAGAGAAGAACGCTACATTAGAAGTACCTCGCTCGAACTCGATCTCACTTATATAGTTTATATCCTCGTTGGATGGGTTGCCCATCATATTTGGGTTTTAATGGTTTGGACGAAAAAATAGCATTAAGTAACAATGGAAGAACCTACTGGGATAATTTCTAACACGTTTTTAATAAATCTGTCTGCTATATATTTCTGGCAAAGGTAGATGAATATCTATGTTTTTGATAAAATTAACAATCACTTTACTTAGACATTTATCAGACATAATAGGAACTCATTAATGGAAATTGAATACATATCTCTATAGCCGCTTCAAAAACAATGAACCCCCAGTCCAATAAAGACTGAGGGTTCAAGGAACAATATGATGTTATCATTTTGAGATTAGTTCTTTTTCAAGACATAGGTATAATCTCCAACTGAAAGGTTCAAATCAATGGTATAATTACCGGCTTCTGCTACGGCAATGCCTGCGCCATCCACTTCGAGTTTTCCGTTGCCGAAATTATCCCCTAAGTTCAATGCATCGTTGTCATTTGCCCGAAACCTCAGTTCACCAGCAGATAGATCTAAAGTAACGGTCAAGACTTTGCGGTCTGCATCCCATGCAAGTTTTGTGTCTGATGCATCACCTGTAGGTGTAGCACTTCCAAGTACGCCCCAATCCCTTCTTTCATCGTAATGGGAAAGCTGATTTAAATCGCACTCAATGTAGTACATGCCAGCCAACTCATCGATCGGAATGTCAGCGCCATTGGGTTCCAAAGTACCATCATTGCCATCATCACCCCAGTTGACATCCCAACTCCAACCAGTTGCAAATTTGTATAAAGCATCATCCTCGCCTATGTAAACGTACCCGGAGTAGATGCCATCATTTTTTCTGGAGTAAATTATTGTTTCCCGGCTTGCAGGGTCCCAGCCCTGATAACTACCAGGAATGGAAAGGCTGTCGTATATAACGACAGCTGGAAATGGGACGACATCCAACGTAATCGGGGAAGAGCATAGGGAAGGGAATTCAGAACTAACAGAGGCACAGACTCTGAACTCAAGCGGCGTCGCATTGATGGTATCCACAATGCCAAAAGCACCAATCATAAAACCGTTTAATTTGCCGATGGTCACATCGTTTAATTCAAGGTCAATGACAGTACCGACAGGCAATGCATTTGCAAAATTGTTTCCTACTCTGTCGACTTCCAATTTGTAGCTGATGGCGGCATCATAGCCAAAATCGGCTTCTGTCCAAGTGAATTGCTCAAAAACATTGGCCGCTTCATTTTCCTTTAAAGTATAAGAGCCACCAGTTGAAGGGGAGGTGATAGTTGGAGCAGTATTAAGACTTGCGGTGGGTTTTACCTCATCGTCCGTACAAGCCGCAAACAACAAGGCAAAAAATGCTATGGAGAAAAAGTATTTCATTTTTATTGTTTTTTGACCGGGTTTTAGAATTCAGTAATTTCAGTCTAAATACTGACCTCTAAAACCCGGTTTTTTACAAATTTAGTAACCCGTATTCTGTTTTAGGTTAGGGTTGGCACCAAGATCAGTTGCAGGAATGGGGAAGACATCTAAGTGGGAAGGAGTGGATGCACCTTCCATCACGCCGCCTTTCCATTGCCACAAGTAGTCCGATTGGCTGAATTTTCCGAAACGGACCAAGTCTGTCCGGCGGTGGCATTCCCAATAAAGCTCCCTGGCCCTTTCATCCAGAATAAAATCGAGGGTCAAATCAGAAGCTGTGATCCGGCCCGCTGTACTTTGGTAGGCTCTGTCCCTAACTGCATTGACGTAATTTAAGGCAGTGCCCATATCACCACCGCCACCTCGCAAGAATGCTTCGGCATACATCAGGTAGGCATCCGCTAAACGGAAAACTGGAAAATCTGTATCTGCAAAAGAAAGGTCAGAACCTGCACTGCCATCTCTTTTTACATTTTTAAATTTATTGACAGCATAGCCTTCGGTAAATTCAGAAATATTATTGATGTCAAGGGTTTGGCCATCGGTGTAAAAAATAGCACGGGTATCAAAAACCACTGCCGTTTGCTCAATTGAATAGGTGTAATAATTTGGCCTATCCAAATACAGTTTGATCCGGTATGATCCATTTGCAGGGATTTTAATATTACCACCGCCATATTCCAACAACCCATCCAAGGCATCATCGCCCAGGTTGATGGCCCAATCATCGTTTGCTCGGAATTTTATTTCTCCTTCTGTTAATCCGGCGTCAATGACCCAGGCGTTTTCAGTGGCGTCAAATGTCATATTCTGATCGGAATCCCAACCATCTGCAGTTGATGATCCGATAAGTCCCCAATCAGTTCTTTCGATCGTATAAGTTGCCGTATTGATATTGACCACAATCCGATAAAAACCAGGAGAGGCAATCTCAATGTTGGCACCGTTTAAATCCAAGACACCATCCCCATTGTTGTCGCCAAAAGTCTGGTTGAGGTTTGGTTGCAGCGTAAAAAATATCCCTGTATTGGCATCGGTGACATTTAGGTAACCTTCGTAAATATTGTTGCTCAAAGCAGAAGCTAACTTTAAGGAAGATGGATCAGCTGGGTCTGAGCCTTGGTAGGTACCGGGTGCGTAAATGACCGGGTAGTTATTGGTGCCTTCGTTTTTTGCAACACTGAAAGGGTTCGCAGATGCCGCCGGGAATTTACTGACCAGTGCACTCGTGGTGCGGGTGCCACCCCAGCCACCTCCACTACCAGACGCTGAGGGATCCATAGAGCCGCCGATACTGGCATTGATGATAAAAGTTGTTCCACCATAAGTTTTGGTGTGTACACCGTCATAGGCGATAGGAAAAATAATACCCTTTGCAGTGTGATTGTCAGCTAAGAAAAGATTCTTGTATTCTGGTTCTAATTCAAATCCCGCATTGGCCACCTTTTCACAATAAGTAAGACAACCAGCATAATTTTCTTTACCGATGTATACTTCGGCATTCAGGTACAATTTTGCCAAAAGCATCCAAGCGGCAGCTTGGTCGGCACGGGCGTATTCGTTTGAATTTGGAGGAAGCAGACTTCCTTCAATGGCCAACAGTTCTGATTCGATGTAGTTGTACAAATCATTAGCCTGAATCTGCTCCGGAAAAAATGCGCCCACAGCGTCCTCCTCTGTTACAAACGGCACATTCCGGAATTGGTCGAGCGCATGAAAATAGCTCAGCGCCCTTAAAAACCTCGCCTCAGCTCGGTAAACCTGTACCTCGGCCCGCAGTGCTCCATCCACATTGCGGCTATCCAATTTGCTGTCGGTTGTTTCCCTAATAAATTCATTACAAACTGAGATTTGATAAAAAACACGGGCGTAAAATGCAGCGATGAAGTTGTCGCTCGGTGTCCAGTCTTGCTCGTGGAAATCCTTGATCGTCTGGTCGTTCCAGCCGATCACCGCCTCATCAGTACTTAATTCCTGATGGTACCAAAACATCCTGAGGTACTGGCCAAAACCCTCATCGATCCCAGAAATGTCGGCTTGTCCTGCAGGCCCTTGTTGTCCAGTTACAGCCAAACCAGCGTAGAGTTTTGCCAAAACCTGCCGATAGGAATTTGGGTCATCGTACACTACGGCGGACGTGACTTCATCAGGGTCGAGCGGAATGGTGTCTAAGTCATTGAAGCAGGCGGAAAAAAACACCGTAATGCCTGCTAAGAAGAGAAAAGGATATGAATAGATTCTAAATTTCATGATAAGAATATTTGGATTTGAAAAAAGCCCAGGTAATAATTATGACCTGATTATTTTCCAAAATCGTATTAAAAACTGGAGTTCAGCCCAAATACAAATGTTCTGGAACGAGGGTAAATGTTGTTGTCGATCCCGCCAAAAATTTCAGGGTCGAGGCCATCATACTCCGTAATCAGGATTGGGTTCTGAACTGTCGCAAAAAGCCGAAGGTTGTTGAATTTTTCCCCGCTTGGGAAATTATAGCCTAAAGTAATGTGGTCAACGCGCAAGAAGGAGGCATTTTGCAAATAATGATCACTTAAATATTGAGGCTTCGTAAAGTCAATGCTCGTGATGTCACTTTGCTGGTTTTGTAAATAAACCGTTGGGCGGTACAAATTTTCATAGACCGCATTATTTGACAAAATGTTGTTGTAGTTGTAGTTGCCAATATTCCCCCTGCCAGCAAATGAGAAATCCCATTGCTTGTAATTAATGTTAGATGTAAAACCAATGGTATAATCAGGAGTGGGGTTTTCCGGACGGTAAAGATCCCCTGCATCGATTACGCCATCTTGGTTTCGGTCAACGTACAAACCTTCGATCGGAACACCCATTTCATCATACACCTGCTCGTAAACATAATATGACCTGGCGGGGAATCCTACCGTATGAATTTGGATTTGGCTACCAACACCACCAGATATTCCACCCGTTGCAACCCCTTGATAAGTAGGGTCGTCCGTTTTGGTCAGTTTGGTGATTTCATTCTCATTGTAGGCGACGTTAAATCCAAAATCCCACCTGAAATCCGCTTTTTTGATTGGGTTCAAATTGACTGAAACTTCAACCCCTTTGTTTTCGAGGTTGCCGACATTCGTGTCAATGAAGTTGGTCAAGTTGGTTCCAGCCGGAACAGGGATATTGTTCAACAGGTCCTTCGTTTTTCTTTGGTACAATTCGATCGAACCATAAATACGGTCGTTGGCAAATCCATAGTCAACCCCGATGTTATAGGTGGTCGTTTCTTCCCATTTAATATTGATATCATAACCTTGCGGGCGCAAGGTTGTCACGTATTCATTGCCAAATTGATACTGTGCATTTTCAAAACTACCCAAGTAACGAGGCAAGTAGGAGTAAAACGATCCGATATCTTGTTGTCCTGTGACCCCATAGCCCAATCTCAATTTTAAATTGGAAACAGTTCCAGAACCATCCGTTACGATTTTATAAGCAGCTGCGGCAGCAGGAAAAAGGCCCCATCTTGCATCAGGAGAAAACCTTGAAGTGGCATCACCACGGAGGGTAAAAGTGAGGAGTAAGCGGTCGAGCAGGGTATAATTGACCCTTCCAAAAAATGAGAGCAAGAACAGCTCTTCTTTTGTATCGCCCTCAGTAACAATGGTAGCATCCAAATTAGAATCTTTAAAATCGCTATTGTTATAAAAACGCTGCCATGAGTAACCACCCATCACATCGAGTTTGGAACTGCCCATTTCTTTGACATAATTCAAATAAAACTCAAGCAAGGAGTTTTTCCGTTCATTTTGGTAAACATTGCTTACACCATTTGCGATAGTAGCAAATGAAGCAAAGTTTGGTACTTTAACCCTTCCTTCCCCGTGGGAAATATCATACCCTAAATTCAAATTAGCCCGCAGTTCCGGCAAGAACCCAAAGCGATAATCAATTGAAGTATTGACGATGAGGCGGTCAACATTTGATCGGTCGTCTTTTAGTTTCAACAATGCCAATGGGTTGGCAGGTGCCAAAACATTAGGAAGACCATTTCCATTATCTTGCAACCAAGTAAAATAGCCACCATAAGCATCGTTGCCGCTGAAAATGGGTTGGGTTGGGTCAAAAGTTACCGCACTGCCAATGGCATCCCGGTTGCCGAACCTGTTGGTGGTTGCACTACCTTTTAGATTGACATTTACTTGTAGGCGGTTATCCAAAAATC
Organism: Saprospiraceae bacterium; assembly: GCA_041392505.1. GTDB lineage: Bacteria > Bacteroidota > Bacteroidia > Chitinophagales > Saprospiraceae > UBA6168. The sequence continues at coordinate 32,509 of JAWKLX010000021.1, read as the reverse complement.
TTGGAGAGAGGTTCAATGACCCGGTTGCACGCTGGAAACGATCGGTCATCAAAACCCCATTTTTGCTTGTCAAACCGATAGACATTCGGTAGGGGAGGAAATCACCTTGTGAACCGGAGAAGCTCACATTATGGTCAGTTCCGACTGCTGTCCGATAAATTTCATCCTGCCAATCTGTATTCTCCGTGCCTAAGATGGAGACCGCCCTGCTTTCTGCACCATATTCTTCAGTGATTAAAGAGCGAAATTCATCACCATTGAGCACATCGATAGTATTTAGTACATGACTAAAGGAAACATTCCCAGCATATTCTACTCTAAACTGATCAGTCAATTTGCTTTTCTTGGTCGTAATTAAAATCACCCCATTGGATGCCCTTGAACCGTATATGGCCGTAGCTGAGGCATCCTTCAAAACGGTCATTGTTTCGATGTCGTTGGGGTTGATAGCGTTGAGTGAGTTGCGACCACCGGAAACATTGTCGTTCGCAAGAGGAATTCCATCAACTACAATCAAAGGGTTGTTGGAGGCAGACAAAGATGATCCACCCCTGATGCGAATATCGGCCCCGCCACCTGGGTCAGCACTTGGAGTAATGGAAACACCAGCTACTTTCCCGGCCAACAATTCTTGCGGCCCAGTAATCGCTCCCCGGTTGAACTCTTTGGTGCCAACAGACTGGACAGCGCCAGTAGCGTCCTCGCGTTTGACAGTTCCATAGCCAATGACGACTACCTCACTCAGTACTTCGCCAGAGCTCAATTGGACGTCCAAAATGTTGGATGCACCCAAGGCAATCACCTGAGTTGCATAACCAGTATAGCTAAATTGAATTTGGGCTGCATCTGACGTTACTTCCAGGGTATAATTCCCATCAATGTCAGTAATAGTGCCCGTTGAGGTGCCTTCGATCAGAACGTTGGCCCCAATGAGGGACTCACCAGATTCTTTATCGGTAACTGTGCCGCTGATAGTCCGCTGACCGAACAGTGCGATCGGTACAAGAAAGGACACAAGCAAGCATAAAAATGTTTGTGTAAATAGTTTCATATATAAGAGTAAATTTGATTTCGAATAGTGCTGTCGAGAAAAAAAAGAAAAGATATTTCAAAAAACGATGGTGAAACAAACAGTGCTGTTTCGGCATCAAATGTAAGAAGAACTTCCTTATCTCACGTGGTTTTAATTTTTGCAAACCAAAGGCACACTATTTCGTCTAAACGTTTAATCGTCAATAGGTTACGTTCTTGTGTCCACCAATTGTTTAATCGATTTTACTAGTTTTCGATACTGTTGTGCACATTGCCGACAAAGGAATAAGATAGGGGCAGCCAACAAGTTTCCTCTATGGCCAAAACCATTTCCTAAAGAAAATATTATATTGCCACTTGTCTGAAATTTGCTTTTACCAAATATGCTAAATCTATCAAAATGGCCAACTACAGTTGGTCAGCAATTCGAAATATTTTTGGATTACTTCACTGTTTTTTTTTCCAAGGTTTGCTACAAAATCGGCTGCTTTTCTTTTGGGTGGTCGGTCATTTTTTCGATTTTATTACAGGGAAATGTCCATTCACAGGCACAGCAATTTAGTATTTACGATTTTGGTGACCGATTGTCCAAAGACTTGATTAAAGACATTGAAACGGATAGCTATGGATATATTTGGACGGCCACCGATCAAGGCGTTGTAAGGTATGACGGTCAGCGGGCCGTTTTCTATAAAGGTGAAATTCCGGGAGGGTACGCAAAAGGCCTGCTGAGGACTTCAGATGGGCGGCTGTTGGTGCTGCATGATTTTGGGTTGACGGAAATCATCATTGAGCCAGACACTGTTTTTTTTAAAACTTTATTGGAAGGCAAACCTGACGATTCGGAAGACGGCCTCCATTATCCGAAAACAATTTATGAAGACCGGAAAGGGCAGATCTGGATCGGCGAAAACCAATCAGTCGTTTTATACAACAAAGGATCATTTAAAAAATATCGATTTAGAAACAACCAAAATTTTGGGGTCATCACGCGGAGTTTCTCGTTCACTGAAGATGACCAAGGTTCACTTTGGGTGTTTTCTCACAGCGGGTTTCTCTTTAGATTTGATGAGGTTAGGGATATGTTTATTGAGTACCAACTGTCCCAGAAAATATCGGAAGTTAATTTCGTGATTCAACGAACAAATGGAAAATGTTGGGTCGGTGCAAAAGATGGCATATTCCAAATGAAATTGGACACTGACCAACAAACGATAAGCATAGAAAAGCTTGGAGGCCCAACAGCATCTTCTTGCGCTTTACTGGTTGAGGACATAGGCTTTATTGTTGGCACCTGGAACAATGGGCTTTATTTCAACTCTGGGAAGGTTGGGGATTCAGCATTTAGGAAGATCGATGATTTCCCGTTTATGGATATAGTTGGGCTCTGTTACGATGAGAAAAACGGATTTTGGGTGACTGGGCACGAGCATTCCGTTTTATTGAAATCTGTGTTTTTTGAAAATTATAATTTTAAAACAAAAAACCGTCCTTCCATAACCTCGCTTAATAAATCACAAGATGGCAGCCTTTTGGTGATTGCCGATGAAAATGAAATTAATAAGCAGGAAATTTATGAATTGAAAAACGGGCAAATAATTTGGAAATTAGGGCTGCCTGTCAATCCTTTTGACAACATTCCATTAGCAGCATTTGACGATGGAAAAAATATTTGGGTTGGGGATTTAGGAGGCTATGTTTATTATTTTGATAAAGAGAAAAAAATACCCCAAAAAATTAATAAAATTCAGAGTAGTAACAGCCCCATTTCATCAATAGCCAAGGATCAAAATAATAATATTTGGATCGCTGGAAATATACACCACGGCTTGATAAAAATAACCCCAGATTTAAATATTGAATTTTACAATACAAAAGGATTGAATAATGCAAAAGTTATTTATCCAGCACCCAATGGACAATTATATGTTGGAGGGGGAGGGGCAGATAATTATTTATTCAAATTTAATGAAGTAAATAATAAATTTGAAAATATCAGTTATCGGACAGAGCTTAATTTAAATGAGAATTTTGAAGTTAAAGATATGGTCCTTTCTGCAAATGGGACTATGTTTTTGGCCACAACAGATGGCGTCTTTAAAACTTCGATAAATAATGAAAATAAAACTTCCTTTGAACATTTAAATTTAAATAAGGTCCCATTAAGCGAACCATGCAATGCTTTGGCATTTTCCCCCGACAGTATGTTATGGGTTTCTACTACCAGTGGTTTGCTTGCTATCGATCAACATTCTTCGTTTTTATTTGATAAATCGTCTGGACTTCCAGCCAATAGCTTTACCAATAATGGATTAATACTTGACGAATCTGGAAATTTATGGATAGGTACTGCCAGTGGACTTTCTTTGTACCAGCACAAGTGGTCTGACTTTCCCTTAACCCCAACCCCGATTATTGAAAGGGTTAACGTCAATTCCAAAAAACAAAAATTGGTAGTAAATAATGATCAATTGATTCCTTTTAATGCAGGTATCGAAATTAATTTTATTTCTTTATCATTCCCTGCCGATCAAGTTGTTTATAAAACAAGAATATTGGAAATAGATACAACATGGTCTGTACCTGAATTAAAAAAACAAAGCTATTTCGCTGGGCTTAATGCTGGGAAATACACTTTTCAGGTTGTTGCTCAACAACAAGAAGGTATGCGGTGGAGTCTGCCAGCTTCTTATTCTTTTGAAATAGAAAAACCTTGGTACCAGAAAACATGGGTGATAATTGTATTGACAGCGTTTTTGTTTACGTTGGTTTCTGTAGCGGCCCGGATTTATAATTTGCGTTTAATTAAACAGAAAAAGGATTTGGAAGCTATTATTGAAAAAAGAACCCAAGAAATAAATAAACAGAAAAATGAAATAATTGAACAGCAAAATAAATTGTTGGAACAGAATGAGACAATGAGGAAGTTAAAGGAAGAACAGTACAAAAAAGACCTTGAAAATAAAAACAAACAATTAACTACTTATACATTAAACCTTATTCAAAAAAACCAAGCATTAAAAACGTTGCAATTAGAAATAAACCAGGTAATTAGAAGCTCCTCCAAAAGCTCCTATCAGGAAATGCGGAAATTATTAAATTTAATAGATTATAGTTTTCGCAAGGATGAAGACTGGGAAAATTTTAAATTGTTTTTTGAAGAAGTTTATGTCGGTTTTTTTGCCAATTTAATTCAACGACATCCCCGATTGACTTCCCACGACCTCCGACATTGTGCGCTCATCCGGCTTAACCTTACCATTGAAGAAATAGCAACCATCATCGGGATTTCCGCAGATAGTATTAAAACCGCCCGGTTTCGTTTAAAGAAAAAAATGGAATTGGACTCAAAAGTGGATTTGTTGGAATATTTGATGTCGGTTTGATTGATTTCATGGATTCATGGATTCATGGTTTCATGGTTTTAAAAACAATGAAACCACGTAACCATGAAACCATGAAACCATGAAACCGTGAATTTTCAAAACCGCTTCACACTCTCTAAAATATACATCGGTCGGTGTTTTATTTCCTGATAGATATTGGATAAATAAATGGACATGATATATAACATCAGGCAAGTGATTGCGAAGAATATGGACGAAAGAACAACTAAGAAAGTCCACCCGGGAAGAGCCTCGTGGTAGGTGCCAAGAAAATCAACATTGGTCAATTTTACTTTCACGGCATTGGCAATTACTAAGCTCATAAATAGTATGGAGATGATAAATATCCAAAGCAGTAAACTTCTCAAAAAAGAAGTAAAAGAAGTGATCGCAATTAAGGATGTTCTAAATTTTTCTGCAAAGGGAGAATTGTCTTCTTCAATGGGGGCGTTTACTTCTAACCAGTCTGTCCGGTATCCCACAATAGAATAAATGGCTTTCATGTAACGCAGATTTTCCCCGCAAGCGCAAAAGGGAATTGAGGGCACGCCGGGAAATAATGCGGCTGTCATGGGCCCGTTCATCAATTTCCAATTCTGAATAATTTTTTAATATCCAATAAAAAATAGCATAAGGTAGCCTGAACCGTTTTTTTGAATTTCGTTTTTTTGCTCTCAAATAAACGATGTCATTTCCAGTAATTGCCTTTTCGTATAAGTCAATAACCAGCCTGGGGTTTTGGGCAAAAGCAATGTCAAAAATAACAGTGTAATCTCCGTTGGAGCGGTCCAGTCCAGCCGACTAAGGCATGGTTGCGGTTGACTGGCGACGATAAGTTGAGTAGATAAATATTTTGCCGAAGTTCGTCTGGAAGGGCAGATGTCGCTTTTGAAAAATCTCGTAAAAAACTGTTGTTGACTAAAATAATTTCAAAGTCTGAAAAATTATTTTCCAAAATAAAATAAAGACCTTTTAGATAGTCTGGTAACTGCTCAATCTGCTGCTCGTTTTCAACAACTGCCACTATCGATATGAAACTATTATGCATTTTTTTTAATGACTAATGACTAATGATTAATGACTAATGAATTTAACTCATGAGCTCATCATAAAATATCTTTTCGGATGATCTTGCCCAAACGGCTGCTTTTTTTCTAAAATCAAGGTAATTTTCGTAGACCTTTTTTGAAAACGGATCGGAGTTTACTACTTCTTCAATTACCTCTTTTGTGTAAGATTTTAATTGGGACAAAACATCAACCGAATATTGCCGGACATCTACTTTTTCTTCCGTAATTAGTTTATCCAAATAAATGGCATTTTTTGCTTCAAATTCCGACAACATCCAATGGTTGGCTCGGTAGGAAGCCGTTCGTATGATCTGTTGCAAATCTGTTGGCAGCTCGTTGAATTTTTCTTTGTTAACCAAAATTTCAAGCACCGAACCTGTCTCATGCCAACCCGGAGAATAGTAATACTTGGCAATTTGATGGAAGCCCATCAGGTAATCGTGGTAAGGGCCGATCCATTCCGTTGCATCGATGACGCCGCGTTCCAACCCGGTAAATAATTCGCCACCAGCCAATAAAATTGGCGTACCGCCAGCTTTTTGTAGAACCTTGGCACCAAGCCCAGGCATCCTCATTTTCAGCCCAACAAAATCGGCCATCGAATTGATTTCTTTGTTGAACCAACCGCCCATTTGAAAACCAGTATTGCCGCCGGGGATCGGAAGGAGGCCAAAGTCGGAATACAGCTCCTCCCAGAGTTTCAACCCTCCTCCCGACATCATCCATGCGTTGACCTGTTGGGCGTTCATGCCAAAAGGGATCGTGGTAAAAAAGGTCGCTGCGGGTATTTTGCCGACCCAATAATAGGAGGCCCCACTTCCCATTTCTGCAGCGTTGTTTCGCACCGCATCAAATACCTCCAAGGCGGGAACCAGCTCGCCACCACCATAAACTTTGATGTCCATCCTGCCCGCCGACATTTCGTGAACCCATTTTGCAAATAAGGCGCAGCCTTCTCCCACCACCGGGAAATTGGGTGGCCATGTAGTGACCATGCGCCATTTATACTGCTTGCCGGAAGCAAAACCGGGGGCAGATTGGGAGGTTGCCCGCTGTCCGCCACCAAGGCCCCTAATGATAAATGGTAGGGCAATCGTTCCGGCAGCTAACCCCTTGACAAAGTTTTTTCTTTTCAACTTGCTCATATTCTTTGATTTAGAAACGACCCGTTTTTGCCTAAAAGCCAAAAGTAATATTTAACCTCAAATTTATTTTCAAAGGGAGTGTTGTGGCCCTGAAAAATCCGCCAAACTATTTGGTAATTTATCCAACATTGTTTGTTTTATTTGTTTTGAGATTCTATGTTTGCAAAACAAAAAGTTTTTAAAATGATCGAATTGCCCACATACATCAAAGGTAGGGGAGCGCAGATCAACCCGCCCGGCCCTTTTGAAACGCTCCATTACGATGAAGACCCGACTGCCAATTTAGATGAAGGTGAGTCTTTAAAAACAGAATACATCACCGTGTACCCGAAAACAATGCTCAATAAAGTGACCAGCCCAGATATTCCAATGGACTGGTCCCTAAACCCCTACCAAGGCTGTGAGCATGGCTGTGTTTATTGCTATGCTCGCAATACCCACCCGTTTTGGGGTTTTAGTGCAGGGACAGATTTTGAACAGAAAATACTGGTAAAAAAAGACGCCGCCAATTTGGTAGAGCAGAAAATCAAGAACCCCAATTGGCAGGCATCCCCATTGATGTTGGCGGGTAATACCGACTGCTATCAACCAATCGAAAAAAAGCTGGAAATCACCCGCAGCATTTTGGAGGTTTTATGGAAATACCGTCATCCGGTCGGGTTGATAACCAAGAACAGTTTGATATTGAGAGATTTAGATATTTTAAGTAAAATGGCTGAGCATAACTTGGTACACGTTGCCATCTCTGTTACGACCTTGGACGAAGACCTACGAAGGAAATTGGAACCCCGAACAGCTTCCGTGCAAAGCAGGCTATTGACCATCGAAAAATTGTCGAAAGCAGGTATTCCAGTGAATGTCATGTTTGCCCCGATCATCCCTGGACTGAACGACCACGAGGTTTTTAAAGTCGCAGAATGGACTTCCAAGTTGGGGGCAAAAGGTATGGGTTATACTATGGTTCGCTTGAATGGGGATGTGGGATTAATCTTCGAAGATTGGATCAAGAAAGTTTTTCCCGACCGGGCCGACAAAGTATTGAACAAAATAAAAGATTGTCATGGTGGTCAGTTGGAGGACCATCGTTTTGGCCAAAGAATGAGGGGCGAAGGAAATTTTGCAGAAATAATCCGCAGCCAGTTTCATTTGGCTAAGAAAAAATATTTCGCAGATCGGGAAACTCCTCCTTATAATTTAGAACTGCATGCCCAAATGAAGAACCCGCAGTTGAGCCTGTTTTGATAATTTCCTTTTTGAATTAGGGAAAGGAGTGTTCAGAGGATTTTTTTTTGACGCTGATTTTTATGGACCTTATGATTGATTTATGCCGCCGGAGGCGGCAGTTTGCCATAAAAAATCATAAAAATCAGCGTTATCAGCGTCGAGAAAAAAAGCGTCAAAATTTCACTTAACACTCCTAATTGGGAGTCAGGAAGAATCCCTACCTACAACCTTTGGCTTTGTATCAAATGTAGGGCTATATAACCAGTCCCGAAGAGCCTGCCCCGAATTCACTTCGAGGGACGAAATCCCATAGCGAGGGGTGTGACCCCTCGAATAGTGCAAGGGATTAACATCCCTCGCTACGGAATGCCGTCCTTTCAGGACTAATTCCGCAGCATTGCATTTGGCACGTCACCTAACCACTTGCCATCAATCATACAAAGTCTAATGGATTTTCTATTTTGCCGACCAACAAAATTGAACATCATGCGGCAAACCATCCTTTACATTTTACTTCAGTTTCTTTCCCTGCAAATTTTTTCCCAACAAATCATTGACTTGTCCAATTTCAAATACCGGGAAGTCGGCCCTTACCGGGGAGGGCGAGTCACAACGGTCACGGGGGTTGATACCCAACCCAATGTTTTTTATATGGGCGCAACGGGGGCGGGCATTTGGAAAACAGAAGACTACGGAACGACGTGGAAAAACGTATCAGACGGTTTTCTGGAAACTCCTTCCATCGGTGCGATCCGGGTGGCAAAAAACGACCCGAATATCATTTATGCTACAGCACGGAACGGACGGCCTTCGCAGCAATATTATTGTCGGAAAAGCGTGTACAAATCGGTCGATGCGGGCAAAACCTGGAAAATATCGGCCTCAAAAAAACGGGGCACATCGGCTGCGTGGAAATTCATCCAACCGACCATAACATCGTGTTTGTAGCGGCCATCGGTCAAGCATTTAACCCTAATCCTGAACGGGGTGTTTTCCGCACCAAAAACGGCGGGCAGACTTGGGAAAAGGTGTTGCACATTTCTGACTCCACCGGATTTGTGGATGTTGAATATGCCCTCCAATCCAAATATTATTTATGCGTCAGCCTGGCGGGCGGAGCGTAAACCGTGGACCATTATTTCGGGAGGTAAAGAAAATGGGATTTACAAATCTATTGATGGGGGCGATCATTGGGTGAAATTGGAAAACGGCCTGCCCAGCGGGATTGTAGGTAAAATTGGCCGATTCTGCCGCTGACTCTAAAATTTTATATGCCCTGATCGAAGCGCCGATAAAAAGGAGGGCTTTACCGCTCCGAAGATCAAGGTGAAAATTTTGCCCAAGTATCTGATAATCAAGGTTTAATCAATCGGCCATTTTATTTTTTGAATGTGGATGCTGACCCCAACAATGCAGATGTGGTTTATGTAAATACCCTGCGTTTTTACAAATCAACGGACGGCGGAAAAAATGGACAACCATCCGTACCCCGCATGGTGATAACCATGATATGTGGATCAACCTAATGATTCTAAGTTAATGATTCAGTCAAATGACGGCGGGGCAAATGTCAGCCACAACGGCGGGCAAACCTGGTCGAACCAATTCAACCAACCGACCGCAGAACTCTATCAAGTGGAGGTAGACGACCAGTACCCCTATTGGTTGTACGCTGGTCAGCAGGACAATTACACTACGGTCTCTGTGCCCAGTTTGCCACCTCATTCTCATCAGGCAGGGGCTTTGGGATTTATAGTAAATACCGGAGGCTGTGAGACGGGGCAAGCTATTCCCGCTTTCAGGAAACTCGGACTTCGTTTATTCCAATTGCAAAGGCCGTTTTAGCGTTTACAATAAAAAACGGCCAAGAGCAGAGCTATGATGTGGGAGCAAGGAATATGTACGGGCACAACCCCAAGGATTTGAAATTCCGCTTCAAAGAGTATCACCCATCCACGTTTCGCCGCATGATCCGACTATCATTTATCACACTTCGCAATACGTTCACCGCAGCACAGATGAAGGTAAAACCTGGGAAATTATCCCCGACCTGACTGCTTTTGAGGCTGATAAACAGGTCATCTCTGGTAGCCCGATCACCGGGATATTACGGGTGAAGGTTTACAGCACTATTTACGCCATCGGGAATCGACTTTGGAAAAGGGGCTGATCTGGGTGAAGTAATGATGGCCCGGTTCACGTGACCCGCGACGGCGGCCAACATTGGCAGCGGGTTGACCCCAAAGGGTTGCCAGGTGAGGGTAGGTAGATGCGGTTGAACCAAGCCACACCAAGCCGCCAAAGCATACATTTCCGTCTTGCGCTATCAGTTGGGCGATTGGCAACCGTACATTTTTAAAACCACCGATTTTGGCAAATCATGGAAACGAATCACGAAAGGGATTCCGGCTGATTACCCGGTTCGGGTGGTGCGGGAAGATCCTGACCGGGAAGGGCTCTTGTATGCCGGAACGGAGTATGGGCTATTCGTTTCTTTCGATGATGGCAATCAGTGGCAACCCTTCCAACAAAACTTGCCCGTTACGCCCGTCACTGATTTGAAAGTACACCGCAAAGATTTGGTACTCAGTACCATGGGCCGGGGCTTTTGGATTTTGGATGATCTTTCGGCCTTGCATCAATCGTTTGATAAAATGAATGCCTCGGAGGCAATGCTTTTTAAGCCTCGTGATACTTACCGTTATAGATATAGCACATTCGGTGGCATAGCGGGTTTGCCCGGCCCGAATATCCTCGTCCGTCTGTAATTGTAGATTATTATTTACCAGATAAACAAATGATCCGCTCCAACTGGAAATTTTTAATGGAGAAAATGAATTGATCCGAACCCTCATCAGCACGCCGGATAGTGCCCAGAAAAAAAGTGAAGCCTACCGAAATATGGCGACCAATAAAATCACCTATTCAGTAAATGAAAATCTGGAAAATAAAAAAGGCCATCATCGTTTTCTTTGGGATATGAGGCACACGGGGGCCTGGGACAAAAGCGACAACCGTCGTTACCAAAGCGGTCCAGTGGTAAGCACAGGGGAATACACATTTAAACTAAAAGTGGATGGTAAAATATTGGAGCAGTCGTGTCAATTATTGCTCGACCCACGAGTTGCAGAAAGTGGGGTCACTTTGTCCGATTTAAAAAAGCAGAGACGGTAAGCCTCAAATAATTTCCCTTTCCGAGGCCAGAAAATTGGCGGATAATACAGAAAAAGAAATAAAAAAATGGAAGGATAAAACGGGTATGACGGAGGAAGAAAATGCCCGTTTAAATAAATTAAATACCTTAAAAAATAAATTGGTCAATGCCAACGGCGCTTACCCGCAAAATATGTTTATCAGTCAGGTTTTATTTCAATAGTCCGTGCAGATTTTAGGCTGTGCGGATAAATTTTGAAAAATAAAAAAGGTCGCAAAGTTTTGCGTTGCGAAACGCAAAACTTACGACCTATGAAGAGTACCCAATGGATACTGGCGTCAATATTCGCAAGAATGGATGGCGCTGAAATGGTGGCAAAAGTTTTTTGCCGAATTTTTTGTACTTATTTTTTTCCATACAAGGCAGGGTCAACTTTGAGAACCTTTTCCCGGTACAGCAAATTCAACGAGTGCCGCTTCAGGCGGAACTTTCAAAAGTTCTTTGACTGGCTGAGTTCAACTATGTGCTGTTCACGCTGTGGGGTCATACGCCAGGAGGCGAATTACTGGTTGCGGTGGACCGTTCGTTCCTTCCGAAAGCCGGTAAAACACCTTTGGACTGGACAGGTTCTGGTCAGGTGTGGCCAATGCCACCAAGCGTGTGCTTGAAATCAGCCTGCTGAGTCTGATCGATGTGGCCAGTGCAGCTGCCTGGACGACTGGACGTGACGCAGACCTCGCCTGGACTGTCAAGAAAAGAATCCAAAGAAGGCAAGTACACCGTCTGGATTTTTACATCGAACAAATCCCGGACTGCCTGCCGAAATTGGACAATGCCGAGCATTCTTTCCAGCATGCCTTCTGCAGTTTGGGTCATCAGTTTTTTGGCTAACCCTTTTTCATGAAGTAAAAAAATATCACTCCTGATCCGGATATCTGCCAATCCGTGATTTTTAAAAAGTAGGGGTAATTGTTTGCCCATGTCGGGGTTTGCAAAAAGCTCCCGCATGGCTTGGTTGATTTTCTCATAAGCCCAATTTTCAGGATATAAATCTGCTGTTTTCGGGATAACCAAATCCTGCACCATGACGATGCCACCCGGTTTGCAGACCCGCACCATTTCTTGGATAACATCTTCACATCCGGGTACATGAATTAGCAGTAAACGGGCAAATACCAGATCGAAAGAATCATTTTCAAAGGGCAATTTTTTGGCGTTCCCTTGTTGGTAAATTGGGCCGCCACCTTTGTTAATTGCGATCTCGATCAAAGCCTCGTCCAAATCAAAGCCAATGCATTGCGCAGGGGAAAATGTTTGATACAAAAGACGGGTCGCCTCACCTTGCCCACAGCCAAGATCGAGAATGTGGCTTTTTTCTGGCAGCGAAATTTGTTGATAGTATTTGGCGGCCAATTGGTTATAATTATAACCAAGTAGACCTTGTCGTTCAGGATTGGTTTCGCTGATGTTGTAACTCATTGGAAAAAATAAAATTAAAATTTTGCAAAAAAATAAAAATCATCAATTGGCTCACGTTTTAAGATCGCCCTGACAAATAGGTCACAATTATAGCAAGGACTTTCTATTTCAAGGAATAAAACTTTCTGTGTTGGGCTATCTTCGCCAGTCAGATGAGAAAGAAATTTTTAGGACAAAGTAAATTAGTGGGCAACGGTCAATTTTTATTTGACAAAAAAGGGCTTTCTTATAAAAGTGGAATGAATGCATTTTGCAAGGCAGCCGGGGTTTTGAAACCCCGGAATTCTACCGAGACGGCGAAATTGTTTCAAAGTCCGGGGTTTCAAAACCCCGGCTGCCTTGCTAAAAATCAATCAATTTAGATAATTGAATCAATTTCTAATTTCAAAATAATCCTAAATATTACTGCTCATTAGATTCAGTCACCCACGGCACCTGTTTTGACCGATAAAAATCAATTCCCATCACTTCCATTCTGACGCCATATTGAGCTAACCGCAATTTGAATTCATCCCAGCTTCGCAAATTAGCAGCTGTCCAACCAATTTCGGCATGGCTCAAAATTCGGGGGAAAACCATGTATTCCAGTTCGTCCATATTGGTGATCGTTTCCGTCCACAGGGGTGATTCAATGCCTATAATATTTTCCCGACCAATCCCAGGAATCAGCGTCTCCGGCGACCAGATATAGGAGCTGTCCACTTCGATATAAGCGGCCCAATGCAGACCAAGATGTGTGGTCGAATCGTACTGCATATCGAGATAGGTTTTGGTGGCGGGAGACATGATGATTTTGGCATTTTTATCCACCGCCATGCGGGCGAATTCTGGGCTGGCCCACAGCTGTACCACTGAATTGGCGCCCAAATCAGCCTGCGCCGTTTCGTCCCAACCTAACATTATTTTTCCATGAGACTCAACGATGGATTTTACTTGATTGATGAATTTGATAAAATCCTCTTTTTCTGTGGAATGCGTTTCGTCACCGCCGATGTGGATATAGGGGCCGGGTGTGAGAGCCGCCAATTCACCGATAACGTCATTGATGAATTCATAAGTAATTTTTTTGTCAACGCACAAAGAGCTAAAACCGACTTCCGTGCCAGTGTACAATTCGGTCGCTTTGCCATCGCAGTTCAATTCGGCATAGGATGCCAACGCCGCATTGGTATGGCCGGGCATGTCAATTTCGGGGATGATGAGGACATGGCGGGCCGCTGCATAATTGACGATTTCAGTGTATTGCTCTTGGGTGAAAAAACCACCTTCTCCTCCACCAACTTCCGTGCTCCCACCATGGGCCGTTAAATTGGGCCAGCTTTTAATTTCGATGCGCCAACCCTGATCTTCGGTGAGGTGCAAATGCATCACATTCATTTTCAGGGCCACTAAAAAATCAATATACCTTTTCACCGCATCGACGCCAAAAAAATGCCGTCCGACATCGAGCATCGTACCCCGATGGCCATATTCAGGATAGTCTTTGATCGTGCCTGTCGGGATGATTAATGGGAGCGTTTGTTTTTCTCCAGATTCAATTTCGGGTGGCAAAAGCTGCCGGATCGTTTGCACACCCCAGAAAAGCCCAACGGGCTTGTTGGCGGTTATTTTCAATTGTTTTTTGGAAATATCCAAGATATACCCTTCGTCGCCCAGCTCAGGGTCGTTTACGATTTCAAAAACAATGCTTCCCTCCGGTGCGCCCTCTGTCGCTTGTTTTACCTCCAAATTAATGCCGGTGGATTTAGTCAAAAATTCACCTAAAAAGCTGGCTGCCTGGTTGACTTCTTCCGAATTTGATTGTACGTAAATACCAGTAGTCTCATTGATTTTAAAACTACTGCCCGTTGCTGCAACTGACACGGGTTTTGGTATTATCGTAGATTGGGTCAAGTCCGTAGGGATTTCTTTTTCACAAGACAAAAAGAAGGGTAAAATAAGCAGGCCTAAAAGGGTCGATCGAAATGGGGTATAGGCCTTGTTGGTCATCGTTTTAGTGCTATGATTCATCAGTGTTTGTACTATTGGTTGGTTGCTGGTTTTATGGAATTTTTGGCAATGTTTAAAAAATAATTTGATTTAAAAAAGAATCGCAAAAGAAAAATGAACAGAGGGTTCCACCAATTTCCAAAGCCCCATCCACCCATCCGCGGACTTCATTAGGGGGCGGCTCAAAACCGATGTACAGCTGAGGGTAGGGGAAGGGTGGCAGACAGGTAAAAGGAAGCCCGAAAAATAAAATAGGTTGTGGAAAAATAGTGCCCGGAAAGTTTGGCTACCCAAGTGCTTTTTCTCGAACTTCGGTGAATATTCGCAGTTGCTCCTCTTGGAACAATTGACGAATATTCAAAAATGTATTTGGTGAGGTGCGGGGATATTGTAGTTAGCCTCCATTAAAAAAAATTAAAAAAACCACCGCATGACTGAATACAAACCAGAAATTTATAATTCACTTTCACCATACTTAATCGTTGAAAATGCTTCTAAATTAATTGACTTCTTGACCGTGCTTTTCGAAGCAAAAATTTTGAGACGGTTTGACCACGAAAACGGAAAAATCGCTCATGTTGAACTGAAGTTGGACGATACGGTGATAATGGTAAGTGACAGTATTGAAAGTTATGTCGCAAACAAGTCAATGCTTCATATATACGTACCAGATGTTTTTAAGACGTTTGATAAGGTCATCGAAAAGGGTTGCGAGATAATTGAAAAACCAATCAACAAGCATGGCGACCCAGATACCAGAGGGGCATTCTATGATTTTGCAGGAAACTACTGGGCTGTCAGCACACAATAATAAAAGAAAAAACATGACGAATAAATCAGGAACTGAAAAGGTCAATGATTGGATAAATGGAATTAAACCAGAGCATGGTGCGATGGCAAAAAAGGTAGACAACCTAATTAGAGAAATTATTCCAAATGTTCAATGCACAACCAAATGGCACAAACCCTCTCAACCACTCGGAATACCATTCTATGGAATTCATGGGAAAGGTTGGATTATCGCAATGTGGTCTTTCAAAGAAAAGTTAGGCATAGGATTTATGGCAGGAACACTTTTAGACCCTGAACCACCCGTAACAAAAATGGCTGGCCCATGGAATCGAAATTCTGTTTTTAAGGCACGTAGAATTGATATCAATGATGAATCGGAATTCGATGAGAAACAAATTCGGTCATGGATTTCACAGGTTAAGGAACTTCCAGGTTGGGGGAAAATCGAATAGAAGACATGAAAACAAAAAGAAATAAAAATGGAAAACGGAGCTATACAAACCGTCAGACTGTGAAAAAACCTTAGAGATCAGAAACCTGACAATCGAATGTTTGGAAACGGATTTTTTTCAAAATTTGATTGAAAAATCATTTTGCGTATTTGCATTTATTGCCTTATTCAAGCTGGTTTCAAAAAACGGATTTAGATTTTTTCACAGACTGACGCTACACATAATTATAAAATAAAAAATGTATTGCAAAATTAATTTCCAAGAATTGAAGTTCAACAAATTAGTGCTGATATTAATAGTAAGTGTTTCGATATTTTTAGCCTCTTGTGACCCCGAAAGCTGCCGAGGCTGTGAAACATTCAATTTTGATTTGACCGATTGGAGTATAATGGATGATACAGTCAAAGCCACTTATGTTTTTATAGATGAAAATTACAAAGAAACTAAATTGCAATTTGAAGATTTGGAGTTGTCAGAACCATATACTGAATGTGGAATAGCAAGTAGCCCAAATGGAGTATATTGTGAATTAACTAAAAAGATTAAATACTTTTCTGATTCATTGGATTTTAAATTTATCATTTACTATCAACAAATTGAATTGCCTGGGGGTAATATTGCTACGAATAATTGCAATTACTTAATTGAATTATTAGATGAAGAAACTGGTGAACACTTACTTGTACCTCCTATGGATTTATTTGCTGGGATAGATACAATAAATATTTTAGAACCATTAGATGAATATAAAATTGCAAACGAAATATACACGAATGTATATCGAAGAAAAATTGAAAACATGATAGTATATAGTTCTTATGAGACTATTAATGCAGAATATGTTGAACCCAAATTAAACGAAATATATTATCAAATTCCAAATGGAATTATTGGGCTAACTTTAGAAAATGGTAAAAAACTTATTTTAAAAGAATAAAAACTATGTGTAACAAGGCATACAACGGTCATGCCCAGTAAAAGCTGGTCACCCCGTTTAGCAGGGACGTTGCGCTCAATATTATAAAAATGAAAAACGCAAACTGGAAAATATTAACTGTTGGAATTCTAATAATTGGAATAGTAAGTTGTCAACCAGATAGGCCAATTGAAAAAATCGAATTCCCAATTGAAGAATTTATTGTCAAATCAAATTCTGATACTACCCTTTTTGGCAAACAAGGAACACGAATTTTTATAGGTTCAGAAACCTTTCAATTTCCAAATGGAGATTTAGTTAAAGACTCAATAAAAGTACATTTAAAGGAGTTCTACAAAAAGTCTGATATTATTTTAGCTGAGTTGTCGACTGAATCGAATGGAAGAATTTTAGAAACAGAGGGAATGGTAAATATTAAAGCATTTGCAAATGGTAATGAAATTGAAATACGACCAGACAAAAGAATTGTAGTTCATTTTCCGAAAGAGAGATACACTTATAAAAAAATGAATCTATTTTATGCTGATGAAACTTCGACAGACACCTCGGCAACCAATTGGAATATAGATACAATCAATCTCATCAAAAGGACGCTAAAATTAGGTTCTTTTGGTTGGTGGTATCCTTCATACAATGATTCAACAGAGTATGATTTTACGCCTAAAAATTTTGTTGATACTGGTTATTATTGGAATCCCCTTGATTTTTATGTTAAATCATATGACTTTTCAGACAAAGCGATAAGAGAAATTGAAAGAACTAAAAACGTAAACACCTATCCGAAATTTGACTATTGGAATAATTACGGTGTTGAATGTGAAATGTATATTTCAAAAGATGGATACATCAAATCGCCTAAAATAGTGACGAATCTTTCAGGTCCTACTAAAAGAGAATTACTGGATTTTCTGCAAAACTTACCTCAATTAGAACCTGGAAGAAATAAACATAGAGAAATTATTGAACGAAAAGGATTAATTTTCATAGAGCCTGGAAATATAGTTCCATTGTACGAAACTGATGAAGAATATGTAAAATCATTTGACGAGAAATATTCAAGATTTGAGAACACTCCCATTAGGAATATGGATGAAGCAGAAATCAATTTTTACATATTTAGTGTTGGGAAATTGGGCTGGATAAATTGTGATAGATTCATAGAGTTTGAGGAAAAAGTGGATTTACTGGTAAATATGGAAGAATCTCCTGACATGAAATTAAAATTAGTATTTAGTGAAATAGACGGAATTTTAAAGCCACAACTCAAAGACGGAAAATATTTATTCAAACAAGTTCCAACTGGTCAAAAGGCAACAATCGTCGGAATAAAGAATACTCGTAATGAATTATTAGCAGCAATTGAAGAAATAACAATAGGCGAAAGCCCAATTCAAGATTTGAAATTCTTTGAAATAACTTTAGGGGAATTAAGAAATAAACTTGATGAAATATAAAATAGAATTCTGAGCACAACAAAGCCTATATCTATCATGTCGGCTAATCGCAGCCACATATACGAGACCTTTTGCGTCACTAATAAAAACAATGAAAATCGTAAAAATCATATTTCTATTCACCCTCATTTCAATATTCGGTTGTAATGGTCAATCGAATCAATCAAGTGAAAAATCGAATGGAATCGAATATGAAATTCAGCAATTGGAAACAGCTGATTCTAAGAAAGCCTATTTGGAACAAATATTAGCAGATGACCAAGCGGTAAGAAACGGTGAAATATCTGCGGAACTAATGCTAAAATACGGTAAAGATTCTGAGGAGTATATGGAATACGTGAAAGCTCAATGGGACCAAGATGAAATTAATTTGCATAAGATTGAAACTTATTTGGAAGAGTATGGATATCCTAAAAAAGATGAATTAGGAAAAGACGTTGCGATTGCACCTTGGTTGGTGATTCATCATTCAACAGATACGGGAATCAGAAATAGAAATTTTGAGATTCTTTATAAAGCGTATCTCTCAGGAGATATTGATGATACAGCAATGTCAATGTATTTAGGAAGAACATACGAATTTACGTTTAAAGAAAGATTTCGAATGGAAAATCCATATAAATCGGAAGATGAAATCAACCAATTAATTGAAAAATTGAATTTAGAAGAAGAAAAAGCGAACGCTCTTCAAAGTGCAAAACGTTCATAGCCAAGAAAAGCTGGTTATGCTGTTTAGCCGGGACGTTAGCTACAAGTAGAAAAAAATAAAAAACATGAAAATCAAAAAAATCCTCTTTTTAATCTTGGCAGTTGGAATTTTCAGTTGCGGAGATGACGATGAATTCAAAGTTGATTGCTTACCATCAAATCTTCAAAATGGAGTAATAGCTTTTTATCCGTTCAATAACGGGAGTCTTGATGATGAATCTACAAATTCGAATAACATCACAAATCCAACGACAGCTATTCCTTCAACTGATAGAAATGGGAATCCAAATTGTGCTTTCCAGTTTGACAATTCGCAAACAGATGAAGAATTTCTCACAACCACTAATTCCAATTTCCTGAATGGTTTAGATGAATTTTCAGTATCAATTTGGTATGAACCAATGGACACTACAAGAAGCGGAGGGAGTTTTGAAGTATTACTTGGTCGAGGCGACGAAGGAAGATGTCCAGACAGAAGAGGAGAGTGGTCAATCGGATTATATGATTGTAGAAGAGCGGTTTTTGGACACAATAACTCAGTTTGGGCGAATACAATAACAGGGTTTTCAAATGGATGTCAAGGAGAAGTAGTTGCATTAACAGACCAATGGCATCATGTTGTAGCAACTAAAAATGGAGATGAATATAAAATCTATTTCAACGGAAATTTAGATGAATCAGAAACAGGAAATGCTAATTGTACAAATCTGCATATTGCAGAAGATATTGGGGATATGTTTATTGGAAGTAAATACACAGGAAAAATTGATGATATTTTGATTTATAATAGAGAATTGTCACAATCCGAAATAACCGAATTATTTGAATTAGAACCATGCTGCCAATAAAAAATAAAGAAAGAAACCTGCAGCTAACAACGCATACAACGGTCATGCCCAGCAAAAGCTGGTAATCGAATGTTTGGAAACGGAATTTTTTCAAAATTTAATTGAAATATCATTTTGCATATTTGCATTTATTGCCCTATTCAAGCTGGTTTCAAAAAACGGATTTAGGTTTTTTAACTAACGTCAGCAGCAATCAAAAAAAATAAAATGATAAGACTATTATTTATCTTCTTGCTATTCAGTTGTAAATCAGAAAATGAAACAACGAAAAGTGAAAAGAACCCCATGTCCTCGGAAATAGGACAAAGAATAGCACTACAAATAAGTTCAAGAGTTGATACGACTAATAGCGATATAAAAGAAGTATTGTATTTATATGAAGATTACATCAACTCACGGCCAGATTCAATCTACGATAATCCATATTGGAACAACAAAGAAAAGGCACAATATAAAGATTTTGATTTCTCCCGAACTAACATCTACAACGGGATAAGTAACAGCCAACTTTTTAAAATATATAGGCCCTTTGTTCTTTCAATAGAACCTAAGAATGGAAAATATCAAATAAGGGTCTTGTACTCAAATTCAGCCACAGAACCACCTTATGTTGGTTCAAAAGTGTGGTGTATTCATAAACTTAATGCAATAAGAGATAACGATGTTTGGAGACTTGAAAATCTTTTGGTGGAGAAAACAAAAAACTGGATAAAAAATCAAGTAGGTTTTATAGAATACGTATTTCCCCCAACGTATCAATTTAATACAGAAAGAGCCAATAAAGCACTAACATTCTGTAAAGAGATAATTAGTAGGTTTAACCCAGATTTTAATAAGTCATTTAGCTTTTATTTAGCCAATGGGGTTGATGAAATGGGGGAACTCGAAAATTTTGACTACATATTTTCAGGAGTCACAACCGGAAAGGCAAGAGAAGGTATGATTTTATCAAGTAAAGAAGATGAGTTTTACCCACATGAATTTGTACACAAATTACTGCCAGTTAACAAAAACAGGGGACACGTAATA
This sequence comes from Saprospiraceae bacterium, assembly GCA_041392505.1. Classification (GTDB taxonomy): domain Bacteria; phylum Bacteroidota; class Bacteroidia; order Chitinophagales; family Saprospiraceae; genus UBA6168. The sequence goes on along the minus strand of JAWKLX010000021.1, from coordinate 11,810 downwards.
GAGGAAGGCATAGCAACTTTTTTGGGAACGAAAGACGATTTGGCTGAGTATTTATCTATGATGCAAAAATTAGCTAAGGACTATAATGTGAGAGGATCCTATTCATTGGATAATATCCTAAACAATACAACCCAATGGAATGGATATCCAAGTGCCTATCCTGGAGGGGCTTTGATTTGTGAGGTTATCCATGAAATCAGCGGAGATGAAGGGATTAACAAATTAATGAGAGGCAATACTAAAAACTATGATGAAATAATTAGCCTTACTGGAAGTATTTTGCAACTCAAAAATGCTGATGTAATTCAATTAATTAGTAAGAAAATAAGAGAATTTGAATAAAAGAAGATTGCTGCTAAAATGTTCATTGTGAGCAAAAGCTGGTTACGCTGTTTGTAACAACAGTTGGGCGTCATGAAGAAAAAATAAATAATATGAATCCGAGATTCGAAGATTATGAAGATTGGGATGAGCTTTTAAAGTACTTATTATCCGATATAAATGGATTCGAAATAATAAAACAAGAATTACTTGGCGAAATAGAAACAAGAACTTTTGTAAAAGAAAAGGAAACAATAAAAGTTGGAATAATAGATAAAGAACTAATTTATATTCATCGAACTCATTCTGAAACGGCAGGATATAATAAATATCAAGAATCAGAATACTATCATGAATTTGACTTTCATCCAGAAAAAGATTACGGAGAGCCAGGATTGAAATTTGAAAGAGGCAATATAAAAGGAATAATCAATGAGTTAAAAAATGGGGTGAGAGGAGAAGAAATTCAATTTAGAACTGACAATAAAATAGTAAAAAGCGATGTTTACATCGAACTTGAAGAAATCGGAAAAACTAAGATATACAGTTTTAAAACAAAAAATGTTGGAATATTTAAAAGAATAAAACAGTTCTTAAATCAACAGGAAGAAGGCAAAAATATGGAGAAAATCATTCTGCGCTTTCAGGATAGATTTGAGCAATTAAGAACTGAATAAAAAAACATGAACGCCTATGTGGCATAGCCAGCAAAAGCTGGCTATGCCACATACACAAGACGCTTTTTTGAAATTTACTTAGTTGGAGAAGTCGCAAAATAAGTTTCGACATCCAAGTTGGCAGCAAATTCCTGGTATTCCTTTGTGCCAAAAATTGGGGTTGCGGCAGCTTGAAATTTTTCAGCGTTTTCCCACACAATAATTACAGCTTGGGTGTTTTCAGCTAATTTTGGTACACTTTGCTCATCGAGTTTGTAAACTTTAAATTCACGGGCAAATTTATATCCATCATAATTGTTCAGGGAATTAAAAAAGGCTTCTCTTTTTTCACCAAAAGCATCAGGACTTTTTCCTTTTCTAATTGCAAATTCAACTACTAAACCCTCTTTTTTGATTGTTTCCAAATCAAATGGATTACCGTCTATTGGTTGCAAGAGTGCATAAGCTAAAGGATGGAAGCTTGAAAAATAATCCCTTGCTTCTCTTTGCGGCAATAGTCGAGCTGCCGTTGTACCAAAACCTTCCAATGAATTCCAATGGGTCATTCCAATAAGAATATTATCGAGTTTTAAATCAGGAACAACAGTAAAAAAAGGTTGCCATTTACCTTCATTGAGTGTTTCCTCTTGTTTGCCGAGTACTTCAACAAATTTTGCCCTGGTATCTAAAAAAGTCTGATGTTGCCCTTCTTTGGATTGATTAATTGCTAATTCGTACATGTAATCTGATTTTTTATTTTGTGATTGATTAGTGTTTTTATTTATACTGCAACTTATTGCGAATAAAAAAATCGACAGCATTAAAATTTTAATCTCCATTTTCACACATTTTGGTTGAATTAATTTTTGCAAAACAATAAATTGGCAGCTACTTTTACAAGTAGTTACATTTTTGTTTAATAGTTACATTTTTGTAACTATTATTGATAATCAATAAATTATGTTATGGAAAAAGTGGAAATAAATTCTAAGAGGTTCGATAATATGGTCGAACAAGTAAAAAAATATGGAGGTTGTCCAGTAAGTAGCACTTTAAAAATCTTCGGAGGAAAATGGAAACCATTAATTCTTTATTTTATTTCTGTTGACGTGGACAGGTTCGGACAGCTTCAAAGGATGATACCAGATTGCAGTAAGAGAATGATGACGAAGCAATTAAGGGAATTGGAAAGTGACGGAATTATTAATCGGAAAGTTTTTGCAGAAGTGCCCCCAAAGGTAATTTACAGTTTGACGGAGAAAGGTGAAAGTTTAAGGCCCATTTTCCGAGAACTGAGTAAATGGGGAATCAAAAATGTTTTAGCACCAAAAATGGATAAATGAAAAAAATACTGTAAACAAAAAAAGCTAAAATGTCAATAGACGCCATTCGTCGGCAACCGCATTTAGCAAGGCCTTCGTGTGCAATCAAGAAAATATAAAAAAATGAGCGAAATTGAATTAATTATAGACCTTCATAAAAATTCCGAGCGACAAGGGCCAGGAAGCGAAAAAGATACGTTAAGAGCACTTGATTTATTGAATTTACCGACTGACCAAAATTTGAAAGTGGTAGACATTGGTTGTGGTACAGGTGGACAGACGATTACACTTGCTAAAAGCTTAAATGGTCAAATAATAGCAGTTGACTTGTTTCCAGAGTTTTTGAATGTACTCAACGAAATTTCTCAAAAATTAGGATTGACAGAAAAAATTGTAACACTTGAAAAATCAATGAATGATTTATCATTTAAAAAAAATGAATTTGACCTTATCTGGTCAGAAGGTGCGATTTATCACATTGGATTTGAAAACGGACTAAAAAAATGGAAGGACTATTTGAAGGTCGGTGGCTATTTGGCAGTAAGTGAAATTACTTGGATAACCAATTCTCGACCAAAAGAAATAGAAAATTTTTGGTTACAAGAATATCCCGAAATTGATACAGCGTCTAATAAAATCAAGCAATTAGAAAATAATGGTTATTCGCTTGTGGGATATTTTTATTTAAGTCAAGACAGTTGGATTGAGACTTATTACAAGCCTATGCAAGCAAGATTTGAGAATTTTCTGAAACGCAACAACAATTCAGAACTTGCCGGAAAAGTAGTTGAAGATAATCAAGCTGAAATCGACTTGTACCAAAAATTCAAGGATTATTACAGTTACGGATTTTATCTAGCGAGAAAAAATGAATAAAAGGCAGCACACATCAAAGTAGCCTATTGACAAACTCAATCTTGGAAACAATTTAATTTTATTCGACAACTAAATTTTATAGCTTCATGGCGTTTATGAATTTTAAAATAAATTCATTGACAACATTGATTGAGTTTATCAACAGGCTCAAAGCCTAAAACAATCATTTCCAGAAAAAACTTGCCAGGCAACTTAAACAGAGCCGCTCGTTACCGTTTTAAAAACCAAAAAGTGTTCAAAAGTCCTGAAAAAGTGTTGGGGAAGAATTATAAAATAAATGAATTTTGACCAAAAGAAATTTAGTAAAATGGTAAACCACAAATCAATAAGTCAGCTACATGAATATATGGGGTTTGAAAAGCCGACACACCCTTTAATCACTATTATTGACACGTCAAAATTGGCGTATGGAGAAGAATTGATTGGCGTCAAAATTTCATCAGAATTGTACTGCATCGCTTTAAAAGACAAAAGCTGTGGGATGAACTATGGCAGGAATCACTATGATTTTGACGAAGGTGTGATGATGTTTACAGCCCCTAATCAAGTCATTACGTTGAATAAAGCGCAATCATTGAATGAAGTGCAAGGTTGGATGCTTTATTTTCATCCCGATTTAATTAGGAACACTCCGTTGGGCGATCAAATAGATGATTATAGCTTTTTCTCCTATTCCGTTTACGAAGCTTTGCACCTTTCAGCGCAAGAACAGAATACGGTAAGTACTTGCATCAAGATGATTGAAGAAGAAATTAAAGCGAGGATTGATAACCATAGCCGACAGGTTTTAATCTCCAATATTGAATTGTTGCTTAATTATTGTACAAGATTTTATGAGCGTCAATTCAATACCCGTTCTGCCCAAAATAAAGATGTGACTGCTAAAGTAGAATCCTTATTAAAGGAATATTATAGATCAAATAAAATACATGAATTAGGGCAGCCTACCATCACTTATTTGGCGAATGAATGTCATGTGTCGGCAGGGTACTTAAGCGATTTATTAAAAAAGGAAACTGGAAAAACCGCCAAAGACCACATCAATGATTTTTTGGTGGAAAAAGCAAAAGATTTCCTGATAGGTTCTGATGATTCAATTAGTGGAATAGCTTATACGCTTGGGTTTAATTATCCTCATTACTTTAGCCGATTGTTTAAAGCAAAAACTGGTATGACGCCACAGGAGTATCGGGAAAATTAGGAGATTAGCCCCAGTTAAAACGAGTTGCGTTTTAATAGCCATTTGGTATATTGGTATTTCGGTATTAGGGTATTTTGGTATTAAGGTATTTCGGTTGCCAAACACCCATATCCGTTACATCAATAAACCATTGGACCGATATACCGTAATTTATTTTAGTTAACAACATAAATTATGCACATAAAGAAGACCTACACCACCTTAGAAATGGCTTCGTGGACCCGGTTCGAGACCTTTTTATTTCTGGCCATCATTGTAGCTTGGGTAGCTGTATTTTATTTTTTTGATTTGCATTGGTTGAAAATACCGTGGACGCCCTTGGCATTAATTGGTACAGCCGTCGCATTTGTAATTGGTTTCCAAAATAATTCAGCATATGGCAGGATTTGGGAAGCAAGAATGATATGGGGGGGGATTGTAAACACCTCCCGAACTTTCGGAATGTTTTTACAGGATATGTTGACCAATGAATACGCAAAAAGACCATTATCCGAAAAAGAAATTCAGGCAGAAATTAAAACATTGACCTATCGCCATATTGCCTGGATGACTGCTTTACGCCATGCTATGCGGATGTCGAAGCCTTGGGAAACCAACGTTAACCATAAAACCAATAAGGAATGGGACACCCGTCCTCCAGAATGGGAATCTTCTTTGGACCTTGATATAAAACTATATATTTCTGAAAAGGACTTTGAGTATGTTATGAGTAAGGATAACAAGCAGACGGCCCTTTTATATTTACAATCGCATCATTTGCGAAAACTGAAAGAACAGGGCGTTATTTGGGAATTTTCCTTTCTACAATTGGAAGGGGTTTTGGAAGAATTATTTACCCTTCAGGGCAAAAGTGAGCGCATTAAAAACTTCCCATATCCAAGACATTTTGCGACGCTCAATCATTTTTTCATGTGGATTTTTGTTTTATTACTGCCATTGGCACTCGTCCCTCAATTTGCCGAAATCGGAAAAGAGTTTGCAGAAAACCATCCGCTTGTCAGCGACCTTTTTGTATGGTTTTGCATTCCTTTTTATGTCATTGTCGCATGGGTTTTCCATACGATGGAACGGATTGGGAGGACAGGGGAAAACCCTTTTGAAGGAACGGCGAACGATGTTCCGATTTCCACCATTGCCAGAGGAATTGAAATTGATTTACGACAAAATTTGGGCGAAACTAAAGAAGAAATACCGGAACAATTTCCCGTAAAATATTATACTCAATTTTAAAATAAAGTATGGGAGCCTTTTAGCTTCCCTTTTTCGCTCATGTTCTCTTGATGCTGAAATATACTTCCAACCCCGTTCGGAAGCCTGTATCCTTTCCGAACGGGAGTTCGGAAGTACATTCAGCGCAGGCAGAACATGAGCGCTTTTTTTATTTCCCCAAATCCACTTTCATAAATATGTGTTAGACCCTTCCCGTTCTGTGTTATCCTCATGATTATGAGTCTTTGATATTTGTGTTGTCAAAAAGTTTTAAAACACAAAGACCTGAGCCAAATTATCTAAGTAAGAAATTTCAGCTTCTTTTCTCCTCTCACTTTGTTGAAAATGCTCGTCGTAGCTTTTGGCTATGCCTGAAGCCTTTCCCATCCGCAGCGGTAAATTCGCTTTACGAATTTATGCCTCGTGAGAGAAAAATAATTTGAAATTTTACTTATACATAATAAGCTCAGGTGCTTAATTTCAAATAATCATGAGTAAGAAAATTTTAGTTACCGGAGCAAGCGGAGCGTTTGGCTTCCTTTTGACATGCAAGTCCCTTTTGCAAAAAAGGATTTCAGGTAGTTTCACCATGCGCTCCTCGAAAGGTAAAAATGCCTTGCGGAGGAACTTCAATCTGCGTGGGTGTTGGCATCGTAGAAATGGATGTGACCGACGAAACCAGTGTCAACAATGGCGTTGCTGAAACCATAGAAAAATTAGGTGGCTTGGACATTGTTTTTAATAATGCCGGAGCGAAAAGCAATGGCATTCAGGAAATGTTTACAGCAGAGGATGTACAGCGTGTTTTTGATGTCAATGTATTTGGCGTGCAACGACTGATGAGGGCGGTACTTCCGCATTTCAGAAAACGAGGAAAATAACCATATTGCATACCTCAAGTTGTATTTGGTAGGGTGACTACTCCATTTTTGGGCGTGTATTCTGCGTCCAAATACGCTTTGGAATCCTTAGCAGAAGGGTATCGGGCAGAGCTTTCGAGGTTTGGAATTGAGTCTTGCATTATCGAACCGGTGGTATGCCGACTGCTTTTATGGGTGGCATGCTGAGGCCAAGTGACCATGAAAGAGTAAGCCGGATATGGAGAGATGATTCATGCGCCGGATGCATCCTTGCACCGGGTATGTGGAATATTTGAAGACCAATCTGATGCAATCTCCACAGGCAATAGCTGATGCGGTGGTTGAATTATTGGAATTGCTGTTTGGAGAAAACCTTTAGAACTGTTGTTGATTTTATGGGCTTAAAGAACCGATTGAAAATTACAACCAAGTGCTTCCATCAAACTACGCAACATGATTTATGCCGCCAATGGAGTAGATCATTTATTGAACCTAGTCAAAATTAAAAAATGAAAACGATATTAATCACGGGCGCCAGTTCAGGGATCGGTAAAGAAACCGCAAAACTATTTCAACAAAAAGGGTGGAACGTCATCGCAACGATGCGAAAACCTGAAATGGAAAGTGAATTGACCCAACTTGAAAATACATTGGTCGCTCGGTTGGATGTTGATTTGGACTCATCCAAAATGTAGTTGCAGCAGGTATTAATAAGTTTGGAAAAATTGATGTGTGGTCAATAATGCGGGTTATGGCGCTTATGGGCCGTTGGAAGCATTTCCGAGAGAAAACATTCTCCGACAATTCAACACCAATGTCATTGGATTATTGGATGTGACAAGAGCGCTCCTTCCTCATTTTCGGAAAAACAAAAGTGGCGTTATTGTGAATATTTCTTCCATCGGGGGGAAAATGACCTTTCCTTTGGGGACGCTATACCACGGGACAAAATTTGCAGTGGAGGGCATTTCGAAGTACCTGCCATGAAAATGAAACAGATTGCGTCAAAGTGAAAATTGTGCAACCAGGAATGATTGCGACTGATTTTGGTGGTCGGTCGTTTGATTTTCAGGCAGGTGAAATTCGCTGATTACCAACCAATTATTGGTGCTTTAATGAAAGTATGGCAAGGAGGTAGCTTAAAACCATCCCCTGCCAATTTAGTTGCTACAAAAAGTAATTTATCAAGCTGCGACAGATGAAAGCGCAACCCTTCGCTATAGAGCGGGAGACGACGCCAATTTCTTATTGGATAATCGAAAAAAAATGGGGGAAGATGATTTTGTCAATATGATAAAAGAGCAGTATGGATTGTAAATTTTAGAAAATAAACAATAGTAATAAATCATAAAAGCAGTAGCCTCTAAAATTTTAATACGTTTGATCCGTTCCACGCTATTTGTCAAAGAACGAAATAAAAAAATGAAACCTAAGGAAGTACTCAAAAAGTGGATTGAATGTTTCAATGAAGCAAATCCTGAAAAAATCGCTGAATTGTATCATTCTGATGCTATTAATCACCAGGTTGCCAATGAACCGATTGTGGGCAGGGATGCGATCAAAGCAATTTTTACTGCCGAATTTAGTGCGGCAGAAATGGTCTGTATTCCAGAGAATATTTTTGAGGATGGAGATTGGGCTATATTAGAATGGAAAGATCCATTGGGTTTGCGGGGTTGCGGATTTTTTCAGATAATAGATGGGAAGATAAAATTTCAAAGAGGCTATTGGGATAAACTCTCTTTTTTAAGAATGCACAATTTGCCGATTCCAAAAGAGTAATAATTTCGCTACTAAAAGAAAAGTAATACTCCGTGAAACTATGTGCCTTCTCTGTGTCACTCTGTGTAATAGCTTGTGTTATTACACAGAGAGGCACGGAGGAGGCACGGAGTTTCACGGAGTCAGATTTTATGTTTTTTATTTTAAATGACCCAAGTAATTAATAAATCAATTGAAAAATAAATACACCCCTTAATTTAATTTTTTTAAATCTTCCTCTGTATCCAAATCAAACATACCTTCCGAGAACTCAACTATTGCTGCTTCATCCGCATATTTTTGAACAATTTTTTTTGCACCTGACTGGCCATTTAATTTTAATAAATCAGTAAATAAATGTTTAGAAAATAAAGCGGGCACGCCGACTGTTTCCCCATATTTTGAAGCAATAATATTTTTATTTGTTTTTTCAAAAACACGAATTAATTCTGTGATATTTTTTTCTGCTAAATAATATTGATCGCATACCAATAAAATGACGGCCTTTAATTCTGGATAATTATTTATTAAAAAATCCATTCCACAGGAAACAGTACTGCCCATGCCGCTTTCCCAATTTTTATTTTCCAAAATATGGACGGGTAGGTTTTCAATGACTGGTTTTATTTTTTCAAAATAAGCACCTAAAACTATAACTACCGGATGGCATCCAGTAGCCAGTGAGATCTCCACCATTTTTTGCAATAATGGCTGTCCGCTTACTTCCACTAATTGTTTGGGATGGCCGAGCCGGGAAGATGAGCCAGCGGCCAGCAGGAGGATAGCGATATTTTTAGGGTCAGTCATCGACAGTGTACATGCTCATTTTTCCCTTGTTTTTCACCTCCAATTCTCCACGATAATGGCAATGGAATTTTTCGCTGACCAATTTATAAGTGGCTTCCGAAATATTGATATGTCCCGATTCAGAATTGGTTTCCATGCGGCTGGCCACATTCACCGTGTCGCCCCAAATATCGTAGGCGAATTTGCGCTTGCCGACGACCCCTGCAACTAATTCGCCTGTGTGGATGCCAATGCGGATTGGCCAGGGTTTTTTGCCTTGTGCTTGCAGGCGTTCGTTGCGTTGGTCGATGTAGGCAAGGATTTCTTTTCCGGCGCTCACCGCATCGAAAGGGTGTGTATTGTTTTTGACGGGGAGCCCGCCAGCGCACATATAACTATCACCGATTGTTTTGATTTTTTCGAGGTGGTATTTTTCGGCTATTTCATCAAATTTCATGAAGCACTCATTCAGTTCTTTGACGACTTCCTCTGGTGGCATGGTGGCTGCTATGGCCGTAAACCCTTCAAAATCAGTGAATAAGACGGACACGGCATCATAGTGTTTGGGCGTAGCGGCCCCTTTTTCCTTTAGTTCATAAGCGATGGCTGCTGGTAGGATATTCAGCAACAGACCTTCTGCCCGGTTTCTTTCTGAAATGATTTCTTTGTTTTGGGTTTCGATTTTTACGTTTTGTTCCGCCAGTTCCCGGTTTAGTTTTTTCCCGTACAACCAGCTGCCTGTGATGAGGGCCAGAATCACAATGCCCAAAGCTGCCCAAGAGTTGATGCGCTTTTTGAACTCGGCCTGCTCCTGTTCTTTCAATGCAATTTCCTGCTGGCTTTTCATCAGCGCAATGCGTTGTTGTTGTTCTTCCTGTCGTCGTACCGCATCGAGGCTGTCGAGTTGCTGTTTTTGCCGTAGTGCCTCGATTTCTTGTTCTCGTTTTAGGGCGAGGTTGTTTTGGGTCGCCAGAATGAGGTCTTGCCGAACCCTTTCCGCTTCGAGTTGGGCTGCCCTAATCGAGTATTCTTTGGCCACCTTATCTTTTTCCAACAGCGCAATTTGTTGTTGTTGGCGCTCTCGTTCACGGGCCTGTTTTTCTTGTTCAGCCTCCAATTTATATTTTTGGCTTTGGAGTTCGGCCTGTTCGAGTGTTGATTGCTTTAGCTCGGATTCAATCTGGTTTTGTCGGAAGTTGGTTTCAGTATCGTCGAGAAAAGCATGGATGTTTTCCATCTCTTTCAGTTCGGTCAGTTCGACCCTTTCAAGGCTGTCTTTCAGAGCGAGATGCTTTTTATAAAAATCCAATGCCTTGTCGTATTCGTAGAGTTGTTGGTAAATATTAGAAGCGGTGAGATAGGCATCGGACATGATGTTCATATCCTTGGTTTTATCAGCCTCCCTTATGGCTGCTTCGTTGTAACTCAAGGCATTATAAATGTCATTGTCCGTGAGATAAATGGATGATATTAAATGTTGGATATAACTTTTTTGCTCGGCGTCTTTTTTCTCTGCCAGTTTTAGGTTGCGCAAGGCTCGTGATTTGTCGTTCACATTATGCCAGGCGATTCCAAGATTGGTATAAATATGACCGGGAATATTGGTTGAATTCCGTTTGGCAATCTGTTCAGATAGGTCAAAATAATGAATGGCCTCTTTGTAATTACCAATTTGGCAGGCAGTGAAACCCATGTTGTTCATCGCAGTCATTTCTACCAAGCTGTCCCCAGTGATTTTCCCCATCTCCATTATTTTGACATAATGTTCCCTTGCTTTTACAAAATTGTTGAGGTTGATGGCAGATTCGGCCATTCGTTCCAGGTCTTCTACAGCGGGGCCGAATTGACCAAAAATCTGGTGCTGCTCAAAAGTTTCCTCACTGGCGTTATAGGCTTCCTCCCATTTGCCGTTTTCAAAAAGTGACTTGGCTATTTTTGATAAAATGACCAATCGCTGCTCATCTTGGCCCAATTCGTTGGCGATGCTGACTGCTTGCTCCAGATAGACGAGTGCTTTTTCGTGGTATTGTTCTTTGGCGAAAAGGGCGGCAATTTCAAGGCAGGCACTCAACATGGTTTCGTTATCCCCGTTTTTCTGTCCGACCCGCAATTTTGCTAAGCCGTTTTGCAGCTCGTTGGCCAATTCTGTTTTGCGTTTTTCGTTGGCCTGTAGGATATTGTCACCAACAGCATCACCCGTTTGCGAAAGCAAAACAAAAGGGGAAAGAAAAATCGCTATTTGGAAAAAGAGTTTCATCATTTTATTCGATGTAATAATTCATGCCCAATCGGGTGAAAGCTGCATATTGTGAATTTGCAGAGAGGTCATCAGGGGTTCGGGTTGCATGTATGCCTGAAATTCGGTTGTTCCCCAAATTGGTGATTTTGATATAGACATCAAAATGGTCGGTAAAGGCATAGCGGCCAACAAAATCAACCGTAGAAAATTTTAGTTGTGAATTGTCGATGTCTGGATTTTCAATCTCACTCCTCTTTACCCTCCGCCAATCAAAGATCAACGTGGTGGTTTTAAAAGGTTTAACTATTAACCTCAATTGGTGGATTTTACCAGAATACTGAGGCAGGAAATAATTTTCTACAAACCCTTGGTTATTGAGCGTCGATTTTGTCCAAGTATAATTGTAGCGCCCATTTATCTTATCGCCCAAACTGAACCCTGTCGTTATCGTCCCTCCCCGGAATTTAATCGTTGCTCCTTTTGCATTTTCATAACCTAAATCTACGACATAGCTAAAATCATCGTCTACAATAGCACGGCGGCCATAATTGATAAGGTTATCAGTTTCATTGATAAAAT
>JAWKLX010000020.1:0-151361 GCA_041392505.1 Saprospiraceae bacterium | reverse complement strand
CTAAACGGGGTCACCCCCCTGCCCCCCGCCAGGGGGGACTTTCGCAGCGACGATGTCCCCCCTTTAGGGGGGGCAGGGGGGTGAACCCGCAGAAACAAATAATTGAAAATAAGATTTGTCCTGTACTCAGAAAATTCTTTTAAATAAGGATTTTAATTCATAAAATTTTGAAAATAAAATCAAAATCATTGCATGGCAAAACTAACTTCTAAAATAACGATCCACATGGTTTCCAGTCTTGATGGTTTTATCGGCAAACCAGACGGAGATGTATCGTGGATGCAATCGAAGGATAATTATGAAAAAGGGGCTGACCTAACGGAGGAGGAGATTGTAGCTTTTTTGAACAGCATTGATTGCTATGTAATGGGTTCGAAAACGTATGAACATGCCTTGGAATTGGGGTGGCTCTATGGTGATACACCTGTTATCGTTTTAACCAATAGAAACCTGTTGAAGGAGCGTGAAACTGTCCAATTTTATGCTGGCGATTTAAACCAATTGGTTCTTCATCAACTTAAACCTCAGTACAAAAATATTTGGATGGTTGGGGGAGCAAACCTCACCAAGGAATTTATCCGATTGGGCTTGGCCGATGAAATTGTGATATCCATCATGCCTGTCCTCTTAGGGGATGGGATTTTGTTTTTTGATAAGATCGGGATGGAGCAAAATTTACACTTGAAAGATGTGAAAGCTTACAAGGATGGAATGGTGGAGTTGACTTATGCAATAAGAAAAGGGGCAGATCCAGAAAATGTCAAATGACATCCTTGCCTGACAATTGACGTTCTTGCTACTCCTGCGGGCATGACCAAGCGAGTATTCATCCGGCAGGTGTTTTGCTCTCCTTCATTTTTACAGTAAGCAACTTTCTGAAAAAGTAAAATCATCAGCATGAAACGCAGCAAATTTTTAAAAATCATGGCAACTATACCTATCGCTACCACGGCAATGAAATTGAGCTGTTTGGATAGCGCCACCCGTGGGTTTTCCAATACCAACAAAATGCCGGTCCTGTTCCTCGGACATGGCAGCCCAATGAACGCCATTGAGGAAAATGAATTTGTGCAGGGCTTCCGCCAAGTGGGGAAAGAGATTCCTAAGCCCAACGCCATTCTCTGCATTTCGGCCCATTGGGAAACCAAAGGCACCTGGGTGACGGCGATGCAAAATCCCCGGACGATCCATGACTTTGGTGGTTTTCCGCAAGCATTGTACGAGGTGCAATACCCTGCACCCGGCAACCCTGAATTGGCAAAAGAAACGCAAGAAATGGTGAAGTCCACGCAAGTTGGATTGGATGATAAATGGGGCCTCGACCACGGTGCATGGAGTGTTATCAGGCAGATGTACCCCAATGCGGATATTCCGGTCATCCAAATGAGCCTTGACTATGGACGCACCCCGCAGCAACATTTTGAATTGGCCAAAGAGATCGCTGCCTTGCGCCCAAAAGGGGTGCTCATTATCGGGAGCGGCAACATGGTACACAACCTGCGGATGGTGGCTTGGGATAAAATGAATGCAGATAATTATGGCTACGATTGGGCCTTGGAGGCCAGTGCAAAATTCAAGGAATTCATCGCCAATGAAGAGTATGGTCGGCTGGTCAATTACCAAGCGGAAGGCAGGCCCTTTCAATTGTCCATCCCAACGCCTGAGCACTACCTGCCTTTACTGTATACGCTTGCCTTGAAAGATGGAAAGGACGAAGTGAGCTTTTTTAATGACAAAGCTTTGGGTGGGTCGTTGACGATGACGTCGGTGAAAATACAGGCTGCCTAATTTTTTTTTGAAACAAATTGGGATTTAGGAGGCCGAGCGGCATGAGTCGCTCGGCCTCCTTTTTTTTAAATATTTTAACGAAGAGCAGCAGTGAAGCTCTAATTCTACGCAAATGTCAAGTGACCAAAATTACCCTTCATCCTGATAGGAATCATTAATTCAATTAATCAAACATTCTAATTTTCGACAAGTGAAAACAAGCAGCAAGAATCAAACTAAAGTGCTTGAAAAGTTGCTGCAAATGTTTTCCACTTTGCCCTCAACCAAAAACCTTTTCAACCCAGTTTTTTAACTTAGTAAATCAATCAATCATGAACTTCACAGAAGAAATATTGACAGTTGGCAAAGACCGGGCTACCCGGATCAAAGCCTTTCTGGAGGAATTAGAATTGCAAACGGCACTCGGCAAAGCGGAAGCTAAAGATGCCATTGAAGAAGAAAAGAAAAATTTTCAAAAATTCCTCCGCAAATACAAATCTCAAATCCACGAAGTGGAAGATGAGTCCATTGAACAGGTGCGGGAACTGAACGACAAATTTGCCGTTTTGGCAGCCAAGGTCAACCTCCCCATGCCAGATAACAAACGCAAATTTGACCAGTACAAAAATGAAACGCTGCATGCCGTTTACGACCTTGAGCTGGCTCTCAAAGAAAAGTACGGCGAGGTCAGTGAAGAACTGATGGGAAGGCTCGATGCATTCAAAGACAAATTGGACGCCTACCGGATTCAATTGGCTTTTACGGAATTTAAGCATGAGGAAGAATTGAAGGAAAGGAAAACGGAACTCTTGGACGCCATCAATGAAATCCGGGACAAACTTCAGGAAAAAGTAGAGGCCGGCGCCAAATTGGAACATTTCGTTGAAGACATTTCTGACTCTTTTGAGAAAATGAAAAAGGCTTTCTCCGATTTGTTTGCCTAGGAATGCGGTATTGCGGTATTAGGTATTGAGGTATTATGGTATTACCCCCCACTATAATACCTAATACCTCAATACCTAATACCCCAATTACCAACTCCTTAATTTCTTTTCCATGACCACGGCCACCAAACATAAAGAGCATAAAAAACCCTCTGTTATCGGTAGATACAAGAAAGTTTTGAGTGTCCTCGTGAAGTATGGGTTTGAGGATATTGCTGCGAGCCCGTCGTGGGGGCGTTTGGTGCCAAAGATTAAAAAGTGGTTGCCAGTTCGGAATGGGCGCCCGGCGCTTTCTTTTACTACCTACGAACGCATCCGGATGGTTTGCGAAGAACTGGGAACCACCTTTATCAAATTTGCCCAAATTGCCAGTAACCGTCCTGACATCCTGCCAGATGAGCTGATTACCGAATTGGAAAATTTTCAGGACAATGTTCCTAAAGTGCCGAAGGAAGAAATACTCAAGGTTTTGGAAAGGGAAATGCCAAAACCTTTAAAATTCCTGTTTGAACATATTGATTTTGAGCCCATTGCGTCTGCGTCAATGGCGCAAGTCCACCGGGCAACCCTGATTGGTGGATGGGACGTTGTGTTGAAAATCCAGCGGCCCGGGATCGAAGAAACCATCGAGCAGGATATTGCCATTTTGCAAAAACTGGGGCAAATACTGGAAAAGAATTTTCCTTCTTTGGCCTCCTACCAGCCAGTCCAGTTGGTAAAAATGTTTGAACGGAGCATTCGGAAAGAATTGAATTTTTCCATTGAGGCGTCCAATATGATCCGTTTCCAAAAACAGTTTGAGAACAACCCGGACATCTATGTGCCTACAGCTTATCCTGAGTTTTCCACCGACAAGGTGCTGTGTATGGAGTACATCGATGGGGTGAAAATTACCGATCTGGAAGCGCTGGCTAAAATAGGTATGTCGGGGAAGGAACTGGCGCTCAAAGGTATCAGCCTCTATTTTGAGCAAGTCTTCGATCACGGCTTTTTCCATGCTGATCCACACCCTGGAAATATTTTCGTGATGCCCGACAAAAGGGTATGCTTCATTGATTACGGCATGATGGGACAGGTCATTGATTCTGATAAGCGACTGCTGGCCAGCATGTTATTAGCGGTGCATGAAAGGGATGTGGAGGGCCTGAAACGATCGCTCATGCGGTTTAGTTGGAACGAAACGACGATTAACGAGAAAGAACTGGAATACGACATCATCGAATTTTTCTCCAATTATACCGACACCAGCATCGACCAAATTGACGGGACCGAAGTATTGGCGGCCCTCAATTCCTTGTTTTTTGATTATAAAATAAAGGTGCCACCCAACCTTCTTCTGTTGTTAAAAGCACTGGTCATTATCGAAGGTGTTGGCCTCATGCTCGACCCGAAATACGACATCATTGAAAACATTGCGCCTTTCGTCAAAAGGTTATTGGAGAAAAAATATTCGCCCAAAGAACTGTCGAAAAACCTCATCAAAGCAATGGGCGATTTTTCCAATTTTGCAACCAACCTGCCTGAAGAATTGGACATTTTGGTTCATAAAATCAGGAAGGGGAAACTCCATATCGAATTCGAACACAAAGGTTTGGAAAACCTGATCGGGGAGCTGGAAGAAGTCAGCAAGCGCATCTCCCTGACCATCGTCTTGGCGGCTATTATTTTGGGATCATCCCTTATCATCATTGCTGACATTCCACCAAAAATAAAAGGCATCCCATTGTTGGCATTTGTAGGATTTAGCCTTGCTGGTTTTTTGGGGCTATTTTGGATGCGGTCGGTTTTGAAGCGGGACAAGTATTGATCTACCCCCTCATTTTTACCACTTTTATCAGAGCTGTTTTTCCAAGCGGGTCTGCCATTTTCAGAAAATAAACTCCGGGCATTTTATCTCCTAAAAAGTGTTCTGCTTTACTTAATAGGTCATGGAGAACTTTAGTGTTTTTCTGCCAGATTGGTCTGCCAGCCATGTCCAGAATTTCAATTCGATTTGGTGAAAAATCGTTTGGCAGCCGAATGGAAAATTGGTTGCTGAATGGGTTGGGGAAAATGTAGGCATGGACTTCTTGAAGTTGTTCCTTTGTCGCAGAAATGTTTGGAGTTACATATACTTTGAACAGGCGATTACTGGCCTCCGATGGCGTGATGTTAGGTATGAGCGCTTTGATGCCTCCATAAATATATCCGATCATTGTCCTGCTTTGCAATTCGCTGAAATCCAATACTTTGTTGTCAAAATGTGGAACATCAGGGGAAAGGATAAACTTGGCATTTGTCCCCAACAACTCCCCAAATCCAAGTCCAGGTAGGAACTCTACGGAAGTACCATCAGCATGTCGGATCAGTATACTCACATCGTCAATAAATGGCATCAGGCTATCAGCCACCAAGCCTTCATCTTCTTTAAAATGATGCAGACTGATGCCTCCAAAAAAAGCCGAATACATCGTTCCTGTTGCGCTATCAAAAATAGGCACAATCGGGCACGTGTACTGGCTCATGAGTTGTTCATAGTTTTGGTCAACCTCAATAGTTTCTGTGGAAATATAAATCGGTTTTCGGTAGGGTAAGTCCTTGTCCGGTTGGAAAACGCCGCCGTAGAAGCCAAGTGCGGGCGTTCCGTTGGGTGTCATTAAAGGCGCAATACTGCCATCCCGCCGATGGAATTCAGCATCGGAAAACGCTTGGTAGTTTTCGATGGAAAAATTTATCCCATCGTCAGCGATCTGAAAACGGCGGATTTCACTAGTATAGGTTTGGGTAAATGAAGGCCCGCCGTTAGAGTTGTACAACCCCGCAAAATCATGACCGCCGACTAAATAAAATTCGCCCTCCAACAATGCCATTTCACCTCCACAGACCTGCATGCGGTCATCGCTGATTTGCCGAAAAGCCGCTTCTGGGTTCGTACCATTAATGACGGCGGGCACAAGCATTTCGAGATCAACCGCAGTCAGGGTATTCCATGTTAGGAAATCATCGTCGGTAGTTTTTTTCCCATAACCACCTGCGATATAAAGGTACTTTTCTTGCTGTGCGTACTGAGGGTTGGAAGCCAACAACGGGCCTTTCAGAGATTCGAAGCAAACCCAGAAATTTCCCAGTCCCATAGCTCTCCGGTCTGTCCGTCCATGACCCAAATTTTGTCATTGGCATTGATTCGGGAAACCCCGTAAAAGGGAAAAAGCCATGCAAGCCATCTGAACGGCCTGCGATGAAAACCCATTTCCCGTCCCATTCACCAAAAAGCAAAAGAGTGGAGGCCCGCCAATTGGAAAACGTGGCCTCTTCCAATTCAAGGGTAAAGGGCAACTGCGCTGATATGGCATTTGCAAAAAGAAAACAAAGCTGCAAGAGGTGTAAAATTGAGTTTTTCATGTTGGTTGTTTTCCCAAAAATAATGCTGGTTGAAGGACCAATAGAAGACTATTCAACGAATGGTAGAGAGGCTTCAGTGAATGGTTAAATTTGGGGTTTTACCACGCGGTAATTTTTTTTCATCAGATGTTTTATCGGTTCAAGACATACCTCACAGCAACCGAACCAAAGCCACCTCTAAAACCTGATCCATAGCCATTGACAAAAATAGTAGGGACCCAGTCGGCGCTGAGGCTGATAGGTACATCAGCAAATGTGTATTCCAATCCAAGGTATCCTTGTATTCCGAATGAAGTGTTGGTGTTTCCATCAGCGAACCCCCTGTCATAATGCCAAAAATAAACAGAGCCGCCGCCGCCAAAATACCATTTTAGGTCATCCACACCCTCGAATGAGTTGTGGATCAAATAGGCCATACTTACATTGGTCCAACGGTACCGATTGTACCAACGAGCACCCACATACCCTTCAATGGCATTGTTGGTTGTCACGAAATGCTTGATAGATGCTGATAGCGGGTAACCCAACCTTGCGCCGATAGCGGTTTGGTAATCTTGAGCATTTAAATTGGTAATGGAAAAGGTCAAACAAGCGAATAGGGCAGAAGTGCAGATTAGTTTTTTCATTGTTTAAGATTTTGTTAGTTTTTATTGGATGGAATGTCGGATAGAGAGGCTTTGTTCAATTTTAGGCAGTGTATCAGATGTGAGGCTGTGGAGTTTTTCCAAGCTATCTTCATCGCCTCCCGATCCCTAAAGGGGAGTACTTATTTGTCATTGATTGTCAGTTTATTATAAAATCGAAAATATGCTCCCCTTTAAGGGTCGGGGGCGATGCAAAGAGAGAGTTTGGGCCTCACTTGGCGAACCCTTTTTTTTTACGGCTAATTTACCCGGCAGAAAAAATACTATCATTTATCCACCCCCATAGGCTTTAAACAGCCCTCCCAGCACCTGCAATGCGTTAGACACCACTGCTTCATTTTCAACGGGAATCCGCAAATAGGTTTGTCCTGTTTTTTCATCTTTGGCCGTCAGGCTGCTCACCAGTTTTTGCGTCTTTTCGGGGCTGCTTAAAGTCTGGGCGAGTCCGTTCAAAAACGAGATGCCGGACTGTACCAATTCTTCTGGCGTGGAAGGAGTGCCACCACCGCTGTAAGGTTGTCGGCTGCTGTGTTCCTTTTCGGGGGAAGGTGTTGGAGTTGGCACATCATCGTCGCCAGGGATGGCGGTGATTGGGGTTTCTTTGGACGTGTTAGGTTGTTCCTCTGAAATGGGTTGATGGGCGATTTCAGCGGCCTCTTCCTCCATCGTTGACTGCTGTTCGGTATCCGAAACCCACTGTCCGCCAGTGAGGTCTTGCATTTGCCCCATAAACTCGTTGAACTTGGATTTTTCCATAAAAATAACGTCTTGCCCATCGTCGAGGACGCCTTTGGCCATAGATGCTTTGAATTTCAAGACGCCTAACATGCGGTGTTCAATTGTGCCCGCACTCACGAGGTTGATGACCTGCACCACGTTCTCCTGCCCCATCCGCCAGACACGGGCGATGCGCTGTTCCAGCACGGCCGGGTTCCAGGGAATATCAAGGTTGATAACGAGGGAGGCAGCCTGCAAATTGAGGCCGACGCCTCCTGCATCGGTGGATAGAAATACATGGCATTCTCCGTCCTCTTTAAAGTTTTTCAAAAGGTCGCCCCGTTGACTGCTGGGTACACTGCCATGCAAGTATTGGTAGCCGATTTCCCGGCTTTCAAGTTCCTCCTGCACGAGGTCGAGCATGCGTTTCCATTGGCTGAAAATAACTACTTTGCCTGCGTCATCGTTGGTAAAAAATTCTTCCAGAATAGCCATCAGCTCGTTAACCTTGGTGTCGTGACGGGTCGTTTGGTCAAGGATGTAGGTCGAGTCGCAAACCATCCGCATCTGGCTCATGGCAAGCATCAGGCGTTTGCGGTCTTTTTCATTGAGAAAACGCTGGCGCTGCCATTTGGCCACCAGTTTGGCTACCAACTCCTTGAACTCGTCGTGGATGATTTTTTGGTCTTCTGTCATGGGCACGAGCAGGGTTTTATCCATGCGGGCTGGGAGTTGCTTGAGCACTTGCTTTTTGGTGCGGCGAAGGAGGACGTCGGTAAGTATCTCACTGATGTTTTTTAGATCTCTGAAGCCTACCACCCGGCCCGTGTCGCCATCTTTGATTTGGTATTTTTCTAAAAACAAATAAAGCGGCGGCAGCCGGAACTGGTCGATCACCTGCATGATTGAATAGAGCTCTTCCAGCTTGTTTTCGATGGGGGTACCTGTCAGAACGAAGGCGTAATTGGTTTTCAATTGTTTGATGGAGGCACTGATCTGCGTTGCCCAGTTTTTGATGCGCTGTGCTTCGTCAAGAATGAGGATGTCGAGATCCAAGTCGTTAAGTTCCTTGATGTCGTTTTTTACCGTGTGGTAACCGACAATGAGATAGGGCTCGCTGACTTCACTGTATTGTTTCCTGCGGGAAATGATACCTCCTTCTATCACATGTGCTTTGCTTTTGGTGAAACGTTCGATCTCCGTTTTCCATTGGTATTTTAAGGAAGTGGGGCACACAACGAGGGTTCTGGATGCGCCAAACTCCCGCTGGTATAACTCCGCAGCAGCGATCGCTTGAATGGTTTTCCCCAAGCCCATTTCATCGGCAATGAGCGATCGGCCTGCCCGTGCAGCGAATAAGACTCCTTGCTTTTGGTATTCGTATAGCTTGACTGTCAATAGTTTATCAAATCGGGGGCTTTCCACGCCATTCGGGAACAGGCGGTCGATTTTAGTGTTGCGGGCGAGCATGTCCCGGTGGCCGAGTACAAATTCAAAGGCATCATCATAACAGATAAAATCATGATTGATGCTTTTTGCCTCTTCCAAGATTTTTTCAAATTTGGAAAATCCAGCCAACGTCATTTCCCGGTTTTCGTTGAAATATTTGTCGGCCAATTTTTCAAAAGCATCCTTGTTTTCCGAACCAATGCTAAGTTTTACTTTACGCCCCTCGCGGTAGTCGAGGTAGATGGACGAATGGGGTTGAGTATAGCCTGCTTTGAGGATGCTCTTCATGCCCCGTTTGTTTTCCAATTTGTAAAGTACGTAGCCAATATGCTTGCACACGCCAAG
Organism: Saprospiraceae bacterium; assembly: GCA_041392505.1. GTDB lineage: Bacteria > Bacteroidota > Bacteroidia > Chitinophagales > Saprospiraceae > UBA6168. Next base: position 142,114 of record JAWKLX010000020.1, on the reverse strand, counting down.
TCGGTTGGTTTTGTAATCCATGCAGGTGCAGAAATTGGCACTATCGTCACGGGAGCGTATGGCTACCTTGTAGGTGTTTCCGGTTTTGGGGTTTTTTACTTGCCAATCAGAATAGGCGGGATGGCTGCCCAGGTTGGTCATGGTGAAGGCGCTTTCCTTGCCGTATTGCTTGCGGAGTCCGGCCTGCCAAGTGGCGAGGGGCATGTCGTTAGGTTGGCGGTGATAACTGATTTTTTTCTCCTTTTTCTTTTTCGACTTCATTACCTTTTTGTGGGAGGTTGCTTTAGTTTTCTCTTTTGCCACGGCCATGTTGTTGTAGTTTTTTTAAGTGAAAAATGAAAGGGCGAGATAAAGGGTTTGGCAGGAAATTAATTTCAAATAGAAATTTAATTTTATTGAAGTATCGGCTCACCTAAGGATCATTCAAAGAATAAGTTCGACATTTCGACGAGGTTGTTTTGGTCTTAGATTTTCTTTAAAAGAAGGAGTATTGTTAATACTATGACTGATTTTAAAGAAAAAAATAAGGGCAAAAGAATCCGTCCAAATGGTGAAGTTATTTTTTGAATGATCCTAAATGGTGGGGAAAGGGCTTTTGTTTTTGGAATAAAGCATTTTGCGGGAAATTTGAATAGCGCCATTGTGGCGAAAAAGAACTTACTTTGCAGACAATAAAACTCCAATAAAATTGCCCATTTATCTATTTATATCCATCCTTTTATTTGCTGCTCCCGCAGCCCACGATTTCAAAATGAGCGTTTGTGAAATCAATTACCTGGCTGAAAAAGAGTCCTTCGAAGTCCGGTTTTACATTTTTCAGGACGACCTAAAAGAGGCGTTGTATGGCGATCCATTATCCAATAAAATGGAAGAAGAAAGGGTGGTAGGGTATATTTTGGAAAAAGTAAAAATCCAGTTAGACGGACAATCGATTTCCCTTGCTTTTTCGGAAATAAAAGAAAGGGAAGACCAAATCAAGGTTGTCTTCAACACTTCAAAAATCAAAGCCGAAACTATTTCCAAACTATTGGTTTCCAATCAGTTGTTGTTGGAAAAGTTCAAGAGTCAGACCAATATGATCTATGTTACCCTCCCCGGCCAGACTAAAAAAACAATGATTCTGAATGCTGGGAAAACCGATGGGTTGTTTGAATTTTAGGCTGCTCCAACAGCAAGAATAGCCCTCAACCCGCTTATTCTCCGAGACTTTCCTTTTCATCAAGTCGTTTTTTTTCTGCACCTCAATCAAGGCATTTTTTATAATTTATAAAATATATTTAAGCAGGCTTAAAAATATAATATACCTTTGTTGAAAATACTATAAATATAATGAATATCATTTTACCTCCTGTTACCTTTTTTCATTTCTACTCAACTTTCCGGCAAACCTCTGTGAAAGGGCTCATTGTCGATCGAGAAGGTCTCGGCGGCTCTTTGGTGAGCATTTCTATTGAGAAAACGACACTTGGCATCTATTCGGATGAAGACGGAAATTCCTTTGCAAGGCATTTCTCCGGCGAACATGTAGTGATCATTTCTGTGGTCGGCTACAGACAGTGGAGTAGGAGCTATCGCTTGCCGAAGGCGAACACATCGGGCAGGGTGGAAATTGAGGAGGATGTATTGGTCGGGGTGGTGTCACTAACCATGAAAAGGACGTTTCTAAAAGACTCACCGATAAAGGTAGAAGTGATCACCGGGAAAATACTTGATGGACAAATCGTTCCTGGCCAATTTGGTAGAAAGCATCGCCATGGTCAACGGGGTAGAAGAGGTCGTCGAATGCGGGGTTTGCGGCACTACCAGCCCAGGATCAATGGGTTGAAGCGCCTTATACCTCGGTTTTGATGGATGAACGGCCGATGCGTTTGGCAACCTGGCTTCGGTCTATGGACTCAACGGAATTCCGGCCTCAGTCATTGACAGAATAGAAATTGTTGGGGGCCAGCCCAGCTCGACACTGTATGGCTCGGAAGCGGTGGCTGGAGTCATTAACATCATCACCAAAGACCCGCAGCGGCAACCGCTTTTTTCGGCCGATGTTCGGTCTACCACCCATCAGGAAATTTACGGCAATCTGGGGCTTTCACAGCCTGTTGGCAATTGGACAGGTTTTGTTGGTGTGGACTACGTTTATGTCAATGATTTTCACGATGAAGTGGTGGATGGTTTTGGCGATGTGGTCGGAACGGATCGGGTGTCTGTTTTTACAAAATGGTCGAGAGCCGAAAGGGATGGCCGTCCGTTTTTTCTGGCAGCTAAGTACCTCTTTGAAGATCGGCACAACGGCGTTTTCGATTATTTGAAAGATCGGGCCTACAAGCAAATTAGAGGAAGCAACTCCATTTACGGAGAGAGCATTTTTACCAATCGTTTTGAATTTTTCGGGACATACCCCCTGCCTTTTTCTCCGCATTTAAAACTGGATTTTTCTTTTAGCTGCCACGATCAGGATAGTTATTACGGTAGCTCCCATTATTATCTGGCACAACAGCGGATCAGTTACGCCAATTTGCTGTGGGATAAGATGATAGGACAATTTTCTTGCTGGCACAACTTTTCGCCACCAGTTTTACGAAAATTATTGCTACGCAGTCCAATGGCAAGAATAAACCAGACAATCAGACTATTCCTGGTATTTTTGCACAAAATGAATGGTCACCAATGGAAGCATTATCCGTGCTTCTTGGCGCACGGCTCGATTATTACACAGGCCATGGGCCAATTTTCGCCCCCTCGTTTGAACCTTAAATACAAAACCAGTTGATTGGTCTACGCTGCGCCTGAATGTTGGTACGGGGTTTCGGATTGTGAACTTGTTTACGAAGACCATGCTCGTCACTGGTCAACGGGAGGTTGAAATTGCAGAAGAACTTTCTCCTGAGCGTTCATGGAATGTTTCGCTCAATTTTAATCAGGTACATAATTTAATGGTGGACAAGGCTCGTTTGATCTGGATGTTTTTTATACTTATTTCAACAATAAAATTATCCCAGATTATGAGGCGTTTAGTAAAATTATTTACAACAATTCGAGGGCCATGCAATTAGTCGAGGCCTTAGTTTTAGTTTTGCGCAAAATTTTTAATTTCCACTTTCTTTTAATTTGGGAATTACCGTGCAGGATGTCGACCAAACGGAACGAAATGAAAATGGCCTTTTTGAAAAAACAGCAATTGAATTTGCACCCCGTTTTAGCAGCAATGGCACTTTAAATTATCGATGGCGAAAAAAAGGATTGATGGCGGCGTGGACATTTAATTTAACGGGCCCGATGCATTTGCCTGAAGTTTTTGACTTGGATGAAAATGGAAACCCATCATTAACAGCCCGACCAATTAAATCTGAAACTTGGTCTCGCCATACATTTCAGTTGACAAAATCATTTAAAAAATCAGAGATGGAAATTTATGGTGGTGTGGAAAATCTATTTAATGATCGGCAGCCCGTTTCGCCACTTGTGGGAATTAACGACCCCAATGCAAATCAGTGGGTTTCAGCCCATATTTTGATACGGTATACGCTTATGCACCTTTGTCGGGTAGGGAATTTTATTTAGGAGTGAGGTGGGAGATTGACCGTGTCAAAAAATAAAGTTTGAATTAAGCTTACAGGCTATTTCATTTATTAATAAAACATACATTTGCTATTTCCTAAAAGAGGCATCTTTTTTAGTCCCGTAAATTAAAAATTAATAATTGACGTTTTCCAAAAAACAATTCAAAGTTTGGGTTCACGTGCGGTACACGTCTGGGCGGGTAGGCCGAAAGCATACTGTTTGAGCGGAGCGAGTTTATGCTTTCTTGATTTTTTGGTTCTTTTTTATCAAGAAAAAAGAACATAATATATTTATTTTCAATACTTTACCTTTTTTTTTCTTGATAAAAATGTCTGTCCCGAATTCACTTAGGGGAAACAAAAATCAAGGTTTTAATCCCGAATTTACTTCGGGGGAAAACAAAAGCTCAACGCATACCGTCCCCGCATCCGCTGTTTTCCCACACCCAACCCGCCTAAACGAGTACCTAGCAGACACCGTATTTTTTGAAGTCAAAATATTACTTTTCAATTTGCGGTACTATGAAAATTGACACCTATAAACAAACAAAATTTTTATTGCTAAATAATAATCGCAGGCAAAATGGAAAAATTAATCTTGTTACATGGAGCATTGGGCAGCAAAGAACAGTTGGAAGAACTGGCTTATTTATTAAAAGAAAAGTATCAGGTCTATACTTTTAATTTTTCAGGACATGGTGACCAACCAAGCATAGAACCATTTTCTAATGATTTATTTTCGGAAAATATTTATCAGTTTTTATCAGAAAACAAAATAGAAAAATGTCATTTATTTGGCTATAGCATGGGCGGATATGTGGCGTTATATTTTGCAAATAAATACCCGGATAAAATAGGTAAAATAATAACCTTGGCTACCAAATTTAATTGGACTCTGGAAACTGCGGCTAAAGAAATAAAAATGCTAAACCCTAATATAATTGAGGAAAAAGTTCCAAAATTTGCAGCGGTGCTAAAAGCTCGACATGTGGCTAATGATTGGAAAATGGTGCTCAATAAAACGGCAGACATGATGCTTGGATTGGGAAATGGTAATGCCTTGAAAGAAAATGATTTAAAGTCAATCAAAAATGAAGTGTTAATTGCAGTAGGCGATGTAGATAAAATGGTTGCTGTTGACGAATCTTCTTGGGCCGTTGAAAATTTACCCAACGGAAAACTAATGGTATTAAATGGTGTTGAACATCCAATTGAAAAAGTGGATAGGCAGGAATTGAGTAAGATGATTTTAAATTTTATCCAATAATATTGAGCATTAAAATACCGCATCACGATTTCGGAGGAGCAGGCCCGCTGCTTCATTTTGCCCATGCCAATGGCTTTCCACCGGGTTGCTACCAAACATTATTAAAAGGACTGTCGACTGATTTTTATGTACTGGCCATGCGGCAACGGCCTTTATGGGATGGGAGCAACCCAAATAAATTTAAAACTTGGGAAATTCTGGGCGATGACTTGATCCGTTTTTTAGAGGAAAATAATTTGCAAAATATTATTGGGGTAGGGCATTCAATGGGAGGAATAGCCACCGTTATTGCTGCTGCGAAAAGGCCAGAATTGTTTAGTCAGGTTATTCTAATTGACCCGGTTTTGTTTCTCAATAATATTTATTCGCTGAATAAATTTACCCCAATCTGGTTGCGGAAAAAGATGATTCCAGTTGCTAAAATTGCTTTAAAGAGAAAAGATAGTTGGCCGACGAAGCAGATGGCTTTTGATTCATTAAGGAGCAAAAAAATATTTGAATTAATTCCTAATAAAATATTTTCCGAATTTATTGATGGCAGTATAAAAGAAAATAGTGGAGGAACAGCATCCTTGATCTATTCTAAAGAATGGGAGGCACAAGTTTATTGTACCCCAACCAATGCCTGGCCCTATTTAGCTAAATTAAACCAACCTACATTAGCCATCAAAGCATCTGGATCCAATTTATTATATCCGCCTGTATGGGAAAAGTGGCAAGAGGTGCAGCCCGACGCCCGCTTTGAGACGGTTGAAAAGTCAAGCCATTTGCTACCTTTAGAACGACCAGAAATTATCGTGGATTTGATGCGTTCTTTTCTTGGGAAAAAGTAAAACTTATTTTTGGACAAACACTTTCTCTCGGTCAATGATCCGCCAAACCTTTAACAATCGGGAGCTGTATTGTGAACTTTCAGGATATTTTATCTCGCCCCAATTTAATATATCACATTTATTTTTTAAATGGATTATGTCCTCCTCTGAATTTACTATTTCCTTAATTGTTTCTTTTTGGCATTTATTCTTGTTGAATTGAGGTTCGTCGGAGTAGGTGAAAAACAATGCTACAATTCCTATCATACTTATAAAGTAATACTTCGTTTTTTTTGGTAAATTTTTTAGCAAGACATAAGTAGTCCAAGCATATAAGTAGAATAAAATAATTGACACAGGAATCATTATGTCATGTCGCAGCATCAATGGGCGGTATCTTCTAAATCCGCCCAAGGGTATCAATAAAATATAAAGCAGGGTGAATATGCCAGCCCATTTTAAATAAGTTTTAAATTCTTTAAGTTTTTCTTTGTCATATTTATTTATCAAAATGCCATTTATTAAAATGGGGATTGCTATAAAATAAAATGCCAGTTGGCTGGTGTACATCCGGTGAAGGCCTTTTGGCAGTCTGGCATAGCGTTCTAATAGTGGAATATCAGAACTGGAATTTTCTATGTTAAAAGTGCCGATATACAAAGAGTACAGACTCATCAAGCAAATTAACCCGAATAGGAAATAGATTTTTACCGGAATATTTTGAATGATTGCTATAATTTTTTTACTAAATGAAATAGCATTTGTTTTCCTGAAATAATCAATGCCGATTTTCAAAGCAATCAGTGGGCAAACCAATAAAACCAAAGCTGGAATCATCGGGCTACTTAAGGGCAATATGATGCAAAGTGCCAGTAATAAAAGGGTTTTAGGTGTACTGATTTCTAACTTTTTTCCTAAAAATAAATAATCATAAAAAGGATAAAAAAACAAAAGCAATAAAGTAAATGGCAGCGTATAAAAAAAGAAAAAAGTGGGGCTGCTTTCAATGATGCCTATGGAGATGATATAGCCATGGGTCTGGAAAAAGGGAGTCACCACTAAGGCAATTAATAATAATTCTTTATTAAAAATGTTTTTTGTGCCAGTAATTAGCAAGGCTATGATCCAGATCAATAATACTTGAATCCCTGTTTTGGCGATTGCACAAGATAAATAAACACTGTTCATTGGATCGGTTATATTTTGGAGGATAATCGGGACGGTTTTAAAGTATTTTGACATACCCCAATGGCAGAAAAAACGGTTCGGTGCTGCATATTCTTTTCCATCTAACAATACCCCAATGGCAAAAGGATCGTCCAAAACTTCCGCATACCAACTGGCTGGCAAAATGATACCTGGCATGTCGCCATCCAACACATTGTACGAATGTTGCAGGAAAGAATAACCGATATCTAATAAAAGTAAAACAGGAATCAGTAGAAAAATAATCTTTCGCATGTTGGGTTATATTAGTTTTAGCGCATTGTAAATGATCGGTAAGATAAGTCTAAATAGATAATATGGAATAAAATAAATGCCACGTTTTGATTGAACGAGCGATTTTAGGTGAAACATTTTTTCGATACATTTGCCAAAAATAATCCATGCTCGATATCGAATATTTAGGCAATTACCCTAATGGAAAAGAAACACCTTGGAGCAACAAATGCCAAGGCGTCACCCACGATGCTGAACATTGGTACATTACCCAAACCTTACAAATCTGGAAAATACACGCCAGCACGGATTTAAATTTCAGTAAAAAACCTGCAAGTGCACAGGTACTGCTACTGCCCGATCATTTGCAAGCAGCGGGTTACGATCATTTTGGGGATTTGGATTTTTGGGAGGGCTATTTGTTTATTTCTTTGGAAAATAAAAGCAAGAAAATACCGCCTGCAATTGCTTTGTGGGATGCCAATAATTTTGAATATTGCTCTAATGCTGTTTTGCCGAACCTTATTAAAAAAGATATTCCTTGGTGTGCTATCCATCCGTTGGAAGGAACATTGTTTACATCTGATTTTAAATGCAGAGGGGAATTGTATGAATATGATTTTTCCATTTCAAAAGATAAACAATTGGAATTAAAATTTCTAAGAACGATCTTTTTAAAAGATAAAGAAGGAATTCCTTTAAACATAAAAAGGGTGCAAGGTGGGGTATTTTCAAAGAAGAATAAACTATTTTATTTATCATCTGATGGGGACAAACAGGGAGGGATTTATGTCTTTGAAACAGAGCAATTCAAACTGGTCGAACACATTCATGTTCCTTATGATCCAGGGTTTCCCAATATTCACGAAGTAGAAGGGATTACACTTTGGGATATGGATAATTTAGTGATTAATGGTTTGGAAAAATCGGATAAAATTAAAGGCCAATTACACTTAATTATTTTAGACAACGATTTATGCAATGATGATATTTATTTCAAACATTTTAGGGTGCCAGTAGAAAAAGAAAAATAAGTCAGGTCACTTTCCAATTTAATAATTGGTCATTCCATTTTTTATTTCCATTAAATTAATATCATTTCCCGCTGAGGCCGCAAAATATTGCACCTAAACATGTGCCCATCAAGGGTAGGAGTGTAAGCCAGAGCAGTGCCGGCTGCAGTTAATTTGATAAATTTTCGCCTTGATTGTTGCATGTTGTTGATGGTGTTTTTTATTTGCCAAATATCGGGAAGTAGGGTGGAAAGGCTGAAGAAACAAACCTGATTTAAGGCTTAGAAATGTCTGAGGAGTAAGCTAAGGGGACTGATTGGATAACAAATTTTCCTGCGCTGCAATTTTGACTTCCCTGTTGCAGAAAGTACGCTAAAACACCTATTGCGCAGCCAGCTCATTCCAAACAAATTGCGCCCTCAAATCAACGTTCACTAATTTTTATTATGAAAATACTTCCTTTCTTTTTTGTCCTAGCGATCTGCTCCTATTTTCTGATGAATAGCTGGAGCTGTGTCAAATCTGGTAACAACTACCAAATCACCCTCGATAGTCTGAACAATGCCTTGCTTTATTCAACGGACGCCTATGGGACCATCAAATCCGGTGAACTAAGCGACATCGATGAAGTTGGCTTTTGCTGGAATGAGACCGGAATACCCACCATCGACGACAAGGTACAATCTGGTGGAACACCGACTATTTTCAAAATCTTCCATACCATTGTTGGGCTGTCCCCCGACAAGACCTACTATGTCCGAGCCTTTATGAAAGGTGAGGATTTCTTGGTCTACTCCGATGAAATGGCCATCAAAACATGGGATGGGAAAGCGGCAGATGTTGAAGGAAATATTTATCAAGGCACGCAAGTTGGCAATCAGGGATGGCTCGCAGAAAATTTACGTAGTACCAAATATGCAGACGGAACTTCTATTTACGTAGGGAACGGCAGTAATCGCACCTATTGGTACGGCTCAGGCCATACTTTTATACCGAACTTCGACACGGACATCAATAGTGATGGCTTGCTCAACGACCAAGACTCCTTGCTATATGTACAGGAATATGGCCTTTTGTATTCCTGGTATGCTGCGAATAATTTTTATGACCCGTTGGATAACGCCAGTTTAGCAGGCAAGAGGGTTGTTGAGGATGTACGAGATATTTGTCCGGCTGGCTTCCACATCCCTACCAACGTGGATTGGCAAGACCTCAGCAATTATTTGTCATTGGCTCATGGGCCAGATGGCAATGCGGTATTCATGACTTCGCAAACTGGCTGGCTGGATGGCCTCAATGGCAATGATTTTTATGGGTTTAATTTGAAACCCAACGCCTTCTGGCATGAGCCAAATGCTACACATTCCAACATCCTTGGTCGGTCGGCCTTTATGTGGTTGTCAGCCGAAGCCAATTCCGACAATGCTGAATATTTACAGGCAGATAACTTGGATAAACGATTTATTTCAGGTGTAATAGGTAAGGGCATTCATGGACTATGTGTGCGCTGTATAAAGGATAAGTAAGCTATTTTAAGATCCGATGAACTAATTACTCTGTAATTTTAGTATGTTAAAAAATGCGGAGCAGAAAAAGTCGCTCTTTTGGCAACCCCTGGACAGCGTGCCCCGAACTTGCTTCGGGTGCTCCTCATAGGCGGCGTCGTCCTGATGCATCGGGACGACGCCGCCCTTAAAATCCCGTTGGGCCGAGCAGTCTCATGCCTCAAGGCGAGGTGAATCGTCCGGCCCACTTGTAGGGGAAAAATTAAAGCAAATTTAAATTACACGGTACTAACCTCCCCAATTCGTCACTTTTTCCAAACTATACACCAGCAGCGGTTGGCTTCTTGCTCTTACTGTCAATTGATGGCTGGGAAAATTAGGAAAGGCCTACCCCTGCCTGACGGGCAACATCATCCGAGACGACCAGCTCACAGCCAAGGTTTTTACTTTCTCCTTCCAATCTGGAACTGGTATTGGCCACATCGCCGATGGCGGTGATGCTGGTAACATTCCGGTAACCCATTTCGCCCACAACTACCTGTCCGCAATGGATGCCCATGCCCAATTCTAATGGCTTGTCCAGCTCATTTTTCAGGCTTTCATTGAGTCGCACCAATTGTTGACATAGCTTTGGCGGCGGCAAGTGCCTGCGCACAACCTGGTAACCCATCGTCCAAACCGAAGAGTGCCATTATCCCATCTCCAATAAATTTGTCCACCTTCTCCATTGGCCTGATCGCCTGCCCCATGTACTGGTAATACTGGTTCAATACATGCACGACATCGTAGGGTAGTTTATGCTCTGTCATAGCTGTAAAACCCCTTAGGTCAGAGAAAAGAATGGCTATTTCTTTATCGACACCTAATTTTTCCGGATGGGCTTTTTGTGCAACGAAACTGGTAAGGGAAGAGGCTAATAATGGATGAATGGTACAAGCCCCTGACACCAACGATTTACAAGCCAACCGAACATTTTGTCCAACGTTCACCATTTTCAATAACCCAATTTCCTCATCTCCTGGAGGTGAAATATTTTCCATCCCCTCAATGACTTGCACCCGGCAAGTGGAGCACCGACCTCTTCCACCACAAACATGGGCATGAGGGATTCTAGCTTTTAGACTGGCTTCCAACAAACTGGTGCCATCGCTCACTGAAATACTGACTCCGTTAAGGTATTTTACTTCAATATTTTTCTTTCGTTCTCTTCCTTTTAATCGAACATATCGAGCCCCAAAAAAAACAAGTAGACAAATGAGATAGCCCATTGAATAATCAATCGTTAGATCGTCCACATATTTCACATATTCCAAATTGGTTGGGTTGGACACTTGCAGCACTTGGTCAAACCAAGCTGGGTCTTGCTGCAAACGCAGCACCTCCTTTCCAGCAGCCGTAATTCCTGCGATAGCAAGGATAGGAAGGCCAACCGAAATTCCGAGGAATAACCCGTTCCAGTTTTCAAACCATGGCTTTTGTTTTAAATACAGGTGCAGCCCGATCACTCCGTGTGTCCAGATTATCATGATGACGACAATAAATAATGTCTGATAATCGGAATAAAAGGTGCCTAAATAGAAACTATAGCTGTCATCAATTCCAAAAAATTGGTTGGAAACATAAGTTTCTAGTAAATGCGAAATCAATAATAATGGCATTATCAAACCTAAGATTACTTGCAACCATTCTACTCGGCGAAAGCCTTTGAAAGTTGTTTTCCAATATAGTTTATAAAAAACAAATACTAAATGAACGATAATGCAAGCAGGAACGACCCAACTCAAAAATGGGTGGCGCCAAAACCCCAAAAAAACAAGCCTTCCATTTTCCATTGTCTCCAGATCGAAGATGCCTAAAGAGTGATTTAACAAATGGGTAAATGCATAAACCAATAGAATAATGCCTGAGTAAAACCTCAATTTTTGCGGCAGATCGTATTTGGATGCGAAACTTTGTTTCATTGGGTTAATCTTTTGTTAGGGTTAAAAGTAAGGATTAGATTTTATATGGATAAAGTTGATTGAAAGTAGGTAAAAAACAATAGTGAATTTCAGATTAAAACTTTTTGGTACGGTGTATATAAACAAATGATATTTTTGGTTCTGCATTAATCAGCAGTGGTTTTAATAGCTTCATTTATAAAATCCATTACAAAAAAAAACAAACCAACATTAATCAATGGCCAGTACAAAATACGACCTCAATGATCCCACTGATTTAGACATCATGAAGGCTAAATTTGATATGGTTTCTCATGCAGAATGGGATAATTATATCCAGTTGGCTGAGGAATTCAAAATGGGTTATAAAAACATAAATATCCTAAAAAGCTCCAGCCGGAAAGCGGGGATGTCCAAGTATCTCAGTCCCAAAGTGATCAATTGGGTTTTGGATATAATGGACAAAATAGATGAAAGGATAGCAGAAAGTGATGAGGAAGAATGAGGATGATACAGTTAGTTGTTCGGTTCAAATATTAGCGTTAAGGTAAATAGGCAAAAATAAATTGAAATAGGGAAATATGTAAAAGTTATAGGGGACCAAAATCCCGAAAATATTTCAACCGTATTTCAATTTTATATCTATTTATTTCTATGTACTTAAGTATTAGGCGGGATTAATATAACGTCTGCCCTGCGGTTGTGGAGCTTCCCTTCCCAAGTAGCATTATCATATATTGGATTTTCTTCCCCAAAGTCTTCACGGGAAATGGTTTCCCGCAGGAGTCCCCTTTTTTCAAGGATTTTTAAAACAGCCTCTGTCCGCATGATGGATAGCCGCTTGTTATATTCAAGGCTACCAATATTGTCGGTATGGCTGTTGATGATGATGTTGTAGCCTTCCAGTCCGGGAAAGCCGTCGAGCCATTCGTTAAGTTCTTGGATTTGTTGGCCATCAATATAGTAGCTGCCACCTCCAAAAAATATGCTTTTGATAAAAGGAGGTTCTCCTGTTTGGGAATAGGCAGGAATTAAATAAAGAGAAGAAAATAAAAATAGGAAGACGGCTCTCATAACTATTCTGTTTTATTGAAGTTGATTTTTCAACTAATTTTTAAAAGACAATTGAAAAACATAAACGTGTTATGAAAGTTGCTAATTCTTTTCTTATTGAATACTCTATGACAAAAAAATGTTGGACGGGCTGGAAAAACTGCCCGTCCAACAAGATTTTTAGGTGAAAAAAATTAAAATTTTAAATTTCTAAAATAAGCAAATAAAACTTAGAAATTAATTGCAAATAATTGCACAGCGTTTCAATCAATTTGAATTAATTAATTGCGCTGCCAATTTTTCCGATTTGAATGGACTGACATTTATTGCAGCCAACGCCTGCTCAATATCCCAAATAATATCTTTATAATTTTCGACACCTACTGATATTCTCACCATACTGTCAGAGATGCCCATTTCCATTTTACTTTCGTGAGAAATGCCAGCATGGGTCATGGATGCTGGGTGTTCTGCCAAGCTTTCCGTACTGCCGAGGCTAACTGCCAATTTGATTAATTTTAATTTATTTAAAAATTGAAAAGCTTCTTTTTCTCCGCCCTTAATATCAAAGGATAACATTGCTCCAGGTGAGGTGTATTGTCTTTGTAAATGATATATTCTGGTGAGTTTTCTTCAATTAATCCCAAGTAGTGAACCTTTGCAATTTTTGGGTGGTCATTTAAAAAATTAGCCACTTTAATGGCATTTTTCATTTGTTGTTCCATACGGATTTTCAACGTTTCCAAACCTGCAATAAAGCCAACAAGTGCGGGCTTGGCATATTTCCCAAAAAGGTCCGGAGGGTTTTTACTGTTTAATTAATTCAAAATCGCTAAGTACAGCGCCTGCTAACAGTCGTTATGCCCACCAATATATTTTGTCGCCGAATACATTACGATGTCCGACCCACATTGCAATGGGTGCCCAAAGTAACCATGTAAGCATTATTTCGTTCCTATAATTACTTGTTTATTTGGTGTAGAAAATGAATCAGCGATTTCCTGGCACATCATAATATCAATCAAATCATTGGTTGGGTTGGCAGGAGTCTCTATGTAAATAAAAGCCAGTTTATCTGCCTTGCCTGATCTTTTGATTTTATCAATAATATCTGCTTTTGTATCTTTTGGTGTAAACCCAATACTTTCCACTCCAATTTTAGTCAAAAAGTGGTGGATAAAATGGTCAGTGCCGCCATAAGTTGGCGAGCTGTAAAGTAGTAAATCTCCCGGTTGCAAAAATTCCAATAATACTGTGCTGATGGCTGACATGCCACTCTCAAACACAGCGCAATCGTCTGCTTTGTCCCATAGGCAAAGACGGTTTTCTAATATCTCAAGGTTCGGATTATTGATCCGACTGTAGATGAGCCCCAATTCTTCCCCCTGCGCTTTCTCCCGCAGTCCATAAGCTAATTCAAAATAGGCTTTACCTTCTTCAGCAGTTTTGAAAACAAAAGTGGAAGTTTGGAAAATCGGTGATTTAACAGCCCCTTCGGAAAGTTCAGGTTTGTAGCCAAAGGTCATCATCAAACTTTCTGGTTGCATGTGATGCTTCATAATATTGGTTGTTATTTTGGTTAGGAATGAATTTAAACTGACACTACAAATTTAACTTATTCAGGATTCAGTAACATGAATCACAAATTACGGCTGAATCATTCCTGTTATTTGCGACGATAAAGGAAAAATGGTTTTTAAATTGGCAGCTTTAAATCGATAATAGGAAAAATTCCCATTATGAAATTAGACGCAACAGACCGACGGATTTTGGAATTATTGCAGGCCAATTCAAAAATCAATGTCAAAGAGATAGCTGACCAATTGAACATCACCAAAACGCCCATTTATGAGCGCATCAAGCGCTACGAACGGGAAGGCATTATTGAAAAATATGTGGCCATTCTCGACCGGGAAAAAGTGGATGCGTCTATTGTCGTGTTCTGTTCCGTTTCTTTGGAAACGCAAAAACTGGAGCAGATAGAATCGTTCAGCGAAGCTGTGGCTCACATTCCAGAAGTTATGGAGTGTTACTTGATGGGCGGCGCCAATGATTTTTTATTAAAGGTTGTTGTGAAAGATTTGAACGCCTATCACCAGTTTTCATCTGGGAAATTGGCGGCATTGCCTAATGTGGGCCAGATCAAAAGCACTTTTGTGTTGCATGAGGTGAAGCGCTCAACTGTTTTTCCTTTGGTGGAATAGCGGCTTTATCAACTGAAGGGAGGTTGTTCATTGGAAAGCCGGCTTTAATTTCGAATTGACACAAATCATAAATTGTCATTTCTCTACTTTTGCGAAAATTTTGAATTTACAATTTGGTTCATAGCCATTTTTAGGTTCATATAAATTTAATAATAACACCATGGGTTTATTTAAAAAAGGAACGAAAGCATACAGTATTTTAAATATGAAATGCCCACGTTGCCAAGAAGGTGACTTATTCGAAACGGGTTCCTTCTCTTTTCAAAAATCATTTGACATGCCAGAAAATTGCCCCAAATGTGGGCAGAAATATTTCCTCGGCCCGGGATTTTATTACGGAGCCATGTTTATTTCTTACATCATCACGGGGTTTTATGCCCTGATTTTTTGTGGCGTTTTGATCCTCGTTTTGGGGACCAGTTGGCAAACTGCCTTTTTCACTATGTTGGGCTCCATGATTATTTTGTTCGTGTGGTTTTTTCGTTTGGCGAGGGCGGTGTGGATCAATTTCAATGTAAAATATGATCCGAACAGTAGCCCAAAGAAATAAGTTGGGTAAAAAAAAGTACTGAAAATGACCAGGTAGCCAAGGAGCTGTCTGGTCATTTTTTTTATCAAAATGTAAGCGGTAATTTGGACGCTCACTAACCTAATTTTTCTCAATATGAAAATCCTTAACACCCCCAACGAACGTTTTGTAGACCTTCCTGATTTCCCTTTTTCCCCCAACTACATTGAGGTAGAAGCAGGTCTGAACATGCACTATATCGACGAGGGGCCACAGGATGGCGAAGTAGTTTTGTTGTTGCACGGCCAACCAAGTTGGTCATATCTGTACCGTAAAATGATTCCAGTTTTTGTAGAAAATGGCTATCGGGTTATTGCTCCAGACTTGATCGGTTTTGGCAAATCCGGCAAGCCTTCCGAGCAGTCAGACTATTCGTATGCACGGCACATCCAATGGTTGGAGACCTTTTTACAAAAAACTGATTTACAGGGAATTAATCTATTTGTGCAAGACTGGGGAGGGTTGATCGGCCTGCGGATTTTGGCTGCTCATCCCCATTTGTTTAAAACCGTAACTGCTGGCAACACGGCGCTGCCGACTGGCGACCAACAGATGCCGGATGCCTTCACCCAATGGGTGGCCTTCGTGAAATCTGTTTCTTATTTGCCCTGTGGGAAAATATTGCAATCCTCAACAGTTTCGGAATTATCCCCGGAGGTGATGGCCGCTTACGACGCCCCTTTCCCCGATGCCTCCTATCAGGCTGGTGCTAAAATTTTCCCGTCTTTGGTGCCTGCCACCCCCAACGACCCAGAAACCGAAAACAATCGACTGGCCTGGCAACAACTCATGCAATTTGATAAACCATTTCTGACGCTATTCAGCGATAGTGATCCCATCATGAAAGGAGGCGAAAAGGTTTTTCAGAAACTGGTGCCCGGAGCCAAGCACGACCAGCACACCATCATTGCGGCTGGCGGTCATTTTTTGCAAGAAGACAAAGGGGAGGAAATCGCCCGTTTAATGATTGATTTCATTAAATAAAAAGGAAAGTCGCTTTTGAACTTATATTTGATTAGTAGGCATTTTTCAAATCATTGTTAATTCAAATCATTAATGTATCTCTCTGTGCCTTCTTTGTGTCTCTCTGTGTAATGAAAACACAAATAATAGGCGAGTTATGCAACTTCCTTTTTCGCCAACAAGACCAAATCAATAGTGATTGAGCCGTCAGTTTCTGGATAATCCTTTCGTTGTTCATCAATAATATCGAAATTATTTTCTTTTAATGCTTGCCGTAAATAATCCACTTCATGAAAATGGATGTATAATTTTTCTTCGGGGTTAGAGCTTCCGCCTTTTAAACCCGATTTGCTGTAATCATCCTCCATTGTACTTAAATACAATACACCGTTTTCTTCTAAAATATTGGCTGCATCGTGAATTAGTTTTATAGTTTCTTCTTTTGATAAATAGGGTAGAATAAAACCCGCAACAATACCGTCATATTTATTTCTGAATTGGGAAATATCCCTTCCATCTATTAATTGAAAATCAGCGGAAGGGTTATTTATTTTAGCCAGTTCAATCATTTTGTCAGATAAATCAATTCCCAATAATTTAAAATCAGGTCTTTTATTCAATAAATATTTGGAAATATTACCCGGGCCGCAAGCTATATCCAATATTCTTGCATTTTTCTTTTCCACCAATTCGCAGAACAGATCAAAAGTGCCGTGGAAGGTGTCCTTTTCCATGAATTTATCCTGATAGGCTTTTGCGTATTTATTGAACATCTCTATGATTCTATCGTTTTGGTTCATTCTAAAAAATATATTTTCATTGCCAAATAACCGAATTTGATTCAACAATTAGTTTTTCATCATTTGATTTTGTCAACGTAATTTTAAATTTATGGGTGTTGCTTAGAGTTGGTTTTTCAGTTAGTAATAATTCTATGTAAGCTGCGTAAACATTGTCTATTTCCACATCGCTCAATGGTACAAATCCGGTTTCATTATTTCCTTTGTAAATTTCTACCTGAAATAAATCATTTAGTAGTTCATCGGCTAAATGTTCATCATTGAAATTTGAATCACTGGTTATTCTTATTTCTTTGAGAGGATATTTCATGCCGCCCCAACCATCATCACAATCAAAAGCCAAAGCGTTTGAAAAACCAAAGTCGGTATGATTGAAAGAAATGTATTTTAAATCTACCGCACCTATTTTTAAATATAGTTCTTCTCCTTGTTCAATAGTAGTATTTGACACTTCGACCGAAATTTCGTCAAAGTCAAAATATTTCACTTGAGAACAACAAGAAATAATAAATTGAATAGTAAAGATTATCCAAAGAATGATGATTGATTTCCATTTCATGTTTCGTTTATTTTAGAAAGAACATTAAAAAAATAAAGTCTTTATTCTATGTCAATTGATTTTAAATACCCTCGAAAAATACCCCGATAATTCTTCAACTACTAAGTCCTTATTTTCTTCCGATTCAATACCCGCTATTATTTTGGCCAGCCGTTTTTTATATTCCAATTGCATCATCCGGCCAATTTGAATCCTCTGTGCTTGCGGTGATCCTGCACCGTGCATGCTTTCCGTTAAATAACCCACGGCATTTCGGCCCAATGTCATATTTTCAATTAAACGTAAAATCCGCATACGGTCTTCTGTTTTTACATCCGATTTTCCTTGCAAATATTTTTTTAACAAAATGCCAATTTCAGGATGATTCAAATCTTTTTCAGAGGGTAGGGTAGCGACCAATCCACCCGCCAAGTCTTGTGCCAATCGACCAATTTCATAAGGCATTTTTGTCACATGGTGTTTGCAAACATTGGCCAGCATTTCATCACAAATATAACCGCCCGATTTAGTTGCGTATCCCTGATATGAAGCGGCAATGCCGGTCGCATAAACCGTTTCATTTAAATGGGTCATTTCTACTAATTTATCTTTTATATGCGAGGCTTTTGGTATGCCATTCATCTCTGCAATATTGGCGGCTGCACCAATCAGTACATCACCGACTCCCGATTTACAGACATAACTCCTTCGGTGGTAGGTCGTAAACCGCTCGACCAACATCGCAGCAAAATCATATTCGCCATCCATGAAAATAAATTCATTGGGGATGAAAACATTGTCAAAAATAACCATCGCCTCCTGGCCGCCATATTGCGCATTTCCAACATCGATGTCGCCTCCCTCCATGCTTCTGGTGTCGCATGATTGTCTGCCGTAGATATACGTAATCCCTTCTGCCTCAACTGGTACTGCACCAACAATGGCAAATTCTTGATCCTCGGCTCCCAACCGCATAGTAGGCATCACAATCATATAATGCGAATTAATACAGCCTGTTTGATGTGCTTTTGCGCCGCTGATAAATACGCCATCTGCTGTGCGTTTTGTAATATGTACAAACATATCTTTATCTGCTTGCTGATGTGGGGCGAGGCTCCGGTCACCTTTAACATCCGTCATTGCACCACCGACCACATAATTAAATTGGTGCATTTTTGTCAAAAAAGATTTTAATCTTTCATGGTAGTTTGTTTTATATTTTTCATCCATTTCATACGTCACCGAATAAAGCGAATTAAATGCATCCATGCCCACACAACGTTGGAAACAAGTGCCCGTTAATTGCCCTAATTTTCGCTGCATTTTATTTTGTAAAACCAGGTCGGTTACGTCGGTGCATATATGTAAAAAACGGCTTACCCTTTCCCCGGTAAATGGGGAAATAACCGAAGCTAATTCAGGGGCAGCCACGGCCAAATCATAAGTTTTTGCCAATGCATTAATGGATGGACGAATCATTGGGTGTTCAACAGGATCATTTATTTTCTCTCCAAATAAATAAATGGTTAAATTCCGGTTGCGGAGGGAGTTGATGTAATCTTCTCCAGTGGTAATTTTTTTAGTTTTTGGAAATGTAATTTCAGTCATTTTATTTTATTTGAATTATTTTTTTTACAGTCTGTTTTTTACTTTTCTCCACTGGTTCGTCGTAGCCTTTCCCGTCAATCAATATTTTAGAAATTATTTCACAAAGAATTTCAGAAGTGCCACCACCGATTTGTCCGAGCCGTGCATCCCGCCACATTCTTGCCAATGGATAGTCCTCCATGTAACCGTAACCGCCGAACATTTGCAAGCATTCAAAAGTCACTTTGTCACATAATTGGGTGCAGACTAATTTAGCCATGCTCGCTTCTTTTACTAAATATTCCCCATTTGCATATTTATCATAAAGCGAATAAACAAACTGCTTGTTTAATTCAATTTCTGATACCATTTGGGAAATGCGATGCCGGAGGACTTGAAATTTATTTATTTTCCTGCCAAATGCTTCCCGTTCCTCCATGTATTTTAAAGTGGTTTCCAACGCATATTGGGAGGTGGCCACTGCACCAACAGCCATGCTTAGTCTTTCTGAAACAAAATGCTGCATGATGTAAAAAAAACCTTTATTTTCTTCGCCCAATAAATTTCCAACGGGAACTTTTACATTATCAAAAGCAATTTCGCCCGTATCGGAAGCATGCCACCCTAATTTATTTAATTTATTGGCAGAAACACCGGGCTGATGCCGGTCAATAATTATCATGCTAATACCGTTGGCTTTTGATTCGGAATTTGTTTTTACCGCAGCTACAATATAATCGCTATTAACACCATTGGTGATAAAAGTTTTGCTGCCATTTATTAGGTAATATTCTCCTTCACGAACGGCTGTAGTTTTGATCGCTTGTACATCCGATCCACCGAATGGTTCGGTGATGGCCAAACAGCCAATTAATTCTCCTTTAATGCCGGGAATTAAATATTTTAATTTCTGCTCGTCGCTACCTTCTGCATTTATATGCGTCATGGCCAAGCCAAAATGCGCACCTATCGCTGCAGCGAATCCGCCTGAATTAATTCTTGACATTTCTTCCTGTAAAATAACGGTGTGCCATATATCATTTTTAGTGCCGCCATATTTTTCGGAAATGTCTAATCCAAATAATCCCATTTCACCAAATTTCCGATAAATACTTTTTGGTATTTCACCAGCTTTTTCCCAATGGTCAATATATGGCCTGACTTCTTTATTTAAAAAATCACGTAGTGTTTGACGGAATAAATTATGTTCTTCTTTAAAATAGGAAATATTAGCATTTCCATCAGTGGCGTAAGTGAAGCTCGTTTCCGCTTTTTTATAATCCACGGCGTCAATGACCATTTTAGCAATTATTTCCCGCATTATTTCCGACGAGCCGCCGCCGATCGTTCCGACCCGTGAGTCCCGGTACATGCGGGCCATTGGATATTCTTCCATAAATCCATACCCACCATAAAATTGCAGGCATTGGGTCGCCACTTTTTCCTGCAATTCGGTGCAGACCAATTTCGCCATGCTGCATAATTTAACATCATAAATACCCTCGTTGTACATTTTGCAACAATAGTAGCTAAATGCCTTTAATGCTTCTATTTCCGAAGCTAATTGGGCAATCCGATGACGTAAAACTTGGAGGCGGTTTATTGGTCTGCCAAATGCCTGCCGTTCCGACATATATTGTAGTGATTTATTAATGGCACATTCCATCGCAACGACGGAAGCCGGAATAAAACACAATCGTTCCAACTGCAACCCATTCATTAAATAATAAAAACCAAAACCTTCTTGCCCAATTAAATTTTCGACTGGAACCGCTACATTATCAAAATGTAATTCGGCGGTATCAGATGCGTGCCAGCCCAGCTTTTTTAATTTGTGGGCAGAGACACCTTTTGCATTACGATCAATAACCAAAAGCGATATTCCCGCTGCACCAGCATCAGGATTGGTTTTAACTACAGTAACAATAAAGTCGCCGTAAACGCCATTGGTGATAAATGTTTTAGAACCATTGACGATATAATGATCGCCATTTTTAATTGCCTTTGTTTGAATATTTTGTGCATCAGAGCCAGCACCCGGTTCGGTAATGCCAATACTGGAAATTAAATCTCCGGAAATAATGCCCGGTAAATATTTCTGCTTTAATTTTTCGGAACCATATTTCAAAATATAAGGCCCTGACATATATTGCACCACTTGTTGGGTAATAATAAATCCACCAGAATTAATGCGGCCCAATTCTTCATTAAATACAACATCGAAAAAAAAGTCTAATCCCTTCCCGCCATATTCTTCTGGATAGGCTAAACCAAGAAAACCCATGTCCCCCATTTTTTTCCATATATCACGGGGAATGCGTCGGTCTTCTTCCCATTGGTCAATATTGGGTTGTATTTCTTTTTCGATAAATGCCCGGAGGCTTTGGCGGAATAATTCGTGTTCTTCAGTAAATAGTTTATTGTCCATGTTTATAAATATCTTTTGGTTTTTATTTTTATTAAAGGCGTTCATAAATTAAAAAATACACTTAGTGAAACTCTATGCCTCCTCTGTGCCTCTCTGTGTAATAACTGGTATTGTTACACAGAGAGACACAGAGGAGGCACAGAGTTTCACTAAGTCAGTTTTGAGATTTTTATTTTTGAACAACCTTATTGAGTTTTTATTTTTCCTTGGGTAGTGGGGGCAGTTCTTTTTTGCAACTGAAATCAATAAATGAGGTTCCATTTGTTTCTAGAATTAATACTTCACTGCAATTTACAAAAACGACCTCAAGGTTTTTAACAACCCCATCCGGTCACCAGACAAATGTTCCATACCATCGACATATAATGTGGTGCCGCTAATATAGGATGATAATGGGCTTGCGTAAAACAACACCGCATTGGCGACATCTTCCACCGTTCCGAAACGGCCCATTAAATTTTCTTTTTCCGCTTCCGCAAACATATCTTTAATAGGCTGGGGGTATTGCTCAAGACCTGAAGACTCAATGGTGCCGGGGGCAACGGCATTTATTCTTATCTTGTGTTCGGCCCATTCCTGCGCCAGCGTTTTGGTTAAATTTTCCACGCCGGCCCGAGCTGCCCCTGTGTGGGCCATGCCCGGAAACCCCCGCAATACATTGGCAATAATGTTGACGATGATCCCATTTTTTTGTGGAATAAAAAAAGACTTGGCTATCTCTTGAGACATATAAAAAGTGCCATTTAAATTATTATTAATGACCGCTGCCCAACCATTTTCCGAAATTAATTCAGCGGGGGCAGGGAATTGACCTCCGGCATTATTTACCAAAATATCAAGTCTGCCAAACGTGCTTTTTATTTTTTCGGTAAGTGTTTTTATGTTGTCAGTATTCCGAATGTCACAGGGGTGAAAATGACATTCACCAAATTCAGCTAATTCTTCAGCCGCTTTTTTCAACGGTTCTGCCTTGCGGGAACAAATAAACACTTGTGCGCCTAATTGCAAAAATGATTTGGCGATGCCATAGCCGATGCCACTGCGGCCTCCGGTTACCAGCACTTTTTTATCTTCGAATAAATTTTCTTTAAACACGGTTAATGAAATTAAAATTAAAATAGAAATTAAAATGAAAATTCGCCAGCTATTGATTTTTTATTTTAATTTCTTTTTGGAATATTTAATAGTTTCCTTGTTTCTTCAATCGTTGCGATTTCCCTGCCCATCATTTTACCCAGCTTAACGCCCCATTCTACGCACTCACCATTGGATCGGGCCATTTCGTTATTAGGTAAATAAAAATTGTCTTCTAAGCCAACCCTGAAATTTCCTCCCATCGTGCAAGCGATGGCAGCCATTTGCCATTGTTT
Source organism: Saprospiraceae bacterium (assembly GCA_041392505.1). GTDB lineage: Bacteria > Bacteroidota > Bacteroidia > Chitinophagales > Saprospiraceae > UBA6168. The sequence goes on along the minus strand of JAWKLX010000020.1, from coordinate 119,069 downwards.
GCGGCTGACGGCAATGCATTGCCAAAATGCCCCTTCCGGTACTTGTTTTATTTGATGAATTAAATTTTCGGGAGTGGCTGGAATGCCACCTAAAACACCCATCACCAGACTATAACAAGCATTATCAGGAATTAAACCCATTTCTTTTAAAATGGCTGCATTATTTAAATGGCCGGTGTCAAAGCATTCCATTTCTGGTGTAGTGCCTGCTTCGTTCATTATTTTAACCACATATTGCATGGTATCAAAGGAATTTTCAAAAACACCATTTAAATAGAATTTTTTGGCTTTTTTTGAATAAATGGCATAATTCATACTGCCCATATTAAATGCCGCCATATCCGGTTTAACTGGCAGGATATGATTTACCCTTTCCTCTTTAGAAATGCCGATAGCTCCGGTCGAATAATTAATTATTACATCGGGGCATAAATTGCGAACTTCTTCTTGGATGGCCTGAAATACTTCCAGTCGCCAACTTGGAAAGCCATTATCTTCCCGGGCATGAATGTGTAAAATGCTGGCTCCCGCATCAACCGCCCGTTTTCCTTCCGCCGCTATTTCTTTTGGTGTATAAGGCAAATAGGGACAATGGTTTCGGTTGGTGGCGGCTCCAGTTAATGCGGCGGATAGGATTAATTTTTTCATTTATTGGCGATCAGTTTATTTTTTATTTTGAATTTTTAATAAAACCTGTTTTTGCATTTGATTCAGAAAATAGGGCCAGCATATTGGTATGTATTTCCCCGATATATTTTTTCGGTAAATCATGACCCATACCATCTATAAATAATGTTTTGGCATTCGGGATCATGGGTGCATATTTTTGTGCATGTTCAAATTTTACGAGCGTATCATCCTTTCCATGAACAATTAAAGTAGGGGCATTTATTTTTCCTAACTCACCATACCGAGAACCCGATTTTTTTATGGCGGTAGCATGTTGGTTTCTTACTTTGGGATTAAACCCTTTTCGGCTTTTTATTTCGTACCAAGATTTTTGCATTAATTCTTTTACGTCCAACTCATAATCCCCATTTCCTTCCAATTGTTTGCGCATGCCCAAGTGCATTTTCATAACATTTTCGGGCGTCCGATTAAATCCATACCGAATTATATACCTGATTAAATTAATTAAAAAACGTCGTGGGACATTGACTAATTCCGGGTCGTGATAATAGCCAGTAGACATGATAGATGTCAGCGATAAAACCCGTTCGGAGTGGCTGATTGCAATACGCTGTGCAATCATACCGCCCATTGATAAACCAACAATGTGCGCTTGTGGAATATTTAAATGATCGAGGATAGCCAGCCCATCGGTTGCCATGTCTTCCAAAATATATGGTTTCCTTTTGTCCCAATTTCCCATCCAGTCGGAGTTTCCTACTCCCCGGTTGTCAAACCTAATTACTTGATAACCAGCATCAACGAACGGTTGGTAAATGTATTTTCGCCAATCATTCAACATCGAATTTAAACCAGTAATTAATAATATGCTCCCTTTTTTATTATTGCCAATGCATTCATAATAAATGGAAATATCTCCATTTTTTGCATACCCTTTTTCTCCGTCACTATAATCTACCACCTCCTCGGCCATGACCGCTTTAATTATTTCATCACTGCCCGCTGGTAATTGTGGGCCGGAATAAATAAATATTAAAAAGGCAATAACAGTAGTGATAAATAAAAAGAGTAAAATCATTATTTAATTAAATTGGATTAAATTATTTTCTATTAAATCTTCGCCCCCCAAACAGTGATAAATGGATTGGTTAAAAAAGTATAATTATTACTGGCTTCCACCCGTTTCATTTCCTCGATAAATTCGGTTTTTTTTGATTCCTCTAAAATGCCATTTTCCAGCATTCTTTCCAGCATGCCTTCTGCAGTTTGGGTCATCAGTTTTTTGGCTAACCCTTTTTCATGAAGTAAAAAAATATCACTCCTGATCCAGGATATCTGCCAATCCGTGATTTTTTAAAAAGTAGGGGTAATTGTTTGCCCATGTCGGGGTTGCAAAAAGCTCCCGCATGGCTTGGTTGATTTTCTCATAAGCCCAATTTTCAGGATATAAATCTGTATTTTTCGGGATAACCAAATCCTGCACCATGACGATGCCACTAGAGTTTGCGAACCCGCACCATTTCTTGGATAACATCTTCACATCCGGGTACATGATTAGCAGTAAACGGGCAAATACCAGATCGAACGAATCATTTTCAAAGGGCAATTTTTTGGCGTTCCCTTGTTGGTAAATTGGGCCGCCACCTTTGTTAATTGCGATCTCGATCAAAGCCTCATCCAAATCAAAGCCAGTAGAGCGCAGGGGAAAATGTTTGATACAAAAGACGGGTCGCCTCACCTTTTTCCCACAGCCAAGATCGAGAATGTGGCTTTTTCTGGCAGCGAAATTTGTTGATAGTATTTGGCGGCCGGTGGTTATAATTATAACCAAGTAGACCTTGTCGTTCAGGATTGGTTTCGCTGATGTTGTAACTCATTGGAAAAAATAAAATTAAAATTTTGCAAAAAATAAAAATCATCAATTGGCTCACGTTTTAAGATCGCCCTGACAAATAGGTCACAATTATAGCAAGGACTTTCTATTTCAAGGAATAAAACTTTCTGTGTTGAGCTATCTTCGCCAGTCAAGATGAGAAAGAAATTTTTAGGACAAAGTAAATTAGTGGGCAACGGTCAATTTTTATTTGACAAAAAAGGGCTTTCTTATAAAAGTGGAATGAATGCATTTTGCAAGGCGGCGAGGGTTTTGAAACCTAGGAATTCTACGAGACGGCGAAATTGTTTCAAAGTCCAGGGAGTTTCAAAACCACACATTTCCAAGCCTTGCTAAAAATCAATCAATTTAGATAATTGAATCAATTTCTATTTTTTATGAGAAAGCTCCTTTTGACAAAACACAATGTTGCCAATTTATTAGCCAATTATTTTACCTTACGTCCTATTTTCGATGATGAAATTCATTCGTAATGATATGATTTTATAAATAAACACCAATAATCATGACTAATTTAAACCGCTCTTTTTTAATTACTGTAAAAAGTAATTTATTTGAAAAACTGCTTTGTTTGCTATTTATAATTATTTATTCACTTCCGACAGATGCACAAGAAAGGTTTAGGGGGGAAATTTTTAAAGAGAGAAACGGCAAGGCTGCGGTCGGCGTGAAATTGCAAGTGGTCGGTACCGGGGACATTACTTACACCGATATTATGGGGGTTTTTATTATTTATGGAATTGAGCAAGATTACGTCAAGGTGTCGGTGATAGACCGCCGTTTTGAGCCTTTGGAGTTTACTGTTTATGCTTATGAGGATGCGACAGAATTCGTGCAAAAAAGAGATGTGAGTTGGAAGCAGGAACAAAGGTTGGAAAGGAGGCGGCAGCGAGTTAATAAACAAATACCGGTAGCCACCCCACCTGAATCCGAAGACCCGCTGGTTCAGTTTGTTGTCCCCAATCAACATGATTTAAGTAACCCCTCCAATGCTGCTTTATTGCTGCAAAATACCGTTCCCGGCCTTACTGTGACCCGGCCTGGTAACGATCCCAATTCGCCGTTCCTGTTGTATAACCGGGGCATTTCCTCTGTCAGCCAGCGAAATACACCGCTCATCCTCATTGATGGCATTCCAGAAATGTCGTTGGAGCGCATTGACCCAGAAGATATCGCCTCTATAGCGGTGATGAAAAGCGGAGTGAGTACCGCAAAATATGGCATCATGGGTGGGGCAGGAGTCATTGATATTCAGACACTTGAATATGATTCGAGCAGATCAATATTACGTTATCACTCCAGCGTTGGTGCTACCTACACGCAAAGGAATTTGAAAGCTATGGATGCCGAGGAATATGCAAAATATAAACCCTTTGATAGAGGCGAGGACACGGATTGGGTGGATGAAATTACGCAGGTTGGCTACTCGCACCGCCATCATTTGTCTTTTTCAAATGGAAATGGTCACCATGGATTTTACGCCTCACTGGGTTACCAAAATGAAAATGGCATCTTAAAAAAATCAGGTTTTGAAAAAGGTAATGCCCGATTTACCTATCAATGGAATGGAAAAGATGGTAAGTCAATTATTAAACTGTCCGCAGCCATAACCCAAAAAGATAGTAAGTTGTCCAGGCCAGATGCATTTAGGCAGGCGCTCACTTTTAACCCCACGATGCCTGTTTTCGATGCAAATGGCGATTATACTTTTATCGGACAGAATACTCAAAATAGGGTACTGAATCCGGTTGGTTATCTAATGGATGAAACAAATCTGGCCCGGACTCGTGACTGGATCTTAAACCTCAGGAAAACAAAATACAAGTCATCGGAAAGGAAAATTGAGTCGCAGCTGTCTTATAGACAACGCAATCATTTTTTTGGTTTTGAGCGACGTCTTTCCCAAAATAATTCAACACTCTCCCGTTCAGATTTCGGACGGAAACAATTTTTTGGAAGACGGCAGGGCACGCATCAGTTCGATTGGAAACAATTAAAAGTTACGAGGGTCATGGGCATAGAATCTTCCATTTTATTTGATAAAAATATATTTTTCACTGCCCGGCCAACCGAGGAAGAAATGTTTGATTTTCATTCTATCGAAGAGCCTGCTTCTAGATGGGAAAATACGTATGAGGAAGGAGATCTTAAAGAGTTGAAAATTGCTCTTTCAACTTGGGCTGGCGCCACTGTGGATTGGAATATTTGGCGGTTTGATATGGGCGTGCGTTACGACCGGGTGTATCTTGATAATTTCCATGCCAGTAAATTCTTTTATTTTGCGAGAGTTGATGCGGATTTTACAACCCTTATAAATATTGATTGGCTCAATCAAACACATCTATCATTGGGTTATGGGAAAACAGGTTCTTTAACTAATCCCTCTTTTATTTCTAATTCGCAAATACAGAACATTTTTGCTGGTGAATTTTTATTGCCGAGAGAGGACGAGACGGGTATTACCAATGAAACCAAAACGGAAATAAATCTTCAGTTGAGTCTTTCCCTTTTTGACAACCGTTTGCGCGGGGTTTTTAATTTTTATGATAATTTTCTGTACAACCAAGTGCTCATTCCAGACGAATTGACCAACGGTGAATTCGGCAACCGGGGAATGGAAGCCTATTTGGAATATAAAATAGTCAATAAAAAAAAGCTGAATTGGCGGGCGGGGTTAAGTTTCTTTACCAATAAATCGCTTACCTATCGATTCAACGATGAAATTGAGCCGATGGAATTATCGAATTTAGATAGGAGTTTAGATGATTATAACGAGATGTGGTTAGAACCATACGGATTGGCTGGACAGATTTATGGCCATTTAACGGATAAAGAACTATTGAACGGTAGTTATATACCTGCAGATGCTATTGAAAATGTTACGTTTAAGTTTCATGTCATTGGTCATTCAAAACCTTCTTATGGTCTTTCATTTACCAATAATTTTGGAGTTGGAAAATGGGATTTGTCGGTGAAGTTCAGGTCAATTATTGGGCATGACATTTACAATTATTTCAGGGAAACCGATGAAATCATAAACAGCACACAAAATAACATTATAAAGACTCGTTATTTTAACGAAAAAAGAACAGAAAAATCTTTTGGAGATTATGATGTTTTTGTCGAAAACGCATCCTTCCTCAAAATGGATTTCCTGTCGATCGGTTTCACCTCCGCCTTGAAAAATGGCCAGCTCAGAATTTATGTAGCTGGCCATGATTTATTGACTATTACGGGTTATACGGGTATCGACCCAGAGCCGAGGTACCAGTACAGAGGGAACGCCTTGTCAGGTGGCTTTGAATACAATGAACCTCATTTTAGAAGCAAGCAGTTTGTAGTTGGGGCGCAGCTCACCTTGTAATTGAAGGGCTTTAGCATAAAAATATTTTGAACAGAAATTCGGGTAAATCGACCTAAAAGTTTTTTCCGCCAGCGAGTGTCGATGATATGAACACTGGCATACCAACAGAAAATTAAATTTGGAGTAAGTTCGACGTTCATAACGTTGGCTCTCGTGGAAAAATCCAATAGTTTTATTTTTTTGAGAAAGCTTTTGTTGCAGTTGGTTGTGAGAGATTTAGCAAAATAAAAATGCACCTCGCCAATACATCTTTTCCAAGAACATCGCTACCTTCCGAAATCTAATTCAAACAAAAATCACATTTGATAAGCGATGGCTATTTTAAACCAACCAACATGAAAAAATCATCCCGTACCCAATTCTTTGCTACGTTGCGCAAAGCCTTACATCTTGCCTTACAAGCTGAAAAACAACAAACTGAAGCCGCCGAAGTCATCGGACAAGCGCAGGAAGCCTCACTCAGTCGTCGACGGTTTTTGGAAAATACTGGTAAAGCCATGATAGGAGGTGTGCTCGCTCCCAATCTGTTGCTCGGCGCCAACCGCCCACTGATTCGGCCATTTATGGGGGCAGCCGTTCCACGGATCGCCATTGTCGGCGGTGGTATGGCAGGACTGAATGCCTTGCATATTTTGAAAAAAAATAACCTCGACGCCACTGTTTATGAAGCTACCGGACGGACAGGTGGGCGCATGTTCACCGTCCAAGAAGCAATGGGTAAAGGGACGTGGACGGAGTTCGGAGGGGAATTTATTGACACAGACCACAAAGACATGTGGGACTTAGCCAAAGAGTTAAACATTGAATTCATCGATTACGGACAGGCCAGTGAAACAGCCCTTACGAAGGAGGCTTTCTTCTTTGAAGGTCAGCACCATAGCATGGAGGAGGTTGTTACGGAATTCCGCACCTTCGCCCCTCGCATTCAGGCCGATGCGGAAAAGCTCAACAATAGTGAACTTTCTTACGAGGCTACCGACCCTTATGTCAAAAAACTGGACAAGATGAGCCTTTGCAAATACCTCAAAAAAATTGGGGCAAGGGGCTGGGTCAAACGGTTCATCGAGGTGGCTTATGAATCGGAATATGGTTTGTCTCCAAAAGTCCAATCGAGCATCAACTTGATTTTCCTAATTTCCCCCGACACCAGTAGTGGGGAGTTGGCGCTGTTCGGTGCAAGTGATGAGCGCTACAAAGTACCCGGCGGCAACCAGCGAATACCTGATGAATTGGCCAAAAAATACACCGCCAGCATTGAAATAAACCGTCCATTGGAATCGCTCCGGCAAGAGGGCAATTCCTATAAACTCCATTTTGGCGGCATGGCCAATGATGTCATTGCAGATTACGTCATCCTGACTCTACCTTTCACCAAACTGCGCTCCATCGATTTTCCCGTGGACATGCCTCCCGTCAAACGCAAGTGCATTGACAAACTTGGCTATGGGACTAATTCCAAATTGATGCTTGGTATGAAATCCCATTTTTGGCGCAAACAGGGTTTTACCGGATTGATGTACAGCGATAATGGCATCCCCAATGGCTGGGACAATGCCCAATTGCAAAATGCAGACGATGGTCCTGCTGGATTGAGCATTCTTTTTGGCGGCCGCTCGGGCGTCAAACTTGGCAAAGGCACTCCCAACGACCAAAAAAACAAATACCTGCCACTTTGGGAACAAGTATTTAAAGGGGCCACCGAACAGTTCAACGGACAAGTGGCACGGATGCATTGGCCATCCTACCCATATAATTTGGGCAGTTATGTTTGCCCCACCCGCGGACAATACACCAGCATCTCTGGCGCAGAGCAGATGCCAATCGGTAATATCCTTTTTGCGGGAGAACACTGTGGAGGGGATTTCGCCGGGTTCATGAATGGGGCAGCCAAGAGTGGCAGGGAGGCGGCGGAAGAAATTTTGCAACGCCTGAGTTAATGGACAAACCAGCAAACAGCAAAAACACTTTGGACATGCGCTGTTCTTTTTCGTATTTTTTCTGAAAATCTTGATCCAAGAAAGAATATTCAAGCGGAGCTTTTGGGGACATTTCTTTCCACGCCGACAGGACATCAGCCAGCTGATCGCTCACTTTGCTGGCACCCATTCTGACGATGATTATTTTTGGACAAGATTAATAAATTGCAGTTTCTCAAATACCAGTAATCACAAAAAATAGGGCAATGCATTCAGCACAACCATCAACATATTACAAGGATTTATTAAAAACGGAGGAGGTACATTCGTTTATCACCACTAAGCAGACAGGTGAGTTGGAGTTGATGCAGTCAGAATCCTGCGACTGGCCCATTCATTTTATGGAGCAAGTCCACGGCAATCATTTTGAAATAGTAGAAAAGGAGGCTGGCATTTCGGGGAGTGTTGGTCAGGCAGATGCAATGATTACCATGCAAAAGCAAATCCTGTTGCGAGTAAAAGTGGCCGATTGCTTGCCCGTTTTAGCCTACTTCCCTGACCATGCAGTGGCAGCTATCCATTCAGGCCGGGCATCGACGGAAGGGAATATTGTTGGTCGGGTACTGCAGCATTTGAAAGCTCAAAAACCATCTTTACAAACACCGATTCTCTGGCTCGGCCCCTGCATTTGTTTTGATTGCTATCAAATTGACCGGGAAACAGATTTGCATTACGACCTTCGGGGAAAAGTGGTCGATCAAATTTTGGAGGTCTATCCTGCTGCTACTATTCTGCATCTTGATTCATGCACTTTAGAAAATCCGCAATGGCACTCTTACCGAGAGGATAAAACAAAAGAACGGATGTATGCTTACATAGGGATGAGGTGAAGTAGGCAAGTTTTACCAGAAATTAAAATGGGCAAGGGTTTGCCCCTGCCCATTTTAATTTTAACGTGAAGTATGGATTAGGACTTACTCTATCAAACTGGTAATCAGATTATTACATTCTTTCGACGGCGGTGGCAGCGAAGCTGCCACCGCCGTCGAAAGAAATTCAGGGGGAAGAAAATCGGCTTTGCCTATTTTCTTCCCCCTGAAACTCCTTTGGCAATTCAGGATTGGCGAAAAGCAAATCCTGAATTGCCATTTTAATCCATACCTCACGTTAATTTTATTAAAGTTTTTCTGATTTAGAAAAGGCTATCAAGGCTGAATCTTACGCACTCGACGAGCTGCCATTGCTGGAAGAGGAGCGAATCGTGATGACTTTCTTCAGGGCATTGAACCAAAAAGGAGCGCCGAGCGAAATCGCTAATGCCGTCACGACCCAACCCAATATCCTTTGCAGCCAAGCCATCGGACCGATCAAAAGATCACTTGCCGTCCAACCTAACCCAAGCACATTAGAGATTTTAGAAAAATGTTCAGAATTAGTAAATTTCTTTATTTCCGCATTTATTTCCTGAATGGTAAGCGAATCTTCGAATGAAGCAGGGGCGGGAACATTTTCATTATTGGCGATAAACGTCTCAGCCATTTTGGAAAGGCTCTCTCTGGCGGTAGCATTATTGGCCAAAGTACTATAAATATCAAAACTGTCGGCGTTGATAGTGACGGCTATGACCAACCCAACAAAAACAGTGACCATCTGTAGATGCCGCTTGTACCACGGGCCGGTGTGGCTCATCACATCATCGAACCAGCCTTGTAACCGGTTTTTGAAGGATTCAATATCCTCATGGCCTTCGCTTTTGAACTGCTCCAACACGTCCCGTAGTTTGTTGCCCTTCGGTAAGCCATCGATCATTTCATCCACTTTGGCGACCGCCGTTTCGCTTTTTTTCAAGGTGTTTACAAGAATGGAAACAAAGTTTTTTGAACTCAACCACTCAGGGGCACGAGATACCCGCAGTGGCGCTTTGTGCTGCATGAGCTGTTTGTAAAACTCATTGTTGGTGAATTTTTCAAAGACAGCTGGGTCGTCATCGAATTTGAGCAAACGCTTGATCCCCTCTTCCATGAAGAATCCACGCCAGCCGCGCCAAGATGAGATCAATTCATTAATTGTTGTCCCTAAAAGGCTGAGAACCAAATAGGTAAACATCATCCCTAAAATTACTTCAAGTATTGCCATAGTTGAATGAGTTTGGTTTTGATAGGTGGGCAAGGTAAGGAAAAGTCATCAGTAAAAGGCAGGCAATGACAATATTTTAAAATTCCGTTTATACTAATTGTCCTGATTTTAGCACGTCGTACTTAGAAGGCTTTTAGGGAAAAAACTTATCACAGGTTTTGCAAATAATAGCACATATTTTACAACCAGAATCAGCCTAAATGATATTGCCGTATATTGCAGCCAACTGTTATAACTAAATGAAAATAATATGGCTACGCTTATTAAAAGTCTTTCCTTTAAATGGGACATCTGGACCCGGAAATACATCTTCTTTGTGGCGGAAACCAAACAGGAAATCGATGCCTGCATCCACATTTTGGAAGAGGTTCGGCGAAAAGAACTGAACCGGGTAGTAGGGGAATCGGTCTTGGATTCAAGTGCATTTGCTGGCAAAAAAACGGACTTTACATTGGTCGCATGCAAGGACAAAAAAACGGGCGAAGTCATCAGTTGTATGAAGATCACCAATGCCAAGGAATTGAAGGATGTCCCTGCCAGTTGCGCTGAGTACCACCTCGACCAATTCGACGAAGAGCTGATTCCAAAGTTGGATATTTACACCCGGTTGGCCGTTTTACCTGACTACCGAAAAACACCAGCTGGGTTCATTACCATGCACAATAGTTTTCGGCTCACATTGAAAAACGGGGGAATGGGAGTATTGATGTCTTGTGAACCAAGTCTGCTTTCCATGTACAACGGGTTCGGTCTTCGGCCCATTGGGCCCATGTACAATTCTTCTTCTGGTGGCTACCGTATCCCGATGATTCTTTTCCCTGATTTGGACTATTTCAAAAAAACAAACTCTCCAGCCTTGTCATTTGCCAAACAGATTGATTTTGCAGATTATCAACCCATTCAGGATTGGTACAAAAAATTGGTCGAAGACAGTGGTGGAATTGAAACGGGGGCTACCTTTTACAATTATAAATTGGATAAAAAACACATCCATCACCTGCTGACCGATGGCATGACTAAAAAAGGAATGGATGCTTTTTTAAAAAACACCCTGCTCATCGAATGCAGTGAGGATGATATGCTGATGGCTGCCAATGATGGGGGAAAGGCATTTGGCATTGTCAGAAAAGGTCGGGTAAAAATCCTGATTGATGAAAATGCAACCGTTTACCTAAACCCAGGGGATATTTTTGGTGAAATGGCTTACGTGCTCGGCACAAAACGGACGGCAGATGTGGTGGCGGATGAAGAAGGGACAGAGGTGATTTTATTCAGCGTGTCAGCTATTAAACGCTTGGAGAATGAAAGCGACAAAATCGTGATTTGGCAAAATCTGGCTAAGATATTGGCCCGGAAACTGGCCCTAACCAATGAGTTGATTCACTGAGCGGCAGTCAGCCCCCACCCATAGTCCCAGTTTTCTACCGGGATTTCTACCGCACCAGCAGGCGTTTTCAAGAAATAAGGTTTAGACAAATCCAACCGACCTCTTGCCCCAAACATCAGGCTCGGTTGGACGGGTTCATTTTCCAAAAGTATCAGCCCAAAAGCTCCTTCTTGTGCTAATAAATTTGTACCCGCCGCAGCTGACGCACAAAGTCCGGCCCTCGTCATGACGGAAGTTTCTGCCACGTGCGCACCGATGATGATTTGCATATCCAGCGCCTTTAATTGCTCAATTAGTTGAAGCGCCCGTACCAGTCCACCTACCCTTGAAATTTTGATGTTGGCAATGAATTGCCCCTTGGTTTGAGCGATCTGTTTCAGGTCGGTGTAATTACAAAGGCTTTCGTCCAGAATGATGGCTTTTTGGAGAGCCTGACTGATTTCGCCAAGGGCGGGAAAATCTTTGGGGGCGACTGGTTCCTCCACGGCAAAAAATACAGGCCGAAGTTTTTCTAAAAAAGCAATAGCATCGGCGGCGGTTTTCCAAACGTTGTTGGCGTCGAGCCTGATCCGAGGTTGCCCGATCCCGGCCACTTTGCATTTGTCGAGAAGGATGTCCAGTTTCTGGTTGTCCCGTTCCAGGTCGCCCATGATTTTTACCTTAAAATCCGTAAAACCGATTTTTAAATACTGGTCAACCATGGCCGAAAAAGTCGCTTCGCCCCCATCGCCCAATACCGCTGAATATTGATGTGGCCCAGCCGGGGTGGGCAGGCCGAGCAAAGCCTCCACTCTCTTATTTTGTTCCCTGGCAAACAGGTCGAGCAGGGCCGATTCGGCAGCGGAAAAAGCGGCAGGATGAGCATCTATAATGGCTGCGTTTTCTTGCATCCAAGTTTTCAAAGACGATAAAGAATCACTCGCTTCGCAAATATTGGGCAGGGAGGCGTTCAGCCATTCCAAGGCTGTTGCAACAGTTTCCCCGGTGACGTAAGGCCGAGGGCAGCCTTCGCCAAAACCCTTTACGCCATTGCGTTCGGCCACAGCCCAGACGCTCTCGCCCATCTTGCGTTTGGAGGAAGCCTGCGAAAAGGAGATTTTCATCGGTAGGTGAAGAGGCGAAACAGAAATGGAAGGCTTTGTTTTCATGTTTTGGTTATTATGGTTGTTCGGAAAAAAGGCCAAGCGAATCAGGGCCTCAGCGAAGTCCAAAGGAACAAAAAAGTAGCTTTAATAAAAAGAATAGTGTGGGTTAGCAGATAAACGTTTTCTCCTTTTTACTTTGGCCTTCCCATTTTAATGGCATTACCATTCTACATTTTACATTCAACAACATGCACTTACTCATCACTGCCGCCACCCCCTTCGAAATACAACCGCTCCAGACGTATCTGGAAACGGAATTTGAAAAAATATCTGAATTCTATTTTACTAAAAATGAAGTGGAAATACAGCTGCTGATCACAGGGGTGGGCATGACTTATACTGCCTTTTCCTTGGGGCATGTGTTGGCCAAAAACAAGTACCATTTGGCCATCAATGCTGGGATTGCCGGGGCATTCAACCGCTCCCTTAGAATTGGCGATGTGGTGCAGGTCGTGTCCGAACAGTTCGGCGATTTGGGGGTCGAAGAAAAAGATGGCCGTTTCACGGATTTGTTCGAAATGGGTTTGTTGCCAAACGATCACCCCCCTTTTTCAAACGGACGGCTGCTCAATGAAGGCACCGACCAATTCAGTTTTTTGCCTGCTTGCCACGGGCTGACGGTCAATAAAGTACATGGGGCAGCAACAACGATCGATGCCATTCAAGAAAAATATGGAGCCGATGTAGAAACGATGGAGGGGGCTGCTTTTTTCCTCGCTTGTTTGATTGCAGAAGTTCCATTTTTGCAGATCCGTTCCATCTCCAACTATGTCGAACCCCGCAACCGGGAAGGCTGGGATTTGCCGAAGGCGATCACCAATTTAAACAAGGTTTTGATTGAAATAGTGGAGGTTTTGGGCTCTTGAAATATTTTGAAATATCAGCCAATCAAATATGTTGTTCAAAACGGTAGATGCCTAATGACTTTATTCTGAAATTGGGAAATTAGAAATTGAGAAATTAGAAATTAGAAATTGACAATCCGATGTTTTTAATTTCCCAATTTCTAATTTCCAATTTCCCAATTCCCAATTTCTAATTTCCCAATAACTCTATTCATTTCTGCAATTCCCAAACCCAGTCCCCATTCTTTTTGGCGTACCCAACTTTTTCCCCCATTTCCAAACGAAATCTATTGCCACTCATCAGCTCGATGCGGTCAAAAGCAGTGGGAAAAACGGTAGCCCCATCCTTTGTCAGCAAGCCAAACAACAGCGGTAAGTTGACCACTGCTTCGTCGTTTTCCTGCATGTTCATGAGAGGGTATTTGGGCGGCACGACAAAGAGGCCGTTTCGGTTGAGCATGCCCCACCTGCCGGAGGCTCCAACAAGGGCTGTTTCCCCTTTGAATGGTTCTATTTTTTCAAACAACCGATCGAAGAGTGGGTGGCCATTGTTGTCGGCAAAATAATAATTCAAGCGGCGGAATCCTTCTTTTTCACCGTTAGGGGTATAGAGCCCAAAAATGCCGTTTTCATAAAACTCGAACTGGTCGAACTGGTTGATAACGAGCCGCTTTCCCATTTTGTCAATCACAAATCGGCTGGTCGGGTCAAAGTGGTTGACCTGGACGAAGGCATGGCCAAATTGGAACGGTTTCACCTGCTCAAACTCACCTTTAAAAGCCTTTTGGCCAAGGGTGTCAACAAAATGCCATGCGTAACTACGGGCAGGTCGCACGGCAACCAACCCCTCCGAAACCCGCCCGATGGCCGAATATTCTAAAGGTAAAATCTCTTTCCCATGCGTATTGAGCAGGCCGAAGGAATCGCCGTCGCTGATGGTGGCAAAGCCTTCGTGGAATTCACTAATGGAGGTGTATTTAAGCGGGGTCAGGATTTGGCCCTTGGCATTGACGAGGCAACGTTTCCCCTTAAATTTTTCCCTGGCCTCGGCGACTCCCCATTGGTTGAAATCGCTCACATATTCGAAGCGGGCTGGTTTCAAAATCCAGTGGCCGGTGGTATCGATCAGCCCCGTCTTGCCTTTGAAAACGGCCCTCGCCACGCCAAATTTGAAATCGAATACTTTGGTAAAATCCAAGGGGATTTTTACTCGCCCCGACTGGTCTAAATAGCCATAATAGTAGCCGACTTTGAACCATGCCAGTCCGTTGCTAAAATCACCTACCTCACTGATTTCCCCCTGGTCATTTTGGAGCTCAATAGCTGGATGGCCTTGTCGGTCAATAAAGGACCATTGCCCCTTTTTTTGTACAGCCGCCAAGCCCTCGGAAAAGTTGCGAACCGCTTCAAATTGACACTGTATGACCTCGTTCCCCTCTTCGTCAATGAAGCCCCACAAACTGTCCATTTGCACCGGACATCGGTCCTCGGAAAACTGTCCTTGACGATTGTAAAGTTTGGTGATGCGTTCGTATCCGTTTGGGTTGAAAATCAATCGATTAGTGGATTTTTCCCCCACCAACCATTGATTGTGAAAAGAGGAAACACTACTGTATTTGAAAGGGATTTTTTCGTTGCCTTTCTGGTCGATCACTCCCCAAAGCCCTTCTATTTGATTGACGGCAAAACTGTCTAAAAAGTCCCCCGCAAAGTTGAACCGAGATTCGATAACGACCCGACCCAAGGTGTCGATATAGCCCCACTGCAAAGGCTCTTCTTTTATTTTTTCAACCACCAACGAGCGTTCTTGGATGCTGCTAAAATGGCTGGTCGTGTACATGCCGAATTGCACCATCAAGTTGCCGACTACATCCACCTCGGTTTTGCTTTGTTTGCCCTCCTCGGCCAGTGCCAAACGACCACCTTGGCAAAAACGGGCCATACCATCGTGGAAAGAGCCGATCCAGGTAAACCGGAGTGGTTCGCCATTGGGCAGGGCAGCGGTTTTACCCCTTCGGTCGATCAAGCCAAAACGGCCATTTTTATCCAAAAAAACAGCGAGCGGCAGGCGATCATTAAAGTCTTGTCCACGCAGGCCAAGGATGTCAAACGAGGAAATAAATTTCCCCGTTTGGTGGCTGAACAAAGCAGCACGTGGAAAGGACTCAACCGTATAAATGGCAGGTAAAATTTGCGGGGTGTTGGAGGTGGTTTTTTCGTCGGTAAAGACCAAACTCAGTTCGGGGTTTTTGAGGTGGAGCACATCTAAGAAGGCGGGAGGGATGCCATTGGAAGAGCCTGTTTGCTGATCGGCCAACCCCCATTTTTTAGTGTCTGGGTTCCGCTTCCATTGCCAACGTCCATCCGTTTGTGCGGTGTAAGGGGAGGCATCTAAATCAAAGGCACCACGGACGACAAGTTGTTTGTTTTTGAGGGGTTGGGCCTCCATGTAAAACTTGTTGTTAAACCCAACCCGCAAGGTTTGCACGTTGGCGAATTCATCCAACAATGCGACTTGCCCATCAGCGGTTACTTTAAACAAGGAGAGCGCCCCATTTTCGTATCCTTTTATCAATGAATCAGTTACGACCAAACGGTCAAAGGCAGGGGGAATTAGTTCCTGAAGGGAAGTATCAACAAGCCCTTTTAAGTCTGCGGTTTCGACAATGGCAAACCGCCCTTTTAATTCGCCAATCCGGTCGTATTTACAGGGTGAAATCAGGCCACGGGTCAATGAATACATGCCCCAACCTGAGCCCCTTAACTGAACCCGGAAAAGCGAATCCCACGTTGGTTGAATGTCTTGGTACCTGGCTGGGATTACGATGTCCCCTTTGTTGTCGAGCAAGCCCGCTGAGCCGTTGTTCCGATATTGGATGTAGGAATCATTGCAAGGACGGAAAACAGATTTTGCGATAGATAAAGGGATCGTGTCCTTGCGTTCGCAGCTAAATAATTTATTTATTCCACCTTCTTGGGTAAGGGAAATCAAGTGCTGGTTAAGGGGTTCACAATTGATCCACCTGGTGAGCAAAATTTGATCGCCCAAGCTATCCCGGAGCACCCATTTATTATCGGGTTCGAGGGTGCAGAAAAAATTCTTGTTGACTACATTGACATCGAGATAGGTTTTTGGTAAAACGGCTTTGTTATGTCGATCAACTAACCCCCAATGGCTCGTTTCTTTAGGTTTTTGGATTTTAAAAAAAACATCTCCTGCATGGATTTTGATGTCTTGATAAACCAGGGATGATTTCCCCAACCCCTAATTCATAAATGCCCCAGAGCCCGTTTTTTTTTATTTTTAAAAACCAGCCTTGCAAAGTGTCGCTTTATCAAAACTATTCAAGATCACCTTCGCGTTACAGTCGCACCAAATGAGTTGACAACCCGCATTAAACTGTCTTTGGCTACAATAAACAGGGATGAGTTGAGGGAAATATTGTAAGAGAGGCGGCAAAACTTCCTCGCATTGGTCATCGATGAGCCTAATTTTCCATCCATTTGTACCAATCGATAAGGGGATACAGTTCCTTTTTGCCCGTGCCAGGAGTTCTTGCTGTCTTGATGGCATCATACTTTAATCCGATCACGATCCGCCCCCCGTTTGTCAGCATACCCCCATTTGTGGTTTACTTTGATAGGGTAGAGGTAAGTGACCGATTGGGCGGAAAGGCTGGTAAGATGAATGAAAAAAAGAAGGGATGTTAATAAGCGCATTTTTTAAAGTGGAAGGTTAGGGTTTTGTGGAGAAAATTGGGGAAATTGGAAGCATCATTTTTTATTGGTTTCCAATTTCCCCAATTTCCATTTTACAATGCCGCCATCCTCTCTTCCACGTCTTGTAAAGACTTCACTTCGTCGGTCTGAACGTTCATTCTGAACACATATTCTTGACCACTGGCTGCCTTAATCCGTGGCAACTGTTTTTTGATATCATCAAAGTTTAGTGTAGCCAATTTATCGCCGGGCAAAACGGCCACTAAAGAAGGTTTGAGCTCAGGGTCGAGCCGAAATTTTCAATCGGAAGGCGGGAACTTGACCACCATTTTACCATTTCCCGAAATTAGAAAAACGCTGATGTCTTTCCGCAAGTTGGCAGGCAGGTCAACGCCAAAATCGAAGTTGGCGAGGAGGGGGATGGTGTTGTCCATTTTAGCCAAAATATCATAATTGAAGATCCCGAAACCTTCGATCGCATAACTACGGATAAAGGAAGCTTGCTGTTTTCGCAAATTATAAACCTCAGACGCAGTGGCCAATTTTTTCTGATAGCTGCTCAAACGCTGCTGGTAATCTGCGAGTGCCTGCTCCAGGTCTTTGCCCTTAAGCGTTGGGACAACAGGGAGGGTAATCTTTTCGTCGTCATTTTCCAAAGTCAGGGTATAGGTCTGTCCATCGGCATTGGCTTGCAAGTCGATCTCATCCCAGCTATTTTGGAAAATGGCGGTTGTTGGCGGGGTCTTTTTGGGCATCTTTTTCCAGCGTATTGCCAAACAATGCCCTGTTTATCAGCGAGTTCAGGGAAGTTTTTCAAATTCACTTCAAATCTATGGGTGGGGTATTTTGATTGAAAGCGATCGGTGCAACTGGTGGTGGGCCGATATTGACCGGAAGGTATTGCATTTTGGGGAATGGTTGCGTTGGGATTAGGCTGTGGAGTCGAAACGCCAAGGTTGTCCCAATTGCCAGATTCCTCGTCAAATTTCCAGAAATCATAGGCGCCATCCACCTCAGAAACGAGGTTGACGTTCAGCGTTTTGCCGGGGGCTACAAAAACTGGCTGGCCATTTTGAGAGCCGTTGATTTCGTACATGCCCGCTGATTGCATCCACTCTTCCTTTCCATTTTCTTTAAAAACTTTCATCGGAATGCCACTGGCAATTATTTCTGCGGCGTTGTGAAATTCCCGAAATGCAATGTCCACATCGCCCGTTACCGGAGAGCCGTTTGCATTCACGAATGCAGCGGCGGGCACGTCGATGGAAGAGCCACTGGACAGCTGAAGTGTTTGGGCGTCGGTGCCTTTTACCGTTAGGTGCTGGGCTGCCACATTGATGCTGGCAAAAGCGGGGGAGATGTCCTGTTTTACAGCGATGGCAGCAGCATCGTTTTCAGGGCTACTAATTTGGGAGGTTTGTTCTGTTTGGTCATTGCAGCTTTGAAAGAGAAATGCCAAAACAAGTAGGCAGGAAGTGAATAAGATACGCATAGAGATGGTTTTATGAATGAATAATTGTTTGAAGAACTTTTTAATAATGAGCATTTGCAGAAAAGTTACAAATGGGTGAGTGTTGTTACTCCTATCCTCAATTCTTATTTATAAAAAAGGCTATTATGAAAAGGATATTATTGTGCGAAATAAAAAACGTATAAAAACAACCGAATATTTTAAAGGGAGTATTATAATAATGTTGATGAGTATTTAGAGTTGCGGATGAGGGGCATAAGCATCTATTTTTTTTGAAATAAAAAATAATAAAATTTAAATGAAAACACCAATAAATACAGGCAGTTTGGTAAAGTGAAGGGACGTGTTATTTAAATAAAAAAAATTAAATTAAAAGGAATAATTAATTAATGCGGAAGGCAGGAGTTAATTGCGAATTAATAATTGATTGTATCGTTTTTTATTAGTTGCAAGGCATTAATAAAATGCCTTGCAACTTTAAATAAATTAATCCATTAGGATTTGACTGTAGCAATAATTACTGCAGCCACTTTATATGGATCAGCAGCAGAGTTCGGACGACGGTCTTCGACATAACCTTTCCAGCCGCCGTTAGCAACGCCGATCGGGATACGGATAGAAGCACCCCGGTCGGATACGCCGAATGAGAATTTATCGATGGATTGTGTTTCGTGCAAGCCAGTCAATCGCTGATCATTATCGGCGCCATAGACGTCGATACATGCCTTGATTGCTTTTTTGCTGCCGAATTTCTTACAGACATCTTCGATGATTTCTCTGCTTCCACCTTTTCTCAAAGTAGAGTTGGAGAAGTTGGCGTGCATACCTGAACCGTTCCAGTCCGTGGCACCCAAAGGTTTGCAATGCCAGTTGACGGCAACGCCATAGGCCTCGGCAGTACGCTCTAACAAATAACGAGCGACCCAAATTTGGTCTCCCGCTTCGTGTGCGCTTTTAGCAAAAATCTGGAATTCCCACTGACCCGTGGCAACCTCCGCATTGATACCTTCCACGTTGAGGCCCGCTTCGAGGCAGTAATCCAAGTGCTCTTCTACGATCTCCCGGCCATAGGCACGGGTCGCACCAACACCACAGTAGTAAGGGCCTTGAGGGGCTGGGTAGCCACCTGCGGGGAATCCCAACGGCAAGTTGGTTTCTGGATCCCAGAGGAAATATTCTTGCTCAAAACCAAACCAGAAATCACCGTCGTCGTCATTGATAAGGGCACGTCCGTTGGATTCGTGAGGCTTGCCGTCAGAGTCCAATACTTCGCACATTACCAAGTAGCCATTGTTCCTTGCCGGGTCTGGGCAAATGAAAACGGGTTTCAATAGGCAATCTGATTTTCCACCGGTAGCTTGCTCTGTGGAAGAACCATCGAATGACCACATCGGGCATTCTTTGAGTTTGCCTTTGAATTTTGTCCCATCAACAATTTTTGTTTTGCTGCGCAATGTTTGGGTCGGTTTGTAACCGTCCAACCAGATGTACTCAAGTTTGATCTTGTTAGCCATTTTTTAGATTTGTTTTAGAAAAAATTCATTCAAAAAAGCGAAGAGCGGTCGGGCCGATTGAACTGCCTGACCGCTCCTGTTTTTTAGAACTTACGTTGAATAAAGGTTGAATGTCATTTTGGATATGCTGACTGAGATTCGGGACAAAGGTAGAACAAATTGCTACCCTGCCACCCATTGGGATTTATTCGTTTTTCCACAATTTTCAATTATTCTCCAAGCCGAAATTATGTTTTCCCAATCCTATTATATGTAAAGATTATTTTATCAACGGGGTGCGATCACAAATTTTTCTTTGCCTTGGCAAACAGCAATTTTTTGGTTTATTCAACTACTTTTGGGATTTCCTAATTGCCTATGAGAATCCTTCTTGCCATTTTCCTCTTCTTGTCACCAGCTATTGGGTACGGCCAAATAGATACTTTGCCCATTGACCAGAACCAGGAAGACCTCATTGAATCCTTTTTACAAGAACAGGATGAGGACACGGATTTTGATTACAACGACCTGTTTGAAGAGCTGGAATATTTGCGCAGAAAGCCTTTCGACCTCAACCGCATCACACCCTCAGATTTGGAGTTGTTCCCGTTTCTTTCTGCCATTCAAAAAAATGCTTTACTCCAATATATTGAGCAATTTGGGCCGCTGCTTTCGATTTATGAGTTGCAAGCTGTTCCGCATTTTTACCTGACAAACATCCAACAATTGTTGCCTTTTGTCACTGTCAACCAGTCTTCCATTGAGCCTTTGCCCGGTCAATGGAAGACCGAAGGCGGGCACCAACTCATCATGCGGTGGTCTCAGACGTTGGAAGAAAAGAAAGGCTTTATGGAAGACGAAAATGGCGAGAGCCGCTATTTGGGCGACCCCAGCAATCTTTATTTGCGGTATCGGTTTGCCTATTCCAACCGCTTGTCCTTTGGGTTTACTGCCGAAAAAGATGAAGGGGAAACATTTTTTAAGGGATCGAACAAACAAGGCTTCGATTTTTATTCTGCCCATTTTTTTCTTTCCAACCCAAGTAGCCGGCTGAAAACATTGGCCCTCGGCGACTATTCCGTATCGATGGGGCAAGGACTGATTCTTTTCAATGGCTTTTCGGCCCGCAAGGGCCCGCAAACCACTTTGATTAAAAGACTGGGCAAACCTCTGCGAAGATATGGTTCCGTGAACGAGTTCGATTTTTTCCGGGGAGCGGCGGCTACCTATTCGCTGCATGAAAAATTGGACTTGACGGCATTTTTTTCTTCAAAAAAACGGGACGCCAACTTGGATGAACCCGACGAAATCATTGATGACGAGCCAGCCGCCGATTTCGTAACCTCCCTGCAAATAACGGGTAAGCACCGAACCGAAACAGAGATCGCTGATGAAAATGCCATCCGGCAAAATGCCATCGGCGGCATCTTAAAATGGAAGGAACGCCATTGGGAAGTCGCCTTCAACACCTTGTACAATTCATTGGATAAGCCACTCAACCGAAGCGCTTTACTTTACAATCAATTTTATTTTAATGGAAATAACCTGCTGAATACCAGTTTGGATTACAGCGCCACTTGGCGCAATTTCCATTTTTTCGGTGAAACGGCCATGAGCGACAATGGGGCCATTTCGACGTCCAACGGGCTGCTCGCCAGCTTAGATCAAAAGATGGATGTGTCAATTTTGTACCGTCATTTCCCCAATGATTACCAGGCGCTGAATGCGCAGCCATTTGCTGAAACCATCGGCGCCCGCAACGAAACGGGGCTGTACCTTGGCGTCGAAATAAGGCCCTTGAAGGAATGGACAGTCAATGCGTACTTTGACCAATGGGAACATCCTTGGTTGCGGTTCAGGACGGATGCACCCGGACAAGGGCAAGAATGGCTCATCCGTGTCACCCTGCGTAAAAGGCGGAAAATGGAGGCACATGTTCAACTAAAAAGTGAGTCGAAACCGGAGAATGTGGATGATGAATCAGGCCGTTTTGACGAAATATTTCAAAGGCAAAATTTTCAAGGCCGTTTTCATTTGAGTTATCGCTTGGCCAAAAATTTAGAATGGCGCACCCGAGTGTATGCTGGTTTTACCAAAATAAAGGAGGAGAAATTGAGCGGCACAGCTCTGTTTCAGGATATAAAATACACCGCTGTCAAATCCGGTTTTTCCGTTAGCGCCCGCTACGTCATTTTTGATACCGACGACTATGCCGTCCGTTTTTATGCGTACGAAAATGATGTCCTGAACTCTTTTACTGTACCAGCATATTATGACCGTGGCAGTCGCTTTTATGTGCTGATGGGCTTGCGCTTCCGACGCGGGATTAAATTGGAAGGCCGGATCGGCAGGACCACTTACACTAATCGAGAAACCATCGGCAGCGGACAAGATGAAATCATCGGTCCTTCCAAAACCGATGTGAAAGTGCAGGTGCGTTGGAATTTTTAGAAGAGTGTTTCCCGCAGAGAACGCAGGGTTTAACGCAGGGTTTCGCAGAGTTATACACGGGTAACTCTGCGAAACCCTGCGTTACCTGCGTTCTCTGCGAGAACTATTACATAAATCTTATGACAGCAGAGGAAATACAACAATTTCACGAGAAGCTCCTTTCGGAAAAAGAAAAGATCGAAGACGAGATCCAAACGCTGGAAGACAAGACGCAACCGATCTCCCCGGAAAATTCATTGGGCCGGGTTTCCCGCATGGATGCGATCAACAACAAGGGCGTGGCTGAATTTGCTTTGAGGGAAGCCCAGCGCCGCCTCAACGCCGTCAACTCTTGGTTGACAAAATATGAGACGGAGGCTTTTGGGAAATGCGCCCGCTGCAAAAATGAAATCCCTTTCAAGCGGTTGATGTTTATGCCGCACAGTTTGAAATGTATGCACTGTGCAAACCGATAGTTTTTCACCTCAACTTTTGACTGCCAAACAAGTCGTATTGCAGACCAATCCATCTCCTGATTTGTCTTTTAAAAATCAAATTGAAAGTTCGGTGATATCGGTCATTTGCGAAGTCGCTTTCACTTCGATAGCTTTGGGGATCTTGTATGAAAAAAGCCATTTCCATATTATTTGCTGCTCTTATTTTATTCTGTTCGATGAACAATGGAATTGCTTTTACTTTTTTTAAAATAAACCAATCGCAAATTGCGGAACTTCATTGTATCAATAAGGATCAGCCCGACTTGCATTGCGATGGGAAATGTTTTTTTAAAAAACAATTTGAAGAAAGAAACGACGACCAAAGCCCTTATGCACCTTGGTCAAATTTGGAAAAGGCAGTAAAAATTGACCTTATCCATTCTGATTTTTCAACTAAAAATAATGAGATAAATCTCCTAAATATTACCCCCAATTTTAGATTTACACATTTCTCCTTTCAACACTATACTTCCCCGTTCCTCCGCCCACCGATACAGCTTTCCTGACAAGTTTATAAAATCATTTTTTCAACTATTAAAATAAGCTTGTGTTCAAGTACCAAATTGTATTTGCCTCTGACATTTCAATACTCGTTGAGGGGCTTGCTAAACGATAATTAGGTCTTTTTCAAGAACTTTAATTCAAAATTATTCGGACGGGCGAGTGCTCGCAGACGATCACTTTTCTGTTGAAATGAATTATTTTTTGCAATTAATCTAAACGATTTAAAATCATGAAGAAACTATTTTTCCTACCAATATTTGTGCTCGTACTTTTTGTTTTTGCTGCTTGTGGCGACGATGATTCAACCACAGATACCACTCCTGAATATCATGTCCACATCAATTCACCGAATACGGATGACAAACATGTGGGCGATTCGATCCACATTCATGTCAATTTTGAAGATCATAATGGGGGGACGGTCCACCATGTCAATGTCAGGATTTATAACAAGGCAACAGGCGAGGAAATTTACAATATGCCCACAGATGCGCACGTCCATGCTGAAAGCGGCTCGTACGACCACCACGACGATTTTCAGTTGAATGTAACGGAGCACACCGATTGGGTACTCATCGCCAAAGTTTGGGGGCATGAAGATGGGGTAGGAGAGGTGTCCGAGTCTATTGAATTTCACGTGCATCCCTGATTTTTTAAAAAAGCAAGGTGCGTTTTTAAGCGCTCCTTGCTTTTTATGAGATTGTTCAAACCTATTGACAATCCTTTCTTTGTTAGCTTTCATTTTCTGCCTAGTCTAAAAAGGGGATACTCCTTTCTAAAAATTTGCCCTGAACAAACTGAAAGCAACAAATTCTAATTTTCAAATTTTAGTCAAATCAGTCTATTGACCAATAACTCGATTGACTAAATCACATTCTATAAACAGATGAAAAATACTTTACTTTCAATTGCTTTATCATTATTTGCGATGACCTTGATTGCGCAAGATAATGAGGTCAAATTCGTTTTCGATCATCAAGTTGGAGGTCAGCCCCTTACTTTGGGAACGACGACTTTTGATCTTTGGAACAATAAAAAGGTGCAACTCTCAAGGGCTGAATTTTACCTGTCGGGCATTACCCTGATCGATGAAAATGGGGTCGAAACGGAGCTGACCGATAAACATTTGTTGGTCAAGGCCAATCAGGGAGAGCAAACTTACAATGTTGGTACTTGGAACGTTGGTTCCGTTAAAGCTGCTAAAGTTCACGTTGGTGTTCATCCTGATTTCAACCATTTGGATCCAACCACCTATCCTGCGGGCCACCCTCTGGCCATGCAAAACCCATCGATGCACTGGGGCTGGACAGCAGGCTACTTTTTCATGGCTATTGAGGGGAAGGTGGATAATAACGGAGATGGTACGGTCGAAACGACTTTCCAATATCACAACTTAGGGGACGACCTGTATTTTATGGCTGAATTGGATGGCCTTTGTACCGCAGAAAACGGAACGTTGACCATTCCAATTAAATTGGAATATGCCAATTTGTTCAAAGACCTCGACCTTTCTGGAAATGTCATCCATCATGGCAGTTCTGCGCAAAATGAGTTGATGCTGAAAAATTCTGTGGACAACAATTTTATGGTCATGGAAGGGGCAACGGCCAGCGATGAAATATTGGCCAATTCTGATGCGATTCAAATTGCCCCTAACCCAGCGGACCACAGTGCGCAGTTAGTTTATGATTTTGGAAAAATTACTGACCAGATTGCTGTGGCTGTTCACGGGATGGCGGGCCAAGTTGTTGTCCCCGCCCAACAATTGCCGTCTTCTGGCACTTACCAAGTGATTACTTCCAACTTGCCAGCTGGCATTTACCAAGTTGTTTTTTCCAATGAAAATGAGTTGATCGCACGAAAAAAACTATTGGTGGTACATTGAAAATAAATAGCACATATCCACTTCTTGTTTTGTGTTGGATGGCATGGGGTTGTAAAAACGATTTGCCGGAGCCTTCCTCTGGCCCATATCCGCTCGAAGTCCCGGAAGGTTTTCCGCTACCTTTTATCCCGGAAGACAATGCCTTGACTTACGAACGGATTGCCCTTGGCAAAAAGCTATTTTACGACCCCATCCTCTCCTTAGACAGTAGCCGTTCATGCGCTTCTTGTCATTTGCCTGCATTGGCTTTTTCCGATAGTGTGGCTTTCAGTTTGGGCATTGAAAACCGGCTGGGCACCCGGAATTCACCGACCTTGGCCAACGTCGCCTATCAAAAGGCGCTTTTGAGAGAGGGGGGCATACCTACTTTGGAAATGCAAGTGTTGGTGCCGATCCAAGAACACAATGAGTTCGATTTCAACATCTTAGTGGCAGGGGAGCGGATGCTCGCTGATCCTGAATATGTGGAAATGTCGATGGCATCGTATGACCGAGAGCCAGATCCTTATGTGATCACCAGGGCCATTTCGGCATTTGAGCGGACGATGATTAGCGGGGAGTCGCCATTCGATCTCTTTTATTTTCAAGGAAAAAACAGCGCTTTATCAGCCTCACAAAAGCGGGGTTGGGAGTTGTTTCAGAGCGATAGATTGAATTGTTCCAAATGCCACGAAGGGTTTCTTTTCACCAGCCAAGGTTTTGCCAACAATGGCCTGTACGATGACTATCCTGATCCGGGCCGCTTGCGGCTGACGGGCGAGGAAAGTGACCGGGCCGTTTTCAAAATACCAACTTTGCGGAACATCGCCCTGACAGCACCATATATGCACGACGGAAGCTTACCCGATTTGGAATCGGTTTTGGCGCATTATGAAACTGGCGGGCGCCCACATGTCAACAAAAGTGTTTTGGTAAAACCATTTTCCCTGACAGAACAAGAGCGAGCAGATTTGCTGGAGTTTCTGCAATCGCTAACAGATGAGGCTTTTTTGAATAATCCAGCTTATGCAGCACCTTAGTTTAGTTCTCAGTCTTCAGTCCGCAGTTCGCCAGTCTTCACTCGCAAACAGAAGACTGCCGAACTGCCGAACTGTCGAGCTGTAAACTGAAGACTGTCGAACTGTAAACTGAAGACTGCCAACTGAACTACCCCCCCACCGGCACCATCACGTACCCGTTCACGGCCATTTTCCCAAAATCTTCAAACTCTATCCAGAGATACCCATCGCTGGCCCATCCGGAGCCCCAAGAGCTCATGATTTCAAAGGCTTCCAATTCGAGGTTGTAACCGACGACAACAAAGGAATAAGTCTGGTCCCTGGCGTCATTGAGGGAAGTGTAAAAATGGGTTTCCTTTAGGTTTTTGAAATTTTCGGGCACTTTCATTTCGACAATGACAGGGTTTCCCCGCATCAGTGCTTTTTGTACTTCAAAGACTTTCAAGGAGTTACGCTTTTCTTGATTAAAAATGTGGAGGTAATTGGAAATGCGGTAGTGGTCTGCTTCCGGGAATTTATTGGGCATTCGTTCTGTGTCGTGACTGCAGCATCCCGCCACACAGTCCCATCAGTCACTAAGAGGCAGAGTGCATCCGGACACCTCTTTCCTGCTCGCTGAGCAACTTTTGAGCGAAAATCGAGATAAGATTTACCTTGTAATTCTTTTCAATTGGTAAAATTCCAAAGCAAGTCATGAATATATCGTTACGATGCTGCTCTTTGACCGACCCTGCGGGGTGGCATAAAATACGGTTTGACGGATTGCTCGTTCATCATGCTTTTGGCATTGCTGCCGATGCCGGGCATGATAGCCATCATTTGGTCGATCATGTCAGGCGCACTGATACCGATAGCCATTCCTTTGATGGTAAATCGGATTTTTAGCTCGTCTTGAGCGACTAAAAGGGAGCAAAGAAAAGGGAAAAAATTGGCGATTGAAGTCGGAATGACGTGATTTATAAATTTTTGTTTGGAAAATAATGCTTGTAAAACGTTGGTTGATCGGGTTTCTTGTAACGGTAAGGCAAAAATTAGGTGCGTTTATCAACATATATGTAAATTGCAAGAGTGACGAGTTCACATAAAACAAGATTCTTACTGGCAAGGAAGGCTTCATCCCCCGCTGCCAATAAGGAATCTTAAGTGTGTAATTATGCTTTTGGAGAAATTTATTGTTGCAAAAGAGAGGTTGGTCATTGCAAAGTAAAGGAGTCAATTGCTCCACCAAACCAATAATAACAATATCCCTTTACTTTCTGAAAATCGGCACAAACTCATCGGTTTTCCATATTCATGTAGGCTTGACCGGAGGTACAAAAAGTTTGCGTTCTGTGGGAAAAGGGTGATTGCTTCTGCGGTTGGCGATCCTTCTTCCTGTTGGCCCTCATTGAAAAGCTGACTGCCTTGCTCTGCCAAGTTGTTGGCCTTTGCGTATTTGGTTATAACTTGCTGACAACGAGCTGCATCCGGTAAATCGTAATGGAAAAGTCATGGGCTGATGGGACTTCCCTACCGTTGCGTTTGGCAGCGGTCCATTGACCCCAAGTTGCAGTTGCGGCCTGATTTTGCCTCCCATTGATATTCAATGCCGAGGTTGATAATCCGCAAATCGATCACCCTAACATACCCATCTGGTCGGGATAGAATGGTTACATCCATCGATCCTACTTTACAGCTGTCCTGATAGCCTTTTGGAGTCTGGAATTTTTCATTGACAAAATTTTCCAAAGCCTGATAGCCCCCTTTGAAATCCAAGGAATCATCCACAACGGTGTAGACAGTATCCCGAAAATTAATCATGATATAATCGGGTGGGTCTTGCAATCGGAATTTAATCGGCACAGTCACTTGGGAGCGGACGGGATTGGCCGCGTCCTTCATCGGGGCCGTGACAATGTTGGCAGTTCGGAGCGCCCCATTCATGCCTTCGGCCACCCGCAAAGCCTCTGCTCCACATCCGCCGCCTATGTCCCGAAGGATGGTGGGATTAGAAATCAGGCCATCTTTTTCGACGATAAAGGATAGGACGACTTGTCCCGTGATGTTTTGTTCCCGTGCTTCAGCGGGGTAAATAATATTTTGGTTGAAAAATAATAGCAGGTTGGTCTGTGAACATTGGTTCATTGCCTGTAAGGTCGTGTCCAATTGTTCGCAGCCAGGAAAACGGGGCACTTCTTCGACAACTGTATAGATGGTTGTGTCGCCAACCTGGCCGAAAAGTAAAAAGGAATAACTGATCAAAGCCAGTGTGAAAAATTTCTTCATGTTTGTTTTTATGAAAAGTGAAGGAATTGGGGTGATAAAATTAAAAGATGCAAAAATATCATTTCTTCTTGCTCTTCCAACGAAATGGGATCAGCATTGGAACTTGGAGTGCGATAGGAACGGTAGCCTCCCCAAATTGCTGCTCCAATTTCCACTCTTCAGTTTAGTGCCGACTATCAAGTAAATGGTTGTAACTGAAGCAATGATGAGGGCTGCATTGTTTGGAAAAAATAAAAAACATCCCCCAGACCAGCAGTAAAGTTCCAAAATATAAAGGATGTCTGACCTGCGCATTCAAGCCGTTGGTTTTCAAAGTATTAGATGCGGGTTTAAGTGATTTTTTTATTTGCGAGCCTTGATAAATTCACCCAAAATCATATCCTCTGGTGATGCTTTTGTGACCAAATTAATCCAGCAATTGATAGAAAAATTCTGACCCAATTGTCCAAGGTGGTTTATAAATCAACCTTTTCAATTTTAAAATATTGAGTGACGCAGGCATGAGTAGCAACAGCGAAAAACCGTTATAAAAAAGACGATAGTATTGGTGTGGAATCAGTTTGTGTGTATCTGCTTTTTGGCAGAGTCAGTCGCCAAAAAACTATGCATAGCAAAAAATATGCAATCGAGTAAAAATGAAAAGGCGGTGCATCAAATGTAATGCTGATCAATGCTAAAAGTGACAACTGTGGCAAAAAATTACATAAATTTGTAGTGACAGAAACTCAAAAAATATGTACTTATTTTGCCAAGTTGTCACAACACAAATATAAAAGAACGGCCACACCCATTATGGAAAACAGAACCACCAATGCAAATGCTGTGGCCCGGCAGTTTTGTACGAAACAACGGCCACACGGTGTCCGCATGGACAAAGGCCGTCTGTAAAAAGGCCCTGAAGGAACGTCTTTCCCTTCATTGCCATTTGCACGGGTATTCGGGAGTGAGCCTGAATTAGCTCCAATCGTTGCCGCCATCTTTTTTGGGGAACGCACCTGGGACCTCAGCGACTACCGCCTTAGCTCATTCGCCGGATAAAAAAGCTGCAAGTGTTTGCATTGAGCAGATGAACTCTGGTCGTTCGTTCTGAAAGGTCAACAAACGTTGGATATGGGTCGCATACGACCCCACCATCCCACCGTCTGGTGGTGGCCTATCATATCGGTGGCAGGGGCACAAAGGCGGCCAAGAAGTTCTGGGACAAAATCCCGCCAGTCCTGCAAGGCTGCGAATTTTTGAAACAGATGATTGGGATGCCCTATCGAAGCATCATCCCATGTGCCCAACACAAAGTCGGCAAAGACCTGACTTTTTACATTGAAGGTTCAACATACCATCAGAGCCGGGTCAGTCGGTTGGTCAGAAAATCGCTTTCTTTTTCCAAATTGGACAAGTGGCATGACCTGGCAATCGGTTGGTTCTTTTGGCAATTCAATTTAGAACGCCAGCATTACATTTGATGCACCGCCAAATGAAAAAGTAATGAGTTCCATTTGGCAAAACTAAAAGTAAAAAGCCCCATTTAGGCTGGTATTTGTTTTTGAATTTTCAGAAATCACATTTCTTTGGACCAAAATAAAAATCCATGCGCCCATATTTTTTTTCTTTTTTCTTTTTGTTAGCTACCCATTTCTTTGCCCAATCCGACCGCTCGGTTGGCATTCATTTAGGCATCCCCATTATTCATGAGCAGTTGAGGGATGGGTTCAAATACAAGCCCTATCAACTTTTGTTTTATTACAATTTTGCCAATTTGTTGAAAGGGAAAAAGAATGACTTGTTTGTTTATTTGGAGCCTCAGTTCGTTTGGGTTCTATTTTCACCAAAAAGAAAAAAGGAAATTGAGTTTGGGGCAAACCTTGGCCTTGAATACCGACTGAATTTTTCTGAAAAAACAGCGCTTATTGGCGCTATCGGCTCTGGCCCACATTACATCACTGCCGAAACGCCCAAGCAAGCCAATGGATTTATTTTTTCGGATAATTTCACTTTTGGACTCAAACAAACCCTCGGCAATAGTGGTACCTACCTTCATTTGCGCACCCGCTTTCGTCACATTTCCAATGCTAATTTGAAAAAACCGAATCAAGGGATTGATTCCTGGTTCTTGATAATTGGTGCCACCAAAGCGCTTTAGAAAGGAAAGAAATTTCAAGTTTGTTCAAGCTTCCTTTAAATATAAATATCGAGGATCACCAATGTGCCAAAAATCAGGCTGGCTAATCCATTGGTCGTAAAAAAGGCAAGGTTGACTTTGCTCAAATCATTAGGCTTTACAAGCGTATGTTGGTAGAATAATAGGCTAATAAAAATAGCCGCTGCCATCCAATTTAGCCAACTGTAAGCAGGGAATTGATTGTCGAGCAAAAAAGCACAAACCAAAATCAGTGCTGCGCTCACTACATGTAGAGCCTCTGAAATTCTTAAAGCGTTTTCTTTACCTATTGCAGCGGGGATGGAACTTAGGTTCATGGACTGGTCAAATTCTACATCCTGTAAGGCATAAATAATGTCAAATCCTGAGACCCAAGTAAGCACCGAAGCGGCATACAAAATAGGGATGAGATCGAACCCACCACCTACAGCTAAATATGCCCCCAATGGCGCAAGTGCCAGCCCTGCCCCTAACACTAAATGGCAAAGCGGTGTAAACCGTTTTGTGTAACTGTAACCCAAAATTATCAATAAAGCTATTGGAGACAAGTAGAAACAGAGCCGATTTATAAACCACGTTGTTCCGATGAAAAGCAGGCAATTGACAATGACAAACAACAGGGCAGATCGAGGAGCAATAATGCCAGCTGGTATTTCACGAACTGCCGTCCGGGGATTTTTCTGATCAATATCCCGGTCGAGGTATCGGTTGAACGCCATAGCTGCACTGCGGGCGAATATCATACATAAAACCACCAACAACAATAGTTTCAAACTGAATTCTCCTCCCATTTTTTGGACGGAAAGAAAGAAGCCCAACAAGGCAAATGGCATTGCAAAAATAGTGTGGCTGAATTTGATGAGGGAAAGGTATTGTTTCATTGTTTCGTTGTTTCGTTGCAAACGACTGCGGGACAAAGCAAAGTATGGGGCAAAAAAAAAGCCTCCACAATAGTACAATTGTGCAGGCTTTTGCTACTAACGAAAAGGAAAAATTATTGAGTTACCTGAACGTTAGGTTTCGCAGCGTTAGGATCAGCCAAAACTTCACCTTTGATCTGAATCAAAGTTTGTGGAGGATCAGTATTAGCAGTGATCGTAACCGTTTTGGTTTGGTTGCCGTTTTTGCCTTTAGAATCGAATTCTACAAGGATTTCACCTTCTTCACCAACACCGATTGGTTCTTTTGGCCAAGAAGGAACAGTACAACCACAGCTGCCTTTTGCATTGCTGATAACGAGTGGCTCATTACCAGTGTTTTTGAACTTGTAAGCATGCTGTACTTTTTCACCAGCCTTTACTGTTCCGAAGTTGAATTCAGATTCAGCGAAAGTAACAGTGGTTGTAGGACCTACTGGTGGAGCTGGTGTAGCAGCATTGTTTGCAGCAGTTGGAGTAACAGTTCCAGGTGCGGTTGGAGGTGGAGGAGTCGTAGTCGTTCCGGCTGCATTGGCAGCGGCAGTATCACGAGCACCATCTCCATCATTTTGGCAGCTGGCAAACATAGCCAATACCATTACAGCAATAATTCCGAGTTTGATTTGCTTCAACATCTGTAATTGATTTTTGATGAGAAAAAAATTTGTTGCGATTAAGAAAAAGAGGCGCAAAGGTAAAGATTTTTATAAAATGTGCGCTTTCCATTTCCGCATGCAAATTTATGCCAAACCAAAAGATTGGCCTGTCAATGACCTTTCAAAGACTGTTAACGATCCGTTAAGAAGTTAAATAATATGTTCGTCCATATTTAATAGCCAAAACAATTCTCGTTTTACCGAAAACCAATAGTGATAAGTCTGGTTTATCTTTCTTCAAAAATCATTGGATTGATAAAATTTTCCATTGCGAATGGGGGTAGGCGGCAAATATTGTGTCTCTACTTCCGAGAACATCAACATTAGCTATTCCAGCAACAATTAAATCCGAAAGAAAGATGAATACTACCATTTCTAACTCAACTGTTACTATCTCCCAATTCCCATTGTTTGACTGTTTGAACGAGGATGAAAAAAGACGGCTCGAAGACATGACCGAATACAGGATCAAGCCTAAATTCAGCCATATTTATCTACCAGATGAACCTTCTGAGCATATTTTCTTCCTTGCTAAAGGGATGATTAAAATTGCAACTCATTCAGATGAGGGGAAAGAAGTTATCAAAACCATTATCCAGCCATTGGCCATGTTTGGCGAGTTAGGGATCATCGGGGAAACCCGTAGACAGGACATGGCTCAGGCACTACGGGAAGAAGTGCACCTATTTGTACTTCGGATTGAGGATTTAAAAAAATTGATGCGCAGCAATTTTGTTTTGTGCGATAAGGTTATGAAGTTGTTTGGCAGCAGATTAATGCGTGCAGAGAATAAATTGGAATCCCTGATCTTTAAGGACGCCCGAACCCGGATCATTGAATTCATCAAAGACTCTGTCCTTAGCAGCGGAAGAAAAGTAGGATTTGAAATGTTGCTCAAACACAGCCTGACCCATCAGGATATCGCAAATATAACTTGTACCTCCCGCCAAACAGTCACCTTGGTATTGAATGAATTGAGGAAGTCGGATCTGATTTATTTCAACCGGGGCAAAATCCTCGTCAGAGATATGGCCAAGCTGGCATGACAATCAGCAACTTATCCAAAAACATGCATTGAACCTTTTAAGGGTTCAAACTAAAACCTTTAAAAGCTGTCCTTCGGGACGGCTTTTTTTATTGAAATTTTAAAATGAAATTGGAAAGAAAAAAGAAGGAATGGAAGGTGGTGGGAAAAAAAGAAGGCAGCTTCTTTACTGACAATTTAGTTTCAAATAGTGAGAGTAAATAAGAAGCTGCCTTCGGGAAATAACGCCTATTTCTTTAAACCAACACTAATACGAATAGGGTTTGTCAAACGCTGCCAGCCGGTAAATTTTTTTTTCCAGCCATTATTAAATCGACAAAATACATGTCGAGTTGGCCTTTGTTTTTGGCGGCAACCTTGCCCCGGGGCGTACATGGAAAGTGATCTTTAATCAATTCATAAGTCGTTTGGGAAAGATTGATTTCATTAACTTCTCCACTTTGCTCCATACGTGCAGCGATGTTGACTGTATCGCCCCAAATATCATAGGCGAATTTTTTCTTTCCAACCACTCCAGAAACGACCGGGCCAGTATGGATGCCGATCCGGCAGAAATACTCGTTCTTGTTTTCCGCTACCTGTTTCTTACGGAAATTTTCCATGAAATTTTGGATTTCAATAGCTGCTTGGACTATATCACTGGCATGAGTAGGGGAGGGGGATGGTAAGCCTGCCGCACAGAGGTAGGCGTCGCCAATGGTTTTGATTTTTTCGATTTTATATTTTGAGATAATATCGTCAAATGCTTGAAAGCAATAGTCCAGCTCCTCGACCAGTTCTTCTGGGTCGGTATTTTCGGCAATAGAAGTAAATGATTTAAAATCAGTAAAAAGCACGGTGACCTGCTCGTGATACCGGGCTTTGGCCTTTCCATTTAGTTTGAGCTCTTCTGCTGTTTTTTCTGGTAAAATATTCAAGAGCAGGCTATCGGAACGTTGTTTTTCTTTTCGAATGACCTTGTTACGGTTGAGCATAACGCCAGCCAAAAGCAATAAAAGAAAAGCTCCCCCGATCAAAGAATTAGTAACGAGCCTGGATTTTTCCAATTCCGATTTTTGCAGTTGCAACGCTTGTTGTTGGCGTTCATTTTCAAGCTTAATTTTTCGGTCACTGTAAAGTGCAACCATCCGCTCTTCGTCTTTTACTCGGCTTTCATTGAATCGTTCGTAGCGCAGTTCGTCGTAATCCTTCCTTTTTTTATACGCTTTTTTATACTCTCCTAAATTGTAGTAAATACGGGCGAGGTCTTTTAACCCGTTCTGCTGAAATTTTTGATCGTCAATTTCCTTTGCCAGCTCGTAGTAGCGTTTGGCAAAAACCAAGGCTTCCTTGTATCGATCCTGTCGCCGTCTCACATCAGCTAACCCATTAAAGACTTGCATGATGCCGGCCTTGTCGCCAGCTAATTCTCTAATAGCCAGTGATTTGCGCAAATATTCTTCTGCTTCCTTCCAAGTAGCTTCCGCTAAAGTTTGATCTTCCTTCTCTTTATGAAAACTTCCAATGTTTTTCAAGACATACCCCATGTTGTTATAAATCTCAGCGATGCCTAAAGTATCCTGCAACCGCTCCCTAATAGCTAATGCTTGTTTGTGTATTTGGATGGCTTGATCATATAAGGCACTGGTGGTATCACCTAATTTATGGTCATCCATGAGTTTTTCGGCCATAGAGTCTTTAAGGTTGGCAATGTTGTTATAGGCCGAAGACACCTCCCAATCATTGCCAAGTTCTTGGTGGATGGAAAGCGCTTTTTGGTAAGCCTCCAACGCCTCCTCAAATCGATCCAATTCGGTCTTAATGTTGCCAACCACGTTCCAACCATTGGCAATTTTCTCTTTATCCTTTGTACGTTCTGTGCCTTCCAGAAACAGATAGATGTAATCCAAGGCTTCCAAGTAATTACCCATGCTTTCATGCAAAATGGCAATGTTATAATACACCCGAACTGCACTGCTGGTGTCACCTAATTCTTCTCGAATGCGCAGGGCTTGGAGATAATTGTTCAGCGCAGGGATGTATTCGCCCAGATTTTCATTAACGTTACCAATGTTATTGTAAAGATTGGCTACCCCGTTTTTATCGCCAAGTACAGAACGGATTTCCAATGCTTTGGAGAAATATTCGATAGCTTTTTGGCTATTACCGTGAATGTCCTCAACCACCCCTTTGAAATTGAAGGCGATTCCTTCCCCTTTTAGGAAATGGAGTTTTTGGGCTAAGGCCAGGGCCTCATCGAGGTAGGATTTGGCTTTTTCGTAATCATCGAATTTAAGTTCCCATGCTATGTCGGTAAGCAGGATAACTTTATTAGAGTCGGCTTTAGCTGTCTGGGAAGCTTGGACGAGGCTATCAAGAAATGAGTTTTGGGAAAATGATAAGGTTGGAAAAAGCACTAAAACGACTTTGACAAGACAGGCGAGGAGAAATTTCTGAGACCAGTTTTTTATTGTCAAAACCATTGGGTGTTTCTTTGAAATAGAATGGCTGCTTATCGAAGATGTGCAAGTTTACTATCCTTAAAACTTATTTGATGAAAAGTAATTCTCCCGCAAATTTTGCTGACAAATTTAGTTTTCAAAAGGATGGCTTTGAAAAACTTGACCTCAAAATTTGCGGGAGGAATAAAGTCGAAACAGTTTTTTCGAACTATTACTGTTTCCCTTCTTCTGGTAACAGTAGAACTCCACTTGCCATAAATTTCATTTCCTCAACAGGCTCGGTGATGGCTTCGATTTCTTCTTTGGTTTTGCCCTCATCTTCTGCGTAGTGACGGAGTTCGTCCACCGAAGTGACCTCCCGGTAGGCATATCCTTCCATGATGACCTCCCGGCCAGAGCAATCTTTGGGCATGAAAAAACCATAGTCTTTGAATTTGACAAAAGTCTCCGTATTGGCTTGGCTGTCGTTGATGTTGATCCAACAGCCTTTAGCTTGGCAGACTGCCTGAACTGTACCCTTTACTTTTACTTTCATCGAATCTGTAGTGGCCAAGTTGGCAATCATTTCATGGTATGGGATGGCGCCATCGGCAGTAATGAGTTCACCAAAAGATTGAGCTTGACCAGTTTCCTTGGTCGTGTCTTTCGGCGTGCTTTGGCAAGATGCCGTGAAGCTGCAAATTGCAAGCAGAAATAATAATTTGTTTATCATATTCAGTTATTAAAATTTAGATGACAACTTTGATAAATACCGAATCGCAAATTTTATCCGAGTAGTCTCTATTTGAGTTTGCAATTAATTTATGTGAAAAACAGGATGCTTTTAGCGAAGCAAAATTAAATTTTTCCTTTTCCGCTTGAAACGTTTCCCCGATATTTTTAAAAACAGAATCATTCGAAAGTGACCGCAGTCGTTTTTTGTGAAAAAATCAAGCAGCACTTCCTACCTTATTTTATAACAAAACTGACCAAGTTTTTTCTGTAAGCAGTGGGCGTTTGTCCGGTAATCAGTTTGAATTGTTTATTGAAATGGGAAATGTTATTGAACCCACTTTCAAAGCTAACTGCCCCGATGCTCAGGTGTTTTTGCGAAAGCATGCTGGACGCTTGGGTCACCCTGAATTCATTTACATATTCTATAAAGGTTCGGTGGGCCAGGTTTTTAAAAAAACGGCAAAAAGATGGAACGGTCATATTGACGAGTGCGGCAGCTTCTTCCACTGAAATTTTTCGTTGGTAGTTTCTTTCAATGAAATCATTCAAAATGTGCATCCTCTCCTGGTCTTGTTGTTTTACCTCCAATGCCATGGAGTTGATGTTTAGCGGTCGGCAATCCTTTGCATAGGCCATGATTTGAAGGATCAATAGTAGCTCTGTCATTTTGCTAAAATTGTCACACAAGTCCATATTTCGCAATCTTTTGCCTACTTCCAGTTTAGTCTCTTCCCCAAACACTAACCCGGTATTGGCCCGCTGGAACAATTTTTTGACTTCTCCCATTTCTGGGATTTCAAAAAAATCAGAACCCAAAAAACCCTCCTTCATTTGGACAACTATTTCTAAAAAGTCGTTGCGTATTTCCTTTGAAAAGGCCGCATGTGGCAAATTGGGCCCGACAAAAATCAGGTCTCCGTTTTCATATTCCGAGAGGTGCGTGCTGATTTTTCTTTGGCCATTGCCATTCGAAATGTAAACGATTTCGTATTCG
This sequence comes from Saprospiraceae bacterium, assembly GCA_041392505.1. Classification (GTDB taxonomy): domain Bacteria; phylum Bacteroidota; class Bacteroidia; order Chitinophagales; family Saprospiraceae; genus UBA6168. Next base: position 81,567 of record JAWKLX010000020.1, on the reverse strand, counting down.
GGGTGGAAATGCCAATATGGTTGGTTGGTTTTGTTTTCATTGGTAAATTTTAAGTAGGTAAATGAACTCCCAAAGGAAGGCTTGATATTTTCAAATTTTGGCTTTAATTCTTGCATTTTGATCTAAATTATCATTTTAGGGTCAAAATTAAATCAATTATGGTAAAATAACATCAAGAGTGGTTAAAATAATGGTAGCTCGGAAGGCTTCAATCAGGGTAGATTTGCATCAGAATTTAAGTTTCATGTATTACCATTTAGTAGTGACATCTAATCCAGGGTGTCACTTTTTTAACTCCTTACCAAAAGCTCCAACCCTGAAAAGCTGAAAATTGATCAAGAAATTATCCTTATTATTTAGATTTATATCCTGTCCTTTTTGAAGCCTTTTCGATTCGCTCGTAAAAGGCTTTTTTATTTCACTTCAAAGTTGGATTTGTTTCTCAATGGAATAGTACGAGAAGGTAGTTATGCAATCAATTTCTGGTAGTTCGATCCTTTGGGTTTTAGTTAAGACTAAGGATAATTTAGCCGGGCCAGAAGTTAAGGTGGAAAGGTCCTTTTCAGAAAGGTTTATCTTTTTACTATTGGCTGGGACTTGCTTGTCAAGGTTGAGCTTTTGGTTGTTCGCATCCGTAAACAATAAGACTAACTTATCCTCTGTATCAAACTTTCCAGCCTTAAATTCCAAAACGTAGTGTTCATTTTCCTGCAAAAAATCGAATTCACCTATGGATTTTGCAGGTGTAGAAATAGTAGCCTGCTGTCCATTTGGCTTGTTCCAGGTAAGAGTCAGATCATTTGGAAGTGTCCCTTCATACTTATAAACATACCTGGATTTCCCCGTAGGCAAGTTTTGTAAAGTCATGTTGCTGGCCATGAAGGCCACTCCTCCGACTGGCGTGTAGGGTATCTTTTTCCCACCTTCTAATTTTTCTAATTCTACTTCTGCCGAAATTTTATTGCCCTCTTCCTCGTAGCGGACATAAAGATTGCAGTTGATGGGGTCGTTTTTTTCCGTTTGGCAGCCTCCAATAACTATTATGGTCAAGAAAATGACAATCAAGTTTTTCATAATTTGATGTATTTGTATTTTTAAAAACCGAATTTATTACAGAGTTTCAAAGATATGTCCTTCTAAAATTTTTGGTAATGGTGATCCGATTGTCTTTAAACTTACAATGCTGACTTTTAAGTTGTGCGATTAGTTTCAGAAATGGGCAAAAAATAGTGCGGATAAGCAGTTAAATGCCACGATTGCAAGAAAAAACAGCTTATTATTGGGTGTGTTTTGGATTTTTGATTGCGAGCACAAGTACAAACATGACAAGTTTAGAAAACTGATTTAAGGTAATTATTTGTAATGATAAAACGGTTTGACGCCTTACTTTTGAAGCAAGAATTCAAATTTCTTTTTACCCCTATTTGCCAATTCCCGAAACCGATTACTGAACGATTTAATCGTAAATCCTAAAATCCGCAACAGAGACAACAAAAGGGATTTTGTGAGGACTTATGTTTTCACTATTATTGCGCTTTTATTGTATGAAACTAATCTTTTAAATTATAAATAAAATTCATGTTTATGGCACGTTATTTACTACTCACCATCGCTTTTTTATTTGCTGGAATCGCTGCGAATGCGCAGACGACTCTGCAAGGAAAAGTGACGGATGCTGACACTGGAGAACCGATCATTTTCGGTACTGTGGCCATCTATAAAAACGATGTGCTGATCACAGGGACAGAAACTGATTTCGATGGTTTTTTCAGTCTTACCGAACTTGATGCCGGTACTTATGATGTGGTTTTTTCCTACACAGGATACTCCGATTATAAGGTTACAGGTGTTACAGTCACCTCAGGCAAATCCAATCAATTGGATGCAAAAATGCCCCCCGGCGTTAATTTGGATTTAGATATTGTGGTAACCTACGAGCGGCCACTTGTCTCCAAAGACGAAACAACCCAGGGTAAGGTATTTAGCGCAGAAGACATCCAAAATCTTCCCACCAGAAACGTCAACGCACTGGCTTCTTTAGGTGCAGGTGCCTCATCAGCTGATGATGGGGGCGACATCAATATCAGGGGTTCCCGTTCAGATGGGACCAACTTTTACATTGATGGTATCCGTGTTTCTGGAAGTACCATCCCTTCTCAATACATTGAGGAACTCCAAGTCATCACTGGTGGAATTGAAGCCAAATATGGTGATGTTACGGGGGGGATCATTTCCATCACGACCAAAGGCCCATCGGACAAATTCAGTGGTGGCCTTGATTTGGAAACCTCTGAATACCTTGATTCCTATGGCCACAACCTGGCAAGCCTTAACCTTTCTGGTCCACTTTGGAAAAATAAAGGAAAGACTATTTTGGGTTACCGCCTTGGAGGTCAGTTCCTATATAATAAGGATGATGACCCACCAGCAACCGCAGTTTTCAAAGCCAAAGACAGCTACATCGAAGAGTTGGAGAAAAATCCAGTTCAACTGGTTGGGACTGCTTTGATTCCTTCCTCCAGATTTGCAGACAACACCAATGTGGATGTTTTGGATTACAATCCAAATGAATCGAGAACTACCTACGACATCAATGGTAAATTGGATGCGAACCTAGGCAAAAACATTGACGTAACCTTGTCGGGTACCTATTCAAAGGTTGATGACCAGTTCACGCCAAACCAACGTGACAACAATGACTGGGCTGTTTTCAATAGTCACAACAACCCTTTTGATAGAAATACTCGGTACCGGACAAATTTCCGTTTCCGCCACCGCTTGGGCACTACCTCGGCCTTAGCCTCTGATGCGGATGCTGCGAAAAAAGGTGCTTTGATTCAAAATGCTGTTTACACACTACAGTTTGGCTATGAAAAATTTGAACGAAATCGGGAAGACCAACGCCATAAAGACAATTTGTTCAACTATGGGTATATCGGTAAATGGGATTTACAATGGGTACCAACGATTGATAGCCTCCAGTTCCGGGAAATCAATAATTTGCCTTGGGTGCGCCCAGGTGGTGTCCGTGATACAATCGCATTTGTTTTTGAAGAATATGCCGAACAGACAGATTTCACAAGGATTTTAGGGGCAGGTGGTTATCAACCAGATCCTAATATCAACCCAGTTTTGGCAGCTTATAACGTCAATGCAGCCGACCTCAATAATTTCGATTTCTTTGAATTCAGAAATGGACAAGTTGAAAATACATTAACCAGTAACTGGTCGAACCATTTTGCTAACGTAGGGTCCGTTTATAACCTTTACAGTAAACGGGAAGAAGAACTCTATACTTTCAATGCCAACACCTCTTTCGAGTTGGTGCCTGGTGGTTCAGGAGGTACAAGACACAATATCCAATTTGGTATTCTGTATGAGCAGCGGGTAGAGAGAGGTTACGATATGAACCCAAGGTTTTTATGGACAGCGGCTGAACTCTTGGCTAACCAGCATTTGGAGGGAGCAACGATTGATTCCAGTAATGTAATCGGACAATATCAAAGTCGGTATGCTTTGTATGAATCTATAAATGGTCAATTGTTCCCATTGGTTGATTCAAACAATGTTACGCAGTTCTTCCCAGGTGCGACCTACGATGTTTTTGCGCTTAACCCTATCGTCAATGAAGAAAGTCAGTTTTATGAGAGGGTAAGGTCGATAGACAATACACCTATTTACGAATATTTCAACGTGCATGGGTTAGATCCTAGCCAATTGCGATTGGACATGTTCTCTGCAAGGGAGTTAAATGACCAACGTGGAACCGGTCTTTTGAACATGGATTATTGGGGGTATGACTATTTAGGAAACCCTATTGACAATGTATCATTTGATGACTTCTTCACAGCAAGGGACGCAAATGGAGTTCGTACTTTTCCTATTGCTGCCTTCCGTCCTAACTATCAAGCGGCATTTATTCAAGATAAATTTACTTTCAAAGATATCATCTTCAGGGTAGGACTGCGGGTGGATCGTTTTGATGCCAATACCAAGGTGTTGAAAGATCCATATTCTTTGTATCGGGTACAAAATGCTGCCGATTTTGGTGGTGCCAACCGCCCCGGGAATATCGGTGACGACTTTAAAGTTTATGTGACAGGAGACGGTGGTGATGTCGTTCAGGCATATCGGGATGGCGACACTTGGTATTTCCCTAATGGTACTCCAGCAAACAGCGGGGGTGAAATTTTTGGAGGAAGTACGGTTTTCCCAAGTTATGTTGATCAACAGGAAAGTGTTAGAAATGTAACTAGCCCTGACTTTCAGACAGATGTATCTTTTGAAGATTACACACCTCAGGTTAATTGGATGCCTCGCTTAGCCTTCTCTTTCCCTATTTCAGATGAAGCCAATTTCTTTGCCCATTATGATGTACTGGTACAGCGGCCACCTTCAAATGCAAGGATCAGCCCATTAGAGTATTTCTACTGGGAATCTAATGGTAGTTCGCTGCGGAACAATGGTAACTTGAAGCCTGAACGGACAATTGATTACGAAGTAGGATTTCAGCAGAAACTGAGCAACAGCTCAGCCATCAAAATGTCAGCTTATTACAAAGAACTAAGGGACATGATTCAGAGCCGATGGATTTTGTTTGCTGCACCTGTCACTGAATATGAAACTTTCGACAACCTTGACTTTGCAACGATCAAAGGATTTAACCTTTCTTATGACTTGAGAAGGACTGGAAATATTTCTTTGAATTTGGCCTATACGCTTCAGTTTGCTGATGGAACTGGTTCTGATGCGAATACTTCGAGAGGTTTGTCTTCAAGGGGAATTCAACGGGCCTTGTTCCCAATGAGTTTTGATGAACGTCACCGCTTAACTGGAATCATTGACTACCGTTATCGTTCTGGAAAAGAGTACAATGGTCCTCGCATAAGCGGAGTAGATATTTTGGCTAATACAGGTTTAAACTTAACTACCATTGCTGTTTCAGGACGTCCATACACTGCCGCCGAACAATCACAACAATTTGGTGCTGCAGGTAATTTAGGAGCTTTGAATGGTTCACGCCTTCCATGGAACTTTACAGTTAACGCCAGATTGGATAAATCATTCGATTTGACAAAACCAGGTGCGTCAAGGGCTATTGGGCTGAACGTTTACTTAAGGGTCTCCAACTTGTTTGACAGAAGAAACATTATCAGTGTTTTCCGGAAGACAGGTTCTCCAAAAGATGATGGCTATCTAGTTTCTGCACAAGGTGCATCGATACTTACATCTGATCAATTTACAAATAGTGATGGATCTGAAAACACTCAGTTGTTGAATGCCTTCTTGTCCTCCTACAATTGGCGTCTTTTGAACCCTGACAACTACAGCCTTCCAAGACGTATATTCTTGGGTGCTATTGTTAATTTTTAAAAATTATAACCTAAATAAAGCCATGCGGGAATTGCCAGCAATTCCTGCATAGTATAAAGAATGTAGCTATGCGTAGTATAAAAATACTTATCGCTCTATTCTTTGGATTATGCATGTTTACGACATCCGTTTTTGCATATTATAATCCAAAAGAAAGGGCAATTAAGCCAGACAACAACAATGAGAACAACTCTTCGGTCTCCTTCCGGGAGCAGTGTGTTACTGCAAACCGGCAAATAGACCAAGACGTTAATAACGTAAGAGCTCGTTTGACGGCTGGTGGGGATGTTTGGTGGAACAGGAACGATGGTAAATATGTCGTTCCTAAGGTTACTCCAGGTGAACAGGAAATCTCCTCAATTTTTGCCGGAGCAGTTTGGCTTGGTGGATTGGATCCAGGAGGTAACTTGAAAGTTGCTTGTCAAACATATGGAAACAGCCAAGGTCAAAGTGACTTCTGGTCTGGGCCGCTCAACGATGAAACGGGTACCACCGATAAAATTTTCTGTGATCAATGGGAGCGCTTTTTTGAAGTTGCAGGCTCTGAGGTGCAACAAAGCTTGGCGTTCTTCGAAGCTGCAAGAAATGGTGGTCCGGAATATACCGCTGATATGATCCCGTTTGGTCTGAGGCAATGGCCTGCTACCGGTAACCCTTATTTTTTCTCGGCTGTTGGTTTTGACCTACCAATTACTTCACAAGGGTTAGCTGGATTTTGGGACGAAAACTTAGACGGTGAATACAATCCACTTGATGGGGATTTTCCGACCATTGAAATCAGGGGTTGTGAAGAATTCCCAGATGGTACTCCACGCCCACCTCAGTTCCCTGATGAAATGATTTTCTGGATTTATAACGATGAAGGTGGTGGGGCCATCCATGGGGAATCTAATGGTTTGGCTATCCGGATGGAAGTACAGGTTCAAGCCTTTGGCTATGCAACGAACGATGAGATCAACAATATGACCTTCCAGCGTTACAAATTGATCAATCGGGCAAAAGAAGATATCGACAGTACCTATTTTGCTATGTGGGTGGATGCTGACTTAGGGTGTTATGTTGATGATTATATCGGATGTGACGTTAGCCGAAGCCTTGCCTACACGTACAATGAAGATGCTTTTGATGGAGATCCACAATGTACTGGAATTGGAGTTTATGGAGAAAATGTTCCGATTATAGGCATTGATTACTTTAGAGGCCCATTGGATGAGTTTAGGAATGAATTAGGCATGTCCTCTTTTACCTATTTTAACAATCCTGGAATCGGAAACCCTGAGCAGGGTACAACCGACCCAACTGATGCACAAGGGTTCTACAATTATTTGACAGGGACTTGGGTTGATGGTACTCCTTTTGTTTTTGGTGGAGATGGCCATGATCCTAATAGTACCAACTATGTTGATTATGCCTTTGTTGATGCACCGAATGTACCAGGAGGTTGGTCAATGTGTGAGACTGCCATACCTTTTGGCGACAGAAGGACAGTACAAGCTTCTGGGCCTTTCAAATTGCAGCCAGGTGCTGTCAACGAATTGATCATTGGTGCGGTATGGGTGCCAGACCTAGCTTATCCATGCCCAAACATTAAACCTTTATTGGATGCGGATGATATTTCTCAAGATTTGTTCGACAACTGTTTTGATTTGGTGGATGGTCCTGATGCACCAGATGTTGACTGGATTGAACTAGATCAAGAGTTAATTGCCGTTTTGACAAATAAACCAAGTTCCAACAATTTTAATGAGGAATACGAAGAAGCTGGGATTGGCTTCCCTGGAGATGCAACAGATACCACCTATAACTTCGAAGGATACTTGATTTATCAATTGGCTGGTCCAAATGTTGATATTGCCTCCGATATAAACGATGCTGAAAAAGCAAGGCTGATTTATCAAGTTGATGTTAAAAATGGTATTTCAAGCTTGTATAATTGGATAGGGGAAAGGAATCCGAATTTCAATTCTGCTGATTTAAATTCTAAAGAGTTTGTCTTTTACCCTGAAGTAAAAGTTGAAGGCTTAGACGAGGGTATTCGCCATACTTTTAGCATTGTAAGAGACCAGTTCGCTACCAGTGATGATCGTTTGATCAACCATCGTAGGTACTATTTTACTGTTTTGGCTTATGCCCACAATGAATTTGAACCATTTGATTTTTTAGAAGAAACCGGTCAGAAAATCACCTATCTTGAAGGTAGGAGGAACATCCAAACCTATGGTCCTATCCCTCGTCCAATAATTGATAGAGGTGTGAATGCTGAATACGGTGAAGGTCCTGTTGTGACCCGAATAGACGGAATTGGGGTTGGTGGACAATTTGTTGATATTTCAGACGAAACTTACGCTGTTATAACTGACAATATAAGGAACAATCAAATCTTCCAAGGTGAAATAACCTATAAAGAAGATAGGGGACCAATTGATGTTACAATTTACAACCCACTTGATGTGTTGGATGGAGAATTCGAACTCACTTTCATTGATGAGAATATGGGTAACGATGAGTTGGATGACGAAGTATACTGGGTTCTGACAGATCTAACAACAGGGGATACCTACCAATCTAACAACACCTTAGATAATTTGAATGAGCAAATTTTTGGTCAATATGGTTTCACCATTACCGTGGGCCAAACTGACGATGTTGGTGATTGGGCTGACCCAACTGATGGAGCCATCGGTTATGAACAAACTTATGGAAGTCCCGATAAGCCATTCTGGTTTGGTGGCATTCAAAATGGTTTTGTTCCTGATGGTCTGGAGTCTTTTGTTGGTACTTTTTTCACCTTTGTTTCTCACAAAGAGAACTGGGACGATAGGGATCATGAAGTCTTAGGAAATATTGGCCAAGGCTATTTTGTACCGTATCAAGTAACTGATTTTGATGAAAGGCAGTTTCCTTATATTACACCAGCTTGGAGATCTTACGGTGGTGGTTTGGGACAATTGGTCATGAACGAAAATCGAATCAAAAACACCAATAACGTTGATATTGTCTTTACTTCTGATAAGTCTTTATGGAGTCGTTGTGTGGTTATTGAAACAATGGCACCTGAATATAGATTAGGTCAGGACATAAATGGCGATCCAGTAACTGCCGAAGACAAAGCTGGTATTGGTCAGGAAATTCTCCATTTTGATTTGCGTTCTCATCCTTCTGTTGGAAAGGAAGCAGGCGCTGATGGCCTACCTTTACCTGATGGCGATGGTATTGGTATGGGATGGTTCCCAGGTTATGCCATTGATGTTGAAACTGGAAAGCGGTTGAATATTTTCTTCGGTGAAAACTCTGCCTACAGGAAAGAGGTTTTTGGCGATGAATTGGTTCAATCTCTGTTTGGTGGAGCTATCAATGGGGCGGATATGATGTTTAATCCTGAAAATCGGATTTACGTTGATTTAGGAATTCAAAACATCGGGTCCTACTACGTAGGTGGGCAGCACTGGGTTTATGTAACTAATAGGGAATACGATGCTTGTGAAGATTACCGTACAAGGTTGGATCCAACTCCAGTGTCAACTCTGGCAAAAAGGAATGCGGTGCAGGAGATCACTTGGGCTGGTATGCCGATCCCTCAATCTGGTACTCGTCTTCTTTCATACGAGCAAGGACTTATTCCAAATGATGTAACGGTAAAATTGCGGGTTGATAACCCCTATGATGTTGAAGTTGGAACGGGTGATTTCAATGGATATCCGACCTATCGATTCAAGATTGAGGGCAAGGAGGCATCTCCATTGACTCAAGAGGGACAGCAAACTGCTTTGGATGCGATCAATGTGGTGCCTAATCCTTACTATGCTTATTCAGATTATGAAAATGCAACAAATGCAGGCATCGTAAAAATCACTAATTTACCAGCTAAATGTGTGATTACGATTTATACCTTAGATGGCAAATTCATCCGTCAGTACAACCGGGATGAGCGACCAGGAAACCCTTATGGCTCTGGTATCAACAATTCTCAAATAATTCCTGACTTGGAGTGGGATCTGAAAAACAACAAAGGCATCAATGTCGCTGCTGGTGTTTATCTGATCCATGTTGATTCTGAAATTGGTGAACGAACCCTTAAATGGTTTGGCATCAATAGGAAGTTTGATCCATCAGGTTTATAATGAATATTTGGGGTTTGAGGTTTTGGGGCAAAACAGATTCTTTTTGTAAGCCCTAATACCTCAAACTTTCACCCCAAATCATTTATCGTTTTTCAACTTAAAAGAAAAAATCTATGAATAAGTTAATATACAATCTTTGTTCGTTGATGCTGGTCATGCTTATGGCTGTTACAACTTGGGCAGGTAACCCTGATCGTCAAGGTGAAGCAGGTGCACCAGAATTATTGATGAACCCTTGGGCAAGGAGCGCAGGTCTCCATACTATGACTACTTCCATGATAACTGGTGTAGAAGCAATGCGACTTAATATTGCAGGCTTGGCCCGAATCAATAAAACGGAAGTTATACTGGCCAATACAAATTATTTGAGAGGAACGGGCATCAGCTTCAATTCAATTGGGTTGGCGCAAAAAATAGGTGAAAATAGTGCCCTCGGCATTAGTTTGATGTCCGTTGATTTTGGGGATATCCCAGTTACCACGGCTGCTCTGCCTGAGGGTACTGGTGCATTTTTCCGTCCGCGTTTCTTTAACATTGGCCTTGGTTTTTCTCACGTTTTTGAAAACAAAGTAACCGTAGGTGTATTGGTAAGAGCGGTGTCAGAAAGTATTGAAGACGTTAGCGCAAACGCTATAGCATTGGATGCCGGCGTCCAATACGTGACTGGAGAGCAGGACAACTTCAAGTTTGGTATTTCTCTCCGGAACATTGGTGGAAAAATGGAATTCAAAGGCGAGGGTCTTGGGGATCAAATTATTATCCCAAACTTTGATGAAACCCGCTCCTTGACTATTACACAGAGAGCAACTCCTTATGAGCTTCAGTCTGTGCTCAACATTGGTATGTCTTATGATTTTTACGTAGGAAACCAAAACAGATTGACAGCTGTAGGAAATTACACTTCCAATGCCTTTTCAGAAGATCAAATTGGCGGTGGACTTGAGTTTTCTTTCAAAGAATTAGTGATGTTGCGGGCTGCCTACAAACTGGATTTCAGTGAATTCTCTGATTCTTCTGTTGATGAGCAACCGCTATATACAGGCCTCGCTGCCGGTGCAACTTTGAACATGCCTGTGAGCAAAAGAGACGGGGCGCCACGTATAGCTTTTGATTATGCCTATCGTACCACTAAAATTTATGATGGCACTCATAACTTTTCAATAAGGATTAATTTGTAAAAGTTTCGCCTTTTCAATACAATCCTTATTTTTGCAATCGCAAATCGCAAGAACGTTTCTATCAATATGAGGTAGAAGCGTTCTTGCCTTTTGGTGTAGAACCTAAATCTGTAAGGCAAACAGTTTCTAAGTCATACTTCTTAAACGACTTATCTTACAATATTTGTCTGCATATTTTCCAGTCTAATTTTGATTCATTTACTATTCCAAGCCAGGTTTTCTAAAGTGACTTGGGAGCGTAAATTTTTTTCGCAACTGATTAAAAACCAGTAAATAAAACGGATATGGCAAAGCATAATTACTTGACTAAAGAGGGCCACGATAAATTGCAGGCCGAACTTGATGATCTAAAAACGAGAGGCAGACGTGAGGCTGCAATTGACATTGCAGAGGCAAGGGAGAAGGGGGATCTTTCTGAAAATGCTGAATACCACGCAGCAAAGGAGGCGCAGGGATTGTTGGAGGCAAAAATCAATGAATTGGAAAAGGCTTTGGCCAATGCCCGTATTTTGGACGCTGCCGATATGGACACCTCAGAAGTTCGTTTGCTGACCAGTGTGAAAATCTTGAATCGGAAAATAAAAAAGGAAATGGTTTATACCATCGTTTCTGAATCGGAAGCCGATTTGAAGGCCAAGAAAATTTCCGCCAGTTCTCCCATTGGTGCAGGCTTGTTAGGCTGCAAAGTAGGGGAGGTTGCCAAAATCCAGACACCTGCCGGGTTAATGGAGTTCGATATATTGGATATATTTGTTGCGTAAAATTTCAACCGTCAAATCAACTTCGTTAGTATGGCCAGCATTTTTACAAAAATCATAAATGGAGAAATTCCTTGCCATAAGGTGGCAGAAACGGATGATTTCCTTGCCTTTCTCGATATCAACCCAACTGCGAAAGGACACACATTAGCCATACCCAAAAAAGAGATTGACTATCTATTCGATTTAGATGATGAGACGATCAGTGGTTTAATGATTTTTGCTAAACGGGTAGCTCAGGCGTTGGAAAAGACCATTGAGTGCAAACGAGTAGGAGTGGCGGTGATCGGCACGGAAGTGCCACATGCTCATGTTCATTTAGTGCCTTTTCAAAATGAGACCCAAGTTAATATTGTGGGGCCAAAGGTAACAGTCCAACAAGAAGAATTAGCGAAAATAGCCGCAGCTATCCGGGAAAATTTTGTTTGACCAACTATTTCAAAATAGCTGAAAAAGAAGGGAGTCATATCAATTATGACTCCCTTCTTTTTTTCCGTTAGCCTTTCCTTTCAGGGTTATCTTTCAGAAAACTTCCCCAGTCCTTGTATTTTTTTTTGCCGCCAATGGCAGAATTTGATTGGAAAAAATGGCAGATCGCAGTCGCTAAAGCATCGGTTGCGTCTAAGTAGGTATCATCAATTTTTACTTTTAAAATAGTCTCCAACATGGCCGCCACTTGCTCTTTGCTGGCGTTGCCATTTCCGGTAACTGATTGCTTGATCTTTTTAGGTGAATATTCCGTCACCTCCACGTTATTGGTCATGGCCGCCGCCATGGCAACTCCCTGAGCCCTTCCCAGCTTTAGCATCGACTGCACGTTTTTTCCATAAAAAGGTGCTTCAATCGCCATCTCCGTTGGTTCGTACTTTTTGATCAACAACTCTAATTCCTCAAAAATCATTTTAAGTTTTAAAGTGTGTTCCTTTAAATACTCCATAGAAATAGCGCCCATTTCCAATACCTTAGCTTGTTTTTTATGAACCTCGATCACAGCAAAACCCATTACATTTGAACCCGGATCAACACCGAGGAGGCGATATGTTTTTATTGTAGTCATAAGAAGTGTAAAGCTAATTTTTGCAGAGGAATAAAATGGGGGAGGATTGAATAAAAGAGAATGAGCCATTAAAATAAAAATGACTTGTTGACTGTCTGGGAAATTAAATCAAAGAACAAGGGCTTTCTCCTAAAAATGAAATTGTTGGATATTTCCACGAGGGCCGAGTTCCTAACATCGGTTCTCGCTGGCTGGAATAGCATTTAATTCGATTTACCCGAATTCTGTTCTGAAAATTTATAGGAGAATGCCCTTTTCAAATAACCCTTCACTACAAAACAGTTGGATAAGAAAAAACTACTAAATCTTTCCATCAAAATCATCATTTCCAGTTTACTGGTTTGGGCAATCTACCAGCAGGTTTTTGCCCGTCAGGATGAAAGGGCTCTGTGGCAAAACTTGGTCCTGCATTTTAAATACCCGAATTTTTTTTGGCTTTTGCTGGTCGTTTTGTTGGCACCCATAAATATCGCCTTCGAATCGTTGAAGTGGAAAAAACTGACCGAACCATTTATCGATTTGGGTTTCCCACAAATTTTTAAAGCGGTTTTATCAGGTATTTCCATCGCCATTTTTACTCCAAACCGGGTAGGGGAGTATGGGGGGCGAATCCTCTTTGTACCAGCAGAACATAATTGGAAAGCCGTAATTGCCACCTTGGTGGGTAGCCTTGCCCAGTTGTTGGTATTGTTATCCGCTGGACTCATTGGGCTCATGTTTTTCACCCCAAAGTTTCTTCCTTCTGAAATGCCAGTTTTGCCGATAGTTGTGAGCATGGGGACGGTACTAATCGGGGTCATGTTTTTTTGTTTTTTCAACATAGACCTTTTGATCCCAGTGGCCAAACGCATTCCTTATATCCATAAATTGCATCGCTTTTTAAAACAATTGCTGGTTTTGAGAAATTACTCAAGGAAAGAGCTCAGTGCTGCGCTTGCCTTTGCTTTTTTGCGGTATCTGACCTATACGCTACAGTATTATTTTTTGCTGAAATTTTATGGTCTGCCTGTGCCATTTATGCTTGGCTTGGCAGGCATCGCTACCATATTTTTTGTGCAAGCGAGCATTCCGCTCCCTCCAATCATGGGGCTATTGGCGAGGGGGGAAATTGCTATTTTTATTTGGGGCTTTTTTAGCGAAGATCAAGTGTCCATTTTAGCTGCGACTTTTACCTTATTTGTAATAAATATTGCGGTTCCGGCGTTACTCGGATTGGTCTTTATTGTGCAGGCCAATATCCTAAAATCTCTCGGATATGATAACAAAAATAACCATTAAATGCTTGATAGCCAGCTTGTTATTATTAAGTGGTGGCAGGTTCAATATTCCAGAAAAAGCTAAGTTGGGTGAAATAGTTGAATCAGGGAATTTGTCTCCATGCACTAGTCAAAATACCTCCTTTCGGTCCGGCGAAACATTGACCTATAAGATTTATTACAATTGGAATTTTGTTTGGCTCTCGGCTGGTGAACTGACTTTCAAGGTGCTTGACGACGATGACCAATATCATGTGCAGGTGGTGGGCAAAACTTACGATTCCTACAATTGGTTTTTCGAGGTAGAAGACTACTTTGATACCTGGATACAAAAAGAAAACCTGTTGCCTATCCGTTCTATCAAATCTATTAAAGAAGGCAAATACCGCTTGTATGATGATCTCACTTTTGATCAATTTCACCATAAAGTTTATAACGAAAGGGGGAAAGCAAAGGATGACATTCGGGAGCGCCGTCACTTCGAATTAGCTGGCTGTATGCATGACATGGTCTCCATACTTTACTATTGCCGAAACATTGATTTTTCCAAAAGCCAATATGGAGAAACCTATCCCATCAAGATTTTTGCAGATAAAGAAACTTGGCCCTTGAGTGTGACCTTTAAAGGCCGCCAATCCGATAAAAAAATAAAAGGCATGGGACGGTTTAAAACCTTGCAATTTAGTCCACAAGTGATCGAGGGGGAGCTTTTCCCGGAGGGAGCGCAGGTCAATGTGTGGGCTACGGATGATGAAAATAGGTTGCCCTTGGTTATTGAATCGCCGCTGTCGGTTGGGTCGGTAAAGGCGGTTTTGACCCAGTCCGATGGGCTACGCCATCCATTCCACGCTAAAATAGATAACTAATGAGAGTCAAGGGTTGGAATTTAGTAGCAATTGAAAATGAGGAGCTTAGACTTTCCAAGTTTTCAAAACTTGGAAAGTCTAAGCTCCTAACTCCTTGATTTTCAATATCAGAATCCAACCTTTGATTCGTCTAACTTAATTATTGATACATGGGCTATGGCCAAACTTCCACAGCGAATTCTTCCGCTATTTCATAAATAATCGGCGGGGCTGCAAAATTTTTATAAAACTGATAATAAGGTTCGGGTCTGTTTTTCATGAATTCGTAATACTCCTTCAAGGCCAACGTGTTTTTTCCAAACGTATTAAAAACAGCATACTTTATTTGGGCAGGCTTGTGCAGGGGAGTGGAGGCCCGGTGTTCGGTACGAATATCAAAGACTGCCAAATCAGTCGCTTTGCCGGGCAGATCAAAATACTCCCTATTCTTTTCAATTTTTTGAAAAACGGTATGGCCCAGTGATCGCTGAATTTTGCGCCTAACACGGCTCAGTAGATCAAATTTATACATCGAAAGAAAACGATCAGGTAAGTGGTGGGAGCCGGGTACGACCGTTATACCTCCTCCTTCCTCTGGCGTATAATTCTGAAAATAGGTAGACACCTGTAACATCGGCGCTTCCTCTCCAATATGACTGCTGACCCCACCCAATTCCTGCTCTGTTGTATCCTTATGCCATTTGGCGTAGCGGTCACGGTGAATGGCGCATTCAGGCAGCCAAACGATGCGATCGCCGATCAATTCCGCAACCGCAGCAAAATATTTTTTATTGAAAATAATCTTGGCCAATTCAGGCCGGTGCCGGTAGAGGTCGTTGATGATGTGGTCTGAGTCAAAGGGCGACCGAAGAGTATTGTCCGCTGCAAACAGTTCATCCAAAATTTTTCGGCAACGTCTGATATCTTCAGGAGTGTATACATTTTTCAAAAGAGCCCAACCTTGTTCTCTGATGGTCGTGTAAGGCGTGGAAGAAGAAGCGTGAGGGTTCATACGTGTTGTTGATTATTAGTTAGAAATAGCGGTTAAATGTAAGCTATTATTTTTGAAATTAGCCTCTAAATGCGAACGACTTATTTTAACTTTTTGGGGTATTTATCTTCTGGAAAATAAAATCCTCCCAGCAATGGTTAGTTTTGTCAGGTTGATCAACTTCGAATAACATTTTAGATATGCTTAAAAATAATTGGATAAAAATACTGTTGCTGCTGAGCATTTTAGCCGCATTTTACACGGGCTATCAGGTCAAAAACTGGTTTGCTTTAAAAACGGAAAAACAAGTTATGGAAGACGCAACGGTACTCATTGAAAAAATCCAGAGCGTTACCAAGCTCATCACCATAGAGGGCTTTTTTTCAGAGATATATGATTACCAAGATTATTATGGTTATGACCTGACCATGTTCCGAAAAAAAGCATTGATTCGGGTAAAAGCCAAAGTGTCAGTTGGTTATGATTTGGAAAAGATTAAAATAACCTCACTCCCAGAAAGCAAGACGATTGTAATGAGCGAACTGCCCCCGCCCGAACTGTTGTCCCTCGAACATGATCTCGATTATTATGACATCCAAGAGGGCATGTTCAATTCTTTCACCAGGGATGATTACAATAAGCTAAATGCCAACGCCAAAGAATTTATCCGCCAAAAAGCACAAGAAAGTAAGTTGTTTGACCAGGCCCAGCTGCAAAAGAACAAGTTGTTCGAAATGATCCATTTGCTTGTAGAAAGTGCTGGGTGGCAATTAAAAGTACAATCATCGGAAGTGCATCAGGATGACATTTTGCCCAATTGAAATGGCAACTTGAAAAATATTTTAAAAATTTCCCCCATTTTACTGCGAGATATTTTTTGCTCATCACTACTGCTATTGAACGCCATTAAAAAATGGACTTTCAAATCAATCATCATATCGAAACTCTCCTTGCTGAATTGAGAAACCTGAACCAACAGGCAGCAATGGAACGATTGTCAGACCTGGACGATCAGGTGTTGTGGTTGTTGTTTAAAAGTGGTTTTGAGGATGCCTTGGTTTTGCTTTTCAAAAAATACCATCGGCAGATCATCGTATTGGTTTACGGGAAATTGAATGCGAAAGGAGAGGTGCGGCTGGAATTGGTACAGGATGCATTTGGTGATTTTTTGGAAAGGGTTTTAGCCGGACAATACCAAGCGGAGGAAATCAAAAAGAATTTCACTGCATTTTCGGTTCACCATTTATCTTACTTGGTGCGTTCCCGTTTGAGGTTGACCGCCAATTGTAAAATGCAAGCCCTCGATGAGTCCACCACTAATAGCTTCTCTGAGTTTAGGCCTCATTTAAAAGTGGAAGAAAGAATAGATTTCCGAAAAGTGATTGACCTGATTCCGAGGGTTTCCAATAAAGTTTACCGGAAAGTGCTTTGGCTGATCCTGATCCTTGGTTACAGCAGCCAAGATCTTACCGAAGTGTTTGGCCAGCGGGAAAAGGCTTACGACAAACGATCACGAGCCATCAAAGCTTTTCGAGAGGTGCTGGATAAAGAGGGATTGCTGGAGGAATTGCGCTGAGGGTAACCTTTCAATAGATGTTTTAAGGAAATAAATTTTGAATATGAAAACGAAAAAAGCATTGCCGTTTGAGCTATTGATGAAGTATGCAGAAGGCACTCTCTGTTCGGAGGAGTCGGAAAAGGTAGCACTTTTACTGGCGCACGACCCGGAGGCAGTGGCCATTGTAAATGGCTTAAAAGCTATTTATGCCAATGAAGGAATGGATAGCAATGCTTTGGAAAAATCGTTTTTAAAAACCGAAAAACAACTCGAAAAGAAGATTCAACTTCATTCAAACTTCAGTAATCACCTGATTGAATTGAACCGGCAGCTGCGAATGGCGGCTGCCGTTTTTTTCTTCATTTTCAGTTTTTCCTTTTTATCGGCAAGCAGTGGTGGGGAAAATCATTACCCAGGGAGTACCATGCAACATGGCCCTTATGATTTGGCCCTTGGGAGTAAGATAGCGCCTTAGTTGTCAACATCTTATGCAATATTTTTTCAAAATACTTTCTTTCCTCATAAAAACTTCTATTTTCGCCGATCTAACAAACAAAATTTCACTTAACTAAAAATTAAATTTTATGAGTTCAGCATTTCAGATTTTGATATTCGCCTGGATAGGGGTGATCGTCTGGATTTACATTGTGATCCAATCGAATAAAAAAGTCCATCCTAAAGCCCTGTTCGCCCTGTTTATGGTCGAGCTGTGGGAACGGTTTAGTTACTATGGGATGAGGGCGCTGTTGGTCCTGTATATGATTGCAGATTTGGCCGACAATGCAAAAGGTGGATTCGATTTTGAAGATGCTAAGGCTTATGGGATTTATGGGGCTTATGGGGCATTGGTTTATCTGACACCTATCATTGGCGGCTTCTTTGCCGATAAAATGATGGGCTTCCGAAAAGCTATTATGTGGGGGGCCATCTTGATGGCGCTCGGACAGTTTACGCTCTTCATGGATAACCAAACCACTTTTTACATGGGATTGGCCCTGCTGGTGATCGGAAACGGTTTTTTCAAACCCAATATCTCCAGCATGATTGGTCGATTTTATCCTGAAGGGGACCCTCGAAGGGATGGTGCGTTCACCATTTTTTATATGGGGATCAATATTGGTGCTTTTCTCGCTCCGCTTACTTGCGGTGCAGTAGGGGAATCAATTGGCTGGAAATACGGCTTTTTATGTGCTGGCCTCGGCATGTTGTTGGGCTATGTGATTTTCCTTTGGCAACAATCTAAGGGGACTTTTGAAGAATACGGCCTTGTCCCTGAGGGGGCAGAAAATGTCAGTTTGTTGGGCATGAATGGAAAAATATTGCCTTATGCTGCTACTTTGGTAATGATTCCAGTTGTCTGGGGTTTGATCGTAGCCAATGATATTGTTGATATCATGTTAGGTGGGGTCGGATTAGCCATTCTGCTCTATCTATTATTTATCATCGCACCTAAATATCCAAAAGAACAAAAGCAACGAATTTGGGTGATTGTACTCCTCCTGATTTTCACTACCATTTTCTGGACTTTCTTTGAATTAGCAGGCTCTGCAATGAACGTGTTTACGGAAAGGAACGTCAACAAAAATATGCTGGGCGTCGAGTTACAGACTACCTTTTTCCAATCTGTTAACCCATTGTTCATCATGATATTTGCCCCCGTTTTTTCTTGGTTTTGGATCAAGTTATCGAGAGCGGATAAAGAACCGGCTGCTCCTTATAAATTCACTTTCGGTTTGGTGTTATTGGGAGCTGGGTTCTTGGTGTTGAATATTGGCAAAGCAAGTGCCGTGGCAGGGTTGGTTCCTGCGATTTTCCTTATCATGCTATACTTGCTGCATACTTTAGGGGAATTGGCCCTGTCCCCGGTGGGATTGTCGTTGGTGACCAAATTGGCTCCGAAGGACATTGTCGGGTTTTTGATGGGGATCTGGTTTTTGTCCTCTTCTATTGCGCATCAGGCCGGAAAGCACATTGCTAAATTGACAGCAATTGACCCTGCGAATTCAACCCCAGAAGAATCGCTCAATCTGGCGATGGGGGTTTTCAATAACATTGGTTTCTTTGCCATTGGGGCAGGTGTCCTTTTATTCCTGCTTGGCCCAATGATCACCAAGTGGATGCACGGCATTAAATAATTTCTGTCTAAAAATATTTTTGAAAACAATCAAAAGCCTTCTTCCGTGCATTTGCGGGAGAAGGCTTTTAAATTGAATAGCATCATGGCAAATCAAATACAACCAGCTTCCTTCAAAAGGACCCAAATACTTTATTATGGATTATTTATAGGACAAGCACTGATGGGATTGGTAATGTTTTATGCAATGGGGACAGATTTGAAAAAAGAGGTTGTGCCTCCTTTCAATTTTGTGATTCCGGGTGCGGTTCTATTTGGCTTAATGGCGTCCTATTTTATTGGTCAAATGAGGAACAACGGCATTCCCACAAACGGAACGATCCAAGAGAAACTGACACATTATCAATCTACAAGTATCTTAAAATTCGCATTGATGGAAGGCGGTAATTTGATTTCCTTGGTGTTGACTTTTATGATGGCCAATACCAATTATTTAATGTGGTTTGGTCTGGGGCTGGCGGCCTTTTTTTTATTGAGGCCGAATAAAGACTCATTTATGGAACAATACCAGGTGAAAATGGGGGAGGAGTTTGAATAGGATAAACAGAAAAAAACGGCTCCCATGAGTTCATCTCACGGGAGCCGTTTTTTCTTGACCTGAATAAAATTGATAGGCTAAAAAAGCGGTTAGGGTTTCACCCGATCCACAGTCCATTTTATTAAATTGGGACAAGTCATGTACTTGTCGTCGAGATGTACATAAGTGGCGTTTACCTTTTCTTCCACCCATTCCGACATATAATTCGCTTTCTTTTGTTCAATGGTAGCTTCCTGAATGCGGGAATAATCACGTTCGAGGCTGGCAGTGTGTGGAACCGTGCGGCTTTGGAGCTGTACAATACGGTAATACGTTTCACCACGAGGATCGGCAAAAGCATAGGCTGAAGAGATGCCACCGATGTCCATGGTATCAATGGTAAAATAAACGTCTGGGTCGAGGTCGGCGATTTCGAAGTAGGTGTTGCCAGAGACTGGATTGATCAATTTACCGTCATTGTTATAACTCTGAACATCTTTGTCCCCATATTTTTTTACGGCCATAGACCACGAGAGGGTATCAATTAAAATTAGATTCCGAACCGAATCAAGCTTGTTTTTTGTCAATGTCAAATCCTCATCAGTGATTTCTGGTTTGATCAGGATATGTTTTGTATTAATAGAGTTCCCCCGGCGGGCAATGAGTTTGATTAGGTGAAACCCAAATTCACTTTCCACGATGTCGGAAATTTCTCCATCAGATAATTTATAGGCAGCGGCCTCAAATTCGGGAACAAATTTGCCCCGCTTCGTCCAACCCAAATCCCCTCCTTGGCGTGCACTGCCTGGATCGTCGGAGAAAACTGCGGCCAGTTCGGCGAAATCCTCCCCACCTTCGACAATCCTTTGGCGAAGGCTTTTCAATTTGTTGATAGCTTTTTCCCGCTCTGCTTCATTTACTTGGGGCTTCATTACTATTTCCCCAACTTCAACCTCTGAGTCGAAGTAGGGCAGGCTGTCCCTTGGGATGCGTTTGAAAAAACGTTTTACTTCAGAAGGGGTGACCGTAACATTTTGCATGACTTGGCCCCTCATTCTTTCAGAAAGTAATTGCGCCAAAAGGTCTTCCCTGAAGGCATCCTTGACCTCGGTAACTGTCTGGCCATAATATTCCTCAAATTGTTTTATATCCCCACCCATATATTCAAGGATCTGTTCGATACGGGCATTCAATTGGGCCTCCACCTCCTCGTCCGTTACTTCTATGCTATCCAGTTTGGCTTGATTGACCAATAATTTCTGAGTCAGAATATTATCGAGGATAAAGCAGCGGGCATCTGGGGGGAGATTGCCTTGCCGCTCACTTAAGTGTGCAAATTGATCTTCCAATTCTGATAATAGGACAATCTCTCCACCTACTTGAGAAATGACCTTTTCGATCACTTCTTTTTGTGAAAAAAGACTGGAACACAAGCAGATGGCAAGGCAAATGGGAAATATTTTTTTGATCATTATTTTATTGGATGATTATTATTGAAAAATAGAAACCCCATTTTTTCGCAAGGCTTCATCGTAGAGTTTATCTTTCATTTCGTTCAAAAGCTGTGTTTTCCTCTTATGTAGAATGACTTTTTTGGCTTGCCCTATAATATAAGGAAGAGGAGCAATTTCATTTTTTGGGACAAAATTCAACAGCTCAAAAAAGTACAGAAACTCTTGATCTTTGAGTGTGAACTTCTTTTTATTGTTCACATTATCGACTGTCAGAGCCCCCTGGGGCATGTATGCACCGATGTCCACAACCTTGTACCAAACACTATCTTCCAAATGGTGGATGGTCGCATTCCTTTCGCACCAATTTTTTAAAGCAGCTTGGTTCGGCTTGTCACTTTCCCACCACTTTTCTACCTGATCGATTTGCGGCGAATTCAAAAAGGCTTTGATAAAACGACACTGAATAATCGGTGTTTCCAGTAGGTATTGTTCCTTGTTTACGTTGTAAAAAGTTTCCAGCTCTGCTTCGGTGACGACTGAGTCGAGTAGTTTATCCACCAAAATATTTTCATAGTTGTATTTGATGAGTGAGGCGCGGTAATTCTCGACCAACTGGTTAATGTCCAAGTCTTTGGGGACATTGCGTTCCGCTTCATGCAATATGGCAGCTTCCCGAACCCAATTATTGACGAATTTATCAATGATCAATGAGCTGTCCTCAGCGGAAATTCCTACCGGCAACATACCATCCATATCCGACAAATAAAGCGACCGGTTGTAAACCCTTGCCAAACACCTATCACCAGCTTCTCTTTTGTCAGAAGTTTGACAACTAGTGCTAAACAAGCAAAAAAATAAAATGCAGATCTGGATATGAAAGAAATTATTCAAAATGGCATTCAGTTCTTCTTGAGAAAAAGTGAATTTTCAGGAGGCATATTTATTTAATGTGCCTCCTGAAAGCTTCAGGCGAAATCTTTTATGGCTTTTATCTTTTCACCATTTTATTGAATACTTTTTGGTTAATATCCACTTTGTATTCATTCTTCAAATTTTTCAGCCATTCTTGCTCTAAGTAGTCTTGGTAGTCTGCGACCACATAACCACGAGCATCTTTCAAAGTTTTTGGGCTAGGTGGAATGATCTCCTCAATTTTGAAAAACTCATAAGACTTGTTCTTCTTGTTGATTTCAATCGGAGACAATTCTCCGCTTTCCCACTTCATTTTATCTAAAATATCGTTTCTACCTTTTTCATAAGTCTTCGATTTGAAAGATAAAATTTGCTCTGGGCCATCGCCATTAAAGCTTTTCAAGACATCTTCAGGTTGATGGGTTTTGGAAAAATCCCGGATAATATTGATTTTATCTTTTGAATTTTCTACTAACGAAAACTCGCTTACCACTGCCCGGTCTTCCCAATTGTATTTATCCTTGTTGTTCTCATAAAAAGCTTGTAGGCCTACCGTGTCTTGCGATGCTTTATCCCAAACTTCCATTTTTGTTACTTCAAAAAGCAGTACCCCTTCCTCGTATTCTCGCATCAGTGATTTGAATTCGGGGTATTTTATTTCAAGCTGTTTTTCTTCATACTTCAGCGCATTTTCACTGATGAATTCATTGTATAACTGTTCAACTACCGCCTCGATCCCTTGCCTTGCCATTTGTTGTCTGGTTCGGGAGGCGCCTTGCAAATGCCGCTCAAAATCGCCAAGCGTAACATTCATTTCATTGTTTCCGAATGAAAACAAAGTTGCTTTCGATGGGTTGGCTGGAGCTTTCCACTTGTAAGTCAAAAAGGCGTTTGAGGTATCTGCCTGTAAGGAGGCTATGAAATTGTTCAGGGTTGTACGGTCTTCTTTGAAGTTGCCTTCTTTTTTGATCCGCTGAACCATTGATTCTTTGGCTAATTCAAAGCGTGGATCTCCTTTGATTTTGTTTTGCAGCGCAGACTTTACCATCTGTAGGGGCTGATCCCGTTTGAGGTTGATCCTTTTAATAATGTGCCAGCCAATAGACGTTTGGATGGGCTTGGAATAATCCCCATCTTTTTCAAGCGCAAATGCAGCATCCTCAAATGCCTTTTCGTATCTGTTGATACCAAAATACCCAAGGTAGCCACCCTTGCTGGCCGTGATATTATCATCTGAATATTCCTTGGCTATCTCATTAAAATCAGCTCCTTCTACCAACTTTTTATAAGCCTCATCAATTCTCTGACGTGCCTTGATCCCATCAGGATGTTTGTCTAATCGGACTAAAATATGGGCAACTTCTGCTTCCCCTCTTGCCGGGCGGCGTTCATTAACTTTGATAATATGATAACCTGCACTAGTCCGGATAGGCCCGATGACGGAACCAACTTCGGCATTGTAGGCAGCTGTTTCAAGGGCATAAAAACCATTGGGAAATAAAGCAGTCACCCAGCCAATGTGTCCTTTATTTTTGGCGGCAGATTTATCCTCAGAATAAATTTGGGCAACGTTGTCAAAAGGTTTTCCTGCATCCAACATTTTTTTTGCCTCCATGGCTCTTTCCAAAGATTTTAAAGTATCGGCTGGGGTGGCATTTGGAGCCAGTTTTATCAGGATGTGACTAATGTCCACATCTTGCTGGGTGCGTTCGTATGCTTCCTTAACCAGCTTTTCTGTTACTTCCCGATCTATCAAATAGGAATCTGCCAATTGGCGTCGGTATCCATTGAGTTCTTGTTGTAGAGAGACGATTGTATCCAATTTCATCTCTTTTGCTTTTTGGACTTTTAGTTTGAAATTGACGTACAAGTTGAGGTACTCATCCAAGGTAGCCTTGGAAAAATCAGCATTTGAGCCGTTGGTCTTAGTGTAGATGTATTCAAATTCAGATTTGTGGACAGGGACACCTTCTACACTAAATAGAACCGGATCATCTTTCTGACCGTAAGAATTAAAGGAGATCGTAAATGCGAAGAGCAAAAGCAATATTCGACTTAACATATCAGAAATATTTAGGTTAAACGGTTTTACAATATTGCCTTGGTGAAATTCCACCAAAAACAATTTCACAAAATTTATGAACGAATAAAGGCCACGAAAAATTAGGGCCTGAAAAAAACGCTGCAAAAGTAACATTTTTGCGGGCTAGAAGATGGTAAAAGAATCTTTTAAATTAGGGATCATCTATCATCGTAAAGTCTTTATCTAAAAGGTAGCTTTCGACTTACGTTATCCTTTTCTATTCGTTAAACAATGATTTGCCTGATCGAAGAGGGAGAGCGATGGTGGTGGAATAAAGGAAAAAGAAATTGCGAAAAACTGTTGGTTTCAGAATTGCACATCCCTAATTAAGATAACAAATCGAATTATGCTATTTTTCCGCCTCGACGAATAAAAAGTATGGTTTTTACCCTTACTGCCTTTAATTATGATAAAAGTAATAGAGCAATACAAAAAGGTTGTAACCCAAATTGCAACACCTTATAGTACTGGGACAGGTTTTTACCTGAAAGAACAAGGAGTTGTCGTTACCAATGAACATGTGGTGCGGGGAAATCGGGAAGTAGTAGTGGAAGGTGCATTGATTCAGCGGCAAATGGCAAAAGTTGTGTTTACTGACCCAAAATATGACTTGGCTTTTTTGAAGTGTGATGCTGATGCTTTAATTCCAAATATACTTTTGACAGACGCCCAAAAATTAGAAGTTGGAGAAATAGTCTCTGCTATTGGTCACCCATTTGGTTTGAAATTCACAGCTACTCAAGGAATAGTATCAAATGTTGATCATAAGGAAAATGACATACAATATTATCAGCACGATGCTGCTTTGAACCCGGGCAATAGTGGCGGGCCTTTAATTAACGCAAATGGTCATGTTGTAGGAGTAAATACCTTTATCATTAATAACGGTGAAAATATGGGCTTTTCATTGCCAGTTGAGTACCTGAAAAATTCATTGATAGAATTCAGCAACTTGGGAAAGGGAAGGACAGGTATACGCTGCGTTAATTGCAGCAATCTTGTATTTGAAGATACGGTAGAAGGGCAATTTTGCCCACACTGTGGATCAAAAATCAAACTGCCGAACCAAGAGGAAGAATATGAAGCGGCAGGGGTTCCCTTTACGATTGAGGAGATTTTAGAAAAATGTGGACATGAAATAAAACTCTCACGACGTGGGCCATGTCTTTGGGAAGTGGTTCAAGGAAGTGCAAAAATATTTGTGACCTATTACGAGCCTAATGGGTTGATCGCAGGAGATGCTATTCTTTGCATCCTTCCTCAAAAGAATATCATGGCAGTTTACGAGTACTTGTTACGTGAGAACAATAATTTGGAAGGGCTGACACTAAGTGTAAAAGGTCAGGAAGTAGTGTTGTCATTAATCATTTACGACCGATTTTTAAGCGCGGATTCAGGGCTTGAAATGTTTCAACGATTATTCCAAAAAGCGGATGATCTTGACAACATATTAGTAGAAGAGTTTGGTTGCTCTTGGAAAGAATAATTTCTAAATTTAAAGACATTGTCATATAAAATTTGTGCAATGCCGTTAATTTGCTAATTCTGCACTTTGTTTCAACAAATTATCAATGTTTGTTGGTTAAGTAAAACCGCTGGAATTATCTTTGTTTGGTTCGAAGGGAAAATATGAAAAAGCCTACCTTTTAACCTCCTGTGTTTTGAAAAATATTCCATTAAAATCAGTTTGGCAATATCTTGGATTTAGGTGTCGTTTTTAGCGAAGCATGAACACCAATTTTTGGAGTTATTCTTGCTAATTAGGGGTCATAATTCTGCTTGAAACACAAAATTTCCAGTTTTAACATCAAAATCTCCGATCAATTAAATCGGAATTTCTATAATTGCGTACTGAAAGCCCTGATGGTTAAAAATATTCCCTCATTAATTAAATTTCAGGCTTTTAAATCTTCATCAATATGAAATTCAAGCATTTACTCATTTACCTTCTTCTCATTTCTGGTGTTACGTTGAGTGCTCAAGACATTCACTTTTCCCAGTTTTACCTTTCTCCCCTTAATCTAAACCCAGCCATGACTGGGGTAATGAACTGTAACATCCGCATGGTCGGAAACTACAGAAACCAATGGGCAAGTGTGCTTAAAAGCAATGCTTATTCCACCTATTCTGCTTCCTACGACCAGAAAATAGCAGTAGGCCGATATGACTATTTCGGCGTTGGGGCAACTTTTTGGGGCGATGTGGCGGGTGAAGCCAATTTCGCAACTACAACTGGTAAACTATCAGGTTCTTATTCTAAACGAATGGGAGGTGGTCGCAAAGAAGCTCATTATTTGGTGTTCGGTGTAGAAGCTGGGCTTTCACAAAGGAGCATTGATTTTGATAAACTTCGTTGGGGAACTCAACACGATGGTCAAGGAGGGCATGACCCTTTAGCTCCTTCTTTGGAGCAAAATTTATTTAACGATCAATTTTTGTTTGGTGACCTTGGAGCTGGTTTGCTTTGGTTTTCCGTTTTTGATGAAAACAATAATTTATTCTTGGGTGGTGCTTATCATCACTTGAACCGTGCTAACCAAACATTTTATGAAGATAATGGCTTGAGGGAAGATCTTTACAGCCGTTTTACTATTCACGCCGGTGGTGAGTTCTCTGTTGCATCCAGACTCGGTCTTGTGCCCGGTGTTATCATTATGAAACAAGGGCCTTCATTCCAGGTTAACTCCGGAACAAGCTTGAAATTCTTGCTTGGAAGTGGAAGAGGTGGATTCAGCAACTACCAAGCATTCCAAGTAGGTGCCTGGGTCAGGGTGTCTAATAAAGTTGAAACAGGTTATCTCACAGATGCTGTTATCATTTCTACCAGATTTGACTACAACCAATTCAGTTTAGGCTTTAGTTACGACCTGAACGTTTCAGCATTGCAGCCAGCAAGTAGCAACAATGGAGCATTCGAATTTGCCTTGCTTTACAAATTCTGTGGCAACGAACGTCGTGGCGTTTACTGCCCTAATTTTTAACTTAGGCAATTCTTAAAGATTAATATTCACCTAAAAGTGAACAAAACAACCCGTCAATACCTACCGTTGACGGGTTGTTCTTGTTTGTGCTGACTCGGTTTCATATTAGTATGATTTTCAATTTGTTGTAAAAATTTGTTGATCGGTATTGAGCAACATTTTTTATAAGAATTATCCCGTAAGCGGGAAAAGTCATATCTTCGGCCTCCAAAGCAGTCTCTGAGAACACTACACAGCAACTAATTAGGTGTTCCTAAGTGGTTAAATATCCCAAAAGCAAAAGGAAAAATCATTAATATTAGGTTGAAAGGGATAGCGGATCAACGCTGTTTCCAAATTTTATTAACACTAAGGAATGCATCACTAAAAATTCTTGATCCTATGTTTGGAAGTAACAAACCTAAAAAAGAAGAAAGTAAAAACGCCAAGGTTTCATCACCATCCTCCAATGCTTTGAACAGCTTAGTGCAAGGAACTTTTATCGAAGGCAAGCTTAAAGCAACCAATGACATCCGTATTGACGGAACCATAAAAGGAGAATTGTTCTGTGATGCAAAAGTAATCATTGGGCCATCTGGTGTAGTGGAAGGAACCATTAAGTGCCAAAACGCAGTTATTGAGGGGCGCTTTGACGGAAACCTTTTAGTAAAAGAACTCTTGAATATCAGGGAAACTGCAAATGTTACGGGTGAGGTCAGCTATGGTAAGTTGATTGTTCAGTCTGGAGCAGTCATTAGTGGTTCTTACAAAGTCGCAGGTGAAGGAGGGAATGGTTCTTTCAAATCTTTAGGTGATAAGAAAAACCTCACCTCTGGAAAATCAGATGCTGGTTCTATTGCGGAAAAAGCACATATTTCGAATCAATAATTTTATCCTTTCAACAAGGGATTTATAAAATAATAAAAAGGGCGTTCGATTGCAATACCTTATCTTGCTGTCAAACGCCCTTTTCGTTTTTTACAATAGTTTAATTTGCATACTGTAATTAAGTCATCATTTTTCTAATTATGGTGAAAATCACAGCTTAAAATCTTTTGGCAAACATTAAATGAACCGGCGAAAATTTTCATTTCAGTTAGTTTTATTAACAGTTGTATTGACTGTTGCAGTTCTTTTCCTTCAATATGTTCCCATTTTTAATCCCGGTACTGGGTTTTCTCTTATAAGTATTGGTTTCTTTTTCTTTTTGAGTTTGGCTATGTTTTTAATCGCAGCCAAAGCAGCAATAAGCAAAGATAAAAATGCATTTACCCGCTTGATTATTTTATTTTCAATGGGGAAGATGCTTCTAACAGTGGTGCTCGTTGTGGTTTACAAATTGGTCATTAAACCTGAAAGCATTTATTTCATAATTCCCTTTTTCGGGATTTATATAGCCTATACTATCTTTGAGACCATTTTTATGACAAAATTAGGCAAGGTAAAAGCTAGGTAATTCGATTGTAAATAATCCAGTTATTTTTACCTGCCAATCATTCCATTTTTTTCATTATGATTGAAAATAAATATTCCCTAAAAGTCAATGAAAAGTATGAAGCGCATCTTGGTACTGATGAGATTAAATCATTGGATATTATTTCTATCAGCAACGATGTATTGCATGTCCTAAAGGATGGCAAATCATTTCAGGTTACCATTAAAGAGGTGAATAAACAAAAGAAGTCTGTGTCCATTTTGATCGGTCAGGAGCTTTTTGAGGTAAAAATCAAAGATTCTTATGATGAATTAATCGATCAACTTGGATTAAGTTTAAACATAACCCATCATGTCAATGACATAAAAGCCCCGATGCCGGGATTGGTGTTAAGTATAGAAGTTGCTGAGGGCCAAGAGATTAGACAAGGTGACACGCTGTTAATTTTAGAGGCTATGAAAATGGAAAATGTCATTAAATCTCCGGGTGATGGCATAGTCAAATCTATTTTAACCAAAAAGGGAAGCCCGGTGGAAAAGGGTGAAATCCTACTTGAAATGGCCTAATCTCGCATCGTACTTTATAACCGATTGAATATTAAACCAGATAAAGAAATGTCAAATCATAGAAATTGGTGCTTTTATCTTTGACATATAAACTCTTGAATTAATGGCAAAACGCTTTATCCTTATTGCCTGCGTTTTTGGTGCAGCAGCTGTTATTTTTGGTGCTTTTGGAGCACATGTTTTAAAAAAAATCCTTTCCGAGGCTGAATTACAAACTTATAATACGGGGGTTGAATACCATTTCAATCACACCTTTGCTATATTGATTACAGCAATTCTCAGTCGATATACCAGCAAAAAATGGACGCAAGTTGCAGGTTGGCTTTTTGTATTTGGAATTATTTTATTTTCTGGATCACTGTACCTGCTGTCCCTTTCCAACTCTTTTGAATTAAACAGCCTGAATCCGATCGTTGGTCCTTTAACACCGATTGGCGGACTATTATTTATTGGTGGCTGGTTGTCTCTTTTTTTTGCGGCAACACAATATAAAGATCGATCAAGTGGCAGATCTCACAGTCATTCATAGAAGTTAACGGACCAATACCTTCAGAAATTGAAATTTTAGATTTGGTCGAATTTAATGGGATTTTTGCCCACTATTCAGCACATTACCATTGTTTTATTTAAGGCGTGGTTATTTCAATTTAGCCCTTTTTTTTAATCCAAATCTACTTGATCATGTTTGACAACATATATCCAATCAGCTATTTAATCAGTCTCGGCGCTTTAACATTTTGGTTTTATTTTCATGAAGACGAATTAAAAAGTAACCTGTTAAGGAAATTGTTTTATGTCGGTTTTTTGCTTTTTGGTGTAAGCTTACTTTTATGTGAAGGGGAATGGAATTACAAATTCCTCATGTTTGGGAGGGAAATGCTAATTATGGTGGTGGTGCCAGTGTTTCTTAGTTTTTTTAGAAAAAATAAAATTGCTTTTATCGCTTTGTTATTTGCAACCGTTGGCGGCTTGGATCACTTTTATTTTGACGCCTTGAAAACGACCTATCCTCAAGCCCAAACCGTAAATTCAGAAGTGAAGGTTGATGAACAAGGAGAGTTGTTAATTGAAATTTTAGAGGGGCATTTTATTAATGAAATTCAGTCGCTTTTAGATAAATATGGCTTGAAGGCAACTCCTGCTTTTAGTCCTGAAGATAAAAACGCCACGGACTTGGATGACTATTATCTAGTTGATGTCCCTACAGCGCAAGAGCGAAATCTGTCAGCAATTAAAGAGGTTCTCCAAAAAAATGGAATAATAGAATGGGTTGAAATGAACGAACAATATGAGCTTTCCCCTATAGAGTCGGAGCCGCAAAAAATATTGCCGGAAATCAATAAAAAATATGGGCTGAATGATCCTGACTTAGAAAATCTATGGGGTTTTGAAAAGATGAATGTGAGTGATTTGTACGATGTATTGAAAAATGTTTCTCCCAAAAAACAAGCCTTGATTGCCATTCTGGATACTGGTGTTGACGCCGATCACGAAGATTTAAAGGGCAATTTTTCTTCTATTCAAGTTAAATATGATAATGACCCCAATGGTCACGGGACTCATTGTGCAGGCATTTCTGCTGCCGTTTCTAACAATAACAAGGGGATTGCTTCCTTTTCACAAAACAATGATTTTGTGAGAGTTACGTCAGTAAAAGTATTGATGGGGGGAGGTTCTGGCACCCAGAAAATGATCATTGATGGTATTCTTGAAGCAGCCGATGCAGGTGCTGATGTACTGTCTTTGTCCCTTGGAGGTTTGTCCAACGATTCTCGGCAAAGAGCCTATAAAAAGGCTGTTGAATATGCCAATAAAAAAGGGGCAATCGTTTTAGCTGCGGCTGGTAACTCCAAACAAAATGCGAAGAATTTTACACCGGCAAACACTCCGGGTATTATCTGTGTCGCTGCCGTTGACAACTTGAACAACCGGGCATTCTTTTCCAATTTTGTGCAAGATGTTGAAATGGGAATTGCAGCGCCTGGGGTTAATATTTATTCAACTTGGCCAGGCAGTGAGTACCAATCTTTAAGCGGGACATCAATGGCCACCCCTTATGTGGCGGGCTTGATAGGTTTGATGAAAAGTATCCAACCGGATATAAAGACTAAGGAGGTCTACCGTATTTTAAATAAAACAGGCCTTCAAACCAATGATGGAGATGAAACGGGGCGATTGATTCAGCCAGGAGCAGCGATTCAAGAACTCTTGAAAAATCAATGAAATGTTAGCTTTTTAAAAACAAAACGAAATGTCCAAATCCTTTCAACTGCGATCAGCAGAAAAAAAAGATGTACCTATTGTTCTTGAATTTATCAAGGCGTTAGCTGATTATGAAAAGCTTTCTGATATGGTCGTCGCAACTGAAGAACTCTTAGAAGATTACCTGTTTGGAGAAAAGAAAGTAGCGGAGGTGATAATTGGATTTGAGGGGACTACGCCCGCTGCTTTTGCGCTTTTTTTCCACAATTTCTCAACTTTCTTGGGCAGGCCTGGCATTTATTTGGAGGACTTGTTTGTAAAGCCGGAATTTAGAAGGAAAGGCTATGGAAAAATCATGCTTTCCGAGTTGGCAAAAATTGCAATTGATAGGAATTGTGGCAGACTGGAATGGTCGGTATTGGATTGGAATACACCAGCTATTGATTTTTACAAGAGCCTTGGGGCAGTACCGATGGACGAATGGACTACCTTTCGATTGACAGGGGAAAACTTAAAGCAAATGGCTGGTTAATATCGATTCCCAGTTATAAAATCCGACCTTCAGAAAAGTCGGGGCTTATGGTAAGCAGAAGGTTGTTTTTCATCGTCACCAAAACGCTTAGAAACGACTATTTGGCAAAATCCTGAATCCAGCTATTTGGCATTCTGCCTACTTGACCAATTTTATAACAAGCCACATATTTCCAAGATTTATCCAAAATCGTTCGGCGGTGCCCACGGTTGGTTATGCCATGATCGACTAATAACAGGATTATTCCATCCCGAATTTTTTCAGGCCCTCCTACAATGTTTTCCCTACCGTCACTCAGATTTGGACATTCTCTTCTGACCCTGTCCCATGGATAAGATCCATCCGTACCAACATGATCGGTGCTGCCTGTGGGGCGCTGGTCTTCACCATGTTTTTTTGCGGCATTATAGAGGCATTCAAGCGGCTGTAAAATAGGGAGGGGGGGAGTTATTTTTAATTCAGAAATCAATTCGTCACAAGTAGCTATCGAACCCGAAGCCCGGCCAGCTGCGATTTCTTGTTTGTAAGCCGCAATATATTTCACATAACCGGCTGGGTTGGAACGCACCAAGTTGATTTCGTCGATCATTTCAATTTCCTCTTCTTTCATAAAACTTGAGGCATCCTTAGAAACGGAGGGCAGTATGTTTACAGGGGCGGTTGATTTTGTAGGGGTGGGGGAAGTGGTTTCCGTCTTCCGGTTTTTCCTAATCAATTCTTCTTCGGGTGTCAAATAGGTTTTGATAGGTGCATCACTCCCGCTGACGCTTTGTTTTACTTTTGGATCAATTGATTTTGGTTCTGTTTGAGTAGCATTTGCTGATGGGCTGTTGGGTGCAGTGATCTTTTCTATTTTATCATTATATAAGGTAACAGCGGATTTCTTTTTGTCCGGTTGATTATAAACATCCACCTTTGGCGCTCCTTCAATAAAGGGATCTTCGCCAAATGGATTGCTGCGATCAGCGTTGGAAGCAGGGGATTCATTGGCTGCGATAGTCTCTTCCCAAGAGGGGTAATCTGGTAAGTTGGCAGGTGAAATGCCGGTTGCGGAACTTGCGTTAGGGCTTGTATTTTCTCCATTTTCAACATAAACCGGACTGGTATCCGCTGAGGGATATTCACAAAAACAATCTGAGGTTCTCAAAACCAAACCCGGCCACGCGGGCTCAGTTGGGCTTAATCCATTAAATTCTCTAAATTTTTGTTCCGTATAACCATATAATTCTGCGAGACCCGCAATGGTTTCTCCTTGTTTTATGCGGTGAGAGCCGCCCTGTGGTTGAATATTATTAACGGGCGATGGGGGTGTAGGGGAAGTGGGGGTGGCACCACTGTTGGGGACAACCCAAAGTTCTTGGCAAATGATCAAAAAATCTTTTGGTTGGATATTGTTCCAAGTACTGAGCTGATCAACACTTACATTGTATTTTTTGGAAATTTGATACAAGGTTTCCCCTTTCTGAACTCGGTGGTGGCCCTGTGAAGCGGGTGGACATTGCGCAAAGATTGGTTGGGCAAGGAATACAAAAAGAAAGCAATTAAAAACAAATTTGAATGTAGTCTTCATCTTGGGCATAGTTTGTTAATTAAATTTTCAGCCATTTGATTTTTGTCCTAAAAGCAATGGTAATCAAGATTTTAGCCAAATGCTAATTACAATTCGGAACAGGCTCAAGTTTTCCCAGATCAAATGTATGTTTTTTTGACAAAATGAAAACGATTCGGTTTGTTTATGAAACGAAGTGCCGATTTTATCGAAAAATAAAGGGCCATATTTTAGCCGTTTTCCCAAAACCATTACATTAGCCCGCTCAATTTTTTTAGGGCAATCCTAAGAAGCCAATTAGAACATCTTTCACCAACTTTCCTAACCAAATTATGACAGATTTAGACATCGCCAGAACCATCCAATTAAAGCACATCCAACACATCGCAGACCAGCTTGGAATTGATAGCGAAGAACTTGATTTGTATGGAAAATACAAGGCAAAATTACCGCTCCATCTCATTGATAAGGAAAAGTCAGATCGAAGCAATCTGGTTTTGGTCACTGCTCTTTCACCAACTCCCGCTGGTGAAGGCAAAACAACCATGAGCATTGGCCTTTCTCAGGGACTTAACCGGATCGGCAAAAAAACATGTGTTGTGCTAAGGGAACCTTCCTTGGGGCCTGTCTTTGGCATTAAAGGTGGGGCCGCTGGAGGAGGCTATTCACAAGTGCTCCCGATGGAAGATATCAACCTCCATTTTACCGGTGATATATCGGCAGTCGAAAAAGCCCACAACCTGCTATCCGCATTGATAGACAACAATTTACAAAATAGAAAAAGATCACTGGACCTTGATCCACGTCGCATCACGTGGAAACGGGTATTGGACATGAACGACCGCTCTTTGCGGCAAATCACGATTGGTTTGGGGGGCACAGGAAATGGGATGCCACGCGAAACCGGGTTTGATATAGCGGTTGCTTCTGAAGTCATGGCCATCCTTTGCTTGTCTGATAATCTCATGGATTTGAAACGTAGGTTGGGAAATGTGCTTATTGGATTTACCAAGGCCAATGAGCCCGTTTATGCACGGGACTTGAATGCACAAGGTGCAATGGCTGCCTTGTTGAAAGACGCGATGAAACCTAATCTTGTCCAAACTTTAGAAGGCACACCAGCCATCATTCATGGTGGGCCTTTTGCCAATATTGCCCAAGGCACCAATACAGTTGTAGCAACTCGGATGGGCCTTTCTTTGGCCGATTATGTGGTAACAGAAGCGGGTTTCGGGTCAGACCTTGGGGCGGAAAAATTCCTCGACATTAAATGCCAAAGTGCAGGTTTGAAGCCTAAGGCCATGGTCATTGTTGCAACAATCCGGGCTTTGAAATATCATGGTGGCGTCGACCTAAAATCTTTGAATGAAACCAATGTGGTGGCCGTCGAAAAAGGGTTTGCCAATTTGGAAAAGCACTTGGAAAATTCAAAGAATTATGGCATCCCGGCGGTAGTGGCCATCAACCGTTTTACCACCGACGCAGATGCGGAAATTGCCGTCGTTAAGAGCAATTGTGAAAAAATGGGCTTCAAAGCAGTGGTGGCCGATGTATGGGCAAAAGGTGGGGAAGGGGCCATTGATTTGGGACATGCAGTCGTTGATGCCGTGGAAAATGGTAATGCCAATTTTACACCTTTATACAATTGGGATTGGAGCATTGAGAAAAAAATAGAGACCATCGCTACAAAAATTTATGGTGCGGATGGGGTAGATTACATGCCTAAAGCACAATTGCACCTAAAACGTATCGCAAGACTTGGTCTGGAAAATTCAGCGGTTTGCATCGCAAAAACGCAAAAATCCCTGTCCGATGATCCAACCTTAATTGGTCGGCCCACCGGGTTTAATATTACCGTTCGGGAAATTGAAATTGCTGCGGGTGCAGGATTTGTTGTGCCAATCACTGGAGAAATTATGCGGATGCCGGGCCTGCCTGCTATCCCATCGGCTGAGCTGATCGATATTGATGAGCATGGTAATATTTCAGGACTGTTTTAAAATAATTTTTACTTAAATTATTCAATAAAAGTGGTGTTAGTTAAAAAATACTAACACCGCTTTTTTTTTAATATTATTGGTCAATTTAACTTTTTGAAAACAAGTTTTTAGAAATCGGCTTTTTTTTATTTCTTATTTTTGTAAACGAAAAAAGTATTGCTAATCACGACGAATTTATTCAAACCATAAAATTGTCATGAAACAATACTTTACGCTTTTCTTTCTTCTTTTTACCACCATTTTCTTTTTGCAATGCCGTTTGCCCACCTATTATATTAAACGTGATAATCCTGAAGCAGCCTTTCGTTTTGCAGCCAATAGATTAAAAGGTAAAAAACAAAAAACCAAACATCTGCAAACGCTGGAATATGGCTACAATACCTCTTATGAAAGGGATATTGCTCTGATAAATAAATTAAAAAATAAAAAGGATTTAAATAGCTGGAAAAGTATTCATTATATTAATCAACAATTGTTAGCAAGACAGGAAAAAGTTGAACAACTTTTGCCATTAGCGAGCGAGGAAGGGTTTCGGCCATATATTCCATTGTACCCTGTGCGGGAATGGGAGGAAGAGAGTTTTTGGAAAGTAACTGATTTATATTTAACCGAAATAAGAAACCTTTTAAATGGTGCAAAACGAGGACAAAAGTTAAAAGCAAGAAAAGCTAACGATTATTTATTTCAATTAAATAAACAACATGGCTACGATGGGCCAGAATTAATAGGGTTGGAAGATAGTACCTATGTTTTGGGGACTGCTTATTTCTTTATTGATATTTATAGTTCATCTCATAGCAATAATTTATTTCAAATAATAGATTGGATATCGGAAAATGATTTTTATCAAAAAAATAAATGGAAGGAAATCCATACTTTCAGAAATGAATATATCAATTATGATTTTGCAGTAGAACTGAATGTAATGAATTATTACGTGTCGGGTGATCAAATCAGTTCGTCTTGCCAGAGTTATTCTAAAGAAATCGAAGTCGGTAAAAAAGAAGTAAAAGACACCTCGGGAAAAGTGACCTATGAACCAATTTACCAAACAATTCAGGCAACTGTCCAAGAATTTAATTTGAGCAAAAATGCGAGTATAAATGCTGATCTCCGGGTTATTGATTTGAAAACCGGAGGGATTATATGGCGAAATCGCATTTATGGTTCTGATAGTTTTTCGGATAGTTATTGCCAAATATCAGGTGACTGTAGGGCAACTACTGTTACTTGTAGCTCTTTCCACCAATCTTTTCCTAATGATGAGAGTATGTTGAAAAACTGCGCTACAGGAATCCGTAGAAATGTGCTAAGTGTTTTGAAAAAAATTGATGTTGTGGAGTAGGGCTTGTGCGAAAAGTCAAAATTAATATTTGGAAAGAGTCATTTTTTAATTCTAATTATTTGCATGTAGACCATTTTTAAATTTTATTTTTAAAAGTAATTGATTGCGGATTAATTAATTATTTACTGAATATTTTTATCAGCCATTTGCCCAAAATCCAATAAGCAAGCAAAACTAAAATTCCGCCCACATAAATGCCATTGGTCATCCAGCCTTCCATTCCATATTTCCATGAAAATAAAGTGATAGAAATAATTGTAGATAAAGCGGCATAGGCAATATTGGGTAAATTCCCATAACCAAATAATCCCAAAAAACGAATATTCCCGTAGCCAACCAACATGTGAGGTAAGGCATTTATTAATGTTATTCCAATAATTAAATCAATTATCATTTTGTAATTATTTATGAAAGATGAATTCTATATTTTTTAAAGAGGAATAAATGTATGGGTGAAGAAAAATCACTTGCCGTTGAAAATTACCAATTATGGGATTTTATTCCAATCCAGGAAAAAATGCATCTTTGATATGTTTTAAATCCCATTCATTATGGTTTTTTAAAACAATGGCAACTACATCGAACCGGATGGCCCAAATCATGTTTTATCAAAGCCATATATTCGGCAGCCGCTTTGGCAAGGTGTTTTTCTTTTACAGGGTCAACGAACTCTTCTGGGTGGCCAAAAAAATCAGTACTTCGGGTCTTGACTTCAACAAAAACCAAGACATCCTTTTCTTTTGCAATGATGTCCACTTCCAATTTTCGGAAGCGCCAGTTGGTCTCCAAAATATCGAAGCCATTTTTTTGCAAAAAATTAACGGCCAAAGCCTCTCCTTTTTTTCCAGTTTCTAAATGCTTTGCCATAGTTTTCTAAATTTGCCCCTCAATTAACAAGGAGGCGGAAAATTAGCAAGTAAAGACGAATTGGTTGAGGTATTCAGGAATTGTATTTTGCTGGTTTAACCGCCATAAATTAAACTTAAAATGGAAAAGCTGACTTTTGATTATACCCACACAACTGCATTTGTAAAACCTCATGAAGTAGCGATGATTGCGTCCTCAATTGAGCAGGCAGCTAAATTATTGCATAGCAAAAAAGGGCCGGGCAATGAATTTCTTGGTTGGCTGGATTTGCCAAAAAAATATGACAAGGCAGAGTTCAAAAGAATTCAAGCGGCGGCAGAACGGATTAAAGCTCATTCAGAAGTGTTGGTCGTCATAGGAATTGGCGGGTCTTATTTGGGGGCAAAAGCCGCCATCGAACTGCTTTCACATTCTTTTTATAACAACCTGCCCAAAGCAAAGCGCAAGGGGCCAGAAATCTATTTCGCCGGTACGAATATTTCTGGTACCTACCTGACCCATTTAATCGAAATAATTGGGGATCGGGATTTTTCCATCAACATTATTTCCAAATCAGGCACCACGACCGAACCCGCAATTGCCTTCCGCATTTTGAAAAATAAACTCGAAGAAAAATATGGGAAAAAAGCGGCGAAAGAGCGGGTTTTCGCCACAACTGATAAATCAAGGGGGGCATTGAAAAAATTGGCGGATGGCGAAGGGTATGAAACGTTTGTCGTGCCGGACGATGTCGGCGGACGCTTTTCCGTTTTGACAGCTGTAGGGTTGCTGCCGATAGCCGCTGCGGGAATTGATATTTTAGCGCTGATGAAAGGGGCTGCCACGGCTATGGATGATTTTAAAGTGCCATTCGAAAAGAACGCTTGTTACCAGTATGTTGCCCTGC
Source organism: Saprospiraceae bacterium (assembly GCA_041392505.1). Taxonomy (GTDB): domain Bacteria; phylum Bacteroidota; class Bacteroidia; order Chitinophagales; family Saprospiraceae; genus UBA6168. The sequence continues at coordinate 42,988 of JAWKLX010000020.1, read as the reverse complement.
GAAATATCCTTTACAGGAAAGGTAAAGCCATTGAAATGCTCATCAATTATGAGCCAAGACTGCATTTTATAGCTGAATGGTGGAAGCAATTGTACGGCGAATCCGAAGGCAAAGATGGCAAAGGGATTTTTCCTGCTAGTGCCGATTTTACCAGTGACCTCCATTCGCTCGGGCAGTACATCCAAGACGGGCATCGGCATTTGTTTGAAACATTGATCCAGATCGGAAAGCCAGAAGCCGATATTGAGTTGGGCAAAGAGAAAAAGGATTTGGATGGGCTGAATTATTTAGCGGGAAAGACCATGGATTATGTCAATAAAAAAGCGGCAGAAGGAACTCTGGAGGCCCACGTCGATGGAGGCGTTCCGAACCTCATAATTAACCTGCCAGAGGCAACGCCTTTTCACCTCGGCTATCTATTTTATTTTTTTGAAAAAGCTTGCGCTGTAAGCGGCTATTTATTGGCTGTCAATCCATTCGATCAGCCTGGAGTGGAGGCATATAAAAAGAACATGTTTAGATTGTTAGGGAAGCCAAGCTGATTTTTTGAGGTTTCCATTAAAATCTCGCTTCCAAGATTTGTAGGTGTCATATTTTGTTCGGCCTTTTCCTTTTCCAGCGCCGATGCGACCACAACCAGAAAGGAGGGTTTTGGCTGATCATTCGCTCCAAATGCTTGGCGTAAAGAGAGGTGATGTCAGGGGGCGAAAGGGATTCGGGTGATCCGCAAATTTCCTCAAATTCGACTTCATAAAATCCTCTTTTCATCCGGTTTATTTTATAATGGAAAACGGGGTATCCCGTTTTGGAAGCCAGTTTGGCAGCACCATGCAGAAAAGGTGTGTCTTGATTTAGGAATGTTAGCCAGTGTGCGTTTTGGACATCAGAAGGTGTTTGATCGGCGATAAAAACAAAAATGACTGGCTCATTTTTGTTTTCAATAACTGCTCTCCCTGCAAATTTCATATTGGTCAAATGAAGCCCCCGTTTTTTGCGAAAGTCATTCAAATACGTCTCTACCTTCCGATTTTTGATGGGTTTGTAAGCACCAATTACTTTGTGTTTGACTGCCAACGGAAAGGAAATGCCCCCCCATTCCCAATTGCCATAATGGCTGCCCAATAGGATGGCACTTTTTTTTTGTTGATAAAGGCTGTCAAAAATTTCGGGATTTTTATAAATAAATCTCGTTTGCCAATCAGCTTCGCCAAAAGAAAAACCTTTCATGGTTTCCAAAATTAGGTCGGAGAAATACCGATAGAATCGGTTGGTTAAATCATCGATTTCCTTCTCCGAAGATTTGGGAAAAGAATTACGGAGGTTTAATTGAATGACTTTTCTTCTATATTTTACAATATATCGAAACAAGAGGTAAAGCATATCGGAAAGCACATAGACGACCTTCATCGGTAGCATTGCAAAACACCCAACCATTATTCTAATCAACAATACTGTCATGCTCTACTTTAAATAAATTTCTTGAAGAGATGCAAATATGGCTATGTTTGCGCTAACCATCCATTTTATAAAATATTTATGACTTCCAGACGAAAATTTCTGACACAAGCTTCACTCAGCTCAATGGCTGCATTAGGCGGGGTCTCCAATTTGTCATGCGCCAACCCCCAAGAAAAAAAAGGTACTGACCATGTTACTACCGAAAAACCCATTGTTATTTCTACTTGGGATTTTGGTTTGATTGCCAATGAAACAGCCATGAATGTTTTGGCCCAGGGAGGCTCTGCACTCGATGCCGTTGAGCAAGGGGTACGAATTATTGAGGCAGACGGGAATAATTCTTCCGTTGGTTATGGAGGGTTGCCCGATCGGGATGGACGGGTGACTTTGGATGCTTGTATAATGGACGCCAATGGCCGTTGCGGATCGGTATGTTCCCTTGAGCATATTATGCACCCGGTCACTGTAGCAAGGATGGTTATGGAGAAAACACCCCACGTCATTTTGGTTGGTGAGGGGGCACTTGAGTTTGCCTTGTCTCAAGGCATGGAAAAAGTAGACCTCTTGACAGCGAAAGCAAAGAAAGCGTTGGAAGAATGGAGGGTTGAATCGAAATATAAGCCTATCATCAATATTGAAAACCATGACACCATCGGTATGTTGAGCATGGACTTAAACGGGGACTTGGCGGGTGCATGCACCACAAGTGGGCTTGCCTTCAAAATGCGGGGCAGGGTAGGGGACTCTCCCATTATTGGAGCTGGCCTTTATGTGGATAATGAAGTAGGCGGAGCGACCGCAACTGGATTGGGTGAAGCTGTTTTGAGAACATTGAGTTCATTCCTTGTCGTCGAATTGATGAGACAGGGGAAGTCACCTGAAAATGCTTGTAAGGAGGCTATCGACAGGATCATTAAGAGGCATAAAGAATACGAAGATTTTCAGGTTGGGCTCATTGCAATGAATAAAGACGGAGAGACGGGGGGATACAGTATTCACAAAGGTTTTAATTATGCTAAGACATCCAAAAATGAAAATGGATTGGTGAAATGCCACTACTATACTGAATAGAAATAAATGAGTTTTTTCTTCTTGTTCGAGAAATTTATCAGGAAAGTTTCCCAACAAATTAAATTTGTTAACCAAGTTTTTTGCGATTCGCTATGCTACCAAAAAACAGGAGATTGGTAGCCGACATTTATCTTTGAAATAATTGGATTTTACAAAAAAAGAAGGCTTTTTTGGACTTTAAAAATAATTATCAAAGGCATTTCCTAAAAAAATAAAGAACGCATAATCTGAACTTCACCATTATTGAGAACCTATTCTTTGTTCTAACCAAATATCTTCTCTAAGACTTTCCACTTCCACTACCTATTTGAGCAACCAATTTTAAATGGCATCATATTTTCATTATCTTTTATGTTAAAAAATTGTAACATGAAGTGGTGATTGCTTTAAGACTTAATCACCTTAAACCCATGAACTTTTAGTGTAATTATGGATCAACCCATTAGAATTGTACTTGTGGATGCTCACCCGATTTTTCTGGAAGGGTTAAAGGCCGTCCTTGAAAAATCGGAAGAAACACATTTTGAAATAGTAGCAGAAGCCAGTACTGGTAATGCATTGCTCAAACATGTTGAAGGCATGGAGGCGGACTTAATATTATTGGATATGAACCTTCCTGATATGGATGGGTTGGAAGTTTTGACAAATCTTAAGGCAAGGGGGATCGAGACAAAGGTTCTCACTTTGAGTACTTATGACGAGCCTAAAATTGTAAAATCCGCTTTCAAGGCCGGTACTTATGGTTATGTGCTTAAAAACAATAGCGTTAATGAATTATTCAAGGCTATTGAAACGGTCATGGAAGGGGAGTCTTACATGAGTGTTGGCCTTTCCTTGACTAATACATCAGGCATGCATACTCAGTTTATGCATAATGGAAAAGTGTCCGCTAATTTTGAAGACCGTTTTATCAAAAAATTTAAATTAACTAAAAGGGAAATTGAGGTTTTGAAGTTGGTTGGCAAAGCAATGAGTAATAAAGAGATTGCTAAAGAGCTGTACATAAGCGATCAAACGGTTAGCGTACATCGGAAAAATATCATGAAGAAATTGGATGTAAATACGACTGCCAGCCTTATTCGTTTTTCTTATGAGCACAACCTCTTATGATGCCGATGGGCCGATTCGACAATGGAAGAAAAAAATAATATGTTTTTTATATTAAAATCAACTAGCAAGTGTTTTTGGTCTCATATTTGCAAAATCATAATAACAAAAACAATTAATAAGGAAAACTAAAATACCATATTTCAGGTATTCAGTTAATCAAGGACCGCTGCTAATTTTGTGGCTGAAAATCTTAAAAGTTAATTTCAAGGCTGATATTTCGGATTGATGCTAAAATGACTTAACTTTGTCCCATTAACAGAAAAGTTTTCCCATGAACTACAAAACGTACACTCCTTTCTTAGGGCGAGAAGCCCAATTTCCTATCTTCTCCATTTCCTTACAAACATCAAAGGGTTATTGTATTGTTTTTTGTAGTCTCTGACCAGTTCCAGCTGGCGGGGGGTACAGAGCGAATACCCTCCGGTCATACTTTTCTAAATAAGTTCTTTATTTAAGGTTACACAATGGTAACCATCACTTACACACGATTAGAACTTTGTTAGGATTAAGTTGAAATGCTTGGATGACCGGTTATTGTATTATGTCTCACAATAACCAATCGATTAGAAAACACTTAACATTTTACTCAAGCATTCACCTGTAAGAAAAACCCATGAGGGTATGGTACTGCCATGCAGTCACGGGCTTAATCCACTATTAACAAATTATAATTTACACATGTTGAAAACGAATTTTACAAGAGCACCGAAGAAAAGGTGGGCTTTGCTTTGCTTGCTTTTAATGGCTTTAGGCTATGGAGACATAGTAGCCCAGCCAATGGCTTGCAACAACTTGGTTCAAGTGTCCATTGATATCGCTCCGAACATTTGCCAAGCTACTGTGAACGCTGACATGATCCTCGAAGGTGACCCAATCGTTGGGCACGATTACCAAATCGAGATCAAACACAATTTTACCGTTATCGTCTCTGGAACTAATAATGTGACGATCTCCAATGCCAGTCAGTGGTTGGGTGTGACCCTCACTGCCATTATTACTGATTTAGTGACCGGCAACTCCTGCTGGGGCTCCATGATCCTTGAAGATAAATTTGCGCCTGTGATGACTTGCTCTGACGTTACCGTTGGATGTACAGGCACACAAAGTGCTCCACCTCCAACAGCCGTTGACAATTGTGATCCTTCTCCTACAGTACAATTAACAGGAGAAACGACCAATACCAATACCATCTGTACAAATGGTTATGCGACAGTTGTTAGGACTTATGTGGCTGTCGACAATAAAGGAAACGTTTCAGCTCCTTGTTTACAGACTGTATATATTGAAAGACCTACTGCTGTTGATTTTCCAAATGACATTATCTGGCACTGCCACCAATATGACCAGTTCAATGGAATTACTGCTGCTGCGCCATTGAACCCATCAGTGGTTGATACCGATCTTTCTACACCTACTACGATTGATGTTTCCCCAACACTTAGCAACAGTGTGTTAAGCAATACCGGATCTGGTATTGTGGCAAACGTTGTTGGGCAATATTGTAATTACCAGCAATCGCACAGTGATCAAGTCATATCGACTTGTGGTGAGACATTCAAGATCATTCGTACTTGGACGGTTCTCGATTGGTGTACCAGTACGGTGGTTACCTCTGGTGTTAATGGTGAGGACAATGTTCAAATCATAAAAGTAATCGACGACAAAGATCCAGTCATCGAACGCGCTCCTTTTACTGTTAGTGCCAATATTCCTGGCGTGCATCCATCACCCTGTAGGTCTCAGGCGTTTTTACTTCCTCCGACTTTAGTAAGTGATGATTGCAATACTGTTGAAGTAGAAATTTTCACGCCAGTCGGTAAGGCTATTTACGTAAACGGTGGTGGTGAAAACGGAGGATTGATCCCTGCACCTGGTTTGCCAATCGGAGTCCATACTGTTATTTACCAAGCGACTGATGCCTGCGGTAACCAGACATCTTTAAATGTGTCTGTAACGGTAGTTGATGATGTAGTTCCGATCGCCATTTGCGATGAAATTACTGATGTTAATCTAGGTACTGACGGAAAGGCCATTATTCCTGCCAGTGTATTTGATGATGGCAGTTATGACAACTGTTGCGTTGACAAATTTGTGGTTCGCAGAATGGAAAATGGCTGCAATATTTCTGGAGCAACTACTTTTGGCCCGAACGTAACTTTTTGCTGTGCTGATATCGGCGAACCAGAAACTGTGGTTTTCAGGGTTCTCGATTGTGATGGCAATTTCAATGATTGCATGGTCACGGTCAATGTTAGCGATAAGCTACAGCCTGTTTTAATCAGCTGCCCAGCCAATGAAAGAAGAAGTTGTGATTGGTATGCCAGCAATTTAGAAACTCAATTAGACAATGCTGCAGACGAAGAAGAGCAGTGCGATATTTTGACGGGCTATTTTGGAAATGCACTCTTCCATGATAATTGCGAAGCAATAACCAGTTGCGATGTAGCCATTGATGTGAATCAATGTTTAGAAGGAACTATTAGAAGGACTTGGACAGCAACTGATGATTTTGGAAATAGCTCTACGCAAAACTGTGTGCAGACTATTTTTATTGACCATGTATCTGATTGGGTAGTTGAGTTTCCTGCTGACATTTCGGTTGAATGTGGAACAACAGTACCCGAATTTGGTGAGCCAGAAATTTTTTATGAGACCTGTGAAATGATCGCTGTTTCGTATGAAGATGTAGTCTACACTTCGGTGCCTGATGCATGTTTTAAAATCGTAAGGAACTGGTCAATCATCAACTGGTGTGTAGTAGGCAGTCATATCGATCAAGAGGTTGTTGAAAAACCAGAAAGTGAACTGGGGCTCAGCTTCCCATCTTGCGATCTGGATGGTGATGGCGATTGTGACGACCGTACTTTCAGGGATAGCTGGAATAATATTTCAAAGCCAAATGCCATTTCAGCTAACCAACCTACCAATCCTGATACGGATCCGGACTCTGATCCTTGGGATGGATACATCGTTTACGAACAAATTATCAAGGTTTCTGATAGTGTTGATCCTGTATTTACTGACAACTGCGTTCTTCCAGATGTTTGCATCGAAGGCATTACTTGTGGGGTGACTTTGGTCCTTCCTGAGCCTGCCGTTGACGAATGTAGCCCAGATGTGACAATCACCGCAGAGATTAAGTTCGGTTCTACTTGGACAAGTGGTTTTGGCCCTTATAACAGCGTTGCGCCAGGTACTTACCAAGTACGTTACAATGCGCAAGATAACTGCAACAACCAATCAACTTGCGAAACATCCATCACTATTGTTGATTGCAAGAAACCAACTCCATACTGTAAAAATGGGGTAATTGTAGAGCTAATGGTGCCCGTTGATACCAACGATGTGCCTATGGTTCAAGTCTGGGCTTCCGATCTCAACGGAGGTAGTTTTGACAATTGCCCGGGTGCTCTGCAATTCTCTTTCTCTCCAGATGTCTTGGATATTAGCAGAACTTTTGAATGTGCAGATGTAGGCCAACAGCCTGTTCAAATCTGGGTGACAGATGCAGCAGGTAATCAAGACTTCTGTGAAAATTTTGTGATCATTCAGGCTAACATGGGGCAATGTGGAAACAATCCGTTGGTAACAATTGGTGGTATTATCGCCGATGAAGAGGACAACACCGTTGAGGATGTTACCGTCAACCTAAATGGTCAAAGTTCCGGAATGTTAACTACCAATAGTGGTGGTGCCTTCAATTTTGCAAACATCCCTGTCGGAAATGATGTGACGATTACGCCTGAGAAGGATGGAGACCCGTTGAACGGGGTAACTACTTTTGACCTTGTCTTGATTAGCAAGCACATCTTGGGTGTTCAGTTATTGGATTCCCCTTACAAGATTATTGCAGCCGATATCAACAATTCTGGAAGTGTAACCACTTTTGATTTGGTGGCTTCTCGTAAGGTCATTTTGATGATTAATTCGGAATTCCCTAATAATACTTCTTGGAGGTTTATTGATAAAAAATACGTTTTCCCAAATGTCAATAACCCATGGGAAGAGGTATTCCCAGAAGTTATCAACTTCAATGACGTAGCAGCCAACGTAACAGATGCCGACTTCGTCGCTGTAAAAATTGGCGATGTAAATGGTAGCGCCGTTACCAACTTGGCAGGTGCAAATGAAGACCGTAGCTTCAATGGAACACTCGTGCTGAACGCACAGGACAAAAAAGTAAACGCAGGAGAACAAGTTGTAGTCGAAATCACAACTTCTGAAGCTGATCTTGTTGGTTATCAATTTACGTTGAATTTCGATCAGGCAAAATTGGAATTGTTAGATGTAGAAAATGGCTTGGCTAAGCAGGAAAACTTTGGCTTTGCCCTACTTGACAAAGGGGCATTGACAACGAGCTGGAATGTCTCTGAAAATGAGAAAATGACTGCTGGAAGCAAGTTGTTCAACCTTGTGTTCACAGCAAAAGAAAGTGGGCTTTTAAGTGATATGGTAAATGTTAACTCTCGCTTTACCAAAGCTGAAGCCTATGATGAAAACGGTGAACCGCTGAAGGTTAATCTTAAATTCAACGGTCAATCAGCTGATGCTTTTGAATTGTATCAGAATACGCCAAACCCATTTAATGGTCGGACTTTGATTGGGTTTAATTTACCAGAAAGTGGATTTGCAACTTTGAGCATTACTGACTTCTCAGGCAGGTTATTGTTTAAAAAGGAACAAGAATTCACGAAAGGTTACAATGAAATACAAATTAATAGCAATGAACTTCCTTCAAGTGGGGTACTGTACTACACCCTTGAAACCGCTTCTGAAACGGCGACCAGGAAGATGATTGTGGTTGATTAAATAGTGGATGGTTGTTGGTGTAAGCCTGCACCACAGCAGGCTTCACCAATTACCTTTCACATTTTTTAAAAAATATTTTTAGTGAGACTAATGGCTTTAGCAAATAGCATAATCGTTTTTCAAGATTTTATGTGTCGCTAATAGTTCATGAAAAAATTCAAGTTTCACATTAATTGAATTTGGCAAACTACTTGCTAACTTATGAATATGAAAAAATCAAATGTGTTATTAGGACTACTTTTCTTTTTTGCTGCATTTAACCTAAATGCGCAATCTTTGATGTTAAGCACGACCCCCGACAAAGTTGTTCAGGAAGGGGAAGTTTTCTCGATTGACGTCAAAGTGAAAGACTTCACAAATATTATTTCTTGCCAATTTGCCATTTTCTGGGATGCTAATGTGCTCCAGTACATTGGAGTTAACAACCATAGTTTGCCAGACGTGACTTCCGAGAACGTAAATCCAATGTTTTCTAACGAGGGAATGATCAGGTTTAATTGGGTTACTCCAGATCCATCTTTCGCTGGTTTTTCATTGAACGACAACATGCAAATCTTTACCATTTCATTTAAAGCCATTGGAGGTCCTGCCATGCAGTCTATGGTAGAAATAAGTGGTGATGACAATCCAGACAACCCATTCCCTGTTGAATTTATTGACGAAGGAGACATGGAGGTGCCAGTTAATATTACTTCTGGAACCGTAACTATTGACGGAGTGAATGCTTCGAAGGAAACCGTTACTCAAGATTTCACTTTGTTCCAAAACAACCCCAATCCTTTTAGAACCCAAACGAATATTTCATTCAACCTCAACCAATCATCACAAACTCAACTAAGCATTCGAGACCAAGCTGGCAAAGTTGTCTATGAAACAAATGGCAGCTATACCAGTGGATTACATACAATTCAATTGAGCCGGGATCTGTTCACCAGCGCAGGTTCTTATTTCTTTACCTTAAAAACCGAAAATGCTACCGCTACCAGACAACTTGTTGTCCAGTAGTAGTTTTTGTTAGTTTAAAATCGAATGGGCCTGAATGGTTATTGGGAGTTAGTAATTTTAATCGATAACCATTTAACTATTCTAAAACCCATTCAAGTTTAATTCTCTTGAGCAGTTCTAACTGCGGAAACCGATTCTCTGGGGCATCATAAAAAAAGTAAGGTTCTGCAGGTTAGGATTGCGGAATTTTTTATCCGATTACATTTTTAACCAGTTATCGTCCCAATCCGAACATATGAAAAGACCGATTACCAACCTCGTCTTGGGGTGGATGGCGTTGTTTTTAGCTGTATCCCAGCTGAACGCTCAGACCACCTTTACCGTGGATCCACAAAACGTAACCGGCAATCCTGGGGATCAATTCACGGTTGATATCACCGTATCTGGCTTTACCAACATTCTTAGCTTCCAGTATTCCATGACTTGGAATCCGGCTGCTATCCAGTTTGTAGCACCTGTTGGTGTTCCTGGAAATTTGAATGGTCTTTCGGCGGCCAGCAGCTTTGGAACAAATAATGCCGGAAACGGCATCTTAACTGTTTCTTGGCTCGACCCCGATGTTGCAGGCGTTTCCCTTCCTAATGGTACAGTACTCTATTCCTTAACTTTTCAAATCCTTACCACCACTGGTACCAATATCGCTTTTGGAAGTACTCCAACTGTCATTGAAGTCACTAATGGAAATGGCAATCCGGTGACTTTTAACGGTCAGGATGGCATGGTCAACGGCGGTGGCTCCTCTGGTGGCGGAGGAGGCGGAGGAGGAGGATCCGGCGGCGGCGGTGGCGGCGGCGGTGGAAACCCCGGTGATCTGATCATTACTGCTTCCAATGAAACGGGAGCTGCTGGTTCAAATATCTGTGTTGATTTCTCCGTCCAAAACTTTGACGATATTCTGAGTGTCCAATATTCCATGCATTTCAACCCTGCGGTCTTATCATTTACGGGGGTGTCAGGATTGAATTTGAATGGCTTGGTTAGCTCCCAGTTTGGTACCAATAATGCGGCCAACGGTCTGATTACGCTTTCTTGGCTCGACCCCGATGTATCGGGCGTCACAGTACCGGATGGGACGGTCATTTACCAACTTTGTTTTGATATAATTGGTTCTTCCGGACAATCAAGTAGCATTACCATTAATGGTACACCAACCGTCATCGAAGTGACAAATGGCAGCGGCAACCCTGTTGGCCTAACCGTAAATAGTGGTTCTGTTAACGTAAGCGGAGGCACTCCTCCACCACCTCCTCCAGTTGTTGGATTTGCGATTTTGGCCTCTGATCAAACGGTGCAAAATGGCGATAATTTCTGTATAGAATTCTCTGTTCAGGATTTTGATAACATCCTTTCTATGCAATACACCATGGAATATGATGCTACGCAAATTCAGTTTACAGGTATTCAAGGTCTGAACCTTAATGGTTTGAACAACTCTTCTTTCAATGCCGCCAATGCTGGTTTTATTACCTTCTCTTGGCTCGACCCTGATGTTACTGGCGTCACTATTCCTGATGGCACCGTCATTTATGAAATATGCTTTACGGCTATAGGCGCTAATAATTGCAACAATAGCAACCAGTTAATATTCACTGGCTCACAAGCCTCTATCGAAATTGTAGATGGCAATGGTGACGAAGTAGATTTTAATAGTTCTCCCGCTGTTACAACCATTTGCGATGGAAATGGCGGCGGTGGCGGTGGAGGCCCAACTACTCTGACTTTTACCGCTTCCAGCGAAACGGCTCTGCCAGGGCAAGAATTATGCGTTGACATTTCAGTTGACAAGTTTGATTGCATTGTAAGTGCTCAATATTCGATGCACTTCAATCCCGCTATTTTAGAATACACTACGATCAATAATTTTGGCTTGCCAGGAATGACCCTTTCGGGAAATTTCGGGCTGCAAGCTGTTAACAACGGGACTATAAACTTTTCTTGGCTCGATCCAAACACAACTGGGGTGACTTTACCAGATGGCTCGGTCATCTACACCGTTTGTTTCAATGTGATCGGTTCAATCGGTCAAACTTCCCCGTTTACCTTTGATGGAAACCCAACAACAGTTGAGGTTACCGATTGTAATCCAGGAAGTATTAACCCAACTTTCGTGGCAGGTACGGAAACAGTTGGCAGTTCCTGCCCGGGTCCGGTAAATATAACCGGGGCAATAGTTAATGATATTTCTTGTTTTGGATCAGCCACCGGCAGCATTGATCTTTCGGTTTCAGGAGGAAATAATGTTTACACTTACAATTGGAGCAACGGATTCTCTGGTCAAGACCCAACAGGTCTGGGCGCAGGTACATACGATGTTACAGTAACCAGCTGTAATGGTGCTGAAACAGCTACCGCAAGCTATACGATTACCCAACCTAATTCAGGAATTAACATTACTGGGGTTACTACGCCAATTTCGTGTTTTGGAGAAGTCACTGGTGCGATTGATCTAACCGTAACAGGTGGAACAATCAATTTGCCTTCGTGCAATTTGACCTATGCATGGAGCAATGGCCTCGCACCCGTACCTGACCAAACTGGCCTTAGCGCAGGGACATACGTTGTAACCGTTACCGATTGTAACAGCTGCCAAGAAACAGCCTCGTTTACGATTGTTGGCCCACCTTCAGAATTAAGTCCTTCCGCTGTGCCTACAGATGCTACTTGTGCGGGTGCTTGCGATGGACGGATAGTAGCATCCGCTACAGGCGGTATCGGCCCTTATGAATATATGTTGAACTCTGGCCCATTTGGCAACAACAGTACTTTTGAAAACCTCTGTGCTGGCAGTTATTTGTTGAAAGTTCGTGATGCCCTTGGTTGTGTCCGTTCGGTGAGCATTGTTGTCGACCAGCCTTCTACATTGACTGCGACCGCAACAGTTACTGATGCTCTTAATGGAAATGATGGGGCTATTGACTTAACAGTTACAGGTGGTACAACGCCTTACCAGTATCTCTGGTCAAATGGGGCGACTTCTCAGGATATTTCTAATCTTGCTCCGGGTGAGTATTGTGTAACCGTTACAGATGCCCATCAGTGCACGACTTCAATTTGTAGGACAGTCCAAGCTCCGCTTGAAATAACTGGAATAAATGTGATACCATCTTGTTTTGGTCAATGCACAGGGCAATTGGAAGTCATCTATACCGGAGGTACTCCTCCGCATTCCTTTCAATGGAGTAACCCTTCCTTGCCTAACGCCGCCATTACACCCAAAACACTTTGCCCAGGATTGTACTCAGTAACCGTTACTTCAAGTGATGGCCAAACGGCAACCATTCAAGGCACTGTAAATGGTGCAGGATCACCTGTGATGGTTAGTGTAGCAAATTTGGATTTACTATCTGCTCCAGGCCTATGTGATGGTTCTATCACATTAGGCGTGGGTGGTGGTTTCGGCGGTTATACTTATGCGTGGACTGGGCCAACTATTACTACATCAAATCCAGCCACAAATCTTTGCGCCGGAAATTATACAGTTACTGTAACAGACCAATATGGATGTACAGGTGTCCTCCCTGCGCCCAACAGTCCAATCGTAATGATTTTTGACCCAGAAGAATTGGTCGTCACAGAAGCAGAGGATAAGATACTTTGCGTAAGCGATACCGTTGGAGGAAATGGAGCAACACTCAAAGTATCTGTCACTGGAGGTATTGCTCCATATACTTTTACTTTCAACGGAGCATTCCCTGCTATTACTGGAAATTCGACTGGAACGATTTCCATCAATGATGTGCCTCCAGGTACTTACACTGTAAATATCTCAGATAGTGCTCCTAACCCTTTCAACCAGACCAAACAGGCAATTATCGAGGTTCGCCTGATTGACATTGACATTAACCCAATAGTAATTCGTCCTGTGACCAATGGAAGCAATGGCGCAATCGATATTACGGTTTCTGGAGGTGATCCGATTTACACGTTCCAATGGAATGCTGGACCGATGGTAAATTCCCAAGACCAAACTGGTTTGGAACCTGGCACCTATGATGTGTTCATCCAAGACCTCAATGGTTGTGTTGAGGAATTTACAGGTATTGAAGTAAAAGAATTTTTGCCTAATCCAGACGAGCAGCGTCCCAACTGTCCAAGTGATTTGGATGGTTCGATCACACTGAATCCAACTGGTAGCAACAACATGCCATTGAATTACCTCTGGAACACAGGTGCTACGAATGCAACTATCAGCAATCTACCTATTGGAAATTACACCGTGACTATCACGGACGCAATCGGTGCTTCGATCGTAGAAACGATCACCTTACTACCAATTTCCAATTTGAGTATGACGGTTGCTTCCTCAGGTATGATCCTTTGTAATGGTGATGAAACGGGCGGGGCAATTGCCAATCCATTAAACGGTATGCCTCCATATAGCTATCAATGGAGCAATAATGCTACCACTAAAAATATCTCCGGTGTGGCCGCTGGAACCTATTCTGTTACAGTGATGGATGCCGCTGGATGTGAGGTGGATCGTGTTATTGAATTGGACGAACCAGGGCTGATCATCGTCGATGTTATCGCTTCCAACAGTGGTGACTGTACCGAAGGAAACGGAACGGCAACGGCCAATGTGTCTGGAGGTGAAGCTCCCTACACCTACCGTTGGAACGACCCATTGCAGCAAAGCGCTAAAAAAGCAGTGTTGCTGCAGCCCGGTGGTTATAGGGTAACGGTTACGGATGTTAATGGATGTGAAGCTGTTGGCAATGGCGTGGTTAATGAGATTACACCGCTGATCGTTGAAGGACTTTCAGTGCCAGACACAGGTGGATCAAGTGGTTCAAATGGACAGGCAATCGCTAATGTTGTCAGTGGAACGCCGCCTTACGAATATACTTGGAGGGATTATGTGGCAGATAGCATTCTGACAGAATTGCTTCCCGGCACTTATTATGTAGCTGTTCAGGATTCGAACAATTGTGAGGAACTGGTAAGCATCATTGTAGACGATGGTACTATTTGTTTGGAAGCTTCGGCAGTCATCACTCCTGAGGGCGATGGTTATAACGAAGAGTTCAAAATGGGTTGCTTATCCCGTTACAGTGATAACCGTTTGGAAATCTTCAACCGTTGGGGCCAATTGGTTTACCTCGCTGATAATTACAACAACGGCAACCTATGGAGAGGAACGAATCGCCGTGGAGGGGATGTGCCAGATGGGGTTTATTACTACGTTTTCGAATACGTTGACCCGGTAACTGGCACGGAACAAACCATCAAAGGGGCTGTAACGGTGCTTCGCAAATAGTGATTGGTTAATAGTTGATTAGTGATTAGTTTTTAGCTGACTAATCACTAATCAACTGCTTACTGATCACATTTCCTTCAAATCGATTAAAAAATAAATCATGAAAAATATATTCATACTCTTTGCTACTTTGTTCGTTTTACAATCCGTTCAAGGTCAGGAACAAGGTGCTGTATTCTCCCATTATTTCCTCAATCCCATTTTGGTAAATCCGGCAGTCGCAGGTTTCGACGACATGCACAAGTTGCAGATGAACATCCGCAACCAATGGACCGGTTTTCCTGAATCACCGAAGTCTTACCACATCGGTTACAACGGCCCAATCGGTAAAACTTTGGGCGTTGGGTTGGGATTGATGACGGAGAATTTGGGCAACCGTTCCAACCTGCGCTTCCAGATGAACTATGCATTTCGCTACCAGTTCAACCATGTGAAATTTGGGGCTGGTTTTTCTACAGAGTTCCACACGATAAGAGTGGCCAATTCGGTTTTGGACAATCCAAATACCGACCCCGACGATCCGATTCTTATGGATGCCATTGAAGGTAATAAAGTATTCGATGCCTCCCTTGGGTTTTGGACTACCTTTTACGACAACACCTATGTCGGTTTGGCATTTTCCAACCTCGTTGTCACGAAGATTGGTGAAATCGAAACGGGCGACCCACAAGGGGCATTCTTCAAATTTATCACGGTCAATTTTGGGCACACCTTCGACATTGAGGAATTTAATTTCAAATTGACCCCTTCGCTCATGGTACAGCATATCAAGGATACCCCTTTCCGTGCTGACTTCAACATCATGGGTTCTTTCATTGATGATAAATTGATCGCTGGCGTTTCTTACCGGGCAGGACTTGGTGGAGCAGTAGGGATGATGTTGGGTACCAATGTTGATGTATTCCGCATTTACTACAGCTACGATGTTTCTTTCCAAAGCGTACAGCAATACAACGGCGGCACGCACGAAGTCACCATCGCATTTGATTTTGCCAAAGGCAAAAAGAAATACGACCGTGGGTAAAATAGAAATGTTAGAATTAATGTCAATTGGTTAGATGCCCTTTGGGTTTTCTGAAAAAATAAAATAGTTGTTGACATTTTCGGTGGGTAGGAAAACAAGCAAAACCCGTCTTCAATAACTATCAAGAATAGATGTCCTTTAACAATTGGTTTTTGGGATGGCCTCCATCGAAATGACGATGTGAGGCCACTTTTTTATTAGGGTATTAAGGTATTTGGTATTAATGGTATTGTGGTATTTTCTATATTGTTGCGAAAATCAAAACGCAATGAGAGAAAATTCGACACCACTAAAACTGGAAGACCTCGAAATTTACAGACTTTCCTTGGAGGTAGGAGAAATTGTTTGGAACATCGTAGAGCGATGGGAATATCTGAACAAAAAACATCCTGGAAGACAATTTACGGAAGCGGCAGATTCGATTGCAGCTAATATAGCCGAAGGGCATGGCCGTTATTTTTTCAAAGAAAAAAAACTGTTCTGCTATTATTCGAGAGGCTCTATTTTAGAATCTAAGACTTGGGCATATAAATCTTGCCGCCGTAATCTAATGACCAGAGACGAATACCTCAGTTTATTGGAGAAGTTAAAAACACTTCATTTTAAATTGAACGTTTACATCAAAACCCTAAAGAAAATATCAAATACCTCAATACCCAATACCCACATCCTACTCCCCAATCCCATTCTTCTCAATCTCCATGATCGCTGCGACGTGCGCATCGGCTATTTTTTGCCGAACAGAATCCTTCATTAATTCTTTCACTTCCGCTCGTTGTTGTAAAACCATTTTCCGTCAAAATCGCTGGCATGATCGTTTTAGTGAGGACATACAAATTCTTTCTTTAGTTGACTTCAATTGGCGGTCTTTAAAGCCAGTTTTACGATGTGTTTTTGAAAAAATAGCTGCCATTTTTTTGCCTTTGGTGCTGTTGTATGAACCAGGTTTCCACACCTTGATACTGGAAGCCACCCATTTGTCAGGAGAGGAAGCTGGCCAGCGTTGAGTGAACTGAAACGAATAACTTGGGAAGGTCTGATTTTTTCTTATTGGCCCGGTCAACTCGCTCTTTCTGTGAAGCTGCCCACTTTTAGAAAAATCAGGTACTACGTCATAGTAAGCGACTCCATTTTTCTTCAACTTCGTTTGATGATCCTTTCCACCACATCCCGATTGAATTCATATTCAAAAAACTGCATTTTTCCGCCATCGCTTTCCTCCCAAATCGGGGATCGTTTGCCAGCCTGCAATTTTCCATGCCCGTTGTCCAAGCACCACAACAGCGTTTTTTATGCGTGGTAGGCGGGGGAGTAGAGGCACCGATGTATCGTCACCGGTGGGCGAGCCGGTATCGCCCGAGGCCGTAGTCCGTATCACCGGGTTGGAGAGCCCGTCACCAGTGGGATTTGATCGTGTTGCGCATCATTATGCAGTGCCATCGAAAGCCCTCTTTGTCGTCGTCGGCAAATGCCACTCGATCGTTATCAGCGACAGGAATGGTAACGTCCATAACATCCACCACCATAATGGTGTCGACTGGGACATCCGAGCTGTCTTCTACCAGGTCCGCACTTATCATTATTGGTAGGGGGCTGAGTATTGGTGGTTGGTTTGTTGGTTTTATTGCCTCCGAAAAGGGAACCGAAAAAGTTGGAAAATATGTCAGCGAGTCTTTTGAACATGATGGCAAATGGTTTGGTGAGACAGAATGAATGGGCCGTTTTTATTAAAATGAAAATAGAAAATCAGGCTGCTGATTTAAAAACCATGCGAGATGTATTTTATTTTCATCTGTCGTGGCTCGTTTTAGGAAAACCAAAGATATATAAAGGTTTGTAAAAAAAAATCAATGCCTAACATTGACTTGCAAAATGTAGACTTCCTGGAGAAATTAAACCGATGCTATCGCCTGCTCCAAATCCTGAATTAAATCACCGACGTGTTCGATTCCCACCGATAGCCGCACCAGCCCATCCGTAATGCCATTTTTTAACCGAATGTCTTTGGGGATATTCAAATGAGACATCGAAGCGGGATGGAGAATCAGGGTGTCCACATCGCCAAGGGTGGGGGCGAGCGTACAGCTTTTAATGGCGTTCATAAAACGGATTCCACCATTGAGGCCAGCCTTTAGTTCAAAGCTCATCATTCCGCCAAAAGCAGACATCTGCTTTTTGGCAATGGCGTGGTCGGGGTGGGAGGGGAGACCGCAATAATTGACCCGTTCCACTTTTTCATTTTTTTCCAAATACTGGGCTATGGCCGTGGCATTTTCGCTGTGGCGTTCCATCCTCAGAGCCAGCGTCTTCATGCCATTGTGTAGCAACCAGGCATCCCATGGGTTGCAATTGGTGCCAGCGAGTTTCATCGTTTGCCAGATGCGGCCGCTCATGCCGGTTTGCTCAACGTGCGGGGTGACCAAAGCCCCCCCTATTGAGTTCCCGTGCCCGTTCAGAAACTTGGTGGTGGAGTGCACCACAAAATCTACCCCCAAAGTAATGGGGCGTTGCAAATAAGGTGTTGCAAATGTATTGTCGATCGTGCTGTAGCGACCGTGTCTTTTGGCGATGGCTGCCAAAGCCTCAATATCCACACAAGCCAAAGTAGGGTTGGCTGGTGTTTCAATATAGAGCATTTTGATTTGAGGGTCTTTTTTTAGGAAATCCTCGACCTGTTCAAGATCGTGCAGGTCTGTCATAATAGTCTGGATGCCAAACGGTTCTAACACCTTAACAAACAGTTCGGTAGTGCCTCCGTACAAATTTTCTTGGGTTAAAATTTTGTCCCCACTTTTCAACAAACCCATCATCAAGGTAGACACCGCAGCTTGGCCAGAACTAAACAAAAGGGCAGCTGCTTCGAGGTCTGTTCCTGCCGTTTCCAGGGCCGCCAGCTTTTCAGCAACCGCATCAATCGTGGGGTTTCCAAAGCGTCCGTAGACGTGCCCTTTTTTTTGTTGGGTAAATATTTCGATACCCTCATCAATGGATTCGAAGGCGAAAGAGGAGGTGGCGTAAATGGGTAAAATGTGCGGCTTAGTCGTTCGTTTGTCCTTGACTTCTTTAGCGCAGATGGAATTGATGTGCATAGTAACTTTTTAAGAATTCAGAGGTCGGATCGCTTCGCTTTCAGAAGTCAGACTTCTGACAGCGAAGTGATCTGACTTCTGATCTCTGTTTAAAAAACAAAGATAGCGCTCCTTAAATCTTGTGTTAGCCCATTTGCTCAAAACTTGTTTATTTTGCGGCTGTTTAATCAATTGCTTTTAAAACCAATTGTCCCGATTTTTTGATTGACCAATTCCACAACTAAAACGAAATAGAGGGGGAAAGGAATTCAATCGGAATTGTGCCGTACCCAAACAAATGCTCCAATGCGTTCAATGCCACCAGGTCCTACCATGTACGAAGAGGAATTTCTCCAGAAACATTTATTTATTGCTGATCCGAAACAAGGTCCGGTCAGGCTCGATAAGTTTTTGACCGACCGGATTTTCAAGGTTACCCGCAGCCGTATCCAGCAAGCGATCAAGGCCGGATTGGTGTTTGTGAATGGCGACGATTTGGTCAAAGCCAATTACAAAATCAGGCCCGGCGATAAGATTGAAATGAACATCCCCAAGCCCTATGACGAAGGGGTTACGGTCGAGCCAGACGAAATTCCTCTCGACATCAGGTATGAAGACGAACACCTTTTGGTTGTTTATAAACCCGCCGGGATGGTCGTTCACCCAGGTATTGGCAACTATCGCCGCACACTGGTCAATGCCTTGGTTTTTTATTTCCAAGACCTCCCCATCATGCCCGGCAACCCTGAAAACAGGCCGGGATTGGTGCATCGCATAGATAAAAACACTTCCGGTCTATTGGTCGTCGCCAAATCGGACGAAGCCAGTTTCGGCTTGGCCAAACAATTTAGTTCGCATACCATTCACCGCCGCCAACCAAGCCATCGCTTCTGGGCGAGCCAGAAGAGGACGAAGGCAATAATCCAATGCTGGATGGGTCGGCATCCACGATTTCGCACCAAACAGACCGTTTTGCCCGATGAGAAACATGCAAAGTGGTTCCGTTACATTACAAAGTTTTGGAACGGCTGTATTACGTCAGTCTGATTGAGTGCAGTTTGGAAACGGGCCGCACCCACCAGATCAGGTGCACATGGCGCACAAAGGCCATCCCCTATTCAATGATTATAAATACGAAAGGGTGGTAAAAGGGACGATTTTCGGCAAATACAAGCAATTTGTAGAAAACACTTTTAAGGTTATGCCACGACACGCACTGGTACGCGAGAGTTGGGCTTATCCATCCCATCACCAAGGAGGAAATGTTGTTTACGACAGAATTACCAGATTCAATGTTGGAGTGTTTGGATCGGTGGCGGAATTATGTGGCGGATCGGAAGACGAAGTTGACGTTGGATTGAGGTCAATATGTTTGTGCGATTGAAGACCTCTGCTGGCGCAGGACTGCGTCCAGTGCCGCTCCTGTCCATGTAACACGGTAAGCCATTTTACCTATTTTCATTAGCGATGTATTTTCCATTAAACAACATGCCTGGTATGTTTAGTCAAACAACTATATTGCCTCATCAATCAAAAGCGCTATGAGCAGGAAATAAGTTTCATCGTCCGACAGGCCTGCATTACTCTGACCAGCACCTCGTCGGTTGGGCTGATATATTTACAAGGCCAATTTACAGAGATATATTGATTGAAAGATTAAGGTATGGGCTAAAGCAGACTATAAAATGGTCTTTCGGACAGAGATTATTTATGGGAAAACAGGAGCGGCACAGGACACAGTCCTATGCCGAAGTACCATCAATAGATAAAAATATACCCACCTAAAAACTGATTATCAATTATTTATTTTTATTTTTACACAACATTTTATCACTTTTTGTGTTTAGGGTAGCCCAAAGTGTCTCCGCACAATCTCTAAAAACAGGATTCTTTTGGTTCAATTAAATTAAAAATAGTCTTCTTTTTTCTTGCCAATTTACTACAAAGGTTTTCCAAAATTTCAAAATATGTTCTACAAACTAAACATTCTACTGGCGTTCTGGCTTCGTAGGTTCATTTGCCTGCAACAAGGATAGGTGTCAGTACCGACAGAACCACTCCAAAAGCATTTACTTATCTACAGGACAATCCAAGCGACTGTGTGCTGACCATGACCTTTGAGCGGAATCCGTGACTCACTCTGGAAGCGGTCAACCCCGAAGAACAGGAACAGCTTCATCGGCGAATAGCCTACGGTATTCCTAAGTACGGTGGGTGTGAGGTTGAAGTCTGTATCAAAGATGACGCAAGATGTATTCGCCGAGATATGGTATGCGCCTCTACTTCACGCGCCGACCTTACCGATAATGATGTTCTAAAGTTGCCGCCTGTACCGGATGAACTAAAAACGGATAGGATTTCCATTGCCAGCCGTAATGTGCAATACCAGTTACAACAAAAACGGCGATGTCATTTCGGTCAGCAACCGGGACGATGCGGAAGCGGCGTTTTACATCAAAGCGATCGAAGCGCTTGCCTATGGCCCAGAGGAGGATATCCCTGATTTGGAAACTGTCAATGCGACCTTGGACGGCTTCCGGGACGAGGGGCTCGGTTTCGGAGGCGTTCAACAGTCAATTTGAAGTGCTTACCCGAAACAGCCCTGAAGGTGGTTTTACCAAAACGGTATTTGACAAGACTTTGGGTATGGCTATCGTGGGGCACGCTAACTTGGTATGACGGAAGAATCACCTCAAAGAGGAATTATAATTACTCGGAAGGAGGGCAATCGGATTGAAACTGGACAAAGAACGGTTCGTCACCTATTTTGATGCGCCTATTTCAAAAAACGGATGAAGATGGTAGAGAACGCTCAAGTTATCAAAACTTCATGATCACGTCAAACTAATTTATTCGCTCTGTAAACGGCATCCTTCCCGCCTGCCGGGAAATACGAATGGGGAATTTGGGTCTTTTGAAAAGGATGGGACAAGCCATTGTGAAAAAAAGACAGAGACTCCCATTGTGGATATCATTTTACACTAATTCAATTAAAAATGAAAAACAAGAAAATTTCAACCATACATTGCCCCTCGTGGGACTATTGCTTCTTTTGCCAATTTTCTCTTATGCACAGCGCAAAACGTGCTTGATGACGGAGGCATCTGGCTTCAACTCCAATAACATGAAGAACAGCATGACTGTATTAGGTTACGATTTTTAAGACCGTATCCATCCTAATTACGACCAGGTACTGGTTGGTGGGGTACAAGGCTGATTATATTACAGACAGGATCAGTTCTGATGCTATCGTATTGGGGATTGCCTCCATGACTACGTGGGCTTATCCTAAGGCAAGCGGCAGCTGCAACCCACAGATCTCTGCACGATATTAAACGGAGTCCCTAATCATGGTGCCTGCTGCCTAAGTAATGGCAGAGTAGCCGATCCCACTTTGGAGTCAAATTTACAAGGGATTTTGTTAGATATTAAACAGTTTCAGGACATTGATTGACGTGAGTATTGTACCCTTTCGCAATCATTTGAACGTTGGGTAAATGAGGATAAAGATGCTGGGGCATATGTAGATGAAATGCTCCTAAACAGCGATGTACTTGAAAACCTGAACGACCCCGCCAACTTGCCCACTGTCCCATTTGTCATCCTTTGGGGGAGGTAGAGAACAGCAACCTTTCAGATGATGTCCTCCCGGGCTCCCGCTTTCTGGCAGCAGGGGGCGACCACTGAGATCGGTGCAACGAGAAGTTCGAGGCCGAAAAGTCGTCCATCAAGGGTGACCAGAATAAGGCTATCTGGGCGCTTATCAAATATTTTCGGGTAGCACCTTCAAAGGTGTGGGGCAAAATATTGAAGTCCGACCCTGGGGGCATTGCGAGATCATCTCAGAAGGCCACCAGTGAGGTGACCGGCTTGGTCATGATCTAAAGACCCACCGAAAAGGCAGCAGGAACAGTTGGCCAGGTGCAAGGCTGCCGACGACATCCTTCAGCTGGAGTGGTTCGGCCTACTGACCCAACTGAGGAAGTGGAGGTGGCCATGCCTGACCCAGATGATCATGATGCAATTGATGACTGCATAACGGAGGTGGCGTTGATATGGCACGGGGCGACTGGGAATTCAACATAGGCTGCGATGAGCACTGCGCCCAGTCTGATGATTGTGACGATGTCCTAGCCACTGTTTTCCAACCGGAATCCCTACGGACGGCCTGCTCACCCGGACAGAACAGATATTCGAGGGCGGGGCAGTTGCCCCTTACCACTTGCCCAATACGAACCATTTTTGCCGAACAGGTATATCACGTAACTGTACAGGCCAAGGGACGACATTTTAATGGTGGCGCTGGCGCTGCTTTCATTGTTCCTAAATAACCAGGTTTCTATGAAGGGTTTATCCATAGGGCCCGGGCAGCATGTATTTGCTGCCCGGGTTGCTTTTCTATTGTTCTTTGGCTTCCTCTCTTAGGTGACTCCATAAAAATAAGTCTCCTTGGGTGATACCTTCATGCGAAGTCCATCGACCTGTACCCATACCAGCATCTGATAAACCTACTGATCTTACCAGTTTCGAATACAAACGGACAAGATGGGACTTTATGCCTTGAACTGAAAAAAAAACAGGATAGACTAATATGGTTCTATCCAGACCAAGACTTCGTACTGGCCAGTTATATTACAATCTGTCCATCATATCAGCATGAAAACAAACTGCTAATTCCTCTCTGGTCAGGAAAAAGACGATCGCATTAAATACACTACAGGCCAACAGTTATTGTAATAGTACTAGTGTCAAATGGTCAAGCTTATTATTAGTGGTATTGGGAAATAAGCATTTAGAAGCCACCCGCAATTCTGAACAGCCTTACGCTTTTGTGGCACTCAACACTCATACTGAGAAAGCTCCTGAAGTTTTCGCATCGAGCCAGAAGGCGTGAACAATCACCATCTATAAGAAGTCTTGGCCTTTATCGACAACATCAAGGTGATCCACGCTCGCTGGGTCTGGACCAGCTATCACCCAATGTCCAAACGAAAAGCGAACTACTGGTTTGTCGCTACGCAACAAACGTGTACCATGAAAAGGCTACAGGCTTATCCTGATAACCGCATGGGTTACGGCATGTAACCAAACAAGGTGTTGCAAATTGAAACAGCCTCTATTGGTGGCCATGAACGACCTTTTTCAAATCAATATGGACAACCCAAGTGAAGCTAAGAATGGCGGGTCACGCTTCCTCGGATATAACCTCGACGCCCCATGCTCACGGATAAAGTCAAGTTGTATTTTCAAGCAGCCGAAAAATGATTCCCTCGGTCATGGCTCTTAATCAGCTTAGTGGGGCAGATACCATGGGTCAATAACATTACATTCCCAGCTACTTTTGCCTTTTGGGAGATTACATTTTCTTTAGTCGGGGGCAGCGACCAAGCACTTCATCTTTCACCAGTTGACAGGGGAAAGCTATTAAAATTCAACAAGGCAGCCTTCACACATCAGGATGACGGACAGGCATAAACTGAACTTCCCAATAAAGGAAGACCGGATTACACTAACTGATGGAAATAATTCAAGACTTTACTGCCTGCCAGCCATCCATTTGCCAATAGAAAAACAATAGATTTGTTTTTGTGCCATGGGGTTTTTGTACCCCTCCTTTCTTTTCCCAATCAAAATATTTTTATCCCTCCAATATCTGTTACTTTTGCGATAAAGGAAAGCAGCCGTGAATTTTGTTATTTGCAAGTGAAACTAATAAAATAATTTGCTGTAACTATCACAGGGAACCATCCGAAAGAATAAAACGCTCCCGCCCAACCAGGCGAGCACCTGCTCCAAAGGATGAGTACCTCGAAGCGGTCATGCACCGCACCCATTACAACAACGCCTTGATACGACCATCGAAAACCAGCGGGCGGTGCAGGCGACGTTTGAACAATTTCTGCAAAAAGAAAACTGGAATGTAGCGGCGGCTTATGGCTTTCATGCTCGCTACATGACTTCACCAAAAACAGTGGTCAATATGGCGGGCAACATCCTTTGGTGGGCTTTCATGACCTGCTTTGCGTCTTTGTGGCAGGCACACGGGGCTTTATCAAGTTGTCGAAAAAAGACCGTTTTTTGTTGCCCTATTTGTTGAAACTATTGGTGGTGCTGATGCCCGACAGAAGCATATTTTGAAATAACGAGAGCGGTTGCAAGATTTGATGTCATCTGCCGGCAGCAACAACTCGGCCCGCTATTTGAATTATATTTTGGAATAAGCTGAACATCATCCAAAACCGAACGCTGTGGCGGTTTTGGATGGCACAGAATCACATGATTTCGGCAAAGTAGGGGAAAGCATTTTCCGGTATTTGTCCGGGTGTAGGAACGTATCGAAGCTGTATTTTGCCGCCAGTGGGTTTGATTTCCAATTATTGATGGAAAAAGTCGCACGATCAGCAAAGAGATCGCATGCACCACAAAATACAAAAATAACTTTGACTATAAACTCGCCATGCTGATGATGAACTGGACGGTTTACTGGGAACAATGGTTGTATTTGCCATCCTCACCGAACATGAGTCGATTAAGCCTCGCGATTGAGCTTAGTTCATTATGAATACTATTCGGACAAAGAGAGTTTAACCTGAAAAATTAGTCAAAAAGAGGAAATCCACCATCGTTACCAACCGCCAATTGCAGGATTTGAAACGGTCGTCAAAGCTTTTTAAAGAACCTACACTTGATGATTGGAGCGCCGATGAGATAGATACGATGGTGTTTTTGAAAAATTTACAACAAAGTCAAATCGAAAGGCCGACCTCAAAACGATGGCAATCAACTTGTTGCGGGTATGTGGTGATGGTTGGAACTGTCCGTTTCAAAGATGATGACAGTGGCAATGTGCAGCAGTACACATCCACCGCAAAAGCAAGAATACCTTTTGGAAAGTGGTTGGAATGACGTGGTGGCCGTCGACGTGCAGCCCTGACGCGGGGACATGGCAGCAAACACACTGAGATAAAACCAGATCAGCCGTTTTTTCACGCCAGAAATTTTCAATAATAACGGCAAGAGCGCAGCGGGTATGATGAAGAACAATGCCGTACAATAAGTGATTGTGCGAGTGGCTGTGCCCGCCCACGTGAAATTCGCCATAATAACTCAACGGTATGCCTTCCGTATAAAAGTACGAATGCTCAAACAACATTACAGACACGACAAAAACTGGATGAGTATTTATGGGGCGCATGAATATGGCTGTGTTCTACCCCTACGGACAGAAGTTAAGTCTGCAAATGTACTGGCAAAAAATCCACCGATGACCCATAACCCACTAAGCTGCCGCCAAGCCCAAGACCCACGGCATCAGGTAGAATTCAATACTCTAAGATATATGAGCCACTAAACGATAGATAAAGATTTGCAGCCACCTTTTTGTTTTCTTTATTGAAAAAAAAGCCAAAGCTGCCACCGATGAAGACCGAAGAAAAAAGTAGGATGTATTGCCAAATGGGCATAAGTTGTTTCAGTTTAGGCGCAAAGGTATTTTTATATTTAGAATAAACCATCAAAACCATTACAGTTTCGCAAATACCTTTCGATTAGGGTTTTAAATGTGATTGAAAAATGTTAAGTGCTCAAAACATTTGCCGCCATAATCCATTTAATTGCTATTTAAGTCGTTGTAAATAATGGCTTAACAATCGGTATTAATTCCAAAGATTAATGTTTACTTAAAGTCTTCCCCATGTTACAGTATGAATATTTACGAGGCGCTTGTACAGGTGTAGTGATTTTATGATATTTGTGCTTTCTTTTTCTACCCAGACAATATTTCCCTCCTACAATTTACTTCTTGGTCCTCACTATTAGATCTACTTTTTATTGATTCTGTAAAATAAAACTGGCCATGTCCTTGGCGGGATTTCATCATTTCATTCAGGTCTTTTCTCTTTTAATGGTCAATTTAACCAAAAATTTTATCAATTTATGCGAATCAAAACCATTTTCCATCTTGTTTTTCTCGTGCTATGACTACTATGAATTCTCAAAAACCATCACCCAATACATCTACCCTGATGGTGGTGATTGGTTTGGCTCTTGCCAACTGGAACAATACGGCCTGCAAATGGCAATAACGTTCTGATCGGCGGAGGTATCGGTGTAGTCATCGGCAGCCTGCTGACCATAGATTTTACAATTACCAACTTTGCGGAATCACAGTAAATGCCCTGTTGACCAACGAGATGACCATTTCCAACGTAGTATTCAATGTCCGCCATGTTTTGTCCGACCAACAACGGTGTTTTTAAATTTCTCGTCTTCCACTTTTACGCTAGGCCAGGCAACATTTGTCAATGAAGTTGGTGCTTCATTTTACCAATGGCGGAACGTTTACTTTGGCTACGACCCTAATAAATAAAGAGGTGACCAACACCGTGCAACATCAATGCCGCTGCTGGGACTTTTGTACTAACGGAAGGCTCTTTTTAATAAATAGCCAAACCTTAACGACTGAAATCAACGGTTGCGAATGGCAGTACTTTCACCAATAATTTTGGGTCAAACCTTTACATCACTTTCAGGCGGCGGCTTTACCAAGTGGATGGGAGTTTCATAATTTGGGAAATGTCGAAGCGGAAGGAGAATTATAAATATCAATGGAGGATTTTCCAATAGCAGCACTTGTCATTAAAGGTAATTTGACCATGGCTGCAGGCGCGCTAACCTCAACAACGCCAATGGCACAGTTACCAATGATGGCACCACCCAAAACTCGGGTACGTTCATCAATACTTTTCAACTGATCAACAATGGCAGTTTTGTGAATGACGGAACATTTACCAATAACAACTTGATCGACAACCGTTTGAGTAGCACTTTAGCAGCAATGCTGAGGGGTTATATCACTGGTTTTGGATCAAAGATCCAAAACGCTGGTACGTTTACGACCAATTGCTTTTGATAGTTTTGGAAATGTGGAAAACAGCAACAGCTTCAACAACGGCGGTACGATCAATAGTTTTGAAGTGGCGGGCAAATCAATAACCTTGTTGGCTCTTTTACCAATAACGGTATCCTGAACATCAACAACTGAAGCTGGAATAACGCTGCTGATTTTTTCAACAACGGTACGATCAATGTGAATAGTGGCTCTGTTTAAGCCAATACTGGCAACTTTACAACAATAACACTACTGGTAGGATAAAGATAGCTTCAGGGATTTGAAAACAGGACAACTTATGATTCTTTGACCAATAATGGCCGTTTCGGCAAATGTCGTAAGAACGTTGAATGAAGCGTTCATTATCAATAATGCTTACCTCGAAACATCGGTGTTTTCAGTCAATGCTTTGGGCGGGTGTATTGACCAATAATGCAACTCTCGGTCAGTCATCAGGTATTTTGTTGAATAAAGGTTCTATTGTAAATACCAACTCCTTTTTGAATGACGATTGCTCAACGATCAGCAACGATGGCTCTCGATCAATAACAATGGCACTTGAAGCAGTATGCCATCATTTTTCAAAAGAGGTACTTTGAACGGAACGGCGATTGACTGCCAAGGGTGCCAGATACCTGTATACTTTAGCCCAACATCTGATGCGCCTGCCATCTGTCAAAACGCAACTTTGGGGCTAACACGATGGGGATGTGAAAGTGTATGCGCCAGAATTGATCGCTTTCGCAAATTTTGATAGCTGCGCAACATGTTTGGCATCTTCGCCAATGGGGTTGCAGGCCAGTTTGCTCTTTACCTGATATTGAACAACGATCAACGCACACGTCGCTTTGCGGATACCAAATACTTCGGTAGCTTAATCAAACAGCGATCATTACACCTGCGGACGTACGGGACACACCAACGCTGCCCAAAAGACGTTGTCGTTTTTACGGATCAGGCTGGGGTAGCGGTCGACGGGCTGAGCCGACATTCTCTGATAATTGTACCCTGACCAGGAAGCTTTCCGCAACCATGCACCCGGTGATATTTTCCTATTGGGATTACGGGCGTAACTTACACACAAGCACAGATAGTTATGGCAATGAAGCCAATTGTCAATTTAGGTGGATGTCCGGCAGATGCTCGTAGAGGCATCAGCCAGCGATGCCATAGCCTGCTTTTGCTGGTTGTCCGAATGATATTACCAAGTTACGACAGGTACATCAGCAAAGCAGGGTGGGTAGCGCCAACGGCTATGGACAGTAAACTAAGTAAGTTTTCCACTTTTTATCAATACAGATTTTGTTCCCGGTCAGTCATTTGAATTCGGCGACCACTACTGTGACTCACACAGCAACAGACGGTAACGGCAACGAAAGCAGGTTTTACTTGACGGATCACTCGTTAACCCAGCTTATCTCTTGTGTGGTGGACAATACGCCTCTTATCAATTGTCCGCCAAATATTTATAAAACAACCAATGCCTTCACAGGCGGGGCAGGCTGTTTGGGCTGTACCGGAACGTATTTGATTTGTGTGGCGTCGCTTCCTTTTCAGGAAGTCGTTTCGGGAAATGTTTCTCCTTGCGACCACCAATGTGGTTTACAGTGCTGAGATGTGAACGGTAATTCTTCTACTTGTAATTTTCACAATTACCGTTGGAAATGACCCTTGTCCAGATATTAACACAGCACCAAGCCAACAACTGCCCAGCAGATTTTACAGTGCAAACTCACTGGTAGCTCTGGCGGTGGTAATGGACTGCGCCAACTGCCAGCAGCGCCTGCCAGCCCATTACTATCAGCAGCAATTTTCCCCATACACCTTTCAAGTTGGACTGGACAGGGTTTTATACCAAGCATCGGATGTAAAAGGAAACACGTCTACTTGTAATTTCAATGTGATCGTGGAAGGTACTTGTTCCAATGATACCCAATCACCTGTTATCAGTAATTGTCCATCGAACATCACGGTAGCTGCGGTGAATGGATTTGGTGTAGCCAATTGGACGGCACCGACTGCAACAGATAATTGCGGGTTGGTTTCTTTTAGTTCGACTTACTTACCAGGAAGTTCTTTTCCAGTTGGGGTAACGGTGGTTATCTATACCGCAGGAGACTTGAGCGGCAATGGGGCTACGTGTGAATTTAACGTAGCGGTAGTTGAAGGGCCGGGCTGTACAAACAATGCTTCTCCGATCAATTTGTCCACTAACTTGGATGCAGCTTCCGTCAATCTCAGTTGGAACGATGCCATAAATGCAGCTTCTTATGATGTCTATTTAGGCACATCGAATCCACCTACAAACGTAGTTGCCAGCAATATATCTGGAACGTCTACGACTGTAACTGGCCTTTTAGGAGGAACGACCTATTATTGGTATGTTGTTCCAAAAAATGCGGCTGGAAGTGCTACTGGTTGTTCAAGTACGACTACTCAATTTTCAACTGCTGCTGGAAATACTGGCGGTGGATGCAATACAGATGCTCTTTTTGTAGTAGGAAGCACCAATCTCAATTCGTCTGATGCTGCAGTCAAAAACCGTTTGGTTTCACTCGGTTTTAATGTGACAGTGGTTAGTGATAATGGTTCTTCTACATCAGATGCCGATGGAAAAGGGTTGATCCTTATCAGTTCAACAGTGAACAGCGGAGACGTTAATTCTAAATTCCGATATGTAGAGGTTCCAGTTATTTGCTATGAGCCTTTGTTGTATGACGATATGAGAATGACCAACTCTTCGTCCAGTTATTACGGAACAGATAGTTACGAATACAAAATGACCATTAAGGACGCTTCTCACCCAATTGCTGCGGGACTAAGTGGTCATGTGCAGATTTTCAATTCCTATGAAACTGTTTCTTATGGAGTTCCTCTGAGCTCCGCTGCAGTTATCGCTAATAAATATGGTAGCTCATCCCGTTCGCTTGTGTTTGCTTATGAAGATGGCGCTGGGTTGAACGGAATAAGTGCACCTGCTCGCCGGGTTGGATTTTTCCTACAAAACACCTCCGCTACCAGCCTCACTGCAGATGGTTTGAAAATTTTTGATGCGGCTGTGAAATGGGCCGCCGGACTACAAACGCCGGGCACTCCTTGTAACGATGGCAACCCAAATACGGAGAATGATGTCATCCTCGCTGATGGTTGTACTTGTCAGGGAACGTCTTGTGATGGGGCTTTGGCAGGTCTTTCATTTTATGATCTAAATACCGGTGCCATTGCCTTCCCAATTGTGAATGGCGGCACATACCAGTTGAGCGATTTACCTACTTCTTATAATATTTTGGCCACTACTTCTGGTACGTTGGAAAGTGTCCGTTTCAATGTTTCAGGAGCCATTTCTGATACACATACGGAGAACGTGTTGCCTTATCATTACCGGGGAGACACTAACCCGCTTTCTTTAGGAGTGGGTAATTATACCTTCTTGGTATCAGTTTATAGCCAAGACAATGCTTCAGGTATTTCTTGCGATCAGCAGACAATCAGCTTTACCATTTCTGATACCCCACCTTGCGACCCTATACAGCTGGTTTGCGAAAGCAATATCAACAACAATGGCTGGGTAAATCATGGTGACTGCACAGTAGTTGTTTGCCAAGGTGACCAATTATACCTCAGTGTCAATCCGAATGGTGCTCAGTTTTCTTCCATGACTGGCCCTAACGGTTACAATGCCACAAGTTCCGGCGGAAATGACTTCCTCATTTCAACGAGTGTAAACCAATCTCATGCGGGTAATTATTACGTGGATTTGATCGATGGAAATGGTTGCCCTGGATCAACCGTCATTACCGTAGTTGTGCAAGCAGCTACACCAGTAGCAGTTTGTAAAAACCATACTCTGCAACTTACCTCCATTGGCCAGTCTGTCCAATTCAGTGGACAAGATTTGGATGGAGGTTCAACGGCGGGCTGCAACGCTACCATTACCAGTTTGAATGCTTCCCCAACGAGCTATAGCCAGCCCGAGTATCTACACGGCAACTTTGACCGTGACCAATTCTTTTGGCCTTTCTTCGACTTGTACTTCCACGGTGACTGTTTTAGCGCCAGCATGTGACTAATGTCACCAGCGGTGGTTCTATTTCCAAAACTTGTCAGGGTACATCCAGTGCAACTGAATTCCGCTTCTCTTCCAAGTGGTGGCAGCGGCGCTGTTGAGTACTTGTGGATTTCTGGGACAACGAGATTGCAACCCTAATAACATGACGCCAGTGGCCGGGCGGGTAGCACGACAACTTTGTCCATTGGCAGCGTTTCACAAACCACTTATTTCGTTCGTTGCTCCCGCCGTTCAGGTTGTACGAATTGGGATGGGGAAAGTAATTGCGTGGTTGTAGAACCGATCGAATGTTTATCAACGGGCGATTGTCAGGGTGCTTTGGGTACGGGGTTGCTAAGAGAAGTGTGGTACGGCATTTACAACTATGACCTATCTTTTTTGACCAACCATCCAGACTATCCAAATAACCCGGCAGGCAGTTATTTAAACGCTGGCTCAACTGGGCCTGTGAACATTGGTGACAATTATGGAACAAGAGTAAGAGGGTTCATTACACCAACGGTCAGTGGCAATTATACTTTTTACGTCACGGGCGATGATTTCACAAGTTTGAAATTAAGTACAGACAGCAACCCAAGCAATGCTACCGAAATAGCGGGTTTTCAAGGTTGGACGTATGAGAATGAATTTTTCAAATATGCCAGCCAACAATCTGCTTCGATTTCCCTCCAAGCAGGTCAGCATTACTATGTTGAGCTACTGCAGACAGAAGTGGGTGGTGGCGACCATTGGGGCATCCATTGGGTGAAACCAGGAAGCAGTTCTCCAACAGCTATTCCGCTTCAGCACCTATCTCCTTTTGATGCAGAATGCAATGACAATACGGTTTTGCAGACCGGAAAAATCGTCATTGAACAAGCCAGCTCTACTTCATGGTATTGGGTAAATTTTGACCAACCATTTGCCGAAGGCATCAGTCGTGATTTTGGGGTCACCTTCGGCCAACAGCACCGAGCAAGTGATACCAAGGATTAAGAATGTAACAAAGCTGGGTTTTGAATTCCAGATCGATGAATGGAACTACTTGAATGGTTACCACCCCGTTGAAACGCTATACTACTTGGCGATGGCTAAAGGAAACCATTCCATAGATGGGGTCAATTTTGAGGCTGGCTGCTTTACTGCCAATCACAACTGGACAACCAAATCTTTCGACCAAGCCTTTAGCGGCACGCCGGTGGTATTGACGACCGTAGCTTCTTACAACGATGCCAATGCAGTGGCGCCAAGAACTCAAAATGTCGGCTCTGCCAGCTTCCAATTGAAGTTACAGGAAGAAGACTTGAGCAGCCACGGCAACGAAACGATTCATTACATTGCCATGAACCAAGGGGCTTTCAGCCATGGAGGCGCCAATTTTAAAGCAGGTATCACGTCCAATAGTGTTACGCATAATTGGTACACCATCGATTTCGGTAGCTCGTTTACCGACCCTGGTTTCTTGGCCAGTTTCCATACTTACGATGGGGGAGATGTTTGCGCTATCCGCCACCAGAACCTGAGCTCTTCCAACGTGCAGGTCAAAGTAGAAGAAGAGCAATGGTTGGATGCTGAAGTAGGCCATACTTCTGAGGCGATGGGATGGTTGGTATTCAGTGCTTCAACTACCCTGAATTTAGCGGCTTCATCAGTCGAAAACCTTAGTCTGGAAGCGGTGAAAGGATTGGAGTTTGCGTCACTTTACTGGACACATAACGAAGGTTTCAGAGTAAGGGAGTACATTTTGGAGAAATCTACCGATGGTACTCATTTTGAACAAATTTGGTCGGTTGATTCAGAAGGAGGCAATGCAAAAGAATTGTACGAAGGGTACGATATGGAGCCAACCATTGGTGAAAATATTTACCGGATACAATTGGTCTACCTCGATGGTACAATCGGCTATTCTGAGGCCAAATCTCTCTACTACGACGACCTCATCGATTTTGTATTGTTCCCCAACCCTGCCAATGATTTTGTGAAAGTGAACATGGAAACAGCTGTTGGTGAAAAAGACGTGGTACTGACCATTTACAACAACTTGGGGGTTTTGGTAAAAGAAGTTAAGATCGATCAGGTTTACAGCAAATACTACCAGATAGATTTACAGGAAATGAAAGAGGGGCATTATATCGTTTGGATGAATGTACCCGGAAGAAAGCCTTTGGCCAAGCAATTGGTAATTGGCAAAATTTGAGACGACTTTAAGAATTTGAAATAAAAGAAATAGGGGAGTGAGAATCGGGTAGGCCGATTTTTACTCCCCTCATTCTTTTTGGTAGGGACGTGTCGAAGAGAAAACTATCAAGCAATCAAATCTTGCTTAACATTTTTATCACAGCGCCAAAATCTGTTTCAAATCGCAACCAATATTGACCTGCAATTAAATCGGATAATTCCAGTTGGGATTCATGTTGCCCTGGTTCAATCTCAAATTGGCGTACCAAACTTCCATTATCGGAAACAAGTTGAATACGCTGCACCTCACCCATTTTTTCAGCTTCCCATTGCACCTGGACATAATTCTGGGCGGGTAAGGGAAAAACCTTAATGGACTCAGATGCTATTTCAACAGGGTGATGTAAAGCAGAAACTGCTGTCTCGACTTTTACCATTCCTTCTCTGGTAGTAAGCCAAGTACCAACAGCAGGATCAATAATGACGTTTTCAATTTTATCATTAATTGTGGGGTGGACGTAAGTTTTAAAATTCTGGAACTCCTCCCCATTGAAAATAGAAAACCCATCATCGGTGGCGAGCCAAGCCAAACCAGTTTCATCAAATGCTATATCCCGGATAAATTCATCGGGCAGCCCCTCCGTCACCCAGTAATTTTCAAATCCTTGTCCATCGTAAATAGACAACCCTCTGGAAGTACCGATCCAAAGCCGGTCGTCTGGCCCAAATTCGAGAGTGCGCACATCGTCATAAATGAGATCGGTGGAAAGCGAGTAAAAATGCTCCCACGTCCCATCCAACTCTTTGTGGGCCAAGCCAAAAATAGTGGCCATCCAGACGGAACTATCTTTGGCAAATTCAATATCCCAGATTGGAGCGGCTGCAAAATTGGTTGTCGAAGCTGTTTCTAATTGCCATTCCTGCCCATCAAAAGTGCTGACGCCATCGGTATGGGCAACATAAACCAACCCATCGGGGCCGAATTCAATGTCGTTTACCCTCGTACCGGATTGTCCAGAAAGAACTGAATCCACATGGAGGATAAGGTTGCCATCGGGGTCGATCACAGATAGCCCTAATTCATCAGCGATGGTCAGGTAACCCACCCAAATGTTTCCATCCGGCGCTACTTGGATAGTTTTTACAAAAGGTGTTGTAACGCCATCGTTAATCGGTACATGGACAAATTCACTGCCGTCCCATTTGGCTACCCCTTCCTGTGTCCCTGCCCAAAGGGTACCGGAACTGTCTATGGCAATGCCTCGGCAATTTTTGTTGGGAAGCCCATCCGACTCCCCGAAAGTTGTGAATTCGTATTGAGCGCATATTTGACTGTAGGTGTAAAATGTGAAAAAAATGGAGATGAAGATATTTTTCATTGATTTGAGTTTTGTGTTATTCAAGATTGCTAAACCTTGAAAGTTGAAAAATTAGTCGGCGACATTCATCGGATTACGAGCGCAAATCTATCCTCAAAACTCCCTTCCCAAAACTGCCACCGAACAATCTGGCAGCCTGCTCGAACAATCTGCCACCCCTATGCTGAAAAGTCTTTTAGTTTTGCAAAAACTTAACATTCAAAGCCATTGGCCATGCGTAATTTATTTTGGAGAATAGGATTGTTTTGTGTCTTTGTTTCCTTTCCGTGCAAGGAAAATGCTCAAATAGTAGACACCATTCAATTAGAAAAAGAGATCCGCTCGATCAGCCCTGATTCAGATTTTGAAGGGCTTAAAAAACGGTTAGTTTTATTGGCCGAACAAAATGCGGGCACGGCTGCCCGCCTGAGCAAGCTGGGGTCTGAAAAGGCTGGGACACCAAATGCCCGTTTGATCTTTTTGAACAATCTTGCTTATTCTCTGATTTTTCAGACGAATTACAAGGAAGCTAAAAAAATTTTGACCATGGCGGAGGAGCTGGCAAAAGGCGACGGCTTGCAAGAGTACCTGCTTGCCCTCTACTTTAACTGGGGCAATTTGTACTGGAAAACCCAGGACCTTGAAGCGGGTCTGGCTGCTGCCGACCGTTGTGCCACCCTTGCAAAAGAGTTAGGTGATGAACTTTACCTTGCTAAAAGCAGAGTCCTGCGAGGCTGGATTTTGCGCCTGCAAGGGGAGAACGAGGAGGCCTTTGCTCTGTTTAAAACGGCCTTAGGATATTTTGAAATAAACGGACATGGTGAGGCTGCTGCATCGGCTTTAAATGGGATGGCCGCTACTTCTTACATGTTGGAGGATCTAAGTGCCGCTATTGATTATTGGCTTCGTGCGAAGGAATATGCCATGCAGAACGGGCAGTTGAGTTTGGTTCAAAATGTTTTGTCCAATTTAGGCTTTCTCTATCTGCGGTTAGAGAAAATAGAAAGTGCCAAGAGTGCATTTTATCAGTCCCTTGCAATCGCCGAACAGTTGCAAGATTTGTATGGAAAGACCAAGGTCAGCTACAATTTAGCAGAACTCTACCAACATAGCGGTCAGCCCGATTCAGCCCGTATTTTCTGTAAAAGGACATTGGAATTTGGTGAAAAAACCGATGACAAGATCCGGATGGCTGGGGCGCACATGTTACTCTCCGACCTTGATATGGCTGAGGGAAACCTCGAATCTGCCGAAGCCAATTCGGCCGCCGTCATTAAACTTTCTGAACAAAGCGGCGATGTTTATACCAAAGGTTATGGCATTTTTCAGCAAGGTCAGATTGCTGACCTAATGGGACGACATCAAGCTGCGCTGAATTATTTCGAAAAAGCCTTGGCTATTTTTGAGCAAACAGGTGAGCTGGGATGGCAGGCTGAGGCAGCCAAAAACATTTCGATGACTTACGAAAAAATGAACCAACCACAGCTTGCCCTTGATTTTTTTAAAAAGAGCACCCTAATCAACGACAGTATCCGTACCTCCGAAGTTTTACAAAAAATTGCCACTATCGAAAAGCAGTTTCAATTGGAAAAAAAGGAGGAGGAGATAGCGCATTTGGCGACGCAAAACGATTTGCTGAAAATTAATGGACAAAAGAACCGGTATATCATCGGGGGGCTGGTTTTGGTGCTATTGTTAAGTGGATTAGTTTTCTTGCAAGCTTATCTATCGACAACGCAAACTGAGGCTGGAAAAAGGGTTGGCGGAAGTGAAACAACAATTGCTTCGCCAACAGATGAACCCTCATTTTATTTTCAATTCACTCAATTCGGTACAAAACCAATTCTTAAAAGGGGATGCCGCCACCTCGCTGCTGATTATGGGCAAATTCTCCAAGCTCATGCGACTGGTGCTAAACAACTCGAACGAAACCTTTGTGCCCATTCACGATGAATTGGAATTGCTCCGCCTTTACCTCGATCTGGAGCAATTGCGCACCAATCAGAAATTCCAGTATGCAATCAATGTGGACGAGGAAGTGGACATTTACAATACCTCCTTGCCCAGTATGGTCACCCAGATTTTTGTTGAAAACGCTATCTGGCATGGCATCGCACCGATGGGTGAAAAGGGGAAAATTACGCTCAATATTGCCCGGCAGAACAGTTTGACTGTCTTCTCTGTGGAGGATAATGGAGTGGGTCGCAAGTACTCCCTCCGCTCCAAAACCAATACCCAAAAAGAGCACCGTTCCTTGGGCGTCGAATTGGTCACAGAACGCATCCGGCAAATCAACCGTAAATTTACCCGCAACATCCGCTTGTTTACCGAAGACCTCGAAGATGTTGATGGGACAGCGAAAGGGACAAGGGTTAATCTGGTGTTTTAAAATAACGTGAGTTCTGGATTTAAAATGTTGATTGCCAAGCCCGTAGGGCTTTTATCTTTGTAGCAAGATTCGTAAAACGCTTGGGCGTTCCATCGGAACGCCATCTAGAAGAAAATACCGCTCCGATGGAGCGGAACACAGATGTGATTATTGGATTCTACAAAGATTCCGCTCCTCTGGAGCGAGGTCTGATTCCAGAATTCACGTAAAATAGGGTTTGAGAAATGGAATATCAATGTATTAATAACTGCCTGAGAAATTTATGAGAGCCATCATCATCGACGACGAACTGAATGCCCGGGAGGCATTGCGCAGCCTTTTAGAAAATTTCATCAAAGGAGTAGAGGTAGTAGCCGAAGCCGATGGGATTCAGATGGGGTTGGCTGCCATTCGACAACTCCGTCCGGATATAGTCTTCCTCGACATTAATATGCCCAACGGCACTGGTTTTGATTTGCTCGAACAATTGGAAACGATCGATTTTTCTCTTGTCTTCGTAACCGCTTATGACCAGTATGCCATCAAGGCTATCAAATTTTCTGCGCTTGACTACCTGCTCAAGCCTGTCGATTTGCAAGAGCTTCGCAAAACGATTGAACGGATTCAACAGTTGGGTGAGAAGCACTCTCAAAACAAGTTAGT
Source organism: Saprospiraceae bacterium (assembly GCA_041392505.1). Taxonomy (GTDB): domain Bacteria; phylum Bacteroidota; class Bacteroidia; order Chitinophagales; family Saprospiraceae; genus UBA6168. The sequence continues at coordinate 4,681 of JAWKLX010000020.1, read as the reverse complement.
AGAGCATTATCAGCTTAACCAAAGCAAAAGGGAAACGCTGGCGCTCCCAACCATTGATGGTTTCGAGATAGTGCGGGTAGCGGACATCGTGCGCTGTGAAGGGGAGCGGAATTACACCACCTTTTTCATGAAAAACGGTACCCGGGTAGTGGTAAGCCGAACCTTGAAAGAATATGAAATCTTACTATCAGATGCCGATTTTCTCCGGGTATACCAATCACATCTGATCAACCTGCGTTTTGTGAAACGATATATCCGTGGGAGGGGTGGTTTAGTAGTCATGGAGGATGGGCAACAGTTGGCTGTTTCACGGGAAAAGAAGGAGGAACTGCTGGAGAAACTCAAATCTTTGGGATAAACACTTTTTGTCAAAAGAATAGATGCTGGCTTAAGGTTTCTTGTAATATGTTAAAAAAAAGCATTTATCACTAATGTTTTGATCGCTTTTAGAAATATGACAAAAAAAACAGTTTTTCTGTCCCGCACTTCCATATCTTTGACCCGTTTTTATAAAGCATATTGCTGTTTGACCGTTGGCGTTAGCCGACGGTCAATCGTTTTTTAAGCAATCAACAGACCTATAATTTTTACGATGAAGAACAAGATCAAGGTTTTCAAATTCGGAGGATCTTCCGTAAAAGATGCAGATGCCGTAAAAAATGTCACTTCTATTTTACAGTCTTTTAAAAACGACCCCTTAATTATTGTGGTGTCAGCAATGGGCAAATCGACCGATAAATTGGAAGCTGTCGTGGCCGCTTATGCCAACCAGACCGGAGAGGCAACCCGCCTCTTTAATGATTTCAAACAGTGGCATTATGACTTGATGGGTCAGTTGTTTGAGCAGGGCGATCCGGTCTTTGATGAGGTGAACGATACCTTCGTTGCGGTCGAATGGAAGTTGGAAGAGGAGCCGGACCCGAATTATGATTTTATCTATGACCAAATTGTCTCTATAGGGGAACTGACTTCTACAAAGATCGTCGCAGCATATCTAAATAAAGTTGGGCTGCCTACTCATTGGCTCGATGCTCGGGACATAATATTAACGGATGATATCTACCGGGAAGGTTGGGTGCAGTGGGATGAAACGGTTGAAAACGCCAAAACAAAGGCCCTGCCGTTATTGGAAAAAGGTGGATTTCTTTTGACACAAGGTTTTATCGGCAGCACGACCGAGAATTATACCACAACCCTTGGCCGGGAAGGTTCTGACTATACCGCTGCCATTTTTTCCTTCTGCCTCGACGGCGAAAGCATGACTATCTGGAAGGACGTGCCCGGTGTTTTGACTGCCGATCCCCGCAAATTTGAAAATGCCACCAAACTGGATCGCTTGTCTTATAGAGAGGCCATTGAAATGACTTATTATGGGGCGAAAGTGATCCACCCAAAAACCATTAAACCGCTGCAAAACAAGAGCATACCGCTTTATGTTAAATCTTTTATTGACCCAGCGGGGGAGGGCACTTATATCGGCCCCGAAGTTGATGACGCTTACCCGCCAATGATCGCCATTGAGGGCAATCAGGCGCTTATCAATATTTCCACCCGTGACTTCTCCTTCGTGGCCGAGCACCACATCAGTTACATCTTCACCAAAATCGCAGAATTTCGCTTGCAGGTCAATTTGATGCAAAACACGGCCATTAGCTTTGCCGTCTGTGTCAATCACATCGATGACAAGGTTTTCCAATTTGCCAAAAGCATTGAGAAGGATTTTAAAGTAACCATCGACAGTGAGGGCTTGGAACTAATGACCGTCCGCCACGCTATGCCTCAAACCCTGAACATGCTGCGAGATGGAAAAATCATTTTGGTGGAAGAGCGCATCCGCAACACCGTCCAAATGGTGGCGAAAGAAGTGCCGAGGCTAAAACGTATTGGGTGATTGTAATTCTATCGAGTAATCCATAGCTCAAATATTTGAGAAGTAACTTTCTTTTGTACCTTGGCGCAGGTCATTCAAATTTTGATTTCAAAAAAATACAAGACAATGAGCAACATCAAAAGAAGAGATTTTATAAAAAATACGGCTGTACTTACCACCGCATCTATTTTACCGACATCCACTTGGGCTTTATCAAAAAAAGAAAAGTTGCGCACCGCTCACATCGGTGTCAATGGGATGGGAATGGAAGACCTAAAAGCCATTTCTTCTCATGCGTCCGTGGAAGTGACTGCTTTATGTGATGTTGATTCAAACGCTTTAGCTGCGGCTAAAAAAATGTTCCCCAATGCAAAAACCTATGCCGACTACCGCAAGATGCTACAAGAGTTAAGCAACGAAATCGACGCAGTGGTAGTCTCCACGCCTGACCATACCCATGCGCCCGCCTCCATGAAAGCCATGGAAATGGGCAAAGCCGTGTATTGCCAAAAACCGTTGACGCACCATGTCTCTGAAGCAAGGGCTATGCGGAAAACGGCGGAAGAGAAAAAGCTGGTCACCCAAATGGGGATTCAGGTGCACTCTTTTTACGATTATAAATTAGCCACCCTGTTGATTCAAGATGGGATCATTGGCAAAGTCAAATGCGTCCGGGCCTGGTCGCCCAAAAACTGGGGTTTTGATGGCCCAGCGCCACAAGGGTCTGACCCTGTACCTGAAAATCTGGATTGGAACCTGTGGTTGGGAACGGCTCCAGAACGACCTTACAAAGAAGGTTATTACCATCCGGGCAACTGGAGAAAGGTGATGGATTATGGTTGCGGAACACTGGGAGACATGGGTGTACACATCTTTGATACCCCGTACAATGCCCTGGAATTGGACATCCCGACCACCATCAAAAACAAGTGCCGGAAGCCAACGGGTTTTGGTTTTCCTGAGCACAATATGGTGACTTATAAATTTCCCGGCACCAAGTACACCACCGAAAACTTCAAATGGGTTTGGTACGATGGAACTGGGGCGCCCAAAAAACACAAGCAACTGAAACTGCCCAATAACGAGCAATTGCCAGATCAGGGTGCAATGTTTATTGGTGAAAAAGGCAGGCTGCTATTGCCGCATTTCATGCAGCTTCCAAAGTTGATTGTAAAAGGAAAATACCAAAACATCGAGGCAGATATTAAAAAAATCGAGCAGGCAGGGCAGTTGGGCGAACCCATTCGGAACTACGAAACGGAAGGTAAAAAACACTACCACCAATTTGTGGACGCTTGCCTCGGAAAAGATACTTGTACCGCTCCCTTCTCCTATGCCGCAAGGTTGACCGAAACGATTCTGCTGGGCGTCATTGCTGGTCGTTTTCCTAATAAAAAACTGCACTGGAACAATGCGACTTCCAGATTCGATGAAGCAGAAGCCAACCAGTTTCTGGACGGGGTGTACCGGAAGTTTTAGATATGGAATCCACTACATCGTTGATCAATTCCTAACAGTGCAACACCCGGGTGGAAAAGGATTTGGGTTCGATACTCGCTTCGATTTGCGCATTGCCCGGTAAAAACTGCCACGGGGTAATCTGTTTGCCCCAATCAAAATCATTTTTCTCTAAATATCTTTTGCGGTAGTCTTTGGGCGTACAGGCCCGGTATTTTTTAAACAATCGGTTGAAATTGGCCATGTTGTTAAATCCTGATTTTATGCAAATTTGACTAACAGTATCGTCCGTGTCCAACAGTAGTTTACAAGCATGCCCAATGCGGACATCTATTAAAAACTGAGTAAAACTTCGAAAGGCATATTTTTTAAAAAAATGGCTGAACGCTGACTCGCCCATGTTCACCTGTTTGGCTATGTCCCCAATTTTCAACTGTGGATTTTTAAAATGTTGTAGGATGTAGCTGTAAGCAATCTGAATCCGGTTGCTCTCCGAGCGGAGCGCCTGGGGGGAAAAGCCCTCACTGGCCAAAAAGCTGACATCTCTGGAAGCGGACAGCATGTCAAGTAACTGGAAAAAAGCAAGGATGTTGGAAAAGCCTCGGTCCTCCGCCAATTTATAAATGATTTGCATGGCAGCCTCGACCGTTTTCCCTTTAAATTTTAAACCCCTGCTGGAGTTCCGCAGCAATTCCCGGATTTTAAAAAAACGCTCTTTTTGGAACATCTGGCCGCTGAACAAATCCATCGAAAACTGAATAGTCAGCACTCGATAAGGACGACCGCTCTCCTGAAGGTGCAGGTCTCCATCCCATTTGTGGTAGAGGTAGGGGCCAAGCAAAACCAAATCATAATCAATGTACCGCTCCGTCGAATCACCAACGATCCGGGTGCCGGAAATGCCTGTGACAAAGTTTAACTCATATTCGGGGTGGTTGTGGATGGGGTAGTCAAACCCATTGCTCGTTGAATCGAGTACCACAAAGACATCTTGTTTTCGGAGGGGGGTGATTTCACGGTGGATGTTCATCTGTGTTATTTTTGTTTGCAAAATTTTTGTTAGGATCGGTGCTGGCCAACCCAGATTTTACTCAAATAATCCGTTTCACGAAAGTACCAATGAATTGCGTGATTATATCAAAAATGTTGATTCAATTATTGGAAATTTACGAATTGAACAAAACCAGATTAATTATGGACAGTTATCTACATTGTTTTCTCAGAAGCATTTTCCATTCATCGCATTCACGGATTCATACTCTTTTTTTTCTCCTCTTCCTTTCTATAACGGTAAATGCCCAAAGCGTAAAAGTCTCAGGCGTAGTCACTTCTGCCGCTGATCAAATGCCTTTG
>JAWKLX010000002.1:0-1796 GCA_041392505.1 Saprospiraceae bacterium | reverse complement strand
TACATATTTGCTGTTGAGCGCAATATTCTGGCTGTCATTAATTGGGCACCCCATTTTAATAATCCCTCAATTGTCAGGAAAAATTCAATTGCAATTCCCTTATTTGAAATAATTAATGGAAAAAGCGAAACCGTAAAAGAGGGAGATACAATTATTGTTCATTGGTGGACAAATCAATATACCCAGGACAAAAAAATGAATACCGTTTCAATTACACTATAGCCCGCATTTTTAGAGTAATAATATTCATGAGTCCGATTTACGTAAGTAAAATTATTTCCGTGATTTATAGTTTGGGTTATTTGTAAATCTGAAAGTTTTTTGTGATGTTATAGAGTGTAGTTTTTCGTGGTAAAGTCGGATTGTGCGGTACTAAATTTCAGTTGTATCGCCCAATCAGATACAAATTTTATTGATTAAAAACCATCGATGATATGACAACTATTGGAAATATTGAAAGTATATGGCGGTATCCCGTTAAAAGTATGAGCGGTGAGGAAATAGCAGAAGGTTTTATGGGCTTTTCCGGCTTTTACGGAGATCGATGCTACGCCTTTAGGAATTCCTCTGCACGTAAAGGTTTTCCATATTTGAATGCAACAGCGAATCCGCAAATGTTACGATTTCATCCAAGGTTCCGTTATGCAGATAAAGCCGCCAAACCGCCAAACCTGATGGAGGCGATGCGCATCGAACCCGGTGTAAATCCTGCCAATCCGGATCCCAATGACTTAATTTTGGATGTTGCAACTCCGTCGGGCGACATCCTGTCGATTGACGATCCTGCGTTGATCAAAATGCTGACAACGGGGTTATCCGGTGAAAACCACATAACCTTAGTGCGTTCGGATCGCGCCTTAACAGATTGCCGGCCGGTTTCATTAATCAGTGTACAAACCATCCGCCAGATAGAAACGGAATCAGGAAAAACACTGAACAAACAACGCTTCCGTGCAAATATTTACATCAATCTGTCATCGGAAAAAGGCTTCGCCGAAGATACATTTGTCGGTCGCCGATTGCGTATTGGTGAACGAGCGGAGATTATGGTCTTAGAACGCGATCCTCGCTGCAAAATGATATCGCTCGATCCTGTTACCGGAGAACATAACCCAGAAATTTTACGTCATGTTGCAAAAACGCACGCGAATTTGGCTGGTGTTTATTGCGCCGTTTTGGTTGAAGGCATTTTGAAAAAAGGTGATTCTATAGAACTATTAGAAAATGTATAAACCTGGGAATAATTTCCAACAATACTGCAGCAACGAAAGGGACCTTCATTTGGAAAGCAACAAAGTAGATGAATTTATGGATAACCTGAACCATCCATACAAAGATGGCATTGCGTTTTTACGACAAATCATAAAACAATGTAATGAAAATATCGTCGAAGAAATAAAATGGAATGCCCCAAGCTATCGAATAACTGAACATTTTGCAACATTCAAACTATACCCCCCCAAACATATTCAAATTGTATTACATACAGGTGCAAAGAAAAAAGAACATCCACAGAAATTCCATTTGGATGACCCCCTCAAGTTAATAAAATGGGCAGCACCGGATCGATGCACGATTACGATTAAATCGAATGAAGCAGCAAAAAAAGTCGGTGAAGAAATCTCAACCATCATAAAAAGTTGGATTAAACAACTGTAATTCAACCATTTCCTTTCTGAGCACCGTCACCCCCGGAGATGGTTGAATTAATTTTCCATTCTCCCACGCTTTCGAATATTTTTTGGGTGTCAATCATCAGTTGCATCTTTTCCCATTTATTTTTATCATTGGTTGGC
>JAWKLX010000019.1:0-155123 GCA_041392505.1 Saprospiraceae bacterium | reverse complement strand
TAGCAAAATCATTGGAGGCTGACCCGACCTTTGCAAGGGCATTGTTGCAAACGGCCTTGCCCCATTTACAGAAAGGCGAATTTGCCATTGGCTTTAAATGTTTAAATAAAGCCGTGGAATTAGAGCCGTTGGAATACTTGGGGTATCGAGGATGTGCCAAACTCTATTACTTGCACGATAGCGATGGTGCCTTAAAAGATTTGGTTGAGTTAGATAGTATGACACCCAATTTTACCGATGCCCCTTGGGGCAGGGATATTTATTATACAATGGGGATTGCCGAAAAAAGAAGAGGCAATTTAGGAGAAGCCTTGAGGCTGTTCGACCATTCCATTGCCAATACGACTAAGCAAAAAGGAGAGGATTGGGTGGACGTGAAAGTGTTTCTTTATCGGGGCATTGTAAAATTGGAACTGGAAAATTTTAGTGGTGCGATCGCTGATTTTGAGAAAGGCATTTTTTACTTTGATAAATTTATGGAAGCATATTACTATAAGGGTAAAGCACTATTGGAATTGGGTGATGTAAAAGCGGCCTGTTTCAATTTTAAGAAGGCTAAGTCGTGTTTTGAGTCCGGTTACTCTTATGCTAATCAATTGTATTCAATGGTGGAGGAAGTACTATATGAGGATATACAAGCGGCTCTTTGCTATTGTGAGGAAAGGTGATTTTGTCCCATTTAAGAATCTGCTGTTGTTTGCTTTATGTATTAAGTATAATTAAATGTAATTATTTCGGCTGATATGTAAATAAAAAGCTTGTAATTTGCATTTTAAATATTCACTTCATTTCAAGCCATTGTGCTTCGTTAAATTAACTCCATGATTTCGGACTCTTGTTCATAATTCATAACGCAAAACATTACACAGTAAGACTGAGAGAGATTAAAAACGAAACAAAAAACAAGATTACTATAGGGTAGTTCTTCCTGTGGTATTGTGTAATCCTACCAGTTCTTTTTAACCTAAAACTTAAACGCTTTTAACTCAGGTGAAAAATTGATATGGACTTCAAAAGAAGTTGTCCATTCCAATATAATCGATTCAATCATTTCTTAATTCTTAAAATCACAACAAATGAAAATTAGGAACATCTACTTTTACGGGATGGCTTTTTTCTGTTTATTCCTAATCAGTCAAGTTGCCAACGGACAAGACATCGTAAAGGACGTTGCTTTTTCCAATGAACAAGCTAAAGTCCAACTTGCCGATGAAACCCCAATCTCCTATTTTGTTGAGATAGGAGGGGCTGACAATTACTATTGGAAACAACGGGTAAATTTCACCAACGAAATTTCTCTTTCGAACCTAAATGCCGATGGCGAAAAATTTGAGGATGGCCAATACTCTCTGCGTATCACCCCAGTATTTGAGTTGACGCCAGAACAACGTGCCGATTTAATGGAAATGAGGGATGCCAATGACCAAGAAGGCATTGCTGCTTATAGAAAAGCCAATGGTTTACCTTCTGAGGTCAATCAATTTTCCATGAATTTTCAGGGATCCAGAATGGGAAGTTTATCAATCCTGACCAAGAAGAAGGGGAATTAAACTTACCCACGAAATCTAGCCAATGGAAATCGATCACCCTTCCCTCTTACGCATCGATCAATCTGATTTTCGGAATGGAAGGTATTGGTCCTGATTTCGCCACGGACAATACCAATAATGCGCTGGACATTGTCCATTTAGATGATGTAATCATCCACCAGCCTCTGTATTGGTAATGATTGCGTAAACGGGGGAGAATTTGATTCGATACCCAGCGCTTAAAAGAAACAACCTGCATACACTTTGATACGCCGATACCAGTATCCCTGGTAGTTTTCCTTCCAATGATTGGCGGATCGTAATCAATGATTCCAGTAATGGTATTCAGCTACTTTGTTATTCAAGATGCTACTACAGAGACCCTTTCCGCATTGATGCCGGGTGCTCCCACTGACGCCCTCTCGTAGTAGATGCCTCTATAAGATCTTGGTCTTGGGACTTAACCCTGTGGTGGAAATACATGTGGCTGATGGCGACTCACCAACTTTGAGGTTGGAGCAAAATGGTTCATCTGGCTTTACTGCGCAGTCTTGACGACGTAGCAGCCAATGAAACCAATTTCTTTGTATCAGGATGTAACCAATGGCTCGAAACTGCCATTTAGGTTGATACCTTCTGCACCTACTAGTAGCCTTCTCGGTTATTCTCCCGATGGTGATGTTTTGATCGGGGGCATGCTTCTGGAAATAGCTAAGGGCTGGGGCGGATTTGGATGTTTTAGGTACTAATTCATTGTTATTGCCAATTGAAACCACTGCTCAACAGCCTACCGAATTGGTGGGGATGATCAGGGGGGAACTCAGATTTGAACTCTGTAGAGTATTTAATGTGGGTCGAGTTGGTTGATTTGAAGGTGCAGGAGGTAGTCCTGGACGTTGAGTGGGGGGATGTTTATCGGAGTAGTGGTAGAGTGGGGATAGGAACAACTACACCAGGTATAGGTACGGGTGTTGATACAAAAACTTGAAATTGAGGGAAGTGGTGGCGGAGCAGCAGGTAGAACAAATATAACAGTTAAAAATACAAATAATACTATAGCTTCAATAAGTGTGGAAACCTAATGGGAAATCTTTTTCTTTACAAGCTTGTTTCCAGGCTATACTTTAGAGAACAAGGAATATTTTTTACAGAGGACATGGACCTGGGTTTTGTCTCAGATGGACAGATTCAGCTCTGGAGGAACACATAAAATTACTTTTTCAACGGTGGCTACAATAGCGAGCGCATGCGTATTGACGCTGGTGGAAATGTCGGTATCGGATGTACTAACCCTACCCAAACTCCACGTCAAATTCAACCATCTCCACCACAGCAGCCAGCGTATCCACCAGTGTCACTTGTTCTTCCGACCGTCGTTTTAAGAAAATATTTCCCCTCTCCAAAACAGCCTCGAAAAGTGCTCAACCCTCCAAGGTGTCAACTACGACTGGCGCATAGATGAATTCCAAACAAACATTTCAATGAAGGCCAGCAGATCGGATTCATCGCTCAGAAATAGAAGAAGTATTGCCTTTGGTGGTTCAGACAGATGCAGAAGGCTACTGCCAAGTTGACTATTCTCGCTTGACTCCGTTTTAGTTGAAGCTGTTAAAGAACAACAAGCGATCATCGATGCACAGCAAGTTGAAATCTGTCCTCCAAAGCCAGTTGGTCAGCTGGAAGAATTGAAATCACAGGTAGCAGCGCTTTTACCCAAATGGTCATGAAGCAAAATGACACTAATGCTACTAAGGCTCATGATGAATAATGCCAGTTGGTGAAACGGACCTTTATTTCTTCAAGTTTTTAAAAACAAAAATTTAAAATGAAAAATATAAAATATCCATTATTTCTTTTGGTGCAACTATTTGTTCTTCAACCGGTTGCCCAAACCAAACGGTTCTTAACAATGGCCGTTCGGAAAGTGCAACTCCTGGTACTCCCGTCATTGGGCAAAGCAACGAAGTCAACTATACCAATGTGTTAACGGAAATTGACGATGCTGACATTCCTGGCACTTATTACCCGAGAGGATCAGGTGATACGACCATTTATCATGGTCATGAACCTATCCACTTGATAGAAAGACTTGATGATATGCAGATTGAATCGGAAGCCGAGTTGTGTCAGCAGAATGAACAACTTGCCAATGAAAATCAGACGATCAAAATGGAAATGTCAAGTTGCTGTGCAGAGGCTGCAAAAGGCATGGACTTGCCTTATTCTATTCGATGCAAAATTCCTCCCAATCCATTTCCAAACGGATACCAAAATCCAATTCTTCATTGGGGAAAAATGCAGAAAAGGCAAAAAGTCGAGATCAGAAATGCTGATGGTATTTTGCTAAAATCTTATGATCTGCAACAGCGGCATCGGTTCAATGACGCTGATGTAAGCGATTTTGCCAATGGTAGCTACGTTTACACCCTTTCCGTTGATGGGAAAATTGTAGATTCCAAAGTGATGATTTGCAATAACCTTTGTGAAAAGCTTAAAACTTAGGGGGCAACTAAGCCTTCCTAAGTTTTTCACCGTTTAAAATATTTGATCTATAGGTGAAAAACTATACATCCAAATTTTTACTCCTATTTCCTATTTTTATTTTAAGCTGCCTTAACCAGGGTTTGCTCAAGTCTTTTCTGAGCAGAGCCTGTTATGGGTATCAACCATGTCTACAATGCCAAGGGCCCTGACAGGTGGTGGTATGTCTTTTTCGATTACGACAACGATGGTGATGAAGACCTCATTTGACGAGAGGAATGTCTCGGGACTATTTGTATGAAAACAACGGCGATGGGACTTTTAGCAGGATCAACGGCGACATCGGTCTTTTTGCTTCTGTTCAGTTCAATACCATGGCAGTCACCATCATGATATTAATGCGTAAATGTGGATAGATCGACATTTTCGTAACGACCTGGGAGATGTACAATGGTCCGACCCAGCCGCTTGGGCGCAATCTTTCTTTTCAACAATGGTGATAAAAACTTTTACAGAAATCGGCGTGCTGGATTATTAGAGACGACTTTTTTTCAGAATAAGCATATGTTTCTGACTACAACAAAGATGGCTATTTGACATTTTTGTGATGAACCATATTGAAAACGCAGCCTTTACCCAAGACTCTACTCTAAGACTTGAATGGCTACGCCCACGACTGTTTTCCTAACTATCTTTATCGGAATAACGAGACCTGATACGATGGAAATGTTTCAGGAGCTTGGCGTGACAGGTGTGGAATGGCTGCACCATAGCAGGGGTCGCTTCAGATTATGACATGGATGGTGACGTGGATATTTTAGTCATTAATGGATGGTTATTGGCTGGAGGCCAATGTTTTGTATGAAAATGTAGATGGCGAAGGCAATGTTTTTGAAGATGTCAGCAGCTACCGGCAGACGTTCAAGCCTTCGGTATGGGCATCGCTGCCGGCGATTATGACCAAGATTTAGACATCGATTATTATACAACAAGCATCGGTAGGAATATCCTGATCGACAATGAAAATGGTTTTTTTACCGATGTGACAGCTTTTGCTGGCGTCGAAAATGCGAAGGCGGATGGCGATAATACTACCGGTTGGGGCACAGCCTTTTTGGATGTGGACAATGACGGTTTGCTTGACCTGTACGTAGCCAATGGCAGAATGTCTTCCATTGCCGCTTTGGGCAACTGCGATGCTCGATCCTGATAAATTGTTTTTAAACAACGGGGATAAAACTTTCACCGATGTATCAGACGCCGCTGAATAAGCGATACCGATTACAACCGGGGCATGGCCTATTCCGATTTTGATCATGATGGTGACTTAGACATCTTCGTCATGACTTTGGAGGAGTTTGATTTCCATTCCAAATTTTACATAAACGAAACACAAACGACAATCATTATCCAACTGAAACTGGAAGGGTCGAGTCCAACCTGGGATGCCTTTGGATCCAAAAATGGCTGTATGCTGGTGGGCAAACATTCCTTGCGGGAAATATATGGCGGTGGTGATGACCATGCCTCTCAAAATACTTCTGTCGTACATTTTGGTTTGGGGGAAATGGATCAGATTGACAGCATCCGGATTGATTGGCCGAATGGCCATGTAGATCATCTGGGAGCTTTGACCGTTGATTCCCTGCACCATATAGTTGAAGGCATAGAAGACCCGCCAAATGGAACGAAAGATTTGATCGATCAGCTTGCTGTTAAGGTCAGTCCGAACCCGTTTGCTGAGGGTTTTCGAGTGAATTTTGAAAAACCGATTTCTTCTGAAGTTCAGTTGAAATTGACTACAGCTGATGGGGTGAAAGTTATTGAAAAGGTGCTGGAAACTGGCAGTAGTCAAACCAACGTAGAAGTTCCAGCGAATTTGCCCAATGGGCTTTATTTTTTACAAATTGTTTTGAACGACCTTTCGGTCGTCAAGAAGCTGGTTAAGTTTTAAATTTAAACATCCAACAGTTAGCACTTCAAATGCTGGCTGTTCTTTTTCATAAATACAAAGGCTTCAACAGTTTTTTTGAAAAGGAAGCCACCTCTAAATGTATCCCAACCGATCCAAAACGAATTAAAAATCAAGTAAGGAAAGGGCAGCACTCAATGTTGTACCTCATCCAAAACCCAATATTGTGATGAAAAATCTATTAACACGAATTGAGATCCAAAATCCAGTAAAAATGAAACACACTTCGAAACCGATTAAATTAGGAATTTGCCTTTTCCTCATTGGGTTCATGACCAATCTTGGTTTTGCCCAACCCACCTTTACGGTCAACTTTTCCAGAGACATAATCGGACCAGGCAGCGCCTCTTTAATGACATTCGATATTGGCAATCCAAGTGGAAGCCCTGCGGAGGATATTGCCTTTGTCAATAACCTGCCAGCAGGTGTGACAATTGTGGTTCCGAACAGCGCTCAGACCAATTGTTTGGATGCGACATTGAGTGCCCCCGGTGGTGGGTCGACCATTGAATTGTCGGGAGGTAGATTGCCGGGAGGAAGCAGTTGTTATGTGAGGGTTTATGTCACTTCTAGTGCCATGCCGACTTCTGGCTCACCCGTGGTCCACATGAATACGTCTGGAATGCTGACTTCGACCATAGGTTCAGCTGGCCCTGCTACGGATGATTTGACCATTACTGCCGATCAGCCGGGTATCACCAAGAGTTTTTCCCCAGCTACCTTGAATTTGGGGGAAACATCTACCTTGACCATTACCATTGATAACACCGCCAACATTAGTGGAGTAAGTACTTTGCGCTTACTTGATAACTTTCCGACCGGCCTGACCATTGCCAGCCCTTCAAATGCCAGTACAACTTGCGGATATGCCTTATTTCCACCAACGTTGACTGCTACTTCCGGAACAAGTAGCATCAGCTTTTTTGCTAACGGCCTCGTACCAAGTTTTCCTTCTCTGGCTGCCGGGGCTAGCTGTACCATCACGGTGGATGTGGTGCCTTCTCAATTTGGTACTTTTGAAAATATTACCAATGACTTGGAGGTTTCGAATGTACCAGTGGGAAAAGCCGTGGCCTCAGTGGATGTGGTAAGGGACGGTGATCCGGTGCATATTATCAAGCAATTCATCAATGATCCGGTCGTACCGGGGGCAACTGTTGACCTTGAATTTGAACTGATCAACTTTAGCAGGTTTGACGATGCAACCAATGTCACCTTCACGGATGATCTGGATGCAGCCCTTTCAGGCATGGTTGCCATTTCATTGCCAAGTGAACCATGTGGCCCAGGTTCTTCCATCACTGGAACTTCCGTGTTGACCATGACCAATGGGACGATCGCTTCCAATGGGGGCAGTTGTACGTTTGTTGTAACTTGTCAAGTACCAGCGAGTGCCATTCCCGGTAATTATCTTAATACGACCAGCAACGTCGTTTGCGACCAGGGCACGGGTAACGATGCTTCCAACTCATTGCAGGTCTCTGGCTTGGGGATCACGAAGACTTTCCTCAACAATCCCGTTGGGCCAGGTGAATCGACAGTGCTTGAATTTACCATCACCAATTACGACCCGGTAAGTGCGGCAACGGACATTTCCTTTCAAGATATATTTGCTACTGTCTTACCAACGGCATCCGTAACACCTCCAGCGGAACCTTGTGGTGCGGGGTCGACCGCTTCTTTCGTGCCACGATTCAACCCATCACCGCCTTGTAACCCATGTGACGGTATTCCTGCCAGCCTTACTTTAACAGGTGGAAATTTGGCAGCGGGTACTAGTTGTACCTTCTCCATTACCTTGGACGTAGCAGCGGATGCTGCGGGTGGGATTTATCCTAATGTTACGACAAATGTTACAGGTACAGTAGGGATGAGTACCATTGTTGGTACTCAAGCTTCCGATGATTTAGAAATATTAACTCCTCCCAATTTCTCAAAAGATTTTTCTGGTGTGGGAGTTCCCGGTGGGACAATTGACTTGACCTTTACCATTGATTATCCAGCGGATGCATCTAGTGATCTGACGAATATAACTTTCACGGATGATTTGGCGGCAATGGGGATCACTGGACTAACCGCTACGCTTCCAGTAACTCCTGATCCACCTTGTGGGGCTGGTTCATCCCTAACTGGTAGTGCGGGCAATACATTGCTTACTCTGAATGCCGGCAATCTCATTCCGGGCAGTTCTTGCAGTTTTACTGTTACATTGAATATTCCAGCAGCAGCTGATGCTGGCACTTTCACCAATACGACCAGTGCAATTGAAGGGGAGGCTAGCGGCACCACAGTAACTGGTTTTCCCGCACAAGCTGACCTTCTGGTCAGTGGATTATCGTTTTCCAAAGAATTTATTGACGATCCGGTTTTGCCTGGGGAGATGGTGACCCTTCGTTTCACTTTGGATAATACACTGTCCATGGAAGATGCCACCAGTATCAGCTTTATCGATGCATTGGCAGATGTTTTGCCCGGTACTCCCAATCTGACCTTAGTTCTACCTTTGCCCGTTGTCTCATGTGGGAGTTTAACAAATAGTGGTTCTACCTTATTTTTCAATGGAACTCTGTTGGCAGGAACCTCTTGCACATTCGATGTACAATTAAATGTACCTGCTAGTGCACCCAACGGAACTTTTGGCAACACTACGAACAACTTGCAAGCAACGATCAATGGCTCAAATATTTCCTTGCCACCCGCCACTGACGACCTTGTCATCAACTCTGTACTGCTGGGCCTGAGCAAGGAATTCACGGACGATCCAGTTTTCCCCGGTGATCCAGTAACATTGGAATTTACCATCAGCAATTTGGATGCTACCCGAACGATTACTGGTATTAATTTTATTGATGATCTAAATTCGGTAGTGCCGGATTGGTCGCAGGGCTTACCAATCGCGGCTTGTGGCGGGACGGCTGCCGCTAATCCTGACGCTGGGACGATCGATTTTTCTCTTGGGGGTCGTTGTAGGGCCAGGGGGAAGTTGTTCCCTTCTCCGTTACATTGAGCGTGCCGGCTTCCGCTAACACCAGCAACTACACCAACACCACTACTTCGGTTTCTGGAATTGCTTCGGGATTTCCTGTCACGGGTAATGCGGCCCAAGACGACCTGCTCATCAGAACCCTTTCATTGACGAAGGCTTTTGCTGGCCCTGGCGGATGTAAACGGAACGGTCGATTTGACATTTACCTTAAATAATATTGATGCGGCTAATAGTGTATAATTTCCATCAAATTCAATGATGATTTGGATGCCATGATTCCCGCTGCCACAATCGTTAGCATGCCAGCTTCTGATATTTGCGGAGAAGGTTCTACGATCAATGGCAGTGGTGCTTCCGTCCTTGTTTTTGAAAAAATGGGATGCTTGATCCAAGCAGCAACTGTTCGTTTACTATCACGGTTTCCATCCTTGTACCACGGCTACCAACACCTATACCAATACCACCAGTGAGGTTACGGTTTTTGGTTTGGTTGTTTCACCAGCAGCAACGGCAGATTTGATGGTGACGGCAGATATGATTCCTCCGGACATTACTTGTCCGGCTGATCCGATGCCGATTGAGTGGATTGCTGGGTTCAACCTCAATCCAGTGATGGCCAACATGCCACAAGACCCAAGTATTGATCCATCTGTATATGGCATGGCCACCGCTACGGACAACTGTGGGCCGCCGGTTGCTATTACCTATCAAGATGTGTTGATCGGGCCAGATCCGATGAACTGCCCCAATCTATGGGTGGTTGAACGGACCTGGACGGCGACAGATGTAAATGGCCTGACGTCAACTTGTGTGCAGACGTTCACCTTTACAGATACGACGCCACCGTCTATTATGTGCGCTCCTGATCCGATGCCTATTGAATGGACAGCAAGTTTCAATACAAATCCAGTAATGGACAATATGCCTCAAGATCAGAGTATTGATCCAACCATTTTTGGGATGCCAACGGCCAGTGATAATTGTGGGACTCCAACGGTTACCTACCAAGATGTATTGATTGGACCAGACCCGATGAACTGCCCAAATCTATGGGTGGTGGAAAGGACTTGGACGGCGACAGATGTATGTGGGTTGACCAGTACTTGTGTACAGACGTTCACGTTTACCGATACAACACCACCTACTTTATCGCCATGTCCGCCAGGCCCTATGCCGATTGAATGTTCGGCTGGGTTCAATACCAGTCCGGTGATGGCAAACACACCACAAGACCCGAGCGTTGATCCTAGTATTTATGGAATGCCAACTGCCACAGACAACTGTGGAACACCAACGGTCACCTATCAAGATGTATTGATCGGGCCAAATCCGGCAAATTGTCCTAATCTATGGACTTTGGAAAGGACTTGGACAGCTACTGATGCTTGTGGTTTGACCAGTACTTGTGTTCAGACCTTTACGTTTACGGATACAACGCCACCAGACATTGTTTGTCCGCCAGATCCAGACCCGATTGAATGGCCTATTGGCTTTAACACCACATCTGTGCCAGCCAATACGCCACAGGATTTTAGGATTGACCCGGCTCTAACTGGGACTCCAACAGCAAGTGACAATTGCGGATTTGCAGGTATCCCTATTAATTGCACGACAATTGATGGTCCTGTGACGAATTTGAATTATGATGCACTTGGACTGATCAGTACCAGTTTCAGCATCAATGGGGTTTCCCCAATTCCTGCCACAGCTACCTGTGTCACAGAAGTATGCATAACCGTCCACATGATAGCCGACATCGGTGGTGTGGGCTTCGAGCAGAGCAATATCCGTGACGAGGGTGGCAATGTGATCGGTCAGAATGGTAACTCGAATGGTGACTGTAACTTGGATGGTGCTTACTCTACTATGTGCATCCCCGTGGCAGCTTACAATACTTACGCAGCTGACGGCACGCTGGATTTCAGTATCGACACCGATGGCGACATTGATAATATTTGTGCTACGCAAACTATTCAAGCTTCTGTCGAAATATGTACTGATTGTGGGCCGGCAGAGCCTACCTATCAAGATGTAATTACTGGGCCTTTCCCTAATGATTGTGCTACAGGGTTGTGGATTGTGGAAAGGACATGGACAGTGAAGGACGTTTGCGGAGCAGAAGCTTCCTGTGTTCAGACGTTCAGATTTATTGATACCACACCACCAGTTATAAATAGCTGTCCGCCTGATCCTGCTCCGATCGAATGGTCGGCTAATTTCAATACAGCTGCGGTTGGGCCAAATACACCACAAGACCCAAGTATTTCCCCAGCAAATTATCCGAACATCGTTTATTCAGACAATTGCGGAGTAGCTTCGGTTGATTACCAAGATGTACTAATCGGCCCAGACCCAATGAACTGTCCTAACCTCTGGACAGTTGAGCGGACTTGGACTGTCACTGATTTCTGTGGGCTATCGACTACTTGCGTTCAGACTTTCACCTTTACCGATACTACGCCGCCAACGATAACCAGTTGCCCCGGTAGCCCCGGCCCGATCGAATGGAATTCAAGTTTCAACATTACTCCGGTCATGGCCAACACACCACAAGATCCGAGCATCGATCCAGCTGTTTATGGCACTGTGGTGGCTACTGACAACTGCGGAACGCCAACAGTCAGCTACCAAGATGTGATTGTCGGGCCAACCCCAGCCAAATGCCCAAACCTTTGGGAAGTGACACGGACGTGGACTGTGACAGATGTCTGTGGTTTGACCAGCACATGTGTGCAAATTTTCACATTTACCGATACCACGCCGCCCACAATAACTACTTGTCCTCCGACAATAAATGTGGAAGGTTGTGGAACGGCGGACATCATGAACGGCGGACTGACCAACTTGGCTTATTCTCCAACTGGTACAACGGTCTTGGAAAGTGACTTTACGGGGGAAGGTGGCGCTGCCAGTGATAATTGCGGAATCGAGACCTATCATTATCAAGATATGGCCAACGGTACTTGCCCAATCGTTATCACTCGTACTTGGATCATCACGGATTACTGTGGCTTGACGGTTGTTTGTACGCAGGTTATCAACATTGATGATACCACACAGCCAACGGTTGCTTGCCAAGACATCCCGAGTATTAACCTCGATCCAACTGGTAATTTGACTATTACCCCAACTCAGGTTTTTGATGCGGCTGGCTCAAGCGACAACTGCAGTAGTACACTGAATTTGATCTCTGTTTCACCAAATGCATTCTCTTGTTTGGATGAGGGATCGAACACGGTAACTTTGACAGCTGAGGATGATTGTGGAAATCAAGGCACTTGTACCGCAACTGTGTTTATTGAAGATTTTATCACCAACATCGTTGCCAACGCTACCGCAGAATCCTGTGCGGGCGCTGGCGATGGGCAGATTTTTGTTTCGGCTACGGCTGGTGGCGGACAGATACAATATTCTATTGATGGCGGTAACAGCTTCCAATTTAACAGCACCTTCTTCAACCTGACACCGGGTACGTACAACATTGTAATAAAAGTATTTGGCATACCAGCGATATGTGAAGTGACCCTCACCTTAGATGTCGATCCGGGTGCCGCTTTAACAGTTTGGTACAAGGATTTAGATAATGATGGTTACAGCGACGGCGTCACCCAAACCGCTTGCGTCCAGCCAACTGGCTACAAAGCGGCTGGCGATCTGGCTGGACCAGAGATAGATTGTGATGACAATGATCCGCTGAAGTTCCCTGGTCAGGTTTGGTATCCAGATGCAGATGGTGATGGATATGGCTCAACGCCTTCCATTACCCAATGTCAGCGGCCACTCAATCACAAGGCAGCGTCTGAGCTGATCGAGCCTGATACTGATTGCAACGATACCAATGCGGCCATCCACCCCGGGGCGACAGAAATCTGCAACGGCATTGACGATAATTGCAACATGTCTGTGGATGAAGGACTTTCGGGAGAAACTTACGTGGGCAATGTCTTTTTCACTACGCAAGCTGAAGTTGACGCTTGGCCCGCTTGCTTCTCCATTATTAATGGAAGTGTAAATATCCAAGGCGCTGGGATCACCAACCTTGGGCCATTGTCCAACATTGAGGAAATTACTGGTAACCTAAACATTCAATCGACTGGTCTGACCAACATGTCCGGTTTGGGTGCATTGACGGATGTGGGCGGTTCGGTGACCATTTTCTTTAATGGTTCATTGACCTCTTTGAATGGCTTGGGTTCTCTGGCTACAGTTGGTGGAAACTTGTCCGTCTATTACAATTTCGCATTGTCAAACTGTTGTGCCATACTTGGCTTGATCAATGGGTCAGGAGTGACGGGTGCGATTGTTATTTTCTTCAATACCAATGGTTGCAACAGCATTTCAAACATCAATGTTTCTTGCCCTGGGCCCAACCCAATCAGTGGACCAAGCCCGAATTCAATTAATACGGAAGCTCCATGCAGCGATTGTGTTCCACCAACGCTTGGAAGTGTAGTCGCAGTCTTCCCGAACCCAACTTCCGGCAAGCTGAACATACTATTCAGCGGAACGGTCGAAAAAGGGACGATGGAAATGACCGATGCCATTGGGCGGAAAGTTTATGTACATAAGATCACCGAGAACAATAATATCCACCAACTGGATGTCAGCAATTATGGTAAAGGCTTATACCTTCTGACCATAAAGATTGATGGTCTGGATCCTGTCGTGAAGCGGGTTGTAGTGGAATAAGGTACTTGGTTTTATGAAATGAAAAAGCCTCCATGATCTTGGTCATGGAGGCTTTTTGTTTAGTGCCAATTACTAATTAACCAAAGTTTCGATAAATTATTAATCCATAAAATGCGGGGCAGGGTAAGTCATATTTTATGGCAACCGCCCAAGTGCCCCTCTGAGGATTTTAAGGGGGAACGGGAGCTCTGCTCCCGTTCCCCCTTAAAATCCCTCTGGGCCGAGCAGGATGATGACAGATGAACTGAACACCATTCGGCCCGGAATTAATGAAGTTTGATTCATCACTACTTGAGTTAATTTTTTAAAGTGAGTTTGTAGCAAACTCATGTTGTACAGGTTTGGGTTTCATCAAGTATTTGTTTTACCTTACATTTTAGCAAATGAAAAATGCGGAGGTGCATCCCGAAGTGAATTCGGGACAAGTCGTTTTTCGCTTTTTGGTACGACCGAATGTCCTCAGGGGTTTAGGGACGCTACCGTCCATTGAACCGGCCGTCCCTTTAAAACCCCTGAGGGCCGAGCAGAATTATGCAAAAAGCTCGGTGGATGATTCGGCCCTCATGTTAGAATGCCAATTTAATTCATAATCGTGGATGCCTTTTAATTTGTCGTAAAATCTATTCCCTTACAACCACCCATCTGAAATAAACCCTTCTTCCGTCTTCGCCAATTATTTGAATTAAAAATAGGCCGGAAGCATTCGGGGCTTGGATGGATTGGGTAAATGCACCAACGCCCATTTGCACTTGTTCTTTTTTCAATAACCTACCGGTCATATCAAAAAGGCTTATTTCAAATCTTTGGGACAAATTATTTCTGAAAGACAAAACGGCATCCCCATTTTGAAAGACTGGATTAGGGAAAAGCGCTACTGAAAAAAGAGAGGCATTTTTCTCACCAGTAGCTACCATGACTTCCACCTCATATTCAAAAAATGACTGGCATCCTGCCCCGTCCATCAAGGTCAGTGAATAGGTGCTCGGCGATAGGTTGTCAATGGATTGCGTCGTAGCGCCATTGCTCCATAAATAGCTGAAGGGCGGGATGCCTCCAAATATTTCCTCGACGATAATCGCTCCATCACTGGCCATCGTCCCCGTGGCAGGTTGAATGGCTATTTGGATGGAATCGGGCAGCGAAAATGCATCCACCACAATGGTTTCAGCGGCGGTGCAGCCGTTGGCATCGGTTACCATGATTTCGTACATGCCAGCAGGTGCGTTTTCCAATAAACTATCGGACAATGTACCATTCCATTCATAAGAATAGGGTGGTGTGCCCCCCATTACTGAAGCCGACAGTTCACTCGTTTCGTCAGGGCAAATTTGAGTTGGGTTGGCCAATGCGACTAAATTTAACAAAGGAGGTTCTTCTATCAGGATGGCAGCAGAATCTTGGCAGCCATGATCGTCGCTAATGGTCAGGAAATATTGGCCGGGGGCAAGGTTGCCGATGGTTGGTGCAGTGACGCCATTGCTCCACAGGTAATGATAACCGGGTGAACCACCCATGACCGAGGCGGAGGCCGAACCATTCATTTCCCCAAAACACTGGACAGAAGAAGCAGAAATTTCAATCGCCAAAGAATCAGGTTCGATCAAATTGAAAGCGATTTCTTTTTTACAGCCCAAGGCATCAGTTATAGTGACGGAATGCGGCTCGCTTCCTAAGTCGGTTTGTATGGAGTCCGTCTGCCCATTTCCCCACTCGAATAAGAACGGCGGTGTGCCGTTGAGCGGCAGCAAAGTGGCTGACCCGTCCATGCCGCCGGGGCATTGGATTTCGGTAAATAAAATGGAGACGGCGAGTGGGAGAGGCTCAGAAATCAGGTTTTGCTCAAAGGTGGTTGAACAGCCGTTGGCATCCGTGATGGTAGCTGCATAGTTGCCCGGTGTGACGGTCGAGATGCTGGGAGTGGTTGCTCCGTTCGACCAAAGATAAGAGAGCGGGCCAGTGCCCCCATCTGCGTTTAGCGCAATCTGGCCGGGGTCGTTGTTGCAGCTGATGTTACTTGCCGTAGGGGCGATTGTCAATTCCGCAGGGTCATCCATTATGAATGTTTCTGAGGCAAAGCAGCCATTGCTGTCGGTCACGAGGACACCATAAACACCTGGCGGCAGGTTGGTCAGAGAATCTGCTGATTCGCCAGTTGACCATAGAATTTGATAGGGTGGGGCACTTTGTAAAATATTCAAATGGATGCTGCCCGTTTCCCCAAAACAAAGGATCGGCTTGGTGGAAACAGTAAATTCGACAATGCCAGTTGGGATGGCATAAATGGAATCCACGGTTTGGCAACCAACGTTATTGGTCGCAGTGACCCAATAGTTTCCTGATTGGCTGATCTGGATGGATGGCCCCGTTTCGCCATTTGACCAAACATATTCCAGTGCTTCATTACTATTTGAAATGACTTCGATCAGGGTAGGTTGATTGCAGCCGCTGGAGGTTGTTGAAAATTCAAAATCAGGTTTTGGAAAAACAGTGATGTGGATAGAATCAGTGGAAAAACAGTTGCCCTCCCTGCCCGTGGCGTAATAGGTAACAGTGGTTGTCGGAGATGCATCAACGCTTGGGCAATCAATACAACTCAGTCCCTCGGCGGGCCACCACTGCACATCCGTGTAACCATTGACCGTAAGGCTGACCGTTTCCCCTTTGCAAATATTCAGGTCGTCGCCAAGGTCAATCGCTGCTGATTGATCTAAAGCAATAATAACAGTATCGGTAAGCTTAAAACCACAAACGTCCCACACATCCACCCAATATTTACCCGGTTCCCAAGCGGTGAAAATGGAGTCCTCTGAACCGTCCTGCCAGCGGTATTTTGCAAATCCATCGCCTGCGTTGAGGGTGTTGGTGCTGCTGTTGCAGGTGGAAATGTCGGGGCCTAGGTCGAGCATTGGGTTTTGATGAGACCATTCAAATTGAGCCAAATTGTTTTCGTAATCGCATTCCAAAACACCTGTGTTTGGGAAATCTATCGCAGGGTCGAATGGTGTGGCCAACGTGCCATTGTCATTTACCAAAACAAAAATGGGGGTATTATAAATAGCCGGAATTTTTAGGTAAAAAGTAAAGCAACTATCAACGGACAATGCACTGGTAGTCAGAGAGGTAGTGATGATTGTGGCAGTACCTGTTGTTGGGTTGTTTTGGTAAATAGAGACGGGCGTACTGTCAGGGAGTACCCTGCTGCCTTGGTTGCAGATGGTGAACCAAAGGTCAAGGCTGTCGAGATCGCAAAGGATGCTGTCCACTTCGACGGTGGCATCTGACACTGGAAAATAAGGGTTGAAATTGTTATCCAAACTGGGCAGCTGGCTATTGGCGATGTTGAAAGGCCGCTTACCGCTGCCGAGGCCGGGGAATTCGAGATGGTTGGGTTGCTGCTGCTTGGGGATGGTGAGGTCATCGTTGACATGTAACCCAAAATAATTGAACTGGTTCCAAATTGGACGGGCGGGCAACCAAGGTGTAGTATCGCTTTCAATCACCCAAACCCTTCCTCGGTAATCGGGTTGACCTATTAGGTAAGGTGGCAAGTAGCCCGTTACCAAAATCTCTGCCTCACCGTCCATATCTATATCTACCACGATAGGGGATTCGTCGTCTGTTTGGGAATTGCACTCCATCTTCCACCACGTTCTATCGCTGGCAACGCCAGGTGGCAATGGTAATGCGCCTCCATATAGAATACGGAAGTATTTTCCATCGCGGCAGATGATCTCTGAAAGCCCATCACCGTTTAGGTCAAAACAGGTCGATCCGGCAGAACCGGTAAAATCATCGAAAGGTGCTATCCACCAGTAGGGGGTATCAGGTGTGGCCTGGGCAGCTTGCAGGTTGTAACTGATAATTTCATCATTGGTCGTGGCAATGATCTCCGGGAAATCCAGAGCAAAACCAGCCTCCCTGTCGTCAAATACATTGGCAATGGATATGGAAGAAAACTGGTCGCTGATACTTGGATACTCCAAAATTTCGAGCAATCCGTTTTTGTCCCAGACATAAATGCCGTTGACCGTGATGGTGTCGGGGCCCAAAAAGGCGGTAGTGGTGCCGGTGGTGGCAATGTCTGGAACGCCATCCAAATTGAGGTCGGCCACATAGCTGTATCCATCCGAATAATCATTTCCAAAAGCCAAAACATGCAGGTTGCGGGCCACTTTGATTTGAATACCGTCACCATCCAAAGGGTCTAAATCAACCGAATAGATATATGCCCCCGCGATCAATTCCAAACCTTCGCAGTCAGGGTCGCCATTGCAATCAGCGGGGCTGAGCAAATCGAAGGCGTTGGATTGGGAAGCATTTCCAATAATGCCGCTATGCCCTAAACCCTGTGTACTTCTTATCAGCAGAGGGGAAGCTGGGTTCGTGAGATCAAATTTGAAAATATAATTTTCGCCATAAATTTCCGGAATGCCGTCCCCATCAAAATCGGCCATGCCGAGATGAGTTTTTTGTCGGGAAATTGAATAATCGGAAACAGCGAAAGGGGTCATGGCCTGTGCATTTCCAGCAGAAAAATTTGAATAGACCCTGATGTATCTATCGGCAGTGACAATGGCCAACTCAGGGATGCCGTCCCCGTTGATGTCGCCGACTACCGGTGTTGCGTTTCCGCGGCGCACCTGTTCAGGTATTTCCAAAATGTCGGGTGAGGAAGCATTTGAGCCATCCCCTTGGTAAATAAGGATTTTGGAGATATTGGGAACAGTGAGATGATCGGGAGTCCCTTCCGCTACGATAATCTCGGGGATAGGGCCATTCTGCGGATCGAGGTTGGCAACGATCGGCGTACTGGTCATGTTAGCCCAGTTTTCGCCAGTGAGCCAACCGACTTTTGCTTGGATGGGTGGGAAGGTGATTTGTGAAATGCCGTTGCAATCCTCGCCATTGGAACACACACAATCGGGGTCAAAGCAGTCCACGAAGCCGTCGTCGTCGTCGTCGAGGGAGTTGTCACAAGCCTCTAGGCAATCAACCTGTTCCACACAAAATGGTACTTTGAGTATTTCGTGGTCGGCTGGTAGTTCTGTGTACGACACATTTGCCACTGCATTGGTGGGAGAACTAAGGCTAAAAGAAATATCTGTTTGAAGTAGGGAAGTTGTAACCGTGGATGCATTGTGATCCAACACTCCGAAACACCCCACAAGAGGACCCGTTACTGGGTCAAACTCGGACACGGTGATGGAATAAGTATTGATGTTAGACTGGCTGTTGAAAAAAATCTTCCCATTCTTTACATCAAAGCCAAAAGGGACTAAGCTGCCATCCTCCCACCTCAATTGATTCATGTACTCCAATACCCCTGATTCTGAAAAAGAATACCAAAACGCCTCCTGGCCCAATATCGTATATTGCCCAATGTATCCACCATTTGGCTTAACGAACAATTGATAAGCAGATTCTTGAATGTTTCCTTGAGCATCCATTCCTATCTTTTTGTTCCATTGTTGTTCACCATTGGCATCTCCTTTTAGGATCAGGAAATCATTGTCCAAAGAATTTGAATAGGTTTCTCTTCCTACTGCTATGAAACCATTGTCAGGGGTAGCGGCTACGTGCCTGAATTCCAAATGGTTGCCTATAGTTTTATGGAACCTTTTTGCAAACAGCAGGTTGCCTAAAGTATCCATTTTCATTATCAACGCCCCTTCCTGATCAAAACTCCCGTGGCCTACCAGCCAAAACCCTCCTCCATCGTAAGTGGGGCGGGCGTCCATAATCTTAATGCCTCCTCCCATGGAATATTTATTGTTCCACCGGACATTGCCACTGCCGCCCAAACCAATTGTTTCAAAAACAGGCGGATTAATAGATTCATGGAAAACAAGCGCCCCATTGCCAAATGGCCTTAGGGTAAAGTTGGGACCTGTTTTGCGTACCCAGAGGGCATTCCCGTCGGCATCTGTTTTCAGGATGTGTGTTTCTGTTAAATTATTTTCCCCGTATCTCGCTACACACCCCCCATCATTGGTAGCGAATAATTCAAGGCCGTTGGAAGGGATGGCTATTTTCTTTTGCCATATCAGGTTGCCCATGGCATCTGTTTTAATAATCATACCTGCCTCCGACGGGAAATAAGCATTGAGGTATAAATCCCCATTAGGCAGCATATCGCCATAACTCAGATAGCTTAATTGATTATTAGTCAATTGATAAAAGACCCCGGTGACGGAGTCCTGACAGATAACCCCCGACGATACGCTTACATTTTTACTATAATAATCTGTGCAGAAAGGGCCGTATGCCTCCAAGGTAATAGTGTAGTCACCCACATTGCTAAAAATATAATTCAGGTTGGCATCCGTCCCGACAGGCACACCATTAATCAACCATTGATAATTAATGGCACCTGTTGATGTGTTGGTACAAACTAAGGTCTCACCAACTTCCAGCTCCCCATCATTCACAGCAAACCCAGCCTCTACGCCACAAATGACCTGAATGAAAACCGATGATTCGCTGGAACAATTAGGATCGTCATTCAGGGCTACAAGGGTTATTTCAAATATCCCGCTCCCTAAAAAGGTAAAGGAGGCATCCGCATCAGTGGAAAACAGATCCCCGTTTACTCGCCACTCGAAAGCAGTTCCTCCCATGCTAAGGTTTTGGAAATCAACGGAGCTACCAGACATAATAGAGGTCGCCGATGCTGAAAAATCTGCCATCAAAACATCGTCACATGGGGATTTGCACCTATCCGATTCAAGCAGACTACTCCGGGCAAATTCGATAGCTTCGTACATCCTCTCCGCCTGTCCCGCTGTAAAAGCATGGTAACACTCAAAAGGCGAATAGTCCATGTAGTTCTCTGTCATATCGGCCATATCGGATGTGAACGGGTTGTTGGCCGAGGCATCGTCGACGTCAGTTTCGCAGGAGTTGAAGCCGCAAGCCGAAAAGGTCACCTGATCGGGCGGGGTGTCGCAAACCCGGTCGCCATCGGTTAGGCAATCATCATTTTTGCAACCGCCCTGAAAGGTGTGGTAAAGGTTGAGGAAGTGGCCCATCTCATGTATCAGCACAACGTTATTTTTGGGGCTTGTCCCAAAATAGGCCGCTTCGCAAACGATCCCGTCGAAGGGTTGCCCGTGTGCCGATGCTAAATAGGCATACCCAGCTACGCCCGGCCCAGAAGAAGTGCTATTGATCGCATTGACCACCCAGACATTAATGCAATCGTTTGGATTCCAACGACTTAAATCTTTCAATTCCTGATCCTCAAAATCCTTATCCAGATTGGTGAGGGCCGAAGAGGTGCGGGTAATGCCGTTGGTGGCATTGCCATCGGGGTCACGTTTGGCCAGACAAAATTGGATTTGTGTGTCATAGCCTGCACCCTGATCGGCATAATACCCTTGGTGGGCAAAGGCTTGGTTTAATTGTTCGATGGCATTGAAAACTTGTGCGTCGGGGATGTCCCCAACCCCGTTGTCGTGGATGATGTGGACGACGACTGGCAGGGTATATGGCGGGGTGCCGGATTTTTCCAGACTCCCATTTTTATGTCTCTGTAAAATGGCTTTTTCCAATGCTTGTTGCCGTTCCAAGAGTTCTGGGCGGGACTGCATGACCTCGTCAGAGGCGCATTGAAAAGTAGTAGGATTTTGTCCCAACAAAGTGAGTTGTAAGGAAACGAAAACGAGAAAAGCGATAGCTGTGCGTACTGATTTTTTCATGTGGATGTGGTTTGAAATTTCAAACCTGACAGGCAATGGGCGCAAGATAAAAAAACTGGCAATAACCATTTGCTCTAGTCAAGTAGCATTCCACAATTTTTTTCGTGGGTAAAGAAAAAATCAGAAAAAATAGGGTATTGAAATAGGCTCTGAGACAAATCTTGTGGAGATTGATATTTGAGCAATTTTATTCTTAAAATAGAAGGCTTATAACTTGCGCAAATTTCACCGCCCTTTCAGGGTTGGTTGAATCAAAAAGCCCTGAAAGGGTGGCTTATCAAAAGGTAGGGTGAAGACCTACCCACTTTATATGTCTAAAACCAAACCCCTGTCCCCATGGCCCAGTTCGCTACACTGACTCCTCCAATTTTCGTCCCTTGGTAGCCAGCGTAGATCATAAACCGGTCGAGGTGAACCTGCATCCGGGCTTGGTGTTGGCGGGCATAGGAAGCATTTGGCCAGCCAATCTGCGATTCCAAGTGTAGGCTTAATGGTTTTTTAAAATACCAAGTGAATCCGCCGGAAAGGGAGGGGCTTCCATAGGTCACATCGCCATCCAACAACATCAGACCTGCCCCCCAAAACAAGTTGAATTTGGGATGATGGATGCGGTTGAACTGGACGTTGAAATTGGTCATGGAGAGGCGGTCGATCCCTTCTTTTTCATCAAAGGTTTCGAAGAGTTCCAAGCGGTTGGCGTCGATGATCCAAAAACGGTCGGGGTAAAATTTGGCCTGAAAATAGGCGCCGTACAAGTTGTCTTCATTGTTTTGGAAATGTCCGAGCAGCTGCAAACGGCCTTGGCGACCTTCTTCCAATTCAGGCAAAAACAACCCATTGTAGCCATCGGCATACGGGTATTCATTGAACGACCGCTCGTTGGGTCGCAGCTCATGGTGAAAACCAAAAAACAACCCATAGCCACCCGCAAAACCGAAATCGATCAGGAAATCCACGAGGAAAAACCAATCGTCGAAATCAGAATTGCCACTGATCTCGGCAGTGCCAGAGCCGCTGACGCCGCTTTCCATACCTTCGATTATTTGGGATTTGGCAGTAATTGGTAGGAAAAAAATAAGGAGCAATAAAAATGGGCTGTAGGTTTTCATATCACTTGATTTTGACCACGAAAATAAACGGATTTCGATAGGAGGTAAATGATTTTTGACAGATTAACGGAAGTTTAAGAAGTATAACTTTGACACCCGCTGACAATTAGCCATTCTTACCTCCTTTTCATGATCCATTCCAATTTTGAAAACGTTTATTTTGCGAAGCAAAAATTAGATTATCAACTTCGTGTAACTCTGTGTGTCCTCTCTGTGCGCCCTCTGTGCCTCTTTGTGGAATAATACAAGCTATTCTACAAAGAGACACAGAGGACACACAGAGTCCTGCAAGGCATTCATTTATAATTTAACCATGCGTAAAATATTTTTAATGAAAAAAATACTGCTACTCCTATCCCTTTTTACCTCCCTCCAAATAACCCACGCCCAGCTCAACGTCGAGTTGGTTTCGCAGCTCTACTATGGCGAACGGGCCAACGACGTTTGGGGGTACACCGCTCCCGACGGCACTGAATACGCAATGATCGGGCTGCTGCACGGCGTCTCCTTTGTTAGCTTGGCCGACCCGGAAAATCCGGTGGAAGTTGTCCGTTTGGATGGGGATGAATCGCGTTGGAGGGACTTGCGGACCTTCGGTCATTACGCCTACATCGTGGCCGATCAGGCGGGCAGCAGAAATGGGCTGTGGGCCATCGACATGTCGGGGCTGCCGAACAGTGTGGAGTTGAATGAGATCCTGTTCACTTTTGAGAACGATACCTTGGGCATGGACACCCTCTACACCTGCCATAATGTTTGGGTGGATGAAAATGGGTTTGCTTATCTGACGGGCTGCGACATCAACTCCGGCGGCGTGCTCATTTTCGACCTGAACAATGACCCGATGAACCCGGAATTTGTGGGCAAGGGCAAGGACACCTACTCCCATGATAATTATGTGCGCAACGATCTGCTCTATACTTCCGAAATCAACGAGGGGCAATTTGGCATCTACGATGTTTCCGACAAATCCAACCCAGTGCAATTGGCGGTGCAGGAAACGCCCTACCATTTTACGCATAATGTATGGCTGTCCGACGACGGTAATACATTGTTTACAACGGATGAAAAAGCCAACGCACCCGTCGCAGCCTACGATGTTTCCGACCCGAACGACATTCTCTTCTTGGATGAATTTCGGCCAGCAGCCACCCTCGGTACAGGTGTCATTCCCCACAACGTTCACGTGCTGAACGATTTCCTCGTCATTTCCCATTATACCGATGGTTGTGTGATTGTGGATGCCCACGAGCCGGACAACTTGGTGGAAGTGGGGCACTACGATACGAATGTTGATTTTACGGAAGGGTTTCATGGCGCTTGGGGGGCGTACCCGTTTTTCCCTTCGGGTCTGATTGCCATTTCTGATATTGAAAACGGGCTGTTCATTTTGCGGCCAGAATACAAGCGGGCGAGCTATTTGGCGGGCAAGGTCACCAACATCAATACGGGCATTGGCATCCCCAACGCGGAGGTGAGCATTCAAGCCTCTGCACCAACGCTGGAGGTCACCAACCTGGGCGGAAATTATAAAACGGGATTGGGTACGCCCGGTACTTTCAATGTGAATGTCCGGGCAACGGGCTATTTCGACCAAACCATTTTGACGACCATCAGCGCAGGTGACATCACTGTGCTCGATGTGCAAATGGTGCCTTTGCCGGCCCACAATGTCGCTGGTAGGGTAGTGGAGGAATCGAGCGGAACCGGCATTCCCGATGCCGTGGTTTTCATTGAAAATGAGGAATTTAACTATGAAACTTCCACCGATGGCAACGGTGAATTTACCTTGCCCAGTGTGCTGCAAGGTACCTACCATATTTATGTTGGGAAATGGGGCTACCGCAACCTGACCCAACTCCATCAACCAGTCAAGCAGGACGACGATTGGTACTTTGAACTGGCTCGCGGCTATGCGGATAATTTCAACAACGACCTCGGTTGGCAGGTTAGTGGCGATGCGACGAGTGGCGTCTGGGAGCGGAGTATCCCCTTCCCAACGAGCTACACCAGCCCGGCAGGGGAAACGACTTACTACAACCCTTTTTCCGATTCGCCGTGGGACATAGGCGACCGTTGTTATGTGACCGGGAATTTTCCGCTCAACGACCTTTTCAACGACCAGGTGGACAACGGCACGACGATCCTCACATCGCCCGTCATGGCGCTGGCTTCCAATTACAGCAGTCCGGTTTTGTCCTATGATGTGTGGTGGTACACCGTCGGGTCCAACAATCTGCCCAACGATACCCTGCGTGTTTGGGTAACCAATGGTGCAGAAACGGTCATGTTGGAAGAATATGACAGAGACCGCCGCCTGCAGGAGTGGCAACAAATCCCTGCTTTTAACCTCGCCTCTTTTATTGAAATCACGGATGAAATGCAGGTCTTTTTAACCATCGGTGACTTGCCTGAAACGCCCAATGTGATTGAGGCGGCACTCGATAATTTTTTGGTGACGGACAGTAACGCCTCGTCGACCTTCACTGAAAAAAATGTGCTGACAATGCAAGTCTTTCCCAACCCATTTCACCATGAGTTTTGGGTAAAATATGCTGTTGAAAATAATTTTGATAAAATGGAACTGACGCTGCTCAACCTGCTTGGTCAGCGCTTGGAGCATATTTCCCTAAAAGAAAAAACGGGGACAGTTCGGCTGGATGGTAGCTATCCTGCGGGCACTTATTTTCTGCAAGTGATGGTGGATGGCCAAGTGGCGAGGGTCGAAAAGGTGGTCAAGTTTTGATGTAGTTTCCCGCAGTGTTCGCAGCGTTTAACGCGGAGTCCCGCAGAGTTCACCATGGGGATACTCTTGCGAGACTCCGCGCAAACGCTGCGAACACTGCGGGAAACAATTCTATCTGCGTTCAATCCTGCACGAACAATTCTTCAATCAAGTCTTCTATTGTACGAAAAGGCATGTTTTCTGCGGTGCAGTTGTCTCCTTCGATTCAAAAATCATTACCACTTCTGGGCAGTCTGGTCAATTCTTCTATCTTTGCCGCCTGCTTAAAAAACACCTCGAAATCCTAAGAAGAATATTCCAATTTCCTGATGAAATCAGCTTCGGAAAATTTATTAACTACCTTTTTAAATCTGAACAAACTAGTTCCAAATATGAAAAAAACTGTAATCGCCTGTTTGCTGGCCTGTCTATCCATCCCGGCCATTTCCCAATTGAACATGACCCTGTTGGATCAGGTAAATTATGGCGTCGATGCCAATGATATATGGGCTTGGTTCGACCCCGTCGATAGCACAGAATATGCACTGGTGGGCCTCCGAAACGGCTTGTCCGTTGTTGACCTGAGCGACCCAACGGATGTAAAAGAGGTCATAAAAATTGATGGACCCAATTCCACTTGGCGGGACATCAAAACCTGGGGCAACCACGCTTACGTTACCAACGAAACGGGGGGCGGGCTGCTCGTCGTTGATATGTCGGGCGCTCCCGATAACATCACTTACGAGTATATTATTTTCGACATCCCCGGCTGGGGCAGCCTGACGGATTGCCACAACCTTTATATTGATGAATTTGGCTATTGCTACCTGGCTGGCTGCAACCTCAACGGCGGGGAAATGCTGACGATATTGGATTGTTTCACCACTCCCGGAAAACCGACCGTGATCTATTCCGAAGTGACTCCTTATTCCCACGACTATTACGCCCGCGACAACAAGTTGTACGCCTCTGAAATTTACGAAGGGAATCTGGGCATTTATGACGTTTCCGATAAACAGAACATCACGTTGCTGGCTACCCAACAAACACCTTTCAACTTCACCCACAACGCTTGGTTGAACGATGCCGGGGATGTTGTTTTTACCACCGATGAAAAAGGCAATGCACCTGTGGCCGCTTATGATATTTCCGATTTGAACGACATTGTTGAATTGGATCAGTTCAAGCCCGTCAAAACATTGGGCGATGGGGTCATCCCCCACAATGTCCATGTCTGGGAAGACTGGCTCATCATTTCTTACTATACCGACGGCGGGATCATTGCTGATGCATCCAGGCCCGAAAACATCATCGAAGTCGGGAATTGGGATACCTTCCTTCCTAACAGCACTGGCTTTGATGGAGTCTGGGGAGCTTATCCGTTTCTGCCATCTGGTCTGGTGTTGTTGTCGGATATTGGGACCGGTCTGTATGTCTGTGGAGTTGATTATGTCCGGGCTTGTTGGCTCGAAGGGAAGGTGACCAATAAGCAGACAGGTGCTGCGATTTTTGGTGCGGAGGTGACGATCAGTAGTACGCAGGCCAATTTTGCAACGTCTGACCTCATTGGGGAATACAAGACAGGACAGGCTACGCCCGGCACTTTCGATGTAGTTTTTACAGCTACAGGCTATTATCCAAAAACAGTTTCTGTTGACTTGGACAATGGCGTGTTGACCATGCTAAACGTTGAGCTTGAACCGTTTGCCAATTTCAACATCGCTGGTGAAACCATTATGCAAACCGATGGATCGCCTGCACCCGGTGCGCTGATCTTTTTGGATGGCGACCAAGACTTTACTTTTTATTCTGATGCCAGTGGCAATTTCACCCTGAGCAACGTATCTCTAGGAACTTATACCCTGTATGCAGGAGGTTGGGGCTACCAGTTGGAAGTCATCGACAATTTTGAGGTAAACGATCAAACAGGGAGTTTGACAATTGAGCTTTCACAAGGCTATCAGGACGACTTTGCCGTTGACTTGGGTTGGGAAACTTCCGCTACTGCCTCATCGGGACTTTGGGAAAGGGGCGAACCAATCGGCACTTATTCTGGGCCTGCCCAGTCGAACCCAGAACTGGACATCCAGACGGACTTTGGCGACCAATGCTACGTGACTGGCAACGCCGGGGGCGGTGTCGGCGATGATGATGTGGACAACGGTGTTGTGACCCTAACCTCTCCAGTCATGGACTTGTCGGGTTACAGTAATCCGGTTTTAAGTTATTACACTTGGTTTTATAATGCCAGTGGAAACAACGCACCCAACGATGCCTTAGAGGTTCGGATCAGCAACGGCACAGAGGTCGTAGTTTTGGAAACAATCACCACTTCCCAGTCTGCTTGGCGCCCGCAAAGCTCTTGGGTTTTAGCTGACTATATCGCCGTGACCGACAACATGCGGGTCATTTTTGAAACCAGTGATTTACAAAACTCTGGTAACTTGGTAGAGGCTGCTGTGGATGCTTTCTTGGTAGAGGATGATGACAGCCCCAATGCCAGTTTCAGCGCCAGTGAGACGGATGGTTGTGCGCCTTTTATCGTAGAATTTACGGATCAATCAGCAGGCAACCCCGATGCTTGGGCTTGGACCTTTCTCGGTGGCGACCCAGCGATTTCCACGGAGCAAAACCCGACCGTTACCTACAACAGTCCAGGTGTGTACAGTGTGGAATTGGTCGTGACCAATTCTGTTGGCACGAGTACCGTGCAGGAATCACAACTCATCACCGTCGGCCTTGCCCCGACGGTTGACTTTGATTTCTCCATCAACGGCCCAGAAGTCACTTTCTCGAATGCTGCCACCAATGCCAACTCCTATGCTTGGGACTTCGGCGACGGCAACACCAGCACGGAAACCAATCCATTTCATACCTACTCCGCCACGGGCGAGTATGATGTGACCCTGATTGTACAGA
Organism: Saprospiraceae bacterium; assembly: GCA_041392505.1. Lineage (GTDB taxonomy): Bacteria > Bacteroidota > Bacteroidia > Chitinophagales > Saprospiraceae > UBA6168. The sequence goes on along the minus strand of JAWKLX010000019.1, from coordinate 127,016 downwards.
ATGATTGCGGCACCATCGCTTTGACGCAGACCATCATCGTCACTTCGGCAACTGCTGCCGATTATTTGGGTGCTTCGGCGTTCCAACTGTCGATTGCACCTAATCCGTTCAGCAGCGAATTTGTGCTGGGATATGAAATGAAAGGCGAATTTGACGAAGCAGAAGTGGCCATCTTCAACCTCCTCGGCCAACAATTATCGACTACCCAGATCACAGCCACCAATGGCACCTTGACAATGGGCCAAGAACTTTCCCAAAGTGGTGTTTATTTCGTCCGCTTGGTGGTGGATGGGAAAGTGGGGAAAGCGATGCGAGTGGTGAAGCTGTAAGAAGCGTTTTTTGATAGTTTTTCTAAAAACTAAAAATCCACCCGGCTTGGTCGGGTGGATTTTTTTTTAGGCATGTTGTTAGCGAGCTTTACCTTCAATGTTTTCAGTTTCCCCTAAATTGCCCAAATATCAAATCCCTTCTAATGAAAAACCTTTTTCTAATTTGCTTTCTCCTGACGATCAGTAGGCTCTCTTCCCAGAACCACGACTACTATTGGCCCATGGGTTATGCCTCTTTCAACAGTGACACCACCTTTGGCCGCACGGTCATTGACTTCAATGAAGAACCGCCGCTTGTTTACCGGGAGGACAGAAACCCCTATATCGATGCAACCGTTGCCAGCTATTGTGATACTTCAGGTACAATGGTCTACTATACAAACGGCAGCCAGATATTGAACAGCGACCACGAAATTGTGCCAAACGGCAACAACCTCAACACGGGCCCTTATGCCATCAGTAATGGTAATGCAGGGTACAGAGTCCCCAATTCGGAATTTTTTCTCCCGATGCCGGGCCACAAAGACAGCTTATTGTTGGTCCATATCAGCATTGATGATGATGACGTGGTCGTGATCACCGGGAGGACATTGCACCAGACCACGCTCACCTTAAATGATAGCAACGGGGGCCTGGTTGTGTCAAAAAACGTCCCCCTTCTTGACAGTGTCTCTATAGAAGTTGTTTCGGCAACCAAACATGCCAATGGCAGGGACTGGTGGGTATTCTGCAATGAAAAAACCAAAAACAGCTATTACAAAATGCTGTTGACGGACAAGGGTGTCGTATCCACTGAATGGTTTGAACTGCCCCCTGCCTTTCCCTTTCTTTATGCTGGGAGTTATTTTGTTTTCAGCCCGGACGGTTCAAAGATGGCCAGGTACTATGTCACCAACGGTGCCTATATCTATGATTTTGACCGTTGCAGCGGTACTTTCTCCAACCCAGTCTTCGTCCCCCTGCCCAATACCTCCCTCGGGGGCGGGCTTTCGATCTCGCCCAATTCCCGTTTCCTGTACATCATGTCCACGGACGAGGTGTACCAGTTCGACCTTTGGGCGGACAACGTGGCCGCATCAAGGGTGACTGTGGCCGTTTGGGACGGCTTTTACTACCCCTTTCCGACGACTTTCTTCCTCTCCCAGCTCGGCCCGGACGGTCGGGTGTACATCAATGCCACGAACGGCGTCCGCATGCTGCACATGATCCAGTACCCCAACAAAAAAGGGCTGGCCTGCGAAGTACGCCAGCACGGGATGTTGTTGCCCACCTACAACGCCTTCACCATGCCCCATTTCCCCAACTACCGCCTCGGCCCCTTCGACGGCTCTCCCTGCGACACCCTCGGCCTCGACAATATGCCCATCGCCAAGTTTCGGTACGAGCAGGACACACTGGATTTTTTGCAGGTAGAGTTTACTGACCTGAGCTATTACGAGCCAGCCGAGTGGTCTTGGTACTTTGGCGACAATACCACCTCGCAGGACACCAGCCCCGTTCATATTTTCCCGCAGGCCGGCACCTACGAGGTCTGCCTCACGGTCAGCAATGTGAACGGTGAACATACCTTCTGCCGCACCCTTTCGCTCGGCACGGTCTCCACCGCCGAGGAAGCGGAGCAGGTGACCATCACAGTCTTCCCCAACCCCTGCCGGGAAGGGGTGAACATCACCTTCAACGACTATCTGCCACGGGATGCCAAAATAGTATTGTACGATGCAGTCGGCCAACGCCAAAAGGTGCAGTCGGTGCAGACGGGCTGGAACACGGTGCGGTTGGACGGGCAGCCAGCTGGCATTTATTTTTATGAAATATGGGAAGGCGCAAGTCCCGAACCCGCTTCGGGAAGGGTGCTGCTGGACAGTGGGAAACTGGTAAAGGTGGAGTAATAGAGTGCAGAACGCTGAGAGCCGAGTGCAGAGTCCCGAATGAAAAATGCAGAATGGACAAGTCCCCATTCTGCATTTTTCATTTTTCATTCTGCATTTTTCATCAATTCCCTCCCAAAATCAGCGGCAAGCCACCTTCCCCACTACCGATGATAACCGTTTTGGAATTGGGGGATTCGGATAATTTCATGGTGGCTTCGATGCCTTTGTCTTTGAGGATATTGGTTGTTAAACTGGCATTGAGGATGCGGTTGGATTCGGCTTTCCCTTCCGCTTCGATGATCCTACGCTCGGCCTCTTTCTTTTCCTGTTGCAGAATATATTCATATTTCAAAGCACCTTGTTCGGCCTGTATTTTTTCCTCAATGGCTGTGACTACACGGTCAGGCAGGGCGATGTCCCGGATGAGGGTAGCGGTGAGGTCAACGTAATTTTTAGTCAAATTAGCTTCAATATCTTCCGTGATCATCGCTTGCACTTCTTCCCTTTTGGAGGAATACAATTCTTCTGGCTGAAAGCGGCCAATCACTTTTCTCACGGCTGACCTGACTTCTGGGCGCACTGTGGAATTCAAATATTCTTTTCCAAAATTTTCGTGTAGTTCTCCGATTCTATTGTACATGGGGTGAACCCGGACAGTCACATCCACCCGGATGTTTAGCCCGTTGCTGGAAAGCACTTCCATCTCTTCTTCGAGTTGCTTTTCCCGCACGTCGTAAACGTACATCGTATTCCATGGGGCAACCACATGGAAACCGGGTTGGTAGATATTTTCTTTATCCAAACCTGTTGAAAATGGGCGGAAAATGACCCCTCGTTCACCGGCATCGATGGTGAGGAAAGTGGAGCTGGTCAGGATCATAAAAAGGAAAAAGCCGACTACGGCAAGGGCGATGGTTGGTCCAAATTTCTTATTCATTTCTTGTTTTATTTTTTTAAAATTGAAAAGCCAATGTCGTAAAGCTAATGAATTTCGGGACGTAAAGTTTATCGCAGCTGATAAAAGCTCTCAATTAAAAGACGACCATACCCAAAACTTCTGCGACCTTTGCCACGGTCAATGCGGACCGCACTGGTTTCTTTTTCGAAAAATTCACTTATGCCACCTTACCGATTTATTATTTTGTGTACCTGTTTTTGTTTGTACAGCCTCTTTGCATCTGCTCAGGCATGGCCAACTGATAGCATGGGGGAAACACCTGCTACCGTTAAATTCCTTTCCCTCGAACAGGCGACGCATTTTGATAAAAAGCGTTTTTGGGTCAGTGCTGGAGCGGGGTTTGGGTTTTATGCAGCGGCCTCTTATGCGATGTGGGACGCCTGGTACAAGGATTATCCGCTGACCGGTTTTCATACCTTCAACGACTTGAAAGAATGGAAGGGCATGGACAAAGCCGGGCATTTCCATGCTGCTTATGTGCAGAGCAAATATGCTTTTAAAGGGGCATTATGGACGGGCATGGACCGCCGAAAAGCAATGTGGACGGGGGTAGGGGTGGCCACGGGTATTCAAGCGACCATTGAAATCATGGATGGTTTTTCCGAGGAATGGGGTTTTTCTGTGGGCGACATTGCCTTCAATACCTTGGGGGCGTCTTTGTTTGCTGCGCAAGAAATGCTCTGGCAAGAACAACGGATTTTGATGAAAGTCTCCAGTACCCAACCCGACTATCCTCGGTCGCCAGTGTTTTCGATAGATGGTGGCCACCAAACTACTTTGCGGCAGCGGGCCGACGAGTTGTATGGAAGCAGCCCGTCTGAGGTGTTTTTAAAAGATTATAATGCCATGACGATTTGGGCTTCTTTCAATATCAAGGCATTTACCAGTAAGAAAAATGGGAAATTTCCCGCCTGGCTCAACGCTGCTTTTGGCTTGGGGGCGAGCAATATTTATGGAGGTTTCTCCAATCAATGGAGCAACGACGATGGTGGCCAGTTTGCCTTATCGGAGCAGGAATATCCCCGCTATTACCAATTTTATTTGGCGCCGGATATTGATTTGAGCCGCATCCCCAGCCGCCACAAATGGGTCAAATTTGCACTCGGATTTGTCAATTGGATCAAAATCCCTTCCCCGGCGATGGAGTTAAATTCCCGTAGCGGTCTGAAGTTTCATGCCTTCTATTGGTGATTTTTTGGTTTCTTTGTCAACCATTTAGTTGGAAAACAAATAAAATTTTGCTTTTTTCGCAGCCAATTGTGAAAAGTAGGGGCGGAATGTCGTTTGGTGAAATTTACGGAAGCGGTAAAAATCATCTTGTTGGACTTGCTTTTTTCCAAAAGAATTAAAACTTTCGTAGCCCTTAGGTGTAAATGTGGAATGCCTTTTAAAACTGATCACGGCCAAGTTTTTGTAGAAATGGCCTCAGCTAAATAAAAAGGTAAATCGGACCGGATCATTTATTCTTAATTATTCTTTCGACCCTATTTTTTATTAACCAAAAACGAAAAAATTATGACAGATAATAATAGCAATCAAATCAATCGGTATTCTGACGCCGACTTGCAAGAGTTTCAAACAATCATCGAAAAAAAACTGGAAAAAGCCCAGGAAGAACTGAAATATTACGAGGAGCAAATCTTTGAAATAACTGCCAACAGCGGTGATGACCACGGTGGCGACTGGATGGATGACAGCAACACCAATAACGACATGGAGTTTCTTAATGATATGGCCATCCGCCAGCGGAAATTGATCCAAGATTTGGAGAATGCCCTGGTAAGGATTCAGAATAAATCTTATGGTATCTGCGTCGTTACTGGTGAACTGATCGATAAACGCCGCTTGTTGGTTCAGCCAATTGCAACCAAAAGTGTGGCGGTAAAAAATGCCCGGCCAGCTCCTCAACCTACGCATAACCGGAGCCTAAAATAAAATTTTGATTGACCTGTTTGGGTCCTTTGATCTTTTCAAAGAATTCAAAAACAAGAAATTAGGGTTAAAAAAAATGACCCCGAATTCACTTCGGGGTCATTTTTTTTTATGGCCTTTTTTATCGGTGTTTAGGAGCAATCAGTAATCAAACGTGAGGATTTAATGGCAAGGCAGGATTGGCTTTCGCCATTCCTGCCTTGCCAAAGGAGTTTCAGGTGGAAGAAAATCGGCTTTGCCGATTTTCTTCCACCTGAATTTTTTCGACGGCGCAGCGAAGCTGCCACCGCCGTCGAAAAATGTAATAATCTGATTACCAGTTTGATAGGGTGGGGTCTGATCCATACCTCACGTTAATCAGATGTATGATTTGAGATTGCTAATTTTTATAAATACGACCCATCAAACGCCAGTGGCAGCATTGCCTTTCCATTTTCAAAAACAAAAACCTCCCCAGTTTCCCCCTGCAAAATGACCCGGATGGTTTGGTTGTTTTTATATTCCGTTTCACAAATAACCTGACGGCAACTCCCACAAGGCAGCGCAGGCCGATCAATTTTTTTACGGGCGGTTTTCACCGTAATGGCGACTGCTATTGGAGGGATATTAGGAAAGCGATTGGAGGCAGCAATGAGGGCAGAATGCTCGGCACAAACACAGATCGGATAAGAGGCGTTTTCGTAATTGGTACTGGTGACAACGTCCCCATTGGCCAGGAGCACAGCTGCGGCCACATGGAATTTGGAGTACGGTGCGTAGGCGTCGCCCAAAACGCTCTTGGCCGTTTGGAGCAGCTTTTGGTCAGCTTCGGGCAATTCTGTTTCAGAAGTGTAAACCGAAAAGCTCGTTTTAATTTCTACTGGTCTCATGCGTTTGGAATTTTTACAAAAATACGAGTATCGTTGCCATATCAAATTTGCTTGGCCTGTCATTTAGCCAATTTTCTTACCAAATTGGTTATCAGTGAATTAGCGAAATCAAATGGTTGTCAATATTATTTATTTTGACAAGGCTGACGTTTCAATCGTGAATCGCTATATTCGCCGTAAATGCGGTTGAGATCGGCCTAAAACAGGTCATCGAAATTTTTAAATCAAAAACCCTTTTAGCTAAAAATCCTCATTTCAATGAATAACATCCTTATCCTTGGTGCTGGCCGTTCTTCGACTTCCCTGATACGCTATATGTTGGCGCAGGCCAAACAATACAACTGGCATGTCATAGTGGCCGATGCCGACCCTCAAGTTGCTGCGCAAAAAGTGGCAGGCCATCCGAATGGCCGAGGCGTTTGGCTGGATGTTTTGAAAATAAACGACCGCCGTGACTTGATCAACCGGGCCGATATGGTCATTTCTTTGTTGCCTGCCCATTTGCACATCGATGTAGCTACGGATTGCATTAAGTTGAACAAACACTTGGTCACTGCTTCTTACGTCTCGAAGGACATTTATAAATTGAGTGATGATTTTCGCAACAAAGAGCTCCTTTTCATGGGCGAACTTGGCCTCGACCCCGGTCTTGATCACATGTCGGCGATGAAAGTCATTGATGAAATAAAAGATATGGGTGGCAAGATTATGTCATTCAGCTCGAATGCGGGTGGGCTGGTAGCTTTGCAAAATTTGAAGAAAAACCCCTGGCGGTACAAATTTACCTGGAACCCCCGCAATGTGGTGAAGGCAGGGCAGGGGACTGCCCAATATTTGGAGGACGGCAAGTTTAAATACATCCCTTACAACCGTGTGTTCAAAGAGTACCGGCTGATTGAAATTCCAGGGTTCGATGAACCATTTGAGGTATATGCCAACCGGGAATCGTTATTATACAGGGAAAGTTATGGGTTGGGAGACATCCCATCTATTTACCGGGGGACGATTCGTTATCAAGGCTTCTGCGATGCCTGGGATGCTCTCGTGAAAATAGGGCTGACGGATGGCACTTACCCCATCATGGATTCTGATAAAATTACTTACCATGAGTTGATGGAGGCTTATTTGAGCGCGGAGAAAAAAGCAGGGGTTTCGGTAAAAGACCGCATCGCTGACCTGCTCGGTGAGCGCCCATTCTCTCCCGTCATGAAAAAACTGGATTGGCTTGGGCTCTTCAGTAAAAAGAAGATCGGATTGGCGGATGCGACCCCCGCCCTCATTCTGGAAGACCTGTTGCTGAAAAAATGGAAACTCGAACCGAAGGACAAAGATTTTATCGTGATGCAACACGAAATTGATTACAAGTTGAAAGGCAAGAAAAAACGCCGCTATTCCACGATGGTCCTCCATGGAACCGATGCCGAGGATACAGCCATGGCTAAAACCATTGGCCTCCCGATGGGCATTTTTGCTAAATTGGTCATGACCGGAAAAATCACCGAGCGGGGCGTTCAGATTCCGGTTTCTAAAGAAGCATACCTGCCAGTTTTGGCCGAACTGGAGGAGTATGGGGTGAAATTTGAGGAAAGAGAAGAAGAACTTTAAATGCCGTTTTTCAATAAAAAAATTGGCAGCATAAATAGCTTGCAAATATTTCAAGTGCTGCAATTCGGCACTGCGATTTTAATTGGAATTTTGCTCGTTAAAAGCGGATTGCCCACCGGACAGATTTCCATTTATGAAGCTTTATTGTTTGTCGCCAGTCTCTATTGTTTTTTTTGGATCGTCGGCGGACAAAATACGTTGTTGCAATTATTTCCAAAAATGGACAAGCCGATGCAGGCCCGCTCCATTTTTAATGTTTACTTGCTATTTTCTATTTTAGGATTTTTTACAGCTGCTTTATTATTTTTTTCCAAAACATTTATCAATCAATACCTGACCTCATTTGGCGACCTGCCATTTCTGGATTTATTGTCGCTTTTTTTATTATTTAATTGTCCGACTTTTTTGATCCAATATTATTATTTATTGCTGAAAAAATTCAAGGCAATCGTCGTATTTGGGTGCATTAGTTTTAGTCTACAATTAACGGTAGTTGTGTTGCCTATTTATTGCGGTATGTCCCTTCGGGAAACGATGCTGGGGTTGATAGCTTGGGCAATATTCAAATATATATGGGGTGTTTTTTTAGTTGTAAAATATGGCAGCTGGCAAATTGATTTTTCTTTTTTTAAAAAATACCTGCCGTTATTTTGGCCGCTGTTATTATTTGGGTTGGTCGGCAAAGGTTCGGAATATGTGAGCGGGTTGGTGGTCACTTCTTTATTTACCGAAGAGTCAGCATTTGCTGTATTTAGGTATGGTGCAAGGGAATTTCCATTGGCCGTTTTAATGGTTGGTGCGTTGGCCTCTTCCCTGCTCCCGGAAGTGTCGGCGAATCCGAAATTGGGCATGGTGCGGATAAAAGAAACTACCCGGCGATTGTCAAGATGGCTTTATCCATTGAGTATTATTTCCATTTTGGTGAGTCCTTTTGTTTTTCCACTTGTCTTTAATTCGGAATTTAAAGAATCGGCATACATTTTTAATATATTCACCTTGCTGCTGTCGAGCCGCATCCTACTGCCGCAAGTGGTAGCGATGGGGCATCAACAGAACTATATTTTAACGGTTGCCGCTCTTGTGGAAATGGCTGTGTTGGCCGCTCTAAGCTGGTGGTGGGGGAGCGTGTTCGGACTAAGGGGAGTGGCTTATGCCGCCGTCGTAGCTTTTATGATGGACCGCCTGATTTTAATTTTTTATAACTGGAAAAAATTGGGCATACGGCCATCCGAATATGTGGACCTAAGATCTTATTTAATTTACAATTTAATATTGGTTATTGGTTTTGTTGTTTCCCTGCAATATTGAAATAATGAATTAAGAGAAATTGGAAATTAGGAAATTAGAAATTGGAAATTGGGAAATTAGAAATTAGAAATTAGGAAATTAAAATAAATTCCTTTTTTAATTCAAGAGCTTATTTGATAAGCTCAAAAAACATTAATCGAAATTTGAAATTTTTTAAAATAAAACTAAACAAAAATGAAATTTAATCGACTCCTTACCTTTTTAGCTTTTGCCTTTTTACCTATTTTTTTATTTGGACAAAATGATGAGAAAATAGGAAAGGATACGGCGCTTGCCATTGCATTAGGTGCAGATGATTATGGCATGAAACAATATGTCATGGCTTTTCTTAAAAGAGGCCCTAACCGGGATCGTACCCCCGCACAGGCAGCTGAATTACAAAAGGCGCATCTGGAAAACATCGGGCGTTTGGCAGAGGAAGGAAAATTGGTATTGGCTGGCCCATTTATGGATGACGGGAAAATGCGGGGCATTTATATTTTCAATGTAACCACGGTGGAAGAAGCACAGGAATTAACGGCCACCGATCCAGCCATACAGGCTGGCAGTTTGGTGATGGAGCTGCACCCTTGGTATGGCTCGGCAGCGCTGATGAAAGTGAACGAAATCCATGAAAGTTTGCCCACCAAAGAATTTTAGTGCCCATCAATTTATTTATTATTCCTTTAGGGTAGCAAATGAAAAGTAATATTTTGACTTCAAAAAATACGGTGTCTGCTAGGTACTCGTTTAGGCGGGTTTGGTGTGGGAAAACAGTGGGTGCGGGGACGGCATGGCGTTGAGCTTTTGTTTTCCCCCGAAGTAAATTCGGGATTAAAACCTTGATTTTTGTTTCCCCGAAGTGAATTTGGGACAGGCATTTTTATCAAGATTTCAATGCCGATTTAACATCGGTAAAAAGAAAGGATAAAGTATTGAACAGTAATACGTTATGTTCTTTTTTCTTGATAAAAAAGAACCAAAAAATCAAGAAAGCATAAACTCGCTCCGCTCAAACAGTATGCTTTCGGCCTACCCGCCCAAACGTGTACCGCACGTGAACCCAAACTTTGAATTGTTTTTTGGAAAACGTCAATTATTAATTTTCAATTTGCGGGGCTATAGGAATAAAAAAAAACGAGGTCAGAACTAAGTAGTCCGACCTCGTTTTTTTTATTCACCTCTCACCATTCACCATTCACCTCTCACCATTAAATCAAGTCTTCCTCTTTTTCTTTTTGGCTGCTGGAAACAAGACATTGTTCAGGATGAGCCGGTAACCAGGTGACTGTGGGTGCAAACTCAAATCCGTATCCGGGTCTTGTACATAGTGGCGGTAATCTTCGGGGTCGTGGCCGCCATAAAAAGTGAAAAAACCTTCTCCCATTGGGCTGTGTATGTATCGAACTTCATCCACTGGTTTGTTTTCGCCTAATACCAAGACATTTGATTTTACGTGTTCCTTACGGAATGCCGTGGCTTGGCCCATAAAACCTTTTACGGTTCGGGTGTGGCATTGAGTGAGCATCGTGGGGACAGGGTCCCATTTGGCAGAGAAATCAAACAGGGTGAAATAGTCCTGCTCGGGGTTGACATTCCGGCCGTAGTGGTTGTCTATGTCGGAATGCTCATATTCCAATGGGTTTTTAACCAGATGGAAATTTTCGAAAGCAAACGTTTTAGAAAAATCAAGTTTTTCCTGTGCGTTCGGGTCTGGCGGATCACCATCGTAGTATTTGTCCACAATGTCGACCCCATCGGCGGCCAGGGCAATGTCGTAGGTGTCGGTAGCGGAGCACATGGCGAACATAAACCCGCCCCCGATCACGTATTCTTTTATTTTTTTGACGACTGCCAATTTGAGCTGGGACACTTTTTCAAAACCATGTCTTTTGGCAATAGCTTCCGACAGCTCTTGGTTTTCTTTGTACCAAACTTGCGAGTGGTAGCCGGAGTAGAATTTTCCGTATTGCCCAGTAAAATCCTCGTGGTGCAAGTGCAGCCAATCGTACTCGACCAGTTTGTCCTCCATCACCTCATCATCATATATTTCATCAAAAGGGATTTCGGCATAAGTCAGCACCAACGTCACGGCGTCGTCCCAAGGCTGGATGCTTTCCCCTTTGCTGGTTTTGAACCCATCGGAGGGGGTGTACACCGCAATTTTTGGGGCTTTCTCCAATTTCATCACATCTTGGTTGACTTCAGGTCGGCTGATTTCATCAACGATTCGGCTGAAGGCCGCATCGGGGATTACCTCATAGCTCACACCACGGGTCTTGCATTCTTTTTCAAAAACATTGGAGTGGGGGAACGCAAAACTACCGCCCCGGTAATTCAGCAGCCACCAGGCCTCTACATTCAATTCGAGCACCCAGTAGGTAATGCCATAGGCTTTGAGGTGATTTCGCTGCTCTAAGTCCATCGGGATTAAAATCATGGAGGCTTTCATTTGCAAAGCAAAACAACAGAGCAGTGCGGATACGATCAGTGATTTCTTAAACATAGAATTTTATGGTTAGATGCGTAAGTAGTTTTAAGAATGAACGGCTTGGATGGCTAAGAGATAGAAAACCATTTGACCAAACAACCATTTACACATTTTAAAACAGACAACGAAATTAGGCCAATGTAGATTGTAAAGCTTTCTTTTAACGGTATTCTAACACTACGTTGCAAAAAGTTTGCAAAAAAAGCAACGAGGTTGATCTTAGGCCGTTCTTTCTTGTTTAAACATCCGCAGAGGGGCAAAGTTTGGGCTACCTTTTTCACAAAAAGGTAAAAGTCCCAAATTCCCCAACGTTTTCAGACTTTTGCAAACTTTAGAAATAAGGGCGGCCAATGACACCACAGTCAGAACCAGCAACCTACTTTCCGCTATCCCAACTAAAATTGGGCAAAACTGCTGACTGTTGACGGAAACCTGCCTACTGAACCACGAACTGGAATAAATGGAAAATCTTAGTTTTCAATACCCGGCCTGGTACCTGTTGCTTTGTGTGGCACTGGGCCTTGTTTATGCGCTGACACTCTATTATAAGGACAAAACTTTTGTTGAACAACACCCCAATCTGCACAAGATATTGGGTGTCTTCCGATTTGTGACCGTCACCTTGTTGGCCATCCTACTGTTGAAGCCGTTGCTCAAATCAATTTTTACGGAAACCAAAAAACCTGTCATTGTGCTTGCCCAAGACCAATCGGAGTCGGTGGGTGCGGCTTTTAAGGAGGGCGAACTGGCAACATATCAAACTGATTGGCAGCGACTTAAAGATCAGTTGGGCGAGAAATTCGATGTTAAGGAATATGCCTTTGGTAGCGAGGTGCGGGAAGGCGCCAATTTTGAAATGACCGATAAGGTGTCCAATATTTCCAAAGTCATTTCAGACGTCAGCGATATTTATGGCAACCAAAACTTGGGTGCGGTGGTTCTGGCGACCGATGGGATTTACAATGAAGGCAGCAACCCGCTTTACGCCGGAGCGAAGCTCAATGTGCCAGTGTATGCGATAGCCCTGGGCGATACCGTGCAAAAGAAAGACCTGTTGCTCAAGCGGGTTTTCCATAATAAAATAGCTTACCTCGGAGATAAATTCAGTGTGCAGGTGGATGTAGCGGCTCGCAATGCAGGGGGCAGCAGCACGACGATGAGCATTTCAAAAGTTGTTGGAAGCGATGCCCGAAAATTGCAGGACATTCCGATCAATATCGATAAAAACGATTTTTTTACGACCAGGGAAATTATTCTGGATGCCAACGAAGGGGGCGTGCAGCGCTACCGCATTTCGCTGAGTTCGATCCCCGGCGAGGCGACAACCAGCAACAACGTAAAGGAATTTTTTGTGGACGTGTTGGATGCACGCCAAAAGCTACTGGTCCTGGCCAATTCGCCACACCCTGATATTTCAGCGCTGAAACAAGCGCTGGAAAAAAACAAGAACTACCAGGTCACGACCAATTATATCAATAGCCTGAAGGTCAAAATCGAGGACTTCGATTTTGTCGTTTTGCATAATTTGCCCAGCGTCCAGAACGATCTGTCGACGGTGATGAACACTTTGCAAAGCCGCAAAATCCCTCACATGTTCATTGTTGGGACACAGACCAATTTGGCCCGTTTCAACCAAGTTCAGCCTCTGTTGACCATTCAGGGTAGTGCCAACAATCCGAACCCGGTCCAGGGCATTTTTGCCAACGACTTCAACTTGTTCACAATCGACGATGACCTGCGCAATAATTTGCCGACTTTCAACCCGCTGATCGCTCCATTTGGGGATTATGCAGAGCGGGGCGACGCACAAGTGCTTTTATATCAGCGGATTGGGAAGGTGGATACGAAATACCCATTGCTCTTGTTTGGTGAGGAAAATGAGGTGAAAATCGGCATCCTCGCTGCCGAGGGGCTTTGGCGCTGGCGCCTTTTTGATTATCTCCAACATCAAAACCACGATATTTTTGAGGAACTGATTGGGAAAAATTTCCAATATGTCACGTTGAAATCGGATAAGCGCCGATTCCGGGTGTCCGTGGCTAAAAACATTTTCAACGAAAATGAACCTGTCATCCTTGATGCGGAACTGTACAACGAAAGTTACGAACTCATCAACGGACCCGATGTAAGCCTGACCATAACCAATGCCGAGGGCCGTGAATTCTCCTTTACCTTCAACCGCACGGCGAATGCGTACACCCTTTCGGCTGGCGTGTTGCCAGTGGGCAGTTACCGTTTCAAAGCCAATGTGACACAAGCTGGCCAGAACCTTGATTTTAGTGGCCAATTCAGTGTTCAGCCCATTCAATTGGAACTCTACGAAACAACTGCCGATCACGGCATGCTCCGCAATTTGAGTGAAGAATACGGGGGCAGCATTTTTTACCAAAATCAATTTTCAGAATTGGGCAATGCCTTGCTGGCCAAAGACATCAAACCTGTCATTTATTCTTCCACCCGGACCCGCTCCCTCATCAATGTAAAATGGATTTTCTTTTTGCTGATGGGGCTGTTGTCGGTTGAATGGTTTTTGAGAAGGTATTTCGGCGGGTATTGAATTTCGGCAGGTAAAATAAATTGCCGGGCAGCAAAAGTCCTACTTTTGGCAACATTCCAACAGCTTGCCCCGAATTTACTTCGGGGTGCCCCTCAGGGGATTAAAAGGGGGAACGTGGCAAAGCCACGTTCCCCCTTTTAATCCCTTTGGATAGAGCAGTCAAATGATTCAATGGGGAGGATATTCTCGGCCCACTTGTTCGAGTGAAAATGTTAAAATAACGTGAGTTCAGGATTTAGACAATTGATTATCAAGCCTGTAGGGCTTGTATCTTTGTAGAAAGATGTCATATTAGTAATAGTGCGTTCCATCGGAACGCTATCTCGAAGAAGATACCGCTCCGACGGAGCGGCCATCAGCTATGAATATTGGGTTCTACAAAGATTTCGCTCCACTGGAGCGAGGTCTAATTCCAGAACTCACGTTAAAATAACCAGTAAGAATTATTTGAGAAAAAGAGCGATGCCCCAACTACGGAGCATCGTTTTTTAGTTTAGCAACAACTTTGGTCACAGCAACCTTGGTCGCAGCAGTCGTCCCCTCCTGGGAGGAAACGCAACTTTGAAATTGTCATAGCACAAATAGATTTAATTGGCTGAAGGGTTATCAAATTTGATTGCTGTTAGATTCGCAAACCTGTTAACCATTCGAACCAGCGGTTAACAACATTTGCTCTTTGCAACGGGCAAGTCCAGAAGCGTAAAACTGCTTTTGGAGGACACCACATTTTCATTCCCTTTCCAGTTTTCCATTTGCTCGGGTGATGGCCTTTCATGGATGCCTTCCCCATAAACAGTAGCTTCCCCGTGGGTATAAAAAGCTTCCCATTCCACCCCTTGCGGATCGGTGATCCAAGATTTTTCGCTCTTGGCATAGCAGCAGGTCGTATGGCCCTCTTCGAGGATAGCACCATCTGCATTTTGCAGGTTTTGGTAAATTTCCTTCAAACCTTCCGCACTATCGGCCTGTAAGCCCAAATGACGGATACCCGCTTCGCCTTCACCCGTGGAAATGGCGAAGTTCAATTGTGGGTCATCGAGCATCCATTTGGCATAATCCCCTTTGATAATTGATGGCTCAACATGGAAAAGGGCTTGGTAAAAACGGATGCTTTCCGTTAAATCTTTGACCCGAAGGTGGACATGAAACCTTTTCATAATGATCGGTATTTTACGATGAATTTTGATAAAAAAATAGTGGTTAATATTTGATTTTCAGTAGCTTATGTCATTGGGAGTTAGCAGCAGCCATCTTTGCAATATTGCTCCAGCAAGCCTCCAAATGCTGCTTTAACCTCCTCCCATACGGTTGGGTTGATGCAGTAACAAACCTTTGGCGGTTCAACGCTGCCATGGATGATGCCAGCTTTTTTCATCTCTTTTAAATGCTGGGAAACGGTGCTCTGGGAAAGGGGAAGGGCGTCCACGATGTCCCCACATACGCAGGAATTTGTTTTTAGTAAATACTGGATGATAGCCACCCTCGCCGGATGGGCGAAGGCTTTGGCCAATTCTGCGATACGGTTTTGTTCAGTGGTGAAGGAGGTGGATTTGGTAGCGCCCATTTGCTTCTTTTTTATATTATCGCAATATTACGATGATAGGTGATTAATGTCAACTTTTCCCAGATTTATTTTTTGCTGTGCCCGATTTGGTTGATCTTGTAGCCTAAATAAAATACCAATATGAAAAACATTTTCCTTGCCCTCGATTTTGAAGAATCCTCCAACTTGCTCACCGACTATGCTGTCCAATTTGCCAACAGTTTCGGAGCAAAGGTATGGGTTGTCCACATCGCAGCCCCTGACCCCGATTTTGTCGGGTATGGCGTTGGGCCACAATACATTCGTGATAAAAGAGCCGAAGAACTTCGAGAGGAGCACCGCTTTTTGCAGAAGGTTGCCAAAGGTTTAATGGAAAAGGGGATTGAAGCAGAGGCTTTGTTGATTCAGGGGCCGACTGTTCCAATGATTTTGGAGGAGGCGGAGAAATTAAATTCTGACATCATCATTACCGGTTCGCACGATCATGGATTTTTGCACAATGCAATGTATGGCCACACTTCGAAGAAACTGATTAATAAAACAAAAATTCCTTTGCTGATCGTGCCGATTTAAAATAGACTTCGTTTTTATTTCAATGCTATAATTATTCGAAATTCAAATAGAAATTTTGGAATATGCTAACGCAGGCAGGGTTCTGAACCCTGCCTGCGTTTATTCAATAATTTTTTAAGCCTGGAAAACCTTTTAAATTAATTTAATACCATGAAAAAATTACTTTATTTATTTATTTTTTTATTCCTGTATAGTTGTGGAAATTTATCGGAGCAATCAGTACCGCAAATGTCAAAATCTGCTGGTTTTTCCGAAGAGATGGAAAGGTATGAGGATGTCGAAATGGAGGAGGCTCCTCCCGTTCCCCCTGAAGCCCCACCGCAGCATCAGGCTACCAATGAAAGCGAACCCGCAGATAATCCGACTCCAAAAGAAAAAAAGATTATTCGGGATGGTGAGATGCAAATGGAAGTGGAAAATGTAAAATCTGCCAAATCATTTGTAGACTCAACGTTGAAAAAATTCAATGCTTATTATGAAAGAGAGACTTATGAATCCAGCGACTACCAGTCGTCCTACCATTTAAAAATAAGAGTACCAGCCAATGATTTTGATAATTTAATAAATGCGGCAAGTCAGGCAGGAGGGGAAATAAATTTAAAAAATATCAACGCCCGGGATGTCACCGAACAATATTATGACATCAAAACCCGGTTGGAAAATAATGAATCCTATTTATTGCAATACCGGAGTTTATTAAAAAAGGCAAATTCAATAAACGATATATTGGAGGTGCAAGAAAAAATAAGGGTTTTGGAAGAAGAAATTGATTCTAAAAAAGGTCGCTTGAAATATTTATCGGATCAGGTAAATTACAGCACTTTAAATTTGACATTAATCGAAAGGCATGAATGGCAGGAAAAAAATAAAAAAGGTTTTGGTGAAAAAATAATCATTGCTCTAAAAGACGGAGGTAGCATTTTTGTGGAATTTATTTTATTGGTATTGCGGCTGTGGCCATTTGTTATTTTAATTGGAGTGGTTATTTTTTTAATTAAGCGCTGGAGAAAAAATAAATAAAACAAAAAAAGCCTTGGCAATTAATTAATGTCAAGGCTTTTTTTTGCATCAGAGATGATTAATTATTTGAAATAAATAAAGCGGAATCCACCCCTACTGAATCCACCGGAAAAATCATTTTTTTCAACGCTGGCCAAACCTCTTCCGCAGCAATGGCATGTCCCTTTTCATTCCAATGAGCCATGTCCTTCGCCCAAACTGATTCCCCATTTTTATTAGCCAAGTCAATTAATTCTGCTGCTGATTTAACCACCGTTATTCCATTGTTTTCAAATATTTCCCTGATGTCCGAAATAAAAGGCTCGGTTAAATCTGTTTGCAAGGCAAGCACTGGAATGTCGTTGCCGATTTTATTTTTTATTTTTTTTTACAACTTGGTCAAATGTATTTAATGCCGTTTTATAGGGCAGATAATTTTTTCCATCCTTTTAATCATATCTTCCGAGGCCACGCCTTTTTTATGGTCGCCCGATTCGATGACAATTTTGTAAGAATAAAATCAAGGAATTTGGAAAACTCGAAGTCCACCCAAACCCAAACGGGCGGGGTTGCGATAAATGATTTCCCCATCCTTGAGGTAAGGCCGCAAAAGGCGGTTGTTATTAAAATAGCTGGTGCTTTCCAGATCGTAGCTACTGTTGAACACATCATTGAAGCAGAATTGCCAAAGGACAAAATCGGGCTGAATCTGGTCGTACCATTCTTCAGCCAAAGGGATTCTTGGAGCGGCCCGATGCCCCGGGCGCCGATGCGAACAACTGCAACATCTTCAAACTATCCTGTAAAGCCCGTAGTAGGTTTTATCGTTGGAAACTTCGATGGCGTGGGTGTAGCTGTCACCGAAGACCAGCAGCTTTTTTTTGCTGGTTTGCGGGTCGTCAAAAAAGCGGAAACTATTTTCATCCGTCGCAAAATGGATCTCACGTAATCTTCACCAGCCCCATCCCCTTTACTGGCCCATCAAAGACAAAATTAGGCTTGGCTGTCAGCCCATAACAGGGTGGGGCATAGTGGCAGCTGTCGGGTAGCCAGCCGAGCGCACAGCGACCAATACCCGGAAAGCGATTTCCCCTAAACCCCACAGTATCAATAGTGTAAGGAGAAAGGTGATGATTGGAAAAAGTATTTTCCTTCTGAAAGTTGGTTCTTTTTTCACGAACTTAGTATGTTATCAAGGGGACAATAAAACAGTTCTGAATTCTCAAAAAAACGCTGCAAGATACGGGTCTGATTGAGTTTTGTGTAATGATTGGGGGGATCTTCCTGTGGGTGCTTTAGGTAGGATTCATAGTTTTTCATCTTCTTATTATCACAAGTCTATCGTAGTACTATGACAAACTGGTTTATTCATTTAATTTTTTTAAGTATTCATCCTTCACGTATTCTTTAGGCACAATTACCCATTGGCCAATCTTGTTCGTAGGTAAAATGTTTGGTATTTGCCCATTTTCATACTCCTCTAAAAACCTCTTCCAATATTCTAAATATTTTCGAATCACTGAGGTCTTATAAATTAATGCTTCTGGAAAAGGCTCCCAACCAGCAATGACACTTTCATCTTTCCTAATTGTTAAAATCTTACACAACTGAGTGTCTATTTTAATACTTGTTTCAGTATAAGGAAATAACTTATCGTGTTCCCATGTTGGTGGTGGGCCAAGTAGTTTTAAAAACCCAATAATCCCAAAGTTATAAGCAATCTCAAGTATGTAGTCTTGTTTTTTTATTAGTAAATCGCCGTTTACATTTCTGGGAATTTTTGCTGCTAAAGCTACCATTTGATCTTTTTTGTCATCTTCCATTAGGCACATTTCAAAATCCGCCTTTTTTATTGTTATATTATTCTGATCCTCATCTTCTAATTGTTCTATCATCCCCAGAAGCTCTGTAATATCTCTTATACTTTCTCCAAGCATGATATTGATAAAAAAACTGATCGACTCCAATTCATATTGGAGATTTAAACTAACACGTTGAATTCCTCCTGATGAAACATGGATGCCGCAATTTCTTTTAAATTCCTGATAGTTCATAAGTTGTATGGGTATTTAAAAATCGGTAAATTTATTTTAGTACGAGACACTCTTTCGCCCCTAAGTTAATATGTTTATTCAGAGCCGGCAGTAGCATCATTCTGGAATAACAGTTACAGCAAAATTTACTGTATCCCTGTAAATTGTCTCTCTGATTTCGTCGTATAATTCACCTATTACACAGAATTCCTTTTTTTGCCGGACTTGTTAATTTTGAGATTTAAAAAAGGAATTTCATTTTGATAATATCCTTATCATAGATAACATTAAATGGTTCACTTTCAGTTTTTTCACCTATTAATACTCGAATCTTTTGTATTAGGAAGTTCTGCAGTATGGTGTAAAAGAAATGTAATCCCCCTTCTTTAACTCTACTCCAATCTGAATCAGTCGTAAAAATATAAAATGGTACTCCAGTCTCTAAAATAACTTCTCCATCTTCGGAAAATTTTTTATTATAAATAGCTTCTCCATTAGTATTGTAATAATAATAGCTTTTTATCTGACCATTTTGATAATAAAAAATAGTTTCATCAGTATTTTTACCATTCAAGAATTGAGAAGATATTTTAACCTGACCATTTTGATAATACCAAATTCCTATACTATCTTTTTTCTCATTTTTATAGTAAAGAATAGACTTTATTTCTCCATTATCATATTTCTCTATTATTTTGTATTGCGAATTTCTTAATTCAAATCTTTGTGTATTTACTTTTTTTTCACAAGAAAATGCAACTAACAATAACAAAAACATAAAGCTAAACATAGTCTTTTTCATTTTATTTATTTCTTATTATCGTATCGGGGTTAATTGCCCAGTTGTCACAAGTTTAGCGCAGCGCAGCTTGTAATTCCCACACAAATATACTGTAATCGCAATATCCAACAGAGCCGCTTACACACAAAAACCGCTGGCTTTGGCAGTTGCAAACGGACTTTGTACAACTTTCAAGTTGCGCTGCGTTAAACTTGAAAGAACAGGTTGCACGGTGCCATGTAGTTGCTTGCCATATTTTTTTCTTAAGACGCAAAAGGGACGCTAATACTGAAATGTTTAGCGTCCCTTTTGCGTCTTAAGCTTTTAAGGTAGTCAGGCTTATTGGGCAATAACTAACCTTTGAGTGACATCAGACTTCTCTCCTTGAAAAATAGAAACTGTATAAATACCAGGGGGAATACCCAAAACCGAAATACCCTGGGCCGTCCACTCCTGTACTACAAGTGAACGCCCAAGGCTATCTGAAATTCGAACTATGGCTCTTTCCAGGTTTGAGCCTGAGATATATAAACGGTCGTAAACTGGATTGGGGAAAACGCTGGCTTTATTTGTCTGTTCATGCCTGTAGCTGGCAATATTTGAATAACTAAATTTTCCATCAAGATCTATTTGCCGAAGGCGGTAATAGTTTACGCCCGAAACTGGATCAAGATGTACGAATTGGTATTTTTTTTCGGAATAATGATCGCCATCTCCAGCTACCTCCCCAATCGTGAAAAAAATCCGTCCGTCCTTACTATGTTCAACTTCGAATCCTTTATTATTGATTTGTTGGGCAACGGCCCATGACAATAGAGACGTCCCACTTTCTCCTTTAACAGTCAAAGGCTCCGTCCATTCCACAGGAAGCAATGCGGCGCATGCATCCTCTACCTCCTGACGGGAGTTGCACCCGACTGTGTTATTCAAGAACGCTGCTTGACTCCCGGGTATTTCGAGGAAATTACAGATGGCCTCCACCTCACACACCGATAGTAGATCGCAATTTTGAATTCCAATGCTTGAAATAATATTTGGGTCAATGTTGTGCAGGCCAGTTAAGCTGACCAGTTGATCAGCTCCATGGATACTGATAAATCCATTTATGCTTCCAAGGTTCTCAAGGGCACTTATATCTGATAATACAGGAAGTGACGAAATACTAAAATAGCTTCCTAACGAGGACAATCCTCCAAGACCATTGAATGAACTCTGCAAAGGGTTTCCGCTAATGCTGAGATGCCCTCCAATAGAGGCTACATTATCCAACCCATTGAAATTCTGCAAATTGTTGTTTTGACGAATATTTAAACCTCCATTAATATTAATCACATTTTCAAGACCTGATAAATCAATCATGTTCCCATTGTTCGACACGTATAGTAAACCTTGTATCGAATTTAGGTTTTCAAGACCGGTCAAATCAACTAGCAAGGGGTTAAAGCTAATATCTAAATCGCCGCCAATCCAAACCAATGCATCCATACCAGTGAGATCGACCAAAGCCTCATTAGATACTATAGAAAAACCGCCATTTATCGCATTTAGGTTTTTGAGAGCAGACAGGTCTGCAACATCAATATTCCAAAATTCAAAGTCGCCATTTACAGTGACCAGGCTTTCAATTGCTAAAATATCAGTCAAAACATCTTCTCCCCAGATTTTAAGCCTACCGTCAACTGCCGTAAGTGTCTCCAATCCATCCAAGCTTGTCAGACTGCTGTTATTGATAATATCGCAATTACCATTTACAACATTAGTACAACTTTCCAAGCCAATGAGATTTACAAGGTTGTCATTTGAAGAGACTCGAACGCCACCACCTAAGGAGGTAATATTTTTCAAAGCTGACAAAGTTTCCAACTGGTCGTTGTTTTCAAAGATCAGACTGCCATCAACTGTATGAAGTCCCAAAAAGGCATTCATAGTTTTCAATGCCATATTATCCTCAATTTCTAAATTGCCACCTATTTCGTCCAGATTTATGAATCCATTGATATGCTCCAGAAGGGGATTGTTTTTTATTGACAACCCTCCTGGAAGCTCACCAATATTGATGAAATCATTTACGCCTATTTCCGGTAGGATGGCGTTATTGGAGATATAAATGGTTTCAACTGAATTGAGGTTGCTAATACCGTTTAGGGAAGACAGGGCATCGCAATCATTGATGTACAAATAATCAGCTATTGAATTTAGGCCTTGCAATCCATTTAGGCTTTGGATAGATGGGTTGGAATATATGCTAAAGCTGCCACCTATGTCAGCCAAGTTTTGCAGGCCATCAAAATCGACAAGGCTGATGTTTTCATAAACAACCATATCCCCGCCTATGGACTGTACTTGCGACAAACCAGTAAGATCGATTATATCCCCTACTGCATCTTCTTCGATTTCCACATCACCTAAAATATTTATACACCCAGGGTAGTTGGCAGCAAAGTCATCAATCTTTGCCTGTGAGGTGAACACAATTCCTGCAGGAAGGCAATCCTGCGCGAAAAGAGGAGCGAGCATTAAAATGCACGGTATAATAAACAACCATCTCATTGATCTGAAATTTAAAGGCGGGAGGAGTTTGAACTTCTATTTGCCGACAAAACTATCATTGAAAATACCCGTAATAAACCCAGACCGAGCAGATGGCAAACCCGAATGAGCCGATGGAGAGAATGAACGAGTGGTTGGTTTTTGGCAACCATTCACAATTTTCATTGTGCCAAAACGGCAAACCCAACATTCACGGTATGGTTGCTCTTCCATTTATTTGTGGACGCTGCCAAAATCAAAATTTGCAAACAACTCATCCAAAACTGGGAACTGCTCAACAGGCTTTACCATCCACGTTATGTGGCGACATTTTAAAGTGAAACAGACTATCTTGGCAATCCTGAAAGAAAATACCACCATGCTGCGAGCAATTATTATAGATGACGAAAAACACTGTCGCCGAATCCTCAATTGGGCCATCAATCATAGCTGCCCCAATGTGGAAGTGGTTGCAGAGTGCCAATCTGGGCAGGAAGGTATCACAGCCATCCGCACTCATCAACCCGACCTTGTTTTCCTGGATATAGAAATGCGAGATATGACGGGATTCGAAATGCTGGAACAGCTGGGCGACATAGGCCCAGCAGTCATTTTTACCACTGCCTATGACCAGTTCGCTATTAATGCTTTTAAGGTAAATGCTGTAGATTACCTACTCAAGCCGATTGACGAATCGGAGCTTGCAGCATCTGTCAATAAAGTGATACAGCTGAGAGAAGACCCAATTTCCTCCAAACAAATGGCTTTTTTACTGGCTCACTTGAAAAATAACTTGCAGGGGAAAAACACAAGCATTGCATTGCCTTCTGCCTCTGGGCTGGAATTCATCAAAGTAGAAGATATTATTTACTGCCAATCAGACAGCAATTACACACACATATACTTGGTGAACAGCAAGCCCATGATCGTGAGCAAAACACTGAAAGATGTGGAAGAGCTACTACCTGAGACAGGTTTTTTTCGGGTGCATAATTCTTTTACCGTCCAATTGAACCATATAAAAAGGTATCTAAAAGCGGATGGCGGATATCTTGTAATGAGCAATGGTGATCAGGTAAAAGTATCCAGGAGTAAAAAAGAACTGCTGATGGAACTCCTTTGAAAAGCCAAACAGAATGAAAAAAACTATACTACCTTTCACTGTCTCGCCTTCCATTTTTTTTATTGCTTTTTTAATAAAAATAAATTTTTCATCTGCTCAAGACTATTTCCAGTTTCAAACTTTCAATCACCTTCCTACCTACCCTTCAACCACTTTTTACGATATTGTTCAGGATGAAATCGGATATATTTGGCTGGCCTCGAAAAATGGTATGTATAAATTTGATGGCAGTGAATTTCAGCTGGCCGATTTCCCACTCAATGGAGTTAATGTAAAACCCACTGAATCATTTTCTACGGTTTTTTCCGACAGCAACGGAAACATCTGGTGTGGCACATTTGCAGGTGG
The DNA here is from genome assembly GCA_041392505.1 of Saprospiraceae bacterium. Classification (GTDB taxonomy): domain Bacteria; phylum Bacteroidota; class Bacteroidia; order Chitinophagales; family Saprospiraceae; genus UBA6168. The sequence continues at coordinate 103,188 of JAWKLX010000019.1, read as the reverse complement.
GCTATATCATTATAACATAAGAACAAATTCAGCCACCCGGTATTATGCTCAAAAAAAACAATCCAATTCAATTTCCGACAACCGAATAAAAGCTGTATTTGAAGACCCACATGGCCGAATATGGATAGGCTGTCATAAAGAAGGTTTTTGCCTTTATCAGCCAAAAACGGATGATTTCAAATGCTATAAACCATCCAATATTTTAAACAAGCAAAGCATTCAGCGATTCCTTGATGATATTTTATGTTTTCATTATCAAAATGAAAAACTTTGGATCGGCACATTGGATAAGTTATTGGCCTTTGACCCAGAAACAGAAGAATTAACCTACCACGACTATGAGAAATCCATCATCAACTCTGAAGCAATAAAAAGTTCTTTCAATGGCGTAAAGGATATTGTCCAAATTGACAGTGCCTCTTTCGTTTTTGTACCCTATTCCAACGATGCAATCATTTTCCAATATAATATCCCTGAATCAAATACATCTGTCATCAGACTTAGCCCAGATGAAAATTCAGAATATACTAGTGCATTTTCTATTTTAAAAAACAATGAATTCATTTATTATTTCAGCCGAGGTAAATTGGCAATTTTAAATTCAGAAAACAAATCATATACTTGGATCGAAAACAAACCCCTATATTCAAATATCGCTTTTCAAATAGACAAATCATTCTTTGATAGAAATCAAAATTTCTGGAGCATTGGAAAAGAAAATCTATACTTGCTAAAAAACAAATCAAGCACCATTAAAAATTATGGTCTACCGCTAAATTCAAATTCAATAATTAAAACTGATCAAGAGGAAATATTTTTTTTAGCAGCCGACAGCAAGACTTGTGGATTATTTTATCCATTTTCGAAAAAATATAAATTGTTCAATTACAATTTAACAGGTCTTAAAAAGAACAACACTCGAATTCAGAACATTTACAGAACCAAAGACGGTGAAAAATACGGCCATTCTGACGATAGCATTTACAAATGGGACAGCCAAAGAAACGAATTTGTACTTATCTGGAACTACCCTCTCCTTTTTTCTGAATCATCTTCTGAATCAATAATGAGTGGTTACCTTGACCGCAATAATTGCTACTGGTTGGGAACAAAGAATAATGGCATCATAAAAGTAGACCTATCAACCTTACAGGCCTCCCATTACATAAACGAACCAGAAAAAAATTCTGAACCAATTGTATATAATGGTTACCCACGGGCATTTTTCCATGACGACCTCAATAACGTTTGGTATGGCACCGACGTAGGTTTCGGGTACTTCAACTATAAAAAAAACACTTTTACAAATTTCCATTTCCCATCTTATTCCACTGACGATCCGGCCTTTCAATTAAAAAGTATCGGGCGAATCACAAAAGATGGAAATGGTCATATTTGGCTTGCTGACCTTTACGATGGCTTAGGCTTTTTTGAGTTTGGCAAAACAAATCCAACCATAAATATTATTTCAGAAAAATCGGGGTTGGCGGATAGCAAAATATTTGACATTGCAACTGATTTAAAAGGTAATATTTGGGTATCTCACGGGAAGGGCGCATCTAAAATATCGGTTACTGATCTGACAATAGAAAACTATGGCTCCGAATCGGGAATTCCTTCTAATGCAGTAATAAATTTATTCGAAGACAGCAGCATAGGGCTATTAAATGCCGGTCAACTCCAAGTGTTTTGGCCTGACGAATTAAGCGAAGAAAAAAAGTCTCCAAAAATGCTGATAAAGGAAATAAAAATCCTGGACGAGGTTTTTCAACCAGATATAAGTATCAATGAAGTTCAAGAAATTCATTTATCATATGATCAAAATTTTTTCTCGATTGAATTTGGCACCATTAATTTTGAAAACCCAGAGATTCAGGAAGTTCAATACCAATTGCAAGGCATACACTCAAATTGGATAAATGCAGAAAATCGAAACTATGCGAGCTTCGCCAAGGTAGGCGGCGGAAATTATACATTTAAAATCAGGAGTAGAACAATTGGTGGGGAATGGGGTACTGAAAAAAAAATAAAAATAAAAATCGACCCACCATTTTGGGACACTTGGTGGTTTTACATACTGGCATTTTTATCAGCCCTATTTGTTGTTTTCTTTTTCTATTCATACAGAGTAAAAAAAATAAAAGAGCAGGAAGAACTAAAAAGCCAATTTCAATTACAATTAGCAGAAGTTGAAATGAAAGCATTGCGGGCTCAGATGAATCCTCACTTTTTATTCAATTGTTTAAATTCCATTAAATTATTCATTGTAGAAAATGACATAAAATCTGCATCGACATACCTCACCAAATTTGCAAAACTTATCCGTTTAATTTTACAAAATTCAAAAAACAAATTCGTAACGCTCGCCGATGAAATGGAAGCATTGAAACTTTATATAGAGATGGAAAAAATGCGATTTAGCAATCAATTTGAATTCAGCATTCAAATAGATCCAACTTTAAATATTGCTTCAATTGAAATCCCACCACTTATCATCCAGCCTTATGTTGAAAATGCAATATGGCATGGATTAACGCGTGCCGACCGTCCTAATCGGCTAACCATTTCGATAAGCCAAATCGACAATAAATTACAATGCATTATTGAGGATAATGGGATCGGTAGAGAGGCTTCCTTTAAAAGTAATAATCATAGAAGAAACAAAAAACTATCTATGGGGATGGAAATAACTGAAAATCGACTTTCTCTTACCAATGAACTGTTCAATATGAAAACTGTCGTAAACATCGAAGATCTGAAAAATCAAGATGGAACAGCAGCAGGAACAAGGGTTGTTCTAACTGTTCCCTTTACAGGATGAATTTGATATTTGGGCGAAAACAAGGATTCGACCTGCCTATGTCGCATGTTTCAATCCTCTACCAAAAAAAATATCCGCCTGCTCTCCCACGATGAGTTGCTGGCCATTTTGCTCGAAATGGGCAAGAAGAAATTCCGCACCAACCCTGTTGTTACAAGTTTAGCGCAGCGCAACTGGTGACTGCTTCCTGTCAAGTTACGCTGCGCAATCCTGACGGGATTATGTTCTTTTAATTTCAAATTTAGCAATGAAAAGTTGTGAAATGACGAACATTATATTGTAAATGAAGTTCAAGTTTTGCATATTTATTTCATGTGCCATTATTGAGCCTGCAAGCATTGCACTGACAAATCCGTGTGTTTTATGAATATTTATTCTGGTTTTTGAAATGGTAAAACTAAATGTGTTGATCCGAGTATATTCTTTTCTTAATTGAAATTGAAGGATGAATATTGAAAAGGATAATAACAAGCCAACTTCGAATAAATAATATTGGGCTTTAATATCGGGACTTGTAAAGAAGAAGATAAAGATTGATAATGCTAATAATGAATTTTCCAGTTTTTCAAGTGTGTCGGTATTCATGATTTTTTAATAGGGCTGATTATTTGTGATGTAAAATAGTTTTTCAATAAGATTGTGCTATATATGTTTTACTCTATATTTAGGTTGATTTAGTTTTTTTTTGCCGCCTAATAATAATCTTAATTAATAATAAATGAACGAGACAATAAACAATGAAATATATTTGAGTGGAAACTTTTAATGTATCATACACTGAAATCAGGGTTATAGCAGCAATGATTAACATTGAAAGGCCATTGTAGTTAATGATTTTAATTCTACCTATTTCAAGAATATTCCTTTCGTCATGTTTTTGCTTTAGGAATATAAATGATAAAGGCAAAGAAGCGGCTAATATTAGAATTAGTATCCTTTTTGTTTCTGATGAAGAAATGAAAGTAGAAACAAAAAGAAATAAAAATGCATTAAATATGTATATATAACCATTTTTTTTTGCTGGACTCATTGTTGTTTAGTTATGACTTTTATTGGAATGGTTTTGGATTCCAAGTTGTAATTAGTTTAGCGTTAAGTAATCTGGCTTGACAAGAGGAATAATTTAGTTTTGCTCAAAATAAGTTTGACCAACACGGCGCTCCAACTTTTCATCGTTCAGAAAACCAACATCAACTATTTTCCCTGTTTTGTGAGCGACCAATAACCACAAGATTTCCTCACTTTCTTCAGATTCTAAATATAGAAATACATTTGAAATATTTAATGATAATTTTTTTTGCCCAATTTCTAAAAATCGTTCTTCGTATTTTCGATTAACTATTTTTGGTTTTTTGCTAAAATATTTTTTTAGCCTATCGTGAACCCATTTTATTTCGTGTTCAATCTCGTTTTCTTGAAACCAATCTTTTCTTATGGAGCTATCGGCAACCATTAGTGGCTTTGTCAAAGAATAATTTAAATCCCAAGTGTTATCAAAAAAGGAATAGGATACTTTGTAAGCTACGGCTATGTTTCTGACAGGGCTATTGCAAGAAATATTGCATAATAAAAGGATGATTATAGCAGTCTTCATGAATTTATTTTCAATTATCATTTCAGTTAATTTTAATTGGAAGTTGAGAAATAAAATTCATGAATTATTATTAGAGTTGAAGAATCATGTCGTCCCAAGTATAGCGCAGCTTAGCTTAGTGCCGCCTCCTGTAAAGTTGTGCTGCAATGAACCTGACAAAATGATTATTATACTACCTTATTTTAAAACTAAACTGGCCTATTTAAACCCAAAATCAGTGCAATTTTCTTTTTAAAAGAAAGCCCTTTATTGAAAATGATAATTTTTACTGCACAACAAATTTCCCATAATCTTTCCGGCCAATTCCATTCTCAATAATCCAGCCAGTAAATACCGGGCAATTAGGGGCGGTAAAATTGAATGTTCCATTATTTAAATTGATTTTTTGCTTTTCCCGGATTTGTCTCCCCAAAGCATCGAACAAATAATACTTCGCATTTGAGATAAATCCTTTTTCTAAGACACATGAAACAGGTTGGCCTTTCCGGCCGGGTTGGGAGTAGATTGAAATATTGGGTTCACCCTTGCCCTTTGGTGGCCACCTCAAAATCCAGCACAAGGTGAAAACCTGGGAGCAGCCCAGCGAGTCCGTCAGCGTCAGGGAATAGGTGTAACCGGTAAATTTTCGATGGAAGCAGTCGTGTCGCCTGTGCCCCATGAGAAGCTGTAGGGCGAAGTGCTGCCGCTGACGTTTTGGACGGTGACCGTTCCGTCCATTGCTGTTGGGCCAGTTGCGGGTACGATCAATGTGTCAATCTGTACCGTTGTGTTTTCCAAATTTCAACCCACCGGCTTCCTGGCAGCCATTGGCGTCGGTCAGGGTGACATTGTAGATTCCGCTGCCGATGCCGGACAGTTCAGCGGTGTTTTCCCCAGTTGCCCATTGGTAAGGCATAGGGCATGGTGCCACCCGCCGGCGGTGGCCGTTGCGGATGCATCCGTCGGCTGGCAGACAACCGGGGTGGCGTCGATGGTCAGCCCTATCGGATCGGGGAGGTCAGTATTGTGGTGGCGGTCGCCCGAACAGCCGAGCGCATCGGTCACGGTGACACTGTAACTGCCAGCACTTCTTTATCCCGATTATTGTTTGGCCCATTTTGCCCATCACCACCATGCCCAAACATGGGGTGGTACGCCATTGGGGGCAGCGGTCGCCGAACCGTCCGGAACTTTTCCCCGTTGGCAGGGTGGCATGAAATGCCCGTGGTGTCGATGCCGACCGGCAATTGGCCGATGGCAGCGACGGGGAAAGCATGCGGTGGCCGCGATGCAGCCGAGCGAGTCCGTTGCTGTTACTGCATAGTTTCCTGCCGACAGGTTGCCTACACTGTCCCCAGTTTGCCCCCGTCCATTCAAACAGGTAACCGTTCCGCTGAAAGGAGTCCCCGTTGGCGGGAGTCACGGTTGCCGTACTGAAAGTGCCGCTTCCACAGTCAACGGCGGTGGCCATGGGGCTGACAGTGAGCAGCAGCGGCTGGCCGGTGCTGACCTGCAAACTTCCCGAACGCCCCTCCGAGTCGTTGACCACCACCTCAAAAGAGCCCGCTGGAGGCCTTCCAGTACAAAGGGCGGGGAGTCGGTAAAGGTGGAGGCCTTGAGGAAGGGAGAAAGGGAGACGCCGGATTGCTCGCCGATGATGGCGGTGGCGAGCTCCCCGTTGCATTTTGCGTCCGTGGAGCTGGTGAGGAAAACTTTTCCGAACGGGGGCGTTTCATAAGGGCTATGTCCACCGTCCTCTTCTATGCGCTGAAAGTTTGCCGTCGAGGTCGTCAGCAGGCCGGACTGGTTGGCAACGGCGTTGTCCCGGCGTTGCAGGCGGGGAACAGGGTTCGAAGGTGGTAGTCGCCAGCAGCGGTGTCATTTTATCATTGGGTCGAGGTTGAAGATATTTGCCCACGATGCACAAATTACCTCTGGAGGGAGGTCATTGCAATCAAAAGAAGTATTGAGTGTATTGTAAAGGTAGACGGAATCTTGGATCAGGGCATTGAAGTTTAGAGGGAGTCATCTTCTAAAATGATGGAGTTATAGATGAAATTTCTAAGTCAGGGAATGCCAACCATTATTGGTTTGCTAACTGTTTTTATTACCCTATCAGACAGCCTACAATCCAGGTCATGGGCTACAGGTGTTTTTAATAAAACCTCTTTCCCTCTAAATAGTTATCAGCGATAACAGAATTTAATATTTGGATTTCTTTGGTGATCGTGGAACGAATCAGTTGGCTGCCAGTGGGCATTCCCTGACCATTTCCTGTTATATAGCAATTTTTGATTTGGCAAGAATCCGCGCTGCTGAAAAAGAATAGGTGTCCGTTCGTATTATTTGTAAAATTTGAATCATTGATTTTTAAGGTAGAAAAGTCAATGGACACAACGGAAAGTAGGCGACCTGAATTTTTATTAAAAGTACAGCCTGCTATCAGGGTTCTGGAAGGGACAATGAACGACCCAATAGCCTCAATCGATAATATATCCCTAACGGAAGCATTCTCTTCAAATGTGCACGAATTGATGTTTATGTATTCCACTTCCAAATAGAGTGGACTAATTCCCACGTACATTCCTGCCCCATCGCCACTGGTGTTGCCCAAAAAATCACAACCGGAGACATTGATTTTTGAACCAGCGGAAGTGCCGGTAAACAACAATAACCCACCGCCTAAATTATTCGCTTTGTTTTCTATGAATTCACATCCAATAAAATCAATAATGTCTGTCCGGTCCGTCTCCACAAAATAAACCCCGCCCCCATGCCTACCTGCTTCATTGTTTTTAAAGACACAGCCAGTAAAATCATCAGCGACCTCGACCGAACTGCTGCCCTCTTTGTGGATGGCCCCCCCATCAAAGCCCGTTTTGTTTTGGCTGAAAGAACAGTTCTCAAATTTTGGTGCAACAGAACCATTAAAACCATAAACCAAAACAGCCCCGCCATGATAAGCGGCGTAATTGTTTTCGAACCGGCAATTCCTGATTTTTGGGTAGGCAAAGCTGTCTTTGCCGTCAATGAACAATGCGCCCCCACTCCTGTTCGGGACAAACACGTTCCCGAAACCCGTTTCATCGGCATTCCCATTTAGGAAGGCCAGCCCGTCAACAATGGTGGCATCACTGGAAGTACCGATGTACAGTAAGGTGTGGGAATTGTCGGTACTGTCACCTTGGAGGCCAATGTCCCCGTCAATAATGGTCGGGTTGGCTTGCCAATCCCTTTCCGAAAACAATGTCTCAGTCCCCGTAAACCCGCCAAAAAGGGCGACCCCGTCCTTCAGTTCAAAATAAACAGACCGGTCCGTGCCCTGTGTTGGGTAATACCTGCCTTGTGCTACCCAAATAGAATCACCCGGTTGGGCATTGGTAAGTGCATTATGGAGGTCGGTGTAGGCATCGTTCCAAGAAGTCCCGTCATGGTTGCCGTTCACCGCATTTTGGTCAACATAAATGGTGGTGGCTGTTAGGAAGGTGGGTATAAATAAAAATGGGGTTATAAATGTAACTAATTTAAACATGATGGTTGTTTTAAGAAAGAGATCAAAAAAGTAAAAACAGATGGGAGGCATTGTTTGATATGCCTCATTTAAAACGGGTTTAGCACATCGCAACTTGACAGAACAGGGGATTTTATTCGCTAATTTTCAATGACCCAAACTGGTAATCTTTTTTGTCGCCATGTAAAATGCCTGGCCCCTGAAAAATTATGTTGTAAAATTTGCCCCCAGAATTAAATAACCTTGGTGCAGGGTTGCCACTATCTCGTTGAAGGCGTAGCTTTCATGTTTTTGAGTCGCACAACATTTTTTCATACACCAATTTCCCTTCGTCATCTATAGAAACGAGTTTGGTAATTGTATGAAAATTTGCCATTTCAATGCCTTGTTTCTTTTTTTTCTTCCATAGTGGCCGAGGTGTCAAACAAAGGAAAGGTCTGGCCATTGTCCTGAAATATGCAGAGCCTTTGCGACGGCCTGGAGTCGGTGATGAATTTTCGGGGAAAAATATATACGAATGGAGGAGATTCCCGGATTTGTCGAAGCAGGTATAAATCAGTTCGTGATGGGTATAAGTCCTGAACCCGTCTCTTTGTACTGTACAGGAAGTAGTACTCGGCAAAAACTGTACATTGCCGTTGTCAGTTGGTCGGCACACCTCACCTCATAGAGGAGAGGACTGGAAGGCTTTTCCATTTCCTTTTTCATTTTTTCAGTAAAAGGGGATATTTTTTTTACTGTTTTTTTGTCACTGGTCAAATCAATTTCTGCATAAAGCTTCCCAATAGGTGGTTTGATTTCCGGGGCGGTACAGCCCTGTCAATAATAACACCCCTTTTTTTTCGTCAATAATCATGGCCGTACTGTTGGGCATAGGCTCCTTATCCATCAGGTTACTTCCGATTTCCTCAAAACCTCCCTTGTGGACTCGGAACACTTTAAAAGGATAATAGAACGATCCTTCTTTGGTGTCAACCCAACCGCACAAATAAGCCGTGCCGTCGTTGGCGACAGCGACATCGGTGGTCCAAAATTCATTCCGCTCAAAAGGAAGTTCTATCGTATTGTCCCACAACCGGTTCATGTTTTCATCCATGACACAAAAGGTCAGGGTTTTCCATTTTTTGGATTCCTTAACAGGAGTTGTGTGTTACAGTAAACAACTTTAGATTTGTCACTCACTCAGAAACAGGTTGGTGTAACTGTCATTGTTGTGCGTCACCAAGGGGTTTCATAGTCCAAACTTGCCTCCGCATTCATAGTCCGTCCTTTGTGGTAGAGATGGCTGAACACTAGTTTAGTGTCGGCAAAAGCACTGTCCACCAAAGGGGTGGCCAATATGTGCGAATGCCGGTCTTTGACATCCCAGCTGTGAAACTACCCACAATCCCGTTTTGGTGGTGATGGACTGCCGGACGATTAGAGGCTCGTCCTGATAGGAAGGCTGATCGGTTTATCATTAACTACCTCGTTTTTTCAGGTTGTAGGTCAACAGCCTTTCGTCGCTCTTGCCCTTGGTGACTATGAGTGGCCGTCCTTTGCTCCCAATATATTGACCCCGCCACCATAAGCGCCAATGCTTTCATACGGAAACACCCCCATTGGATATCAGCCTGTGAAAATAGAAGGGTGGAAAAGGATAGGATCAAAAGAGTGAGGTGCTTTTTTTTCATCTTGGAATTTTTTAGGTTTATAACTGGCCAAATATAGCTATGGGAATCTTATTGCGTTCTTTTTTTATGTAAAAAATGCCAGTGACGCCGGGTAAGTTTTCAGGGCTATTGGCAAGGGTTTGTGGTTATGGATTTGGCATCGATTTCAAGTTGCGCTGCGCTAAACTTGGAAGAACAGGGGTTATTTTATTTCTCTAAATGAAAAGGTACTATAGTCAATAAATTGTTCTAATATATCCCCTTTCTTATTTATGATAAAATTAGGTTTTGCCGGATCACTGCAATAAGAACCGATAAACCCTCTATTACTAGAAAATACCAAAATTCCATCCATATCTCCAATATCCGCAAATGCTGAAATCAGCTTGCATATTTTTATTAAACCAAATTGTTCATTTTCATGTATTTCATTATAAATAATTTCCACTTCATAATTTTTTATAACATAATCAAACCCTCTGCCTTCCGACCAATTTCTATGCTTGATCCGTATCTCTCTATTAGTACCTTTTTTATCATGTATTGTAAAAACCAACTGGTACTTATCTTGAGTATTAGATAGTTTTAAATACATTTTTTGACCATCATATAACATTTTTCGATTAATTTCATTATCCAAATAGGAGGAACCGATGTTATAAGCACATCCATTACCTGCTTTTGCAGAAACGTAAAATAACAAATCCGTATTTTCTTTTTCGATCGAATAATCAAGAAAACACTTCCCATCTATCTTTTCGCCATTATTACATGACAAAATAAAGAACAGGAAAAAAAATAATATCAAATTAGTATTTTCCATTCTCCATAAGTTTATCAATTTCATCAAGTTGTTTTTTTGCTGGTGTATTATTGTATTTAGGATTTGATTTTATCAGTTGTCAAAAGTTTAGCGCAGCGCAACTTGTGACTGCCTACTGCCAAGCTATACTGTGCTATATTTGACAAAACTGGTTGTTTTGATAGTTTACAATTTCTGATTTTTTGGCTGCCTCAAGTAATTGCTAAGTAACTCAACAATATTTTCGTCTCCATCGTAATATCTTTCATCAAGTAAGCATAATTGATTCCATAATTCCTCGCTTTCATATAAAGGTGTTAAACGCTGTCTTAAAATTTTTTTTCGAAAAATTTCAGGTGCTAATTTATCTGAATTAATTTTTTCGATTGCTAATTGCAAGATTATACTTGTGTCTTTTGCTTTTATATTTTTCAATACTTCAATAGTTTTATATGCAAATTGACCATATCTATTGATAAAATATTGATGAAGACCTCCATTCATCACTTGATTATGAAAAATAACAACTAAGTAAGTAGTTTTTTCAGATTCTGGGAGACCCATGATAAACTGGAACCAATCATCACTTTCATAATTCGTTATCCATTCATCTTTGAGATTTTGTACAGCTTTTTGGAATGTAAAATTTATTAAATCTTCTTTTTTCATCGTTTTATTTAATAGTGAAAAAAAGCATCAGTTATTACAAGTTTAGCGGAGCGCAAATTGTGGCTCCTTTGGTAAATTACCATGAAATAAACTTATTTGTTAAATTAATAGTAAAATAATGTGCAGCATTAACCCACTTTCCTTTTATTCTCAACAGTAATGGCAGACCCCTCCGCCAACATAATCGACTTTGGATTTAAGTTATTTAATTCTTTAAAATCGTCTCCGTAAATACTTCCAAAATCAACGTCTATTTTGTAATTCTTAATTTTAAATTGATCCCAAGTAGGGTGGGTCACTTCGTATTCAAAAGTGGTGTTGTTATTAATTTTAGTGTAACCCCAATAATGTTCAGTAATAAATGCGGCTTCGCTTTCAGGTTCAATAATTGATTTATTGATTTCGCTTTCCACAGAAAAAGAATGCCATTTATTTTTTAATTTCCAAGCGTATTCTATGGTTTGATTATTATTTTTTATTTCCCATAAATGGCGCATGGGTAGGGTAGCATAATGCTCTTTGTAAAAGGTATTGGCGACAAAAGTAATGGCATGCCTTGGCACTATTTCTTTGATAAAAACCACCCCTCTTTTCCACTCGCCTTCATGTTTATGTTTTACATAAAACCTTAAATTAACTTCTTCGAAATTAACATGGAAGGGTATTTTTAATCCAAGCACTTTGGTATTTTTAAACATAAAACCAACCAAGCTCACATAGGTGGTGCCATTCCATTTATCTATCTCTGTTTTTGCGGGTAGGTATTTTTTCAATATATCTTCATCAACCGCATAATTGGCAAGTATCAATTTTTTCCATTCGGCTTTTAAAAAACTCATTTTTATTAATTGTCAATTGTCCATTAATCACCGCTGCTTGTATTTTTGTTGAAATTTCCGGTAGAGCATTTCTTGTTTGTTATCCAAATTAATTTCCCGGCCTTGGATGAAGGCGTTTGTCACTTTGGAGGTCCGCATATCCAAGACATCACCTTCGCTGATGAACAGGGTGGCGTCTTTGCCCTGTTCGATGGTGCCGACGGTTTTGTCGATGCCCATGATTTTAGCAGTATTGGAGGTGAGCGCTTGGATGGCATCCTCGTAGGCAAGACCGAAACCAATGGCTTGCCCCGCTTGGAAGGGCAAGTTGCGCTGCTGCCAGTATCCGTCATGTTGGAAACACCAAAGTAGGCCAGCATTTTGCAAAATGGCGGGCGTTTTAAATGGCTGGTCCACGTCGTCGTCATCCCTTCTCGGTAGGCTTTGGGTCGGACCGATCACAACAGGGACATTGTGGGTTTTCAAAAAATCTGTAATCATCCAGCTATCCCGGCCACCAATAATCGTGGGCGTTAGGTTAAATTTTTCCATCAGTAAAACAGCCTCTTGGATGGATGCTACATCGTCAGCATGGATGAATATTTTTTTATGGCCGTCGAACAGGCCGTTCATTGCCTCAAAGCGAAGGTTGGTGCGTTCGGGCGAAGTATTGCGGCTGTAGGCTTCGGCCAATTTGAAATAGTCCTCGATTTCCTGCACCTGCTCGGCGTATTTTTCATTTTTGGTCGTCCGGCGTTCCCGCCAGCTATAGGTGGAAGCATTGGGCCAGTTCAAATGGATGGCAAAGTCGATGGCGTAGGCGGCATCTTCCCAGTTCCAGGCGTCCAATTGTACGATGCTGGAAGTGCCGGGAATGCGTCCGCCTTGGGGCGTTGTTTCCGCTAATAGCACACCCATCGAACGGACGGTCGGGGTAATTTCAGAATCAGTGTTGTAAGCAATGATGGAACGGATGTTCGGGTTGATTTCGCCCAATTCATTGTCGTCGCGGGTAGCGCTTACTTGTCCGATTTCAGTCAGGCCAAGGGTCGTGTTGGGGGCAATAAAACCGGGGTAGATATGTTTGCCATCGGCAACAATTTCTTTGTGGTTGGGAAAACCTCTTTTCACCGTAGCATTCCCAACAAAAGTGATCTTGCCCGCCTCAAATGCGATCAAGCTATTTTCGATCACCTCGCCGTTTCCTAGATGTGCGGTAGCACCTTTGATCAGGATGGGCTGTGTTTGTGCTGGGGCGGGCACGGGCACATGCTGAGAATATGCGGTGCTGAAAAAGCAGCAAAATAAAAGTTGGAGAAAAGCAAGGTAAATGGACTTCATAGTTGGAATGGTTGGTTAGCAGTTGAAAGAGCTTTCTCATAAAAATTGGCGGGCGGCAGTGGCCTTTGGCCAATCCGAACGGGCCGAAAACCAGCTATTTCATTTTTATGATAGAACTCTGTAGCCGTTGACAAGTAGTCGTTTTTTTGATGGTAATTACACCGCAAAAAAGTTTCTCTACGTTGGGAAGCAAAGGTAAAAAATAGGATAAACAAAAAGCCCCGCATTTTGCAATGCAGGGCTAACGGCTAAAATCTGTGTTTGGTATGGCTTTTAAAAGTAGGATCCTTTGCAGATCAGGTGTCCTTGAACATTGATCAAATAGACTTCGATCATGCCTGCTTGGGCTGGGTATTCAGCGATGAAAATGTCATCAGTTGGATCGAAGGATTGCCACAACATGGCAGGCGATTCGTTTGGATTGATGTCGTTTAACGCTACCCGAACTTCCTTTGGCAGTTGATTGAGTTGAAGGACAGGGCGCAAAACCATGCTTGGCAATTGGTCGTTCCCAATGATGTGCAAGGTTGGGTAATCTTTGGGGCCTTCCAAGCCTACTTTGAACTCGCCACCACACATTTCCCAATTACTCCAGATAATGCTCGCATCTGGTGAAGGTCCGGCCTTCAGTATCGATTCGCCATTGGTAATATCAGTTGCTGTGGGTTCTAGGTTTTCCTTTTGGCAGGAAGTAGTCATTAAAAGGATAACGATTGCAGAAAGAAAATAAATTTGATTTTTCATAGCTCTAAGAGTTTTAATAAATGAAACAAATTGGTTTAGTTTAAAAAAGTTTTCATAGCCTTCCAACGATAGCTGGAAAGTCACTAAATTGTAAAAAAGACGATCATAAGTGTATGATTATTAGTGTTTAACAATGATAACTTATTAACTTTTTTTGATGGCTCAAAGATGGGCTCAAGTGAGGTGTAAATCAAAATGTTTTAAACTGAACGGGAAAATAAGGAGCGCTAACGGGGCATATTAGGTGCGTGATATGGGAAGATGGGCTGGTAGATCGGCTTTAATACAAAAGCCCCGTGCAAAACTGCACGGGGCTTTTTTGATTAATTTGTTGGTAATAATTCTAAAGCAATTACCGGCTACAACTTCACCACTTTCCACACCGAACTTCCCTGGTCCATTTCCACTAATAAAAAATAAATGCCACCCGGCAGACCCGTCAGATCCATTTCCAAAACAGCATCGCTTCCAGCTGCGTGTTTGGCTTGCTTCCAGATGCGGCCCGTGTTGTCCGACAAACGGAGCGAAACCGATTGAAAATAGGGGAGGTCGAGGAAAATTGAAATATTGTCCTGAGCTGGATTGGGGTAAACCAAGATGTTTTCAAATGCAGGAATAGGACGGACGGCACTAATGAAATCATCCGTTACCAGGATTTTTGCAGTGGCCCCGCTGGTGCAACTGTCTTGGCTCATAGCGGTTAGGCTAACGGTGTATTCGCCCGGTGCAGCGTACTGATGGGAAGGGTTTTCTTCATTGCTGGTGTTGCCATCACCAAAATTCCAAAACCACTCCGTAGCATTAGTACTGGTGTTGGCGAAAAATATGACTTCATTGTCGTGAATGTCAACGGAATCGGTAGAAGCTGCAAACTCAGCTACTGGCAAGCTGCCAACTGGCCCGACGGAAACCGCTACCGGCGTACGGCCACAGGGTTCTGAAAAGGTAATTTCCCAATCGTAAAAAAAGTAATAAACCCCATTGTTCCCCAACCCGTCTGTCGTGCCAGTAATAGACAGAAAATCGGCTATTTGATAAGGATATTGTGCGCCGTCCTTATTGTAAGCCAACGCTTTGCTGTTTGTCACGACAAGTTGGTAGCGGCCCGGAACTAAATCCCAACCAAGTTGGAGCGGACGTTTTCCAGTGGTGCTATTGAGCGTAACGTCAGTCTCGGTGGAACCATCGTCGAGGTTGGTTAATGTAACGATAATTAACCCTGTTTCTTCAGCTATGATATAAACCTTTTCTAAAGTAAGATTATTAAACACCTCGAATTTTAGTCCAACATCGCTGGTGTCGAGTTGTCCACTGCTACCAAATTTATCGTCAACCGGGCCAACCGGTACGGTATAGCTGACATCTGCATAAAAGGTAACGTCAGTAAAGATGTTGGGGGTGTTAAACACTTCGCCAGTTCCGTACAAACTTCCATCAAATGGGCTGTCGTACCAATCAATGTCCATAATGGCCCCACTACCTTCTAAGCTTTCAGGTAAAATGCCCCGCAACAGGGCAGACGTGTTTTGACAGGCCGTATTGTTGGGGCCTTCAACAATCGCTTCAAAAGTCGGCCGGCTGGTAACGGTGACTTTATTATTGAAATTATTGTTCAAGGGGCGTTCGTCAGCCACCCCATTGGGCTCTGCCAGCCCGACACTCAATTCATATTCTCCAGGAGCCACGCTCATCGAGGGGAGGGTAACCGTGACCCGTTCTCTCGGCGGCAACATGCCGACCCATTCGTAGTTGGTTTGAGTATTGCCAGCTTTGTAAAAGACTTTAAACGAAAACAGGGTGTCCGTTCCTGCATTCTCAGCGATGATGGTTGGGTTGATCGCATTTGAACAATAAAATGGAGTATCAAAAACTTTTACCAACATTACATCATTGGCCCGGTGAGGCGAAACGGGCGTGTGCCCTTGGTCGACCAAATAGTTGAAAGCTGCCAAAACGTCGATAATCCCCATACCAAAGGTATTGTCCTCGCCCGGTACACCGAGGTCAGTACAGCTGTGGTAAAGTGCCAATTTCAGGTCTTTGCCAGGCAGGTCGGGAAAGGCTTCTTTCAGCAAAAGGATCGCTCCAGAAACATGAGGGGCGGCCATCGAAGTGCCACTTTTTAAATCATATTGATTGTTGGGTACAGCCGAACGGACAGAAACCCCGGGGGCCGAAACTTCTGGCTTGATCACCAGCGAGCTGTCGGCTGGGCAATGGGATGGCCCCCTGCTGGAAGAATTGGCAATGGGAAGGTTGGGCTGGTTCCCATTGAGCGAGCCAACGGTGAAAACATTTACCTCGTTGAGGATGATATTTTTGGGCTGGGTAATGGTCATTGGGTCCGGGCCATTATTGCCTGCCGAGAAAATAACTGCGATACCTGCCGTTTCCAAAGCATCAAAAATGGAGACATAGACACTCGAACAGTCACTACCGTTCAAGCTGGGGTCCCACCAAGAGTTATTGATTACATCTGGCATATCATCGGCTGTGTTCACGTCCCCATCTGGGTTTAGTGACCATTGGAATGCGCCAATATTGTCGGCGGTACCGATTGAGCCCAGAGTCAAGGCACCGATCCATTTAGCGTTGAAAGCAACCCCGATCGTGTCGTTTTCCATCCGGTCGAGGCCAAGGGTAGTGCCAGTCACATGCGTGCCGTGATCGTCCCTATCGTAAGGAGTGTAGTTGCCAGTTGGGGCTAGGTTGCCAAACACCTCGTACCAAGTCTCCTCGGCCGGCACGTAGTGGCCATAATATTGGTTGGCCAGCGCAGGGTGTGTTGGGTCAACGCCAGTATCGCTGGTCATGCTCAGTTGGCCATACCCGGTATAACCCATCGCCCAAAGGGCTGGGGCTTTGATGGCTACCAATCCCGGTTCGATGCCGTTGGGCTGCACAACAGGAGGTAGAAGCACGTCTTCTGTTTCCTCGATCATCAGGCGGTCGGCGTTCAAGCCGATCCAAGCTATTTCGGGATTATTGCTCAAAATGGTAACTACGTCCGCATCAACGGTGGCCACAAAGGCATTGGCAACCCAATAAGAACGGATACTGCTTTGATCGACTCCGGGGGCAATTTTTAGAAAATCCAAAATTCGCCCTTGGGTGAGTGCTGCTTTTTCCTGCAAAGCCGTAATGACTGTGGTGGCTCTTTGTTTGGCCGATGCCCTTTGTTCACGTAGCTCTAAGTCAAGGGCGGTCATATCCACTTGGTCGGCTAATAGGATGTTGACGGAATAATTTCCGTGGGGCGAATCCGCCATTTTTTCCAATAAAGCTTGGGAAATGATTTCCGTGTTCAATGACTGTGCTGAGAGTAGGGGGACAAATAGGAGGGAGAGGATAGTGGTGTAAAGTAGCCGCATAAGGTTGTTTTTTCGGGCAGCTGAGAACAGCAAAAGGCCAATCGCCAACTGCCAAAAATTGGTTTATAGTTTTTCTAATTCGGTGTAAGGTATGACAAACTCCGTAAATCCCATGACGTAAGGAGTCACTTCATAAGGGACGTAACAGAAAAACAGTCCTTCGGTTGTCAGACCGACGTTATTGGCGATTACGAATGGCCAGCTTTCATCAAAATCAAAACCTTGATCGAAGGCTTCTTTTTGTGTTTCCCGGAATTTTTGCTCGGCGGCGGCATGCAATTTTTCCAGGTCATTTACCAAATCAATGGGCCGGATACGCTTACCTGTCTTTACATTGAAAGTGGCGATGGCCGCCGTTGTGTTGGGATGAGCGCCACCTGCATAACTAAAGGCATCCATGCGGAGGGTGAGGTATTGGTCGTTTTGCAAAAGGATGGTATCAGTCACTTCTACTGTGAAATGGCTGGGCATATCGGGGTTTTCGGCAGTTATTTCCTTGAACGATTCCATAAACCCGTCGACAGCCGAATTCAGTGACGTTTCCTCGTCCAATTCTAATTCAGGGTCGAGGAGGCTGATAAGAAAGTCGTTGGTCCAGGTGGTTACGTTTTGTTGGAGGGAGGGTAGGCCTTCTTTGACAATGGGGTATTTTAAAGATATTTCTGCGCAGTTGGTCGGGGTGGGGGAGGTGCAGTTGCCCTGGGTGCGTTGGAGGGTGGTGGATTCCAGCACAAGAGATTTTTCTTGGGAACTATTATGATTGGTCGGTTTTACATTATTGCAGGAAATGACTGCAAAAAGTAAAAGGAAGAAAGCTAAGTGATTGGTCATTAGTCGTTTTGGTTAGAATTTTAAAAGTTTATGCAATATGTTGGGGTAAGTTAAAAACAAGTAAAGGGTAAAAACAAAATAAATCCTGGTAAAATCCTTCTAGTGTTGCCGAACTACCCCCTACTTCGTGAAATAGAAGTCCTGCAGATGATCTGTCAAGAAATATCTATTATCGAAACCTCAGAAAAATTATCCACAAAAAGGGCTTTCTCATAAAATGTCCAACTTCAAGAAGTCAAAGGCAATGGATGAATTTTTACATGAAAGCAGAGGTTATGAACCTCGGCTCTCGTTTGGATTCGAATGATTTTATCGCTGAACATTTTTTTATAACAAAGCCCTTTATCCAAAAAAAACGGCATCCTTGCTATAAGGACGCCGTTATGGAGAATTGGAATTATTATTTAATTGAAAAACCAAAATTCAGCTTCCAATTAATTTATCCTACTAGTCGGCATAATCTGCCAAACTGTATAATGCATACTGCAAACTGATTAAGCTCTCTTACCGCCTTTCAGTTCTACTTGCAACTTGTTCAAAGTAGTCCAATCGCCTTTAGCAGCCAATTTTGCTTGTTCTGCCCAAGTAGAAGGGTCGTGCATTTGGTAGCGCTTTCCAGCAGCTTCGAGGATGCTCTTCAAAGCAGTGGTTTTAGCTTTTGCCAAATCAGCGAAAGTAACAATGCCGTCAGCTTTCAACAGATCAGCGATCTTTGGGCCAATGCCTTCGATCTTGGTCAGGTCGTCAGCCTTTGCTACAGGAGCAGCTTTAGGTTGAGCTTTAGCAGCAGGAGCAGGTTTGCCATTGGTAGCCTTAGCAGGAGCAGCTTTTTTTGCAGGAGCAGCTTTAGCAACAGGAGCTTCTTTCTCAGCAGTTACTGGTTCCAAAGCGATCACAGAGTTAGTGATGCCAGTGAAAGGGGATTGTACATAGTTGTCAGCAGCCCAATCGTTTTCCCAAATGTGGTTGTCGATCAAGTAGCGGAACTGGTAGTTTTTGCCAGCTTCGAGTTCAACTGCAGTAGTGAATTCAGCTTTGCCAGCTTTCATTTTGTAGCCGTTTTCCCAGCTCCAGTTATTAAAGTCGCCGAGTACGCGGATGTCTTTTGCACCGTTTGCTGCTTCGGTAGGAAGGGTGAAGGTTACTTTACAAACGGGCTTTGTTTTGGAATAAGATTTTTTCAACATGATAGTCGTGGGGATCAAGGAAAAAGTAAAAAGTTGAAATCAAAAAAAATAGTTGGTGCTTTTTATTTTTCGCTCGTTCCTAAAAATGGTTTATAAATAAAAAATGGTAGTCGTTTAATGAATAGGCTGATTTGGTAAGGAAAACAACCATTCCAAATTATATTTTGTCAAGATCTGCTTATTTTAAAAGTATTGACAAAATTTGGAAAGGCCATTCAATTTCTTGTTTAATCTTTTAACGAAACGTGCTGTAAAATGTTCGTTTAGTGGTTCGTAAGGGTGTTTTGTTTATGCGGCGCAAAATTAGGGTGAATTTTTCTAAAAAGAAAGTTTAGGTGCTGAAATTCAGTCGTTTACGTTTGCTTAACAGATTGCATAAAAATCAATATTTTGGCAAAATCCAAGCACTGTTTTGTGAAAACCTATTTCGCCAACAATAAGATGGTTACTTGTTTTAAGTGGCCAACAAAAATTTTGTTTGAAAAAAGGGAAGTTTTTTTTGAAAAATTGATAAAAATCATTAATAGAGGATCTGTTTTGGCAGGAAAACCCTCTGGAATGGCACATTTTGTGAGCCTCGTTATTTCAAAAATGAATTTGGAAAAGTTTAAGCAGGGGTGAGCAGAAACAAAAAAAGCTGGTCGGATTGAATTCCCGACCAGCTTTTTCCATTATGACAAAACCTTACTTTTTAGCACGGATCGTCGTATTTTCCTGAATCCAACATGGCACAAAATACGACTGACCCTCTGACAACCCCCGTTGGAAAATTTCCCCCAAATCAGGCATGTACTGCGCATATTGGTTGATGAGCCGCTGGGCTTCCGCTTTGGTGGACGGGTCGGATTTGGCCCGCTCCCACATATCGATGGCTGGCCATACTACCCGTTGGCTGTCCCAGCCCCGTCCAGGGCCACAGAGGGGGCCGCTGGAGGCGTAAAGAGTGCCGATCAGAATATATGGCTCACCCCAACCTGACCGCAGACTGGCCGCCTCTTTAGCATACTGACGTGCTCTGGAGAAGCTTTTTAAGTGGGCGTAATATATTTTGGCAATGAGGAGCTTGTAAGTGGCCTTGTCAGAATTGCTCGTCATCGTGGCAATGGCTTTTTCCAAACAGTCAATGGCATCTTGGTACTGACCTTCTCGTAGCATATCATTGCAAGATGGGCCCGTTTCGACCTTACAGTTTTTATTGTAAGCATCGTTGATGGCCTGCAATTGAGCAGAACTGGCATCGCAACCACCAAACCGGAGACGGCTATAAACGGTATTAATGACATCACAGTCATCGGGACTGGCTTCAAATACTGGGTAGTATTTGGCCAAATAATAATCGCAGTCATAAAAGCCTTTTATGGCTTCGAGCGCTTCGAGACGGGCCGGGGCATATTCGTTGATGATGCCCCAGTTTTCACAATCGTTGTTTTTCTCGCACTCCGCCAGCCCTTTTTCGATAGCTTTCATGATCATCTTCTGGTATTTCTCAGCTTCCTCTACTGGGATTTTTTCCTCCAATGTTAGATCTACCAAGAGAGCCGTAAATGGGTTCAGGATGAAAAACCGGGGCTCGCCTTTGTCCAGCTCAATTGATTTCTTGAAAAGCTCGTACTGCTCCAATGGCGTTGCCTTTTCTGGGTATTTAAAAAAATAATCGAACGCTTTGAGCCCTTGGGCATAACCGCCTTCGGGGTAGCACTCTTCCATTTTGTCGTAGAGTTCAAAAATTTTCTCTAGATACTCGTCCTTTTTTTCTGGTTCTTTTTCCATGAATTTTTCATAAAAAAAGACACCGTCGGTAAAGACGGTTGCCCGCTTACCGTCGGCGGCGGGGGCGTCTTTGTACACCTTTTGCCAATAATCGAAAGCGAGGGTATAGTCTTCGGCTTTTTTGAAATCCCGGTAGAGCACAAAGTTTTCCAGAGCCAGGTCAGGGTTGGGGGCATCTTCGAAGGTGTTGCACGGGTTTGGCTTGTCAGGTGGGTTCGTCGTTTGCGTCGGTTTGGTTTCCGTAACAGCCTCAGGCGTCTTGGGCGTACAAGTAAAAAAGAGGGTAGCGATGAAAAGGATGGAGATTCGGTAAATCATAGCTGAAAATTTTGACTGTTAGTGGTTGGTGTTTAGCTGGTATGCATCAGTTTAAAACCAATGATTGGATAGCGACACCAACCGTTATCTTAATAGATGCTAAATTGAATAAGAAAGGTGACGTATAGTTGAAAAAATAAAACCGATAGGGGTGTTCACAGAGGGGGAGCTTTTTTAAAGTTTCACCTCCAAAATGCCGAACCTATCTTATGCCGCAAAAAAACAAAAAAGCCCCGTTCCGACCAATCAGAACGGGGCTTTTTAGTGCTTTTGCAATTTTCTTAAAAGCGCACCGTGACCGTTTCGCCAATCCAGCAAGGAACGGTCATAGAATCTCCTTCTTTTACTTTACGCATGAAGGCATCTTCTTGCTTAGGCTTGTGCGCCGAGTAGCTGCCAATTTTCTGGTTGGCTTCGCTGGCGACTTCGCTATCAATTGATTTAGCATAAGAATATTTGTCGATAGCCGCAAGGATAGCCAACTGAGCATCGAAAGCATCAGCTCCGCAGGAACGGCTGGATTTGGCGTACATGTCGCCGATCAGCATATATGGGCGACCCCATCCTCCTTTGAGGGAAGCAGCTTTGCGGGCGTGGTTGCGGGCTTCACTGTATTTGTTCAGTTGGCGGAACTCAACGGAAGCCATGTAGAAATAGTAGTTGGCCAATTTTTCTGAGTCTGGCGAATCCTTAGCCTCTTCTTGGCTGATACCTTCTTGGAATTTATCCAAGGCTTCACTATATTTTTCTTCTTTGAAAAGGGCTACTCCGTG
Organism: Saprospiraceae bacterium; assembly: GCA_041392505.1. GTDB lineage: Bacteria > Bacteroidota > Bacteroidia > Chitinophagales > Saprospiraceae > UBA6168. Next base: position 81,007 of record JAWKLX010000019.1, on the reverse strand, counting down.
TTCGCCGGGGTTTTCAGCGTAATAACCAGCAAGTTTTTCGGCGTTGATGGCAGCTACCACTGTTTCGTATTTGGCTTTTATTTCAGCCACGAAAGCATCTGTTTCATCACAACCTTGCGCAGTCAATTTGTTGTAAATGTATTTCAGCATTTCGTGGTCTTCTGGATTTTCCCGGTAATCAGGCTCCAATTTTTTCTTGAAATATTCACAATCGAAAATGTCACCCTCGATTTCGGCATATACGCCATTCGCAGCACCTTTGGCCTGCTCATAGTAGGCTGCCAAGTCGCCGTTTTCGGCAATCTTTTTATCGGCGATCTCATTCAACTTTAGGTAAATGTCCCGCGCCTGACTTGCATCCATAAGTTGGTTTTTAAAATTAAAAACAGCGATGGACGCATAAGGTACGAAGACGGCGTAGCTGGTATTGTCCCCACCCGCTTCGACAGCATCCTCACAGGCTTTGAGGTTTTCGGCATAAGGGGCGCGGAGGGTGTAAAACATTTCATAAACCTTCAATCCAAGGTTGAGGGCTTTTTCTTTGGGATAACATTCGACATGCTCGTCAAACAATTTGATGATCATGTCATAATATTCTTTTTTCTTGGCCTCATCTGTTTCCTTTTTAAACAGGTCGAGGTAGAGGGTGCGGCCGTCAACATAGTGGGAAGAACGTTGGCCGTCGGCAGCGGGGGCGCCTTCGTAAGCTTTTTTCCAAAGGGGGAAAGCCTGGGCGTAGTCTTCTGCTTTCATGAAGCCACGGTAAAGGACGTGTGCCTCTTCGAGTGCATCTTTATCGGGTTTGTTCAGCCAAGTTTCGCATTGACTGAAAGCAGGTATTGCTGTGGTAAAAGCAAGCAATGCGATCAAGGTCAATTTCAAAAGCTCTTTCATAATTCAATTGTGTTTAATTTTTAGGTTGACGGTTGATGATTGACGGTAGACGGATTTTATAACTACCGTCTGTGCCCCTCCGACTGCCGTCCACCGTTCTATCTAAATTTACGTTTATAAAACCAAGTGCCGTCATTAAGAGTAAAGCCCAATGACAATTTCATAAAGTTCTCATCGATCTGATTATCGGTCACGTAGCGGCCCAATTCAAAAGCGATATTGACAAATGAGGTTTGGCCACGGGGTAGGATGACAGGCAGCCCAAGTCCCAAAGTTAGGGCATAATTTTTCAAATCTGCCAATCTTGGGTCATCCTTATAATAAAAGCCTGCCCGGTAGCGGATTCGCTTCATGTAATTATTGTAGGAGCTGGCATCGGGGGAGTATTCCACCCCGAAGGAAAACCGGTTACTATTGATTAATTGGTCGGGTTTGGCCTCGTTTTCATAATTGTCCCAATTAGCGAAACTATACTCCACGCCAATCCTGATTTTGTTCAATTGTTGGTACATGACTCCCAAGGTCAGTTCGGCTGGCAATTTACCATCTTGCTGTTTATCAGATTCATTATAGGCCGTATCCTGAGTAAAAAGAGCATTATTGATGCCGATCCGGAGGGAGGTTGAATTGGTAGTAAAATTAGCAGCGGGGTTGGCATAGAAACCGAAAATCAGGCTTTTGTCACTGACGTACCGTTCGTCCTGGTCGCGCTGTTCTTTGTTCAAATCCAATTTGTATTGCGCTCCGAAAGTCCATTGTAGGGCACGGATTGAAATGTTGTCAATGAATTGGTCAGTGTAGGCATTGCCCAAATCCTGGATGATGACCTCCCGGTTGCTTTCCAACTGTCCGAACAAGTAGCTGATGTTGATGCCTGCTGAGAAATTTTTGTAGCGAACGCCATTCCCCCAGACTAATTTGTTCGTGCCGCCAGTACCTTGAAAAATATTGAGAATGGAATCTGAAACGGCATTGGATTCCTCGGTTTGGATGTCGTAACCGATGTTGGTATTGGGGAGCAGTGCGAGGTTCATGCCCCAAAAAATCTTCCGCTCTTTGTTTTCCAAAACATCATTGAGGGAGTTCCGCATAGGGAATGCCAATGCAAGGTGGCTCAGGTTCCCGCTCAGTACTTTGGCCGATTGCTCATTGGTTTTGATGGTAGAGCGCTCGGCATGTCTCACCCTCGAACGTAGCTGCACCCAACCAGCCATAAGAAGCTGGATTGAGTAAATTGACGTGGAGTGGGTCTAAATAGGTGGCACTCAATCCCCCAAATCCAGCGGAGGACAAGGTTTGGTTTACGGGTTCACTTTGAGCCCAAACGGGAGTAGGGAGCGTTGTCCTTCGGTTGGGCGATGGCTGTATAAGTAAGGAAAAAAGAAAAAATAATAAGTAAAAAGGGCTTCAATCGGCTCATATTTACCTCTTGGCTTTCACCTTTTTCTTGCTAAAAATTTTTCGACATTATATTGTAGTGCATTCAGCCCGATCAGGACGAAATTTGGGTTTGCAAATATCTTGGTTTTAATGTTTTTGACAAAAAAATCGGCATCCCCTCCTGTAAAAACTACTTTCAAGGCTTAAATCGTCGTCGGCATTTCTCAACCCGTTATTTCCATCAAAGTCCCCAATTCGCCGCCGTTGCGGATGGCAGATTCCGTGGAGTTGCCAAGAAATAGGGGATGGAAGTTAGAGTAGGGAGGTGGCGATAGCGAACTGCTCTCCCGCCATAGACCGTTCGCTTCTTTCCACCAAGGGCAATTTAGAAGTAAAGTGGTGCATGGCTTTCAGGCGCATATCCACGCCCGGAGAAATGTTGCCACCAATGATTCACTGTTGGCCGTCACCATATCCAATGTAATGCAAGTGCGGCATCAATGACCAAAATATTTTCGTCAGGAAACAAACAATCGGCAGCCACTGCTGCGGCGATGCGGTCTTTCCCAAGCGTATGAGGGGTTTGATAAATGATGGTAATGGGTAAAGGTGTTTCGGTATCGAGCCGGATATACCGGAATTTTTCTTCTAAATGTTGCTCAAATACTACAGGCACGTTTGCCGTGCTTGACAGGATGATGTTTTGCAGGGTTTGGTTGTATGTCATTTTTTCAAAGGCATCCACGGCTGGTTTATCCCAGGTTTCTTTTAGCACTAATTCACCCTTGCTAAACAAGGCCGCTTTCGTACGGGTATTGCCAATGTCTATGACGAAGTTGTTCAAAACGTAGAATAGGTTTGTGTTTATAAAAAGCCTTTTGGCCAACGGGGCGCAAAAGTAAAGTAGTTGCCTGCTTAGATTAGGTGTTTTGGATTTTATCTTTCTGTCAAATTATTTTTTCGGGAAAATAAGTGGTTTGGAAAATGGCTTTTTGCCCCAAAAAATGGAAGGTTTTAAGAGTATTGAAATGGCTTAAACTTTCCTAAATATTTGTCGTAAAATTTAATGAAGTAGCGATGCTTGTCCATCCTAACAATGAACAAACATCCACCTCATATCAGTGAACCTGAAGACATGGAATATTTTTCCAATACCATTTCCTTATTCAATAATAATTTCCATACTTTTAAATTTTTAATCATTAAACCAACCAATAAATAGTATGATTCGTACGCTCGACAATGTAGACCACCTGGTTTACGCTGTCCCCAACCTTGAAAAAGCGATTGTAGAACTTGAAAAAAAACTGGGCGTCACTCCTGTTCTTGGCGGCCAGCACCGCACACAAGGCACCCACAATGCCCTCGTTCACCTCGGCAAAAGCTGTTACCTCGAAATCATTGCTCCCGACCCAACCAACGATACGTTCTCCGGCCAGCGCTGGATGGGCATCGATTTGGTGACCGAGCCCAAGATTACCCGTTGGGCGGTCAAATCCAACGACCTTGGACGGGACTCCGCTTACCTTGCCACTGTTGACCCAAGACTGGGGGAACTGAAAGGGGGGACTCGTAAAAAACCGGATGGGACCAAATTGATTTGGAAGGCCACGGTCACTTTACCGGAACCCGAAGTGGAAGTTTTGCCCTTCGTAATAGACTGGAAAGGGGCCGATCACCCGACCAATTCATTGCCACAAGTGTGCAAACTCATCGAGCTAAGGGGGATGCACCCAACGCCATTTATGATTGCCGCAGCGGTGGCTTCCCTCAATATTAGTATGAAAATTGGCGTGGCTGATATACCTTCCATCACGGCTGTTATCGAAACACCGAACGGTATTGTTGAACTTTAGCGCAGTAGCTTTAACTTGGCCGAAATAATCTACAACTTTTGAAAGAACTTAGAAAATTCGGCACCGCACCAGTATTTTTTACCGCTATTTCCACCATCCTAGGAGCAATCATGTTCCTTCGATTTGGGTTTGCAGTAGGGCAAGTTGGCTTTTTGGGTACGATTGCCATTATCCTGATCGGGCATGCCGTCACCATTCCCACTGCGATGGCTATTGCCGAAATAGCGACCAACCAAAAAGTGGAGGGTGGGGGAGAGTACTATATCATTTCCCGTTCTTTCGGTCTGGTCATTGGTTCATCCATTGGCATGGCGCTTTTTATGTCGCAGGCCATTAGTGTGGCGTTTTACATCATGGCTTTTGCGGAAGCCTTCACCTCTTTATTCCAATACCTGATTAATACTTTTTCCCTGCCCGGGTGGCTCGTCTGGTTGTTGGAACAAAAACAGACAGTTGGCATTCCTGCCCTGTTGGGGCTGACCTATATCATGTTGACCAAAGGGGCTGATTTGGGAGTGAAAGCACTGTATGTAGTGGTTTTTACCTTAGCCATTTCGTTGGTAGCTTTTTTTGCAGGGCAAACAGAATACAGTCAAACACATGACCTGGCCCCCTTATCTACGGTGGCCGATGTGATTACTTCTGAATTATCAGGTAACGCGCATACGCCGGATACTTTGCCTTCAGATACGCTGGGCTTGCTAACGGAAAACCAGACGGCCATTAAACCTTCCAGCAATGCGACTGCTGGAAACGGCTCTTCCGCTCCCTTGGTGCCGCTGGGGTTTTTCGTCGTATTTGCCATCATTTTTCCGGCGTTTACGGGCATGACCGCTGGGGTCGGGCTATCAGGTGATTTAAAAGACCCGGGCAAATCCATCCCCATGGGGACATTAGCCGGTACGATTGCTGGCATGATCGTTTACCTTTTTATGGCTTATAAATTGGCCATCTCAGCCAGTCCACAAGACCTGGCCGACACATCCAAATTAATCATGGCTGATATCGCCTGGCAAGGTTGGTGGTTGGTGCCATTGGGTTTGGCGGCAGCTACCATTTCGTCGGCATTAGGCTCGATCATGGTGGCGCCGCGTACTTTGCAAGCTATTGCAAGGGATCAGATTTTCCCCACTCCTAAACTGAATTATTGGTTGTCAAGAGGCAAGGGCCAAAATGATGAGCCTTTCAATGCTTCCGTTGTCACTATAATGATTGCGGCAGTATTTATAATGGCTGGGGCGTTGGACAGTGTGGCGCAAGTCATTTCCATGTTTTTCATGGTGACGTATGGTTCGCTTTGTCTCATTTCCTTCCTCAACCATTTTGCGGCCGATCCCTCCTACCGTCCTAAGTTCAGGTCAAAATGGATCATTTCCCTATTTGGGGCAGTTGCCTGTTTTGGGTTGATGTTTTTCATGAATCCCGGATATGCAACCATTGCGATCGTTATGATGGTGCTGCTGTATTTTCTGATTGCCCATTATAACCAAGACAAACAAAGTTTGGCGCTCATTTTCAAAAGGGGTCATTTTCCAGTTTAGCCGGCAAGTGCAGGTGTTTTTACAAAAAGCAGAAAAAGAACGGGAGCAGTTGGCGGCCTTCTGCTGTGGCCATTTCCTCCAACACCTTTGAGCGGCTGGGTGCATTTGATCTGTTACGTTGGATTTCCCAGAAATATGGTTTTGGCCTATATATCCACCAAATTCAAGGCTACCTTTCCCGGCAGACGAGCCAAGAGGCAAAGGCCATCAAAGAACGACTGATCCAGATGGCGGAAAAAACGGATAGTAAAATTTACGTGGATACGCTCGTTAGCCCTTCCTACACTTCCTGCATTGCCCAGGTCATCCAATTGCGAGGATCGCAGGCACAGAAAACAACCTCCTACTTTTTGAGTTTTCAAAAAACCACCCAGAGGATTTGGCCAATATCGTGGATAATTTGAGCCTGATAAAATCAGTGGATTTTGACCTCTTGGTGTTAGGCACTTGCGAACGAGGGTTTGGCATGAAAAAACAAATCCACGTCTGGCTCACTTCCAACGATTACCAAAACGCCAACTTGATGATCTTGCTTGCTTACATCTTGTTGGGGCATAAGGAGTGGGCCAAAGCAGAGATAAAAATACTGGCAGTTTACCCAGAGGACAGCATCGAAAAAGAAAGGACTGACTGTTCAATCTGATCGACATGGGACAGTTGCCCATCTCTTCTAAAAATGTTGAATTGACTGCCCGCACCGCTGAGAAAAATACCAAGAGCATCATTGCCGAAAAATCAAGGGATGCCGATTTGACGATCCTCGGTTTCCAAACGGGACTGGTCAAGCACGAAGGCCAAACCGTTTTAAGATATGATGGGATCGGAAATGTGCTGTTTGTAATGCGGCAGTGGGGAAAGAAATAAAATAGTGGTTGGATGGTTGAAAATGGTTAGATGGTTTAGGATTTTTAATTACCTCAGCCATTCTCAAACCTCTAAATCAAGTATAAGGGCTTTCTTATAAAAGTGGAATGAATGCATTTTGCAAGGTAGCCGGGGTTTTGAAACCCCGGAATTCTACCGAGACGGCGAAATTGTTTCAAAGTCCGGGGTTTCAAAACCCCGGCTGCCTTGCTAAAAATCAATCAATTTAGATAATTGAATCAATTTCTATTTTTTATAAGAAAGCCCTAAATCAGTATAAAACAGGTATGGAAAAATGGACCCAATGGATTTATGATTACCTCGGTATGAGCCATTCCTTCCAGTACAAGGTAGTGGCTACCGTCGTTGTATGGTTGCTGCTGTACATCTTGCGCAGGTTGCTGACCCATTTTTTGCTCCGCAATGTGGAGGATGTCAAGACCAGTTACAACTGGCACAAAACGCTGAAGTACACCAGTAATTTCATTTTTGTTATCATCATTTCCCCTATCTGGTTTGTGGAGTTACAATCGATGGGGACTTTTTTGGGTTTGATGACGGCTGGCTTGGCCATCGCCCTGAAAGAACCGATTTCCAATTTTTTTGCATGGATTTACATCGTTTTCAAAAAGCCATTTGAAATGGGTGACCGAGTCCAGATTGGCAACTGGGAGGGCGATATTTTAAACATCAGCTTTTTTGAATTTACCCTTCTCGAAATAAAAAACTGGGTGAAAGCCGACCAAAGCACGGGGCGTATCATCCACGTACCGAATGGCCTGTTGTTCACGCAACCGGTGATGAATTACAACCAGGCGATGAATTACATTTGGAACGAAATCCCTGTCATGGTTACGTTTGAATCCAATTGGCAGAAGGCCAAACAGATATTGCTGGACGTCGAAGAAAGCAAGCTAAAATCCCTCATCAATGAGGCAGAAGAAAACCTCGACAAGGCCAAACGCAAGTATTATGTCCATTACAACAACCTCACTCCTACTGTATATACCACGATCAAAGAAAACGGGGTCATGCTGACGCTCCGCTACCTTTGTCACCCCAAAATGCGCCGTAGCTCGGAACAACTGGCCATCGAAGAAATCCTATTACAGTTTGTCAAATGCCCCGACATTCATTTCGCCTACCCAACTACAAGATTCTACGATGCCACGAAGGAGAAGAAGGTGGATGGTTAGATGGTTTCATTGCAGCTATGTAACCATCCAACCATGAAGCCAGCCATGAAACCATGAAACCATGAAATCCCCTGCTTAATAGATAAATTAGACTTGTTCGTTGAAATAAAACAGCCGCCGTTTAACCTTTGCCACCTCTGAAGTCTATCTTTTTGTGAACAGTTTTACGTTCAATTTTTTTAAAAAAACTAAAATTTAAGAAACATGAAAATCACAAAAAGAATATTGCCCACTGTCCTGATGCTCGCATTAGGTTTCTTAACTCTGAATGCCCAGCGCAACGCTGATCGTCCTCCGATGGATCCAGAAAAAATGGCTGAAAAACAAACTGCCCGGATGACGGAAAAATTGGGGCTCGATGAAAAACAAGCGGAACAGGTCGAAGCCATCAACCTGAAATATGCCAAGCAACAGATTGAGAAAAAAGAAAAAGCCAAAGCAGAAAGGGAAGCAATGAAGGCCGAGCGTCAAAAAACGCAGGATGCGAGAATGGCGGAACTCAAGCAGGTGCTGACCGCTGAGCAGTATGCTGAATTGGAAAAAGCGCAGGCGGAAATGGGGGAACGGATGCGTGCACGCCATAAAGATGGCCCTCGTGGCGGAGGTAAATACAAAGACCTCACGCCTGAACAACGCGCTGAGATGCAGACTAAAAAAATGGTAGGCAAACTTGGCCTCAATGACGAACAGGCCAAATCCCTACAACAAGTCAACCTTGATTTTGCTAAAAAGCGTAAGGCCATGATAGATGAGAAAAAAGCGGATCGGGAGGCCAGCCGTGCGGAAATGAAAAAGCTAAACGACGAGCAAAAAGCGGCCATCGAAAAAATCCTGACACCGGAGCAGATGAAGCAATGGCAAGAAATGAAACCGGAACATGGACGTCCCCCGCACGGAAAGAAAGGAAAAGATGACGGGAGGATGTAAGAAGTTTTAAGTGTTAGCAATTCAAAAAATGCAGATCCAAATCGAATTTGGATCTGCATTTTTTTTCATCACTTTTCTACAAACGCTTTCCCATTAAACACCAACGAGCCCATAACCACATCGGAATTGGGGTCGGGTTCATAGCCTTCATACTCGTCGCCGAGCTCAATATTCAAATCTTTAAATTTCTGTTTGGGCTTGTCCACTGCCCAATCCTCGTTCATATCGTCCACGATCATGACATAATGTAGGGTCTGGGAGGTAGAGTCGAAATCAAAGGAAATCAAATCGCCCATCCGAGATTCCAGAGACGCCACGTTGTCAATTTTCAAAGTATCGGCCTGAAAAGAAAACAGGTCGGCATATTCTACCAAACAGGTGCTACAGGTTTTATCGATTCCCATTCCCAGGTACATTGGTTCCTCGCTTTTCAACTGAAAAAAACGGGTAGCCCCGGCAAAGTAATCCACCGTGGTCGTTTTAGCTTGTTTGGGTTTTGGATAATACTGATAAATCCGGCGCATCTCCTGCCAAGTGCCGCCATTATTAGCGTACCAATGGAAATTGCGGATGCGGCCGTCTGGCGTTTGCGCATAATACAAATTGTCAAACGTTTCGCTGCTGATATCGAGGGTTTCGACTGCCCCGCATTGTAACAGGTTGGTCAGTCGCTTTTCAATGGAATCGTTCAAAGTGGCAATAGAATCCAAAACGGTGTCGGAGCCCCAAGGGTCTAAGTCGTTCATCACGGTAACGAGGCTGTCCACGGACTGGAATTGGTCTTTGGTTATTTCGCAATTGTATGTGCCTTCATCTTCATTGGAAGAATCGGCGGGATTGTTTTGGCAGGACAAAAGCCCCATTATCACCAGAAAAAAGAAGTTGTTTATTTTCATTTTAATTAAGGTATGATTTCACACCTAAGCTTTGAAAAGTTGCCGAAGCAATTCGTGATGTATTTATTAAACATGCTGAAAGTAACTGCGACTTCTTTCCAATTTTTGAGGAAAAATAGATGTCATTTAGATTGATTCATCAGGTATTGGGATCATCACTTGAGCCAGCTCCGCTTCCACTTCTTTGATCATGGTTTCATTTTTCAGCATTTTGGCAGCTTTTAATTTTCCTATCAGCGCACGCATCCGTTTGGGGCCTTTCAACCGCGAATTGTCAAATTGTTGGATAGCCAATTCTGCATGTCCATGGTTTAGAAGCCATTCACCATAAAGTTCAAAAGTTGGTTTGGAAATAACGGGTGGGCCGTAGGATGAGCTCATTTCCATCTGTTGGGTGGCAGCTTGGCTGTAATATTTTTCAACCATCTTTTCATCGCCCTCCAAGTCTGCGAGAAGACCTGTCAATTGCAATTCCATCACATGGGCTTGATCAATATCCAGTTGGTTGACCATGTTGCGGCTCGAACCCGCTGCACTGCACATGGGTATGCCTGATTTAGTTACTTTTTCCGCTGCTTTCTCCCGTTCCTCTTGCATTTGCTGAATAAGGCTTTTTAGCGATTTGGTATCCTTGCGCTGGTAGGCTTTTCTTCCTTCGATCCAATGGTCGGTGGCTCTGATAACGAGGCCCATGTCTTCCAGATCACAAGTAAAGTCAGCAATTTCACCCTCCCATTCGTCCGTTTCCACGAGGTAGTTACCTTTCATGGAAATCAGATAATCCCTTGCTCCTTCGGTGGGTTTTTCATCGGCGTATTTTTTCATGTCGAGCATGATTTGCTTGGCTTCCGCAAAATGCCCTTTTTGTAAATGCCCGTACATCAACCAGTGCAGGGCATGGTAGCTGCCAAAGTTTTTAGCGGTGGAGTCTGCCTCGGCAGCGGCAACGCTGGCCTCCCAAGATGCGATATTGGATTTGATAACCTCATTCCACATGCCAACTGCAACAAAAATATGCGAAGGCATGTGAAGGGCATGGGTAGCGTCAGCAGCTACTTTTGAATAGCTAAATGCGGCAGGCAGTGCTTTGGGGGCATGTTTTGGGTCATCGTAAGAATGGATCAGATAATGCAAAGCACCCGGGTGGTTGGGGTTTTCTTTTAAAATGCCTTGCGCAATTTGGGCACCTTTTTCATAAGCTGCTTCGTCCCGCCCTACTTTCACCGCACCCAAAAGGGACAGCGCATAAAAAGCCGCCACTTCATGGTCGCCTTGGTATTGGCTATACATTTTTTCCAAATGGGCGCTGTACAAACTATCCCGCAATTTTTTGTTGCCGTCCGATCCGTACATTATTTCGATGCTTTGGAGAAAATCTTTTTCCAGATCGGTCTTGGCCATTGCGGTCCTTTCTTCCGCCGATAAAGATAATTTGTTCAAAGCCTCTTGCCCTTTTTCATAATCTTGCTGCCGCCATAGTGGATGGTTGTAGGTCATCGCTTCACCCCAAAAGGCCATTACAAAAGAAGAATCAAGCTCTTGCGCTTTTTTGAATTCAGTGCAGGCGTTGTCGTACTCAAAATTGTGGAGCAGTTTCAGCCCTTTTTCAAAATAGGGCATAGCCGCTTCGCTGCCATTAAACTTGAAATGTAATTCTCCGAGTTGGTCGCCTGTTGGAGGAGGCGGGCTCTTGGTTGGAGTACAATTGAAGAATAGGACAATGCTGGAAAAGCACAAAGCAAGTAGGGAAAGTTTTTTCATTTGATCGAATTTTTATGCGAAGAAACGGCAAGTTTGGGACTTTTTGCTCCTATCTCTGTGCTTTTGCTACTAAATTAATTCTTTATCAACGACCTTCTTTTATAAAATTTACCACCATTTCCACCACTTTAGGGTTTTTCATCACCTTGTAATGCCCCATCCCTTGGGTCACAATTAGGTTCACTTTGTCCCATCGTTCGACAATGCGTTCGGCCGATTCAAACGGTACGGATTTGTCAAATTTATCGTGGACGACTAAAATGGAATTGACGTTTGCCTTACCGAGGTTTTCCTCCACGTTGACGAGTTCGAAGGAGATGTTATTGGCCTTTTTTTGCAGTATTTTTTTGAAATGAGCTCTGGCGACCAAAGGCACGTTCATAAAATCCAATGCTTCTTTGACCACCACCTGTGTATTGGACGGTACGCCAATCAGTACCAGTCGTTCCACTTCCAGGGTGCATTCCAAATGGGTCAACGCAAATACTGTTGTCGCCCCGCCAAACGAGTGCGTAATAATGCTATCCACCCCGCCTAGTTGGTGGATGACTGCCCGGACAGCGCCGGCAAACTCCACAAAATTGGTGCTTTTGCCGCCAGAATTGCCATGGGCCGGCCCGTCAAAAGCCACTACCCGGTAACCTGCTGCTACCAAGTTGGGGACAAAACTCCGCAGCGCTGTGCCCCTCGATTCCCAGCCGTGCACCAAGAGTACGGTCTTTTCCCCACGCCCCCATTCGTAAGCTTTTAAAATGACCTTACCGTATAAAATTTCAAAAAGGCGGGCACTTTCCAGCACCTCGTCTGATTGCCGGTGCACCGCCCTGATCCTCGGTTGGGTAAATAACCGATAAGCCATTTCGCCTGCTTTTTGAGGGAACAAGCGGCCCAAGGTATTGAACGCAAACCGGACCATCCTGACTTGGGTAGGGTAGGCGGGCTTTGCTTCCGGCAAGGTTTCCAATTGGAAATGGGGAAGCACTTCGATGAATTTTGTTTCTTCCATGTGAAGTGTGTTTAGTGCAGAAGTATAAGCGCTGAGAGCAAAGTGGTTAGTGCTAAATCGAAAGAGAACACTTAATTTGCTTTGCACTTTGCGCTCCTCACTCAACACTGTTTAGACTGTTTGGTCTATTTTGGTTGGTTTTAGTTCTTCGATCATTTGCAGCAACTTGGTGGACATGGAATCAAATGGCTTTTTACTTTTCCAGATCCTTGCCCCCATGATGCCTCCCTCGATCATGCCAATGAACAGCATGGCAAATTCATCGGGGTCGATTTTTTTATCCACTTCCCCTTTGTCAATGCCCTTTTCCAAAGTACTGACCACCCGGCGGTGCCATTCCAGCATCGCTTCCTGTACTTTTTCTTTTAAAATAGGTTGATTGTGCTCGGCTTCTATGGAGGTGTTTTGAATGGGGCAGCCTCCCTCAACTGGTGGGTTTAAGACTCTTTCTTTGTAAAAATAAACAACCGCTTTTAGCTTGTCCACCGCATTGTCAATCACTCTGGTGCGCTGGCCGATTTCACTGTAAACTTTCACCACTGCATGCTCGAACGCTGCCACGGCAATCTCTTCCTTGACCCCATTTTTATCCATGCCATCCCGTTTGAAATTGCCATAGATGCCTCCTTTAGACATGTTGGTGGCGGCCATGATATCGGCCATCGATGTTCCATTGAAACCTTTTTGATTGAACAATACTGCCGCCTTTTCAATGATGAATTGACGGGTTTTGTCGGACTTCTTCATTTCCAAAATAAAAAATTTTTCCAAAAATAAACCAAACGGTCTTTTATAGCAAATTTGCTCTGACCTTTTTCTAAAATAAAAATGGCTTGTGGTGGATTTGGTTTCCCGCAGGGGGCGCAGAGTTTCCCGCTGAGTTTCGCAGGGTTGGCTTAGGAAAACTCTGCGAGACCTTGCGTTTAACTCCGCGATCACTGCGGGAAATAATGAGATTTTACTTCCAATATTATTGATATCCAAATCCGTATCCCTTCCATTCTTTTTCCACATCTGATTGCTTTTTGGAAAAAATTCTTGGCGGGTCTTTACATTTGCCACACTATGTCCAAACCAAAAAAAGTGCATCTATTGACCGGGGCCAACCTTGGCGACTGCCCAACGACCTTGGCACAGGCCCGGCAGTTGTTGGAAGAGCGGGTCGGCACAATCATTAAGGCTTCAAAACTTTACGAAACCGAGCCTTGGGGCGACGTAGACCAACCCAATTACCTCAACCAAGCGCTCGAAATGGAGACGAACCTCAGCCCTGCTGAGCTTTTAAAAGCGGTCAAAACCATTGAGAAAGAATTGGGCAGGACGAACACTGAGAAATGGAAAGCGAGGATTATAGATATTGATGTTTTGTTTTATGCCCATTTGAAAATTTCGACCCCAGAACTGACCATTCCCCACGCCCATATTCATCGCCGTAATTTTGTACTGATTCCTTTGTTGGAAATTGCGCCCTTGAAAAAACACCCTGTTTTGGGAAAAACAATCGAAGAACTTTACCTTGAATCAGAAGATGAATTGGATGTGATGCTTGTGGAGAAAGAGTAAGGTTCGGTTCATCGCCAATATTTAAAATGAAATACTTCCCTCATAATTTTATTGCCATCGAAGGCAACATCGGTGCAGGAAAAACGACCCTGTGCACAAAACTGGAAGCTGACCATGGTTGCCGCTTAATCCTTGAGCAGTTTACGGACAACCCTTTTTTGCCGCCGTTTTACAAAAACCCGGAGCGGTATGCCTTTCCGGTCGAGCTGTTTTTCATGACGGAGCGCCATAAGCAATTGCAGGAAACCCTCTCGCAACGGGAGCTATTTCCACAACTGATCGTCTCCGATTATTTTTTCATCAAGACCCTTTTGTTTGCCAAAAACAACCTGAACGGCGAGGAGTTCCGCCTATTCCAGCGCCTGTTCCACACGCTGAACGCTACCTTTGCCAAGCCCGACTTGCTCGTGTACCTGCATCGGGATGTAGAGGGTATTCTTTCCAACATCAGCAAGCGGGGTCGGGAATTTGAACGGGACATCAAAGCCGAATACTTGCACTCTTTACAGGATGCTTATTTCAACTATTTCAAAACGGAAAAAGAGTTCCCGATCTTGATAATTGACGTGAATGGTATTGATTTTCAGGAAGATAGAGTGGCTTATGAACAGATCATCGGTTTGATGCGGCGGTCGTATGCCAAAGGCGTGCACCGGGCAGTGGTCGGCGAGCGGGTGCGAGGGAACGCCGTTTAACGCTTTCGCACAACAAACCCCTTTCCCACTGAGTGCCGGGTATTTTTGAATAAAAAGTGATCCAGCCCAATAATCGCATCGGTTAGTTTTACCAAAAAAGGCTCTTTAGTGGAAGGTCTTAATTTTACCTTTCTTTTTTGTTCCCCCGAAACATTGCCGGCATTGGCTTTGAACAACCGTTGGATGATCCCCGTCCAATACATTTCCAGCAGGCCGATCAAATAACCGCTTAGGTTTTTTTCCTCCAATATTTCCAACCCATACTCAATGGCCCATTTTTTAAAAGCATCGGGATCGACCAAATACCCGTGCCCGAAGGCGTAAGCGCCTTGCGAAATGGCCCGTTTCCCGCTCATCCGGTTGATAGGGTCGTACGTCCAGGGGAAATGCAGTTGCGGAAATGTGATAAAAGCCAGGCCGCCGGGCCGCAGCACACGGGCAATTTCTTCGGTCATCCGCTTTGGCTTGCCGACATGCTCCATGACATCTACCGAAGTGATGAGGTCAAAAAAGCTGTTTGGAAATGTTAGATTTAGGGCATCTTCGATCTGATAGGAGAGGTTGGAAAGGTGGCCGTTCATTTCCTTGGCAAAATGGATGTCGTTTTCGTTGATGTCGCAGGCAATGAGCTGTTGGCTTTTGGCGGCGATCATCGGGTCGTAATCCCCCTCACCCGTTCCGAGGTTGAGCACTTGGCCAAAAGGGCGGCCATTGCTGTAGTCTGACAGGTGGTTTTTGATAAACAAATACCTGTTGCGGTAAGTAGGGAAGAGCAGTTTATAATTCATATCGAAGACGGTGGGCAGATGTCAGTGGGCAGTTGGCGATATTTAGTTTTAAGATATTTAGCATAATTTAGATGGAATACAGTTTTAATTTTGTGATTGTTTGGGGCTTTGGAGTCCGAGCTCAAGATCGGTACAGCTTCCAACTTACAATTTAGGAAAACTCAAATGGATGGAACTTTCCTTAGTTGAAAATCATTTCTACGGACAAACCTAAAAAGACGTTGCAGTAGCCGTTTATCACTACTCTTACCGTCCACCATTTAAACATGAAAGAACACACCAAAAACAGCAAATTCCTTTCTCTCGTACTCCGGCACCAGCCGGAAAAGATCGGCCTGTCCCTCGATGAAAATGGGTGGGCAAAGGTAGAAGACCTATTGGAAAAATTGCCCTTTGAGCTTGATTTTGATTCACTTAAATATATAGTTGATAGTTCAGACAAACAGCGGTTTGCCTTTTCCGATGATTTTACCATGATCCGGGCCAACCAAGGGCATTCGATCAAGGTGGACCTACAGTTGATTGCAATCCAGCCCCCAGAGATATTGTACCACGGTACACCTGCGCAAAACATCGCCTCCATAAAAGGACAAGGGCTGCACAAAGGCAAGCGTCACCATGTTCATCTTTCCGCTGATGTCGAGACGGCTGCCCGAGTCGGCAACCGGAGGGGGAGGGCTGTCGTCCTGAAAATAAAGGCGGGAGAGATGCACCGGCAAGGGATTGATTTTTATATCTCTAACAATCGGGTATGGCTGACGGAAGCCGTGCCCACCGAGTTTATTGTTTTCGAAGAAAATAACAACTAAAACGTAATTGTATGACCTTAGCCATGAAATTGTTGGCCATGGTTGGCTATGGCTAAGGTCGTATTTTGAGCAGTAGTAAATAGTTATTGTCAGTCATTTATATTTGAAGATTTAATAAAATAAATTGGTCTTTCAAGGGGTGCTAAATTTTTTATTATCATGCTGATACGTATAACACAATTAAATATCTTTTAGTGGCGAGAACAACACCCCCGCCCAACCGTTAAAGCTTGCATATCTTTTGCTTACCATATATAGCTCAACATTTAGCCTTATTTATCCTATTCCATTTTAACATTAGCCAACTGATTTTGAGACAATAGTTTTCGTGAAAAACATACCATGGAGATGAGAAACCGGTTCAAACCGCACTGATAAATGACTGCAAACCTCTCAAAGAACGGAAAACTACTCGGCCTCGGGTGTTCTACTTTTGGCGGTAGTAAAAGCAAAAAAACGGCGCTGCATACTCTACATGTTGCGTTTGACAACGGCGTGAATTACTTTGATGTAGCTCGCTCCTACGGCTATGGGCAGGCAGAATCGATAGTTGGAGAATTCATCCAAGGGAAAAGGGATCGGGTTATCATAACTTCAAAGTTTGGCATTGCCCCGCCTAAACCTTTCCCATTTATGGCCCAGGTAAAAGATGTGGTGCGGTACGCTAAAAAAATGGCGCCTGGTATTACCCAAAAAGCCATTCAAACTTATAGCACCTCGCAGGTCAGTCGGCCACCCATTACGCCAAGGTTGACCATCCAATCTTTGGAGATCAGTTTGGGCGAGTTGAAAACAGATTATCTGGATTTTTACTTACTGCATGACTGCCCTTTTGAAGACGTCGTTAGTGAAGATATTTTTGCTGCCTTGGAAAAGGCCAAGGACAAAGGGATGATAAGGGCCTGGGGGGCTACCTGTGAAAACGACAATGAACTTTATAAATATTTTGAAGACTACAGTCCTATCCGCGTAGTGCAATTCCCCTATCGTTTCAACGATGAATTTGTACAGGACAAAACCCATCCGAGCCTTTCCAAGGTGATTTTCTCCGTGATGAGCCAGAGCGCCGGACGAAAAGAGCCGCCCCCTTCCTTTTTTAATCACCTTTCCATCAACCAACAAATCCCTGGTTTGATCCAAAACTTACGGGAAGCTTGGCTTTATATCGCCAGTCGGGAGTTGGAAAATGGGGTCGTATTGTGCAGTATGACTCAGGAAGAGCATATCCAACGAAACATCGCCATTATTCATGCACCAGACCTAAGTGCAAAAGCCCTTCAAGTAATGAAAAGAAATGTGGTTGCGGGGAGGGAGTTACCAAAGCCAATCGAAAGTGGACGAATAAAGGAGTCAATAATTTGATGGTTAAATGGGTATTTCCTATTTGAACGTGAGGTATGGATTATAACCCACTCTTTCAAACTAACAATCAGATTATTACATTTTTTCGACGGCGGTGGCAGCGAAGCTGCCACCGCCGTCGAAAAAAATTCAGGGGGAAGAAAATCGGCTTTGCCGATTTTCTTCCCCCTGAAACTCCTTTGGCAAGGAGGCATCTCAAAAGCCAGCCTTACATTTAAATCCATACCTCACGTTATTTGAATAACCATCGAACCATCTACCGCCCTCGTCCTTTGCAGCCCTTTGCTGCGTTCGTGGCGCTGAATGGCCAATTGGATCAACTGGTCTATCAGGTCGGGGTATTTCAGGCCAGCGGCTTCCCATAATTTAGGGTACATGCTGATATTGGTAAAACCGGGTAGGGTATTCGGCTCGTTGACGTAAACCGTTTCGCCATCCACTAAAAAGACATCCATCCTCGACAATCCTTCCAAACCTAGCGCACGATATGCTTTTAAAGCGGTTTGCTGGATATTTTTAATGGCTTTTTTGCTGACCTTTTCTGCGGGAATCACCACCTTGGCCGCATCGGCAGACAGGTATTTGCTTTCATAATCGTAAAAACCTTTTTCCATCACGATTTCCCCGATTCCGCTCACTTGCAGGTTTTCGATATTGCCCAAAACAGCGGTTTCTATTTCCCGTCCAGTCAGCCCTTTTTCCACCAACACTTTGATGTCAAATTTAAAAGCTTCCGCCACAGCGGCTTTCAGCTCTTGCTCATTTTCCGCTTTGCTCACGCCGACGCTGCTGCCCATATTGGCAGGTTTTACAAAAACGGGAAACCCCAGCTCTTGGATGATCTTTTTGAAATTGATTTTATCCTGTTTGAAAATGGTCACCCAAGGAGCCACCAAAATACCTGCGTCCCGCAAAATCCTTGGTAAAATCCTTGTCCATGCCCACCGACGAACCCAACGTATCTGGCCCAACATACGGCAAGCCCAGTACCGCCAACAAACCCTGCATCGTGCCATCTTCCCCGAATGGCCCATGGATGATGTTAAAAACGGCATCCACCTTCGGAAATTTTTCTTTGCCGGACTGGTAGGCAATTACATGTTCATGGCCGGGGTTCAGTACGAGCGCCTTGCCTTCTTTCCCCTCAATGCTTTCGCCTTTTGGAAAACATCAACGGGCAAATGTCGCCAAGCACCCGTGCGGGCGATGCCGATCACTTCAACATTGTATTTGCGCTTGTTGATGGCCTTGTAAATGTTGCGGGCGGAGTTGAGGGAAACCTCGTGCTCGGGGGAGGTGCCCCCGGTGAGCAGGGCGATGGTTTGATTTGTTGGCATTTTAGTAATCGCTTTTGGAGGGATTTTGTCGGGTATCAAAAAAATAAACTATGATTATTCTTTGTCCATGAACCCTATAAAACATACGACGGTTTTTACCTATCAAAATGAATCGGGCAGTTTTTTTCTTTTTTGATTTTCGGCCTGCTTCTGGAAATTGTTTGAGCAATTCCAGTTTCTCAGAGACCTTCCTGTTTAAGTTGATAGCAGCTTGGAGGGATACTTCATCCTGTAGATAAAGTATCATTTCATGCAATTTCCCCAGCGCCTGTTTTGTCCAAATTACTTGTCGAGCCATTGCTTGATTTTTACTTGGGCTTCGTCATCAGTCACCCAGTTGGATTCATCATAGCTGGCTTCCAGTGCATTATCCAATTCCATTTGCTGATCGACTGAGAGTTCATCCCACCAGTCACCTTTGTCTTTTCTTGATTTAATAGTCTGCTTGATCAATTGGTTTAGTTCTTCCAATAAATCTGCATCTTTAACTTGAGCTATTAAATCTATTATGCTGCCTTTTAATTCTAATGCATTCATGATCAGGATTTTTTAATACTACAAAATAGACAATAACACCCTAAAAAAGCTGGCGCACCAATTTCCCTAAGCGGAAATTTACACAATAAAGCATGGCTCTTCTGGCCATCTCTGCTTTCTGTTTTATAAAAAAATCCTGCAATGCCGTGTTTACTAAATTTTTAAGTTTAGTAAAAGTGGTCAGCAATGATTATTAAAATAACTCGTTTTTTAGACATTTAAACTCCGAGTAAATTCTTAAGCATTGGGGTAGTCTTCCCCGAATATTTCTTTTCCCTTTTCACTGGTTTCTTTTAGAAATTCATTTCTGTCATCAAAATTTTTCCGGCCGCATCTGCGGAAAGAACAGCACCTCTTGGATGCTCGCTTGGTTGGTAAACAGCATGGCCAAGCGGTCAATCCCAAAACCGATCCCCGACATCGGTGGCATACCGTATTCCATGGCCCGTAGGAAATCATGGTCGATGAACATCGCCTCGTCGTCGCCCCGTTCCATCAGACGGACCTGATCCTCGAACCGCTCCCGCTGGTCGATTGGGTCGTTCAGCTCGGTGTAGGCGTTGGCGAGTTCCTTACCGTTGATCATCAGCTCAAAACGCTCGACGAGGCCCGGCTTGTCGCGGTGGCGCTTCGTGAGGGGCGACATTTCAACTGGGTAATCCGTGATAAATGTGGGCTGGATATAATGGTGTTCGGCTTTTTCGCTGAACAGCTCGTCAATAAGCTTTCCCTTGCCCATCGTTTCGTCCACATCGATGTGGAGTTTTTTGCAAGTGGCACGAAGTTCATCTTCTTCCATTTCGCTCACATCGACGCCTGTGTGTTCCTTGATTGCATCCAAGATGGAGATGCGCTTAAAAGGGGCTTTGAAGCTGATTAAATTGTCGCCAACCTGTACTTCGGTTGTACCACAGGTGTCCATCGCCATTTTTTCGAGCATCTGTTCGGTGGTGTTCATCATCCAGAAATAATCCTTGTAGGCTGTGTAAAATTCAAGGATAGTGAACTCAGGATTATGGGTGCGGTCCATGCCCTCGTTGCGGAAGTTACGGCTGAACTCATAGACCCAATCGAATCCACCAACCACCAACCTTTTCAAATACAGCTCATTGGCGATACGCAAGTAAAATGGCACATCCAACGCATTGTGGTGAGTTATGAACGGCCTGGCCGCTGCACCGCCGGGAATTGCTTGCAGCACAGGAGTGTCTACTTCAATGGCGCCCCGTTCGTTCAAAAACTGACGGATGGAGTTGACCATTTTGGTACGTTTCAAAAAAGTCTCTTTTACCTCCCGGTTCACAATGAGATCGACATAACGCATGCGGTAGCGCAGTTCGGGATCGACAAATTTATCGTGTTCGTTGCCCTCGGCATCCACTTTCACGATCGGCAAGGGGCGCAAAGATTTGGAGAGCAGCTTGAACTCCTGCACGCGGATCGTGGTCTCCCCGGTCTTTGTCAAAAACACATATCCCTTCACGCCGATGATGTCGCCGATGTCGAGGTAGTGGGTGATCATTTCATCATAAAAACGGAAATCGTCGTCCTTGCAGACCTCGTCCCGACGGATATAAATCTGGATTCGTCCCGTGGAGTCTTGGATGTTCCAAAAAAGTGCCTTGCCTTTGCCGCGGGTGGCCATCACCCGTCCGGCGATGCTGACGTCCTGATAGTTGAGGCGGTTGACAGTTCCGTCTTCCAATTCCTCCTGTTTATAATTGGCTTGGATTTCTGCGGTGGTGGCATTTACCTCAAAAGCCTCTGGCGGATATGGGTCGATGCCTAAATCTTTGATTTTCTGTAAGTTGCCCCTGCGGACGATTTCCTGTTCGGTGAGTTGCATTTTATTTAATGGTGAACGGTAAATGGTGAATGGTGAATATTAACCATTCACCATTCACTATTTACCATTAATAAAAAGGCGCAAAAATAATGTTTATCGAAGCAAGTAAAGAGAATGCGAAAAAGAAAGTTCAAAATTCTTAATAATGCTGTTTTGAAATAAAAATAAACCATTTGGCAACTCATGATATTTTATGGAGTAAATTAGTAGGTGAGGGTTTTCGGTTAATCGGTTTTTCGCAAAACTATGATACCAAAATACCGTAACACCTCAATACCGTAATATCAATAAACCATGGAAATCATCAGATTTAATTCACAAATTAAAGAACTGCCGCTCAAGGTTTTGTTCAGTCTGGAACACCTGTACCGGGAGGTTGAGAAATACCTCGAACAACCATCGCATGCCTACCACGAAGCGGCCCAGAATATTTTTAAAAAAATATCACAATATCCCCAACTCCGCTCTGGTATTGAAGACTTCGATGAAATCCAACAGTATGAAGAGCCGATCACGATGCTTACTGATAAGCTGTTCCCCGGCCCACTACTGACGAACGAGATCAAGGCGCTGATGGTGCCATTCCAATTTCACGCATTCCGACTCACTACCCGTTTTTCCAACATTTTAAAAAATGCGGGTGAAGAGTTTGAAATGAAAATTTCGGGATTCGACGGGGACAATTTTTACCAGATGGCTTGCGCTTTTATCCTGACCCAATATTATAAGCAGCCCTTCCATTTCAACCGTCCGTTGTCCATGGAGATTTATGATAAAAATTCGGGCATAATGCGGCATTACCGCTTGTTGCTGAACGCTGATTTTACCGATATTATCAAAACGGATAAAGCCCCTGAACTGACCCAAGACGACATCAATGAAATGATGCTGCGTGGGGATGACCTTGATTTCTGGAGGTCGAAAATGCCGCCAGAAAGTTACATCTTCAAGGGCTTTGGCATTATGAACCTGTATGATGCAACAACCGAGGTGATTATTTCCCAACTTAGGACTTTATTTTTGAAAAACGATGAAAATATCTTCGATGAATTCCAGAAGAACCTCCGTATCTTGTTCGGTATCAAGGACTTGCAGGTGGGCTATTCCGCTTATAACACCAAGACCGAACAGGTGTTGACATCGTTCATGAACAAGGAATCGCAAAGTTTATTTTTGGATAAAACTGACACAGGTGACTACCACAAAATGTTCTGCGATGGCGTCAATTGTTACGTTCTCCAACAATCGCAAACGCTCGCCATCCCCGATGTGGACTTGTACGCCGAACGGATCGGGCACAATATTTTTTCCAAAAAACTAAAGGCAAAAGGCATTGGGAGCATCCTTCTCGCCCCCATCCAAATGGACAGTGGGGAAATGCAGTTGCTCGAGCTGGCGTCCCCCCGTAAATACGAACTTAATTCGCTGAATGCCATCAAGTTGCAGGACGTTGTGCCATTTGTAAAAATAGCCACCCAACGTTTTTTGAAAGAACGGGAAAACGTTATTGAGAGCACCATCCAGGAGAATTACACCAGCATCCACCCCTCGGTGAAATGGCGGTTTACCCAAGCGGTCAACAGTTTCAATAAACAAAAAGCGGCTGGGGTAGGGATGCCCGTTTTGGAGGAAATCGTTTTCGACAAAATCTATCCACTGTATGGGCAGAGTGACATCAAAGGTTCTTCCACGGCCCGGAACCACGCCATTCAGGCCGACCTTGAATTCCAGTTGTCACTCGTCATTGACACACTCAAAAAGGTAATGACCATCCGGCCGATGCCGATTTATAAAAAGCTGATTTTCAGGGTCAACCATTGTTTGGGCAATGTGAAAGACGGCCTCAAGGCAGGTGATGAAGTGGGCATCCTCGATTTTTTGAAAAATGAAATCTACCCTGTTTTCAGGCATCTAAAAACGTTAGGCCCTGCTTTCAGCCAGCCGATTGAGGAGTACATGTCGCACATCGATCCAACACTGAACGTCGTCTACAAAGAGCGCAAGGCGTATGAGGACAGCGTGACTATTTTAAATGAAAAACTGTCGGCAGTGCTGGATCAGCGACAGGAGGAGGCGCAGGCGATGTTTCCGCATTATTTCCAGCGCTACAACACCGACGGCGTGGAGTACAATATCTACATCGGCGATTCGATTTTGGAAAATGACGGCTTCGACCTGATGTACCTCTACAACCTCCGTCTGTGGCAATTGGAGACCATGTGGGACATTGAACAAAAGGCCTTTGAACTGAGATCTGAAATGCCTCACCCGCTGGAAGTTGCTTCCCTGATCTTGATCCACAGCAACCCGTTGGCCATCAAATTCATGATGGACAACAAGCAGTTCGATGTGGATGGTGCGTACAACGCCCGGTACGAGATCATCAAAAAGCGTATCGATAAATCGCATATTAAAGGCACCAACGACCGCCTAACCATTCCCGGAAAAATTGCCATCGTCTATTCGCAGGACAAGGACGCGCAGGAGTATTTGAACTACATCGAATACTTGCAGGCCGAAGGTAAATTTGGTGAGGTGGAAATGTTGGACGTGGAGGATTTGCAGGGCGTTTCTGGGCTGAAGGCGATCCGGGTGGAGGTGCTTTACCAAGAAAAAAAGGGGAAAGGAGAAAAGGTCAAATTGAACGGCAGGCAGGCTGCGATGATAGAGGCGTAAGGGGGCCAATACATATTTGACACAGTAGCGGTCAAACAATTAATTATTGATTTTAGGGCGGGTCAACTAGCATAAAATCAAAAGGCTTTCTTGTAAAAAATAGAAATTGATTCAATTATCTAAATTGATTGATTTTTGCAAGGGTAGTCCGTTTTGAACGACCTGAAACAGCGGGCAAATTCCGGTTTTGAACCGGACTTTGAAACAGTTCGCCGCCTCGGCAGAATTCCGGTTCCGACCTTGAAACAGTTCGCCGCCTCGGCAGAATTCCGGGGTTCAAAACCCCGGCTACCTTGCAAAATGCATTTATTCCACTTTTGTAAGAAAGCCCTTCATAAAATCAATTAGTTTTTGTTTGGCCGCTTGCTATTTCACTATTTTTGATTTTTCCTTTGAACCAAATAAACACATCGGTACTTTTGAATGCCTCTTCCGATCGATAAAAAAAATCAGCAACCTGCCTTTTTCACTATTGCCATTGCTAGCTGGCAACTGCTCAACAACTTTCTTGTAAAGCCCTTACTCGGTCGAATTCACCAGCTATCCGCTCAGTTCTTTGGCAGTGCCATGACCAAAATGGCCATCTTTGGGCAGGTTTTTGGGAGGCTGGAAATCCATAGAATTATGGTTAAAATGAAATTGACACGGTATCCCATTTTGTTATTGCTTTTTATTGCCCAGGCGTCATTTGCCCAGCAGGATGCATTTAATGATCTGCCCATTGATGCTGCCTTGGTTTGGCTGAATGAAAACCATGTTGATAATCCGGAAAATTTCCATCAACGCGCACTGAAAACGTTGGAGCGAACCTACCAACTGAATGATGACCAACTCAAAGGAGAAGCTCACCACCTGTTGATGCGCTGGCATGCCTTCCATGTCCTATTTACCATTGATTCCATTTTTTATCATGGTGAAAAAGCCATTGACTTTTATAAATTGACCAACGATCAGAAAAACCTTGCGGCCACCTATTCAGAATTGGCCTTTGAGTACATAGAAGGAAACGACTTAAAACGATCCGAAAAACTAATATTTGATGCCATTGCTATTTATGAAAGTTTGGATGATCAAAAAGGTCTGGGCATCGCTTACCATCGAATGGCGAGCATTTTACTCTATCAAAAGAAACCTGATTTGGCTATTAAATATGGCCTTCAATCCGTAAAAACGACGGAAGATGCCAAAGACTATGAAAATACCGCTTTAGCTTGGTTGGTACTCGTATTGGCTTACGAAGATGCGGGTGAATTGGAAAAATCCATCCATGCCGCCAGTAAATGTATTGAGACCATTGCTACCTATAACATAGATGATAAATTCACGCTGGCCCGGGCTTATGGATACCGGGGGGATGCATGGTCTGCACTAAAAAACTATCAACAAGCGCTGGAAGATAATTTGAAAAGTTATGAAATCATTGAAGCGAAAATTGGGGCGGAGCGGCCTGCGGCCAAAACCTATCGCTATGGCATTGGATATAATTATTATTTGCAAGGCAAATACAAGGAAGCCCTTCCCCATTTGGAAGCCTCAATTACTGGATATATTGAACTTGGCCAAGCAGGAAAACCTAAGATGCAGGATTATTATGAGCAGATTGCGCATTGCTATTATCAGCTCGGCGACTACCAGAAAGCTTACCAAAGCCAACAATTAGCATTTTCGATCTTTGACACCTTGATGCAAAACCGGGTTGCTAATTTGGAATCGGAAGGTCTCATCAAATACGAAACCGGCAAAAAAGACCAGGCTCTTGCCGAGCAGGCAACTACCATCCAGCAGAAAGACCGCATCCAAATGTTGGGAATAGGGTTTATTGGCCTGTTGCTACTTTTTCTTGGCACCTTGTTCTATTATTTCCGGCGTAATAAAAAAATTGCCAAAGCTTTGCTGGCTAAAAATCAGGAGAATGAATTACTCCTCAAAGAAATCCATCACCGGGTAAAAAACAACCTGCAAACCATCTCCAGTCTGCTCAGCCTGCAATCAGAAAGTATTACTGATAAAAGTGCGCTGGATGCCGTGCAGGAGAGCAAAAACCGGGTGGCCTCCATGGCACTGATCCACCAAAAATTATATCAGGGGGAAAACCTCGCCGCTATCGAAATGCGGGACTATTTTGAAACCATCGGAAAAGCGATCAAGGATAGTTTTGGGGAAAAAGCTGAAAACGTTTCGTTGGAGGTCAACATGCCAGAAATCGAACTGGACGTGGACACCGCCATCCCGATCGGGCTCATCACCAACGAACTTATCACCAATTCCCTGAAACATGCATTCCCAGATCGACACGATGGTAAAATTTCCATTACTTTAAATCAGGAAAAAAATGGTTTGTTTACATTGCAAATCGCTGATAATGGCCACTCCGAAAATGGATCGGAGACCAAAAAAGAAAAGGGTTTTGGCACTTTGCTGGTTCAATTGCTGACGGCTCAGTTGGGTGGAAAATTGGAAAAATCAAACGAATCAGGGACTGCAACGATGATCCAGTTTTACCGACAGGAGAAATCGGCGGCTTAAAAACGATATCATTTCTGATGAAAAAAACTCTTAGGTATTTCTGTTGTACCATAATATTTGGCTTCCATTCTTTTTTCTTATTCGGGAAAATGGAACACTCAGTTTACTTGAATAAAATACCTCAAACGGAACAAGATAATTTAACAAAAAATAAAAATCTAATAAAAGAACCTTTATCATTTATCGATAGTATTCAGCAAGACTTAGCTCCCATATCTTCTAATCTTGCAAAACTCGATTCCTTATATAAATGGACAATTGACTATAACGATATTGATCCAGAAAAATCAGTAAAAATAGCCCTGCTGGGTCAACAAAAATCACAGCAATATTCAAATCAGGAATGGGAAACTAAATTTGATTTTGAAATTGCGGGTAATTACATTCATCTCGCTCAATATGATAGCGCAGCAATTTTTTACGATAAAATAATTAGCGATTCCAAGTTAAATGGAAACCAGCCTGACCAAGCCAAAGGGCTCAACCGAAAAGGATTTTTAATGGCCAACCAAGGACTCTTCAAAGAGGCGGTCGAATTGTATTTTGAAGCCTTGAAGATTTTTGAGGCAATAGGGGATCAAGAGGGGATTTCTAATTCTTTTATAAGTATAGCGGATGTGTTAAATTTTTTGGACCGATATGAAGAAGGGGTGACTTATGGGAAAAAAGCTTTAAATATTTTTGAACAACAAAACGATACTTCCAATATACTGCTTGCTTACCGAACCATTGCAGATAGCTACTTAGGAACAGAAAGTTATGAGGATGCACTCATTTATATTGAAAAGTCCTTAGACTTGGCAAAAACAAGTAACACCGATCTTATTTCTATGGCGAGCATCCTCAATACAAAAGGTAATACCTTGAAATTCCTTGAGCGCTATGACGAGTCTATTGATGCTTATAAAAAAAGTAATCAAATCTGTACAGAATTAAATCATCCGGGGGGAATGAGTGCCACACTCGCCAATACATCGGATGTATATATGAGAAAAGGGGATTATAAAAGTGCGCTACCTTTTCAGAAAAAATCCTATGAGTTGGCAGTCGAACACGGATTTAACATGAACATCATAGAAAACACAGATCACCTAAGTATTATTTATCGAGAATTAAATGATTTTGAAAATGCGCTAAAATATAGAGAGCAAAATCAGGTGTTTAAAGATAGCATCCTATCCTTGGAGAAAGACCAAATCACTAAAGACCTATCCGTCAAATATGAAACAGAGAAAAAGGAAAACCTAATAGCGCTTCAAGAAGAACAGCTTTCCCGTCAAAACTTAATTCAAATGTTATCTTATGGGTTCGCCGCCCTTTTGATATTAATACTCCTCCTACTTTATAAAAGCTATAAGGACAAACAAAAAAATAATGAATTGTTGACTTCCATAAACAAACAACTGGAAGTAAAAAACCAAGAAAATGAATTGCTGCTCAAAGAGATCCATCACCGGGTAAAAAACAACCCAGAAACCATCTCCAGCTTGCTCAACTTAGAATCCGAAAGCATCTAGCGACCAAGCAAAAGCTTGAGCGCAGGGAAAGTAAAACCAGGTCACGGCACCGATTCAAAATTATAGACTGAAAACCTCGCCGCCACTGAAAATGCGGGATTATCGAAACAGGTCGGAAAGCGATCAAAGATAGTTTTGCGCTGAAAATCGCCGTCAGCGTTTATCAGGAAATCTGAATTAGATGGGACACCGCCATCCCGACTGGGTCATTACCAATGAACGATCACCAATCTGAAACATGCTCCAGATCAACAGGATGGTAAAACTTCACATTTTCTAAATCCAGAAAATGGTTTGACACTGGTAAACGCTGATAATGGCCATCGAAAATGGAACTGGAGACCAAAAAAGAAAGGGTTTTGGCACTTTGCTGGTTCAATTACGACGCCTTCAGCCAGGGACATTGGAAATCAAACGAATCGTGGAACCAAACGATGATCCAGTTTTATCGACAGGAGAAATCGGCGGCTTAACAACATTACAACATGACAGCAGACAACCCTGCAAAAATTATGATGGTTGAAGATGATATGATCATCGCCGCTGATATTTCCATGCAGCTGACCAAACTCGGTTATGAAGTCACTGGCATCAACACGCGTGGGGAAGATGCCTTGAAAATGCTCGAAGGCAATCGGCCCGATATCATCTTGATGGATATTGTTTTGTCTGGAAAAATGAATGGCATCGAGACCGCTCAGATCATTTTAAAAAGATTCCAGATTCCGGTAATTTTCCTGACCTCCAACTCCGATGACGCTACTTTCCAACAAGCCATCAAGGCAAAGCCTTATGCTTTTATTTCGAAGCCTTTCCAAAAAGCTGACTTGGCAAGAACGATACAATTGGCTTTGCAACGGATCGCTGTGGAACAAGAGTCGGCCACTGAAAATGAAAATTCCGAAGACCATGTATCTGCCATGGAAGATCGGCTTTTTATCCGGCATAAAAACCAAATGGTCAAGGTGCTGCTCACGGATATCTTGTATGCAGAAGCTGACCGGAATTATTGTAAAATACATACCGAAAATCAAACTTACCTACTATCTGTCCCGCTCCGGAATATTGAATCGCAGCTACCTTCCGATTTGTTCGTCCGCGTCCACCGGTCCTTTGTTGTCAATTTGAAAAAGGTGGATGCCATTAGTGAATCCCATGAATCCCTGACCATCCAATCCCATCATGTACCCATTGCCAGAAGGTCAAAAGAAGAAATCATCAAACGCTTGAAAATGATTTAATTGCTTCCCAATTTTTATTGCCTTTCTGTAAATTCCTACCATTCGGACAGCAATTCCTACCGCTCGGAAGTTGCCGATATTCTCCTTTGAGTTTGCCCTAACTTGCATTCAGAACAACCATAAATTCATTGTTTCACAACCCTGTTCCGAGTACACAGCAAAACTTATTTTCAATTATTTAGCTTGTGCGGGCTCACTCCCCCTGCCCCCCTCAAGGGGGAAATCGTCGCTGCGAAAAGTCCCCCTGAGGGGGCAGGGGGGAGCCCGATTTGACAGTTAAAGATTATTCCGTTTTGTCCCAAACAAACAACCCAGTATAATCCAGAAAATCAGTCACCAACATCACTCCCCATGCTAAAACAATCGGCCATCAAAATCCTAATCCTTGAAAGTCAAATGATCATTGCTGCGGACGTTTCGCTGCAACTTTCTAAGCTAGGCTATAATGTGATCGGGATCAATATCCACGCAGAAGATGCCTTGAAAACCATTGAGAACAAGCGCCCCGATATTGTTTTGATGAACCTCAAAATACAGGGTAGTGAAGAGCGGATCAGGACAGCGAGGATCATTCAGAGGAACTTCCGCATACCGGTAGTTTTTATTTCTGGCCACACCGATAGGGAGCTATTTAAGCAGATCATCCAGGCCCAACCTTTTGCTTTTATTGCAAAGCCTTTTGAAATGAAAGATTTGAAGAGAGGACTAAACACCGCGCTGGATCGAATGCGTACCGAAGATATTTGGAAGGTAAATATCAGGCACTCTCCAGCAGAAAAGCCTAGCTCTGAACCGTCCGGTTTTTCTGATTTACCGTTCGGAAAGCGTAGACTACCGTTCGGACAGTTGCTAAGAATGAAGCTTAATCCAACCCTAATTTTGTAATATCATTTTACTTAATCCTTTAAAAGATGTGGACGGGTTAATTCATTTAGCAACAACATTTTTGGAGGCTGTTTGAGCAGGGAAAGTAATTAGCGGATTGGAAAAAGTAGGGGCATTCAGGAACTAATCAAATCCTTTAAATAGAAGACCAAATGAAAACAAAACCATCTCGATATAAGATCCCGCATGTCTTCATTTTCCTCTTTGGAATCATTCTGTTCTGTTCCGTGCTGTCTTATTTCGTTCCGAGTGGCAGTTTTGAACGTACAAAGAGGGATTATGGAAAAATGACCCAAACGGTGGTCACGCCGGGCAGTTACGAAGAAGTGCCGAAACATTTTTCTGCGAAGGCGGCAGTTTTTGGAGAAGAGGTGGAAGGGAAAGCAACGCCCATTTCCCTGCTCGGGGTGTTCACTGCCATCCCCAAGGGGCTGGCTGATTCTTCCGTTCTGGTCTTCTTTGTGTTCATCATTGGTGCATTATTTACCCTAATCCACCATACTGGTTCCATCAATGCAGTACTTTTTTCCCTGATCGCCAGATTCAAAGAACGTCCTCAGTTGTTGTTCTTTTTCGTCTACCTGTTGGTATTTTCTGGATCAGCGTTCATGGGGATCGCTTGCGAGACCATACCGTTGATCCCAGTGTTCTTGTTCCTTTCCAAGCGGATGGGATATGACCGGGTATTTGGAGTAGGGCTGATTGTTGTCCCGGTTTCATTGGGCTGGACTACAGGGGTGACCAACCCCTTCAATGTTCAGATTGCTCAAATCATTGCAGAGTTGCCGATTGGGTCGGGTATTGGGCTGCGGCTGCTATTGTACGTTGTCATCGCTGCGGTCGGGTTTTATTTCTTGATGCGCTATGGCAATCGAGTGAAACGGGACCATACTTTGGGATTATTGAAAAACGACCGCTTCGATCTGGATGAGTTTGGCCGTTTTGAGGAAACGGCATTGAGCAAGAGGCACATCCTTATTCTCACTTTTTTCATTGCCTCTTATGCTGCGATACTATTTGCCGTACAGACGATTGGGTGGGGCCTGATAGAAATGAGTGCTTGTTTTATCGGCATCATCTTGATCGTGACCCTGATCTCTGGCATGAGTGGCGATGAATCAATGGCTGCCTTGATCAAAGGGCTTACGCTCATGATCATTCCGGCTTTGGTGGTCGGTGTGGCAAGGGGCATTTCTGTAGTGCTTCAGGAAGGAATGATCATCGATACGGTATTGCACCATGCGAGCGCCGCTTTGATGACCCTGCCTCAAATATTGGCAGCAGAGGGCATGTTCTTTTTTCAAACCATCCTCAACTTTTTCATTCCCTCAGCTTCAGGGCAGGCATTGGTCTCCATGCCTTTGATGACCCCGCTGGCTGATATTTTGGGAATCTCACGACAAACTGCTGTACTCGCTTTTATACTTGGGGATGGCTTGTCGAATATCATTATCCCAACCAATGGTGTCTTGCTGGCCATGTTGGGCATAGCCAGAGTCCCATTTGAAAAATGGTTTCAATTCATTTTGCCTCTATTCCTTGTGACTACGGTCGTGGCGATAGCCTTTATTGCTTTGGCAATAACTATCGGTTACTGACAGCTAACGCAAAACAATTTATTTACAAACTTTAAAACTTTAATTATGAAAACAATTATTTGGAGCATCCTTTTAATGTCCGCAATCAACTTCACTTTACAGGCACAGGACAGCCGTTCTGAGACACTGTTCACGACCGTTTACATACAGCCTGAACCATCGAAAGCTAAGGAATTCAGAGAAGGGATAAAATCCCACGACGAAAAATTCCATACCCAAGCACCCCACCAATCCAATGTTTTTGCCGTGCACAATGGCCCACGGACTGGCCAACTCGTATGGATCAGAGGGCCGCATACCTATGCGGACAAGGATTTGAAACAATCCGAAAGCCACGATCAGGACTGGATGCAAAACGTTACCCCAAACACCAAGGGCTTTGGCCCAGCGGAAACGTGGAGGCTTGAAGAGGACTTCTCCCGTACTGGCTCTATCCAGCACGATATTGTGCTGGTCCGGTTTCTGGACATCAACCTGGAGGACCGACAAGGATATCGCATGCATGGCCTTTTCGCACAACTCGCCGAAGCCGTGAAAGCTCTGGAGGGCGACTTTAGTTGGTTCATTTACGAAAACGAATTCTCGCAGGGCAAGCAGGGCCGCCACTTTGCCATCGCCACTGATTATCCGGATTGGGCAACCGTGGGCAAAATGACCAGCCGCAAAGAAAATATCATGGAGAAAACCTTCGACAAGGTACACGGCGAAGGCGCTTTTGAGAAATTCCAGCAGGAATGGAGGGAGGTGTTTGTGGACATTTACGATGAGTTCTGGATACGGACAGATTTATGATTACTGGCCACCTACCTAATTTCAAAAAACCATTTTTTATTCACCTTTAAATTTCTAAAACATGAAATCAAATATCTTAATCTTAGCATCAACCGCATTCTTCCTTTTTTCCTTTTCGAGCCTTTCCGCACAAACGGAAATGACCGCCAAGAAGTATGATAACCCCCAATGGCAGCGCATTGTCTATGTGGACTATCATTCTGGCATGGCAGGAAAGGCCCGTGACATCATCGAAGATTATTACAAAAAAGCAAGTAAAATGGCTGGGACACCCTCTCCTGTCATTGACATCGAGATGAGTACCGGCGAATACGATTACATCTATATCTGGAACTTGGAAGGCGGATTGGAAGACATGAATTGGGAGGTCAGTCCAAACAACATAAAGTGGCGGAAAGCATTGGTGTCCATCGCCGGCAGTGAAGAAAAGGCCGATGCCATTCGATCAGAATACAACTCCTACGTCCGCTCTGCCAAAAGTGAGTTGGGCAGAAAGCTCAATTAGCGCAGGGCACTTTGACGGCTTACATCGGCCTCCTATTGTAAGGTGGAATGATTGAAATTGGGATCAACATCCCTTTAGAAAACCTTGCCTTTCCCACATCCAGATTTTCGAAAAACAACATGTAAAATTTTCAGTAACCAGTCCCGATTTCTCCCGAAGCACGTTCGGGACAATCTGTTGGGACTGGTTACCTACCCTGTTACCCAATGGCATCATTGGGCCTGCCCGGTGCATGCCTTGGTTACAGGTTTTTCAAAAAAACATTTAACATAAACTCATAAAAGATGAAACAGGTAACCCATTTATTACAACCTTTTTTTCTCACTTGCTGCCTCCTTTTGGCCTGCGGCCAAATGGCACAGGCATCCGTCAAATACGTTAAACAAACGGCTTCCGGTACGGGCGATGGCTCCTCTTGGACCAATGCCTCTGACGACCTGCAAGCCATGATTGATGCGGCCGCGAGCGGAGACGAGGTATGGGTGGCAGCAGGTATTTACAAGCCTACTTCTGGAGCTGACCGCAGCATTTTTTTTGTAATGAAAGAGGGTGTAGCCATCCTTGGTGGCTTCCCCGCTTCGGGCACCCCTGGCATCTTTAACCGGAACTGGACGGCCAATGTGACGACCCTCAGCGGAGACATCGGCATTTTGGGCGACAATAGCGACAATAGCTACAATGTCATTCGCAACACCAACAATGGGTTGACCACTTCCGCTATTTTGGATGGATTTACGGTTAGTGGTGGAAATGCAGATAGCCCTTCTTACAACAACGGAGGAGGCATGTTCAATTTTTCTGCTTCTCCGAAAGTGGTCAATTGCCTTTTCGAAAACAACGCCTCTGCTTCATTTGGCGGCGGAATGCACAATATAATCTCCTCTCCCGATGTGATTAACTGTACTTTCAATGGCAACTCAGCTGGCAGCTCTGGTGGAGGGATGAACAACATCTCTTCCTCTCCAACACTGACCAACTGTCTCTTTATCAATAACTCTGCTGAAATCTCTGGTGGTGGGATGAACCAATCGGGCAGCTCTACACTGACCAGCTGCTCCTTCATCGGCAATTATTCTGGCAACACTGGTGGCGGAATGTTCATTTCAGGTAGCCCTACGTTGACCAACTGCGTCTTCAGGGGTAACTCGACTGTCAGCACTGGCGGTGGGATATTCAACTCAGGTAGCCCAACGCTGACCAACTGTTCTTTCTCTGGCAATGATGCCGCCGCCGCTGGTCTTGGCGGGGTTGCTGGTTCTTCTTTAATAATAACCAACTGCATCATCTGGGGCAACAGCTCAGGGATCACAGGATCTGCCAACGTCACCTATTCCATCGTACAGGGCGGCCACCCCGGTACGGGCAACCTCAATGTGAATCCGCTTTTCGTCTCCAACAGCGACCTGAGCCTGCAAAGTGGCTCACCTGCCATCGATGCAGGGGACGACAATGCCAATAACACGCCACTTGACCTCGCAGGTAACAACCGGAAATTCGATGCCATCCCAGGTGGCACGCTCATCGACATGGGCGCTTATGAATCACAGTCAGTGGTTTGCCAACTTAACCCCGTTTGTGCCAACCCCACCGTCCAGCTCGATGCCACTGGTAACGTGACTGTGTATGCGGCTGACCTCAACGGCGGCAGTACGGGCTGCGGCACACTTGATTTTTCCATCGGCATCTCTGGGTTGCCATCGACCACTTTCGACTGTTCGGGCATAGGTACAAACCTAGTAACCCTCACCGTAACCGACGACAATGGAAGTGCAACCTGCCAAAGCACCCTCACCGTGGAGGACAACTTGCCCCCGAACGCGCAATGCAAAAACATCAATAAAGCCCTCGGTAACGGCCCAGGCGGCAATGTGACCCTCCTGCCCAGCGAGGTAAATAACTTTTCTACTGACAACTGCGGTGGTACTGGCGGTGTCACCCTTGTCAGCGTTTCGCCGAACAGTTTTAGTTGTTCCAGTTCACCTGTACAAACAGTCACCCTGACCGTGAAGGATGCTCAGAATTTGACCAACACCTGCTCTGCCACCGTGAACATTGTAGACCTCACAGACCCTGTGGCCGTTTGCCAATCAGCGACCATCCAACTCAATGGCAGCGGCAATGCCAGCCTGACGCCCGCTGAGGTGGACGGTGGCTCTTCGGACAATTGCGGTATCACATTGATGAGCGTTTTTCCGAATACTTTCACCTGTGCAAACGTGGGCGCAAATAATGTCACGCTAACCGTCGAGGATGCATTTGGCGGCAAGCACAGTTGCTTGGCGCTGGTTGATGTACAGGATACCACCAGTCCAACGGTCATCTGCCCCGCCGACATCACCGCCGATGTGGATGCGGGCATCTGCTGCGCCACGTTGTCCATCGATGCCCCAACGGTATCGGACAATTGTACTACCCTTAATTTCTCCAATGATCGAAATGGACCAATGACGCCAGCGGAATTTATTTCCCAGGGGAAACCATCCTCAATTGGACAGCTACTGACGGCTTGGGCAATACCTTCACCTGCGTACAAAGCGTGACTGTGGAGGACAACGAAGCACCAGTGCTCGGTTACACCGACGAGGTCTGCTATGCTGAATACGAGGTCTGTCTGGAGGAGCAGGCGGCTTACACCGCTGAGCAGTTGGCGGAGCTTGAAATATTTATTGCTAATTGCAACGGCGACCCTGCCTGCTTGCAAGAAGCTGCATATATAGCTGCAAGCATTGATGAGGGATCCCGTAAATACATGGCCATTTGCCTATTCATCCTCAATGGCTGCGACGTCATTCCAGCAGCGAACAACCCGCTGCCTAACATCGTGGTGGAAGCACCCGTAGGAAGTTGCGAAATCGAACTGAACCCTGGCCCCGTGGTCATGGAAAATTGCGCCACCTTTACCCTCACCAATGATTACAACAGCAACGGTACGGGAGAGGGAACTTACCCGGTCGGTACCACCGTCGTCACTTGGACGGCCGTTGACCAGTACGACAACACCAGTACCGTTTCCCGCAGTATCACCGTGATTGGCGTGGGCGATGCTGATTGTGACGGTGTTACAGATGGTTGTGACATCTGCCCCGATGGCGACGACTCCGTGGACGCCAATGAGGACGGCATCCCCGATTGCAGTCAATTGCTTTCCTATCAGGATTACAGCGAGGATTGGAAATGTGGCAACAACAAAATCTACATCAGCCACGATGGGGAAACGAACTGCATCAACAAGAATGCGCTGCCCGCCCATTTTAACCACGGCGATGCGATAGGCCCCTATCAGTCATGTCCTCAAAGTTTGGTAGCACCAACTGGCGGCGGCAATCATGGGCATGTACACGCCGTCCACAGTGAATTGACCCTCTCCCCGAACCCTGCCAGCCATGAGATCAACATCCATTTCAACCGGCATGCACCGCAAGCAACGCTGCAGATTACCGATGTGCTGGGAAGGGTTGTTTTCACCAAAGAACTGGCAGAAGGCGTGGATCGAACAGTGATTGATTTGGGGAATGAGAATTTCAAAAATGGCATTTACCAGGTTTCGCTTTTTGAGAATGGTGAAACAACAACCAAGCAACTGGTGATACTACGATAAAACAATTAAGTGACCACTCCCGAAGCTAATTCGGGAGTGGTTACCTCCCTGTTGTCCAATGGTAGGTATTGGGTTTGCTCGATGCCTGCCTTTGGCAACAGGATTTTCAAAATTGATTTTTAACAGAAACTCTTATATCATGAAAAAGGTAACCAATTTTCTTCAAGCTTTTTTGATCATTTGCTGCCTCGTATCGGCCATCGGCCAAACTGCTCAGGCAGCCGTCAAATATGTAAAACCGACCGCTTCCGGCACAGGCGACGGCTCCTCCTGGGCCAATGCCTCTGATGACTTGCAGGCCATGATAAACGCTGCCAATAGTGGTGACGAAGTGTGGGTGGCCGCCGGTACTTATAAACCCACCACTGGCACTGACCGCAGCATTTCTTTTTCGATGAAAAATAACCTTGGTATTTACGGAGGCTTTGTCGGAGGCGAAACCATGCGCTCGCAAAGAGATTGGGCGGCTAATGTGACTACCCTCAGCGGGGACATTGACGGGGATAATACCTTGGCCAACAACAGTTACCACGTTATTTCCAATGTTAATAATGGACTGGATAACTCCGCCGTACTGGATGGGTTCACCATCACAGGTGGGAATGCAGATACCCAAACAATATACGTCGGAGCAGGGATGAATAACATTTCTTCTTCCCCTACAGTGACCAATTGCTTGTTCACTGACAATTCGGCTTACTATGGCGGCGGGATGCACAACCAAAGTTCTTCGCCCAAAGTGACCGATTGCTTGTTCTCCGGCAATTCGGCAGGCGTTGGCGGCGGGGTGTATAATTACTACTCTTCTCCCACTCTAACCAATTGCAGCTTCTCCGGAAACTCGGCCGCAAAAGGCGGCGGGATTAACACCCTTTTTTCCCCTTCCACTATAACCAATTGCAGTTTCAGCGGGAACTCGGCGACTTCCGAAGGCGGCGGGGTGTATAATAGCTCCTCCGCACTCAATCTAACCAATTGCAGCTTCTCCGGAAATTCGGCCCCAAACGGCGGCGGTATGTTCAACGAACGAGGCACTCCCACAGTGGACAACTGCATTTTCTGGGGCAATGGCTCCGAGATCATCAACGCCAACTCCAGTTTCGCCACCGCCAACTATTGCATCATTCAAGGTGGCTGCCCAGTCCGGACGACCTGCACAAATGTGCTGGATACCGACCCGCTATTCGTTTCCCAGCCCCCTATCGGCCTCGGCACTTCGGGCGACCTGCACCTTCAGGAATGTTCCCCAGCCATAGACGCTGGGACAGCCAATGGCGCCCCGGCCAATGACCTGGACGGCAATGCCCGCCCAGTGGATGCAGCTCCGAACTTGGCAGGGGATTTTGACATGGGGGCTTTTGAGTTTCAGGGTATAATGCCCGCACCAACAACGCCCACATGTACGGCCAACCTTTCCTATTCGCTCAATGGAAATGGCTCCGTCGTAGTGACTGCCGAAGAAGTCGGCGGCAACAGCACTGGCTGCGGTGATTTGACTTATTTGATAAATGACCAGCCTAACCTATCTTTTGACTGTAATAGCACTGGCAATCAATCGGTTATACTAAAAGTGACCGACATTTTTTTGAACACAGCAACTACCTCTTGTCAAATAACCATCTTGGATGACACCCCACCAACAGCGGTTTGCCCGGCCAATATCCCCGATGTGGTGTTGGATGCTAATGGCAACGGAACGCTTCCTGCCAACATTGGTATCGGCAACTCCACCGATAACTGTTCGGCCACGGAGACCAGCCCTACCATGAATTTTAGTTGTAGCGATGTGGGCGTACAGATGGTCGAACTGACTGTCACCGATGGCACGAACACCGTTAGTACAAACTGCTCCTTCAACGTGGTGGACAACACTTTGCCAACGCCAACCTGCCTGAACCCGACCGTTCAGCTTGACGCCTCCGGCAATTATGCGCTCACGCAAAACGATGTGTACAGTGGCGCTTCTGATAATTGTACCATCATCAATTTTGATCAGATGACGCCAACAGCCGTTTCCTGTGCCGATGCCGGAAATGTGGTGGCCGTATTGGTTGAGGTCTCTGATGCCTACGGCAACAAAGCCTCGTGTACGGCCAATGTTACAGTATTAGACACGGAAGCTCCCGTGGCCGTTTGCCCAACCAATATCTCCGATGTGGTGCTGGATGCTAATGGCAACGGAACGCTTCCCGCCAACATCGGTGACGGCAGTTCCACCGATAATTGCACGGCTACGGAGACCAGCCCAGCGATGAATTTTAATTGTAGCGATGTGGGCGTACAGATGGTCGTACTGACCGTCACCGATGGCACGAACACCGTTAGCGCCAACTGCTCGTTCAACGTGGTGGACAACACCTTGCCAACGCCAACCTGCCTGAACCCGACCGTTCAGCTTGACGCCACAGGCAATTATGCGCTTACGCAAAACGATGTGTACAGCAACGCCTCTGATAATTGTACCATCATCAATTTTGATCAGATGACGCTGCCCATCCGACGACCTGCACATTCAAATGCTGGATACCGACCCGCTGTCTCCCAACCACCCATCGGCCTCGCACTTCAGGCGACCTCCACCTTCAGGAATGTTCCCGCCAAGGATGCAGGTACGGCCATGTGCCCTCTCTGCGACATCGATGGCGATGCCCGACCCTTCGGCGCAGGCATTGACATGGGTTTTGATGAAAATGGGGAATCCTGCTGCCCAGCGGCCAACATCCTTTATGTGAACCAAAG
Organism: Saprospiraceae bacterium; assembly: GCA_041392505.1. GTDB lineage: Bacteria > Bacteroidota > Bacteroidia > Chitinophagales > Saprospiraceae > UBA6168. The sequence goes on along the minus strand of JAWKLX010000019.1, from coordinate 41,672 downwards.
CGCCACTGGGTCCAACAACGGCTCCACTTGGGAGCATGCCTTCACCGACCTGCAGGATGCTCTCAACAGCACCTGTCCCGGCATTACCGAAATATGGGTGGCTGCTGGCACCTACAAGCCCACCCCTGGCATCGACCGCACTGTTGCTTTTGTGATGAAAAACGGTGTGGCCATTTTAGGTGGCTTTCCCAACACGGGCAGCCCCGGCCTCGGCGAACGGGACTGGACGGCTAACGTGACTACCCTCAGTGCGGATATTGACGGGGACAATACCTTCGCTAATAACAGCTACCGCGTTATTTTCAACAACAACAATGGACTGGACGGCTCTGCCGTATTGGATGGTTTCACCATCACTGGTGGAAATGCCAATGGCTTATCTCAATACAACAGCGGCGGCGGGATGTACAATAGGTCTTCTTCCCCCACAGTATCCAATTGCATTTTCTCCGGAAACTCGGCTAAAATCAGCGGCGGCGGGATTTACAACTTTTCTGCTTCTTCCCCCATAATGACCAACTGCTTTTTCTCCGGAAACTCGGCCAACATTGGCGGCGGGATGTGTAACAGTTCTTGTTCCCCCACCATGACCAACTGCTTTTTCTCCGGAAACTCGGCGGCTGACGGCTTTGGCGGTGGAATGTACAACAATGGTAATTCGCCCACAGTGACCAATTGCGTTTTCTCTGGAAATTCGGCTTTGGATGGCGGCGGGATATACAACAGATCTGCCACTTCCACTTTAACCAACTGCACCTTCAGCGGCAACTTAGCAGCTGACATCGGTGGCGGGTTATATAACTATTCATTATCCATCCTCTCATCAATTGCAGCTTCTCCGGAAACTCGGCCGCAAACGGCGGTGGGATATTCAACGAAATTGGCAGTCCCACGGTGGATAACTGCATTTTTTGGGGCAATGGCTCAGAGATCATCAACGCCAACTCCAGTTTCGCCACCGCCAACTATTGCATCATTCAAGGTGGCTGCCCAGTCCGGACGACCTGCACAAATGCTGGATACCGACCCGCTATTCGTTTCCCAGCCCCCTATCGGTCTCGGCACTTCAGGCGATCTGCGCCTTCAGAATGTTCCCCAGCCATAGACGCTGGGACAGCCAATGTATGCACCCGGCCAATATGGACGGCAATGCCCGCCCAGTGGATGCAGCTCCGAACTTGGCAGGATTTTGACATGGGGGCTTTTGAGTTTCAGGTATAATGCCCGCACCAACAACGCCCACATGTACGGCCAACCTTTCCTATTCGCTCAATGGAAATGGCTCCGTCGTAGTGACTGCCGAAGAAGTCGGCGGCAACAGCACTGGCTGCGGTGATTACGACTTATTTGATAAATGACCAGCCTAACCTATCTTTGATTCTGTAATAGCACTGGCAATCAATCGGTTATACTAAAGTGACCGACATTTTTTTGAAACAGCAACCCTCTTGTCAAATAACCATCTTGGATGACACCCCACCAACAGCGGTTTGCTGACAATATCCCCGATGTGGTGTTGGATGCTAATGGCAACGGAACGCTTCTGCCAACATTGGTATCGGCAACTCCACGATAACTGTTCGGCCACGGAGACCAGCCCTACATGAATTTTAGTTGTAGCGATGTGGGCGTACAGATGGTCGAACTGACTGTCACCGATGGCACGAACACCGTTGGTACAAACTGCTCCTTCAACGTGGTGGACAACACTTTGCCAACGCCAACCTGCCTGAACCAGACCGTTCAGCTTGACGCCTCCGGCAATTATGCGCTCACGCAAAACGATGTGTACAGTGGCGCTTCGATAATGTAACGCCATCATCAATTTTAGATCAGATGACGCCAACAGCCGTTTCCTGTGCCGATGCCGGAAATGGTGGCCGTATTGGTTGAGGTCTCTGATGCCCTACAGCAACAAAGCCTCGTGCGGCCAATGTTACAGTATTAGACACGGAAGCTCCCGTGGCCGTTTGCCCAACCAATATCTCCGATGTGGTGCTGGATGCTAATGGCAACGGAACGCTTCCGCCAACATCGGTGACGGCAGTTCCACCGATAATTGCACGGCTACGGAGACCAGCCCTACAATGGTAAGTTGTAGCGATGTGGGCGTACAGATGGTCGTACTGACCGTCACCGATGGCACGAACACCGTTAGCGCCAACTGCTCGTTCAACGTGGTGGACAACACCTTACCAACGCCAACCTGCCTGAACCGTCCGTTCAGCTTGACGCCACAGGCAATTATGCGTCCACGCAAAACGATGTGTACAGCACGCCTCTGATAATTGTACCATCATCAGTTTGATCAGATGACGCCATGGCCGTTTCCTGTGCCGATGCCGGAAATGTGGCTGGCCGTATTGGTTGAGGTCTCTGATGCCTACGGCAGCAAGCCTCGTGTACGGCCAATGTTACAGTGATTAGACACGAAGCCCCAGTGGCCGTTGCCCAACCAATATCCCCGATGTGGTGCTGGATGCTAATGGCAACGGAACGCTCCCTGCCAACATCGGCGACGGCAGCTCCACCGACAATTGTGCGGCTACGAGACCAGCCCAATGTTGATTTTAAGCTGTACCGATGTGGGCGTACAGACGGTCGAACTGACTGTCACCGATGGCACGAACACCGTTAGTACAAACTGCTCGTTCAACGTGGTGGACAACACCTTACCAACGCCAACCTGCCTGAACCCGACCGTTCAGCTTGACGCCAATGAGTATGCGCTCACGCAAAATGACGTGTACGGCGGCGGAGCCGACAACTGCACCACTGTCAATTTCTGGAAAATGACCCCGGCGGCGGTCGATTGTTCGCAGGCGAATATACCGTGCCCGTGCTCGTCGAGGTGTTCGACGCCTCCGGCAACCAGGCTTCTTGTACCGCAAATGTTACCGTGGAAGATGCGGAAGCCCCAGTGGCTGTTTGCCCCGCCAACATCCCCGATGTAGTACTTAATGGCAGCGGCAACGGCAGCCTCCAAGCCAATATCGGCGACAGCTCTTCCACGGACAGCTGTTCGGCCACGGAGACCAGCCCGGCCATGAATTTCAACTGCAGCGCCGGGCCGCAAGTGGTCACCCTGACGGTGACGGACGGTTTTAACACCGTGACGGCCAACTGCTCGTTCAACGTGGTGGACAACCAAGCGCCCGTGGCCCATTGCTGGTCAATATCCCAGACGTTCAACTCGATGCCAATGGCAATGGCTCTCTCCCCGCCAACATCGGCGACGGCAGTTCCACCGACAACTGCTCGGCCACGGAGACCAGCCCGGCCACAAATTTCCTCTGTGCCAATCGGCAGCACAAATGGTCGTGCTGACCGCTTCCGACGGCATCGAACAGCAGCACCATCAACTGCTCCTTCAACGTGGTGGACAATGTTTTGCCTGCGGCAAATTGCGTTCGCAAACCATCCAGGCCACCCTCAACGCCAATGCCCAGTACACCATTGATCCAAACCAACTAAATGAAAACAGCACCGACGCCTGCGGCATCCAGTCTCTTTCGGCCAGCCCTGCCGTTCTGGACTGCCAGCACGAGGGCACGAACACCGTCACCCTGACCGTCACCGACAACAACGGCAACACCGCCAGCTGTACGCCACCATCGAAGTGGCCGAATTCCTACCCTCAACCCACCGACGGCTACCGCCGAAAACTGCGCAGGTGCCGGCGATGGGACGGTTTCCCTAACAGCCGCGGCAGGGGGCGGACAGGTGAAATACTCCATCGACGGTGGGGCGACCTATCAGGCCAGCGGCACCTTCGGCAACCTGTCGCCCGGCGTCTATACTATCGTAGTAAAGGTATTTGGCGTACCCGCCGTTTGTGAAAAAACGGCTACGGCCACGGTCGCTGCCGGAGGCAGCCCGACCACCTGGTTCAAGGATACCGACGGCGACGGCTACACCGACGGCACAACCGTAACAAGCTGCGCCCAACCTTCCGGCTACGTTTCCAATGCCAGCCGGGTGATTGTGACGACAACGACCCGCTGGCCTTCCGACTCAGATTTGGTACGAAGACCTTGATGGCGATGGGTATGGCAGCGGTAATACCCAGACCTCTTGCATGCGCCCAGCGGGCTGTTTTACGGCTTCCGAACTGGCTGCCATTGATACGGATTGTGACGACTTGGAAGCCACTGTCAACCGCTGCTGCTGAAATCTGCGATGGCCTCGACAACGACTGCAACGGGCAGATAGATGAAGGCTGACTGGCACGTACGTTGGGAATGTGCTCTTCACGACCAGGCGCAGTTGGATGCGTGGCTGGCCTGCTACGATGTGATCCAGGGCAGCGTGACCATCCAGGGCGGCAACATCACCGACCTGACCCCTTTGTCGAATATCGTTGAGATCACAGGCAACCTAATGATCCTGATGAATACGGTCTTGACCTCGTTGGATGGATTGGAAAATTTGGCTGACGTTAGCGGTGCATTTTACCTGTACTACAATTTCCAGTTGTCGGACTGCTGCGCCATCGACGACCTGCTGACAGCGGGCGGGGTTTCTGGCCCGGTCTTGATCTTCTTCAATGCCGCTAGTTCGCACTGCAACAGTGCGGCAGCCATAATGGCAGCCTGCCCAGCTGCACCGTTGGTGGGTAGCGGGGGCAGCAACGGTTTCGATCAGGCCTGTTCCGATTGCATACCACAGGGCTTGATGACCGTTTTCCCAAACCCACTTCTACTACTGTAAATGTCAAGTGGTCGGGCGAAAACCCTCCGGTACTATCCAGTTAACTGATTTGCTTGGCCGGTTACTGATGGAGCATAAACTGCAAAAGCCGCAACGAGTTCAATGTTTCAAGCTGGGTTCTGGCATCTATCTGGTCGGGTGAAAGTAGACGGCCATAAGCAGCAGGTGGAAAGGGTAGTGGTGGAACGATAAATAAATAGTGCTTTCAGCAAATGGTTTTGCTGGAAGCACTTTTTTTACATCTTTCTATAAAATCCTTTTGCTACCCGATAGAGACAACGAGGGCTTTTTTGTAAAAATAAAGCATCAGTGATTTTTTCTCCCCTTAAAACCCTTTGGAGACAACTGAGAGATTTTCTCACCTAAACGCATAACTCAACTGCACCCCGCCCATCCATTCCAAATAATCATCGAATTGGGTGGAATTATTTTGCAGCACATTGGTGTACAAAGAAAAATTGAGTTTCTCCGTGGCCGACCAACCCGCCGAACTATTGAGCGACCAAGTAGACCCGTCGCCCTCGCCATTGATGGTTGTCAAATTGTAAGAACCATTCAGCGAAGCGTTCAATTTCCCTTTTACAAAATTCTTGTTGAGGCCAGCCGAAAGGCCGTACCGCTCAGTGTCCAGACCAAAAACTTGGATGGTATTGTAGTTCCCGCCAATGTTCCAACCCCAACCGACCGGGACATAAAACAGGCTATAAGTTGCTGTAAAAAACAAGGTCGTCATGTCGGTGTATTCGCGGGTAAAAGGGTTGCGGTCGTTGAGCTCCTGGTAGTTGGCCGTGCCCACCAAGGACCTCGTTTGCGAAGCGTCCACCCAATTCCAATATGGTGTCAGATTAACACTGGTGGTGACCAGACTGAGCCGAACGGTATCGGATAGTTCAATCGCTCCGTCCGATTGGTTGATGGTAAAATTGGAGTAGCTCAGGCTGGCGCCAAATGGCTTGCCGGGGTTGTTATATGCCAGCGTCGAATTGCCGATGAAACGCCGGGTCGTTTCCCCCCGGTTACCCAGCACGTTGTTTTCCTGAATGCCAAAACTGCCCGACAGGTTGACCCGTTTTTGGAACAAAGAAAAGGAAGGGGAGAGAGTATTGCTGCGGATGTCGTTGAGGAAAAAATAGGTGCCCATCGATTCATATTCTGGGTCGATCCGCTCGTGTTTAAAGGCTATTTGGAAATTCTTCGAAGCATAACGCAAGTCCCATTTAAAGGCCATGTTGAACTTGGTAGAACCGTTGGTTTTAAAAATTTCGGCAGGCAGATATTTCTCCACCGACAGGCTGTCCTCGGGGTCGAGCGACAAGGCGTTTTGATTGCGGGTGAAAGCACTGCCCGCTAATTCTAAATGCCCACTGATCCTTTTTGAAAACTGCATTTTTACATTCAATCCCAACACCAAATTTTCGGCTGGCGTTGTTGGGAAATCATCAGGTCCGGTTACCGACATTGGGTCGTCTTTTCCTTTAAATGCGATCAAGTCAAAAAACGTATCCTCCCACCCATAGCCAATTTTTAGCCCATAGCCCGTACGCCGATAGGTCGGCAAAATGCTGATCAAGTTCGGTTGCGTCTCCGTGGCTTTGCGCAACCGTCCGTACATGGCCGCAAAACGGAAGCCGCCAGGGTTCATTTCGATCCCTGCGCCGAGGAAAGTGTGGCCATTCAAAGAGTAGGACGATAGGCTCATATTGCGGTGGCCGAGGTGGGCCGTCAACCATTTGTATTTGGGGCTGACGCCAAACTGGCCAAAGGTCGGACGGTGAAAATCGTTGCCATATTGACCAACTGTAAAGGCTAAAGGCAGGCTGACATTTTCGTATAAATTCAGCGTAGCATTGGCGCCCATGCTCCAGATGAAATTGTTGGTTCGGGCGGGGATGCCGCTCACGTCGTAGAAGGCCGACTGGGCCCAAAGATTGCCTGTGAGGGTGGTTGGTTTTTGGTCTTTAACATTCTCCAAATCAATGGTTTGTGCATGGCTGGTTAGTCCCCAGAAAAGGAAAAATAGAATGTATGTATTGAATTTCATTGGTTGCCGATTAATAATTTAGTTCAGGTACTTATTGATAATAAAGGCTAAACCGGTAGCTCTCCGTGCCTTCTTAGTGGCTCTCTGTGGGAACAATAAGTTATTACACGGAGAGCCACAGAGAGTTAGCACAGAGGGACGCTGAGAGATTATGCCCGCCCTTTGCTTAATTATTGATTGTCAGATTTTTACAAACAAATGGTCATCAGTCAATCCTCACTAACCCCGTTTTTTGCAAATCAGATTCCCCGCCCGTTGCATCGTCCACGACCCGCACGGCATAAGTGTAGGTCGCATTTTCGGCTACGCCAAAATCGGTGAATTGGACGTTGCCTTGTACGCTTTCATAGCTCATCAAACCCCCATCATTGACCGAGCGGTAAATCACAAAACGGCGGTCGGAAGCGGGGTATCTCCAGTGCAGTTCGAGCGCCTTTTTTTCTTGATTGTAAACGGCCCGCAAGTCCTCCACCGGTGGCGTTTCGCCTTTTCCAACAAAATTTACCCCTACGGGAAATGACAGCTCGGACCGTTGCCCATCGTCGTCAATGGAGCGGAGGGCGTACTCGTAAATGCCATTGGCGGGCGGGCTATCAAAATAGCGGGTGGCCGTTTTATCAAACTCTTGAAGTAAATTCCAGTCCCCGTCCGGTTGCCTGCGCAGCAATTGTTGAGTTGCCAAATCAGAACTGGTGGAAGGCGTCCAAGTGAGTTGTATGCCGTTTTCCAAAATCTTAAAATCAGTGGTAATGCCCGGTGAAGGCGGCACCACATCTGGTCTTTTTAGTTCCAAAATGTCAGAAAAATCGGAATGTCCAAACCCGTTGTCCACCGCTGCGATGCGGTAATAAACATGCTCCGACAAGGTGTGGATTTGAACGCTATCAGTGTAGGCCGATTCCCGCACCATGTCGCTGCTGATCATGATAAATTTATGTTCCCGGTCGTTCGACCAATAGACCCGGTAGCCGAGTAAATCATCCTCCCGGTTGGGCGTCCACGACAGGCTCACCACGCCATTTGAATCGACCGAACCCGCCAAACCGATGGGCGGGGCAGGCGGCGTATGGTCGGCAAAAAGGACGTAGGCACTCAGCGAACGACTCTCATTTCCAGTCGTATCAATAGCGGTGACGGCGTAAAAATTTCGGCCATTTACATCTGGGTTTTTATCCATAAATTCTTGGGTTGTTTTGGGTAAAATGCCAACGTGCAGCGCAGTAAACGGCCCCTCTGGATGAATGCTTCTCCCAACAATAAACCCCTTAAAATCAGGTTCTTGCGTTTGCTTTTCCCAGCGGATGTAAGCCGATTTTCCATCCCTCGTTTCCGCCAATTTGATGGAAGGTGCAAGCGGCGGGGTCAAGTCTTTCCCCATACCCATGACCACCTCCGAAGGTTGGCTCTCTTCACCATAAGGCGTGATGCCGATGAGGCGGTAATAAAACGGGCGATAGTTCTGTCCCACGCTGTCGGTGAAGGTGTACAGGTCGTCCCCTTCGCCAGTGATTTCTCGGTTTTTCATAAAAATCAACGGATGCTGGTTGAGGCGGGAAAAGCGGCCATTGGGCGAGTCGCTGCGTTCAATGTGGTAGGCAAAAAAGTTGCTGCGGTTCAGGCTGATGTTCCATTTTACGAAAACAGTTTTTTCACCCGAAATAGTCTCCAACGCAACGGGCTGTGGCGGTGCAACTTCCTCTTCCGTCGAAACATAAACCATCGCCGTGTCCAGTTGCCCTTCGGGAAAGGACGCTGCGGCAAAGATCCGGTAGAGGTAGCGGCCACCTTTTTCTATTTTTTTATCGGCATACCGAAGACCCAGCAAATCAGCCGCCTGTGCCGACAACTCTGCCGACGACATGGCGATGAAATAGGCATTGTCCCGCAGGTCGCTTTGTGTTTTCATTTGGGAAAATGGGTCGGTAGCGGGCGTTTGCGGCAGCTCGGAAAACAGCACCATGTAGGCCGAAGCAACGGCATCGTCCGTCTCGGTGGCCCGCTCCCATGCGGCGGCGGGGGCGGGTTTTAGGGGCGCATTGGTCAGGCGCTCGAAGTGGCGGTTTTTCAGTTCATCGACATTGTCCGGCAAGGTCAGCCGCTCAATGTGGTAACCCGTTCGGTTGGCCTGTTCCCACATTTCCTTGGAGGTCGGCGCCCAGCGCAACAGGACGTTCCCGTCGCTGTATTTGCCGATGAGAAATAAGCTTTGATTGTTTTCAACTGGTTGGCCATCAGTGTTTTGGCCATTGATTTTTGTTGTTTTACAAACGAAGAGACAGAATGCCAAAAGGGCCCAAAAAGAATATTTTTTGATTGCCATGATTTGATTTTTTTGCTGGGACAAATTTGGTCGGTAGGCAACAAGCAGGGGGTTAAAGGGGGATTAAAAAGTGTAAAAAAAGGTAAAGGGGGATCGAAGCTAAAACTTAAAAAGTTGATCTATGGCTTGAATTTTTTGAAAATCATGGATTGCAATGGCCCTTTGAATGTATTGAAATTGTTGTTAAGAGATTTGAGCCCTTCGATTTAATGGTAAATATTTTTCTGAGAAACAGCAGCAGCTATTTTTACTTGGTCTTTTAATCTTTGATCCATTGAATCTTGAACTGCCAGCCCAAGTGAAAAAAACGATATTACGATCAATACCCTGCAATGCTCCGACAGCCAAAACGCCCGTATCAAATCCGAAAAACTGGTGGACGATAGGGAAAGGGTGAGGAGAACTGGTATCTGATTGGAAAGACAAGGATGGCAATCAGGTTGAGCCAAAAACTATTTTTGTTGTTGACCGACAAGACTTTTTAAGCCTTCATTTCACGAATTTTGCCAACAACTTCTTTGGCGTATCAAATGTAGAAACATTGCTCATCGACAAGCCAAGAGGGATACAAAAGATTGTCTATCTGTACAAAAAAGAAACGGTTGATTACGGTATTCAAGAGAGCAACGAGGGGGCTGAATTGAGGTTTATGTCAACAACAAACTAAGATTTGAGAGTAGGTTCTGGACAAACATTAACACTATCGGGTATTTGAAATTCGAAGAAGTATCTGAAAAACAGGTGGAGTCATTCGAGGAAGGGGAACGGCTTTTATGATACAAAATAACGCCATAAAAGCATGAAATTTATACGGCACGATGCAGACAGGATTGGAGGTGAAATAGAGTTGGCTCTATTGAATAAAGATATTGAGAAAGCGAACACAATTCACTTGTCTGTTCAGAAAGGGATGTTATTTTTAGAAGATAAAATTACAGCAAACCCAGATTTTAGGATTTTGATGACGGGCTGTGATGATATTCTGGCAACCTATTCTGGCAATCAATTGGAATTTGCCTTTTTGGAAGAGCTTATAAAACTTTTTCATTCAGCAACCGAATCCACCATCAGCATTAGTGTTGGTGACAATCTCCAAGAGGCAGTACTAAATTTGAGAAAAGCAAAATTATTAGGAAGGAAGCAAATAGTTGGGATGTGAGAATTATCTTTAATCTTCCCAAAGATCACTAATGACAGTACCCTTGGCATCCGAATAGATGCAAAGTCCATAAAATTTTCGGTCAAATTGTTTATCCCACACCTGAAACCAATCGTCAGCAAAAACAGTCTGGGTAGCTTTTCAATTCAGACCATACCAGCGGAGCAGAGCGATGCGTCTCTTAATTTTTGGTGTGGCAAAACCAGAGGGAGCGTCGCTCTGCGCCGTTTTACCTATCCAAATTGGAAAAAAAATCCCGATGACTAATATTCATCAGATTGCTACCCGCAACCCTGCGCCCAGCAGCAACCCAGCCCCGAAGGTCGGCACAGACTCCCTCCGCTCCACGCGTCGACCGGCCGACGTGCCGCCTACCTCTAGGAAGAGGGAAGAGCCATTCATTTCCTTGGCAAAAAATTCAAAGCCGAACAGGCCGTATCCACCCGTGGCGAGCCCATCGCCCGAGAGCATATTTGCCGGCAGGAGAAAAAGTACGCCGCCCTCACCGTACACTTTGATTTTTTCCGCCACTTCCCAGCCTTCGTTGGCGATGCCGAGGCGGATGGTCTGGAAAGAGGTGGCCTGTGAGCGGGTTTCGCCGGGGATTTCGAGCCAGTGCCAGTTACCGGCGAGGCGCAGGGTGGGCAACTTACCGGGCAGCGGCACGTCGAGGTTGAGGCCGAGGCCAAAGTCGCTATGCAGCTCCGTCAGTTGAAAGCCGACCCGGAAGGGCAATTCACGCTGGGCCACGACGGAATTTGCGCAAGCGAAAAACAAAAGGACGATGACAAGATGAAAACTCAGATTTTTCATGGTACACAATTTTTTAGTGAAAAAAATCAGGAGGAATAGCTGTCGAGGTTGTTCAGGAAGCGGGCGATCAGGTAGCCAATGAGGAAGAAAAAAACCACGCCTACCCCGATGGCCACCCCGATGATTTGCTTAGGCCCAAGCAGGCCCGGGAGCACCCGTACCGTCAGCTCGGCGAAACCCGCTGCCCATACACCAAGGGCCGCCCCGGTCATGCCCTGCACGTGGCGGGAGAGCCAGTTTTTGGATTTGCGGCGCAGTGCCGGCCATATGCCGAAAAAAAGTGAAAACAACGAAATGAGCACGAACATGTGCAAAAAGTTGATCGTGCCAGTGAGGTTGTACATGCCCGCCGCCGTGATGTTGACCAGTAGCAGCACCACGGCGAAGACGTAGCCTGCCCGCTTGTGAAATTCGGTGCCTTTGGCCGCCAGTAGCACCACGGCCCCGCTGATCAAGGCTACGATGGAGGTGATGATGTGAATCAAGGGGATGAGGTTATCGGTTTGCATAAAATTTATGTTCAAAGTAGTTTACAAAGTAAACCAAGCGGAAAAAAAAATGCTCAGTCCTGGCCGATGTACTGTTTCAGCGTGTCCACGTATTTTTCAAAAGCGGCCACGCCAGCAGGGGTGATGCGGCAGAGGGTGAGCGGGTAATTGTCCCGATACGTTTTTTCAATAATTAGATATTTCGCATCGGCCAATTTGCGGAGCTGCACGCTGAGGTTGCCCGCCGTGGCGCCGGTTTTTTCTTTCAAAAAATTGAACTCCGCCTCCTCCACCCCGATGAGCAGGGACATGACCGCCAGCCGGAGCTGGGAATGGAGCAAAGGGTCGAGGTTATCAAACATCGCTTTGGGAGGTTTTGGCGTACAACAAATGGCCCGGCACAATGTACCCAAACACCACCGCACCGGCCAGCACGAGCAACTGGTGCTCGGGAACCAAGAAGAAAGCCAGAGCGCTGCCCAGCCAACAGGCCACCGCACCGGCACGGTAAGGCTTGAACTTGATGAGCGAACCGTGTACCCACATGCCACCGCCGTAAAGCAACATGACTGTGGGAAGGAAATTCACATGAGTCGGCTGCATGGCAAAAAAGAGCACCCCAAAGGAAATGACAAAAGCCAGCCAGACCTGGGCAATCAGCGTGTCTACATAAGTCTTGACCCGCTTTTCTCGCTCGGCTTTCCGTTTGAAAACACCCGTGGCGACAGCTCCCACAAGCATCAGGAACCAGGCCGCCGGGGCGTAGTCCACCTTCATCACGACCTGTAAAAACCAATGGAGCAGCGCCGCCGTCATGACCAGGTAGCCCCACATCAGGGTGATGATGCCATCGGTTTTGCCGGGGCGGTATTTCGCCTGGGCAATCATGCCTTCGATGACTTGCAGGCTATCTTTGTAATTGAATTCTTTTTCCATTCTGCGGATTTAGTTTACAAAATAAACTACTTTACGGCAAACTTGTTCACGCCGCTCGATATTTTTTTTCAAAAAAACTTGGCGGCTGTCATAAGCCCTTGAAAACCGAAACTTTATTTCGCTGTTACTCCAGCTTACATGGCAAACTTTGGCCGTTGCTTGAGTTTGTAATGTAAAATATCAACAGTCTTTTATTTCACTGGAAGCAAAATTGTTCAAAGTAAAATCGAAATTGCAGATGTTAAGCATTCAGGGCCGCTGGTTTTAACATAAAACCGTTTTGCTTTCTCTCATACTTTTATCAATGCGATTCATTTTTACCCTTCTCTTCCTGAGCTTGACTTGTTTCTTGGCCGCCCAGTCTCTACCTGAGTTTTCCGACCTTTCATCTCGTCAGCACCTCCATTTCACCTCGGCTCAAGCTTACAACTCGTTCTTTTATTGCCCTCCAGGCCCCGGTGGTAACCGCATGATTTACAAAGTCAGCCAAGGTGGGGTAGTCGCCGATTCACTTTCCCTGAATTTCGATGATTTCATCCGCACTGGCGTGGTGCAGGCCAGCGAAGGCAGGCTGTTTTTCATTGGCCGTAAAAACATTGAGTTCGATGGTACCAATGCTTTGGATGTTTGGCTCTCCCAAGAAAAAAATGTACTGGAACTGGGACCTGACCTGGAAATTCTCTCGGAGCAGAGCTACAACGTAGTTCCCTTAGGAGCCGGAGTGACGATACAGACCGCCAACCTCAGCACTTCGGTCATGTGGCCTGAATCACACTTCATCCGCAACGATACGCTGTGGTCGGTTACGCCATTTTTGATTTTTGACATCCAGAACAATACCACCTTGGGAGACCAGTACTGGTTCGACAAAGTGGGGCTGGACGGCAGCATTTACCAAAATTTTGAAATGGAAAATGTGGGCTCCTATTTTTCCGCTGCGTTCACCGAGAGCAATTTCTACGTGTACGGCGACGTGGGCGGCGAGGTCATCGGCGGTGGCATTTTTAACACCACGCCCGTCGGCCAATACGACCTGAACGGCGACCTGATGGGCACCCTTGAATACGACGACCAGTTCACGGCTTATTTCGGGAGTGGCTCCATCGGTCAATACCACGAAGGGCGGCTTTTCAGTGCCTACATGGCTGGTTACGCCACCACGGAAGGCTGCCCGGACAGCAGCGTCGTCATCGACATCCGCACGCCGGAATTTGAACTCATCCAGCGTTTCAAACTGCCCGACTGTGACCTCTGGACCAGTGGCCGCAAGCCCTTTGCTTTTACCGAGGATGGGTTCACCTACTTCACCGTGCGCAATTACACAGGGTCGGTTTTCATTTACAAATTCGATGCGGATATGGATTTGGTTTGGAGCCAGGAGTACGACCTGCCGCAGCATTTCCCCGTCTCCCTCAACCTCACGAACGACGGCGGGGTAATCCTGGAATGCATCGAAAGCTCCAACACGCTCCGGCTGTACAAAGTGACCGGCGACGGCGACATCGTTTCTTCGGTGAAATTCGACCAAGCACTGGCGGACGAGCGCTATTTTTACCCCAACCCGTTCCGAGGTGAAGTCACCCTGGCCGGGCCGCTGCCGGCAGACCAGACCGACCTTTTCGCCACCGATATTTCGGGAAAGACCTACGGGCCGCTGGCCTTTAACGGCACCAACGCTGACCTCGGCTTCCTACCGGCCGGGCAGTATGTGCTGAGCCTGCGGGGGGAGAGCGGGAGAATTTTGTTCAACCAGTTGGTGGTGAAGGTGGAATAGCAACTTTCGACGACAACCTCTAAAATTCAGAAAAACATGAACTGGATAACCAACCTGATTTTCACGCTGCTGCTCACCTCGGCCACCTGCCTGCACGGGCAAGTGGCCGACACGTTTTACAGCGCCGACTACCTCGACCGCAGCACCCGCTTCGCCTGGACGACCTTCGGCGGCGACATGCTCGCCCTGACTGGCGGCAATGTCGATTACCTCGTCAGCGAGGCAGTAAAAAACACCGATTTCGGCAATACATACATCCCCCGGCTGAGCATCGGCGGCATCCACTTTTGGGGGCATGCGGATTTTTACGTGACCTTTCCACTGAGCTTTCTGGCCGTGACGGATCAGCCCGCCGCCTTCGAAAAAATGAAATACCTGCACGGCATTGAGACCGGGGCGAAGGTGTACCCCTGGGCCATTGGCCCGGGTAAATTGCGGCCCTTTGCGGGCATCAGTTTCCGCACGGAAACTTTTGGGTACGAGCGGTCGGAAGATGATTTCCCGGAGGGCTACCCGGTGCGGCAGCGCTTCGTCACGCCGGTGCAGGCCGGACTGACCTACGCCGGCAAAAAATACCTTTTTTCCATCGGGGCGCACTACTTGCTTCACCGAGAAGTGAATTATTATTTGGATGAAAATATGCAGGGGCAAGTTGACTTCAACCCCCTTTCCGTCAACTTCAGTTTTCACCGCTATTTCGACGCCGACGCCGGGGCGAGGCAGCCGAAGGGCATCGAGCAGGAGAACCTCCGGCACGGACTGTTGAAGAAATATGGCAAGCTGAGCGGGCTCTACTGGGGTCTCGGGCCGTCGGCGGCGCTGCAAATGTCGAAGTCCAGTTTTTTTAAAAAACAGTACCCGCAGTTTTACGACCAGCACACCGGCGGCATCATGCCCGACCTGACTTTCGGTTATCATTTTTACAAACCTGACCTGAACGTCGGCCTGTCTTACCGCACCATGGGCGGCCGCCTGCAAGCCATTGAGGACGACATCCGCCTGCGGCGGCATTCGGTGGGCCTGGAGGCGTACAAATTCCTGTTCAATTACCTGGGCTTCGTGCCCTACGCCGGGGTCATGCTAAATGCCGAACGGCTCAGCGCCGACGTGAACGGCACAGAATATTCCGATTGGAAAATCGCCCCCGGCATCGTCTTTGGCTGGGACATCCGGGTGGTACGCAACGGCACGAGCCTCCTGCGCACCAACCTACGCTGGACACCCAACCTGCACCTCGGCGTGGAGGGTGAAAAAATCCTGTTCGACCATTTGGAATTCAATTTCATCCAGTATGTGCACTACATCGGGCGGGGGCGGTTTTATGGAAAATTCAGGAAGCGGGAGTAGGGGATGAAAGAGGGAATCACAGGTTTACGGCGCAACAGTGAATCCTGCGTTCTCACCGTATAACATGCAACTTTCGGGTAACAAAAGTATCTCCCGATTGCGATTTTACAAAATACAACCCCGGGTCATATAGCCAATTTCGAGGCTTGATTTTCCGGCGAAACTATTTGCCGCAGCACTATCCTCCCAGTAGCGTCGAACATCGACACGTTCAGCATGGCGGTTTGATAAAAAAGACCCTGCCAGCAGCCGGATCGGATACAGATAAAATGAGCCAGTAGCGTCCGGTTCATCCACGCTGGTGGGCATGTCCACCTCCCGTGCGGCTTGCCGACCCATGGGCAAAACTGCCTGAGTAACCCACCCAATAGGCAGTGTCACCGTCCACATCCGTGAAGGGGCGACTCAATGTAGACTTCGACAGCAGCTTCGGTAAGGTCACCTATTGGGTGCCACAAATGCCAGAGAAACTAATGGTCGGCGTTGTGATTTGAAGCCGCCATTGCCATAGTCGATAGCCGGGATGACAAAGGGCGCTCCTCGAAGGTCGCCTTGACATGTTCGAGCACATCGGCGATGACGGCCTTCTGGTCATCGGTAGCGGCGATGAGAGAAGTGTCCTGCCAGTTGCCGTGACCACAATCAGGTACTGAAAATTCGAAGTACCTCGTGGTTTGGGCCGTCAGGCCGGTTTGGAAAAGGAAGATGACTAAAACGGCAATGTTTTTCATGGTTGGATTTTTTGGGTAAAACAGCGATTTTAAAACAAGGTTTGCAGCGCCATTCTGATTTTTTTTCAGTTGATATTTTAAAAAAAAACGGCTACTTCCGCTCGTACTCAAAAATCTAACAGATTTGAACAGCCTTACATTTGGTCCACGGCCTGAAAAAGTAGTTGACCTTTTTTATGTCAAATTTTATAGTTGGTTAATTTATATTTATTCAATATTTTAAAACTATAAAGTTGAATATTTTTTATCACCTATTTTGTAGCCAAACAATCCGAGATGTTACATGGCTTCAAAAGACGACGTTGAATGATACCTATCCAACTTTAAGGTGAGACTTGATGTATGGGGGCTAATATTCAGGAGCGATCGTGGAAAATACGCAGACCCTACTCGATTTAGAATTATCTGTTGTACAAGTAAAAGAAATTCTCAAATAGCTTGTCGTAGAGGATTATTCCGAAGGCCCTTTGGAGGAAAAGTTATACGGTTATGCTGACATGTGGGTGTTCGGGAAAGAGGTGAAAAGTGTCGAAATCTATATCAAAATCACTATGGGGATGCCTTCGGCTCAAGTCCTTTGCATTTCTTTCCACATGGCCGAATATCCAATGACCAATCCCTACAAAAAATAAAAAAGATGAAAAATCCGATCACGGGAAAAGAAATGAAACTCATGCGGGAGGCCCGCACCTTGTCCTTTAGCAAGGAAGATTTTGAAATCCAGTACCATTTTTACCAGTGCGAAGACAGCGACGAAACTTTCGAGGATGAAACCTGTATGCACCTCAACCTCACCCAAGTGCACAACCTGTACCGGGAGAAATACAACCTGCCGTTTACCGAAGAGATAACCGCTTTACGGGAGCAATATGGGTTGAACGCCAGCAAAATGTCAGCGGTACTTGGCTTTGGTATCAATGTGTGGCGTGCTTATGAGTCGGGGGAAATCCCAAACGTGTCCAACGGTCGGCTCATCCAACTCATCAAAGAACCGGATGAATTCCACAAACTGCTGAAAATCAGCGGTGTGTTGAACGAAGCTGAAATGAAAAAAGCGGAAAAAATACTCGACCAATTGGTCGAACAAGAAGCTGCCCTACAAAAGCACGATGCCCAAGGTTTTTATTTCGGGCATGTTTCCCCCAATCGGTTCACTGGTTACAAAGTGCCCAACCTCGCCAAATTCCATCAGATGGTCAGGTACTTCGTAGAGCAGGACAGCCCCTGGAAGGTTAAGCTCAACAAACTGCTTTTTTATGCAGATTTCCTGCACTTCCGACGGACAGGCTTTGGCATCAGCGGGGCTCAGTACGTGGCCATCCAAATGGGGCCGGTCTTATAAAAATTTTGACGGGCTGTTCGGTGAGGCCGTTTCGCAGGGCATCCTCGATTTGGAAATCATGTATTTCGACCACGGTGCGGGCGAGTTGTTCCGACTAAACAGCCAGCCTTTCTACCAGACATCTTTACCCCGACAAGAACGCCAAACCCTGGAACAAGTGTCCCAACGGTTCCGTAAAACCAGTACCAAGGAAATCATCGAACTGAGCCACCAGGAAAAGGGGTGGCTGGAAAGGGTTGATGGGAAAAGGGGGGTGGAGTATTTTTGGGGGCGGGGGCGGGTGTGGGTGTAAAGCCGTCTCAGGACAATACATGCTGTCACTATGGGTATCAAATCATTACATTTGTCGTTCTATTTTTTTATTATTCAATATATAATCTGCTTGAGATACCTGTTCAAATGGAAGTCAAACGCATCATCATTAAAGACCAAGACTCTTAAGCCAGCAACTTGCTTTCATTTATATCTAAAAAAACAACACGAACCAATTTTACATGAACCACCGAATACACAACCAAGTAGTAAACTTTATCTGGGGCATTGCCGACGATGTGCTGCGGGACAACATCAAGCGGGGAAAATGGGCGGACGTGATTCTGCCCTTTACTGTTTTAAGGAGGCTCGATGCACTTTTAGCACCAACGAAACAGAAGGTGCTGGACATGATTGTATTTTTGGAGAGCCAGGGCATCACCGAGAACACCTCGCTGACGGGCGTGACGAAATACCCATTCTACAACACTTCCCGCTATACTTTTGAAAACCTGCTCAACGACCCCGACAACATAGACGCTAACCTTGAAGAGTACCTTGATGGGTTTAGCAAAAACGTCCGGGAAATCATCACCAAGTTCAGGGTCAGGAATTATCTCGGCACGTTGAAAGATGCGGGGCTGACCTACATGCTCCTGCAGAAATTTTCGAGCCGGGAAATAAACCTTTCACCGCTCGAAGCCACCAACCCAAAAGGTGAGGTATTGCCGCCGTTGACCAACCACGGCATGGGCTTCGTGTTTGAGGAACTGGTGCGGAAGTTCAGCGAAGACAACAACGAGGAAGCCGGGCAGCACTTTACGCCCCGGGAGGTCATCAAGCTAATGACCAACCTCATTTTCCTGCCAGTAAAAAATGAACTGTCCAAAGGGAATTTTCTCGTTTACGACCCATGCTGCGGCTCTGGAGGAATGCTCACCGAAGCCGAACAATTTGCCGAAACCCTGACCAATGGCAAAGTGGACTTTGAACTGTACGGGCAAGAATCAGAACCTGAGATATACGCCATCTGCACGGCAGATATGCTCATCAAGGGCGACGACCCGGAGAACATCGTCCACGGCTCAACGCTCTCGAACGATGGCTTCCCGCACACCCGGTTTGACTTCATGATGTCAAACCCGCCGTATGGCAAAAGCTGGAAGATTGACCAAGACGCCATCATTGACGGGAAGAAAAAGGAAATAAAGGACTCCCGTTTCACGATGGGCGTACCACGGGTGAGCGATGGGCAATTGCTCTTCCTCGTCCACATGCTTTCCAAAATGAAGCATGATTCCAAACTGGGCAGCCGCATCGCTTCCGTCCACAATGGCTCGGCCCTGTTCACGGGCGACGCCGGGGGAGGGGAGAGCGAGATACGCAAATGGATGATTGAAAGCGACTGGGTGGAGTGCATATCCAGTTGACGAACAACATGTTTTACAACACGGGCATTTCAACTTATATCTGGATACTGTCCAACCGGAAGGACAAAAAACGGAAAGGCAAAACTAGTTGATTGATGCTTCTGACATGCTACTGCAAGATGCGGAAAAACCTCGGCAACAAATCCAACGAACTCAGCCCGGAGCATATCAAGTACATCACCGACACCTACCTGAAATTTGAGCAGAATTGGTATTTCCAAAATCTTCGACAACGAAGATTTTGGTTACCGGGAAAGTGACCGTGGAGCGGCCTTGCGCCTCGCTTCTCTCCAACTGGAATGACGAAAAAACTGGAAGACATCGGAAACACCAGTAAGTTCCGTTCCATCATGAAAGCGATGCAAGCCGTATTCGGAAAAGGGGTGAACCGGGATTTCAATAAACTCAAAAAATCCCTGAACGACTACGTAAAGAAGGAAGAAATAAAACTGACGGCCAAAGAGCGCAAAGCCTTCACCGAGGCCATCACTTGGAAGGACGAAGAGGCCGAACCCATCATCAAAAAGAAAACCAAGGAGGGCATTGAGTACGAACCTGACAGCGACCTGCGGGACAATGAAAACATCCCGCTCAAGGACGACATTCAAGCCTACTTCAAAAGGGAAGTTTTGCCCCACGTCCCGGACGCATGGATTGACGAAGAGAAAACCGTGAAAGGCTACGAAATCTCTTTCACCAAGATTTTTTACAAATACGAACCGCTCCGAAGCCTCGAAGAAATCACGAAAGACATCTTGGCTTTGGAGGAGGAAACAGAAGGGTTAATCAAAGAAATAATCGCTTGACCCATGACGAAAACCAATTCCTTTGAGTGGCTAAAAGAAATTGCCAGCAAACTGGCTACAGCCAAAAAGAGGCGGAAAAACCTCCTCGACATTGCTGGCTTTCCCCGATGGGAAACGGTCAACAGCAACATCCTTGCTTTTTATTTCGATGAGCAAGAAGAGCATAATTTCAAACGGCTCTTCATGGACAGCCTGTTGGAATTGGTGAAAGAAAAAGAACCGTTCAAAACTTTGGACGCTACCGTTTTTGATACCCCTTACCAAGTGGAAAGGGAGACCAACCGCATTGATATTTTGCTGCGGGGGATAGGACAGGGGGATGTTTCGCCCTGGGCCATCATCATCGAAAACAAGATTGACCACATTTTGGCCAACCCGCTTGACTATTATTGGAGTAGTGTCAATGCGGAAAAGAAACTGGGCATCGTGCTGAACCTCCACCCACTGTCCGAGCCAGCCATTATTGATTTGGACGGGGAGCAAATCCAGTTTGCCAACGTGACCCACAAGCAGTTGATGGAACGGGTGCAACAGAACCTTGGCGCTTATTTCGCCGAAGCGGACGACCGCCATTTGCTCCTGCTCAAAGAATATTTTTCAAACATTCAATCCCACTACGATATGGAACAACCTGACCAGGCCATCGAACAAAACATGAAAGCCATCCACCAGTATCAGGAGGAAATAAAACAGCTTGAATCAATAACCTGGGCTGCTAAATGCTATGTGGTCAACCGGGTGGGACGTGTGATGGAATCATACGAATTCAAGGCAAGCAATTGGTATCTTGCTGGATGGAAACACTACTACAAAGAAGTGGACGGGCAAAAACTTCCACTCCGCATCTACATAGACCTGCAACAGCCCGTTTTTGAAAACAAGCTTTCTGCCGCTCTGGAGTTTTACGACCAGCACACGGACATCGGGACGGAAGTATTCAAGCGTATAGAAGAGCAAGGCTGGTATGATAAAGCTCCTGCGGGGCTAACCAAGGATGACAGAAATGGCGGGGGATGGTATCATATTGCCATCATTTGGGACTTCATCGAAAACAAGGACAACGACTTCGAGGCAGCCATAAAACGTGCGCTCAACCCATTTTTTGGTATAATAGAAAACGGCAAATCCTTTTTCGACCTGGCCCTCGAAACCACCCAACAAGTTTTATCAGAAAAAGAAAAATCAGCATGACCGCTAAACCATACCCGAAATATAAAGACAGTGAAATCACCTGGTTGGACAAAGTGCCGGAGGGTTGGCAAATAACCGGTCTTAATCATTTGTTTAAGGACAATAAAGTGAGAAATGTTGGCAACAGCGAAAACCGAATACTTTCACTTAGTTATGGGAATATTATCCTAAAATCACGAGATGATAATTTTGGGTTATTGCCTGAGTCTTTTGAATCTTATCAATTGGTAGAATCAGGGTACATAATTTTGAGACTGACAGACTTACAAAATGACAAAAGAAGCCTCAGGGTAGGGTTAGCTCAACAAAGGGGGATAATTACATCTGCATACGTTGGTCTTGTTGGTTATCCAAAAGTCAACTCTGCATATTATTATTACCTTCTTCACTATCTTGACCTAATCAAGTTGTTTTATAGTTTAGGAGGTGGAGTAAGACAATCTTCGGGTTACAATGAACTTAGGAGCTTAAAACTTCCCCTTCCCCCTCTCCCCGAACAAACCCAAATCGCCGCCTACCTCGACCACAAATGTGCCCTCCTCGAAACCGCCATCCAAAAGAAAGCCCTGCTCATCGAGAAGCTCAAGGAGCAAAAGCAGGCCATCATCAACCGGGCCGTCACGAAAGGCATCAACCGGGAGGTGAAAATGAAACCCTCCGGCGTGGAGTGGCTGGGGGAGGTGCCGGAGCATTGGGAGGTGAAGAAATTGAAGTATGTAATAAAAGGCAAGCTGAAATACGGTGCTAATGAAAGTGGTTCTCCTTACAGAGAAGATTGGGCAAGATACATTAGGATAACTGACTTCGGTGACGATGGGAATATACGGGACAAATCAATGTTGTCTTTGCCACCTGAAATTGCATCTCCTTATCTCCTTGAAGAAGGAGATATTCTATTTGCCAGAAGTGGTGCAACAGTCGGTAAAACATTTCAATTTAAGAATTTTAAAGGAAAGGCTTGTTTCGCTGGGTATTTAATCAAAGCAAAACCTGATTCAAAAAAGGTATTGAGCGATTTTTTAAATTACTATACCTTTTCAAATGTCTATGAAAGCTGGAAAATTTCAATTTTCAATAAAGCGACAATTGAGAATATTGGTGCTGACAAGTATTCGCAATTGCTAATACCTTGTCCGCCTATTGAGGAACAGGAAGGGATTCTTTTGCTTATTGAAAAGGAATCAGCCAAAATCACCCAAACCATCACCCGCATCGAGCGGGAAATAGAACTATTAAATGAATACAAAACCTCCCTCATCGCCGAAGCCGTCACAGGCAAGATAGACGTGCGCCCGTAGCCGCCAAACTTGTTTGGCCGGCTCAAAAAACAAAACAGCCAGCCACACAAGATTGGCGGTTACAAAACATACCATAATGAAACCTGCAGAAATAAAACCATTTTACAGACGGAACCTGCCGCACATCCAACCAATTGGCGCAGCATTTTTCGTCACCTTCAGGTTGCAAGGATCAATCCCCCAAGGAAAACTGTTCGAATTGAAAAAAGCATTTGACCAGACAATTGTCAATGTTTTCAAAGAAAACACCCCATTTTTGAACGAGCGTATTTATGATGAACGAAAGCGCTTTTTTGGAAAATACGATGCCCTGTTGGACGGTAGTAAAACAGGGCATCATTACCTTAAACAGCCCGAAATTGCTGAATTGGTGGTCAATGAGCTCCTGCGTTTCAACGGTGATTTATATGACTTGATAGCCTATTGTATCATGTCGAACCATGTGCACATCCTCATTGACACGAGCATTCAAATACCAGAGAGCTATGAAATTACGGTGTTTGAATCGCTGGATTTGGAACCTTTGAGCAACATCATGAAAAAGATTAAGGGGCCGACGGCTGTTTACGCCAACCGTCTTTTGAACCGGAGTGGAAAATTTTGGCAAAGAGAGAGCTACGACCATTACGTCAGGAACCAAAAAGAATTTGAAAACATCATCCGGTACATCCTTGAGAACCCTGTGAAGGCAGGATTGGTAAGTGTCTGGGAAGAATACCCGTTCTCTTTTTTGAAACAATAAAATTTGACCACTAAACTTATTTGGCTGGTTCAAGTATAACAACAGAGCCAGCCAAACAAGTTTGGCGGCTACCAATCATGAGCTTTAAACCAACCGACACCTCCGAAAGGGGCTTTCAACGCCTCATCACCCAACACCTGGTGGGAAGGAACGGCTACCAAGAAAGCCAGCCCAGCGACTTCGACCGGGAGTTCTGCTTAAATACCGGGCAGTTGTTCGGCTTCATCAAAGACACCCAACTGACGGCTTACGAGGCCATCCAAAAGAAAGGGGAGCGGGATTTCCTTCACCGCCTCGACATGAAGATAAAAGAACTGGGGGTCATCGAGGTGATGCGGAAAGGGCTGAAATTTTATGACAAACAAATTGACCTGTTTTACCGCAAGCCCGTCTCCAATTACAACCTGAAAGCTCGGGCCTTGTACGATGCCAATGTATTCTCCGTCACCCAGGAACTCAAATACAGCCTCGCCAACGAAAACCGCCTCGATTTGGTGGTTTTCCTCAACGGCATCCCGCTTGCCACATTCGAGCTAAAAAACGCCTATACGCACCAAGCCGTCCAACACGCCATCCGGCAATACATGAGCGACCGTGACCCCAAGGAGAAACTGTTTTCCTTTGCCCGTTGCATTGTGCATTTTGCCGCCGATACCGATTTGGTCTATATGGCCACCGAACTGAAAGGCGGCAAGACCCGCTTCCTGCCCTTCAACAAAGGGCTGAACGATGGCTTGCCCGACCAGCCGTGGGGAGCGGGAAACCCGCTCAACCCGAACGGGTTGAAAACCCATTACCTGTGGGAAGAGGTGCTGACGAAGGACAACCTTTCCAACATCCTCGACAAGTTTGTGAAGGTGGTAAAAGAGAAAGACGAGGACACCAAGCGGGAAAAGAAGAAACTGATTTTCCCCCGCTACCACCAACTGACCTGTGTGCGGCGCTTGCTCAACCACGTACAGGAAAATGGGGTGGGGGAGCGGTACTTGGTACAGCACTCGGCAGGTTCGGGCAAATCCAACTCCATCACCTGGCTCGCCCATCAGCTCACCGGGCTTTATGACAAAACAGGTGAAAACTTGATTTTGGACAGCGTGATAGTCGTGACCGACCGCACCGTACTCGACAAACAACTGCGGGACAACATCAAGCAGTTTTCCCACACTAGGGGAACGGTGGAAGCCATCACGGGCGAAGGTGGGAGCAAGACCGAACAACTGCGGACGGCGTTGGGTGAGGGCAAAAAAATCATCATTACCACGGTACAGACATTCCCTTTCCTGCTCGATGGCATCAGTGAGCTGCAGACCCGGCGTTTTGCCATCATCATTGACGAGGCGCACAGCAGCCAAAGCGGTGAGACTGCCGCCAAGATGAACGCCGTTTTATCGGCTTCCGACGAAGACGAAGAGACCCCGACGGAAGAGACGATGGAGGAAAAAATCATCAAAATCATCCAGAGCCGGAAGATGATAAAGAACGGCTCTTATTTCGCTTTTACGGCTACGCCAAAAAACAAGACCCTGGAAATGTTCGGCGTTCCCCGCAAGGTGGACAAGCCGGACGGAGGCATTAAAACGCAGTTTTTCCCTTTCCATCTGTATTCGATGAAACAGGCCATCGAGGAGGGCTTTATACTCGATGTGCTGGAAAATTATACGACCTACAATTCCTACTATAAATTGATGAAAAGCGTGGAGGACAACCCCGCTTATGAGACCAAACAGGCACAAAAGAAACTCCGCTCCTATGTGGAGGGCCACGAGCATGCCATCAAGGAAAAGGCGAAAATCATGGTTGACCATTTCAACCGGGAAGTCCACAAGCTCATCCGTGGGGAGGCCAAGGCAATGGTCGTGACCAAGAGCATCATTTCCGCCATCAAGTACAAACAGGCTTTTGACGAATACCTGAAAGAACTCCATTCGCCCTACAAAGCCATCGTTGCCTTCACTGGGTCGAAACCTTACAAGGGGATTGATTACACGGAGACCGGGATGAACAGCTTTCCCGACAAGCTGAACGACATCCCGAAGCAGTTCAAAAAGAACGAGTACAAGTTCCTCATCGTCGCCGAAAAATACCAGACGGGTTTTGACCAGCCCCTGCTCCACACGATGTACGTGGACAAGAAATTGTCCGACGTTCAGGCCGTGCAGACGCTCTCCCGCCTGAACCGCTGTTGTGATGGGAAGCGGGACACATTTGTACTGGATTTTTACAACAAGGCAGAGGACATCAAAGAGGCGTTTGCCCCCTATTTCACCTCCACCAACCTGAGCGAAGAAACCGACCCCAACAAGCTCCACGACCTGCAGGATGCCCTCGACCGCTTCGATATTTACAGCGAAGAAACGGTGAAGGATTTCTTCTTTAAATACGCAACCGGTGTGGAGCGGACGGTCATTGACCCCATCATTGACAGCGTGGTGGCCATCTTCGATAATGAACTGGAAAAGGACAAACAGATTGACTTCAAGATGAAGGCAAAATCTTTTTTGCGGACATACAGCTACCTCGCCAAAATCACCGATTTTACGGTTGTCTATTGGGAAGAACTGTGGTGGTTTTTGAAGCTCCTCGTACCAAAACTGAAAATTGACAGCACGGGCGACCTCGCCGAAGGCATCCTCGAAGCGGTGGATTTGGACAGTTACCGACCCTCGAAGGAAACGACCCAAAAAATAAACCTGCTGAACGAACCCGGAGTGGTTGACCCCATCCCTGTCACCGTCCGTGGCGGCACGATTGACCCAGAGTTTGACCTGTTGGAAAACATCCTTTCCAATTTCAACAAACGCTTCGGCGACATCGAGTGGTCAGACCGGGACAAGGTGAACAAGTTCCTGAAAGACGAACTGCCCGCCCAAGTCAAATCCGACGATGCCATGACAAACGCTCTGCAATACTCCGACCGCCAAAATGCCCGCATCAAGTCCGACAAGCGGGTGGACGATTTGATGATTCAGTACTTACAGGTTCACACCGAAGTTTACAAGAAGTACATGAGCGACCCGGATTTCAAACGGAAGTACCAAGAGTTTGTGTTTGATACGGTTTGGGATGATAGGGAAAGGGTGGGGAGGTAGTTGCGTTTTATAATTAAAAGAGACATATAGCCCTCCCCCGCCTCCCCCTCCTGCGAAGAATTCAACAGCTTGTTGGACAGAGGCATGTTGGTTGGAAAAACGACGGGGTTTTTCAGCTGAAAAAATCGGAACGTCGGCAGAAAAACGTCGGCAGAGCTCCAACCCCCTGACGACGTTTCCCCCCTAAAAATCCAACACAAACCCCAGCACCGGAATCACCGAACCCCCTTCCTGCGGTATCTCCACCAACTCCCTCGGCAAAATCAGGTTGCCCGCCTCGTCCCGGTTCAGGCCGAACTGCGGGGGCTGCGGCGTTTGCGAAGCGAAAGCATTTTGCAGTTCGAGGAACACATCGAGGGCCACTTTTTTGAAATTCCATTTTTTGTCAATGCGGATATCGGCGAGGTTGAAGGTGTTGAGGCGCACATCGCCGAGGCGGTCAAAGTCGAGGATGATGGCCGGGTAGTTTTCCAGCGTGGCGGCCTCGTCCACGGGGGCGAAGGGCGTCTTGCCGGCGAAACGGTAGCGCAGGCTTACCTCCCAGTTGTTGCCAAATTTATAGCCGCCGGTAAAGGTGATGAGTTGCCGGCTGTCCCAGGCCGACGGGCGGAAGTTGCCGCTGAGGTCGCTGAATTCGCTCCAGAATAGGGTATAGGCCAGGATGGCGTACCAGCGTTTGGTGAACTGCCGTTGGAAGAGAAATTCCAGTCCGTAGGTGCGGCCCTCGCCGTCGCTGACCACTTCCTCGTTGCCCAGCACTTCGAAGCCACCGCCCTTGTTGGCCAGCGAAATGCCATCGAGGACGGACACGGGGTAGTTTGCATATTTTTTATAAAAACCCTCCACCGTGATGCGGGTGGACTCGCTCAGTCGGTGCTCAATGCCCGCCACAAAATGGTCGTTGCGGATGTACTCGGCGTCTTGGTTGATGAGTGTGCCAGCATTGTTGCGGAAGCCGAGCACCGTGTAGACCGGTATTTTGAAATAGCGGCCCACGCTGCCGTTCAGGCGCCAGGTCTTTGAGGGGTTGAGGCCGTAGCTGAAGGAGAAACGGGGGGAGAGCGTTTTTAGCAGTTGGTTGTCCTGCGTGGTGAACGAGTTGGCGTCCGTGCGGAGGCCGAAGGAGACGTCGAGGCGGTTGCCCAGCAGACTGCGGGAGGCCTGGGCGAAAAGCCCGTATTTCCAAAAATCAATGTCAGTGCCGTAGCTGATGTCGTCAACGAGGTTGGTGGTGTTGTTTTCATAAATGGCCCGCTGTACGCCGAGGCCACCCGTCAGAATCCAGTCGCCGAGGTAGCGGGTCAGTTCGTAGCGGAGCTTGATTTCCGTTTCTTTCGAGTCGTTGGTGAAATAGGGATCGGTCTGCTCCACGTTGTCGGCGTACCGTGTAAAATCATTTTCCAACTGGTTGATGCTCAATGTGGTAAGCATGGAGCCAGTGCCATCCCGGAAGCGGTTTTTCCAACTGATGCCCGCCGTGTTCGTCCGCTGTTTGATGATGGGCACCTGCTCCAGAGTGGCCTGCTGCTCGGGGTCGTAATCGTCGGGCACGGAGATGCTGAAATCGTCGATAGAGCCGATGCCGAGGATGTTGATATCGTTGTAATCGTCGATGCGGTGGGTGATTTTGTACTGGTAGTCCCAATAGTCCGGCAGGATGGGCAGGCCGATGACCTGAAACAAAAATTGCAGGTAGCTGCGCCGCACCGAGCCGATGAAACTCGTCTTGGCCGGGCCGTCGCCTTTGCGGAACAGCGGCCCCTCGCCCGTCAGCGCCGCCTCGCTCGCCGAGACCCGCAGGTTGGCCCGCCCCTCCCGGGTGTTGCCCACCCGCTGGTTGAATTGCAGCACGCCGGAGAGCGGATTGTCGTAGCGGGCGTTGAAGGCCGAGGTCGCCAAATCCACCGTTTCGATGAAAGAAACATTGAGCAGCCCGACCGGACCGCCAGCACTGCCCTGCGTGGCAAAGTGGTTGATGTTGGGGATTTCCACCCCGTCGAGGTAATAGACATTTTCGTTGGGCGCCCCACCCCGGATGATGACGTCGTTGCGGAAACCGCCGATGCTGCCGCCCACGCCGGGCAGCGACTGCACCACCTTGGCGATGTCGTTGTTGCCGCCGGGGTAGGTGGCGATTTCGACCGCCGAGAGGGTCTGGCTCGAAAGTGGTGTGATGATGTCTTCGATGCGAGTGGCCTTGACCACCACCTCGTTCAAAGCCTCGATGGCCTCAGTGAGGTTAAAATTTAGTTCGGGGGTGCCCGCCGATTTTATAATCACATTGAACTCGGTGCGGGGCTCGTAGCCGAGGTAGCTGGCCGTGATGGCGTAGCTTTTAGTGGGGATGTCCGTGATTTCGTAAAAGCCGTCAATATCGGTCACGGTACCAAGCTCAGTGCCATCCAATTGCACCGTGGCGCCGATGAGCGGTTCGCTGGTTTTGGCATCCCTGACGTAGCCGCTGAGGGTGCCGGTGTTTTGGGCGAAGGTGAAAATGGCCAGAAGGAGGCCGATGAAAGTGAGGGGAAATTTATGATTGTGTTGCATCATTTTTTTTGCTGAAATTAGTTGATGCATCAAAAACCTCCGAGGGGGGAAATGGTTTGCTAAACACATCCCTCAACTACCTACCCATTTCTGGAACTCCGGCAGCACTGCCGGGGAGAGGAAGAAACGCCCCAGTGTCAATCCAGCTCTCCTCCGTTGCCACGATCAGGATGGCGAGGTCTTTTTTCCGCCGGATCATTTCATTAATTTTTTCCTCAAAAGTGCTGTGGATGATGAGGGGGCAGACCATCAAGTCTTTCTGCTGACCGATGCGGTAGGCCCGGTCGGTGGCCTGTGCTTCCACGGCGGAGGTTGTACTGGATCGGTTGCAAGTTTTCTCTTAACCTGGTGCAGTTTTTTTTTGAATTTAAAAAATTGGCAATAGACTTTTTTCGATATTTAGAAACTGGAAATTGGCAATTAGGAAATTGATAACCAGTTGATTATCGGAAACTAAATCCAGTCTGATTTTTCAATTTTTCAATTTCTAATTTCAGAATATTCTCTTTTATGCATCATATTTTTTTTAAAAAAAACTTACACCACCTACCTTCGTATTTCATAAAATCTTGAGAAAATGAAAGACCACCTGCAATTTTTTTCCTATAAAATCACCGGCGACAATGATGAGCCTGACCACAAATACCATTATTCCCAACAGATAGAAGACCTTCTGCACGACACCTACGTAAAGGTCGCAAAAGGGAAATTCCGGAAGCCCATCCCCCTGCTCAAACTTATTGAGAAATACCCAAATGTGCCTGCTTTCAAAAACTACCTGACTGTTTATTACAACCTGAATGGCAATAAAGAAAAAGCTTTCAGCTCGAACCGGTGGCTCCTTAAGGAACACCCAGACTACCTGTTTGGAAAAATCAACCTGGCAGCAGAGTACATCGAAAAGGGCCAACTGGATGAAGTGGAAAACATCCTTGGCAAAGCACTCGACCTGAAAGACCTTTACCCAGAAAGGGAGGTGTTCCATATTACCGAATTTCAATCCTACTTGCATGTTTCCTGCCAGTACCTGATCGAAAAAGGGGAATATGAAGCGGTGGAGAGCCGCCTCGAAACAGCCATAAAAGTGCTAGGGGAAAACCACCAAGTCATTCAAAGTATCCGCATGAGGTTGGAAGAAAAGCAATTTGAGACAACAGATGAGGAATGGGGCTGGGACGAAGATAGGCCCGATGTCGGCAGGTCTTACGACACCTCCGTCCAGACCAATGAGCCACCCCATTTCCACCATGAGGAAATGTGGGAGCTGTACCGCAACGGCTTGAAAATTGACCATGAAATATTGAGGAAGATACTGGCCTTGCCAAGGGAAACATTGCTTGGGGATTTGGAAACCGTCCTGCAAGACAGCCTCTACCGTTTTGAGTTTTTCCAAAACAAAATGGAAGAGGAAGGGGACTGGAACGAAGACGAAATGAGCTTTCCGTTGCATGCCCTTTTCCTTTTGACAGAACTAAGAGCAGTAGATCGGTTGCCCCTCCTCCTTGACCACCTCCGGCAAGGCGATGAGTTTTTGGAGTTCTGGTACTCCGACCACGAAACCGAAACCCTTTGGCATTTTATCTACCATTTAGGAATGGGGCAACTGGATTTGTTGAAAACCTTTATGGTCGAGGAAAACCTTCACTGTTCAGCAAAATGGGCCGTGATATCAGGGGTCGAACAAATGGCGTTTCATCACCCTGAGCGAAAGCAGGAGGTGTTAGAATGGTTTGAATCGGTCATGGATCATTTCATCGAAAACCATGATAACCCATTGCTTGCCGACCCGGAGGTGGCCTCTACGATCGTTTGTGACCTTTGCGACCTCAATGCAGTGGCACTATTGCCAAAAATCAAAAAACTGTACGATATAGGGCTGGTTTTCGAGGGCATTCCGGGCTCCTACAAGAGTGTCGAAAAGGATATCCATAAAGTAAACAGCTATCACAAGCGCACGGTATACGATCAAGTATTCGACCACTATACCCATATCATCACAACCTGGCACGGCTACCTGACGGAGGAGCAGCAAAAAGAAAAAGAGGAGATGTGGAAGAAAAAATTCGAAGCATTGGATAGAGAAAAACCTAAAGCCATCGGCCTCCCCCAAGAAAGGGAATGGGGAGCACCCAAAACCGTCAAAAAAGACGCCCCAAAGGTGGGCCGAAATGACCCTTGCCCTTGTGGCAGTGGCAAGAAGTACAAGAAATGTTGCATGGGTAAATGAGCGAATGCCCTACCGCATCTGATATTTGGTGAATTTTATGCGGATGTGAATACTGTTCTTTGTGGACTCCTAAAAATAATGGATTACTCCAATCCCAGCGATTCTTGATTGCACTATAAACAACAACCGGGATACGGATGACGCTGATTGGGCGGATTTGCACGGATCTCTTGCTTTTTTCTTTAGTGAAAAAATCCGTGTAAATCCGCCCAATCAGCGTCATCCGTGTCTCGGTTGTTATCTGGTCTAATCTTAAATATCTCCCCCAATCAATTCCCCAACCCAAACTCTTTCTTCCAGTCAAACGCATGGCTGTTGTCTCCGGTCATGCCTTTTACATAAAAGGCGTTGTAGCCGGCCAAAGTCTGGTAGGTGCCGCCTTTCAGGGTTTTGAATTGCGGGTTGGCAAGGTGGTAGTTCATCAACTGTTTCAGGTTGGGGTTGCAGGTGGGGCCGTTGTTGAGGCAGGCCTTCACCTTCGGGTTGTTGACGTTGAACAGCTTGGGCATGAGCAGGTATTTGTAAGCATAATGCCCGATAGATTCGCCGTATAGGGTGAACTTCATCTCCTTAGGCATCGGGTTGCTGGTGAAAACGAGGCCGGGGTTGGGGTTCGCCAATTGGTTGAGGGCATTGTTGATTTCGGACTGCGAAAGCAGTGGGTCGGCATTTTGCAATTGCATGTAAACCGATGGGCTGATGGCCTGCGAACCGGGGTAGGCAATCGGCACCAACACATCGTTGTAGGCGTGATAAATTTTCGGATCCAGGTAATCTTTCCAGTAGAAATTGGGCTTGTAATTGCTGATGCCGATGCCGCCCTGTCCGTTGCCGCCTTGCCCTTGTCCACCGAAGCCGAAACCGAGGCTCCAGTCAAAAGTCAGGAAGAGTTGATCGGCTTTGTCAAACGGCTCTTTGGCTTTCACGGTGACCGTGCGGGAAGCGGTCGGCGCATTGCCGCCAGCATTGTCCACACTGCCGTTTTTGAAATCTACCAATTTGGCTTCCAACGAGTTATAAGCGCTCGTGCGGAAGACGTATTTGAAAATTTCGTACTCCCGAGCTTCCAATTTCAGCTCACCGAGGACTTGCTGTTGTTCCGTCATTTGTGCAATGAGGTCGGGGTTCACGCCAAAATTCTGGACGGCCATCCCGTTGCCGGGGTTATTGGCGAGTACACTTTGAGGCGACAACACCTTGATAAATTGTGCCACATAAATGCGGTTGTTCAATAACGGCGGGTGGGAGAAATGCACCCGGTTGTCCTCGTATTTGAGGTATTGACCCTCCAATGTTTGGCCGCCACCGATGGGGATAAATTTCACCCTGATCTTATCGGGCGTGGCAAATTGGTTGGGTGGGGTCAGGTCGAAGAGGTCGTCGTAGCCGTTGATTTTCACCTGAATATATCCCTTGCGGACATTGTCATTTTGCAAATAATAGCGCTGACCACGTTCGGGATAGCAGAAGGCCACATTGCCCGGTTCGATGGTTTTGGGCGACTGCCCAGTCGTGAAAACAATGGTTTCGGTAATCGTTCCTTCTCCCGGTGCCGGCACAAATTGGCCGTTTATTTTTTCCAAAATCTCCAACTCAATAACCCATTTCAGCTTTTTGCTGCCGGGAAATGCCTCTTTCGATTTATACGTATAAACGTCACCGTTCGGGTTCTTTTTGAACTCACCGGGCAAACCGGCCCCGTTGATGTTGGCGAACGTTTTGCCATTAGGCGCATCCTCCTTCAAGTACATTTGTTTGAGGGGGAATTTGAAAAAACGGGAGGTCACATTGCCCTCGGTGTCTTGTTCTTTTAATTCGTAAACTTTGTTGGTGCTGAACGTAAACGCCACTTCCGGCTGGGCAAAAACGCTCACGCCTTTGTCGCCATTGTCGGGGTTGGTGTCCTTGATGAAGGCCAGGTTGTCGAGCGGTTTGACTTCCTTGTAATCGGGTGTGCCCATGCATTTTTCCCCATAATGAACTTCGTAGTGAAAACCGCCTTCAAAAATACCCAACAGCGTCGCCTCGCCGTGGATAGTGCCCGTGAACCAAAACGGGTTCGCCAAGCCTGCCTGTGCCAATGCGCCGAATTGCGCTTCCAGCAATTCTATCTTCCGGACTTTTGATTTTGGGGTCAATTGAAATTTCAGACCGACGCCGCCGTCGAAGGCAAAATAGGCTTGCCCCAAGGCGTACCAGCCGTTGATGCCGGGGCATTTCGCCTGGTTGTACAGCATCACGTCGAAGCCAGCGGTGTAGGCCAGTTTGGCATAAAAAATCCACCATTCGAGGTCGCCCGTGCTGCCGCCGCTGTACTCGCTGCCGAGCGCAAAACCGAGTGATTGCGGATCGCCTTCGCCCTGCAACTGGCCGTAGTTACGCTGGTCGGGCATGGAATTAATTTTACAAACTTGCTTCACCAATTCTGGCGGTTCGGGCAGTCCACCGAGGCCATAACCTGCCATGAAATAGTGGCCTGCATTGTACAGGTTGAGCACGTTCAAATTGACCCTGTTTTCTGGCGTTCCGACTTTGACAAACCAGTCAGTTAGACCCGCCACATAAATCTGCATATCACCGCCACCGTTCAGGACGGGCTGCTGGATGGGATATTGCACATCGGCATGGGCGAGCAGGTTGAAAATTTTCTTTTTGAAATCAAACTCCATGTCCACGCCGAGGTAAACGGGTTGCGTGCCGGGGTATTTTTCAAAACCAGTTTGGTAGTCGGTGAAGACGTAGCCATCCCCGTCGAAGAACATATTGGCGAGGCCATCTTTGTCAAATGCGGCTTCCAAAGTCAGTTTGGCATGAAACGCTTTGCGGCTGTCGAGGCCAATGGCCACGCCGCCTTTTACCCCAAAAATGGTTTCGGCGTCGGGAAGGTATTTTCCATTGACCCTTTTCATGTGGTGGTACACGCCGCCCCGGAAACCGAACAGCCGCATAGAGGCCGAGAGGGGAATACTCGCCGGGTCAGGTAGCTCCACCGAACCGTCGAAATAGAAATATTTGAGGTTGTTGTTTTTCTTTTTGCCAATTAGCAGCGCCAACTCAGTGCCCAGCCCAGCACTACCTTCGCCCAGCATGATGGACGCTTTAAGGTTGCCTTTAAAACCGTTTCCATACACCTCATCGTCGTGGTAAAACTCGACCGAACCATCCACTTTTACGATGCTCATATCTCCATGAATATCAATGCTTTCCAATTGGAATTTATCAAATTTCAACATGCTGCCGTCCCATTTGCACAAGATATTGACGGCACTTTTTCCGCCCACCACGTTGTTTTCTTTTTCGGTAAAATCAATGCCGATGGCGAAGCCAATGCTGTTCAGGCCGATCTCGCAATCCGAAATACTCACGTCAAAACCAGCGAGCGATTTTTGCGGCGAGTTGTATTTCACTGCGCCGTTTTCGCCGAGGTGGACGCCTGTTTTATCCACCACTAAATTTTGCACTTCGACCCCTTCAAAACTGAGGTCGTAGCCCTGCACGTTCGCCCCCAATTTGGTGTTCAAGGTGAGCAGGCCGTACAGGTGGAAGGCAGGTTCAAAACCATTGCCTTCGTCTTCCACGACGATGTGGGTGTTGTTGAAAATTTTCCCTTTGGCAATGACGGCGGGGAAATCCACGTCCTCCACAGGTTGGAGTTTAAATTGGTATTTCAAGTCGTTGGCATAACTCAGCGTTGCCTTGTAGTCGAAATAGAAATCGTCCTTGGTGATCGGCACCCGTATTTTTCCTTTAAAACGGCCTTCCTCCAGCGAGTTTTTGATGACCCGCACATAGAGGTCTTCCATGGAAAACGGCCATTTTTTCTCGCCCATTTTTCCTTTTTCTTTTCCAAAAACAACCGGGGCGGAGAGGATGCCGCTGAAGCCTGATTTATCGAAAACCATATCGGTGGCGGAGATTTCTGTATCGGTGTTTAGTTTTTGCGGCAGCTTGATTTTCAAGGTTTTAAAGTAAAACCCTTGCCACAGGTTGCCCTCGTTGTTGTAGCCTTGGGTAGGGAAGGTGATGCCCTGCGGATTGGCCAAATCGGAGTGGTCGTAAGAGATACCAGTGACCGTCATTTCGAAGCCCGGCAGACCGACCACCTCGAAGGGTGTGAGGGAAATATTATCCAACAAGAAGTTGTGGAAATTTTCTACAAAAACCTTGAACGGCGCCTGCACTTTCGTGAGGTTTTTGTCAATGGGTTTCACCTTTTTATTATCCAAAACCAGTGCCCCATCCAATTGCAGGTTTTTGAAACCCTGGCTTTCCATGGTAATAAAAGTGCCTTGTGAGGGGTCGTCAGGGTTGCCTTTTTTCAGCGCTATGCTGATGGGCCGTTGGGGTTGACAGTGTAATCTTCACCGAGGAAAAGGAAAGCGTCCTTGGTTAGGCCGCCCGCATCGAAGCAAACGCCAGCTGCCCCGAACAACAGTTTTTGACCGGAAGACGGGATGTTGACTTGGGCGACGGCGTTCAGGGCAGCACCGCCCACGCCGAAATGCATGCCGACAATAGCGATGATCTGCTCCGCTCCACCGATGTTCCGTTTGATGCCGACGGGCATCCCGACGCCAATATTTTTGGTATTGGGCCACTCCACGATCCGCTCGTTGCTTTGGCCGAGTAGCTTGCTGATCGCCTTTTGGATTTCTGCTTCGCTGAGCGAAATGTTGCCGAGATCGTTGAGCCATTCGATTGGGGAATTGTTGTCGTCCCGGGCCTTGGCGACACCATCCAGCACTACTTTGTCGGAATTCACTTGCAAGCCCTCGAACTCCACAAGGATGGGGATTTTGAACCAGGAGTTTTTGATTTTTCCTTTCCCGCTCAGGTTCTTCCCGTTCCAGGTTGCCTCGGTCAACAACAGCTCGTGGCCGCCGATATTCAACACATCATTCACACCGATGATGCCGTTGCCGTTGATTGGGGTAGGGTTGGGAATGTTGACCTCCTGCTGGCAGGACATCATGTTGAAAATGATCGGTGGTGGGTTGTTTTGGAGGTTTAGGTTGGGATTGTTGACATTGCCGTTGTTGCCGCCATTGTTGGGTGGGTTGTTCAGCACGATGTTGGGGTCGATGATGATGTTTTGTTTTTTCCAAGTAAATGTTGAGACGGCGCTGCGACCTCCATTTTTAAAGGAAATACTATTGGTCGGGTCGTAAGCCACGACCTCAACGGCGTACTGGTGGTTGTTTTGTAAAGGCAAGTCCGCTACCCCATATTGGTAGCTGTTTTGCAGCAAATTCATTTTCTGAAAAAACGGCAGCACGATGCCGGAAAAGGCATCGTTGGGGTTGAACAAGCCGGTAGCAGTCATGTCCACCATGCGGAGTTCGTAACGGGTTTTGCCCGGCAGCCCAGCAGGTGTCCAAACGAAGTTGAGGAATTGCGGATTGGTCGCATTGACTTGGCCCTCGTTGGTTGGTTGGATAAGAATCGGCGGATCGTACCAAGTGAGGTTGAGCGGTGTGCAGCCCATCATTTCATTCGAAAGCGGTGCGCTCGTCTGGTAGTTGTGCGCCCGGATGCACAGCAAGTAACTGCCTTCCGGCAACAGCCCCGTCCGGATTACCTGGTCAATGTCAAAACCCTGGTTTTCGACGTCATTGGGGGTGAGGTTGGCATTGATGTTTTCCAATTGTTTGCCAGACAGCACCTTGGTCTCCCGTGGTGCCAATAATATAGGCATCGCTGGTTGGAAACTGGTTTTTACCTTGGCTGACAACCCCGCAAAGGCATTGGTAACCGACGTAATTAGTTTGACTTGCAAAGGATTATCGGTTGTGTTGGTCAGCGTGACGACGCTCTGGGTACGGTAGCTCAGGTAGTCATCCACGTGGATGGGGTAGGGTGGCGGCACCGCAACAGTGACCGTAACGGATTGACCGTGAGTTATTTGGGCAATCGCCAAGAGGAACAATCCCCACCAAATTTGCAGCGTTGGTTTCATCTGACTTTTATATTTTAAAAATGAAGGAAAATGCTATTTCAGCTTGCTGGGACAAAATTGGCGGGATGGCCGCTGGGAGAGGTTTAAGCGTTTTTCAAAAAGGGTAAAAAAAGGTAAAAAGGCGGGGGACTTGGCTATAATCAGTTTGGGCCGATAGAAAGTGAAGTTTGATTTTGAAATAAAACCGGCGGTGCATCAAAAATAATGCTTTGTGCTTTTTTGTATCCACCCCCGACCCCTAAAGGGGAGTACCTTTTTAACTTTATAACAAACTGATAATCAACAGCAATTTAGTACTCCCCTTTAGGGGTCGGGGGTGGATGAAGGTATCTAAGGAAAGGACTTATCAGCATTACTTTTGATGCACCGCTATAAAACCCTATTAGTTGAAGAAGTTAACAAAGAGCGAGAATAAGTCCCCTTACCCAATTTCAGTTTGGCTGCTTTTTACCTCCTTATACTTAGCTGATTGCCACCGAATTACCAACCTCAATCCAGAGATTAAAATAACTGCTACTGCCAACCATTTTAAAAAAGTAGCAACCCCGGCAAGCAGGGCCAACCAATAAAATTCCTTTGGGTAAAGGGATAAAATCGCAACTAAGCAGCCATTTTCCAGTAGATCAAAAAAGAAAAGTAGGAATGGAAACAAGACCCATCCATTATCAAGACGGTTCTCTTGTTTTTTCAACAACCACCCCAATGCAAAAGAAAAGAAGGCCGTGTAAACTACTGGAAAAACCATATCGGCAGTGAGCAAAATAAAGCGGTACAGTTCCCGTCCATCGGTGCCGAATGCTTGGATGGTTGCATAAAGTGAATGAGGGGATGGCCAAAATAGAAAATCCATGTGAGGGGGCGTGGGGGAAAGGCGGGCAATGTCGAGCATGGCTGCAGGTAGGATGCCAACTGCCATGAGTAGAAACGCTCCACCCGTTAGTAAAACGTTGCTGCCAGTGGCTTGCCGAAGAATAAATTGGATGGTAGATTTCATGACCATAGTTATGGTGATTTTACTGACAAAACCGCTAAAGTCGTGGCTACCGTTTTTTACCAAAGGATTAAAAGTGTAAAAATTCATAAAGGCGAAAGGAATTAATAAGCATTATTCAGATATTTGGATTTTACCCATTTTAAAAATTATGGAGACCCAACCAAAAGTTTTATTAGTAGATGACGACCGCACTTTTACTCCACTTATTCAGGAATATTTGACGGCCAAAGGCATGGTCGTGGAAATGCGGCATAATGGCGACGACGGCCTGGCAGCCTTCCTCTCCGGCAATTTCCACCTCTGCGTGCTCGATGTAAAAATGCCGATGAAAGACGGATTTACCCTCGCCCAGGAAATCAGGGAGCGGGATGCCCACATGCCGTTCATTTTCCTTTCGGCACAATCCGAAAAAGAGTCCCGGATCAAAGGGCTGCTGCTCGGCGCCGACGATTACATCACCAAGCCTTTTAGCATGGAGGAACTGTTCCTGCGCATCACGGCCATTCTTCGGCGGGTGGGGGTGCAGCAGCAACAGCAACGGGAAACACCACAGGTTTACCAAGTCGGTAAATTCACTTTCAGCCCCACTACCCGTGAACTGACGGCGGATGGTTTTTTGCAAAAAATGACAGGCACGGAGGCTAAACTCCTCGAAATGTTTCTGGAAAATGAATCGGGTACGATCGAGCGGGAGCAGGCCCTCCGACGGGTTTGGGGAGACGAGGACTACTTGCGAGGTCGCAGCCTCAACGTTTATGTGAGCAAGCTCCGGCATTTTTTGAAAGATGATCCGAGGATTGAAATCCTGAACCGCCATGGGGAGGGGTATCGGTTGGTGGTGAGGTAGGGTTTTTAGTTCGACAGTCCATAGTTCGGCAGTTCGGCAGTTGGAGCGCAGCGAAATCCCAGTTCGCAGTTACCAGTTCCCAGTTCGCAGTCCACAGTCTACAGTTCGGGAGTAGATGGGTTATGGGGTGGTGAGTGATTTTAGTAGGTTTTGAATATTTTGGTTTAGGGTGAAAAAGTGATCGGTAGCGTTGATATTATTCTCAGTCTTATTTTCAATATCCAAGGCGATTTGCGCCAAATCCGTTAATCCCATCGTTAGCAACTGCCCTTTGATGCCGTGGGCGGTCACATTAGCTTCAGCATAATCCCCATTTTCCAATTGCTCTTCCAA
This sequence comes from Saprospiraceae bacterium, assembly GCA_041392505.1. Classification (GTDB taxonomy): domain Bacteria; phylum Bacteroidota; class Bacteroidia; order Chitinophagales; family Saprospiraceae; genus UBA6168. The sequence continues at coordinate 2,299 of JAWKLX010000019.1, read as the reverse complement.
GGCCGCCAATTGTTTGGGCATTTCCGATTTAAACAGTTCCAAAAAGCGGCTGACCATCGCTTCGTCGCCTCCCAAAAGTTGCCGGAGTTGGGTGAGGTTGATTTTATTTTCCATGCGTTAATGAATAAATTTTCTCCAACAATTCCTCACTATTGATGGGTTTGGTAATCGCATCGTTCATGCCCGCTTCCCAGCATTTGGCCAATTGCTCTGGGATGGCATTGGCGGTCAGCCCGAGGATGGGGATAGCGGCCTTTTCTCCCTCCAATTTTCTGATAGATCGGGTCGCCTCGTAGCCATCCATGACGGGCATTTTCACATCCATCAGAATGAGGTCGTAATGAGTTTGGTTGATTTTTTCGAGGGCAACCTGTCCGTTGTTGGCTATCTCGACTTCCACATTTACGATGTGTTTTTTCAAAAGCTCCAAGGCCAACATTTGATTGAAATAGGTATCCTCGACGAGTAAGATTTTTAGGTTTTTCAAAGCGGGCTGCTGCTTTTGCGGTGAGGCTATTTCCTCCTGTTTTTGGAGTCTTGTTTTAAATGGCAAAACAGCGGTGAAGACCGTTCCTTTGCCGACTGTGCTTTTTACGGTGAGGGTGCCACCTTGTTGTTCCACCAGTTGGCGGGTGATGGAAAGACCCAACCCCGTACCTTGTTGCCCCGGTAGGTTTTCATCTTCTACTTGTTCAAATTTTTCAAAAATCAGATCCAGTTTTTCCGGAGGAATCCCAATGCCCGTATCCTTCACCTCGAAGCGCAGCCATACCTTTTCGCCTTCCAATTTTTCAACCCCAACCGCTACCCTAACTTTGCCCTCCCGTGTGAATTTGACCGCATTGCCTACTAGGTTGGTCAGCACCTGCTGGAGGCGGATCGGGTCGCCTAAAAGGAGGTTGGGCACATCGGGTTGGGTCTGGATTTGCAGCGTGTTTTTGTTTTCGAGCGCCTTGTGCAGAAACAGGTTACTGAGTTGTTGCAACTGCACGTCCAGCTCAAAAGGCCGCTCCACCAAAGAATATTTCCCACTTTCAATCTTTGCTTGATCGAGAATGTCGTTGACGATCCACAACAGGTTTTCGCTGGACTGCCCGACTGCTTCGGCATACTGCCGCTGTTTTTCATCCAAATGGGTGTCGAGCAAGAGTTTGTTCAGCCCGATGATGGCATTCATGGGGGTGCGGATTTCGTGGCTCATGTTGGCGAGGAACTGGCTCTTGTATTGGGCACTTTGCTCGGCCAATTCTTTTTGGTGCTGCAAGTGGCGGCGTTGCCGGTAGTTTTGGATAAATAAAAATGCCAACGAGACAAGCACCAACGCTACCATTCCCCGAAACCAAGTCCGTTGGTAATAAAGCGGCGTAACTGTGATTTTTAAAGTCAATATATCCTCCTCGTTCCAGCGGCCATCGTAGTTGGCGGCTTTCACCAAAAAAGAATAATCACCGGGATTGAGGTTGGTATAGGTCGCCCTCCGCTCCGTGCCTCCATAAACCCAGTCCTTGTCGAATCCGACCATTTTATAGGCATATTGGTTGCGTTCGGGTACGGTAAATTCAAGAGCGGCAAACTCAAAAGTGAGGACATTATCGGTGTAGTTAACCAGCAGTTCTTGGCAAAATTCAGGCAGTTGTTCGAAAGGGTAGGGGCGGTTGTTTACCCAGATATTTTTCAAAACAATCCCCGGTTGGCTATCGCTTTGGAAGATGCTATCAGGGTGAAAAGCGACCAACCCGTTTGTGCCGCCGAACAGCATGGTGCCATCAGCTCGTCGGTCACAACTGATCCTGTTGAAGGTCGTGTTCACCCCGTCCGCTTTGTTGTACCATTGGAACTCACCCGCATCTGTTTGAAAACAATGCAAGTGGTCATTGCTGGTAAACCAAATATTGCCATGCAGGTCGTCCTTCAAGGCCATGACCTTGTTGCCGCCCTTTTTCCAGTCTTGTCGGTTAAAAATTTTGGCCGACCCACTCACCGTTTCGTACCGCACCAATCCCTTGTCATCGGCAAACCAAAGCGTTCCGGCAGGCGATTCTACCATGTCCCTGACATACGAAATGGGCAGGCCGCCACGTGTATGGTTGGAACTCTCAAAAACAGTGCTTTGGAGGGTAGTTTTGTCCACCTTGAACAGCCGCTCCGAAGCATAGACCCAAATGTATTTCCCGTCTTTCGTCTGCAAAAAACGCCGGGTATAGTCCCTAAACGCCGGGTCTTCTACTTGGAAATGAACTTTGGATAATGTTCCAGAATGCCGATCGAAGTGGTGCAAGCCCTGTGAAGTGCTGAACCA
>JAWKLX010000018.1:0-160033 GCA_041392505.1 Saprospiraceae bacterium | reverse complement strand
GGCCCCCTCCAATGGAGGGGAAGGCGTGACGTCCGCTGTTTCGTCACCCCCTCCATTGGAGGGGGCCGGGGGGAGGCTTCTCATCGTCGAGGACAATGCCGATGTAGCTGAATACCTGCTTACTTGTGTTTCAAACGACTATCAAGTTTTGCTGGCGCAAAATGGGCAGCAAGGCATTGAAATGGCGCTGGAGACTGTACCCGATCTCATCGTGAGCGATGTCATGATGCCCGAAAAGGATGGTTTTGAATTACTTGAATTTTTGAAAAACGATGAGCGAACAAGCCATATTCCCATCATTTTGCTAACTGCTAAAACAGACGATGCTTCGAGGATCAAGGGCCTCGAACGCGGAGCAGATGCCTATCTGTCCAAGCCCTTCAACAAGCAAGAATTATTGGTTAGGTTGCGAAAACTGCTCGAACTGCGGAAGAAATTACAGGAACGGTACGGCGTCCAACAGTTTAGCTTGAACCAAGACAAGCGACCAGCTCAAACCAATGAGCCTGCCCAATATGAGGATGCCTACATTTTAAAAATACAAACCATCCTAAATGAAAATCTGGAAGATGAAAACTTTGGGGTGAAAGAGCTGTGCGCTGCGATGGGCGTGAGCCGGACGCAGTTGCACAACAAGATCAAAGCCCTGACCGGAAAATCCACCACCCACTACATCCGTTTCTTGCGCTTGCAAAAGGCGAGGCATCTTTTGCTCACCTCCGACAAGACCGTTTCCGAGGTCGCCTTCGAGGTCGGTTTCCGCCACCTTCAGCATTTCTCCACTTCTTTTGCCGAAGAGTTCGGCACGCCGCCGAGCAAAGTCCGTGGGTGACTTTGGCGCTTTCACATTCCTTCTTGATTTAAAAAGACGAAAATGCAACAACATCAAACATCTAGTAACCTCCGGTTTTAACCGGGGGCTTTGCTCAGTACATCACATCAGCCTATAGATGCTGATGTTTTGCATAGATGATAGATGGAATAATGGGGATTGGCTTGCCCACCGTTAAAACGGCGGGTTACAAAATGATAGAAGTTTAACCTGTAGCTGTTCTATGGCTCATGGATAGGGGCATTTGTACATCAAAATTGCTCACCCTTAAATTTTATATACTGTCGTGAACTTTACTTTACAAAACACCTGATTTTACTGGCCTCTGAACAATAGCGGAAACATTCTGAACAATGGCGGAAGCATAAAAAAAGGCAGGGAGACAACTTTGCGGTCATTGAGGCAAATGCCTTCGTCCAACCTTTGGAGCTCCCTTAATAAAGCGCTGTGAAGATTGGACAACTTGCCCTTATGGCTGGTCTTTTTTTTATAAAAGGACCAGCCTCAGGGTTTCTTTTGTTACAAAACTCTGCTTATAATGATCTACTTAAAGTTGTCCAAAGTCCTATCTTCCACTGTTTTCAAAAAACAAAACCTAAAAATCTGCTTGGCTATTTGTTGCCTGCAAATGTTGGTGGCTATTCCGGCTGCAATGGCACAGTTGAATGCCGACGGGGATCTTTACAAAATTTCCCAATCCGGCACTTACCATGATGAAACCATTCCGTCGGGGGGAGGTCTCAACGGCAACAACTATCTCACCTTCACCCTTAAAGGGGGCGATGGTGGTGCGTACAAAGGCATTTTCAACGAAAGAAAAGGAGGTGGCGGGGCAACCGTTCGTGCCAGTTTTCAAATAGGGACTGGTGCCGGTCAATTACAGCCGGGCGGCGTGGTTCGGTTCGTGGTTGGCCACCACGGCAGTACTATCCGAAGAGGAATAATTTCAGGTGCAGGGGGCGGCGGCGGGACTGCCGTTTTGTACCATCATCCCAGCGCAACCATTACCTGCACCGACCCTTCCACCGACCTGGCAGATGCAAACTCCTGTTGGGTCATCCTGGCAGTGGCTGGCGGCGGCGGCGGTGCCTATGCATCCGACATCGCCGGTTCAGGTAGCAACGGGAAAAACGCAACAGGCGGTGAATGTGGATTGCCCGGCTTGGGCAGTGGGCATGGGGAAGGTGGATGCAACGGCAACGGCGGGGAGAGCGGGAATGATGGTGTCACCAATACTGGCGGCGGTGGTGGCGGGGCATTAACGGACGGCTTGGGAGGAGATGGTACCGGGGGAAATGCGGGAGGATTTACAGGTGGGGAAGGTGGAGACGATTACATCAATGGTGGCAAAGGTGGGTTCGGATACGGCGGCGGCGGTTACGGAGTGGGGGCTGGGCATCCTTCCGGCGGCGGCGGCGGCGGCGGCTATTCCGGCGGCGGCGGTGCCTATACCAACCCCGGCGGCGGCGGTGGGAGCTTTGCCAACGATGATGCCGAAGAGGTGGATAAAAAAGATGGGAAAGTTGATTCGTCACCTGACCACGGCAAAGTACACTACCAGTTCGCTGTCAAAGACGGCCCCACGGCGAAGTGCAAAGACGTTGAGGTCACGCTCGTGAATGGCTCGGCCACCATCCATGTCAATGATGTCAACAATGGCAGCTTTGCCGAACCTGACAATTTTGTTCTGGAAAAGCTGTTCGTGCCTTCGGAGACTTTGACACTCACTTTTGACTGTAGCCATGTCGGGGACAATACCGTTCAATTGTCCATAAAAAGCACCACCCAAAAATATGATTATTGCACGGCCAACGTGGAAGTCCTGGACGAAGTACCACCAACTATAAATTGTATTACCGAAACCATAGGGGTTGAGTTGGATGCCAATTTTGAATATGTGCTTTCAGTTGCTGAAATTGAAAGTGGCACGGCCAGCGATGCCTGTGGCATGGTGGTGGACAAATACCTGCACAACGATACGCTCACCTGTGACAGCATCGGCACCCGCACGGTTTATCTAACAGCAGAGGACGACAACGGCAACACTTCTTTCTGCTCGGCCACGGTCAACGTACTGCCTTCAACTACCGCCAATTCCCGCTTTTACGTGGATGCCAATGCAACGGGCAGCAACGACGGCTCCTCCTGGACCAATGCTTTCAACCTTTTGCAGGATGCGCTGGCCGCTTCGCAAATTTGCCAAAACCCGACCGACATCTGGGTGGCCGACGGCACTTACTACCCCGATGAAGGAGGTGGCAATACCGACAACAACCGCCAATCCACTTTCACCATATACCCTAACGTTTCGTTGTACGGAGGTTTTGCTGGAGGCGAAACAAGCCTGTCGCAACGCAACTGGGAAACAAACGTGGCCATCCTCAGCGGGGATTTGATGCAGGACGACGGGGCCGATTTTGCCAGCAATGGAGACAATGCCTATCACGTCGTCAGCGGACAGGGAGACCTTACTGGCAATACCCTGGATGGTTTTACCATCACCGCTGGAAACGCCAATGTTTCCCAATTTGTCAAGTCAGGTGCTGGAATTTACCTGCAACAAAACGGAGGACTGACAATAAGCAACTGCAAGGTAATAGCCAATAAGGCAGACATTACTGGGGCTGGTTTATATATTGTCAATTCAAATACAACATCTGTTCAAGTGGTCAACTGCTGGTTTGGAGGCAACCGTGCTGGAGGCAGCGGGGGTGGCGTCTATATTGGCGGTCAGGGTACCAGTGCCGATTTCATCAATGTGCTATTTTCTGGGAACTGGTCACCAAAAGGAAGTGCAGTTGCTGCAACGGGTGCTTTAAGCAATACCAACCTGATAAATTGCACGGTTGCCGCAAACAATTCTACCACTGGTGCAGCCCTGTACCACAACGATTCCAACGTTACAACTTTCAATATTATCAATAGTATTGTATGGGGAAATGAATCCGCATTCACAGCCGAATCAGGTGCAATTTTTAATGTCAACTATTCCATCGTTCAAGGTGGATTTACAGGCACAGACAACCTTGATACCAATCCTATATTCCTCGACCTGCCCGACTACAATTCAGCCCCGACCACAACGGGCGATTTTCACTTGCAAAACTGTTCCCCCGCCATAGACGCCGGCACGTCAACAGGGGCACCCACCGATGACTTGGTTGACGCCCCACGTCCTGCCAATGCCGGATATGATATGGGAGCTTATGAACATCAGGGTTCGCCGTCCCCAGGCATCACTTGCTATGCCGACACCGACGGGGATAACTACGGGGACGCTGCGGTCACTCAGGTGTTTTGCGGCGCCTGCGGAACCGGGTTCGTTGCTGACAATTCCGACTGCGACGATACAGAAAGTGCCAAGAATCCCGGCTTCACGGAAATCTGCGACGGCATCGACAACAACTGCAACAACCAGACAGATGAAACCGAAGTCTGCTGCCCCGCTGGAAATGTTATCTATGTAGATGCCAATGCTGCGGGCAACAACGACGGCAAAACGTGGACGGATGCCTTCAATTATTTACAGGATGCGCTGGCGTTGGCACCAACCTGTTCGGGCGTGACGGAAATCTGGGTGGCTGATGGCATCTACTACCCTGACGAAGGGGGCGGCATGATTGACAATGACCCGGCTGCCACCTTCATGATGATTGATGGTATAGCCATCTACGGCGGCTTTGCCGGAGGAGAAACCATGGTTTCCGAAAGGGATTGGGAAACGAACGTGACCATTCTCAGCGGCGATTTGATGCAGGACGACGAACCCAATTTTGCCAATAACGGAGACAACGCCTGGCATGTGGTATTGGCTGCTGGTGCCACCATCACTGCTTCGGCAATTTTGGATGGATTTACAGTTACTGGAGGTTTTGCAAATGGCCCTAATATAAATATAAATGGTGGCGGAATGTTTATTAGAAATGGCGCCAACCCAAGCGTATCAAATTGTTTCTTTCTGTCCAATACTGCTAACGTAAGAGGTGGCGGCATGGCCATTCTTTTTGGCAGCTCTCCTTCCATTACAGGTTGTACATTTTCAGGAAATACCTCACCAAATAATGGTGGCGGAGGGCTGGATATTGAAGCCAATTCTGCTCCAACCCTGTTGAACTGCTCCTTTCTCGGTAATTCAGCCGCTCCTTGGGGTGGCGGTATTATGAACATTAACAACTCCGACCCGACCCTGATAAACTGCCTGTTCCTGGGAAATACAGCCAACACTGGCGGCGCCGTTTACAACCAAGATGCTACCTCATCGCCGGCTTTCGTCAACTGTTCGTTTTCCGGCAATTCTGCCAACTATGGTGGTGCCCTCCGAAATTTAGGTTCAACTTCTTTGACGATGACCAATTGCATCGTATGGGGCAATAGTTCTGAAATCGTCAATACCAGCGGTGGCAATGCAGCCGTCACCAACTCCATCATCCAGGGTGACTACCCCGGTACGGACAACCTCGACCTGGACCCCCTCTTCGTCAACCAACCCGACTTCAACGCTGCCCCGACCACAGCGGGCGATTTGCGCGTGCAGCAATGTTCCCCCGCAATTGACGCTGGAGACAATACAGCCAATTCGACCAGCGAAGATTTGGACGACAACCCCCGCATCGTCAACTCCCTCGGCGCGCTGGAAATCGACCTGGGGGCTTATGAATTTCAGGATATCGTTGCTCCAACTGCCGTTTGTCAAAATCAAACTGTGCAGTTGGATGGTGTTGGAAATGGCGTGCTTGCTGTCGCTTCGTTGGATGGTGGGAGTATGGGTTGCGCTCCGTTGACTTTTTCCGTTGGTGGTGAAACGACCCTGACGTTTAATTGCAGCGAGGTTGGCTCAAATGCTGTCACCCTTACTGTGACCGATAAAAATGGCAGTACTCACACCTGTTCTGCGACCGTGACGGTTGAAGACAAAATTGCCCCCTCGGCCAACTGCCAAGCCTACACCGTCCAACTCGACGCCAATGGGAACGGCACCCTCTCGGCCAGTGACATTGACAATGGCTCTTCCGACTTATGCGGAAATGTTTCCCTTTCCGCTTCGCCCAATACTTTTAATTGTAGCAATATCGGCTCGAACTCCGTCACCCTCACCGTCACTGATGATAACAGCAACACCGCTACCTGTACAGCTCAGGTGAATGTCGAGGACATCACTCCTCCGACCGCCGTTTGTCAGTCCCACACCGTTCAACTGAACGCTAGCGGCAACGGCAGTCTGACAGCCAACAACATCAACAACGGCAGCTCCGATGTTTGCGGGATTGCTTCGCTTTCGGCTTCGCCAAATACCTTTAATTGCTCTGATATTGGAACAAACAGCGTCACGCTCACCGTAACCGACAATAGTGGAAACAAGAATACTTGCACTACCACCGTAACCGTCGAGGACAACGTTTTGCCGACGGCAAATTGCCAGCCGCATACCGTCCAACTGGGCGCCAGTGGCAATGGTAGCCTGACGGCCAACGACATTGACAACAGCAGCACCGATGCCTGCGGAATCGCTTCGCTTTCGGCTTCGCCAAATACATTTACCTGCGCCGATGTTGGCACAAACAACGTAACGCTCACCGTCATCGATAACAATGGAAAAACCAACACCTGCACCACCACCGTCACCGTAGAGGACAATGTTTTGCCAACGGCAAACTGTCAGCCCCACACCGTCCAACTGGACGCCAGCGGCAATGGCAGCCTGACGGCTAGCAACATTAACAGCGGTAGCACCGATGCCTGTGGCATTGCCTCGCTTTCGGCTTCGCCAAATTCATTTACGTGCGCCGATGTTGGCACAAACAACGTAACGCTCACCGTCACCGACAACAATGGAAAAAACAACACCTGCACTGCTACTGTCACTGTAGAGGACAATGTTTTGCCAACGGCAAAATGTCAGCCGCACACCGTCCAACTGGACGCCAGCGGCAATGGCAGCCTGACGGCCAGCGGCGTTGATAACGGCAGCACCGATGCCTGTGGGATTGCTTCGCTTTCGGCTTCGCCAAATACATTTACCTGCGCCGATGTTGGTAACAATGTGGTAATCCTTACCGTGACTGACATGAATGGCAATGAAAATACATGCACTGCGACTGTAACCGTTGAAGATAACACCAACCCGATTCCGTCTTGTAAAACAACAACCGTTCAATTAAACTCCGATAGCCAATACGTCCTCTCGGAAAATGATGTGCTAAACGGTGGTTCTGACAACTGTGGCAGCTTTACTTTTTGGTACATGACACCGACGATGGTTGATTGTGCCGACGAAGGGTATTCCATTCCCGTCACGGTGTATGTGTTTGATGCCAACGGCAACCATGCTAACTGTACGGCCAATATTTCGGTGGAGGACAGCCAACCGCCCGTGCCGATCTGTTTAAACCCGACTGTTCAATTGGGAAATAATGGCACTTACGCTTTAACCACAACTGATGTGTATGGCGGCGGCGTTGACAACTGTGGCCTGATCCAGTTGTCAGGTTTTTCGCCCGCAGTTCTTGATTGTAGTTACGCTGGTACTATAGTTCCTGTAACGGTTATCGCCAATGACGGCAACGGCAACTTGGCCAATTGTACCGCCAATGTAACTGTCGAAGACAAAATTGCACCCGTTGCGATTTGTCAAAATGCAGTTGTTCAATTGGACGCCAGCGGCAACGGTTCGCTTTCGGTCAACGATGTGGATGGCGGCTCAACCGACAATTGCGGCATAGGCGACCGTGCCTTGGATGTGAGCGTTTTTGCCTGTGCCGATGTCGGACCGAACACCGTGATATTGACCATTACCGACCTGCAAGGCAACGTCAGCACCTGCCAATCTACGGTGATGGTGGAGGACAATATTGCGCCTTCGGCCAATTGTACAGCCCAGACCATCCAGGCCGTTTTGGATGCAAATGGACAATACAGTATTAATCCCTCCGACTTGAATGATGGTAGTTTTGATGTCTGCGGCAATTTGTCCTTTGCAGTAAACCCTTCTGTGCTAACCTGTCAGCACGAAGGGAGCAACGCTGTTTCGCTCTTGGTAACTGACGAGCATGGCAATACTGCTACTTGTACCGCTTCCGTGCAAGTCGCTGAATTTCTGCAAGTCCAATCCATTATCCCAACTTCAGAAAGCTGTTCGGGAAATGGGGACGGCAGCATCGTCATCACGGCGGTAGCTGGCGGCGGTCAGGTTGGCTATTCAATTAATGGCGGAAACAGCTTCCAGTTCGACGGCCATTTTAATAACCTCACGCCCGGCAGCTACAACATTCTGGTAAAAGTTTTCGGCATCGGCAACATTTGTGAAAAAACAGCCGTGGCCGTCGTAGGCAGTGGAGGAACGCCGACCTTGTGGTATCAGGACAGCGACGGCGACGGCTATACCAATGGCAATACCCTGATGTCTTGCACCCAACCTCCCAACTATTCGGCTACTGCGCAGCCGGGCGACTGCAACGACAACGAACCGACCGAATTTCCTGGACAGGCTTGGTACGAAGACTTTGACGGTGATGGTTTTGGAAATGGCACTTGGCAGACTGGATGCCAGCGGCCAGCAGGATGTTATCTGCAGGGAGAACTGACGGCAATTGACGGTGACTGCGATGATAACAATGCCCTAATTTTTCCAGATGCTCCCGAAATCTGCAATGGGGTGGACGACGACTGCGATGGGGAAATCGATGAGGAAACAACTGGCGGCCTGACCTATACCGGCAATGTGACCTTTTACAGTCAAACGGATGTGGACGCCTTCTCGCAGTGCTATTCCATCATTGATGGCAACCTGATGATCGCTGGTGCTACGATCGATAGTCTCAATAATTTGAAAAACCTAAAAGAAGTGACGGGCAACGTAAACATTCAGTTCAATGGTTTGGAAAATTTGGCGGGGCTTGATAGCCTTTCGGAAATCGGCGGCGGCTTGACCATTTATTACAACAATTCGCTGACAACGCTCAGTGGCTTGGAAGGCTTGAATGCGGTAGGCGGTAGTTTGATGATCTACTACAACTTTTTGTTGGATGACTGCTGTGCCATCTACGACCTTTTAAACGAAAATGGGGTGACTGGTTCTGAAGTCATTTTTTTCAATAAAACAGGTTGTAACAATGTGGCCGAAATCATCGCTAACTGTGCGCCACAATCATTGGTCTCCAACCCAACTAACACAGGGACCAATCACGCAGATAGTCCATTGAACCATCAAAAAGCTTCAGCCCAGGCCACTGCTTTCTCGATGTTCCCAAATCCAGCACGTGATCTGGTTATTGTAAAACTATCGCCTGAAAGCAAGGTCCAATCGCTACAAGTGTTGGATATTTTTGGAAAAAATATCGCCCAGGTCAAAGTAGCGCCGGGGACGGATAGGGTAGAATTGGACTTGTCCCAATTGGGTAACGGTACTTATATGATTCAAGCACAGGTTTTCGAGGGTGTGCCCTTGGCTCAGAAACTGGTGGTGATTAAGGATTGATGTAAGGCTAAGAAATTCGTTTAGGTAAACGTCGGCATGGTTCAGAACCTTGCCGACGTTAGCTTTTTCAATATTGCAATTTGAGGTTTTAATAATAACAACCTTACAAATGATACACCGCCAAACCAATAATAATAGACCCTATTTTAACGCCTCCCTGACGAAGGTAAGAGACACACACTAATTATTTCGGTAATTTAAAGCGTCCCCAAAGTGAATTCAGGATTAGAACTATTCCGATATTTTTTCCTAAATAATTCTTCCGCAGATTCCCGCAACGCAAGAATTTTTAAAAGATAAATTATCGAAAAAAATTGGCTGAAAAAAATTACTGAAATAATCACTGAGTGACATTTTAATAGTTGAAAGTATATAGAATTATGTTCTTATAATATTGGGTATATTTGCATTTATTTATATTGTTCGACCTTTAAAAAATACTTTCTAAATATTTAGTTGTTTTTCATGCCTTTTTTTAAAACTGTAATTAATATCAAAATATGAAACAAAATAGCATGCTCCTCATAGTTGCATTTCTTTTTACTGTATCTGCTCCGCTCCATGCCCAAATAAAGTTTGAGAAAGATTTCAATCATGCACCTGGCATGTCTGATTTTCGTGAGTGGGTAGAGATTGATAGCAAAATGTATTTTTCCGCTAATGATGGTTTGTTTGGTTATGAACTTTGGGAGTTTGATCCCGCTACCGAAGAGGCTCGCCGTCTAACTAATATAAGAAGGCTCGGAGGCAGCTCTAACCCTGAAAATATTGTGGCTTATGATGGGAAGGTTTTTTTTGTTGCCGAAACTGATGATCAAGGTGTCCACCTTTTTAATTATAATCCGCAAATTGCTGAAGTGAAAAATGTTTCCATGTCTTATGGAGAAACATTTTCTCCACGATCTCTTGCGGTGTATAATGGCAAGTTATGGTTTACTGCCAAATTAAATGGTCAAGTTAATTTGTGGAATTATGATGGTTTGACCAATGACTTTTTAGAAATACCTCCCCCCGTATTGGGCCATTCTACTGATTTTTCTCCAAGTTTCAAATATGAATACAACAACCGACTTTACTTTCAAGCTGCGGATCAAAATGGTAAGTTCTTATTGTGGAGTTTTGGTGAACAGGCGGGTGATTTTCAAAGAGAACCGACCCAATTTGACAATTTCTTCTTTCTTGATATTTATGAATTTGCAGAATGTGATGGCGAGCTGATGTTAAATATGGAAGTTGATTTTGAAAATAAAGGTTGGTATCACTACGACCATGATCTTGATTCTTGTATCTATTTAACATCCTATGAAAGTGGGGATGAGGGAGTAGGTGAATGTTTTCAGAACAACTTTTGGTACATTGACAACCCTGTTAAACGAATCATTATTTATGACCCAACGACAGGGCAGACCAGCCAGTTTGATGACTTGGTTGCCTCACCGCCGGGTTACCCATTTTCTTTGAAAGCGGTTGGAGAAAACCTATATTTTCTTGCTAATTCATTTTTTGGTTTTCATACCCTTTCGAGGTACAAACCTTCTATAAATGCAGTCGATTTATTTTCGGCTTCCCCTCAGGTTGAAACAAAACTTTTAACCCTAATGGAGCAAGGCGATTACATTTATTACTTTGGCCAAGATGGGTTGCAACAGGAGATTTTTAAATACCACACATTAATTGATGAATTGGAAATGGCAGCAGATATTAATCAGGCTACGGCTGGTGGTTTTGCAGCTGGAGTCAGAAATAGTTTTAACGAATACGATGGCCGCATTTATTTCAATGTTTTTGATGAGATTGGAGATCCGTATTCGGTATGGTCAAGAGGTATTTCCACTGGAGATTTTTCAAGCCTTACTGAACAATTATTAGATGGCGAACAACCTAATATTATTGGCAAAGCAGTTGAATTGGGAGGCCGCTTGTATTTCTCCCGATCCGATAAAAATGGCGAATACAGGCAATTAGTGAGTTATAAAACGGGGGAAGACACCTTACGGTGGCATTTAAATATAGAAACGGCAGCAGGGACTTTCTACCGACCCTTTATTGGGTTGACTGAATATAATGGCGATTTGATTTTTGCTGCAGTTAAAGACTACCAGTACGATTATCAGCTCTTTCGGTTTAATCCCGATACCGAAACTGCTGAATTGATTCCTGGAACAGAACAGGTGGCAGGAGTGCCTTCTTTTGTTTTAGACGATAAGCTATATTTCAGAGGGAGCTATGCGAATGATCTTGCTAATTACTTCTTCTTTTCGGTAGATCTTATAACTGGGACACTTATTGAAATTGCGGAAGAAACGGACTTTTTCACTACTTACCATCAACTTTTTCAACTCGGCGAAAAAGTGGCCTATGTCGGCCGTGACGCTAATTTGCCAATTCCTAACATTCAAGTATTTGACCCCGTTACAGGATCGAAAACCACCGTTTTACCAAACGGTTATGATAATATAGCCGTGAACAGAGTAGTGGATTTTCAAGGTAAAAAATGGTTTTTTGATAGGACGGAAGATGACAAATTATTTTCGATTGACCCTACCACACTTGTCTGTGAAGTCGCCCTTGATTTGGTTCCCTTTGGCCTCGAAACAAGTGGCGAAATGGTTGAGTACAATGACAAACTATATTTTGATGGGTATTCGGTCGAAACGGGCTTGGAACTATTTGAATATGATCCTTCCACAGAGGAGGTCCAACTGGTCATGGATATTTATCCAGGAGGAGGGACTTCAAGGCCTGAAGATTTCGCAGTCATTGGTGATCGCCTGTATTTTACAGCTACTGATGGCAGGCGGGGTTGGGAACTATGGAGTTTGGGGGATTGCTTCTCTGTTTCGTTGGCAACTATTCCAAACCCACCTGGTCAACAGGACGGACAAATTAATATAGAAATAGAGGGAGGCTCGGCTCCGTTTACCTTTGCTTGGAATACAGGGGTTACAACCCAAAACCTAACAAACCTTTCAGCGGGTTTTTATGAAGCCACTGTAACAGATGCTACTGGTTGTGAGGCCACTATTTTTACTATTCTCGAAGATGGATTTATTTCCAATACGACCAATGTTCAGAGCTTTTTAGAAATAAATGTTTATCCAAATCCAGCGAGCGAAATTATTCAGATTAAAAGAACGGAATCCATCGGGAAAATTAGTGCCTCCCTATTTAGTTTTTCAGGATCAAAATTGTGGGATCAAAAACTTGGTATGGATGTCAATACTATTTCCATTTCAAATTTTCCTAATGGCATTTATTTCCTAGTGATTCGGGGGGAGGCGGAAGGTGTGCTTGTCCAAAAAATTATAGTTCAAAGATGAATTTGATCGTAGATGCTGAAATCTTATTTTAGGACGAGACAGGGCTCTACACCTCGTTCACATAAGCCAAGCACAAATCTATGGTGGCTTCGATCCCCTTGACATGGGTGCGCTCTGTTCCATGCGAAGCAGCAACACCCATTCCAATCAATCCGACCCTGAAATCATTGCCAGCCCGCAATGCGGCCGAACCATCCGAGCCATAAAATGGGTACACATCGACCTTGTAAGGGATATGGTTTTGCTGGGCTAAATTGACCAACCGTTTTCTAAATTCATAATCGTAAGGCCCACTGCTGTCCTTGGCGCAAATCGAGCAACTCACCTCATCCCCTTCACAATCATCTCCCAAAACACCCATGTCTATGACCAACAGCTCTTCGATGCCAGCCGAATAACCGACCGTTCCGCCGTGGCCTACTTCTTCATAGTTGGAAAAAAATATTTCTACCGGGACTTCTTTCCCTTGTTCCTTTAATCTTTTGGCCAATTCAAACAGCACATAACAGCCAGCTTTGTTGTCCAAAAAACGGGATTTGATGTACCCACTTTCCAATTCTTGGTATTTGACATCCACGCAAATTATGTCTCCTACGCCGATCCCTAATTTCCTAACGTCTTCTTTTGAATAGACCTCTTCGTCGACGCGGATGTGCATACTTTTAATGCTGCGTTGCGTTTTTTCCTTTTCATTATTAGCGTGAACGGAAGGGTTGTTGATCAGAATTGTTCCGGTAAATATTTTTCCCGAATGGGTGATGATTTTTACATACTCGCCTTCGGCCCCTGTCAAGGAGAGTCCGCCCAATAGCGAGAAGGACAAAGTCCCATTTGTTTTTATGCCGGAAACGATAGCTCCCAACGTGTCCACATGGGCAGCAATGGCAGCTTTCGGATTTTTGCCCAACGCACATTTAACAGCGCCTTTGTTCGTGTAGGTCGGGGAATAGCCGTAGCTCGTTAATAAATCAAAAATGTATTTACTGGCGTTGCCAGTGTAACCCGTTGGGGAATCAATGGCAATTAATTCTTTAAGTGTTTTGTATCGACTCATTTGTTTAATTTTTGTAACTACTTAGCAGCCCCCCTTTGTCATCCTGTTTAGGAACTGTTCACGTTATAAGTGCCGTCACAATGTGCCGCTCTGACGTGAACAGTTCCTTAACAGGATGACAAAAGAACGGGAAACGGTGGGTGTTAAGTAGCCACTAATTTTTAAAAGTAAAGTTCGACTGCTGGCGCAGCATTGCCAATTTTTTGACCATTCAACTTTTTAGAAATAACCCAAACGGCCCTCAATTGGGGATTGCTCAAACGGGTCAACTTAATATACCTTTGCTGGCCGAAATACAGAAAACAACCCATGCCGCTACTCCCGACCATCAACATCCAAGATTTCAACTACGAACTGCCCGATCTCCACATCGCCAAATACCCCCTCTCCGAACGGGATGCTTCCAAGCTGCTCGTCTGGCAACAGGGTGAAATTTTACATGAGCAGTTTCGCCATTTACCAGACCTGCTGCAAGGCGACGAGATTCTCTTTTTCAACAACACGAAAGTTATTCCCGCCCGGCTGTTTTTCTCTAAAGAAACAGGTAGCTTGATCGAAACTTTTCTGCTCCCCGCTCTCGCCGGCCCTCGTCGAGCAGGCCATGCAGGCTACTGGCACGACGACTTGGGCCTGCGCCATTGGCAACCTCAAACGTTGGAAAGACGGTTTGGTGCTGCGCCGCACCCTCGAAATAGATGGTCGGGAAGTGCTGCTCCAAGCCCACCTCTCCGATCGGCAGCAACAGGTCGTGCGGTATGAGTGGAGCGCGCCGCAATTGCCTTTTGTCAAAATCATTGAAGCGGGCGGCGTCGTACCCATTCCGCCCTACCTCAACCGCAATGCCGAGGCTTCGGACCGCACGACTTACCAGACCGTTTACAGCAAACGGGAGGGAGCGGTGGCTGCCCCGACGGCGGGCCTACATTTCACTCCCAAAGTGCTCGAAGCCGTTGCAAACAAGGGCGTTCGGTTGGAGGAGCTAACCCTGCACGTTTCGGCTGGCACCTTCAAGCCGGTCACGGACGAGAACGCCATCGACCACGAAATGCACGTGGAGCAGGTGGTGTTTCACGAAAAAATGTGGAAGCACTGTTGCATGGGCGGCGGGTCATAGCGGTGGGCACTACATCGATGCGTACCCTGGAAAGTTTATATTGGTTTGGTGTAAGGCTGCGAAATAATCCAACTGCCGAATTTAGCATCGGCCAATACGAACCCTACCACCAAAATAGCGACCTGCCAGACCTGAAAACGGCTGCCACCCAAGTGTTGGATTTTATGACCCGAAAAGGGTTGGAAGAGCTGCATGGCACCACACAGATTTACATCGTGCCGGGCTATCAATTCCGGGTTTGCGATGCGCTCATCACGAATTTTCACCAGCCGTGCAGCACCCTGCTGTTGCTGGTTTCCGCATTTGTTGGCGGGGACGACTGGCGCAGCATTTACGATGCGGCACTGAATAACGATTATCGGTTTTTGAGTTATGGGGATTCGTCGTTGCTGGTGAGGGGGTAAATATTCGGTCTGCCATTTCCATTGTTTATAATCTCTTTGTGTAAACCTATTTTAGGACAAGACAGTGGTTTTCATGAGAAGTTTTTAACAGTCCCTTACTGCCGAGTAAATTTATTTACTGCTCTATTTCCTAGTGTATAAAATACCTCATTGGAAAGGAAGAAGCTTTTCCCTGTGAAATCGCATTCTTTATCAATCAATGATTTTTTCCAATTAATACCACCGTCTTTGGTCTGGTACACTTCAAAAGAGTTCAACTCCTGCCAGCCTTCGCCACCACCACTTTTATAATCATATACTGGTACGATAGCAAAGCCCTCAGATTCAGTGTAGAAATGCTCCAGGGCGGCTCTGTCTACGGTATGGTCAGTTATTTCTACCCATGAATTACCACCGTCGGTGGTTTTGAAGGATTTTCCATCGCAGTTGGCAAACCCCAACTCTTCGGATTTGAATGCGACCCAATTGCATTCATTGGAAGGAATAGGGATTTCCTGCCAAGTAGCCCCTTGATCGGCTGAGCGGAGATACTTTGAGCTAGTATAGTTTTCGACCACCCAAATGCCAACGCTGGTATTATGTATGTCAATTTGGGAGCTTTGGATGGTCAGATTAGGCATTGAAACAGCCTCCCAAGATACTCCAGCATCATGTGTGACAAACAGTTTATGCTTTAAAAAATTGTTTTCATCGTAAACCAAAAATATAGCAAGTCCATTGTTTGAATCAAAGAAATATAGGTCTTTCACCGCTCTAATCTCGGGCAAATATTGCTTGCTCCAAGTATTGCCACCATCTGTTGTTTTCAACAAGACAGCGTCCAAATTCCCACCCGATATAGGAATGTTTTCGGCTTCACCGCCCACATAGCCAATGGCCTCGCCCACGAAAAAAACCTTGGTCAGCCTTGCTTTTGTCAAAGCGTCCTTGACGATACTGCTCGTGGTCAAATCATAGTACCGTTCAACGAATTTCCAGTCTTCTCCGCCGTTGGTGGTTTTTAGGATGGTGCCAGCATCCCCAACCGTATAACCCGTTTCATCGCTGGTAAAGAAAAAGTCGTTTTGCCGTTGTATCTCCGGCAATGGCAGCACCTTGATTTCCCAGTTGTCGATCACCGTTTCGCATGGTGTATGGAAATTGGAGGAAGATGCATCGTCCTCTTTATTGCAGGAAAAAACAAAAAAAACAAGCGTCGTGAAGATTAGCACCGAAGAGAGGTATTTCATAAAATATATTTTTTAGATAAGACATGCTAACGAACCTTTTTAGTTGGGTAAATATTGTATCGTTTCGTTTTGTTATCAATTTGTTTTCCTCACATCGCATATTTAGCGATCACATCTTGAGCAGGACGCCCTATCGAAGTGCCATTTTTCAGCGCCGCAGTTCTTTTATCCAGCTCCTTTTTCCAATTGTCAGATAATTGAAATTGATCATTCGTCAGGAGTTCTACTATAAAATGTATCAACTCTGCTTGTTGAGATTTGTCCCAGTTCTTGATTTCTTCTTTGATCGATTGCACACTCATTGGCTATATTTTTAGTAAAAATAAAATATTTTTTTTGACCATTGCAAAGGTAGCAACAGTTGCCCCTGATCTTACAAGTATAAAATTTTTGACCGCCTCATCTTAATGATTTCTACCAATGAATTGAGCCATAAGTCAAATTTACTTGTTCGCTTGCAGGCGTGGTTCAAAAAAACAAAACTGCCCTTGCAAGATCAAAAATCTTACAAGGGCAGTTTTGTTTTTTAGTATCCCCCCCCTTTACTTCACCACTTTTAGCACTGCTCTTTTCTCCCCATTTTTCACCGCAACAAAATACATCCCTGCGGAAAAGGAATGCATGTCATATTTAAAAAGGCTTGCTGAAACAGTGGTTGCGTCAAGTATCCGTCCGGTCACATCGTAAACGGTGATTTCATTTTTTCCGGCGGGTAGTTCGATGTTTAAAATATCCGTTACCGGATTGGGGTAATAGGTCAAGTTCAGTTGTTGGAAATCCTGAACGGACACCGGGTTGATACAAGTCCCGATCACATAAGTGTCCTTGTGGTCGGCGTTGTTCTTCTCCACTACGCCGGGAAAAGAATACGTGTAGTAGAAATAAATCTTTGTGCCTTCGCTGGCATTGATCTGAAAAGGTACGTTCCTCGTCACCCCGTAGCCCGGCATATTGTTCGGGTCGGTGCCGTAGTATAAGATACAAGTTGGCGTGCCTACGCCCGGCTGATTGGAGAGGAAAGTGAGGGTTGGGTTGTTGTCGTCAGGTGAAAATTCATAGCCGAAATCACCATTCCACGAAGTGCCGTTGCAGGGCGGTGCGGGCTTGATTTCTATAGTGGCGGCATTGGAGGAGGTGGCGGCATTATTGCTGTCGTAAGCCACGGCGGTCAAGGTATAAATGCCGGGTACGGAGCTCCAGTCATACTCGTAAGGAGGCTGGTCAATGGTGGTCAAAATCATTCCGTCAACATAAAACTCCACCTTTTGCACGCTGTCGTTCAAATCGGCAGCCAGGGCAGCAATGAGGATGTTTTCCCCTTCCAGGTATTCCGCATTGTCCAAGGGCGAAAGCAGCGATACCGTTGGCGCAACATTGCTGGTCAAACTGGCTATAATCAGCACCTCATCTTCATCGGAATAACTACCGTTATCGACTTTCAATTTTAACAAATAAACTCCTTCGACCAAGGAAGAAATGGTTGGTTGGGCAGCTTGTGCATTGGAAAACGAGAGGGTAGTTGGGCCATAAACCTGTGTCCAAGAATAGGTCAAAAGATCGCCATCCGGGTCAAGGCTCGCACTGCCATCCAAAGTCGTGTTATTTTGCGGCAGCAAGATGAATTGATTGGCGCCGGCATCGGCAATCGGTTGGCCGTAAGTCAACGGGGAGGAATAGGTAAAGGTGAATTTCCCCACATTCAATTCTCCATTGTCAAAAAACAATCGCAAGACTTGCTTGCCACTTTTCAAAGGAATATCATTGACGGTTTTGGTCGACCAGGTGTTCCAACCGCCGGTATTATTGACGGTAATCCCTGATTTCAATAATTGACCATCTGCGGTTATGCTCAAGGGCCCGCCGCCCGCACTATTTCCACAAGCATACCTAAAAGTCAGGTTGTAATTACCTGCTTGCTCGACGTCAACGGTATATTCCAACCATTCCCCGGCCACGATCCAACCCACGATATTGCCTTCCGATGCGTTTGTTTCTGCATCGACATATTCGTCCAACCGGAAATTGCCTTCATTAATAATCGAGGCATCTTGGTAGGCAATGCCATTCCCGACGCCACCTTCAAAAATATCATAATGGGCGGCATCAAACGTCCCCGGTATGGGGATAGGCAACCCTGCGTATGGGCGTTGTTGTCCCACCAAAACCGTTACTAAATTCGTGATGATAAACTTCGTTCCGTCATAAACTTTTGCATAAAAATGATGCTGGCCCAATGTCAAATTATCCGCCGTAACCACATAAGGGGCTTGCGTTGTTTGGCCCACCAGATTTTCTCCGTCGTAAAATTCCACCTCGGTGGCTGTTCCCCCACTCACCGTAGCTGTCAGGTCGACACTGCCGCCCGGATAGGCGGCTGAAAAACTCGATGACAACACACCGCTAAGCGAAATGTCCAAACTGGTGGCCAAGGTTCTTGGCGGAACGTTGAGGACATAGCCGTCCGAGAAGGTGACGTCGATGCTGTTGCTGCCATAATTTTGCCCTACGTAAATGGTCGAACCATTTTTGGTGAAAGCTGCAGCCAAGGGATGGTCGGCGGTGAGGCTCACATCCACATTTCCCAAAACATTCATGCTGTGCAACCAGTGGTAGGTTTGGGCATCGGACACCCCGAATTTCAAGGACCTATCGGGATAACTATCATATAAATCAATCGCTTTTTGCGGGTCGACAAAAGCCAAGTATTCCCACATGATGTCATGCCAGAGATTGACGTTTGCTTCATTGGTCAAAATGCCCGTGTTCTGCTCAATTTCGTTCCAAAGTTGATGGACATAATTCGTGTCATGCCCCAGATAAAGCGAGCCACCATGAATAGGGTACAGCTCAATGCCGTAAGAAGCGGCAATGTCGTTGGTCCAAAAAGTGCCATTGTCGT
Source organism: Saprospiraceae bacterium (assembly GCA_041392505.1). GTDB lineage: Bacteria > Bacteroidota > Bacteroidia > Chitinophagales > Saprospiraceae > UBA6168. The sequence continues at coordinate 140,708 of JAWKLX010000018.1, read as the reverse complement.
AGCTGTTTCCCCAAACCCTCGACACCAGACTGTAGGGGTGCGATGGGGTAAAATTGCGGTCGTATTTATCGAACCAATATTCTTCCACCGCCGACTGCTCGGTGGTGTATAAATAGATCCCTAAATCCCTGATGGAATCATTTTCCGTGATCTCGCCCCAATGGATCAGCGAGGAATTGAACTGCATGCTTTCGGAGGTCGATTCTTGGTCGTTGCCCTGCGGAAAGGAGGCAAATCCGTTGGCCCAACAATGCCCCGCATAAGGGCTAAAATTTCTTAGAAAAGGAAACAAATCATCATCCCGGTCAGCGCTTGCGGCATCGCGCACCAACAGGTTGATCATCTCGCCCCATTGTGCGGCCCATCCCGGTTCGAACTGTTCTACGAAAGAAGCCGCATGGATAAAATAGCCCCAGTGGAAATGATGGTCATTGATGTTGCCGTCTTGCCCGTGACCTGCCGGATAGCCTATCATCGCCGACCAAGTTTGATTGTAATAAAATAGAAAAGCGACCTCGTTGCCGTTTATTTTCAACCAATCTTCCAGCCGTGTTTTTACGGTCGTTAGCAGTTTTTGCAAGGCATCGGTATCGCCGGACAACTCCGCAATCCGTGCCGTTTGAATGAGGCGGTTCATCTCTTGACCTTCGTTGTAGGAGTCTGTCCAGGTATTCAGGCCATCATTTTCCAGCAGCTTAATTTTATCATTCAACTTGGCCGGACTAAAGTTGGGGCTGTAATAATCCACGTATGGCAGCGTCGGTAAAATTCCGTGAAAAGTATTTTCCACCGTAAAGCCATTGGCCTCCATCGTTTTTAATTCGCCTCGCACCGTGTTGTAAGTATAAGTGCTGAACGAAGGTGAATTGGTGCCCAAATTGGACCATTGGTGTGGCAACAAGCCGATCAGCATCGTCGAGTCGGTGCCTTCTTTTACCTCGGTCTCGATCGTAAAATTGGTGGTGACGACGGAGGTGGTTTCGTTAAAATCCCAATCCACTTTGGTGTCGGTTGGGAATACGTAAGCGTATTTTTTATAAGCATTCGCTACCGTATTTACATCGGGGGCGTTCAACGGGATGAACCCCAACGACCAATAGTTTTGCCCATTTAAGGTAGAGGTGTAAGTATTTCCGCTTTGCGTCCAAACGCTGCCAACGGGCGCATAAACGGCAAAATCGGCCCCGTTCCGGGCATCCACGATGACCAGCATTTCATTGGCAATGGTCACCGTCCCTTGGTTCACCGTGACCTGTGCTACATCAGTTGAGGCTTTTGAAAAATACAAAAACGGCATGCCGATGCCCGCTGTGGTTTGGAAATTATGCGCCGCATTGCTCCAGTCCATCGAAACGGTCCAATCCGAAAAATCCGAAACATTGGCCGCCGAAGCATTCAGCCCGGTCACGCCGATGACCACCGGTTCAATATCGTCGATGACGCCCCAAGGGATGTAGGACACCACTAACCCACTGTTGACCGTTTTCATCGTAAACGGATAATTGAATAAATTGCTGGAATGGTTGTTTTTTACTTTATGCGACCACCAATCATTGGTGGGGGTGGGTTTGTCCGCTGCCGCACCGGTTGTAAAAGGAGTGCCCGATGGAAAGGTGTTTCTTCCTGCTGCGTCCACACCGGGAAAAGCGGTGGTGTAGCTACCACTGCCGACGTTTATTACTTGTGCGAGGGTTTTTTGAGTAGTGAGGAAAAGGGTCAAAAAGAGGAGAGAACATTTAAGTAGTCGATTGAGCATCATAAAGATTGTTTTAGCAATAATGAAAAAACAAAACTATGCTTCGTGTACCTGAAAATTACTTTTTTCACTACGGCATGACTACATCTACAAAAAAAATAGGATTTTTTCACTACGCTTTCACTACGCAAAATCGGGAGCGATAGGTATCGAATTGGAAAAATTATAAAAACAATCCTTGCAAGTCACCACTTGCGTGAACAGGCATTTGGGTTGCTTCTTTTTTAAAAAGTAGCGGTGAATCTAAAGTAAGGCGATCATAATCAGTCTCAAAGGATGGTATCTCATAGCGAGGGGGACACGAATTTAGAAGGATTCACATTCCTCGCTAAAGGCTGTCATCCCTTTGGGCCTTAAATGTTTTTAGCCTTGTACTTCGGACACTGCCGTTTTTTATTCCCCTAATTTATTACACTTATTTTTTGAGAAAAAGTCTCCCCATTTTCCTTTCTAAAAACCAAAAAATAAATACCAGAAGAAATGTCCTGATTATTTATTTCGGTTAATCCATAATTAATTTCTTTTTGGAAAATATTCTTTCCGGTTAAATCAATTAAATTCATCGTAATTGCATCAGAATTAATTGAAGAATTTATTTTTAAATGCTCGACAACGGGGTTTCCATAAATGGTGACTTGATTATTTAATGCCTTATTATTAATTATTCCTGTCGGATTTAATTCGCAATCAGCAGGCCATGGATTTAATTCCACTGGCGGGCCTGGTGTCAAGTCTTTTCCCATAAAAGCTGGAAAGTCGGCGGCGTATTTTGTTCCACGGAAAAGGTCATTATAAATTGGTACGCTACCTTGTTCAATAGGAGAGCCCATTGAATTGACAGGGTTGATATATTCCCAAACGATTTCTTTTTCTTTGGTCATTTCTATGAGACGGCCGTCGTCCGCTTCGCAAATTAATATATTGCCATTTGGTAAATGTTGCGCGCTAGACATGTATTTACTATAAAATCCTTCAGCGGAATATTCCCAATCAAAATGGTCTGGGCCAAAAGGTTGATTGGTTTGAATTAAATAAGTGCCGTCATTATTTATGGGTGGTGTCCAAATTTGCACAGCTGATTTTTCATGTTCATATTGGTTGTTGAAAACAGATAATTGTTGCCCGTCCTCTGACCAGCGAACATCGTGTTGTTGGAACAAAACCTGATCGGAAGAGGTGCCCCTTTGATAGGCAAGAGGGTTGCCATAACGGTATAAAATATCACCTCCCATTCCTGAATTCCCGCCAGTATGAGAGGCTGCTTCGGTGGTGGAGGTACTATGGTCAATGATCCATATTTCGCTGAAATTGCGGGAACTCACAGCAATCTGATCCAATGAAGGATTGTAGTCAATGGCATTCAAATGAATCCAGTCTTCTTCAGAACCTTCTTGATCGCCGATGAAGTTAATGTCCACCAATTCAGGATGTTCTGAAATATTCCCGTAATTCAATTTGCTGCTATCCTGATCTTGAATGAGGTGATCCCACAACCGCCATTTCCAAACGATATTGGCTTGGTTATTATCGGTAATTTCAAATTCAATAATGCATTCCGACCACACTTCGCCTTCGTAAATTCGACCATTTTGTTGGGCATCAGAAGTAGGATGTTTTTCCCAAGCGATGGCTAAAAAATTACCATTTGGAAGTGGTTCAATATCGTGGTGAGTTTGAGCATTATTATCCAAATATTCATAAGACCAAATTAAATTTCCGTCCCAATCAAATTTTTCAAAATGCCCTCCAGAAAATTCGTTGGTCATCCTGGCCGCACGTAATAAATCCCCATTTTCCAATAAATAAACACCTAATCCCGGTTCGTGCTGGCTTTCCCATATATTAATGGTGAAACCACAATTATCAATTAAATAGGTTTTTTCATTATTACAAAATAGGGTGTAGCCATTTTGTGCGGAAGGAGTGTTTAAGAATAGCCCCACAGTTTGCTGGGCAAAAAAAAACAGGGGCAGCGAGAGGAAGTAAACAGTTTTGAGTAATCGGATCTTCATGGTTTATTTTTTTGCAGGAGGTTTTTTATCGGTTCATACTGCAAGTTTTATCGGTTTGTATTGTAAATATGTTGGTTTAATTAAAAGTAATATAATGACAATAATCCGATTACTGTGACATTGTAAAATGGTAGTATATCTGACCAATACCAAGCGGCTTGTTATTTCCTTTTAAAAACAGCAGTCTGTTTTCATGATCAATTTGCGAAAAAAGGTTCGCACCATCAATATCCATTCCGTGGCATCCCTAAGGTGCCTGAAAAACCGAATCTCCAATGATATACAAGAAACTATCCTGATTCAGAAAAAATGACCGCCTGCATATTTATCACCCACTTAAATAGCTGCGGGGCTATTTTTTAATTCAACCTTTATGGCATCCGTTAAATAGGCCTTTCCGTTAGGACCATTGAAAAGGACCGCTCTATAATATTTTTCCGAAGGGACAAATCCAGAGGGAATTGATAAACTGGCATTGTTTGCTCCGGCAAGTTTTTCCAAGTCCCAAGAAGACTATCTTTTTCCTGCCATTGAATGTCACCGGAAGTATAGTTGGATATATTTAAAATAGTTGAATCGCCACTTATGACAATGTGGCTTTCGCCTGCCGTCTGGGCGTGGAGAGAAAAAACAAACTTCAATAAAAAAATAGTAGTTAAGGATCATTCAAAGAATAAGTTCGACATTTCGACGAGGTTGTTTTGGTCTTAGATTTTCTTTAAAAGAAGAAGTATTGTTGATACTATAGCCTGTCCCGAATTTACTTCGGGAACTGATTTTAAAGAAAAAAATAAGGGCAAAAAGCCTGTGCCGATTTTACATCGGTAAATCCGTCCAAATGGTGAAGTTATTTTTTGAATGATCCTAAATAAACCTTTGCTTTCATCCGACCTGAATTTATTATGTAAAAATGGACAATGATTTTGCTAATCCGACAGGACTGTGCTAAAAGTTTGATTTTATTGGTTATTCCAAATAAGGAATACTGCAAGATAATCAGGCTGTGTAGAACGAAAGGTGAGTTTGGAACGAGTGGTAGGCTAAACAGGTATGAAAGGTATTGTTTTCGGTATAAGTGTATTCAATTTTTTTTCGCTGGCATAAAAGTCTTCTAATGTCTGCGGTTTTTCCATGTGGCAAAGTTCTAAAAATCAAATGTTTCGCTTTCAGCAAGACTAAGTAGTAATTTGATTTTTTTACTGTTGCAAAAATGTTTTTTCTCCGTTTGATTTGTCGGCGTAAAAAATAAAATCCTGATTTTTATTGCGTGTATAAAAGTGGCTGGTAAAATGCAAGACCATTTTACCAGCCCACTTTTCTTTGTAATGAGGTTTGGAAACAATCAGATCAGTACCAATTAAATCCAACCCCAACTGAAAACGCAGCGGCATCTCGGTGCAGGTCATTGTCCATAAAGACCCGGCCGAGGTGGATCCTGCTTTGCAAGTCGATGGTGAAATTTTTATTCTGGTAAATTTCATAACCTGTACTGGCAGCCACGGCACATCCAAAATGCCAATCGTCATTTACATTCTTTTCGTAGTCGTAAAAAGCGGGCGCATCCATCGCCAAACCAATACCGCCATTGATCCACCACTTGTCGGTAACCCAGTATTGCAAAGAAGGCATGATTGACTCAAAACTGCGATCATGACCTTCGTACTCGTAAATGAGCCCTGGAAAAGTGGCCAATAATGCGGTGCGTTGATTCAGCATCCAACCAATTTTCAGGTTGGGAAAACTAATGCTTCCCTGAGCTTCGTCAAATGGGTTTTCTGCATTACTATCGGCAATGCTGATGACACCAGCACCGACTCCGAAGCCGATGACAAATCCTTCCCGTTGGACGGAATTTTCAATTTGCTGGCTGTGAGCAGCCAAACCGGAAAATAAAAAAATGGCAATTAAAAGTTGCTTTCCTCCGAAGAGGGTTTTGATGTTGTTTTGCATGATTTTAAGTATTTTAAAATTGAGAAAAGGCATGAAAATGACCTGCTGAAAATGTGCATTTCCAAGCTTTTAAAAAGTGATTTATTTTAATTATTTTGATTTTTTAATAAATTCTACAATTTGATTGTAGTCCGATTTACTGGGCACATGTTTTGAATTTTTGAGCAGTAGTGTTTCTACTAAAGAGGGAAATATATTTTTTGCCTGAGCTAATAATTTCCTGCCGGGAAATAGTAAATCGTCATTCGCTGCGATGAAATAAATAGGGGTTTTTATTTTCTGAGCATCTCCCTTTTTTATTAATGGAATATGGGATAAATCCAGTTCATAATGTGGGATTATATTCGCCAAAAATTCATCGAAAAATTCATCTTCTTGTGAAAATATGGCTTCTGTAAATTGGAGGAGGTGTTTTTTATTGCCACTCCGTTTGTATCGTTGCATGGGTAAAAAAATATTCCAAAGAATTTTTGATAAATTGCCATTCACAATGCCTGCGGGTGTGATGAAAAAAGATTTGGCCATTCTCTTTTCATCGAAAACCAAAGTTTTCCAAGCTATAAAACCGCCGAATGAAATTCCGACTAAAATAGCATTCCATATATTGAGTCTCGTCATGATTTCATACATCCACTGGCCATAGGAATCATCAGTCATATTGGGTCTTGTTTCTTCGCTTAAATTTGGTTGTCCAACCACATCGATAGCATAAATCCGAAAATCTTTAGTCAATTCAATAAGTGCTTCAATGGCTATTGGTGCACATCCGTTCGACCCGTGCAGCAGTATCAAAGGAGGTTGTGAAAATGCTCCCGAAATTAAAACATGGGTGTCGCCAAAACTGGTTTCTATGATGGTGCTTTCGTATTGTAAATTCAACTGATCCAGTTTTTTATGGTACAGTGCTATTGCTTTGTTTTTGGCGTCTATATTTTTAAAAAAAGTATTCATCAAGAATTAAAAATTAAATAAGTGATAGTGCAATAGAAATAATCAGCTTTATGAAAAATGTATAAAGAAGGATTTTTGAAAATTTCATTTTATTCTTTTTTGGAACAGGGTTGCTGATTTTTTTTCTAAAAGCAGCAACCCTGTTTTTATTAATTAATTTGCGGAAAGGAATTCCTGGATGCCCCCGAAAATGGAAGCGACAGCAGCTGAAAAATTTTCCTCATTCTCGTCAACGGATGCATCCATATTGGTCAATAAAAGAAAGCCCGTTTTTTCTTCTGGAAAAAATTGCATAAAAGTGGTAAGACCGGGATCACCTCCGTCATGCTTGATATCCCCATTTCCAAGTATCCAGAATATTCCCTGATTATCTCCAAGGGTAGATGGAACAGTACCCGCTGGCAAAAGCGGATTAAAAAGCATTTTATATCCGTCTTTTGAAAAAAGTAATTCCGAATTACCAGATGCTCCTTTTATCATATCCAATAAATATTTTGTCAAATCTTCATTGGATGTATTGACGCTGCCATCGGGGTAGGAGTCGTTGCCATATAATGGCAGTGGCGTATTTTTATTAAAATATAAAGTCGCCATTTTTTCTGCATTTAAATCACTGGGGAAAAATGCACTATTATTCATGCCCAGAGGTTGGAATATTTTTTCAAAAACATATTCGTCAAATGATTTTCCCGTTGCTGATTCCACTAAATATGCAGCAAGTGAAGCGGCGACATTGGAATATTCCCAGACTGTTCCGGGTACGTTTGCACTAAAATTATCTTCCGAAAATAAATCGCCATCTTCGAGATAATATTCCGCTAAATATTCTTCAAGCGGAATGCGGTCACGTTGTTGAACTCCCATTAAATCGGTTAATTTTTGAGCCCCAGAGGTGTTCATATTTTCTCCTGGCAAAATATGGTAGGCGAGCAAATATGCATTGTCGACTAATCCAGATGTGTGTGTCACCAAATGTTTTACTTTAATGGTGGCAGATGGGTTTTTAGGATTAATTAATTCCACCGGCAGAATATCATTTATGTCCGTTTCCAAAGTGAAATATCCTTCCTCGATCGCTTTTACGATGGCCGCTCCGATAAATGTTTTGCTAATTGATCCGATTGGCTGTGTTGTTTGATTGGTATATGGTTTTTGTGAAGTGATGTCGGCAAAACCAAATGAGTTTTGATAAGTTACTTCCCCATTTTTTACGATGGCTACGGTAAACCCTGGCATCTCGGTTTCATCAATAACCTTTTGCAAATTTTTGGATAAATCCTCTGCTGAATTAATGGGAGGGTTGACAGGTGTTGGTGTTGAATCTTGATTATCGTCGCAGGCAATAAATGCGACAGAAAAAAGGAAGACAAGCAAAGAAAATAGCACGGAATTTTTCATGATTTGATTTTTCATTGTTTACTTTTTTTTCAAAGAATTCCCAGGCTTTTGGCAGTCAGGTCAAAAGCAGCTGGAAATTCAATGGTGGATAAAGTCTGGTGATTGTTTAAAAAATAAGCAGAAGTGACTTGCTTTTTTTTTGTTGTTCTACAAACAATCAAATTGACGATGCAAAGATGCAACGCATCCCTTCTTCCATCGTCCCGGATTATGATTCCGAACTTATAAGTGAGATTCCGAACTTTTAGCTATGAGGTTCTGCGATGAGTTTGGTGAGTTTTAAAATGTTGTTTATGAGTTGGTTAGAATGTGTTTGCTGGTTTAATTAGCTCTCCTGACAATTTTTTGAATAGCCTGCATTAAAATGATGGTAACCAGCATGGCGCCGATTACCAGCCAGCCCAATCGGGGGTAATGATCTATTGTACCTTCCGCAGTTTGGAAAACAACCAAGCCGGCGGCAGTGGCGGCCAATCCGCTGGCTATTTGTTGCAAGGAGGCATCGACCGCCATGAACGCCCCCCTGTCCGAGGCTTTTGGGACGACCGTCGCTAATGCCGATGAGGAAATCATTCTGGCATTAACACCCATAAAAAGAAAAGTATGGAGCGTTACCACTAACCAAAAAGGAGTATTGCCAAGATGGCTGTAAATGCCAATTAATATAATCGTAAAAATAGACCCAATCACAAATACTTTTAATTTCCCAAAACGGTCAGAAAGTTGTCCGATATATGGGCCAAAAATAAAAGTGGCAACTCCTGTCGCTCCATATAAAAGTGGAAGGTCGTCTAGGAAGATGCCAAGGTTATTGGTGGCAAAGGCCGACCCAAAAGTCATAAACATTACATCGCCAAAAACCAATAGTATATTATTGGAAAATACAGTTAAATAATCCCGGCTTTTTAATGTTTTAAAAATATGGTTGAGAGGGTTTTCAATATTCGTATTTTCTAAATGATCGGTAATAGGGTTTATTTTTAAAATAATAATAATTAAAACAACAGTAGCCAAAGCAGCAATTGACCAAAAAGAAAATTGCCAATTAAAATTGGTGGCTACATATAAAGCGGCTGGCAACCCCAATATCTGACTACCGGCAAAAGCCATTTGTACAAAACCCATTACTCGGCCTCTCTGATCAGTTGCAAATAAATCGGCAACAATTGAAAAACAAATAGAAGCTACAACGCCTCCAAAAATACCTGTAATTATTCTTGCAATAATAAATGCGGTCAAGTTTTGTACGACGGCACATGAAATGACACCAATTAAAAAACCACCATAATAAAAAGCGAGTAATTTTTTCCGATCAAATTTATCGGCAAACCCGGCCGTTAATATGCCTGAAATGCCGGCGCTAAAAGCATAAGCAGAAACAATCAGCCCAAATTGTTCAGTCGTGATATTTAATTCAGTTAATAAAACGGCAGACAAAGCTGGCAAGGTCATGTAATCCACAACTACTGTGAAAAGTGCCAATGAGATGGTCGCAACCAAAAATATTTGATAGGGAGTAAAATTAGTATTGGTAGTAGTCGGCAATTCGGTTTATTTTTTATTTTTCGTTTGTGATTTTACCCATGCCTTAGGTGTCATATTTTCCGCTTTTTTAAAATAACTATTAAAAACAGTTTTTGAATTAAAACCGCTTTCATAGGCTAAGGCCAATAAAGTGAGGTGGCTGTTTTTTTTATCGAGTGCTTTTTCTTTGAATATATTCAAACGATAAAAATTGACATATTCATTAAAATTTTTACCGATTCGGTCATTGAGTAACCATGACAATTTATTGGGGTGCAAATCTATTTTTTCTGCCAGTTGCCGGAGAGAAAGCGAAGGGTCGGTGAACGCTTTCTCTTTTTCGATTAAATTTTCTAATAATTCAATTTTCAATTCAATTTCCTCCTTACTTAATAAAGCTGAATTGGTAGAATTAAAGTTTTCAGGAATTATTTTTTTGTCTTTTGTTTTTTCGGGGAAACGCATCCGGGTAAAAATTTCCTTAAAACGAAAATCGTCCCGTAAATTATCCCAGACCCAAAAATTGTTCAACGTGACCATCATTCCCGAATGCTCTTCGTAAGCTTTTTCCAGCCATTGAATAGCTTCGTCTGGCATATTTAAAAGAGCATATAAAAGAGCAGTGTCTGCGGGGTCGGTATATTCGGTATTTTTTAATTCCGATAAAACCTCCTCTTTTTTGCCCATTAATATTTTTACCATCAATAAATCCATATTGGCAAGCCCTTGTCCACCTGAAATTTCCAAGGATCGGTTTATATCGGTCATGGCCGCTTCATAATTCCCTAAATATCCCTTGACCAAACCTCTAAAACGCAGCGCTTCCCCAAAATTTGGATCAAGCACCAATGCGCCGGAAAAAGCTTCCTGTGCATTTTCAAACTGCCGTGCAAAATAATAGGCAATACCCAGTTGCCAATGTGTTATGACATGCAATGGATCCGTCTCCAATACTTTTTTGGCCACATTTATGGCTCGCTCATAATCTTCTTCTATGAAAATATAATAGTAGCCAATAAATTCATTTTGATCGGGCAACCCATTTTTGATAGCCCGCTCATATTCTTTCAATGCCGACGCCCAGTCCCATTTGTGAAAGAGTTTTACATAGGCCAAAACTTTGTGTCCTTGGGCATTTTTTTCATTTAGTGCAACGGCTTTTTCGGCGGCTGCACCAGCGAGATCCTGGCTTTCTTTATTGGTCATTAGGCCAAAGCCAGCTGCATGGATATATGCCTCGCCGAGGGAAGAGTAAGCTGCCGAATAATTGGGGTCGATTTCAATGGCTTTTTTAAAAAGGACCAGCGCTTTTTTTATGTCATCGAAATCTTTGCGTTTTAAATGGTAATTGCCACGGAGCCACAAATCGTAAGCGTTTATTTTTTTTGTTGGCTCTGGTTCGTGAAAAGTGGGCACTTCCAAATGCCCAAAATTTTCCCTGATCTGGTCGGCGATGAGTTCGCTGATTTCATCCTGCAAAGCGAAAATGTCTTCCAGTTCCCGGTCAAAATTTTTTGACCAGAAATGAGTGCCGTCCGCTGCATTGATGAGCTGTGCCGTAATCCTAACCCTATTGCTGGCTTTTCTTACACTTCCTTCCAGTATTGTGGCGACGCCAAGCTTTTCAGCAATGGTACGAACGTCCACATTTTTATTTTTGAAAGCAAAAGATGAGGTGCGGGCTATGACTTTTAACCCTTGTACCTTGGTGAGTGCATTGATGATTTCTTCGGTAATGCCGTCGCTGAAATATTCGTTCTCAGGATCGGCGCTCATGTTGACGAAAGGCAGAACGGCAACGGATTTTTCGTGCGTGCTTAATAGGTTATGCAGGTCGTTTTCGTTAGCCCTCATCAAAAAAAATAGGTAAGAATTATTGGATTTGGGCGGCAAATATAAGTTAGCCCAGCAACTTACCTTCTACAATAGGCATTTAATTGCAGGTGTTTAAAACGGACTGCTGCTCGTTAGTTCTGCTGGTAAAAGTTATTGCTCGAAAAAGCATCCCCTCAGTTTCCCCGGTTCGTCCAGTGTATTGGGAAAATATTCGGGTCAAACTCCCATAAATAAGGCAGCAAGAAAAACACGATCAAGGTGAGCAGGAGGATGGAGATAATATTCATGAACACCCCCGCCCGAACCATATCCGGTATTTTCAAATAACCCGAACCAAACACCACGGCATTGGGAGGGGTGGCGACGGGCAGCATGAAGGCACAAGAAGCGGCCACCGTCGCCCCGACCATCAGGATGTACGGATGGACATTTACCGTCAATGCCAAAGAGGCTAAGACGGGCAACAACATTGCAGTGGTGGCCAAATTGGAAGTAATCTCGGTCAGGAAATTGACGGCGGCTATCAGCACTATCAACAGCAAGAAGAGCGGCACGTTATTGAGTAAAACCAACTGTCCGCCAATCCACTCGGCCAATCCCGATATCTTGAATCCCTGGGCTATTGCCAGCCCACCACCGAACAGGAGCAAGATGCCCCACGGCAGTTTAACCGCTTCTTCCCAAGTGATGATGGCCCTTTTGCTGCCTTTTCGGGCAGGTAAAATAAATAATACAATCCCTGCAAAAACGGCGATGATGGTGTCGTCCAGTCCGGGGATGAATTTTTCCAGCAAAAAAGAACGGGTGATCCAAGCAAAGGCCGTTGCCCCAAAAACGAGGAGGACGGTTTTTTCCTCAAAACCAATTTTGCCAAGTTTATGAAGCTGTTTTTTGATTTCTTTTTTCCCTCCGGGAAATGATTGTTGTGTGAAAAAACGGGTGTAGCTCGTCAGGTATTTCCAACAAACCAACAGGAGCAAAACGGAAATAGGCAGCCCAAACATGATCCATTTGGCAAAGGTGATTTCGATGCCGTACAACTCTTGAACGATGCCCGCCAGTACGAGGTTGGGCGGCGTGCCGATCAGGGTCGCAATGCCGCCAATCGAAGCACTGTAAGCAATACCGAGCATCAGGATTTTGCCAAATACGTGGTTTTCGTCTTCAATCGTTTCGGGGTTGTCCTTGAGCTGCTTGATGATGGCCATGCCGATGGGCAGCATCATCACCGAGGAAGCCGTGTTTGAAATCCACATGGAGAGAAAGGCAGTGGCGGTCATGAAACCCAAAATGATGCTGTTGACATTGGTGCCGATGAGGTGGATGATGTTGAGTGCCAATCGTTTATGAAGGTTCCAGCGTTCGATGGCGATGGCCAGGACAAAACCTCCGATGTACAGGAAAATGTATTTGTGGCCGTAGGACGCCGTCGTTTCCGATAGCTCCAAAGCCCCAGTGAGTGGGAAAAGGACGATGGGTAAAAGAGCGGTCGCCGCAATCGGAATCGCTTCTGTGATCCACCAAACCGCAATCCAAACCGTTCCCGCCAGTACCGCATTTGCCTCCTTGCTCATGCCTTCGGGATGGTAAAAAAGCAGGACTAAGACAAACAAAGCCGGCCCCAATGCCATTCCTATTTTTTTTGGTTCTTTTATAAAACTCATGAGAATCAATTCAGTAGTTGATGGATTAATGAGCGGAATTCCGGTGATTGGTACATGCCCTGCCCATCGTGCCCGATACCTGCTACAATTGTTTTTTGGTGGTTGTGCCCGCCGGGAAATTTCAATTCCATGTACCTAAACATGTTTTCGCCTCGCTGATAACGGGTTGGGCCGAGCAAAGTGGCCGAACAATTGGACGTGTTCAAGGTCGGATCAGCCCCGTTTCCATTGCCCAACAAATAGGTAATGGAACGGCTAGTGAACTGGCTGTCGAAATTGTCTTTGCCAATCGCTGCAACATAAGGTGGGACAATGTTAAACCCCGCCGGGTAAATTTCATAACCCGTGCAACCCGTCGGGGTGTAAAGTTGGTTGGTGCTTTCATCGATGCGTTGCCCATCCGGGTAGTAGAAATACTGACTGTTGGCAACTACATATTCAAAAGTGAGGTCGGTAAATTGTGCTTCCGCTTTGTTGGCGGGTGCATACAAATGGGTAAACAACCCTCCCGATGAATGCCCGGTGACAATGATTTTTTTTAGGTTGGGGAAATGTGCCTTATCCGCTAATTGACCCAGTAACTGATCCAATATTTCGAAAGAACTGATGGCTGCCGGGCCGAGCGAGATGTTGCCTTCCCGCCAGCCAGTGTCCGTCCAATAAAAATCGTTGCCCGTGGCTTCCTGCCCATTTTTAAAATGAGGGGCAATCAGCACCACCTTGTCCGCCAAGTTTTCCGCTTGCAAAGTATTTATCAAAAAATTGAAATAATTGTCTGCATCCCGATTGGCGCCATGCACTACGATGAGGGCCGCTTCCAAATCCTGCCACTCAGCCATTTCCTCATAAATGGGGAAACTGGCGTAAAAATCGAAATCGCCAACAGCGCCATTTGTCAGGGAAATTGTTTGCAAACAGTCATTCGTGGCAGATGTGCATGGAGGTTGGGAATGAATGATGTCATCAGCCATTGTTGTGAACGAATGGGCAAAGGGACTTTCTAAACTTCCCCCATTTTGTCCAATTTTTCCTTGCCCTATGCTCACCTGATAAGTCGTCTGTGGTGCGAGTACCAAATCAATGGTCACCTTGGAAGACTGGTTGGAATAAGAGAACGCCTGACTGGTGGGGGCAGGGGAAAGGCTAATTTTTTTTTCAAATTCACTTGGCTCAACAGCGCTGGAAAATACAACCACGATGGCTGTATTGAGCGGAATATTATCCAGCCCATCGGTAAAATTTGCCCCGTTCAAGGTCGTGGTAAAAATGCTGAGCGTCGCGGGTGCCTCATGGTCCTTAGTGCATGCCCCCGGCAATAGCATCAAAACTAAAAACAACAAAATGGCATGACTGAATTTCATTTATAAAATTTTTGAATCGTGGGGGCTGTGTTGATTAAAACAAATATTACAACAATCGGAACACGGATTACACGGATTACACGGATTTAAAGTAAACAGATCAGTTTCGATCCGCTTAATCTGTGTTATCCGTGTTCCAATTATTCTCTCATTTCAATGTTTTGCCAAAGCTAAAAACGTCATTGGCAAAAACCATAAGGGCAGGCAGAACTTTGCGTCGTGGTGGAGCCAGCCGCACAGTCTAATGCCCCATAAGTCCACACCCCGTTCAGCCGGTATCCCCAAGCCCCAGTATATTCCCAAGACTGACCAGTGCCGTCCACGTCTGCATCGCCATAAGTATCGATGACATCCAAGCCGTTAAACAGCTCAATGGCGTCGTCCCCGTTCTGGTTCATGGCGTCGGACTGCTCGACGAGGGCATACCCATCGTAGCAGCTTCCGAAATAGGCCGCCAAAGTAGCCGGTTCTCTCGCAACGAGGATGTGCTGCCCTTCGCTGACAGACATGCTTTGGAAATTAAACTCCACCCCGTCGGTTCCGCCCCCGTTGTTGGCCGTCCCCAAACCATAAATGCTCAGGTCAGGAATGTCCCGATGGGCACGTACATGAACCGCTTTTCCGCCATTGGTGCCCGAGCCGTCCCAACTGATGGCCATGACCCCATAGAGTTGGAGCGGCACGCAAAACGGGTAGGCACAGGCTGCATCTTGCAGCGAAGTGGAATTGGCAGAACAATCGACTTGGGCATATTCCCAAAAACCGTTGAACTTGTAAGCCCAGCTACCTGTGTACTCCCAATCCAGTCCCGTGCCCTGTAATTCCACATCCCCGTACACTTCAATGACGGCCATTCCTTGGTATAATTCAAACGGGTCGTCTCCATTAAAATTCAAATCAGCCGTTTCAACAACTACTTCAAAATCATTATAACAATTCCCAAAATAAGCCGACAGTCCAGCCACATCTTGGTCTCGAATCAGCAAAATATCATCCCCAGCGTTGGCACTTAGGGCTGGAAAATCAATCTCCCTACCGTCGCTACCACCCCCGTTATTGGCGATGCCGATGCCATAAACGCTCAAGTCAGCAATGTCCTCCAAAGCCTGTAAATGAATGGCCCGACCATTGGTGGAGGTGCCTCCGATTTTAAGGGACATGACGCCTTTGAACGCCAGTGCTGGCGGCTGGTCGCCAAGAGTGAGGGTCAACACTTGTGGTTGGCTTTCGACGGCATTGACCAAGTTGGAAAAAGTGATGTCAATGGTTTCCGACCCTTCCGTGTCTGCATCATTGAGGGCAACTAAATCCACGGTAGCGGTGGTGCTTCCGGCTGGTATCGTAAAAGTAGTGGCACTGACCGTGTAGTCGGTGTCCTTAATCGCCGAGCCAGCAAAGTTTAGATCGAAAGTCACATCATTAAAAATGGAGAAAGATAGCTTAGCCGTGATGGTGATGGTTTCGCCTTCGAAAAGCCCCGGCTCGGTGCTGGACAGGGAAATTTCGGGGGCGGTGAAGGGGCGGGTGGTGAATTCAAAATTGAAATTTTCGACACTCGCTTCCCCGCCGGCGCCATAAGTGCCAGTTGGTAAACTCAAGGTATAAGTCGTTTCGATAGTCAGCGGCGCATCGAAATTAGGGTAACAATCGAACCGGAGTTGTCATAGTTGAGGGTGTAGGCCACTGAAGGTGAAATGGCCAACCCACTTTCAAATGCCGAGGTGCTCAATTTATGGGAAAAGACCAACCCCAGTTCTGCGACCACCGAAACATTGGTAGCGCCCGTAGTGGCTGCGTCACCGTCAATATTTACCTGAAGCAACCTGAAATCATTGGTGATGAAACCATCGTCGTCTTTGTTTTTGCAAGAAGTAATAGCCAATGCAAGCAGCATGGCGATGAATAGGTATGATCTATTGAAAATTAGTTTCATGATTTGTTATTTTTTGAAATGTGGGTTCGATTCATTGAGTAATAAAAATCTTTAAATTTTCATTTACGCATGTGGGCGAAAACTTCACTCTGCTTTGAGGCATCAGCCTGCTCGGCCCAAGGGGATTTTAAGGGAGAGAATGTGGCTCTGCCACATTCTCTCCCTTAAAATCCTAGAGGGGCACGTTCAGAAGTTGCCAAAAGAATGGCTTATCCTGCCCCGCATTTTATAGTTCAATTTCATGTGCTGTATTCATTGCTTAAAATCAAATTCCTCGACCAATTGCTGGAGAAAGGCCGCATCCTCCTTGTTCATAAAAACCAGGTAAAGTTTTTCCCCAAACAAATCCTTGGTCGTCAAGCGATCGGGGGTGCCCATCACGGTTTTCCCCGAAAAGAATTTGTAAAATGAAAGTGCCAGCAAGTAGGTGCCATTCACGGAAGGGTGCTTGTCGTCGAAGAACAATTCCATGTCTGGCCGCCAGTGCCTTGCCGCAGCGAAGAGTGGCCCACAGGGAACATATTGGGAGCCTGTTTCAGCGGCGAGCCGCTGGTACATTTCCGTGATTTTTTCCTGCATGAGCGGGTTGGATTTGTAAGCCCGGGTCATCATGAAAATAGGTTTTGCGCCCATCGATTTGATGCGCTCCGCAAACTTTTTCCCGTATTCCATGAAGCTTTCTGGCGAATCGATGGCGCTCGTGCTGTGGTTGTTCATGACCACATAGTCCCATTGGTCGCTTTCCAGCAAGGCCATGGTCTTCGTCCCTTTTTCCCCTTTCCAGTGCTGTTCGAGGTTTGAGCCGCCCACCGTTGACTGGCGGGTGAAAATGGCCACATTTTGCGAAGCGGCCATTGCTGAAACCATTTGGGGGAGGTTGTTGAAATAGGTAAAACTATTCCCCACAAACAGCACTTTCAAAGTATCCTGTTGCGAAAAAACCACCCATTTCCCAGCAAAAACAAGCACAGGAGGAGGTATTTAAATAATTGCAAAATTCGCTTCATATCGTTTTTAGACTTTATTCTGAAATTAGAAATTGGGAGAAGGGCTTTCTCATAAAAAATAGAAATTGATGCAATTATCTAAATTGATTGATTTTTAGCAAGGCAGCCGGGGTTTTGAAACCCCGGACTTTGAAACAATTTCGCTGTCTCGGTAGAATTCCGGGGTTTCAAAACCCCGGCTGCCTTGCAAAATGCATTCATTCCACTTTTATAAGAAAGCCCTTAAATTAGGAGTGTCCAGAGAAATTTTGACGCTTGTTTTTTCGACGCTGATAGCGCTTGTTTTTATGATTTTTTATGGCAAACAGCCGCCTCCGGCGGCATAAATCAATCATAAGAATCCTAAAAATCAGCGTCAAAAAAAATTCTCTTAACCCTCCTTTTTAGAAATTAGAAATTAAATCACTGATGATCAATCTTTTAATTTTCAATTTCCAATTCCCCAATAGTCCTTATTGGTTAACGGCAGTTGGGTCAAAAAACCCGGGCACGGGCTTGGGGACATTCGGGTTTCGGTCGATTTCCGTCGTAGGGTAAAGGAAGCGCTGGGGCAGGGTAGCGCCATTATTCGGCACCACGGGTACCCGAACGGTTGCAGCGTCCGCTGTCCGGCGGGTATCGTTGAAACCTTCAATTTGCCCAAACAGGGTCACGTACCTTTCCTCCAAAATTTCCCGCAACAAAGCATTGTCAGCGCTGATGCCATCGGGGTTTTCCAAACCGCCATTTGCAAAATCAGCGGCATCATACGGATCGTATTGCACATCGGCTGGGGCGGCATTGGCCATGTAACCGCCCGCGGCGAGGTACGCCCGGTAGTCGTTCAGGTGTTCCAATCCTTTGTCGAAACCTGCCGTCCGGAAACCCGCTTCCGCCAGTATCAAGCTATTTTCCTCAAAAGTGACCAGCGAGGCGGATGCATTGATAGCGGCAAAGGCATTGGCGTCAGTGTTCGGCTGGATGCCAAAGGAGGTTGTCTTAAAAAGGTAGTTGTATCGGCCCGTTTCATTGGTTTTGGCGTTGCCGCGGTATTTTGAAAAATCAGGACTATTCGCTGCATCGGGCGCAACGAGGCTGGCCATGAAATCAGAAACCACCAAATCGGATTGCCTCACTTCCACCGCAAAAAAGGTGTAGTTCAGGTTGGCATTTTCCGCCGCTGTGCCATGCGGGGACAGCAAGCTGTTGGAAGGTGAACTAATGCCATTTTGCGCAGCAGCATAAGCTTTGTCAAACTCCCCCGTGTGCATGTAATACCGTGCTTTCATGGTATTGGCCACCTCCGTCCAGGCAACTGGATCACCGTCCAAATAGATTTCGGATTTGCTGGTCGGCCGGCCCGATCCAGCACCGAGGTTGACAATGGCTGCATCGAGCAGGTTTTGTAATTTGGTATAAGTAGATAGCTGGCCCTCAAAACCAGGTGCCTCAATGTCAGGCTGGCCAGCCTCGTCGAATGGGATGTCGCCCCAAAGAGAGGTAGCCGTACCCAGAGCCATCGCCCTGATAACTTGGGTGATTCCCAATGTTACCCCTTCGACGCCATCGTCTTTAGCGGCTGTTTCTGCGGCGATGGCATTGGCCACCACATCGACATAAACGTTGTTCCACTCGGAGTCAAAATCGCTGGTCGTCACCCCATATTGACTAAAGCCAAGGTGCTGACGGTCGATGCCTGTGTAGTAGCCACAGAAAATGCCTGCCTTGCGAGCCGTTTCTCCAGTTTGTAAAACGATGTTGCCGACCTCCGCACCCGTCAGGATGTACTGATAGGAAGTCGTGGTGGGGCTATTGGGGTTTTCGTTCAGCCCGTCCACGAGTTCACTACAGGAGGCGAGCCAAAAGATGGATGATAGTATGATGATTGCTTTTTTCATTTTGATTAGGTTCAATGTTTAAAAAGTGACGGAAAGGGAAGCGATGTAGGATTTCGTGCTGGGGTTGTTGAAATAATCAATCCCCCTCGCTACGCTGACACCTTGCAGGTTGGTGTCGGGGTCGTTGCCCTCAAAAGGTGTCCAGATGAACAGGTTTCTGCCCGTCAGGGAAATTTCGGCTGAGCCGATCCCCGTATTTTTCTTCAAGCCTTCCGAATTAATGCGGTAGGAAAGGGTCAGTTCCCGCAGCCGTGTCCATGAGCCGTCTTCGATGTAAAGTTCATCGTTGCCGCTGCCGAAAAAGCCGCCGTCGGCGTTGTACCAGGTTTCCGTCAACGCCACGGGACCTGCCCCGAAGTTGTGGATTTTACCGCGGAAGGTCGTACCTGCGAGGATGACATTGCCAGTAAAATCGAGCAAGTTTTGGCCAGCAGTGGCTTCTTCGGCGGAAGCGCCCCAGGTGCCGAGGTCGTAAAGAACCGACTTGGTGCCTGCATAGATGTCCGCTCCTTGGTACGTTTCAAAAAGCATGGAAATGGAGAAATTTTTATAGGAAATGGTAGTAGAGGCGGAGCCTTGCCAATCGGGGTTTGGGTCGCCGATGACACCTTCCAGTTCGTCCTGGTCAGGGAAGCCATTTTCATCAAAAACAATATTGCCACTGTCGTCCCGCAACGTTCTCGATCCCCACAGTACACCGATAGGGTAACCTTGCAATGCCCGTGCATTGACTGCTGAAAGTCCGCCCAAGTTGATGGTTAGACCCTCTTCCAGTTTGGTGACTTCATTTTTCACTTTAGAATAAATGAGGTTCACGTCCCACGACCAATCTTTCTTTTTGAGAATGGAGTAGCCGAGGTCAAGTTCGACACCCTCGTTTTGCAGCTCGGCACCATTGGTGTACAGCCGGGTTATTCCCCGAGAATTGGCAATCGGAAAATCCAATAGGACGTCTTCTGTTTTGTTTTTGTAATAGGTTCCGCTCACGGAAAGCTTGTTGCGCAAAAAGCGCAAATCCATGCCGACCTCCATTTCTTTTTTGCGTTCCGGGCGGAGGTTGCCGCTGCCCCGTTGGGTGCTGGGCACGAAGGCACCGTTGCCATAAAGTCCGCCTGCCAAATTACCACCGTATTGGTCTGAAAATGTGGGCGGCACAAACGTGTTGGTCGTATTGTAACGGGCAGGCTGAACGCCCACCTCTCCATAAGACAAACGCAGTTTGCCAAAGGAAAGGATGTCGTTCTCCAGGCCTTCCAATTCGGTGAATTGCCAAGCCAGCGAGGCGGAAGGGAAATAGAAAGTATTATCGGCCCCATCGCCAAAAGTAGAGGCTGATTCTGCCCGCAAGGTGGCGTTGAGGAAAAGCATTTCGTAGATAGAAAGGCTGGCCGAGGAATAAACCCCAACCGTGCGTTCCTGCCCGAAAGTGCTGGTTACGCTTCTGTTTTCAGGCAGGGCATTGTCAATGTCACGAATGCCGCTGGCGACGTCCGTAAACTGGATGAAATTGATGATGCTGCTGCCGTCGGTCAGCAATTGGCGGTGGTTGAAATTGAAGCCAACCAACAGGTTCCCGCTCAAATTTTTATTAAAACGCTTGCCCGCCTTGGCAATGTAATCCATGTTGAGAATGGAGTTGCGGGCGAGTTCTTTTTCAAAAAAACCAGAAGTATAGGAGCCGGAAGCCGAGCCGGGCGTGAAGAATTGTTGCTGCCACTCGGAGTATTTGTCCAAACCCACGCGTCCGATCAAGTCAAGCCAAGAAGTGGGCGAAACGGTCAATTCCAACGAAGCGATAAATCGATCCACATCCACCAAACTTTCTTGCTCTTCGATGGTCCACAATGGGTTGTTATAAGTAGCCGTTCCGTCTGCCCCCAGCGGCTCTCGATAGGAGCGTTGCCGGTTCGAAACGGGCGAAGCGGTGCTGTTGGCGTAATAGTCGCCGCGGTAACCAGTGTTGTCAAAGTCGACGGGGGTTCGCAGCAGGCCGAGGTGCAGTCCTGATGAACTGGCCCCCCGCAAGATCCGGTTCGATTTGCTTTTGGTATAGGCCGTGGAAGCTTTGATTTTGATTTTATCGGACAACAAGTGGGTAGCGTTGACACGTGCAGTTGTCCGCCGATAATTGGAATTGTTGCGGATGATCCCGTCTTGGTTGATGTCGCTGAGACTGGCAAAAATGGTGCTGTTGGCATTGCCGCCCGTGACGCTCAGGTTGTTTTCCCAAAAATGACCATTCTGGAAAATGAGGTCGAAATTTTTGTCATTATAAAGTTCCTTCGAGTTTTTGTTTAAAATCTTATAGTAGGTATTCCCTTCCTGATCGACATAAAATTCGCCTGCGGTGTCAAAATCATCGGTGCCGCCCGGCCGATCGGCAATCTTGTCACCCCAAGAATCCCTCGACCGTTGGTTGTAGACGCCATTGTCGCCTTGCCCAAAAGTTGTTTGTTGAGGGTAGCGGCGGTTGATTTTATCGAGGGAGTAGCTGGTCTTGTAGCTGACCGACAATTTGTTGTTGTACTTGCCACTTTTGGTCGTAATGACGATCACGCCGCCCAGGGCTTTTGTTCCCCAGAGGGCTGCGGCTGATGCCCCTTTGAGCACGGTTACACTTTCAATATCGTTCGGGTTGATGTCATTCAACCTCGACTGCGCAGCAAAACCTTCCTGCGAACCCCGTGAATCATTGCTCATTGGGATGCCATCAATGACGATCAATGGCTGGGCATCGCGGTCAATGGTCGAAATACCCCTGATCTGAATAAATGCCCCAGCGCCGGGGTCACCCGAATTTCTGGAAATACGGACGCCGGAGGCTTTCCCCGAAAGTGCGTTGATCATAGTGGACTCAGCGGCACCAGTAACCGTGTTCGATGATACGGTGGAACTGGCGTAGCCCAACTCATCCTCTTTTTCTTCAAAACCTAAAGCAGTGACGACCACTTCGTCCAGCAATTTGGCATCTTCCTCCAGCACAACGTCCAATACCAGGCTGACTCCAACGGGGCGGGTGATCGTTTCCCTGCCGGTGTAACTAAAGGAAAGCACCGCATTTTCACCATTGACTACAATGGAATAATCGCCTTCCACATCGGTGATCGTACCATTGCTTGTCCCCTCTTCCATGACGGTAACACCGATCAGGGGAGTGCCATCTTTTTCGGTCACTTTGCCCGATATGGTTTTTTGGGCAAGTACTTGCATGCCCTGTAACGAGAGCAGACAAGTGAACAATACTAGTAGTTGTTTTTTCATAATCCGGGTTTTTATGTTTAAGACAAATTTGGCCTGATCGGCCTGCTCCTTTTCCATTTTAAATAGTGCAGCCCATGCTAAGTGTGGAAACTATGTTTCCTCTGGTTTGGTAGAATGTGCTACATTTGGAGCAAATATTCTTTTCATCACGAAAACGAAGGTATGTAACAACGTTTTTAAAAAATGAAACTTAATTCTGTAAAATTTTAATTTGGCGGAATTTCATACTGTTTTACACAATTTTACACCGTATCATTTTTGCATGGAGGCGAGCATTCAAGAAAAGTTTCTGGAAAAATTGGAAGAAAAATATGGCTCTTGGAGCAAGCCAACTGCCAAGTTTGGCAACACCTCCTATGGGGAAATAGCGAAGGCATTAAGCATCAGTGCCAGCCAATTTTCCAAATTGCTTTATGGCACGGCTACGGAAGGGATGTACATCCGCTCCATTGAAAATATAAACCGCCTGCTCACCAGGGAAGCCATTCGGGAAGAAAGGGATATAGCGGTTGCCGAAAATGAAGCATTAAAGGTGGAAGTTGGGCAATTGAAAATTCATCAAGCTGGTCTGCGTCGTTGGTTTTTGCTGTTACTGCCAATCACTATTTTGCTGGGCGCAGTAGCCCTATTTTTTTACTTAAAAAGCAGGCATGGTGCAAACGTTGCCCAACCTCTCAATGCTCACCCGCTGACCTTGTTTTTCGATAAAGAATATGATGCGAATTTCAACTCCCCCTATTTGGATATACCAGAAGTACAGGCATACTGCCCCTGTAGTGGATACGAAGGCGTTTGGTCATTGAGTGAACAATACAAATTGCCATTGCCCGGCACCCGCAAACCCGGCGTTTATTATGTGGCGAAGAGTGCTGATGTAAGGATGAAATGTTCCAGGTATGATACAATGGGCATCGGCAAGGGTAGGGTTTTAATGGGGTATGAATACCTCGTCAACGAAATTTGGGTGGACACTAAGATGAGGCCGCTTTCTCCCACCTATTTTGATAAGGAGAATAAATCGTTTACCCCTGAATTTGATTCCTTGGATTTTGAGCAGAATCCGCAATTCAAAAAAGTTGCTACCATCCATTCCTTTTTTATTGACAAATTCGAGATATATCCAGATTCTATTGTAAGGAAGGGCGAGCCCTATGGTCGCTATGCCTCTGACATTGACCAAAAACTGGCTGATGAATATGAGGTTGATATTAAGTTTATCCTAAAAGATGTGGTTGGCGATATGACCACCACCAGTTGCGCCGCCACCGCCAACCCATTTTGTGATCCCAACAGTTTAAAGGAAAAGGAAAGCATAATTGCCTTTGATTGTATTTATACCATCCGCACCGAAAACCTTGGTATTGGTGGGGGCTACCCTTATACAAAAGGGTATAAATTGGAAGAGCAGGCCTATGCGGATAACTTGACGTGCGGGTGCCAATGAAGCGCTTTTCCAACCATCAACAATTTTCATTTTTGCGTTTGTACATAGCCCAGTTCTCCAACAATTTGAGGAAATAGAGCTAATTTTTAAGGGAAAATGGATGCAGACGGTTTTGGCAAAATGCCGTGCTGCCCCATTGGTTTTAAATGCAAGAATTCTGATAAAAGGCGTGAAATGTTTTTATATGTTTAGAGGAATCATTATCATTACAACCGTTTCAGCATCTTTAGGCGGAGAACTTTGATTTTCGATTCCAAATTTGTCTCCCCCCAATAATTTGCTTTGTTAAAAGAGCAAATTATTCATTTTTAAAGACATGGGTAGAAATATTTAGTTAGACTCTTTTCAGCGTATAGCCAAATATTATAGAAGTACAAAGAGAGGCGCAATCTGAATTTAGCGACATTTCCTTTTTCCTAATCCAATGGATTTCTTAATCGTAAACGTTGCAACTTGGCTTGGATAAAAGGCCGGAACCCGTCACAAGGTTTTTTTATTTCTTCTTTAAATAAAGAACAGACCTTTTTCAAAACGCCAATCGAATTTCCAAGATGCATATATTTTGACGCCAATAACCTTAGATAAGGTAGCGAGCATGTTGCCCTGCCTTTACTCAAATTTCATTTTTAAGCTTAAAATTTAATTATTATGAGACGAAGTAGCAAAGGATTTGATTATAGTGAAGGCATGTATTATTTCACTATAAAAAATCATCCAAACAACATCACGATGTTCCGAAGAGAAAAAGATGCGGCCATCTCCACTTACAAACATTACCAAGATGTGGGAAAGGAAGTGATCTGGTTGGGCAAATGGAACGGCAAAAATTTTGTCGAGGCCAGCGTTTCTTAGTTCAACTACTTTAAATGCAATAATTACCAATAATAGTAATAAGCCAATTCACCATGGAAAGAACTATCAAAGTAAAAGTGATTAGTGAGACACCGCAACGGATTACCATCCGGATCATTAGCCTCAACCGAAAAATGCCAGTGGCACGGGAGGATTTTGAAGAACGGGTGAAAAGTGGGCTGTACGAGGTGGTTGAGTCCTGACACTTTTCCGATTCCGAATAATTGATTAAAAATAAAGCGCTTGGCGGGAAATCACGTAACCCCGGCAAGCGCTTTTATTTTGAAAAAAGTTGATTTACGACTGCCTTGTTGAAGAGGAAACCGGGGCAGTTTTGATGATAATTGAATATTTTGCGGCCTAATTGGTCATTCAGTACCGTGTAATTTAAGTATGTTTAAAAAATGCGGAGCAGGAAAAGTCGCTCTTTTGGCAACGCCCGGACAGCGTGCTCCGAACTTGCTTCGGGGTGCTCCTCAAGGGATTTTAAGGGGCGGCGTCGTCCCGATGCATCAGGACGACGCCGCCCCTTAATCCCGTTGGGCCGAGCAGTCTCATGCCTCAAGGCGAGGTGAATCGACCGGCCCACTTGCAGGGGAAAAATTAAAGCAAATTTAAATTACACGGTATTCAGATTGTAACAACTTAACAAATTTCAATTATGACTCAGCCACCAGACTATTTCCTCCCCTTCCTCTACAGCGTCGAAACCACGGTACTCGAGCTGTGGGAAGAATTCCGCTCTTTGAATGACAAGGATGTGGAATTTGCTTACGAAAAACTGAAAGATTACTACAAACAAATAAGTCAGGGCAAATCACCCGAAGAACCTGAGACCTCTTCCGAACGGCGGCAGGCATTGATCGATGAACTGCTCAACGTAATTGAGGAACGGGAAGAAACCGGGGAAGATGCCCCTTTTATCAACAACCCTAATTGTGCCCCGGCGGGGATACCCATTTCTTCCTTGGCTGCATTTTATACCATGTGCTTCAGCCGCTTGCTCAAATCGGCGCAGCTATGGCGGAAAGAAGCAGGGCCGAGGGGGTATTTGGGGTTTATTAAGGAGCAGGTGATTTGAGCAAAAAAAAATACCCCGCAGCAAAGCTGCGGGGCGGGTTTCCGGGGTCGGGAAAATAAAATGCTAATCCACCTTCACCAACCGCTTCGTTATCATTTCCTTGTCTGCGGTCATTACTTGCAACATATAAAGTCCATTTGGATAGCTGGTTACATCCAAATTTGCCGGGACATTGTCTTGGCCGAAGGTTAACAACGTTTGGCCCGTAGCGCTGATGAGCTGGCCAGAGACTGGCTGCACTTCGTTCCATTGGATGGTGACCAACGTCTTGGCAGGGTTAGGGAAAAGACGGATGTCTGTTACTACTGCTGAATTGTTGGCATTGAGATCCAGGCTATTGCTGCGGTCATTGATGTCTCCGCTTAAATCGCCACCGTCACTTTCTTGGATTTGGATTTTGTAATCTTCTACTTCGCCGCTGCCAAAGTTGCCGCAAGGGTTGGGGTAAGTGCCATAGCGCATGGCCACCCGCAGTCCGTATTTGCCTGTTTGAGTTGCTTCGGGGATGATGAAAGAACCAAAAACCAAGTCGCTGCTGGGGCCAGCCTGAAATACCTGCTCGGCAGCTTCAAATACCCGGTCTTGGTTGAAATCAATCCATACCCGCCAGTATTCGTTGTACTCACCTCCGGTGAAACCGGGAACCAACACCAATCCGGTCGGAGCGCCTGCTGAAGCTTCCATGAAAAGGTCCGTGTAATCTGCGTAACCTCCGTCATTTCCGGAGTCGTTCAGCAGGCTTCCGATACCGACTGTTTGGATATATTCATAATTCGTATTGCCGGATGAGGCGCAAAATGGGATCAAGTTCACGAGGTAGTCTTCGGTTTCGCCATAAAAATGTTCGTTGCAAGCGGATGGGGAACTGCCGTAGTACAAAACTACCCGCATTCTGGTTGCGACGGTCGGGGCACCGGCAGCTACTTGGAAGGCTCCCTCAACGACTCCCGTTTCACCAACGGTGGTCGAGAAAACCAGCTCTTTGACGTCATCGAAATAGAAGTCATTGTTGTAGTCGATCCAAACCGACCATTTTTCTGGATAGGCGCTACCGTTAAAGCCGGGAGTCAATGTGATGGGGGCAATTTCCCCTTTGATCAAATCAATGGCTGGCAGGGAGGTGAAATCCGCATACCCATTGTTATTGCCAGAGGCATTTGTAAAATCTTTGATTTCCACCTTGTTGATGTATTCGTATTTAGTAGTCCCATGAGATGGGCAGTAAGGCAATATTTCAACCGTATAATCCTCTACCTCGCCAGAGAAAGTACCACAGTCGTTGGGGGCGCTGAAATACCGCATAGCTACCCGCATCCTTGTTTTACCGAGCGTGGCAGAAGATGGAATGTTCATCGTTCCACTTACGGCAGCCGCTGATGGTCCGCCGGAGAAAACCAATTCGCCCGCATCGTCAAAATCTTGGTCTTGGTTGATGTCAATCCAAATGCGCCATGCTTCGCTGTAGCTGCCACCGATGAAACCCGGTGTCAACGTCACAGGTGCAGTACCGCCTCTTTGAACTTGCGGACCCATGTTGGTAAAATCGCCGTAGCCATAGTTGTTGCCTGAGATATTATCCAAGCTGCCGATCTCTACCCGGTTGATGAATTCGTAGTTTGTTAAACCTGTTGTAAAACAGTAGCCGCTACAATTGACTGACAAGGTGAAATTGCCCTCGGCGCCGTTGTACCCATCAACTACGATGAAATACATGCCCGCCGAAGCATTGGGTACGGATACGGAAGTAAGACCTTGGGCCAAACAGTTGCTTTCGCTGCAAGCATCCAAGATGATGATGTCAAGGTCGGCTGTCTCATTTGACAAGGTGGCCGTGATGGTGCCCGGTTCGGTAGTTTGCAGGACGTACACTTTTTCCTTTCCCGATTCTTTCCAAGAATTACAACCGTAAGTGGTGACGTTGTTTGTACCAAATTTATTAGTGCCATTCACTGTTTCACCACAATTAATAGGTGTTGCACTATCGCAGTCGAGCATAGCTTTGCTTAGGCAGGCCGCTCCGTTCACCCGGCTGCGGATCAGGTCGCCTGGCTCGTTTCCAAAACCTAGGTTGAAATTTTTACCTGCCGCTGTCAGGTGGCAATAGCTCATGATCGTTCCACCATTGACGGGGGCTGGGCCGGGGGCGCAACCGCCAGAAGGAGCAAAACAATTGTCAAGGGTCTGGTTGTTGGCAGGGCCCCACACGCAATCGTGGGTGTGTGGTGAACCAAGGTTGTGCCCCATTTCGTGGGTGACCACGTCAATCGTCCAAGAGTACAATGGGAAGTTATTGAAGGTCGTGGAAATATTGCTGTAAGCAGTGCGCACGCCAGTTTCGCCATGACAGAGCACATCCACCCAAGCGATGCCTCCGTGTCCAAGTGGCTTCGTGGATAATAGGTGGGCTAGGTCGCCCGTAATGCCCGCTGTGTTTTTTCTGGCTCTGAAGGCGTTCAGCACGTCGCCGCTGTTGGTGCCAGCCACGATGTTGTAAGGGTCGGCCACATTCCACACTACGATTCGGGAAATTTGGGTTACGATTTCTTCATGGTGATAAATCGTAGCGACCATGTTGAACAACCCAGTGATGTAATTACTCACATTGGCAATACTGCTCCCAAAGTCGAGGAACATTTGGTTGTCTGCCTCGAATTGTACCCGAACGATGTTATTGCTACTTAGTGATTTTTCAACCGATGAGTTGCCGATGTGCGAAGTGCCAAGATTGTGTTTTTTAGAATCAGTGCCACAAGTAAAGCTGTTGACGAGTTGCAGGTCGTGGTCGTCGTACAAGACATATTCAGTTGATTTGCTTTTGAGGCCATCTTTGATGGCACCCAACACGAGGTTCTTACCGTCCACGTTCATCATGGCCATCACTTCATTGTCGACAATGCTCAATGCGGCGATGTTGGTTTCGTCAATAGACTGACGGTCAAGCACGTAGCCAGTGAAATAGTCGCCGGGGGTAAAAGGCTGCACCACTCCATTCTGGTCGGTTACGGCGAAGTCAGCAGACAGGATGTTTTGTTTTTGCAAAAGCACCTGCAACGGCTTGCCGTTCTTTTGGGGGACTTCAAAAATGAATTCCCTTGGTTGGCTTTTCAACGCTGCCCCTAATTGGTCAACGTTTAGTTGCAAATGAGTGGCATCGCTGACTGTGGATGACAAGTTCTTCTTGGCGGCTGACACCGCAAAAGGGGAAATGATCTGGACATCTTGCGCAGCGGTTCGGGCCGGGTTGTTTTTCAACGGCTCCCGTACTTGTGCCGAAGCCTGAAAATTTGAAATGAACAAAAAGGTGAGTAAAAACAGGGTGATGATGGAAAAAGTGTTGACTGATTTCATGGTAAAAAGGTTTTTAGAAAATGGGTTGAATAAGCTGGCAGCGATTCCGCAGTTTGGTGAAGTAGGCTGACAGTGGGCCGCTGAAACGCCGCCCTGATTTTTTGGCTGAAGGTTAAAATGGTTCGAATACATGTTTGAAAATTTTGAATGGTTAAGGAGAATGCAGAGAGTCGAGTGCTAAGTGAAGAGAGCTGAATTCAGAATGCACATGGGCACTCATAACTCGTCTCCTATCACTCATCACTTTGCTCTCATCTCTCAGAAAAATAGTTCAGTTAAATTGGATGTATCCGATGTGTGGTGGTGGGTTGTGGTGGGAAATCGTCTGGTCGTCAAATTCGGTAAAAAGGAATCATGATTCTTGATTAGAGGGCGGAGGGTGGTCTTGTTTTCAATTTGGGTGTTTTGGTTATTTCAGGATTTAAATAAGCTAATGTTTCCGATCAGGTTTCCCGCTGTGTTCGCTAAGTTTTGCGCTGAGTAGCGCAGAGTTGGCGTTGAAAACTTGGCGTACGCTGCGGGAAAATTCAATTCGAATGGGTTTCCATGTTTCATTCAGGCATGCCAATTACCCTGCGGCTGCCTGACCGCTCAATTTTCTGGGGTTCCAACTTAGCGTTAAGAAGTTACTCGATCAGGCCTCCACCGAAATCGAATTCGTGGGTACTGCCATCATCGAAGCCCATGTTCCGCACACCGCATTGGTTGTTGGGCAGATCGTTGACCGTTGCTTTTCCATCGATGGGCAGGGCGACCGAGGTGAGGCTTTCCTTTCCATCTTTGTTGATGGTGACGGTGAAACAATAGGCCATGTTGTCTTTCACCACGATCACATTTTTGCCGTCACCCCAAGGAACGGACGGGTCGTGGTACACGGCATCACAAACGCCCAATGTGTCCCCGTTGGCGACAACGTACAAGGCGGTGTCCACGTCTTCAATGATGATGAGCGACTGGCCGTCATCCGGGATTAGGTTGGCCAATTTGTTGGTGGAAGAAATGATCTTGGCGTCCTTGGTGTCTTGGACATTTACCACGGCCTGGCCTGGTTCAAGAGTCATTTCCCCGCAGGAACAAAAGAGTAAAACAGAAAAAAGAAAGGATGAGAAAATTGGCTTCATGTTTTGAATTTTTTATCTGTTTGTTTTGATGAGACAAAGATGCAGACATTTTTCATCCGCACTAAATTTTTTGACTTTAAAGAAAGTTTGTTTTTTTATTCTACAAGCCAATAAATTTTGTGCAATCTGCTAATTCCCAACTCTTTAAGGCTGTACCGATTTTTGTTTTACATTAATATCCTGACCGCAGGACAACAACCAAATACCGACAATCTTTCTGTATGGACAGCCTTCTGAACCTCATCCGATCCCTTTCCGCCAAGGAAAAAAGCCAATATGTCAAGTATGCCCGCCAACACCTCAATGGCAAGGATTCCAACAAAGTGGCCCTGTTCCAATTGATCAGCCAAGAACTGCGGGGCAGATCAAGGATTATAAAAAACAGGCTGCTAAGCAATTTCCTGCCTCCACCTTGCCCAGTCTAAAAACCCAACTCTACAACCAGATTTTGGAAAGCCTGACCCACGGTTCGGTCAAAACGGTCAGGGGCGAGCTGTCGCAAATGATTGACGAAATTCAGACCCTCATGGACCGGGGGCTACTGAAACAAGGGCTTGCCCGGATCGAAAAAGCCAAAAAGATAGCGGTGGACAACCAGCTCCATTTTCAGTTTCTGGAAATTTCATTGTTGCAACGGCGGATTATCCGGCAATATAAAACCAAGGATGTGGTACAGCTCCTGCAAACCGAACAGGCAGCCTGCAATGAAAGGATCGAGTTGATAACGGAAGAATTTGAGCTCTTGAATACGTACGAGTCCTATTTTTCAAAAAGGAGGGTGGGCAAATTGTCTCAAGGGGCTTTTCCGTTGTCCGAAACAGCAGAGCGTAGTATTCAGGACATCCATTCTTTTGAAGGCAAGGCGTATTTTTATTTGCTGGAACAATTGGGCTTCAATGCGAAAAAGGATTACCCGAACGCATGGCTTGCCTCCAAGAAATTAATGGAGCACTTCGAGCAGGAGCGGACGATGTTGGTGGAAAACCTGCCGCGGTATTTGGGCACGCTCATCAACTACCTCAATGCTTGCATCAGGATCGGTGATTTTGAAAAGGCCAAACAAAAATTGGAGGAGGCGAAACAAATAAAGCCCAAAAATTTTTATGCGGCGGCCCAAAAACAAAGTACCATCACCGGGCAGGAAATCATTCTTTTTTTCCATTTAAAAGAATATGGGAAAATCATTTTGCTGGCGCCAATGGTCAAACGGATGCTGGACAAGTACGGCATTTTTATCCCTTTCGAGCGGTCGTTGGGCATTTCCTACAACATGGCCATTTCCTTTTTTCTCAAAAACAAATTGGATAGCGCTCTCGACTGGCTCAACACCTGTTTGGAAGCAAAGGACAATACCGAGCTAAAGGAAAAGGTAGCGGGCAAAGCGGTTGGGGTTTACACACAGGCAAGCGCCATGGTGTTTCGGGTCATTGTTTTTTATGAAATGGGCAACCTCAAACTGGCCAGCCATTTCCTCAACCCGACGACTTATTTCCTCGAAAACAGGGGTTTGAAAGACAGTGTTTTATGGGAAATATTAGCGGCACTCAAAAACATCATCGGGAACCGCAACGATAAACTGGCAGCGTTCCAATCACTTCAATTGCTGTTAGAAGGAAATGCCCAATATGAAGAATATGCGATTTGGGTGGAGCGGGGCATGGAACGGTTATCAAAGCAGGGTGAAAAGGTATTGGTTGGGTAGGCAGAATCAGATCGTTTTCCCAATATCTGGTAGCTACTCTACAGGGCTGCCGATTTTTCCTCCACTCCTCCTAGAACTTCTTCCCCTTCCACTGACAATTGCGTAGTCGCCTCCTCTTTTTGTCGTTGTATAATATCTTGATTGATAAGGTGCATCATCCACATGGTGATAATCATGGTTACCGCCACGATGTAGCCAAGGACGGGGTAGCGCTCAATGTGCCCGGTCTCTGTTTGGAAAACGATCATGCCCGCCAAAGCGGAAGCGATGCCACCTGCGATTTGTGCCACGGAAGAATTGACACCCATAAATGCGCCCCGGTCGGCGGGCTCCGGCACGGCGGTCGTCAGGGCCGAGGAAGAGATCATGCGGGCGGTGATGCCGAGGAATAGGACCGCATTGACAATGATCAAAAACCACAACGGGGTAACGCCCAAATGGGTGTAATACAATACCAACACCATGGAAAGCACCGACCCGATAACGAACATGTTCATCTTGCCTATCTTATCCGTCAGCTTGCCGATAAACGGGCCACCGATCATGGACGCAACACCAGTCGCTACGTAGATCAAAGGCAGTTCTTCCATGGTAATACCAAGATTGTTGACGGCAAAGGCTGCACCAAATGGCATGAGCATGAAGCCGCCCGTGGCCAATAAAGTAGTAGCACCAAAGCCTTTGAGGTAACGTTTCTGAGAAATGGTTTTCGTCAAATGCCGGAACGGCGAGTGGTTCGTTTGCAGCGCCAAATGTGCATTAACTGGTTTCATTTTGATGAAAATGGCAGCGTAGACAAAAATACTTACCCCAACAATGAGCAGAAAAGGTGCGTGCCAGTTCCACAAATTGGCGAGGTAAAGTCCGATGGGAATCCCCAAAACTTGGCTGGTGGCGAAGGCCATCTGTACGAAACCCATCACGCGTCCCCGGATTTTTAGCTCAAACAAATCAGTGATGATGGCAAAACTCACGGCTCCGATCACCCCACCAAAAATGCCGGTGACCACACGGGCCGCCAACAACAAATGGTAGCTCGGCGCAATGCCGCACAGGAAAGTGCCAATGATAAATCCAGTATAAAAAAACAGCAGTAGCTTCTTCCGGTCGAAGCGGTCAGCAAAGCCAGCCGCCAGTAGCCCCGATGCCCCCGCACTAAAGGCATACGCCGAAACAACCAACCCAAATTGTGCCGTAGTGATGTTCATCTCGTCGAGCAAGATGGCGCTCAGCGGCGACAGAACCATGAAATCGAGGACGATGGTAAATTGGAGGATCGCCAGGATGGCAACCATAAAAGCCTGGTAGGCGGTGAAGATTTTTTCTTTGGATTTTCGCATCGCTTAACAACTTGCGAAGCGGTGGATAAGTTTCAGTAGAGCGCTGAAAAAGTGATATTAGTTTGCTAACTGATGTCACTCAAGGGGCCAAAAACACCTTTTTATGCGGGCCGGAGCATTTTCAAGACTTTTTGCAGGAGTCTGCTCGGCACTCCAATTTTTAAGTGAAAGCCCTTGATCTGCAAATCAGTTTTTCCTTTTTATCACCGAATTTACCAAGTTGTTTTTTCCATCAGAAATAATCACTTGGTAAATACCATTGGAGAAATTAGATAAATCAATTGTCCAATTGGCAAATTCGTCTGGTTTCCTTCTTTTTTCTGCATACACTGTTTGCCCGATTGAATTCAACAAGAGAAGGGTCAATTCTCCTTCCCACTTATTTTCCAATTGAATATTAATAAAAGAGGTAGCTGGGTTGGGAAATATTTTAAATTCAGCATCTACATTTTCCAGCTTCACCAAACGCACCTGCGAGAATTCCGATTTTCCATCAAAGTCCATTTGCCGGAGGCGGTAATAAAAAATGCCGGAAGCATTGGGGCGGTCGATTAATGAATAATGCCGTTCTTCGGTGGTTGTGCCGGCGCCTTCCACAAAGCCGATGTTTTCCCACTCTGCGCCATCGTTCGAGCGCTGGATGTCGAAGCCCCGGTTGTTTTGTTCGGAGGCGGTTAGCCATTTTAATTCGACTGAGTTTTCATCTCTTTTGTTAGCTTGAAAAAAGACCAACTCGACCGGGAGCAAGGCGAAAGAAACCTGGTACTCGTCCCCGACAAAAGCCCCGGTCCCCATGAAACCTGCTGGCCAGTTGATGATTGGTGCGTTATCAATCTTATTTCCCGTTGCGGTCAAAATGGTGAAGGTTGAGGCAGAAGGAGTGCCGGATGGAAAAGAAATGTTGATGTTGCCACGGATAGCTGCATCGCCATTTACGATGATTTGATCATAATCAATACAAGGGCTGCCATCCGCTAATTCTATTTCAAGGGTACTTGAGCCATTTGCTTCAAAATCACCATTAACGGTAAAGCAGCCGGGAGACGAACCGGGGGAGAGGGTGCCTCTGTTGACGATGTTCCCATTGATACTGCCCGTTCCATTTATCAAATAACCGGCTGTGGTGAATGTTCCGTTATTTTCTACAACCCCATTGATGGTCAAGATGTTTTCATTGATTAGCACCCCGTCCACCTGTAACGTACTCCCCGGTTCAATGGCCAATGGACTTGAAATGGTCCATTCCCCACTGCTGCCAATGGTTACATTTCCACCAGCCAACCAATTAAAAAAACCAGTAAACAAAGAAGCCAGGTTTGTATTTAGAATTAGTTCACCACCTGCATTCAAATTAATCGTACTCGTGTTGTCGATGGTACCATTGTTGGTAAATGTGCCGCCACTATTTATTGCAACATCCCCACCTGAATAGTTGTCAAATGTTCCATTGTTTGTCAGTGTACCGTTATTCTCGATGTTGAAATCACTATTGTCTCGATTTATTATTTCACCTTGGTTGTTCAAGTCACTGTAATTATTGATGGTGCTTTGGCTATTATTGATGGTGCCGCCGTTATAGTTGTTTAATGTGGCATAGTTGTTCAAAATGGCTCCAGAGTAATTCCTTAAAAAATAAAAATTTTTAATATTTCCATTGTTAGTCAAAGTCCCATTGTTGGTTAAAGCGGCGCTATTGATTTGCATAGTACCATCCACTTGAAGGGTAGCGCCTGATGGGACCGTCGTTGAACTGGAAACTGTTAAATGACCATTTGGACCAACGGTTAAGGTGCTTCCGGTATTCCAGTTAAAGTTACCACCTGGGATATTGTAAGTAGGGTTTTTGTCCAATATCAGTTCACCACCATAATTTAAATCAACTGTACCAAAGATATTATCCAATGTGCCTTTGACAATCAAAATCCCACTTGAATTTATCTTTACTTCACCCTCCACCTTTAATGTCCTTCCAGACTTTATTGTCAATGAATTATTTATCAAGGTTAAAATGCCCGAAGATCCAATAGTTACGGTACCTCCACTATTCCAATAAAATATGCCACCGGGCAATGAAGCCGGGTTTGTGTTTAAAATCAATTCTCCCCTGAATTAAGTTCTAAAACGCCGTTATTTGTCAGGGCGGCATTTAATTTCAAAGTTCCATTCACCCTTAAAGTCCTTCCTGATTCGATGGTCAAAGCGCCAGACAAAGTCATCTCGCTCAAATCGCCGATAGTCAACCTACTCCAACTATTCCAATTAAAAGTGCCGCCAGGCAATGAAGCTGGGTTTGTTTTCAATATCAACTCTCCCCCCGAATTTAAATTCAGTACACCTGTATTGGTCAATGTACCAGAGTTGATTAATCCTTCTTCAATGTTTACTTCTCCTGTGTTGGTCAATGTACTTGGTTGGTCAATACCCTGGTAATATTTAGGATGCCAACTATCTCAAGCGTTCCTCCACTAGGGATTATTTTAACCCTGTCATATCGATATCCGAATTGCTGCTGATTTTGAGTGTTCCACCGTTCCAGCTGAAGACTGGCCAGGTAGCATTGGCCGAGTTGAGAAACAACAATCCACCCGAATTTAAGTCGAGTGTACCAGTGTTGGTCAATGTGCTATTGGAATTAATTCTCAGATCACCATCAAGGTTTATCGTTCCACTATTGGTCAGACTGCTGCTATTGTTGATTTTCAGGTTCCGGTTACGTTGATATTAATGGTATCATTACTCAGTGTGCTGCTGGTTATCGTAAAAATGCTATCTAACTGAAAAACACCCCCAGAATTCAAGCCAAGCGTACCACTACTATTGAATGTTCCCCCATTGGTCAATAGCCCTCCTGAATTGATATCGGTATTCCCATCATTGTTGTAAGTCCCGTCACTCAGGATATTCAAATCACCGTCAATGTCCACATTGGAGTTATTTGTGAAAGTTCCTCCGTCAATGGTCAGCGTTTTACCGCTATTCACTTGCAAGGCAAAATTAGTCGTCATTGTGCCTTCTATGGTGACATTTACATTGACATTACAAATTCCAAACGTTCCTGAGATAACGACCTCATGAGCCGCCCCAATGGTTGTCCCCGGGTAACCGGGTGTCCACTTTGTCACGTCGGTCCAGGCACCTCCTAAGACCGCATTAAAAGTAAAAGTTGTTGCAGATAGCCCTTGAGACAGGACAAAGGCGCAGGAAAATAAAAGCAAGCGAAGAAGAATCGGGCGGATCAGTTGCATACCATATTTTTTTGTGAGACAAGAATAGAATGGAGAGGAGGCTACAGAAAATCTTTTTCGCAGACGGGTCTATCAAGCCCACGAACAGGGGGATTCTTCCCATGAATCATGTTAGGAGTACTCAAAAGCAGTTCGTTGAAGGGTTACCTGTACTGGTGGGAGAAATCAGTTTGTTGGCAAATAATTCCGAATAGCCCATAGTGTTAAGGGTAATTTTGCAACAAAGGCCAAGTCGGCAGGGAATAAAATCTGTACCTTACCCCCCCTAAACCAATACCTGTCGATGGGGGAAAAAACAAATTACAGAAAATGGACAGTGGCCGTTCACTTGGTGTTTTGGTTGTTACTGACCACTTTAATCGCATTCGTCCTAAACGAAATTATACCGGATCGAGTGGTGGTTATCACAGCAATGGCCGTCAACGTTTGCGGTTTTTTAATACTGGTTTATGGCCATTTATTTTTTCTGCTGCCGAAATATTTTGAAAAGGAAAAATATGTTCAATATGCTATCGGGGTCTTTTTGTTGCTGACCGCCACTTCTGTAATCCGTTTTTTTGTTGGCTGGGGATTGGTCGTGGAAATGCAATTGGGGGTGGAAAAAACTTTTACACCTACCTATTTTGGAAGTATGTTTTTGAGTGGTACCTTTTTTCTGCTAATTTCTATCCCATTAAGGCTTATTGATAATTGGTTTAAAAAACGTGAATTGGAAACAGAATTCAGAACCCATCAACTGGAAGCGGAACTACGGTTTTTAAAAGCCCAAGTCAATCCGCATTTTTTGTTCAATGCCCTGAACAACATTTATTCCCTGTCATTTACCGAATCGAAAAAAGCGCCGGAAATGATTTTAAAGCTCTCTGATATGATGAGCTATATGTTGTACGATTGTAAAAGTGAACAAGTGAAATTGAGTGCGGAAATTAATTATTTAAAAAATTATATTGATTTGCAACAATTGAAAAAAGAAGGTGAATTGAATATTGATTTTAAAATAAAAGGAAATGTTTCCAATGCTTTTATTAGCCCCATGTTATTCATCCCTTTTTTTGAAAACGCCTTTAAACACGGTAATTTAGAAGATACTGAAAATGGTTGGCTAAAAAGTGAATTAAAAATGGAAAATGGGATCTTGGATTTCCATATTGCTAATTCCCTAAAAAAAATAAATGGGAAAAAAGAAAAAGGCGGGGTAGGGTTGGAGAATATTAGGGATCGGTTAAATTTAATTTTTCCCGAGCGACATAATTTAATCATAAAAAAAGAAGCTGATTTATTTTCGGTGGATTTAACCATTAAATTATCCAACCCATGAAATATAATTGCCTCATTGTTGACGATGAACGGCCAGCCTTAAAATTATTGGCTGCCTATATTGATAAATTGCCCCATTTAAAATTAATAGCTGCTTGTGAAAATGCCATGCAGGCCATCGCTGCTTTACAAGAAAATAAAATTGATTTATTATTTCTGGACATTCAAATGCCCGACCTTACCGGGCTGGAACTATTAAAAGTTTTAAAAGAAAAACCACAGGTGGTTTTGACCACGGCCTACCGGGAATATGCGGTGGAAGGTTTTGCATTGGACGTTACCGATTATTTGGTGAAACCCTTTTCTTTCGAACGGTTTTTACAGGCGGTCAATAAGTGCACAGAAATAATAAACCTTAAAAATCCCCCTCCCTCGGAAGAAATAAACCAACCCACTAAAATAACGGAAGAGACTGCGGAAAAATCGGCCGATCATTTTTTTGTCCGCACCAATTATAAAATGGAAAAGGTGGCGTTGGATGAAATATGGTATGTGGAAAGCATGCGGGAATATGTTGCAATCCACACTGCCGAACGAAGATATGTGACCAATCAAACCATGAATAAAATGGAAGAAGAATTACCCACTGATAAATTCATGCGCGTGCACCGGTCTTTTATTGTTGGACTTCAATACATCCAAAGTATCAATGGAAATATGATATATATTGGAGAAAAAGAAATCCCGGTCGGAGCCAGTTATCGGAAACGTTTTTTTGAACAGGTGAAGTTGTTGTAGGTGATGGCTCATGTTTGAATAAAATAGCTCATGTAGCGATGAATCAAACTTCATTAATTCCGGGCCGAATGCTATTCGGATCACTTGGCATCTATTGCTTCACCAACTTCCCACGTGCCAAATCTATCCCCGAAGGGCCAGTGATTGAATAAATGTAAAGCCCAGTTGGCAGATTCTCGCTGCTGATGAGTAAACTGGAACGCCCCCCTAACTCAAAACTTTTGACCAATTGCCCACTACTATGGTGAAGCTGTAAATTCATACCTGTGTTAAATGGCAAACCGCTGATCTGGATAGTGGTGAATTCATTAAAAGGGTTTGGGTAGGCTGTTACTTTGATTTCCCGGATTGGGTCGTCCACACCGGTAGGCAGTTCAGAAACCAAGGTGTTCAAAGTTGAATTGGTCTGGATGGGTGGATTGAAGTCAAAGAAGATATTTGCGGTGTTATTGATTTCAGTGTTTTCCGGTAGGTTAGCTAAATGTTGAATGCGATATTTCACAAAGCCATGGCTGGCGGGTTCGTTGACTGTACTATCAGGAAGGAGGATGTTATTAAATAAAAATTCTACTAAGCCATTGGCGTATAGCCTGGTTTCAAAGTCATGACTAGCAGCAATAGGGCGGAAGGTGGCCCAATCCAAATCGGTGTCCAATTGATCCTCGATGCGGACGGTGAAGGCGGTATCCGTACCAGTGTTTTGAAAGCGCACCGTGTATTCCAACTCTTCTCCAAATAGGGTGTATTTTGGATCTTGGATGCCTTCGGGGCGAACCAGTTTATCGTTGGGGTCGAAGGCGCAGGAAATGATGGAATAATGTTCTTTCTGCTCATTTTCTTGCAGAACACCTTGACCATCTTCGATATACGTGGTGGTCGAATAAAAAAGAGTATCACCGATAAAATCGGCATTTGGCACTTGGATGATCAGGTCGATGTTTTTTGAGTAGGAAGGAGGTAGGTCTTCGTAGCGCCAAAACAGAGTACTGTTTTCTACCGAATCTGGCGGCGGCACAGCAGAAATAAAAGTCGTCAAAGGGTCGACATCGAGCGCAATGTATCCTGAGAAAAAAGTGGTTCCTGTATTTTCGAAACTAACCCAAAAGGGCACCTGAAAACCACAGCGAGTCGTTGCAGTGGTGAGGGTCGCCGATATAGATTTTATTTCTTGCACTGGGGTCATTCCGAAATCCAAATCCGTGACGAGTGGATTTTGCAAGGATAAGGATACATCGTACGTGGGCGAGTCATTGGTAAGCTGCCAAGGAAATGCTGGTTGTGCGGAGATGGTATAATCACCAGGTTCGACTACAAATTTGTATTCGCCTTGTGCATTGGTAAAGCTGAATTGGGCTTCCGGACTAATGGCAACTGGATGATTGAGCAGGCCTATTTCATTCGGGTCTCGCAGTTTATTTTCGTTTTGGTCGAAATAGCAAGTACCAGATAAAACAGGTTGTCCCAGAAAGTTCTCGAACCAGAAAACTTCATCCGTCGAAGTGCCTATCAGGTCGAGATCACCATCTTTGTCTAAGTCGTCAGACAGCATTATGCCAGAACTCTCTGCCGAAGTTTGGAGAAATGGGCCAAAAGTAGCATGCCCATCCTCGTTCTCTAACCATTTTAAGTAAAGCTGACCCTCTATGGCAAAGATAATGTCATAATCGCCATCCGAATCAACATCAAAAGTATGCGCTCTGACCCTGAGTCCTGACTGGTCAAAAAGAACGATAGGGTCGCCAAAATTTCCCAAGCCATCCACATTTTCCAGCCAAAGCACTTTATTGTCAAGTCGGTCAACACAGACAAAATCCAGATCACCGTCAGAATCCAGGTCAACGATCTCAATTCGGTACACGAGCTTTGCTTGATCAGTAACCAATTGGGGGACAGTGAAGCTCCCTAAGCCATTTTCATTCTTTTGCCAATAAATTTTGTAATCAGTTAGAGAACCAGAAACGACATCTTTCAATCCGTCGCCATCCAAATCAGCAGTGTAAACGATATTCACCCCATTAATGCCCGAAGCGATTGTCTGCCTATTACCAAAAGTACCTTCACCATCTTCATTTTCATACCACAGTATTTTATCCTCTCCGGAAGCGGCGACTAATACATCCAGATCACCGTCCCCATCAATGTCGGTGGCGTTTACAAATTTTGGCTGGACAACAGTATCGGCTATGATCAGTTTTCCACCAAATTCACCTTTTCCATCCTCATTTTCAAACCATAGGACTTGATGGTCAAAGGTAGCCGAGGCTACGATATCCAAATCACCATCCCCATCAAAATCTGCCGAAACAGCATGCGAACACCCGTTTACCTCGGTTGAAATAATTTTTTGTTTTGAAAAATCTTCTGCACCATCTGTATTTTCATACCAAGCCACCTTGTCATCATTTTGGGAAGTCGTTAATACATCGGTATTTCCATCCCCATTGATGTCGGTTAGCAGTACATGGGTGAGGCCCTCTGCCTGAACCGAGATTGGATTAAGTGTACCAAAAGTGCCCTCGCCATCTTCATTTTCATACCAGACTATCTTGTCTTCACAGAAATAGCAGCTGGCCAAAAAGTCCATGTCGCTGTCCCCGTCGAAATCTCCGCCGACCATAAATTTTGCATCGTTTACTAAATCTTGAATCAA
Organism: Saprospiraceae bacterium; assembly: GCA_041392505.1. Taxonomy (GTDB): domain Bacteria; phylum Bacteroidota; class Bacteroidia; order Chitinophagales; family Saprospiraceae; genus UBA6168. The sequence continues at coordinate 99,340 of JAWKLX010000018.1, read as the reverse complement.
ATGCTCTGCTCCGAAATTCCCCATGCCATCTTCATTTTCGAACCAACTGAAAGTTTTATTACCGGGGGTAGTGGCAGCCAAATCCAAATCACCATCCCCGTCCACGTCCAAAATATTGACAAATTCTATGAAATTGGCAGTGTCAGAAACAATATGCAATTGGCCAAAATTTCCGGCACCATTAAGGTTTTCGTACCAAGACAATTTGTTGTTGGCTGCAGCGATAATATCTAAATCACCGTCTTGGTCTATGTCGGCAGGTAAAGCCAAGCGTGGGTCATTTTGTTGGGTCAGCGTTTTGATAGGCCCAAAAGCCCCCTTGCCGTCCAGGTTTTCATACCAACCCATTTTGTTGCTGAAATTAGCAGCAACTATAACGTCAAGGTCATCATCCCCGTCCAAATCGCCTGCAGACACAGATTTGATTTGAGTCAATATTGTTGTGGATACTTTTTTTTCTAAGCCAAAATTGCCAGACCCGTCTTCATTTTCATACCAAACAACATCTATTCCTGTATGCGTGAGCAAGTCTTTATCACCATCCCCATCTATATCGGCGGCTTGTAAGGATATTACATTATACGTCACTTCAGCGATAGACTGCTGATTTCCAAAAGAACCTTTACCGTCTTCGTTTTCATACCAAACCAATTTTAAGTCATTTGATCCTACAATCAGGTCTTCATCTCCATCACCATCCAAATCGGCAGTTTCAATTATCCTTGGGAAGTCATGGTCAGTTGAAATAATTTTCTGTTTGTCAAAATTGCCGTTGCCGTCCAGATTCTCGTACCAAACAAGGAGGTTGTCCAGGTACAAGGCCGCTAAAACATCCAAATCTCCGTCATTGTCCACGTCGAATGGCTTAGCAGAAAAAGATTCTGCATGGCCTTTAATGATCAGATTTTTAGGACTAAACAACAATTGGCCAAATCCGAGACTTGGGACGAATAAAAATAATAATAAGAAAATCTTGATGGAAATATCACTTGAAAAGTGGAGAGATCGAGTTGGCATATTAAGGATTGGTTTATTATAAACTTTAGGAACAATATTAAAATAAGACACCAAGATAGCAAACCATGCTCAATAAAAAAGTCAGGCCCAATGTGTGGCTGTGACAGTTGATAGATTTATCAAACACTTTGAATAATAAAATAGGTGGGAGGTTTTTCTATGGGGGAAAATGTTCTGTGCCGATCCGGTGACCGACACAGAACATTAGTAATTCTGAACGTCCGAGGGAAGCAATCCTAAAGGTTTGAAAAACTATATGACCCGTATGGAGAATAGGTTATTTTTTCAAATTAGAATTTTACAATTTGCTTCAAAGTTATTACCGCTTCACCACCCGCTGGGTGGCCGCCACCTCCCCTGCCGTTAGTTTTACAAAATAAATACCACTGCTTAAGTTGCTCAAGTCGAGTTGGGTGGAAAAAGCTCCTGCTGTCTGGTCGCCCAATTCGCGGTGGAGCAATTGTTGGCCAAGGGCATTCAACAGGGTCACACTGGTTTTGGCGGCTGTTGGCAAATCAAAACTGACCCGCACCTGCGAAGCGGCTGGATTAGGGGAAAGCTGCATCGCAAAATCGCTGGGAGGGACAGACTTGACCGAACTTGCTACACCAAGGTCTTCCACATCTACGCCGAGATAGCCAATGAAATTATTAAAAGCTGGATCTCCATCGCCTTGAACGGACAAACCCGGTTCAAAATCGAACTGATAAATGACATGCAATTTATCATCAACCAACCGGGCGACGGAAGGGAAGACCACTTCTTCCAGCTCCAACAATCCGGGGTCGAACGAATAATTTTCATTGGTGAGGTCAAATGGGGAAGTCCAGGTGTCGCCCCCGTCCTTAGACGTAACAGCATAAATATGCCGCAAATACTGCTGGTTAGGTACGGCGAATTGGCTTATAAAATTTTCGGTGAGGCCGGAATAAACGAGATAGATATTATTGTCGGCATCCACCCCCGCACTTGGGAAGGAGGTCAGCGAAGTCCCATATTCCCCAAACTCCGTAATAGAAGCCACGTCAAAAATGCCGTTCCCGTTGGCATCTATCAGCTCCGCAATCTGAACCGGTGATTCAGACTTAAAGGATTCGTTCCAGTACATGATGCCGCTGGTACCTGGATAATAAGTCCAAGAACCCGGCATGAAATCCTGCACGTACATTTTTCCATAAAAGACATGGACTTGGTCATTGTTGTCAATGAGGATCGCTCCAGAACCATCAGATGTTAAAATGGCCCTTGGGTCGGGTTGGTTAGGGGTAGGAGGTGGAAGGTCGTCCACCGTATAATCTTCTATTTGGTCGGGACTGAGCGGAAAATCATTGACGATGGTGGTCGTCCAGGTATCGCCATTGTCGGTTGATTTGTGGATGGTGACATCGTTCCATTCCGAAAAATGAGCGACCACGACTACATCGCCCTTCGCTTCGACGGCGTAGGCGTCTGAGCTGTGGAATTTAGCGGTGGTGCTGTCTAACCCCGGGATAACCATGTCTTTGATGTCCCAGTTTTCCCCACCATCCAACGAGCGGTAGTAAAGGATGTGCCCATCCATGCCTTTGTAAATTTCCCCATCACTGATCACCGGCGGTGCAATGGCGATGGCATGTAACGTGTTGCCATTGCTGCCACCAATGGCCAACCGAGGCCAGACGACGCCTACGGGTGTAATAGAGCTAATGTCGGTTTCTGTCCAGTTTGGGTTGCCAGCATCCCTGCTCAGCTGGTGCAGCACCGAAGTCTCAAAATCATGGCAAAGCACCGTTTCGTCACCAGCGCCGTTGCCGACAATGCTGGGCCATCCGGTGCGCAAGGAAGATTCCAAGCGTTCGGCAGGCTCTATGCCCCACGAATTGCCATCGAAATGGTTGTAGCCAGTGCCCCTGTCGGGGTAGTTGTTGGAACTGTTAAAACCTTGTGTCCACACTGCGCTCATTTGGCCGTCCGGCCAACGGAAAAGCCTGTTCATCATGGTTGCGTTGGTCTGAAGATCATAGACCGTATTGCCAATAATCTGCTCTGTTTCCGTGCGAAAGCCTACAGTATTTTTTTGGAAATGAGGTTGCAGGGTAGGGGTGGGGTGGCTCGCAGTAGGCTCACCCGTTGGGTGAAATTCCTTTTTCTGTGGTTGCCAAAAGGACGCAGACTTTTGGATGGGGATAATTGATTGGGCTTGTAAAGTGCTGCCAAAAATCAGGCAGGCCAGGGCAAACTGGAGTGGTCGGATGATCATGATAACTTTTTTTGAAATGAAAAATAGGAATAGAGAATGCCCAGATAAGTCGTTTGCCGCATGGTGGAATGTAGTTAAAGAAACAGTTCTGTGCGGAAGGATGCATCAGGCGAGGTTTTTAAAGTGTCGGCGATTGGCTTTATGCAAAATTGTCACGAGTATGCTTTCTTCCCCTGAAACTCCTTTGGCAATCCTGCATTGCCATTTAAATCCATACCTCACGTTACATTTAATATGCCGCCAAAGGGCTTTCTCATAAAAAATAGAAATTGATTCAATTATCTAAATTGATTGATTTTTAGCAAGGCAGCCGGGGGTTTTGAAACCCCGGACTTTGAAACAGTTTCGCCGTCTCGGTAGAATTCCGGGGTTTCAAAACCCCGGACTTTGAAACAATTTTGCCGTCTCGGTAGAATTCCGGGGTTTCAAAACCCCGGCTGCCTTGCTAAATGCATTCATTCCACTTTTATAAGAAAGCCCTTTATGCCGCTAAAAATATTTCTAAAAAAAACGCACCCCGTGCAGCGTTTCGATTACCCTCCGCATATAGGTCGGCAACAACATTGTTTTTCTAACCAAAAAATGTATTTAAAATGAAATTCTTAAAACAACTATCACTTTTTGCCCTGCTGGCTGTGCTGGCATTTGCTTCCTGTAAAAAGGACGAACTGTTCATCCAAGAAGGCCCGGACGAGGTGACACCCACCGAACACCACGTGAATGGCCTGATTAGCCGCTCAACCTCCAGCGCCGAGGGCCTCGATTTGGGCTGCGTTTCCATTGACTACCCATTCCAAATGATTCTATTGGACAGTAGCATCATCGACATCGCTTCCGAGGATGATTTTCTCAATGCCTTGAGCGACGAAACAAATCCGCCGCTCGATTTTGTTTACCCGCTGAACATTACCGATCAGGACGGTAACAGCCTGACCGTTGCCGATACGGAAGCATTGGCCGATGCATTTGCCGACTGCATTCCCAACATGGGTTGGGATGATGATTTCCCAGAATGGTTTTTCCCTGCGTGGGTCATTTCTTATGAGTACTCGTGCTACCAGTTGGTCTATCCAGTTACTTTGTTGGACATGGACAGCATGGCCATAACGGTCAGCGATGAGAATGAACTGGTCTCCTACTTGGCCGATGGCAACCTCTACAGCTTTGCCTTCCCACTGAACCTCGAAGATGAAGATGGTAATCCAGCTACGGCTGCTGACCAAGGCGAATTGTTCGATCTTTTGGCACAATGCAGCCCTGAACCAGGCCCCGGTGGTTGTGGCATTGGTACTTTTGGTTGTTACCAATTGGGTTACCCAGCTACGCTACTTTTGGTGGATGGAAGCACCGTAGTGGTCAATGATGATGATGAATTTGCAGAGGTTGTCTTTTCCGGTGAATGGGCGGGGTTCGAGTACCCGCTTACCTTGATCGATGAAGATGGTAATTCAATTGTTGTCAACAATGAGGAGGAACTGAACGAGGCTATGTTTGATTGTGCAGGTTTCGGCGGCGACCCTAACTTTGAACTGGGTGACCTCTTGTGCTACGACATCGTTTTTCCTTTTTCTATAAACGATTTAATGACTGGTATAACCATCACCTTCAACAATTCGGCTGAGTGGAATGACTATCAATATGGCAACCCAAATGGCCCCAATCCTTTTGAGTTCGTTTACCCGATCACTTTGATCCATGTTGAAACGGGCCAAGAAATTACCTTGAACGATGAAGGTGATATGGACGATGCCTTTTCGGCCTGCTTCGGCAGTGGCTGGGGTGGCGGTGACCCTAATGTAGAATTTGGGGATTTCGTTTGCTACGATTTTGTCTATCCATTTTCCGTAGAGAACTTAACGAACGGTGCTACTACTACTTTTAATAATGAGCAAGAATGGTTGGATTATCAGTTTGGCAATCCAAATGGCAATGGTCCAGAGCCGTTTCAGTTTGTCTACCCACTTTCGTTGACCCATGTTGAATCGGGGGCAGTAACGACGGTGGACAGCGAGGAAGAAATGTTCGATGCACTGGAAGAGTGCTGGTAAGATTATAACACACTGAGTTTAGTTTAAACCAATGACAGAGGAAAGCCCAGCATTATTGGGCTTTCCTCGATTTTCAGCTTAAACGGCCGATTCTTATTTTTAAAATTAATTGCCTTGACATGGAAGCATTCAAAATAGGTTCCCTCATATTTTTGCCCCTTTTTTTGCTGTCTTGCGAAGGAGGAACAACATTTACCAAAGTGATCAAAAATGACTCTTCTGAAACGGTTACTGTCAAATTGTACCAATCGGTCTTGTCCAATGATCAAACTTTTAACATCGGGCCTAAACAAAAAAAGACCATTTTCTGGACTGACAATGAAAGAAGGTTTGTGGATGAGACTTATGAGTGCACCGCTGAAATTGATTCCGTTGAATTAAGTGTTTCTAATGGTAAAAAATTGATGAAAAGCATGCTGGATAACAATAATTGGGACAAGGATAGCAAAGGCGGACGAAATTCGATGGAGAAATGTACGTTTACGATAACCGATTCAGATCTCGAATGACTTACATATCTCGCCAAGTTTTGAACTAAAACTGCTAAACCATCGAAACCTGAACACAAATATTGGTAACGCCCAACATCATAGAACAGTGTAAACAGAAAAATCAACAGGCTTTCAAAGCCATGTATGAGGCTTGCTTGCCGTATGTGTTCACGATCGTAAAAGGTTATACCGAAAGTATGGATTTGAGGAAAGACCTCGTCCAGGAAATATTTGCCAAAGTCTTTTTGAACATCAAAACTTTCGAGCCGCAAAAAGGCGAGTTCCGGTATTGGCTGCGCAAAATAGCGGTCAACCAATGCCTGATGTTCGTTCGGGACAAAAAGAAACAATTTGAATTTGAAGACTTGGAAAATGCCAATTCTTTGAACGACCTGCATGAAGACATGGACTTGAGCCACCTTGACCCAAAGGTGTCGGAACAAGTGCTTTCACAAATGCCAAACGGTTACAGCCAAGTGTTTTCACTGGTCGTTTTTGAAGGGTATTCCCACCAAGAGGTCGGGCAGAAACTGGGCATCAGCGCAGAGACCTCCCGCTCTCAACTAACCAGGTCGAAACAGTGGCTGCGCCAATATCTTTCAAACCATAAAACCCTGATCAATAATGGATTCTACTAACAACAGGGAAGAAAAAAATAACCGCCCACACGGGCAGGAATGGGATGATGCCGCATTCGGTTGGGACAACATGAAAGACGGTATTTTTGAAAACATCCTTGCGGAGGACCCTCAGTTTTTCGAAGAAAAACGCAAAAAGCGGATGCCCATTTGGTTCTGGTTTTCAGCAGGCTTGCTGCTGCTCGGCGGCCTTGGTTTCTGGTTTATGCACACCAACGAAGAACCCACTTCGCCCAAACTGCCCGCTGCCGTTCCTGTCGAGGAATTGCCCGCTAAGGATCAACCCATTGCCACTGCCACTGAACCTGATAAAATTTTTGTAGAAAAAAATAACCAGCCAACTGAAGCCAATAATGCTTCCCCAATCAACCCGTCCATTCGTCCTAACCAAATAAATGACCCTTCCACTTTGGGGAGTACCCAGTCAGCAGCCTTTGGGAAAACGACCCAAGTGGAGGCCGTCATTTCCAACGGTGTACCCACTGCTTTTTCTAAAATAGAAGAGGAAAAGTTGGCATCCATCGAACCCGTCTACGAGACACAAAACCTACACTCCGATACCCCATCATTGCTCGCTCTAAAATTGGAAGCTTTAAAGGTTGACCCATCTACCCCATCTCTGGTGCTGCCTGTTTTGGTTGAAAAAAATGACGGAAGTGAAGAAGGAAATAACGAAGAGAAAAAGGGTAAATGGCGGTTCGCTGCCACTGGTGGGTCGATTTTTTCTTTTGCAAAATATGCCGGCACATCTGCTGCAGCAGCTTTGCGGAACGATAACACCTCCCCGTATTTTGGCTACGAATATGGCCTCACAGCGGCAAAGCCTTTGGCCAACAACAATTCCCTACTCTTTGGGCTGAACCGGCAGGTGGCTTACCAGAATATTGATATTTATACCGAACGGCAAATCTGGACCCTGCAAAAAAATGTCCTGCTTTCTGTCACGCATTATGCGGTAGGGGGACGGACTTCCGAAATCTATGGTGATACCATCGTACAGGACACCCAAAAGACTTGGTTGGTGCAGTACAATGAATTCAAATCCGTGCAGGCAGAGTTTGGTTTTGCCAAAAATATTTCCCTGAAAAAATGGTCAATCAGTCCACTGGCAGGCATTGCTGTGGGGCTGGTCACCCATCAGGATGGGCGCACAGTTGCAGCGGACAAATCCGTTTTTGAATTTAATGCTGACAACGCTATTGTGAATCAGTTTCAGTTTAAGACGTGGGCTGGGTTGGAAGTAGGAAGACAACTTACCGAACGGGTGTCGCTGCTGTTACGCTACCGTTTTGACAAGCAATGGAACAACGCCAGTGCAGAAAAAGACTTGGTGCTGCGGCCATCGAACCACGAGGTTTCGTTGGGGGTTGCGATGATTTGGTAGGGATAGTTTGTTCACTCATACCTCGCTCGGCAGCACCCCAAACGCCTGCTTGAAACTCTTAGTAAAGTACGACACACTGCTATACCCCACCTCCATCGCCACTTCCGAAACATTGCCCGCCCCTTTTTCCAGCAACTCTTTCGCCCGTGCCAAGCGGAAGTCGCGGATCAATTCATTGGGGCTTTTGCCAGTCAGGGCTTTTAGCTTGCGGTGGAGTTGACTGCGGCTGAAAGCGACCGCACTGGCGAGGTCTTCCACCGAGAAAAATTCATTGCCCATGTTTTCCTCAATGGAGTTGGACACTTTTTCGAGAAAGCGCTGGTCGGTGGAGGTGACGTGAACCTCAGAGGGTTCTAAAGGCAACCTCCCGAATTCACTTCGGGAGGTCACCTTTGCAAAATACGCCTGCAATTTACCCCTTTGTTCCACCAAATTCTTTGCCCGTACCCGCAATTCTTTTTCATCGAAGGGTTTGGTTAAATAGGCATCGGCGCCCGTTTCTAGGCCTTCCACTTTATGCCTTTGATCCGCTTTGGCGGTCAATAAAATGATAGGGATATGGCTGGTGTGCTCATTTTTCTTCAACGATTCACACATGGCAAATCCATCCATTTCTGGCATCATCACATCGCTGATTAGGAGGTCAGGCGTGTGTTCGATGGCAGCCTCTAACCCAATTTTCCCATTTTCAGCCAATAATATTTGATAGCTATCCTGCATAATGTCTGCAATGAAATGCCGGAGGTCGGGGTTGTCTTCGACGATGAGGAGCGTTGGTTTTGAGTCGCCAGTCCTTAGTCCGTCAGTCCTTAGTTCGTCAGTCTTCAGTTCGTCAGATCCTGTCCCGAATTCACTTCGGGATCGCCATTCGGTGTTAGTATTATACTCGGTGTGATTGCCAACTGCCGACTGCCGACTGCCAACTGTCGAACTGTCGAACTGCCGGACTGCCGGACTAACAACCTCATTTTCCGCAAATGCACTGCGCTTAAAAGGCAAGGTCAGCGAAAACGTTGTACCAATACCCGGTCTGCTTTCAACACTGATTTGCCCGCGGTGCAGCTCCACCAGTTCCTTGACCAACGACAAGCCAATGCCTGTGCCCGGTGATTCTTCTTGGTGCCCAGTCATTTTTACTTGGTAAAAGCGGTCGAAAATCTTGCTGGTTTCGGAGGCTTCCATGCCTTTGCCGGAATCACTGATGTCGATGCGAAGACCAGCGTCGACTTCCTTTACTTCCACCCGGATCGTACCATTTTCAGGGGTGAATTTAAATGCGTTGGAGAGCAGGTTGACCAGTATTTTTTCCCATTTGTCTTTGTCAAAATAAGCATCCGACAATTCGGGGGGGAAGGTTGTTTGGAGGTGGATGCGCTTGCGTTCGGCGAGGCTTTCAAAAGAAAACACCAGTGAGCGGATGAACAAGATGAGCTTGCCGGGGCTGGCCTGTAAAGTTAATTTTCCGCTGTCCAGTTTCGAGAGGTCGAGGAGTTGATCGATCAAGTTTTGTAATCGAAGGGCGTTGCGCCTCACCACTTCCAAATGTTTTCCTTTCATTGGGATTTCTGCCATCTCATCAACTTTTTCACTAACTGGAATAGTCTGCAATGCCTGTTGGACAGGGCCAAGGATCAGCGTCAGCGGGGTGCGGAATTCGTGGGAGATGTTGGCGAAAAAATTAGACTTCAAGCTATCTAACTCCTCCAAATGCCGGGCTTTATCCTGCTCCAATTTTAATAAAAGTTCGGCTTCTTGACGGCGCATTCGCTGACGGTACCGGAAAAACAGAAACAGGCCCGCCAACCCCAATAAAAGTATGGCAGCCGCAATCAGAATGCGTTGGGTAAAATTTTCTTGCCGGGTCAGTTCGAGGTCCTTCTGCGCCAACTGCGCTTCTTTTTGCTGGGTCTCAAACCGGGTTTGTATTTCAGCAATTTGGTCGTTGTACCGTTTTTCTGTTATCTCATTGCTAATATTCAGGTATTCTTCTTGGTATTCATAAGCCTTCTCGAAATCCCCCTTTTTTTTATACGCATTTGCCAAACCCATCGCTACGCTCCCTTGGCCCATCTTGTGGCTGGCTTCCTCGGCGAGTTGTTTGGCTTCCAAAAAATAAGGGATGGCTTGATCGGGTTTGTCCAGGGAAAGGTAGGCATGGCCGATATTGAGGACGGGAAATACCCGGCTGGTTTTTTCGCCCGTTTTGAGGGCCAGTTCGGAGGCACGCTGGTAATACGGGATAGCCTTTTCCAATTCGCCGTTCACATGGTAATGCGTGCCAATGTTGTTCACTGCCCGTAAAATGTAGTAATCCTTGCCCCAGCCCTCTGCCAATTCCAGCGATTTTTGGTAGTAAAACAAAGTGGAATCATGCTCTTCGCTTTTTCGGCTGACATTGCCAAAAGTATTGTACACCTTCATGATAGTCAGGCTGTCCCGCTGTTCTTGTGCCTGCGAAAGCGCTTGTTGGAGGTATTGTTTGGCTTTTTTAAAATCCTCTCGGCCCTCTTCTAACTGGGCCAAGTTGAGGTAGATTTCTGGTAGCAGTTCTTTTCGGCCTGTTTTTTCGGCGAGTTCGAGTGCCTTGAAGTAGGCGGACAGTCCCTGCTCAAAATCCAACGCCAATTGGCAATTCCAGCCATGCAAGAGATAGGCTTCTGGTAATTTTGCAGGCAGCTCGTTTTCTGAATAGCGCACCAACTGATTGGAATAGACCAAAGCCGAGTCCATGTTTAGCTTCTCAAAATATTTGGCAATCGACTTAAGATGTTCCCATTTATCCTGTTTGTCTACCGCATTGGCAAAAAGCTGTCGGAGGCTGTCCAATGATTGAGTGTTTTGTGCCGGGGAAATAACAGGTAGGACGATAAGTAGGAATAGGGAAATCTTGTAGGTCACTGTTCGCATGATTTATCAACAAAGGTTCAGCCCAAGGTATTCATTTTTTCGAGAAACTAAAACTAAGCTCACACCTCGCTCGGAGACACCCCAAATGCCTGCTTGAAGCTCCTTGTAAAATAGGACAAACTGCTATACCCGACTTCCATCGCTATTTCCGATACGTTGCCCGCCCCTTTTTCCAACAACTCCTTCGCACGGTACAGGCGGAATTCCCGGATCAGTTCGTTTGGGCTTTTGCCCGTTAGCGCTTTGAGTTTGCGGTGGAGTTGGCTGCGACTGAAGGCTACTTCGCTGGCCAAATCTTCTACAGAGAAAAACTCGTTGTCCAAGTTCTGTTCAATGGCGGCGGCGACTTTTTCGAGGAAACGCTGGTCGGTGGAGGTGACGGCCACTTCATTGGGCGTCAGCGGTACCATTCCATTATTTCCTTGTGAGGTCATTTTTGCAAAATGCGCTTGCAATTTTCTTCTTTGCTCGACCAAATTTTTTGCCCGCACCATCAATTCTTGCTCGTCAAAAGGTTTGGTCAAGTAGTCATCGGCACCTGTTTCCAAGCCCTCGACTTTATGTCGCTGCCCTGCTTTGGCAGTCAAAAGGATGATGGGGATATGGCTGGTTCGTTCATCTTTTTTCAACGTTTCACACAATTCAAAACCGTCCATTTCGGGCATCATCACATCACTGACGATCAGGTCGGGCGTATGCTCGATGGCGGTTTCTCTCCCGATTTTTCCATTTTCTGCGGTGATGATTTGGTACTCCGCCTGCATGGTTTCAGCAATGAAGTGCCGCAGGTCGGGGTTGTCTTCGACGATGAGAAGGGTGGGTTTTAGTTCGGCAGTCTGCCAGTTTTGGAGTTCGTCAGTCTTCAGTTCGGCAGTTCGCCAGTCTGTCTGTCCGTTATTGGATTGGTATGCGTCAACTGTCGAACTGACGAACTGAGAACTGTCGAACTTCAAAACTTCCTCTGGCAAAAAAGACTCCTTCCCCACCGGTAGGCTCACTTTAAAAACAGTCCCCTTACCGGGTGCGCTTTCCACGCTAATTTGACCCCGGTGCAGTTCGACGAGTTCTTTGACGAGGCTCAGGCCGATGCCCGTGCCAGCCCCCTCCCAGCCTCCCCCAAGAGGGGAGGTGCCTACTCCCCCTCCTTTGGAGGGGGTTGGGGGGAGGCTGTAAAACCGCTCAAATATTTTATCCAAATTTTCTTTGGAAATACCGGGGCCGCTGTCCGCCACGCTCACTTTTAAGCGGCCATTTTCCAAAGTGGTGACCACGGAAACCTTGCCTTTTTCGGGGGTGTATTTAAACGCATTGGAAAGGAGGTTGACGAGGATTTTTTCCAATTTGTCTTGGTCAAAATAGGCTCTTTTGTCGCTATTGGGGAAGGAGGTCTGGAAATGGATTTGCCGCCGCTCAGCAGACTTTCAAAGAAAAACCATCGCCCGGACAAACGGTACGACTTCGCCTTCCGCCACTTGCAGTTTCATGCCGTTTTCCAATTTTGACAAGTCGAGCAGTTGGTCATTGATGAGTTTGATGGAGAGCGTTCGGCGTTACGGCTGCATCATGCCCAAGTGGCGGGCAGGTAGGCTGATTTCTTCCTTACCATTTTCCGGAAAAAACATGTTGTTCGCTGGCGGGCAATTGTTCTTCCGCTTTTTTCAACGGCCACAAGTAAGGGGTCAGTGAGGTGCGGAATTCATGGGAGATATTGGCAGAAAAAGCGGCTCTTCACCGCATCGAGTTCGAGCACCCGTTGGGCTTCGGATTTGGCCCGTTCGTTCAGTTGGAGCTTATAGGCGAGACCATAAGTGTAAATTACCATCAGCCCCATTTGGCCGACAGGCCACGGCAGAAAAAGGTCGAAGTAACCCGCATTGTAGACCAAGCCGAGGATGTTGAAAAACAAAAGCCAGATGGCGCCAAAGGCGAAAATTTTGGCCAAGTGGCTTTTCAAAAAACCGATGCGGATAGCAATGATAATCACCCCGATTATCAAGCCGACACTCAGAAAAAAGGTGTTTATTTTCCAAGAAAATGCCTGGTTGAGTAAAAGGAAAATGAGCAGTAAACCAAGTGCCCCGGCCAAACCTAACATCACCCGGTCAAGCAGTATAGAATGTTCCCGCAAATTGACAAAGTAACGCCCAAATAGCACAAAAGCCACCAGACCACCATTGGTCAGTAAAATCCATGCATAATCCACCAGCCAAGGCTTTTCAGGGGTAAACCAAGTGACGAACAACAGTTCTGGATGCAGCAAGGCATAGTGGAGCATCAGGCAAATGCAAAGCAGGCTAAAGAACAAGTTGGCGGGGTCTTTATCCACAAAAAAGAAAAAGATGCAGAGCAGGGCGAGGATTCCCGTTACCCCCATACTGATGCCCATCAAGATGGACATATCGGTCTTTTCCAATGGTATCCCCAATGCTTGTGGGCGCAGTTCCAAGGAGAACATGGACCGGTCGTGGTCAGGGTTGAAAATGCGGATGAAAACGGTGGCAGTATCGCCTTTTCCCATCGAGAAGGGTAGGGCGTTGATCAGTGGATGTTGGTAGTTTTTCCGTTCGCTCTTAGGGAGAAAGAGACCATCTCTTTGGTGCAACATTTCGCCGTTTGCCAACACAAAATAGCCATCTACAAAACAATGCCCTGCGGTGTAAATGGAGCGGTGTACTTGCTCTTTATAAGCTGGGTTTTTGATCAACAAATTCCAATCTGTCAAACTATCGGAGGCAATGAATTGGGTTTGGAGCCAATAAGCACCTTTGGTTTGTTCTGACGTTACTGAGTCGTTCAGTGCTTGGAATTTTTCCTGAAAACTCCCTTGCCGCAATTCTTCAAAAGTCAAGGCTTCGGTACTGTCCAAATACACTTGGGTACAGCCATCCAAAGGGTAAACCCGCAGCACGTTTTCGACATGTACGGGGCAGGTGGTTTGTGCCAACAGGGCATTTGCCAAAAGAATAAAAACGAGGTGCAGGTGGGTTTTCATGGTTGCCTGAAATTTGTGGAGGCTAATTTACAAAAATCGTCGGCAGGGGTGGATACCTCTGCCGACTCAGCGATTGCAACAAGCGGATTTATTTATACCAACCTTCATAGTTCTCCTTCGCATAGGCCAGTTTCTCCTCGTCGGTGGGTGCTGGTTTGCGGAGCAGTTGATCGTATTCAATGTTGTTGTTGTGGAAGGAAACGATTTCCCAATTACCGTCATTTTTAGTCATCATCATGGTGATGATGTATTGTGGGAAATTGGGTCCAGGTTGTCCATCGTAGGCATTGTTGACGAAGACATGGGTCATGGCAACATCAGGTTTGACAAAACGGACTTTGTCCACTTTTAAGCCAATGTCCATGGTTTTGTAAACACTGTTGTACAAACCTTGGTGACCTTGGGCGTTGATCGTCCGGTCGCAGTGTGGGTTGTACATGCCGTTCCAAACGATGTAATCGTGGTCGTCAGCAAAATGGGCGGCGAAGCGCTCACCGCTTTTGGCATTCCAGCCGTCCTGCATGTCTTGAACGATTTGGTGAATGGCCATTTCGTCGGTTGACATGCTGGCCTGTGCATTTACGGTCTTGGTGGTCATGATGAACATGGATAAGATGAAGATGAAAGAAACAGATTTCATTTTTTTGAGATTTTAATGGTTTAAAAATTTGATCGTTTTCAATTGGCATTCAGGGGTTAATGCAGAGCATAAAATTGTCCTATCTGTTGTTGGAATTTGAGGCCGCTGCCCTTGATGGCATCAATGCTTTCGTTGACCAGTTCCAGACAACTTGGTACCAAAAGGAAAATGGCTACAACGGCTATTAAGGCAAGGAGGAGGTCAGAGATGATCATTCGGTTAATTAGATTCTTTTGCATGAGGTTTGATTTTTTTATTGGTGAAAAAAGATGTTGCAAAGTTGGCTACTGATGAGCCAAACGGGTTTGCATATTTGTCGCAAGGGTTTGAAATTTTGGCTCAAAACCACTGTAAATACTCAATTTTTCATCCATTTTACCAGTCCGTACCTACCTTCCACCACCAAGAAATACAAGCCGTTAGGAAGGTTGCTCACTGGAAAGGTCGCTTGGCCATTTTCCAAAATAAGCTGCCCGACCTCCTGCCCAATGGCCGAAAGAATGTGCACTGGCCGAGCATCTCCATTTTCCTCTGGTAGTCGGATGTTCAGCACCTCGGAGGCGGGGTTGGGGAAAATTTCCACCTGTCCAAAAGCAGGCGTCAGCACCACCGACCGCACGGGTGAGTAGTTGGTTTCACTAGTGAAATCCATTTGCCGCAGGCGGTAATAATTTGGGCCAATGAGCGGTTGTCGGTCGAAAAATTCATACTGTACCAATTGGTCGGATTGCCCCAACCCTTCCACAAAACCAATGCTTGCCCAATTGCGCCCATCGCTGCTGCGCTCGACGTGGAAGCCCAAGATGTCCTTTTCGCTGCCAGTTTCCCACATAAGCAAAACCTCGTCGTCAATGGCTATGGCTTCGAACAAAGTCAGTTCCACCGGGAGCGATATGCTATTGATGGTGAAGTTGAATTGAAAGCCATTGGCGTTGACGAACGAGCCTGTAGTCTGGGTGAGGTCGATGGCTTGGAAGCCCTCGTCCACACAGTCGTCGGCAGGACCGTTGGGCGGCGAACAAGTCCCGGTGTCCTCTTCGTAAGAAAGAACGTAGGGCGTAAACGTGTTGGAATTGGTGGTAAACGTGTACGTCCCATTTGAACAGAGGATATTGGTCAGGTTGTACATTCCGGCGGCAGTTACGTTGAAACGCCAAGTAAACCGGAACAGCAGTGTCGTCTCAGAAGCATCTTCGTAGGCAGCGATAGCGATTTCCTCCGGGTCAGATAGACCGTCGCCGACTGTTATCATACAAGAACCTTCGTCCACCGTGAGGTTTGTAAATGTCAGGGTCACTTGGTTTTGGGCTTGGGTTGTCCAGGCCGCCAGGAGTGCCCAGCAGAGTAAGAAGTGCCTGTTTTTCATGATGATGGTTTTAAATACTTGGTAATTTAAATTTGCTTTAATTTTTCCCCTGCAAGTGGGCCGGACGATTCACCTCGCCTTGAGGCATGAGACTGCTCGGCCCAACGGGGTTTTAAGGGGCGGCGTCGTCGATGCATCGGGACGACGCCGCCCCTAAAACCCTTGAGCACCCGAAGCGAGTTCGGGGCACGCTGTCTGGGCGTTGCCAAAAGAGCGACTTTTCCTGCTCGTATGTTTGTGCCGAGCAAAAAAGTTCATTGAAAAATGGTTAGATTGCCCTTTAGGAATGAGAGTTTCTTTCCTGCGAAACAACTTCCTGGAAGTATGTAGGTGCGGAGAAAAATCCCATTCCAGAGGTTCTTTAGAGACTGAACAGCACTTAGGGCGTAGCCTATGAAGCAAATCAAGACCGGTTACAGCCAGGATAAAACACGAGCTTAGTCGTAAGGGGACCATCATTTTTTAATCAAAAAACATTCAATTATCATGAAACCTGAAGTGATCAAAGCAAACGTTGGGGTAGATATTTCCAAAGATGATTTTAAGGTATGCTATTACCTGTTGTCTTCCAATGGCCGGCAATACATCAAAGGGACCCGGACCTTTAACAACACACTACAGGGTTTCAGGGCATTTTCCTATTCCGGAAACGGGTTACCGCATCAGTGTCGTCCTGCCCAATATGTCCAAGGCCTATGCAAAGAGCCTGAACCTGAAAAGCAAAACGGATAAGATTGATGCCAACATGCTGGGGCGGATGGGACTGGAACAGGACCTGCAAAAATGAGAGCCAAGCTCAGTGACACCCTCATCACCATCAAGCAGTTGACCCGTGACGGGTGTCCCTGATCGAAGAAAAGGTCGCCCTAAAAAACAAACTGCATGCCCTGGGCCATTCTTACAAGCCCAACAGGGATAGCATCCGGAGGGTAAAGGACCGAATCAAAATGGTGGAGAGGCAAAAAAAACAGGTTGAAAAACAGATCGCCCAGCAGGTAGAAAAGACGTGGCTTTAAAGGGCCGGATCGAAAAAGTCTGCGGGATAAAGGGCCTCGGGCTGGTCACAGTGGCAACGATCGTAGCTGAGACCAATGGCTTTGCGCTGATCGACTCCCGTGCCCAGTTGACCTCTTTTGCGGGTATGACGTAGTGCAGTGCGAATCGGGCTCTTCCGTTAAGGGCAAAACCCGTATCTCCAAAAAGGGAACCGGTTCATCCGGCAGGCCTGCATTTTCCCGCCCTCGTGGCGGTCAAACACGATGCCCGCTTCAGAGCCTCTTCGACAGGGTGCTGCTCCGTACAGCCATCAAAATGAAAGCCTATGTGGCGGTCCAGAGGAAACTGTTGCTGATGGTTTATTCTTTATTCAAGAACAATGTGGCATATGACCCCGATTTCCTCCAAAAGAACACCATCCAAAATGAAAGTAGGCAGGATGCTTCGCCTGCCTACGCTGGATGGTCACTCTGAAGCGACCTCCTTGATGAGGACAAATCTAACATTTTTTTCAAAGAACTCTTGGTTTTTCACACAGCACCTCCGCATTTTTAAACATACTTAAATTACACAGTATTAAATTTAGGTACTTAATTCAGATTGAGTTGAGTCAACTTTTTTGGCTTCGCCAAACAAATAATTAAACGCAGATGGAATAGATCGAACCGATTTGCATGATTTATTTATCTGAGAAAATCAGTTCGATCAGTTCAATCTGTGTGCGATCCCTTATTTGAAAATGACCTTTGTGACAAACCATTCGCTACCAGCATTTAGGCTCAACTGATAAGCCCCGTGCCCAACGTTGTTGGAAAAATCCAAAGGCACAGCGTTTTCGCCTGCCGGCAAATGGCCCACCTGCCCAGTGGCCACTTCCCTGCCCAAGAGATCGGTCAGGCGATAGGTGACTTCGGTTGGTTTTTCCAAAAATATGTTAGTGGTGAAACGGCCGTCGTTTGGATTGGGGAAAACGACCATTGGTTTTGGCTGCCATTTTCCCAAATCAAAAACAGGGGTAGAGAGCGGGTCGGTTTTCAGCAATTGCCCAAGGAAGAGGTGTGTTAGGTAGGCACTTCCATCAGCGGCAAAGGCCAATCCGGGGCTGGGGCCAAAGCCAGCTGCGATGGTGTCAAGTCCACCCGTTTCTGCTACTTTTATCAATTGGGCGCTGTTGAAAATGAATGAAAAAGAGGTATCCACTGGCCCAAAAGCTGCGAATTGCAGGGCAACCAATTCCCCATCGTTTGGATCCCAATCCATATCGGTTACCAAGGTCAGCCCGGAAGCATATACGGAGGTCGTACCGTCTTTCTGCACCCGGTAGATGTTGGAGGCTCCATCCAAAAACGGGAAACCAGTCAGCGATGAAACGAGGTAACCACCATCCGGATGCGCCAATATTTTCGTCGGTACCACCTGCACGAACGGAGGGCCGATAGGGGTCGGGTTTTGAAAAGATGGGAACTCGGTCAGGACGGAAAATTCGTCAGCGTTCACGTTGTATTTAATGATTGCATTCGCTGCCGCATCGGATATGAGGAAGTTACCATCCCCATCTATCAAAAAGGAATAGGGGTTGGATTCATCAAAGCCGTTGGCCAGTACCCATTGGCCATGCCAGATGGTGTTTCGGCGGTCGGCAGCCACCAATGGCGCACCTTTGGCCACGTAATCGTCCCAGTGAAATTCCATGATGGTTTGGGAGAGGCTGTCTGGCCCCGCACCCTGGCAAACGAAGATGCGGCCATCGGCCATGACCTGTGTACTGAGCGGCCCTTGTAGTTCTTCCAACATGAAATCGAAGTAAGAAGGCAGCCCTTCGATGATGGTTTCCTTGGTGCCATCGGGGTTCACTTTTTGAACCAGACCATCGTTGGCGCCACTGCCGGATTGGGTGACCCAAGGAGTTCCGTTGGCATCAAGGTTCACATCAATTGGGGCGGCAAGATCGAAAGCGATAGGGGTGAAATTTTGGGAAAATAACAAGAGGCTGAACAGCATGCTAATAAGGAAAGGGATGTAAATTCTTCTTTTCATAATCATTCTTTTTTGTTGAGAAATGAGGTTTGTTAAAAACGATGGGACAAAGATGAAGGCAAGGCAGGTGGGTATGTTAGCAACGACGTCGCAAGGGTTTGCAGATTTGTCGCACAGGTGGGATCATGCGACAGGAGGTCAATAAATGCTACATTTTTACAAAAAACGCAAACTTGTTTTTGGAATAAGTTAGGTGTTGTATAAACCACCAAGTCCCGAAGAGCCTGCCCCGAATTTCCTTCGGGGGCCGGCACATTTTAGCGAAGGGTGTAAACTCCTCGCTATAAAGTCAAGGGATTTTATCAACTGTCCCCGTCAGAGTTTCCACTTCGCCGTTGATGTACTCGATGACGGCTTTCCAGACATACGTTTCACTGTGTAGTTTTTTTCCCTTGAAGGTACCGTTCCAACCATAATGAATTGTGTTTGGAAGGTAATCATACGCCTTATGAACCAAATGGCCTTTGCGGGAAAAAATCTCAAATGATATTATCCGTTCGACTGATTTATAAGCATAGAAATAAAAAGCATCATTAATACCATCGTTATTAGGAGAAAAGGCATTGGGGACAAAAACGTCTTTTCTCAGGAAAACATTAAAAGTGTATTCGGCGCTGACCGTGCAGAAGTCGTTCAAGGTGATCAAAACGGAAACGGTCGTTGTGTCAGTCGGCGTGAACGAGTTGGACAGGCAATCTTGGCAATCGAGTTCGTATTCGCTAAACCATTCGATGGAGAAAATCTCTGAGGGAGGAAAGCTGGTGACCACTTGCATTTCGACTGACTCCCCATATTCTACATCTGAAAATTCAAATGGATGTACAAGTAGGATCGAATAATCCATTGAGTCACAATTGTTCTGGGCAACAGCCGAATAGGAGGATGTTATAAGAAAGAAGAAAAGCGCAATTAGCGAGCGTAAAGATTTCATTTTTATTTGTTTTAAAATTTTGGCCGCAAGATAATTAAATCGGTATTACGGTATTCAGGTATTCAGGTATTCAGGTATTTAAGTTGCGGAAAGATAGTCCCATAATACCGCAATACCTAAATACCACAATACCGTAATACCCTAATACCGGTTTCCCAACTCCCCTTTGAATCTAATTTTATAAAAATCAGTTATATCAATCAAATCAGTGTCCAGACCCTGTTATCTTTGCGCCCTTTATAATTTTGGCAAAATGAATTTTAAAAATTGACGGGGAGATAGGTGCAGCATGAATTGAAGGCAGGACCGTGATTTCCATTTTTATTTTCATTTTAATTTTTATTGAAACAATGACCACATCCCTTAATTGGCTCAAACAATACATTGATATCAACTTATCCCCTGCGGAAACAAGCGACCTGCTCACCAGCCTCGGCCTCGAAGTGGAGGGCATGGAAGAAATCGAAACCATCAAAGGTGGTTTGGAAGGCATCGTCGTCGGGGAGGTAAAAGAATGTGTCAAACATCCCGACGCTGATAAACTCAGCTTGACCAAAGTAGATGTTGGTGGCGAGGAGCTATTGCAAATTGTTTGTGGCGCACCCAATGTGGCTGCTGGACAAAAAGTGATGGTGGCCACCATTGGCACCAAACTCTATCCTGCTGAGGGCGAGCCATTTACCATAAAAAAAGGAAAGATCAGGGGCGAAGCCTCCGAAGGGATGATCTGTGCTGAGGATGAATTGGGCATCGGCAACGACCACAGTGGCATCATCGTTTTGCCGGAGGACACACCTGTCGGCATGGCCGGGCGTGATTATTACAAAGTTGAAAACGATGTGGTCTATGAAATTGGCCTCACCCCCAACCGTTCCGATGCCACTTGCCACCTTGGTGTGGCGAAGGATTTGGCGGCAGCCCTGAAAATCCAGCACGGTGGTAGCGGGGAAGTGAAAGTACCATCCATTACTGATTTCAAGATTGATAATCATGATTTACCCGTTGAAGTGGTGGTGGAAAATACGGAGGCTTGCCCCCGTTACGCAGGTGTTTCCATCAAAGGGGTAACCATTGGCGAGTCTCCTGACTGGCTGAAAAACAGGCTGTTAGCAGTCGGCGTTCGGCCCATCAGCAATATCGTTGACATCACGAATTTCATCCTGCACGAGCTGGGGCAACCTTTGCACGCCTTTGATTTGGATGAAATCGCTGGACGCAAAGTCATTGTGAAAACTTTGCCGGAGGGAACAAAATTCCTTTCCCTCGACGAGCAGGAGCGAACCCTGCGGGGCGAGGACCTGATGATCTGCGATGGCGATTCCAAAGGCATGTGTATCGGTGGGGTATTCGGTGGCCTCAACTCTGGAGTGAAAGATGCTACCAAAAACATTTTCCTCGAAAGCGCCCACTTCAATGCGAAATGGATACGTCGCAGCAGCACCCGTCATGACCTTCGGACCGATGCCGCTAAAGTTTTTGAAAAAGGCAGCGACCCCAATGTTTGTGTTTATGCGCTCAAACGGGCAGCGGCCATGATCGTTGAAATGGCTGGTGGAGAAATCGCTTCTGAGGTGGTGGACATTTACCCAAATAAGATCGAACCGGTAAAAATTGAGGTAACTTACGATTACGTGAATCGACTGATCGGAGCAAATATTTCCCCGAAAGAAATAAATGCGATTTTAGTAGCGCTTGGTATGGATATCCTTTCGGAAAATGCGGAAGGTTTCACCGTTGCTGTCCCGACCAACAAGGCCGATGTGACCCGCCCTGCTGATGTGGTCGAAGAAATACTCCGGGTGTTTGGCCTCGACAATGTGCCAGTGCCGAACCAAATGCGGAGCAGCATGATCGAACGGGAAACCCCTGACCCCAATGAAATTAGGAGTGCGGTTGGTGATTTATTGGCGGCCAATGGTTTTCACGAAACGATGGCACTTTCCCTTTCAGAATCAAGGTATTACCGGGATGTTTTGCCGTTGGATGAAAAGGAACTGGTGTGGGTCAACAATACTTCCAATGTCCACCTCGACATCATGCGCCCGACGATGTTGTTCAGTGGCTTGGAGGCCGTGTTGCATAACCAGAACAGGCAGCAAAGCGACTTGAAATTATTTGAGTTTGGGAAAACTTATGTTCGGAAAGAGGGAGGTGAGGAAGCGGAGGCCGACGTCCGGCAATTATTCGAGGAGCGGGAGCATTTAACTCTGTTTTTGACTGGGCAACGTTGGGAGGAAAGCTGGCGGAATACTACAAAGCAGGAGGCTGATTATTTCACTTTGAAATCTTTTGTGGACAACGTGCTGGCTCGCCTGGGGCTTGCTGGCTATCAGCAAACAGTGGAGCAGGGTGGCCTTTTTGCCTACAATATGAACTACCACCGGGGGGCCAAGTCTTTGGTGAAATTTGGAAAAGTAGCACCTAAAATTTGCAAGCAGGTGGGCATCAAAACCCAGGTGTTCTATGCCGATTTTGATTGGGGGGCACTGGTGAAAGCAGCCAAGAAAAACAGCATCAGCATGAACGAGCTGAACCGCTTCCCGACTATGCGGAGGGACTTGGCTCTGGTGATTGGAAATACCGTGAAATTTGCTGATCTTGCAACGCTTGCCGGAAAAGTTGGTAAGAAGCTGATAAAAGATATAAATTTGTTCGACGTTTACGAAGACGAAGAACGTTTGGGCAAAGACAAAAAATCCTATGCCATCAGTTTCACCTTCGAAAACACCGAACGGACTTTGAACGACAAGGAGGTTGACAAAGTCATGAACGAATTGATCCGAACATACGAAGAGAAAATGGGAGCCGTGATTAGACGATGAATTATTAAGTAAAAGGATAAAGTAAAGGTCCAACTAGCTAAGCTTTTTCCAGCTACTTGTTTCAAGAAACACCGCCACCCAATGATTGGACAAGTTGAAAATATTGAGAAGAAGATTGTACAGCTGGTCGAAGAGCTAAATACCCTTCGCAATGAAAATGCTGTATTATCGGATGAAAATAAAAAGATAAAAGCTGAGATGGCCGGCCAGTCCGACCGTATCAGCGAATTGACAGAACGATTATCTAAAACGCAGCAGGCATTGGCCGGGCAGCGTGGGGACAATGACCAGGAAGGTTCCCAAGAATTGAGAAAGCAGATCGACCAATACATCGTTGAAATTGATAAATGTATTGCGTGGCTACAAAATGCTTAATATTGAAATTAAAATGAAAATTTAAATGAAAATAAAAAAGCCCACCTCATTAAACGGCGGGTGTTTTTAATTTTCATTTTTATTTTGATTTCCCAGGATATGGACGAAAAAGATAGTTTGCAATTGACCGTTACAATCGCAGGGAGACCATATCCTCTGAAGATAAAAGCAAACGATGAGCCTGTCATCAGGCGGATCGTCAAAGAAGTCAATGAAAAGGTAAACAAATTTCAATTGACCTATCCCAACCGTGAAAAACAAGATTGCCTTGCCATGGCACTTCTCGCTTATGCGGTTGATCTTCATAAAGCATCATCCGGCCCTTCATCTTCTGTTCCTCCTTCCACCGAACTTTCCGAAAAATTGACCCACTTAGAGGCAATCCTCGATGAGGCCCTCTCCTGACCCATTGCCGCTATTAATATTTATGGGTATCAATGGCTAAATGGCTTATCGGTTTTGCAAAACCATTCTAATAACCATTCATCCATCTAACCATTCAACTATTTAAACTATCATGGAAATAGGAATCATGGCCATCGCCGGGCTTGTCATCGGCGCCTTGATCGGCTTCTTTATAGGGCAGGCAGCATTGGGCAAAAAACGCCAGTCGCTGATTGACGAAATGAACGCCAAAGCCGACGAGGAAATCAAGAAGGCTCAGGTAACTGCAAAGAGCATTGTCGATAAAGCAGAGGCTAAGAACGAAAACATCAAGCAGCGCAAAATCCAGGAAGCGAAGGAGAAGTTCAACAGCCTGAAAGTCAAGTTCGAGGCAGAAAAAGCGGAACGCCTTGTGGCAGTGAAAGACCGGGAATTTGAGGTGAAAGGCATGGAGAAAGAACTGGAAGCGAAACAGGACAAGCTAAACAATGAATCCAAATTGTTGGATACCCGGAGTGCCGATCTCGATCAGCGGGAAGCCGAAATCAAAAGCATCCGCGACAGCATCGATAAGCAGCTGAAAGTGGTGCAGCGCAAAAAAGAAGAGCTGGATGCTGCGAATGAAGAACGCATCAAAGCGCTCGAAAATATTTCAAAACTCACCGAAGCGGAAGCCAAAGAACAACTCCTTTTGGCTGTCAAACAAAAGGCCGAAACGGATGCTATGGCATTGATCAAAGATGCGGTGACCCAAGCCAAGGCCGATGCCAATAAGGAGTCCAAAAAGATCATTATTCAGACGATCCAGCGGATGGCTTCGGAATATACCATTGAAAATACTGTCTCTGTTTTCCAACTTGATAGCGATGACATGAAAGGCCAGATCATTGGCCGGGAAGGCCGGAACATCCGGGCACTTGAAGCAGCTACTGGTGCCGAGATCGTGGTGGATGATACCCCAGAAGCAATTGTCATTTCCAGCTTCGACCCGATCCGTCGGGAAGTTGCCCGTCTTTCCTTAAAAAAATTGGTGGCCGATGGACGTATCCACCCAGCTCGTATTGAGGAAGTGGTGGCGAAAACGAGAAAGCAATTGGACGAACAGATCATCGAAATCGGGGAGCGTACCGTTATCGAACTCAATATCCACGGCTTGAATGCTTATTTGGTGAAAATGGTTGGGCGGATGCGTTTCCGGTCATCTTATGGCCAAAACCTGCTCAAGCACTCCATCGAAACGGCCAACCTTTGTGCAATCATGGCCGCTGAATTGGGTCTCAGTCCGAAGCAAGCCAAATTGGCCAAACGGGCCGGCCTCTTGCACGACGTTGGAAAAGTGGCGGAAGAAGAAACAGAATTGTCTCACGCCATCTTGGGTATGCAGATTTGTGAAAAGCATGGAGAGAATAGCACCATTTGCAATGCCGTTGGAGCTCACCACGATGAGATCGAAATGACCAATATCATTTCGCCGTTGGTACAGGCCTGCGACGCCATTTCCGGTGCCCGCCCAGGTGCACGTCGGGAAATCTTGGAAAGTTACCTCAAGCGGATCGGTGAATTGGAAGAAGTGGCCATGAGCCACGATGGTGTGACCAAGGCTTACGCCATGCAAGCTGGTCGGGAACTACGGGTGATCGTTGAATCAGAGAAGGTCAGTGACCAATACGCCGATGACCTCGCTTTCATGATTTCGCAAAAAATACAAGAAGAAATGCAGTACCCCGGCCAGATCAAAGTGACGGTGATCCGGGAGAAGCGGGCTGTGCAATTTGCCCGGTAATTCTTGTTTAAGATAAATGCAAAAGCCGCTGCCCTTGTTTGGACAGCGGCTTTTTTTTTGCCAAGGAATACAGCCCATTCCTTGTTTTCAATTTTTATGAAATACCGTTACGCCAATTTGTCTGTCCTTAGATGCAACAACAATCAGATAAACACCAGAATGAACCCCAATCGGCCATTCCAATAACTCCTTGTGTTGACCTTCATCCCTAAATTGGTCTTTGATAAAAGTGTGCAGCAATTTGCCATCGTTAGCATATAAATGGATGGAGACTTTTCCAAACTTGGGTTGGTAATAATAAAGGGTTGCCGCATCTATAACAGGGTTGGGAAAAAGGAAAGTTTCTTTTTCGGGCACTATGATTTCAATAGAATCCATTCCTTCATTGCTAGGATCAATATCCTCTTTTTCATCGGAGACGAAACGCATCAGCGTGAAATCAGACCGATACCATTGTTCATATACATATCCGCCCGCTAATATTTTTCCATCAGGTAGGATTGTTGCACAGGTCGCACTTTCTGATTTTTCCGCTCTCAAGTCAGTTTCTGCTATGCCGTCACCATCAAAGTCCTCGTCTAATTTGCCATCTTTAGTAAATCTAAGTATGGTCGAAATGTCTGGCGAATAATAGGTTTTTTCAGGCAGGGTAATTCCGCCAACGGCGACTAGTTTCCCATTGGGTTGAAGAATGATTTGTTCGATCATTCTTTTGGCGGCCCCAGCTTGGACTGTAATTTGGCCATTTTCTCCATAGGATAGATCAATTGTCCCATCAGAATGATAACGCATGATTTTTGTAATATAACCAGGATTACCAACGATTAGTATTTTTCCATCTGGTTGAATCACAAGGGACTGTATCTGAAAACCTGGGTCAACTAAGCCCGAATTGCCGAAAGTCATATCTGTGGAGCCATCCGGATTCAATCTGGTAAGACGATAACCCCCAACCATAAATTTCCCATCTGACAATAGACTTACAGCGCCTAACTTGGTTTGGTCAGTTGTGCCGAATTCAACGTCGAGATATCCGTTTATTCCAAAGGTACTATCTGGCTCCCCACTTGGATGATACCTTTTTACAAAACCTGACCATCCTGATGTATAGGCGCTTCCAGCAATCACGAATTTGCCATCAGGCTGAACGATAACTGCCTCTGGCTCAGATACACCAAAGCCTTGCCCTACTTCTAGGTATTCGAAGCCGAAGGGGGCGAACTCTTCATCCAACCTGCCATCCGGATTGAACCGGACGACCCAGGTTGTTGGGTCGTATCCCCCGTAGGAAACACTGCTGCCGAGTATTAATATTCGACCATCATTATCTGTTTGGATATCAAAATCGCCCAAATAATTGTAATCAAAAGGAGGACTGTAAAGTGCAATGCCTTCTTCGCCAAACGTATCATCCAACGTTCCATCGTTGTTTATTTTTGCGAGTACAATGTCGCCTCCTGATAATCCACCCATCATTATTTGTTCATTAGGTAAGGTATCCAAGATGTAAACGAAGTTTTTTAGGCTCTGGTGAAACCCATAAGTGGTCAGTAAAACCCCATTCTCTCCAAATGTTTTATCAAATGAATTTTGGGAAATGGTTGGAAAGGAAAGTAAAGCAAAAGCTAAGATAAAGAGCACTGTTTTCATGATAACTAGTTTTAGTTAGGTGTTACCCTTTAAGTGGAACGTTGCTTGGGTCATCCAAAAGGGATAGATTATTCAATAAAATGCCTTTTGTTCGACCAAGCAGAGCATGTCAGCCTATTTGAAAATTGCAGAAAAATCAGACTCCCAAATTAGTTAACATTGACAAGTTATCAAAATGAAAGTGAATCCAAGGAGGCGAATGCTATTGTTAGAGAATCCAGAGGCTGTCTTTATTCATTTGTCGAGTGAAGCCACTTTGTAAAGAGGATACCCAACCCACTCAATGTTCACCGCCGTCTTTATGTAAAAAAAGACCATCATGAAAAGACTAATATTCTTACCCATTTTTTTATTAATACTAGTGTCAAAGGGCCTCGCCTGCGATTGCATATATATTGATAATTTTTGCGAACACCTCACTTACAACAACAACGGCCAAATCCAATCATATTTTTCAGTTTATCACATTAAAATAACTGGTAAACAAACGGATGGGGTAAATGTGAATGTCATAAAAAGTTATCATGGAAGTGACCTGACAGGCACCAACGCTTTTGTGCAAAGAGGAAATGGTGCTAATTGTCAAATATATACAGACACGTTTTCAATTGGTGAAGAATACATCGTTGCGACTACAGGTGATAGTGATTGGTGGATTTCCAACTGTGGCGTCAGTTATCTAAAAGTGGTCAATGGTTCGGTCATCGGCCAAATCACGCCAAACATTTCACAGGTTTCACTGGCTGATTTTACTTCAATCGTAGAATGTGGCGAAATGGTAGTCACGCCAACCAACGATCCTTTTTTGGAAGGTGCAATTCAGATCACACCAACTTTGGCGAATGATTTTGTCGAGATCCGCAGCTCGCTGTCTCATTTGGGGAAAATAACCTTGACTGTTTTTGACCTGAGCGGCAGACTCATTTTCGTGGGAAAACATATCGATTTTAATGGGCAAAAAAGTCTATCTGTTGACATGAATAGTTGGAGCAATGGTGTCTATATATTTAAATTAAATACAGCTAATAAGGCCAAAGTGGTAAAAGTCGTGAAGCAGAGTTTTTGAGTAAAATAAATAGGAAAGGCCGAATAAAAAAATCCCGGTTTCATACCAATGGAACCGGGATTTTTTAATAATGCCTAATTGGTGTTGGGCTAAACTATTTTACATCCAACAGTTCGACATCAAAAATCAAAGTCTCACCGGGGCCAATCTTGGGGGCTGAACCACGGTTTCCGTATGCCAAATCAGCAGGGATGTAAAATTGGAATTTCTCGCCCACCTTCATCAGTTGCAGACCTTCTGTCCAGCCTTTGATCACTCCTCCCAACGAAAATTCGATGGGCTGGCCTCTTGCAATAGAACTATCAAAAACAGTCCCATCAATCAATCTTCCTTCGTAATGCACGGACACTGTGTTCGCAGCAGTAGGGGATTTGCCTTGGGCTGATTTTAGTACTTTGTAGTGCAAGCCGCTTGGGGTTGATTTGACACCTTCCTCCTTGGCCTTTTCTTCCATAAATGCTTTGCCTTTGGCGAGGTTCTCCGCAGCAGCGACAGCATTTTTTTCGTCTTGCGCCTTTTCGGAGATGGCCCTAAAACGCTGTAATAGGGAACGTACTTGCAGGTCGTCCAACAATCCGCCGCCCTCTTGTAGGTTGTCTTTAATGCCTTGAAGGAGGGCTTCGTCGTTCAGTTCCATGCCCAAGCTTTTCAGTTGGAGGAAATAGCTGCTGCCGATCGCATAAGACAGTGAGTCGAAGTCAAAGTCTTTTACCGTACCATCGGGAGAAGTGCTTTGCTTCATTCTATAAGCTTGTTGCAGGCGGCCTGTCTCTTGCCTTGCGTTGTCCTCGTTGATATAGGAACTGCCTGATTTGCATTCCATGTAACCTTTTGCCACTTGTCCTCCATCCAAGCTTAATTGTTGACCCGATACGGACTTGCTGAAACTGGTGCCAATGGCATAGCACATACTGTCCATTTCACTAACAAGAGCGGCACCGTTTTTCGACCCTCCCGTTTCATTTTCCCCACCACCACAGGCGATGCAGAAAGCCATTAACAGTATCGCTGAAAATAGAAATATTAGATTTTTCATGTTGTAAATGTTGTTTGAATAATTGTTTTTTGAAAAAGAGGCGGAAAACTATGAAATAAAATAGGGCTGTAGTTAGGTTGGGCTCTGATCCGGTAGATTTATTGCAAATTGTGGTGGATCACCCAACCAGGGTTATTGCTCAAAAAAATTAAACCACAAATAACTTCCTAAATTTGTCCGCCTGATTTTGACCTTCATTCAAGTTGATATCTTTATATATAATGTCACTAAAAAAACAAGGACCTTTCATTTTTCAACAAGTCATTCTAAAGATGATTGTGGTATTGGGTTTTTGTTTGATTAGTGTGTCTTCCTTTTCTCAAAATATTTTAGAAAAGAGCGTTTCTTTTTCTTATCGCCACCAATCAATAAAATCCATTTTAAAAGACATTGAAGAAAAATATGCAGTTTATTTTTCTTTTAGTGGTTTGGATTTATCGGCTAATAAAAAGATTGATTTTTCGGGGACGTTGGAGGCTGGTTTAAATGAATTATTATCCTCAGAAAATATCGGCATTGAATTAATTGGCAACCACATTATCCTAAAATATATTCCTTTAAAAGGTCGGAAAATCAGTGGGCAGATCGTGGATCGGGACAGCAAAATGCCATTGGCTGGGGCTACCATATTTGTCATTGGTTCAGAACCTTTTGTTGGTAGCAGTTCGGACGACAATGGTTATTTTAAAATCAAAGAATTGCCTATTGGGCGGTACGATTTTCAAGTCCAGTATTTAGGGTATGAGCCGTTGCATATCCATCAGGTGTTGAATTCAACGGGGAAAGAAATTTTCTTAAATATTGAGTTGCGGGAATCGACCGTTTCGATGCCGGCGGTTATTGTCGAAGTGGGCCTCGATCATTCCAGTCCCCTCAACGATATGGCAGCGACGAGTGGGCGGTCGTTTTCGGTCGAAGAAACCAAACGTTTTGCCGCTGCCATTTCCGACCCGGCCCGTATGGTGCAATCTTTTGCCGGGATTTCCAGCGGCGGTGACGATTTGTCTAACGAGATCATCATTCGGGGCAATTCAACCCGAGGCCTATCATGGCGGCTGGAAGGGGTGGAGATCCCCAACCCCAATCACTTCGGTGGGCTTGGAAATGGCGGCGGTGCGATCAGCATGTTGAGTGCAAGTACGTTGACCAATTCCGATTTTTATACTGGGGCCTTTCCCGCTGAATACGGCAACGCTCTGAGTGGTGTGTTTGATTTGCAATTGAGAAAGGGAAATGCTGATCGACGGGAACATAGTTTTTCTTTTGGCAATTTGGGTTTTTCTGCTTCATCGGAAGGGTATTTTAAAAAAGGGAAAAAAGCATCTTACTTGGCGAATTTTAGGTACTCCACCCTTGATTTAATTAAAAAATATTTACCAACGCTGGAAGGTTTGTTGCCCGCCTATCGGGACGTCTCCTTTAAAATAAATATACCTACTGAAAAGGCGGGGCAATTTTCTGTTTTTGGGTTGGGTGGAAAAAATTTTTCTGAAAGAAACGCCGTCCAAGACAGCACCAAATGGGACACTTTTAATGACGCCGTTGATTTTTTGGACGATGAAAAAGTCGGGGTCATTGGTGTCACAAATCGTTATCTGCTTTCCGATAATGCTTTTATCAAAACATCCATTGCGGGCACTTATTATTCTTTTAATGATTTGGCCAATTTATTAATTAAAGAAGATAATTACCGGGACTCAACGATTGACGATTCTGATTTTAGGAATGCAGATGTATCTGGTTATTTTTCATTTCATCAAAAAATAAATGCGGAAAATAAATTGCGTACTGGTTTTTCTTTCAGTCATAAATTCTTTAAATACGAATACCTGACTTTGGTGTCATTTTTTGAAGAGGAGGTATTATTTTTAAAAAATAAAGGACAGACCCAATATTTTCAATCTTTTTTTCAGTGGCAGCGACGAATAAAAGAAAACTGGGAAATGAATGCAGGAATTAATTTCTCTTATTTATTTTTAAATAACACCAAAGCCGTTGATCCACGGGCATCTATTAAATGGGAATTAAATCCCAAACATAAACTCGCATTTGCACTCGGTATCCACAGCAAACCGGAACATTTGTCCACCTATTTTATTGAGCGTATTGACGTAAATGGACTGCCCAAAAGTCCTAATAAAAATTTGTCGCTTTTGCGGGCACTCCATTTGGTTTTCGGTTATGATTGGTATTTCTCTGAAGATATTAAATTGAAAGTGGAAAGTTATTATCAATACCTCTATCACATCCCGGTTTCCAACAATCCAAGCAATGGTTTTTCTGTATTAAATATCCAAGATGTATTCGATATTATTTATGAAAATGACCAAACGGAATCGGCTTTGGTCAGCGAGGGTACGGGCGAAAATTATGGTATTGATTTAACCTTCGAGCATCCTTTTAAACATGGGTATTATTTTTTGCTTACCGCTTCCTTATTTGATTCTAAATATTCTACGCAGAATAAAAAGAAATACCATACGGTTACTGCTGTCAACCATATTTTAAATGTGTTGGGTGGCAAAGAATGGAAAGTGGGAAAAAGGCAAAAAAACATTTTCGGTTTAAACGGGAAATTGACCTATTACGGTGGGAGGAGGGATACTCCGATTGATTTGGCAGCGTCAAGAGAAAATGGTATCCAAGTGGAAATTTCTGGCCAGTATTTTTCGAAAAGAATATCGCCATTTGTTCGAGTGGATGCGAGTGTTTCATTCACTATTAATTCGTTTAAAAAAATGACCCATTCATTAAATTTAGATGTCCAAAATATTTTAAACCGACGCAATGAGTACAACCGTTATTATGACGTTTTTAGTGAAACAATTCAGAGAGAATTATTAAATGGGTTGATTCCATTTGCGTCATATCGGGTAGAATTTTAAAATAAAAAATGGAGCTAATTACCTCTGCACTACTGCGCTGTAATTAATATGCTTGATAAGTATGACTTGGCAATTTGGTTAGTCTTTCAAAATGGCCTTTTTTTGCTTTTAAAATCTACGATTATGTCTTTTTTCGACCTATTCAAAAAGAAAGAAAGCGGCCCAGTCATTACGGACATGGTATGGATCAATCAGGCTGCCAAAGAACGGGGTTGCCTGCAATTGCTCAGGGAGCGACCGGACCTGACCCTGATCGCTTGGTCGACCGTAACCTTCGACCGATTCCAACAACTGTTGCATACAGACCACGGCTTCTCGACTGGAATCATGACGGCCCATTCTGCGATGCCTTCCCGGATGCATGGAAAAGAAATCTGTTTCCTGGAGCACCACTTGTTTCACAGCAAAGAAATTGCACTGTTGCAATCGTGGAAATGCGAAAAAGCGCTATTCCTCAACTCGTTGGAAGACCCGGTTTTTCACTTGTCCAACGCCGAACGCATCGTTGCGATGATGGAAAGAATGGGCCACCAAGAAGACGAGGTCATTGAACACGCTATGGTGACCAAGTCAATCAAAAGGGCGCAGGAGAAAATGGAAAAAGAAGGGGGTGTAAAAGATATGTCGGAGGAGATGAAAGCGTGGTGGCATGGGGTTCGGTAAGGTGGTGCGTTTTCCATTATTCACTCAAACACCTTCCCCACTTCCAGCTGAATATTCATCTTTTTATCTATCAACATTTCCCCTGATCTAAAAATCTCATATTCATCAGGATTGGAAAAGACATAAATGTTGTCCACGCCGGGCATAACGATCCAACAGGACTGGACGCCATGTTCGAAATAGCTATGCGCCTTGGCAAGCAGGTCTGCGAAACTTTGGGTTGGGGAAAGAATTTCCATGACGCAGAGTGGTGGTTCTGACACTTTGATTTGGTCATTACGGGTATCCATCTTCATGGCTGGAATCAAGCTAACGTCTGGGACGCTAGGCCAATTGGAAAGTTCAAGGCTAAGTTCGGAAGCGGTGCGAAACCTATCACGGTACGCTGCTAATTCAACAATCAAATTGGTCTGGATGAGAGAATGGTTGAGGGAGGGCATAGGTTTGTGGCGTTCTTGTTCGTAATCGGAGACGTTATGTTCTTCTGAAAATTTCTCTTTCAACATGGTTTGGTATTTTATGCTGTCAAAAATACGGAAAAATATTTAAGGAATAGAGTTGTTCAAAATTAGAATATCAAATCGGACTTAGTGAAACCCTGTGTCTCCTCTGCGTCTCTCCGTGTAATAGTTGTTATTATTTCACAGAGAGACACGAAGGAGGCACGGAGTTTCATAAAATATTGATTCTCACTCCTCCTTCAACGCCCTAACCACATCCCCCTGCACTGCCCGCATCGCAATACCCATCACTGTCAGCAAAGCCACCGTCAGTGCTAAAATACCGGACAGGATAAACGGCATCGCACTGAAATCCACTTGAAAGGCAAAGTTGTCCAGCCATTTTTGGTTGATGAGCCAAGAGGCTGGGAAGGCCAATAAAATGGCCACGACGATGAGGAAAAAATATTCCTGCGACACCGTGCGCAACAGACTCGGAGTAGAAGCGCCTAATACTTTGCGGATGCCAATTTCCTTGGTGCGCTGGGCAGCCATGAAGGAGGAGAGACCAAACAAACCGAGGCAAGCGATGAAGACCGCCATAGCCGAAAAGATGGTCAGGATGAAACCCATTTTTTGCTCGGCTTCGTAGAGGTGACCGATTTCGTCGTCGAGGAAAGTATAAGCCAGCGGCTTGTTGGGGACGAATTTTTTCCAAACCTGCTCCACATGCGCAATGGCCGCCGGAGAGGTCTCCTTGAGGTTGATGACCAGCATTTTGGCAAAAAAGAAAAACGAACCGCCCTGCGGTGTCCGGCGCTCCACATCCACCACAAACGGGCCGATGGGGTGGTGGAAGGATTTAAAACTAAAGTCTTCGATCACGCCAATAATGCGCTCATTGCCCGACATCGAGCGGAAGGGTTGGTTGATCGCCTCCTCCGGGTCAAGATAGCCCAGGTACTTAGCCATCGAGCGGTTGATGAGGATGGAAAGACTATCCTCCCGCTTCCGGTCTTTATCGTAGTCCCGACCAGCGATAATGGGCACTTCGAAGGTTTCAACAAAATCTTCATCGACCATCAGCGCAGGGAAATACTGCCACTGGCCATCTGGGATGCCGGGGTAATTAAACTCGTGGTTGTTATTGTTGATGCCTAACATTTCATTCGAAATGGTGACCGATTGCACGTTGCTGTTTTGCAACAGCTCGGTCTTAAAGGCTTTCAACCGACCGGGTATCTGCGTGCGGGTCATCGGTACGATCATCATGTTGGAAGTCTTGTAACCTTCGTCTTTGGTGAGCATATACTGCAATTGACGGAACGCAGAAAAAGTGCTGATAATCAAAACAATAGAAATGGCAAACTGGAAAATGACCAAACTGCGGCGCATCAAAATATTGCCCCGACCCGTTTTTACGGCGCTCGATTTCATCACGTTGACCAGTTTTAATTTCGATAAATAAAAGGCTGGGTACAACCCCGAAACGATGCCCGTCAGCAAAATGATACCGCCCATCATCAGGAGGAATTTCGGTTCGAACAGCATGGCGGTGGACAACGAAATCCCCGTCTTCGCCGAAAACCAAGGCAGCAGCGCTGGCAGCAAAGCCATGCCGATGATAAAAGCGATCAAGGTCGTCAGGACTGATTCGGTTAAAAACTGGTGGATCAACATCTGTTGGCTGGCCCCGACCACCTGCCGGACGCCGATCTCCTTCGTACGGGTGGAGGCACGGGCGGTCGTCAGGTTGACGAAATTGATGCAGGCAATAGCCAAAACAAACAATGCCACAATAGTAAAAATCAGCACATACAAACGGCTGCTGTTGGGGTGCATTTCAAATTCCAGGTGCGAATTGAGGTGGATGTCAGTGATGGGCTGAAGGTGCAACGTGACTTTGTCCCGGATGAATTCCGGCGTATGCTTTTGGATAAAAGCTGGCATCTGCGAAAGGAAGGCTTCGGGGTCAACATTTTCCCTAAATTTTAGATAAGTCCAGTTGGGATTCCAGACCCAGTTGGAATTTTGGTTGGGCATCAGTTGGCGGAGGGTCGAGAAAGAAAACAGGCCGTTTACCTGAAAATGAGAAGGCGCCCGTTTGTCCAAAATGCCCGTCACTTGAAAAACAAGGTTCTGTTCATATTTTAACGATTTGCCAATAGGGTCAGCATTTCCGAAATATTTTCGGGCCATTTCCTCCGTCAAAACCACGGAATTCGGTTGATCCAATGCCTTTTTAGGATCACCTATTTTCAATGGAAAATCCAGCGTGGAAAAAACCGTGCTGTCCACAAAGTAAAAATCGGGCTCGTTGTACTGGGTGCTGTCGCCCACGGTGATGGTGACGCTGGGTATTTGAAAATCAAAAAAACGCACGGCATCCTCCAGCAGATTGGGGTACTCCAACATCAAATTGGGGGCAACCGGAAAGGGGCAACTGGACGAGTTTTCAACAAACCCCTCGCTTTTGATGACCTCCGTCAACCGGAACAAACGGTCTTTGTCGGGATGGTTTTGGTCATAGCTCAGTTCGTGGTTGACGTACAGCATGATGAGCACGAATGCCATAATGCCAGTCGCCAATCCGAGCAGATTGATGACAGAGTTGAGGCGGTGCCGTTGGAAATTGCGGAGGGTGGCGAGCAGGTAATTTTTTAACATGAGTCAGTAGTAGGTGAAAGCGCCGGCAGGGCTACAATCCCTTTCGACGTTGAGTCCCAAATTATTTTAACCAATGATAAAGAGGGCTTTGGGCGAGGGATGTTGCACGGTTTTTTAATCGTTCGCTTTTTTACCAGAGACAAAAATATTTTGCACCTCTTTCTAAAAAATTGAGAATTTAGCCTCTATTTAGCGCCAGCTTTTGGCGTATTCCAATCCTTTTAAATGGATTAATTTTAATTTCCAATTTCAATAATTTATTCACCTTATTAATTTAAAAAAATGACCAACCCTCAACTTAATTTCGACCACATACATTACCGTTACAAAAACTTAAAAACAACGCGGCATTTCTACGTAGAAATCATGGAAGCAATCGAGCTAAGCCCTGAATTTTTGGGTGGAGTCGCCCACCAGCATTATGTGTTAGGCGGTGTAAATTTACTTTTCGCACCAGCGGGTGACGACCCAAAACCTGCCGTCCCAGCAACAGAAAGGCGAGGCATTTATCATATTGCTTTCCTCGTTGAAGATTGCGACGCTGCCACCGAATATTACAGTAAGCGAGGGGCCGAAGTTGCGAAAGAACCCTTTCAGGCGACTGATAATATCCGGGCCTCTTTTCTGCAAGCACCGGATGGTATGTGGGTGGAATTAAAGCAAATTTTACCAACTCCTCCAGCGCCAGCTCAATAAATAATGGCTTCTCAATGGAGGCTTTTTTTATTTTAATTTGTAGCTGTGTAATTAATAAAATATGGAGAATTTTATCCAGTAGAAAAAAGTGCTTTAAATTATTTTAAAAAAAATAAAATTTCGGGAACAAAACAAAACCCACTTTTGGTTTATCTCCCCATAACTCCAAAACGCCATTTTTTATTTTTATTTTAATTAAAAAAATGACCATCATTCAACGACATATCAAAATTCATCCAAGCCTGATGTTCGGCATTATGCAGGCCAAAAATGAACGATTTATTCAGCGGGCAGAGATTGCTGCTGATATATTTGATTGTCAGGAGACCAATCCCTTCTAACAGCTTCCGTCAAAAGAGACCGCCGCTGTTGGAGCAGCTGCGGTTTTGCCATTTTCTATTCTACTTTTTCCGTAGCCTGCCTTTTTTGTTTTCCAAAAAATAAAAAATTAGAATTTGTTTTTACCAGTCTATGTTTCAAAAAAAAAATATTGAAGCATCAATAAAAATCAATTCGAATAAAATTTAAAAAATAATTATTCATAGCAAGCAAAAAAATAAACGAAGTTTATTTGAGCTTATATGACCTAAAAGGATTTTTTAGCTATTAAAACACTAGTTATTAGGCACGAATTATTTTAAATATTTCTTGCCTTAAAAAAATAAAACAATTAGGAATTCACACCTAATTGAACGGCAACCTTTTATCCACTGGTGATGTAGCGCAATGGTAGCGCAGCGGATTGTCTATCCGAAGGTTGCGGGTTCGAGCCCCGTCATTACCGCCGAAAATAATTGGTGGGTTAGCAAATTGAAACGTAATAAAATGCGGAGCAGGATCCCGAAGTGAATTCGGGACAAGTTAATTATCGCTTTTGGCAACGCCCCAACAGCCTGCCCCGAACTTGCTTCGGGGTGCTCCTCCAAGGGTTTCAAAGGGGCGGCAGGGGTTGAAGAACCCCCGCCGCCCCTTTGGAACCCCTGACGGGCCGAGCAGACAGATGGCAAGAGATAGGGTGATCATTCGGCCCGCATACAAAGACGTTGATCCATGATCAAATTATTACTTTTCAATTTGCGGGGCTAGCAATTAATTGCCTTTGATCTTTGAAATAGAATTTGAAAAAATGGGGGCGCATGTTCCAAGGCGCGGCGACACTGCTTTGCAAGCAGCGTGTGATGGGTTCGATTCCCTTCGCTTCCACAATGGAGAGAATGAGAGAATGTGCTGACATTGCTGGGGCTAGGATGCTCTTTGCACTAATCACTTTACGCTACCAAAGCCATGTCGTCTAATGGACTAAAGACAGGGGTCTACGAAGCCTCAAATTGGGGTTCGACTCCCTGCATGGCTACGAAAAGAAAATATCAGGTGCCCCTCGACATGCTTTCTCTCAGCAGAAAAAATGAGGTGGCACCTGACCCGAAATAAGAGCATGTGCCAGAGTCAGGCCGATTGGGACGGATTGCAAATCCGTAGCGGGGTGCCGCCACACAGGTTCGAATCCTGTCATGCTCTCAACGGAGACAATTCAGGTCTCTTCTCAACTTGGCTGCGCAATTTAGAGTGCCCGATCATATTCCGATGTAGCTCAATTGGTTAGAGTACTTGTCTGATACACAAGAAGTTGGTGGTTCGAGTCCACCCATCGGGACATTTTTCACTTTAAATAACCTAAACTGCGACGAACAGCATTTTATGGTATTTCGGTATTAGGGTATTTCACTTGCCAAATTCCCTTATCTGGTAAATCAGTACACCTTTGAACCGGTACACCGCAACTTAAAACAAACCTGATGTAGCTCAATGGTGAGAGCAGTTGCCTTATACGCAAAAGGTTGGCAGTTCGAGCCTGCCCATCAGGACGAGGAATTCCGGTGTAGTTTAATTGGTAAAATACGTGGTTGTGGGCCATGGGACAGTGGTTCGATCCCACTCGCTGGAACTTTATTTTCAAAATGGCAACAAAGCTCTCGGGGCGAGAGCGTCCCGCTGAAACCGGGAAGGGCAGGGTTCGACACCCGTGTTGCCACCAAGCCTAAACTCAAACTTGATGCGGAGTGTCCGAAGCTGGTATCGAGGGGGTCTCATAAGCCCCTGCCTTTGCGCCTCGTGGGTTCGAGTCCCACCTCCGCAACTACAATCCCAAAAACAAACCATGCCCGGTCGTCCAACGGTCAGGATAGCCGACTTTGACTCGGCTGATATAGGTTCAAATCCTATCCGGGCATCTTTAACTGGTAAGTTTTATTTCCAAAAAAGTAGGTGCTAAATGCTCATTATTTATGAGATGGAAAAAATTCCTTGCTTCGTAGCTCAATTGCGCAGAGCATCCGGCTTTTACCCGGAGGGTTACAGGTTCGAGTCCTGTCGGGGCAACTTTTTTATTAATGGTGAACGGTGAATGGTAAATGGTGAATAATGAAGCGTAATTCACCATTCACCGCTAACCATTCACCATTAATAAACTCCTGTCGTCTAATGGTTTAGGATGCTTGACTTTCTATCAAGCGATGCGGGTTCGACTCCCGTCGGGAGTTCGGTTTAGTAAATTAGGATGGCCCTAGCGGAGATGTTCGCTGGGGCATTTTAATTATTAATGAGCCGAAATGAACCGTAAAATTTTTCGCTCAAATTATTTAATCGAAATCCAAGTCGCCTTCGCAAACGCACATACCTCTTTTTTCTCATTGTAAATAGCGGTTCCCGTCCAGGTTTTGCGCCCCTCGCTGCCGATGACCCAGCCCATCACCACATACGGTTCTCCCACCTTGATGGGCACCATTTTTTTCACAGCAATGCGGCCCAGCACCACGACTTGGTCATGGTCGATCAACGCCCAGGCGCCGGGGCAATCGAGAGCAGCCCAGATAAATTCCGTTTTCACAAAACCATCTTTGTCTCCCAATGCAGGATAGGGCACCCACGGGGATGCAACAGTATGTTCCCGAACCCTACCGGGATGGATTTTCAGCCCTTGTCCGGGCTGCCGCAGGTGGCCGCAGACGAAGCAATTTGGGAAAGGGGAATGCTCATAGCCATGGAAATGGGCAGTCGCTTTTTCTGCTTCCGCAAAATCAACTGGGGGTGGGACGTCCATCGTAAAATCGTCCACTTTTTTTGCTTCAATGATGAGCGTTTCCTGATCTAGCAGTTGTGCCGTTTCCCCATCAACGACCAAGCGCATGGGGTGGTCGAGCGGAGGTGGTTTGCGCAGGGTGACTTCAGCGGAGAACGGGACATTGGCAGCAACGATGCCTGCACTATATCCTCCATTGCCAGATTCGGAAGGGCCGCAGAAATGATGGTCAATGGTTAGGTGGTTGAGGATGAACATGGATGGATGGTTAGGTCGTTAGATGGTTTTAGCAAACCCAATTTTTTAATTTTTAAAATGTGGGCTGCCTTACAAATGCAGGCCACATTCCGTTTTTGGTGAATTGTTCCACCGGCCGGAACGGTCTTCTCCCGGCACTGTGCAATGCGTACAACCCACCGATGAATAGCCCTTGGATTTTAATGGGTGGAAGGGCAGGTGGTGCTCCTTGATAAATTCATCCCGGCCGATATAATCAATATCTAATAGTGGATAAAATTTTAAAATATCATCGCGTTGTTCAAAAATATCCAGTGTACTCCGGTAGTCGCTTTGCCACTGCATCAACCCCGACACCCAAATTTTATAATCTACTTTAATGGCATTTAATGGCTCGACTTTATTGATATGGCAGCAACGGTTGGGTTGTACTTTCCACATTTCCGTCTCTTCGGTCAGGGCATGTTTTTCGTTTTCTGCTTTGATACTGACGACTTTTAGGTCATATAATTGAGTGAGGTATTCTTTGTAAATAAGGGTCTCTTTAAAATGATAGCCAGTGTCAATAAAATAAATTATTTGGTCTTTATTTATGTCAGAAAAAACTTTCAGCAAAAAAGCCGAAGTAGTAGCAAAAGAAGAGGTGAGCATGATATCTTTTGGATCAAAATCTTGATAAAGTTGCTCCACTCTTTGGTAAACAGAAAGCTCCCGATATTCCTTATTAAGCGACGGGATATCCAATTTAAAAGTTGATTTATTATTCATCAAAATAAAAATTTTGCTTGGCGGGTTTTCTTTTAATAATGGCTTTAATTGGCAGATTTAAAATGCTTGGAGATGCGAATTAACACGGTATAATTCTTTTTACCTATTTATTAGCCATAAATAATAAATGCGGTTTTGAAATTTTCAGAAATGGATTCCACTGTTGCAGGGCATTTTAATGAATAATGTTGTTCAAAAATAATCTGACTTTGTGAAACTCCGTGCCCCCTCTGTGTCTCTGTGAAATAGTTTTTGTTATTTCACAGAGAGACACAGAGGGGGGCACGGAGTTTCACAAAGTTTATTTTATAATCTTTAAATACTTTGCAATAATTAATTCATTATTTAATCCGAATTATTGGGTGTATTTCGAAATTTCGGTCATTGTATCGCCGAACTCCATTTCGGCGGCTGGCGATCAGGAGATCTCCAGTACGTTGACCGAAACTTTGAAATACACCCGAATTATTGACGTTTTCCGACACTGTCAGATTGTCATTTTTGAATGAAAAAATTTCATGAAAAAAATGCAGATTCCCCGTTTGGCACAGCCGTTGATGAAAAAAATAAGCGTTGAAAAATCGGTCTTCAACCGAAATTATTTCAGTTTTTCAATTTATTGTTTAACTAAAAAAACTAGGTTACCATGATGCTGATTAAAAGTAATTCAACCAATCCTATCACCTTGCCAAAGCTGTTCGACGACCTAATTTCGAAAAATTTCCAAGCTTTGGATTCTTTCCACCTTACCAACGGCACCACCACCATTCCTGCCGCCAACATTTTGGAAAACAACGAGGCCTTCATTGTGGAGATGGTCGTGCCGGGCATGGACAAAAAGAACATTCAAGTGCAGCTCGACCACGAGACTTTGCGCATTTCCCTCGAAGAGAAAGAGGCCAAACAGATGCCCGACGATGTCCGCTTCATCCGCCGAGAATTCAATTATGGATCGTTCAACCGCAGCTTCTATTTGCCGAAAGATGTCGTTGATGCCGACGGGATACAGGCCAAATTCAAGGAAGGAATTTTAAGGGTTTTCTTACCCAAAAAAGCGGAGGCAAAGAAGCAGCCGACCCGCTTGATCCCGATCCAATAAGTTTCAAAACTTGTTTTTTCAAACTAAGTCCTCGAAAGCACCTTGCTGTTCACGCCATCGGAATTTAACACTTGTTCAGCGGGGTGCTGACTTGGACAAAAAGTGATTTCAATTTTTTAGCAATCAAAGGACTTTATTCTAAAACATACTGCATAGCCGGTAAACCCAAACACCGTCATACCTACAAACCGAATAAAGTCTACTTATTAAAAACAGTTTTTGTCATGACCAATAAGAACCAATATGTAAAAGTATTATCCCACAACGAAAAAGGAGTCTGTCTAGAATATGTGCCCAGTGGACAGGTGGTAACCCTTTCGGATTCTTATTTCAAAAAACTATCGGTGTCCGGGGCACTCAAAATTCTGGGCATTTCGTAATCAAAAAATCAAGCTTATGGAAAAATCATTGAAAGTCAGATTGCTCAACCACAAGCAGCCTCACAAAGTGAAGCTCCAACTACTCTCGAACGGAAAGATCTTGGAAATGAGCAAATTGAAATTTGAACACCGCTGGGATACGGGGCGCTACGAAGTCGTGAACCACGAAGCCGTTGACAGTGGTGTTTTCAATGCAGAACTATTTGAACTGTAAGGTTTTCTGTCAAATAACAGGGAGGGGCCAGCATGAAAAAGTGCGAGTTCCTCCCATTTTTTTATTAAAACATAGAGATTGAATTCAAAAATTAGTTTTCCCTTCCGACCCATCTTCCAAAGAAAAAGAACGCTGGCCTACCGTTTGTAAAACATTGTCTTCTTCCCCTGACATTCAATTGATTAGACTGCAAAAGATCATTGTGCATTTCTGCCCGAACCACCCTCATTTTTCTTACTTTCGCACCTCATTTTTCAAAACTACAGGGGAATGCCAACTTTTGCAGGCAACATTGGACCTAATTCTGGAGACCGTTTCCCAGCAATTTTTTAAAACAACAGCAATGATTAATCTAATCCTCTTCGGCCCTCCCGGCTCTGGCAAAGGCACCCAAGCCGCCAAATTGGTCGAAAAATACGGACTCGTTCACATCTCTACCGGCGACCTTTTTCGCTACGAACTGGGCAATAACACACCGCTCGGCATCGAGGCCCGCAGCTATATGGACAAGGGGCAGCTCGTGCCCGACTCCGTTACCATCGGCATGTTGAAAAATAAAGTGGACAACAGCCCGGAAGCGGAGGGTTTCATTTTCGATGGCTTCCCCCGCACCATTCCGCAGGCAGAGGCATTGAACCAATTGCTCGACAATATGGACACTACCGTGGCAGCCCTGATTGCTTTGGATGTGGACGACGATGAAATCGTTACCCGTCTACTTGAGCGGGGTAAAATTTCTGGCCGGAAAGACGACGCCAACGAAGAAGTCATCCGGAAACGGATCGAGGTTTATAATAACGAGACCAGTCCGGTGTACGATTTTTACGCCCAATCCGGCAAATCCATGAAAATCAAAGGCATCGGCTCCATCGAAGACATCTTCGGCCGCCTGTGCAATGCGATAGATCAATTATAAATGGTAATCGGTGAATGGTAAATGGTGAATGATTGTGACTTAGCCATTCACCATTTACAATTTACCGTTCACCATTAAAGAAAAATGGCCAACCAAAACTTTGTAGACTACGTGAAAATTTGCTGCCGCTCCGGCAAGGGCGGTGCGGGAAGCACCCATTTTCACCGCGACCGCTTCACTTCCAAGGGCGGCCCTGACGGTGGCGATGGTGGACGTGGTGGCCATATTATCCTCAAAGGCAACCGCAACCGCTGGACGTTGCTGCACTTAAAATACCGCAAACATGTCATCGCTGGCAATGGCGGTAACGGCGGCGCCAGCACCAGTACGGGGGCCGATGGGGACGACATTATCCTTGATGTTCCACTCGGCGTTGTTGCCAAAGATGCGGAAACGGGCGAGGTGGATTTTGAAATCACGAAACACGGCGAGACCCGCATTCTTACCCCTGGCGGAAGGGGCGGCCTCGGTAATGTACATTTCAAAACGCCAACCCGCCAGTCTCCAGAATATGCCCAGCCCGGTGAGC
This sequence comes from Saprospiraceae bacterium, assembly GCA_041392505.1. Classification (GTDB taxonomy): domain Bacteria; phylum Bacteroidota; class Bacteroidia; order Chitinophagales; family Saprospiraceae; genus UBA6168. The sequence continues at coordinate 55,965 of JAWKLX010000018.1, read as the reverse complement.
CAGGACTGGAAGAGTGGAAAATTCTCGAACTGAAAGTTTTAGCGGATGTGGGGTTGGTTGGATTCCCCAACGCCGGTAAATCCACCCTCGTCTCTGCGCTTTCGGCAGCCAAGCCAAAAATTGCTGACTACCCGTTCACGACCCTCGTCCCACAATTGGGCATGGTCGAATACCGGGATGCCCGTTCGTTTGTCATTGCCGATATTCCCGGCATCATAGAAGGGGCACACGAAGGCCGTGGTTTGGGACACCGCTTCCTGCGGCATATTGAGCGCAACGCAACCCTGCTTTTTATGATCCCGTGCATCACCGAGGACATCAAAAAGGAATATGACATTTTGCTCAACGAGCTCAAACAATACAATCCTGAACTACTGGACAAACCACGGGTCTTGGCCATTTCCAAATGTGATATGATCGATGCCGAAATAATCGAGATGATGAAAAAAGAGGATTATTTGCCGGAAGGTTTGCCGACCGTTTTCATTTCTTCCGTGTCTGGGTTTGGGATCGATAAATTGAAAGATGTGTTGTGGGAGGTGATGAATACCGAGGAGGAAGCGGAAGACGAAGAGGAGTTAGCATAAATTTTAAAAAATGCGCACTGCCCTAATGTGCCGAATGAAACCTACTACTGCTATTTCCTGCCAACACGTAGTATAAAAATTGCCCTATTTTTTGTTTTTGATTAATACGGAGCACCATCCTTCCGACCGGGTTGAATAGTGCAACAACTTCAAGCACTGTACCTGTCTGCGCACAAGGCCGATAAATAATTCTGGAATTTAATCCTCACCTTTTTGGAAGTAAATGCGCAAATCCAATTTGAAATTGCCAAATTGCGGAAGGCAGATTTATTTCATGATTTTAGCTATGCTTACTTATTACAATAAGGATGCAATCATGTGAATTCCGCAAAACCATCCTGCCAATAAATCGTAAATTGTTACAAATCGAAAAAATGTCCCAGCTCAAATATTTGCTTTTCCTATCCTTTTTTATTTGTCATAATTACTATTTGACAGCGCAATATGATAAGGTAAGTTTTGATCGGGTCAGCGCCAACAATGGCATGCCCAACAGCCATGTTTTTGACATCAAGGGCGACCAATTCGGGTTTTTATGGTTTGGTACAAACGAAGGGTTGTTCAGGTATGATGGTTACGAATTCAAAGCCTACCGCCATGACATCCGAGATAGCACCACCCTGTCGAGTACGAACATTTATTGGGCTCACGAGGCTCGAAACGGGGGCTTTTGGCTTGCGACCGGACATGGGCTAAACAAGCTCGACCGTCGAACGGGGAAAGTACAACGGTTCTTTCCGGTGCCGAAAAACGAAATGTCTTCCAAAATCAATAACTACATCCGTAGGGTTTTTGAAGACCGCCAAGGGAACTTGTGGCTGGCGTCTCATTCCTCCAAAAACTTCCTCCGTTTCGACCGGGCTTCCGGGAAATTCATCCCCACGAAACAAGAAGGTAAGGCGGATGCTAGGCATTATATCAGGGAATTTATGGAAGACCGCAATGGGAAATTATGGGCCACTACTTCTCATGGCCTGTTAAAATTGAATGAGGGCGATTCCACCTTCCAGCATATTTTGCCCCACCCAGATACTAACAGCAATTTAAACAAATCAATCAGTGGGATTTGTGAAGCTGCCGATGGATCATTTTGGCTAGCCACCGCAGCGGGATTGGCCATGTGGAACCCGGAAACGAAAGAAATAAAGGCTGGCTTCCTACCCAAGCATTTGGAAAATACCCCGCTCAGTTACCTGATATTGGACAGCAATGGCAACCCTTGGTTCGCCTTGGGAGGAAACGGTTTGGGGGTTTATGATATTGAAAGAAAACGTTTCAGCCATTTCAAATACCGCCCGAACTGGTCGAACAGCCTCAACAACAACAATGTCACCTCCATATTTGAGGACAAGTTCCGTAATATTTGGGTTGGTACGAGTACGGGGTTTTGCAAAGCAAGCCTCGACAATACCGGTATTGAATGGTATTTAAACGAAGGCGGGGAAGGCAACCCTTCCAATAATATTTTCAATGTTTTCCAGGACAGCAAGGGCACCGTTTTCACCAAAACACCCGAACGATTTTATGAAATAAAAAAGGGAGCGATCGGTGGGACGAAACTCGAAGGACTTCCTGATAACTTTTTGGGCATTGGCTACGATGATTTTCTGGAAGACTACGAAGGGGGCATCTGGCTTGCTATTAGCGGCGATGGCATTTACAGGCGAATGCCTAACGAAAAATTGTTTCGGAAAATGCCGCTGGGAGATGCCCTTTCCAGGGTGAGCATTATCAAAATGGTCGTTGACAATCAGGACAAAAATGTTTTTTGGCTCGGAACGAATGAGGGCTTATGCCGCTTGAACTGGAAAACAAACGAAATCAAATGGTTCCGCCCGCTGGATGACCTGACTGAAATTGACAATAACCGCATTGTTGTTTTTGAACAATATGGCGATGATGAGATTTGGGTATACTATACCCTTTCTAACAGCTTGGGGAGGTTTGACAAAAAAAACGGAAAATTTGAACTGTTCGTCCCACGCCCCGAAGAAGGGGCTGTGCTGCAAGGCATCATCAAGGACATGGATATTGGGAAGGATGGTAATATTTGGATACCGACCACTTTTGGGCTTACCAACTTCAATATCTACACGAAAAAATTTACGTTGTTCGGCAAACGGGAGGGCATGTTGGAGAATGAGCTGCAATCGGTCGTCATCGACAAAAAGCAGCAGATTTGGGTATGCGGCTACCGCTTTTTTGCCAAGTTCGACCCGGTCAACAAAACCTTTCAAAATTATCTGGTCGCAAAAAAAATCCTTCACTTCCATCCAAAGTCAAAACATTTATCCGACGATGGGACCATCTGTTTTGGGACCATCAACGGGGTGGTTTCCTTTCACCCCGACCATATCCGGAAAAACCAGATTGCACCGAATGTTGTCCTAACGGATTTTAAGGTAAAAACCGAATCCTACCTGTTGGACAAAGCCTTTGAAGAAACCAGGGACATACTGCTCTCGCACCACGAAAACGACATAACGTTTGGGTTTTCCGGCATCCATTATATCAATCCCGAAGCCAATGAATATAAATGCCGGTTGCAGGGGTATGACAAAGATTGGCGGGATTTGGGGAACGAACATAAAGTCAGCTATACTAATTTAAATCCCGGTCAATACACTTTTCAAGCCATCGCTGCCAATAATGATGGTGTTTGGAATGAAGAGGGCCTAACGATTCAACTGACAATTACCCCTGCCTTTTGGCAAACGCTTTGGTTCGAGTCGTTGATTGTTTTGGTCGTGCTTTCCATTGGATACGCCCTTTTTAAAAACAGGCAGCACCAACTTGCCTTGCAAAGGCAAAAAGAAATGGCGGTACAAGCTTCTGAATATAAAACCCGTTTTTTGGCGGACGTCAGCCATGAAATCCGCACGCCTATGAATGCCATTATTGGATTGAGTAAATTAACATTGGATACGGATTTAAATGAAAAACAAAATAAGTTTATTAAAACAATTCAGCAGTCAGCGCAAAATTTATTAACGATTATAAATGACTTATTAGACCACACTAAACTGGAATTTGGGAAATTCACTTTTGTGAAAAAGCCATTTAATTTGGCGGAAATAATTGATCAATTAAATGATACTTTTAAATATAAAGCCATTGAAAAAAATATTTCTTTTGAATTAAATATTGATCCATTAATTCCCCAGAATTTAATTGGTGACCCGCTCCGGTTAAGCCAGATATTAACCAATTTATTGGGGAATGCACTCAAGTTTACCGACAATGGAAAAGTTTGGTTGAGCGTAAATAAAGTGAAAGATAGTCTGCAAAAAACGGTTGTCCGATTTGAAGTTGGTGATACAGGAATCGGCATCGAACAGGAAAAATTGGATTTTATTTTTGAAAGTTTTAATCAAGCAGAGCATGAGAAAATAAATCAAGTGGAAGGTACGGGATTGGGTTTGAGCATTGCCCGGCAATTGGTTGAAAGACAGGGCGGGCAGCTTTTTATAAAAAGTGAATTAGGTAAAGGCTCCGAGTTTTGGTTTGAATTGGAGTTTGCTCAAAACACTAATGCACAACCACTCCCAGAAAAAAAACAAACCACTTTTGATTTTCCAGCCCTTAAAATATTGGTAGTAGAGGACAATGATTTCAACCAAATGCTGATTGTTGAGATGTTGGAAAAGCATATCCAAAAACCGAAAATCGAAATTGCTGATAATGGAAAAATAGCGCTGGAAAAAATTAAGGAACAATCATTTGACATTATCGTCATGGACATTAAAATGCCGATTTTGGATGGGTATGAGACGACCAAAATAATTAGGAGTTCGGAAAATATAAAATTTCAAAAAATCCCAATCCTTGCGGTAACCGCCAACGCCCTGCCCGAACAGTTGGCAAAGTGCAAAGAGGTGGGAATGAATGATTGGGTCACCAAGCCAATCGATGAAATTGAGTTGATCGAAAAAATATATGCACTGACCAAAACCCACCAATTTATTGACCGGGAAAAATTAAAAAAATTATTAGCAAATGATGAAAAAAGGATGCAGCAATATCTGGATATATTTAAAACCCAAGCACCCGAACAAATAGCCCAATTAAAAAATAATATGGCAGGAAATAATTTGGAGCAGGTGGTCATCATTTCCCACACCATCAAAAGTCAATGCCTTTTTTTAGGGTTGGGAAAATCTGCCGATTTAGCTTTTAAAATAGAACAAATGGGTGGGGATGAAAATAATATCCATTTAATTCCCGCATTAATTTCAGAATTGGAAAAATCAATTATGGCAGTTGTTGAAAATGAATTGACTTAAATATCTGAGTGCAAGACAAAACTATATTTTATGATGCGGGGCAGCATCACCCCATCTTTTTATCACCCCGAAGTGAATTCGGGGTGCCCCTCAGGGGATTTTAAGGGGGGAAACGGATGAAATCCGTTTCCCCCCTTAAAATCCCCTGAGGGCCGAGCAGGATGATGGAAAAAGCTCGGATGATCCATCGGCCCGCATAAAATGATACCTAATGAATGCTGAGATAAAATGCTATTCTTTCACCACCATCCGATAGCCTTCCCCATGTGCATTTAATATTTCGATTCTCGGATCTTTTTTCAGGAAATTCCGCAATTTGGTAATGTACACATTAAGACTTCTGCTTTTGAGCTGATCGTCGTCCTGCCAAATTTCATTGAGCACAAAATCCCTTTTCACCAAACTGTTTTTATGCTCACAAAATAATTGGAGGAGTTTGGCTTCGATGGCTGAAAGCCTGACCGTTTCACCGATCAATGTGAGGTCTCTGGAAATGGGGTCAAATTCATAGTTGCCGACCTTGAACGGCTGAAGCTGTTTTTCTTCCTTGACATGTACCCTTTTTAAAATGGCCTTAATCCGCAGATAGAGTTCCTCTAAACTAAAAGGCTTGGTCACATAATCGTCGGCCCCGATTGTCAGCCCCTTAATCCGATCCTCTTTTTTGGATTGCCCGGTCAAAAAAATGATCGGTATGGCTTCATTCATTTTCCTGACATCCTCGGCCAAGCTGAAGCCATCTTTAAAGGGCATCATCACATCAAAAATACAACAGCTGAAATGGCCCTGCCGGAATGCTTCCAACCCATCAGCGGCACTGTGTTTCAACGTGACTTCAAAACCTTTTTCCTGCAGGTACTCCGCTACCATTGCACTGAATTGCATTTCGTCATCAACAAAAAGAATACGTGTCATCGGCTTTTTTAGTTTGATTTCAATTGATTAGTGGCGTTGTGATCTCCATGCGAATCACTTGCCAAATATACCCCTTATATATCAATTGACTAATTGCTCATCCTATTGGAATTCTGCTCAATACGCTGCAGAAATAATTATTTGTCATACAGCATTCTCCATCCCGCATTAATAATTTTTTACATTTTTTATAATTGATTAATCCGAGGCACTGAGTAGAATGCCCATTTTTGATTTCAATCGAAACGAAGATCATGGAATTGAAAAGACAACAGTTTATCAGCAAAACGGCCAACCTTAAAAACACTATGTTTTTAGGTTTTCTTTTGTTGGTCATGTCTGTTTTTATTATGCCAGAAGCAGCAAAAGAGATCGAACGGTGCGCCCATGGCACTTTCATGCTCGATGGTATTTTTTATTATTCACCTGATAAAATTCACACTATAATCGGGGCGTATGGGGAAAAAGGCAGAAAGCTATATATAGCTGTGGAACTGTCGGCCGATTTTATTTACGGGATTATAATTGCCTTATTTTTGTGTTTTTTAATTATTTGGTCTGCCTCCATTTCAAAGAACAGGATGGTTCGTTTTCGATATTTTATATGGCTTCCTTTTTTGTATTTACTGGCCAATTGTATGGAAAACAGTGGGATCATTTTTATGTTATGTAATTATCCTAAACCCCTTTATTTACTGGCATTAGCTACTTTATTTTTTTCTTTTGCTAAATTCATTTTATTGCTTGCCTGTCTTATCCTGATTTCATGGAATTTGGTAATTTATGCCAAGACAAAATCAAATCCTTCCCCTCCCATTAATACTTTTTAATACTTTTTAAAAACCATTAATCGGATTCCATCGGCAGCTCCGCCAATTTTGTATCCGTAAGAAAACAATTAAACATTCATATTACGCAACGGGTGATAGAACGTCCAAATATGCGGGCCGAATGAACAGCGAAACTATTGCCATCGATCTGCACGGCCCTCCAAGGGTTTCTAAGGGACGACGCCGTCCCTTAGAAACCCTTGGAGGAGCACCCCGAAGCAAGTTCGGGGCAGGCTGTTGGGGTTTTTCAAAAAGCGAGGGGCATGCTGCTCCGCATCTCTGCGTAACATGAGTTAATCATTTGAAAAAAAAATAATTGTCATGAACCTTATTGCTACACCTTTCAATAAAATAATAATTACCAGGCTGTTTTTTATTTTAATCCAATTCGTGGCCGTTGAAACTAATGCGCAGGGTAACGTGGGGATCAATGACGACGGCTCAACACCAAATGCTGGCGCCATCCTCGATCTAAAATCCACAGACAAAGGTTTGCTTATTCCCCGAATGACCAGTGCCCAGCGTTTGGCAATCAGTGGCGGCACGCCAAGCAAAGGGATGCTTGTCTACGACACGAATACCCAATCTTTTTGGTATTACAACAATGCAGGTTGGAACAATATGACAACCATGCTTTCTGATGCCGATAAAGACACCAAAATCCAAGTGGAAGAAAGTGCAGATGAGGATGTCATCCGTTTCGATGTGGCAGGGGTGGAAGTGATGCGGCACGATGGCAAGACATTACATGCTGAAGCGCCTGGTGAAAGCCTTTTTATTGGTACAGATGCTGGATTAAATGATGACGGGATTGGCGACGGACTTGGCAATCAAAACACTTTTATTGGTTATTCAGCCGGATATACCAACAATACAGCGATCCAAAATACCTTCCTTGGCACTTATGCAGGCACATTTAATGTAATTGGTTCCGGAAATACTTTTTTGGGGCGAGCAGCCGGATATAAAACGACTTCGGGAGGAAATACATTCGTTGGGGCCAATGCCGGGTTTAACACAACCTCAGGCGCAAATAATTTAATGGAAGGTTTGTTTAGCGGATTCAGTAATACTACAGGGAGTGAAAACCATTTCAGCGGGTATCAGGCTGGGTATTCCAATACCACTGCTGGCAAAAATTACTTTTCGGGCTTTGAAGCGGGGTATTCCAACACCACCATCGGGGCCAACCATTTTGCGGGCTACAGGGCTGGGTACAGCAATTCCACTGGATTTGCCAATCAGTTTATTGGCAATGAAGCAGGTTACTCCAATACATCAGGAAGCAACAACTTGTTTTTGGGAAAAGAAGCAGGCCGGGGAAATACCACGAGTTCTTATAATATTTTTATCGGCAATTCTGCTGGCCTACAAACTTCCACTGGTTCGGGCAGGAACACCTTTCTTGGTTATCTGGCAGGGAGGTTCAATGTTTCTGGAAATGACAACCTGGCTATCGGATATTATGCAGGCAGGACGAACACCAGTAGTGAAAATCTGTTCATCGGCAATTTTGCTGGGGAAAGCAATACATCCGGTAGCAAGAATTTGTTCATAGGGTACAAGGCCGGGCAATCCAATGGTTCCAGCGATTTCAATCTATTTATTGGATACGAAGCAGGAACAACAAATACCAGCGGTAATGAAAATCAATTCATGGGCTACCAAGCAGGCAAGGCGAATACCAGCGGTGACCACAATTATTTCTCTGGTTACCAAGCCGGATTAGCCAATATCGGGGGCGGGGACAATACATTTGTTGGTCATGTAGCAGGGACCTCAAATACTACTGGATATGACAATGCCTATATCGGCAAACAAGCGGGCATGGACAATACTTCAGGGGACTCCAATGTGGCAGTGGGAAGTAGTGCAGGGCAAAATAACCAGACAGGCAACTTCAATACTTGCATGGGTTATCAAGCCGGCTTTAACAACCTCGACAGTGACAATACCTTCATCGGAAGGAATGCAGGGTATTCTTTTGAAACCGGCACAGAGAACACAATGATCGGCTCAAGGTCAGGGCAATCATTTTCTGGCATTGGGAATAAATCTACCTTCCTGGGAGCGAATGCGGGTGAAGCCGCTGCTGGAGATAATAATACATTCATCGGTGCTTATGCAGGAAAAGGTGCATCGGGTTCCGACAATACAGTGATTGGGACCGAAGCTGGCACCTCACTTTCTTTTTCAAGTAGCAGTAACATCATTATTGGCAAGGGCGCTGGCACAGGGCTGACCAGTGGTGGGCAAAACACCCTTATTGGCAAGAGTGCTGGCACTACACTAACTACTGGAACATCTAACACCGCAATTGGCTGCAATGCATCGGTGAGCAATGCAGGCAACAGTATTGCAATTGGCTACAATGCCAGTGCAAATACTGGCAATACGGTAGTGATCGGGAATGTGATTGATAAAGTAGGTTTCGGCAAACAACCCGGCGGGGCGGAAGCATTGGCTTTATCTGCTAATACTGCCTATTTGTCCAGTGGAGGCGTACTTGGACAAATGCCTCTGATCGCAACATTAAAGAAAATATCACCCCCGTAAACTCCGCTGAAGTACTCGATAAAATAATGCAACTCCCCATCACCCAATGGAATTACATCAAAGAAGACGACGCTATCAAACACATCGGCCCCATGGCACAAGATTTTTACGAAGCTTTCGGATTGGGAAGGGATGAGAAAACCATTTCCACCATCGACCCTGCAGGAGTTGCCCTTGTTGCCATCCAAGAATTAAATAAAAAGCAAAAAGAATTAAATGCAAAAATTAATGAAATTGCGGACCTGAAAACAACTTTGGAAATGTTGGTTTCAGAAGTCGAATCGCTAAAAGAAAAAGTGGACGAAAGAGACAATTGATATTCTACAAAAATTGATTTATCGAATGAAAACGCTAAAACAAATCTGGGTTATTCTCTTGCTGCAACCTGTTTTTGTTCAGGGACAAACCATGGAAAGCGGGGATGTTTTCGACAAAATTTCTTCCATCATTTCGAGCATGCCATTGGAAAATGGGGATGATTACACCGAGCCAACCAATGGTGAAATCGTGGATTGGACAGATATGTTGGACGACCTGTTCGCTGCCAATTATGCCAGTGCCGATATCAAAGCTGACGCCCTTGGTTATGACTTGGTGGAATTCTCCGACAACACAACCAACGAAACTTACTATGTACTGGAAAAATTGGCGATGGGGACTCATTATTGGGGTACTTATGTCTTAAACCCAAACGCCCAACGGGAAGAAGTCATCTTGATGGCCCCTCATCCGAGAAAAGATTTTAATACTGGCAAACAAGGCATTTTTTGTTTCCAAGAAATCGATGCCGGCTTTTTCATGATGGCTGGCACGCACCGGTGCAACCATACAGATGAGAGCTTGTGTTCAGGCATGACGGATGCTTGTGGAGCTTCCGCCCCTTTCCGGATTTCAGATTTAGCACATTCCGTCAATTCGATTTGGCAAACGACAACGGACTATTTATTGAACCTGACCTCCGATAGTTATTTCATTCAATTGCACGGGTTTACCAAAACAGCCTCCGACCCTTATGTCATCATGAGCAACGGTACCCATGATAACCCAGCACCTGCACCTGACCCTATTATATCCATCCGCGATGAGCTTTTGATTGCCGATCCCATGCTGACTTTTAAGATTGGCCACATCGATCTCGCTTGGGATCGGCTGCTTGGTTTTACCAATACCAATGGGCGTCTGATTAATGCGAGCAATAATATTTGCTCATCCGATGCCACTACCCCAAGTGGCAGGTTTGTACATATTGAACAGGAAAAAACGAGGCTACGGGATGATATGAGCGGCTGGCAAAAAATGGCCACAGCGTTAACCGAAAGTTTTCCACTTGCCGCGCTCCCGGTGGAGCTGGTGTCGTTCGATGCAGAGGTATTGGAGAAAAAAGTTTTACTGAAATGGCTGGTAGGTTCAGAAACCAACAACGATTTTTTTGAAATCGAAAAATCAAACGACGGAAAAGCATTCAGGTCGATCGGAAAAATTACTGGTAGGGGGCAGGCTGCTACTCCGAAAGAATACCAGTTTTGGGACAACCCAAACAACGGCAATAATTATTACCGCATTCGCCAAGTTGATTTCGACGGGAGTGTGGAATTTTCTCCAATCCGGTTGATCCATTATAACGGAGAAAAAAATACTGACTTTAGAACATTTGTTTCCAATGGCCAAATTATCGTACAAATTGACAACCATGAAACCGATGACGTGCAATTTGAATTATTTGATGCATTGGGTCGTAATTGGGCTATTAATAAATTGGATTTTGGAGAAAATATAATACTCGCAGAGCAAATGCAAAAAGGGATTTATTTTTTTAGAATAAAAAATGAAAGTCAAATATTGGCCACTGGAATTTTGCCAATGAATTAACTCAGGAAAAACGTGTCGGACACTTCACTAATTAACTCCTTTGAAAGACTTATACCATCGAAGCTATTGCCAAAGAAAGTGTCCGACACGTTTTTTGGCCAAAATTCTCGAAAAGAAAAAAGCTTAAATCATTTCAATAAATAAATAAGACTTTTTGGCTTCGCCAAAAATAATTAATTGAACGCAGATAAAATGGATTAAACAGATTTACCTGATTAATCTGTGAAAATCAGTGCAATCTGTTAAATCAGTGTGCAATCCCATTTTGGTGAGGCCATAATTTTTTGTTAATCGTTAATTGATTAACTGTAATACTTAAGTAGTAAATCAAAATTAAAATGGAAATAAAAATAAAAACCATTTACCTAATATCAATTGATTATCAATAAATTAGGTTGGAAAATCTCGTTTTTCATTTTCATTTTCATTTGTTTAATTACTCAATCTTATGAAAATCAATTTCGCTTTTTTAATGTTTTTACTGCCATTATTAATGCAAGCTCAAGGTGGTTTGTTTATTAGCAGCGGAGCAAATGTTGTGGTAGCAAATAGTCCGCATATCATTATTGAAAATGGTAAATTCAGTAACGATGGGGATTTTTTTGCGGACAATAGTACCGTACATATTTCGGGAACTAATACAACTGAAAATTCAACCATTGGTGGTGTGTCTATTACGGCATTTAATAATTTAAATATCGAAAAAAGCAGCAACGATGTCCGCCTCGATTTTGATATTGATGTGGACGGGGATTTGCAAATGAATGGTGGGGATTTATTTTTAAATAATAGCGATATTACTTTGGGTGGTGATATTGTTGGGGAGTCTGGATCGAAAAGAATTACCGGAAATTCTGGTGGCGCAATTATAAAATCCATGACTTTAAATATGCCCGTGGGAGAAAACCCGGGCAACTTAGGCGCTGAGATTACCTCTTCAGAAAATTTGGGGTCGACCACCATTTACCGCCGACATACCCAAATGACCAATAATGGAAACCACAGTATTTACAGGCATTTTGATATTGTCCCAACCAATAATATTGGTTTGGATGCGACTTTACGGTTCCATTATTTTGATGAAGAATTGGCGGGATTGACAGAAAGTGATTTGGAAATATGGCAATTCGATGGCGTCAACTGGTCGTCGAAAAATTTGAACAATGTCAATATGGGCGCCAATTGGGTGGAAGCGTCAGGATTCTCCTCATTCCATACACTGACATTGGCGGAAGAAATGAATCAAGCATTACCAATTGAACTGTTGAGTTTTGATGCACAATTAAATGAAAGAAAAGAAGTCGATATTTTTTGGACGACCACTACCGAAATTAACAATGATTTTTTCAGTGTAGAACGGTCAAGAAATGGGGTGGCATTTGAACAGATTGCCGTCGTTGATGGTGCTGGTAATTCAACAAATACGCATCAATATAAAATAACCGATGATAGTCCTTTTTTGGGAATTAATTATTATCGCCTAAAGCAAGTTGATTTTGATGGTTCTCAAACCTATAGCATTATTCGAACGGTAAATATTATTTCCGATGAACGGTTTATCGCCTACCCCAACCCTATGAACAACGAATTGCATATTTCTGGTGATGGTTTTTCTGCCGAGGGAGAATTGATAATTGAAATATATGATGCGCTTGGTAAATTGGTATATAATAATTCCCTCGCTATGGATGCAAAATTTAATTCATTTACAATAAAAGAAGTTTCAGAATTAATCGCTGGAAATTATTTTTTATCCATTCAATCCCCTATCCAGCAATATACTTTTAATTTAGTAAAAGTCCGGGAATAAAGTAATTGTTTAATTATGGATATTGTTTGATTAAAAACTAAAACAACAAAAATCAAAGTTTTTCATGCGGGCCGAATGATCGTTAAGCTTTTGCCCTCGATCTGCTCGGCCCGCTAATTACTTTAAAGGGGTGGTGTCGGTCCTTAGCCAACACCACCCCTTTTAAGTTATTGGAAAGTGGAAAACCTGTCAAAGCGCTTCAAAGAATAACTCTTCCAAATGCTCGCTATTGTCATCTTTTAATTTGATCCGACTGTCCGTTTTTTCGGTAATAATCCAGTCATCGTCCAAATCGCTGAGTGGTTTGGTGGTTGAGCCAGAATTAATGACCAGCCGTTGGCTGCCATCATTGCTCGTCACCTGCCAAGTCCCGGTAACAGTGCTTCCGTTACGGGTAGCTTCAAAAGAGCCATTGTCTAAAAATTGGAAAACATAACCTGAAAAATCGTTTGTCTCGTCTTTGTCTTTGTCCCAGTACCAAGTGACCTTCCATCCAGAAGGGTTGGTCAGCGATTGAGTGATGCTGTTATCCGTTGACAGGTCGTCGTCAGAATTGCCGCAGCCGATGCCTACCAGAAGTAACATGGACAGCGCCACGAGCATAAATTTTTTCAAAAATGGGAATGATTGCATGATGAATGTTTTAGTTAAAAAAATAATCGAAAAGGGCTGAGGTGCGTTCATGGTTCAAATGTCTTCCCCGAAAGCACTGTCATTCCATTTTTTATGGCTGAATGGGTAAAATGAATTGCCAGAAGGGTAGCTTTCATTCATATTTGCAGCAACACCAATGACAATGCAATGCAACAGCAACTTCAAAAACAAAATTTCCGAGTACAACTGGCGGCTTTAGCCATCGGCTTACTATTACTGGCTGCCAAATTTTTCGCTTGGTGGTTCACCAACTCCAACGCCATCCTGACCGATGCGCTCGAATCCATCATCAATGTGGTCGCTGGCGCCTTTGCCCTTTATTCGCTCCTGCTTTCAGCCAAACCAAAAGACAGCAATCACCCGTATGGCCACGGCAAAGTAGAGTTCATTGCAGTGGGGGTGGAGGGGGCTCTTATCTTTTTGGCGGGGGCAGTGATCATTGGCAAAGGCGGGTACAACCTGCTTAATCCGCAGGTAATTCACTCGGTGGATGTGGGCATGGTGCTGGTTGCATTGGCGGGACTGGTCAATTTTGGGCTCGGCTGGTGGCTGGAGCGCACTGGTAAGCGCAACCAATCCATGGTGTTGGTGGCGGATGGCAAACACCTGCGGGCCGATGCCTGGTCGTCGCTGGGCCTTTTAGTTGGTTTGGGGCTTTTTTATTTCACCCAAATCACTTGGATCGATAACGCAACGGCCATCATTTTCGGCGGTATCATTTTACTCACTGGTTACCAGCTCTTGCGGACGTCCGTAGCGGGCATCATGGACGAGGCCGACTACCAACTCATCAGTAAATTGGTGAACCAATTGGAGCAGCAGAAAACAGAAAACTGGATCGACTTGCATAATTTCCGGGTCATTAAATACGGTGGCCGGCTGCACATCGATTGTCATCTGAGCGTGCCGTGGTACTTCACCGTAGCGGATGGCCACCAAGAGGTGAAACGCTTTGAGGACGAGGTTCGCAAACTTTGCCAAATGCCGGTCGAACTCTTCGTCCATGCCGATCCGTGCCGCCCACCTGACTCGTGTTCTATTTGCGAAAAAAAGAACTGCACGGAAAGGAAAGCCGCTTTTGTGAAACGGGTGGACTGGGACCTTAAAAGTGCTATGGGGACTTTGCAGCACCGGGTAGATTGACTCTTGATAGGTTTATTTTTTTAGGAAAAAAGGAGGTCACGACAATTTCACATTCTATTCAATATTTTTGGCCGATGAACACCAACTACCTTGTTATCGGCGCAGGCATTTTTGGCATCTCCGCAGCCATCGAATTGCGGAAGCGAGGATGTTCCGTTTCCGTCATCAATCCCGATAAAATCCCTCACCCACTGGCGGCCTCCACGGACATCAGCAAAATCGTCCGCATGGAATATGGATCGGACGAAGAGTACATGGACATGGCCATTGAAAGTATGGCGTTGTGGCGGGAATGGAACGACCTCTTGGGTGAGAAAATTTACCATGAAATTGGCTTTGCGATCTTATCAAGTCAGTCCATTGAAAATGAAAAACAGGCCTTTGAAAGAAACAGCTATCATCATTTAATTAAAAAAGGCTTTCAGCCGGAGCGTTTAAATGATGGAAAAATAGCGGCCTATTTTCCAGCATTTAATGCGGATAAATATGTGGACGGCATTTACCATCAAATAGCAGGTTTTGCGGAATCGGGAAGGGCCGTGGAATTGTTGGCAAAATATGCTGTTAAAATGGGTGTCCAAATTTTTGAAAATCAGACCGCTGAGAAAATAATTATAACAAACAATCAAGCAGAAGGCGTAAAAACCACCGAGGGGCAAATATTTAATGCCGATCAAATAATCGTTTGTGCTGGGAATTTTACGCCCTATTTAATACCAGAATTAAAACCTTATTTTAAAATTACCGGGCATCCCGTTTTTCATTTAAAACCGGAAAATCCAGCCTTATTCACTTCTCCAAATTTTCCGGTTTTTAGCGCCGATATTTCCAATACTGGATGGTATGGGTTTCCCTTGCACCCCAAAGAGCAGGTGGTAAAAGTAGCCTTGCACAGCGAGGGATTGGAACTGCACCCAGCAAACGACGAGCGGATGGTTTATGATTCGGACATTGAAAAATTGCGGAAATTTTTACGGGAATCCATTCCTGATTTGGCGGAGGCTCCCATTGTTTTTACCCGGCGCTGTTGTTATACGGATACTTTGGATGGCCATTTTTGGATCGACAATCACCCTGAAATAGAGAACCTCATCATTGGCTCAGGTGGAAGCGGACATGGATTTAAAATGGGACCAAGCGTGGGAAAAATGATCTCCGATGTGGCCACTGGCAATTCGCATCGATTGTCGGACCGCTACCGATGGCGGGAGCTGGATGCCTGCACCGTTCAGCGAGAGGAGGCGAGGTTTCTTGAGCGATGAGAAATGTAGAATGTAGAATGTAAAATGTAAAATGTAGAATGTAGAATGTAAAATGTAGAATGTAAAATGTAAAATGTAGAGTGTAGAATTTGGAGAGTTAAGAGAAATTTTTGTCGCTTGTTTTTCGACGCTGATAACGCTGATTTTTAGGATTTTTTATGACAACCAGCCGCCTTCGGCGGCATATGTCAATCATAAGAATCAGTAGGGTTTTTCAAAAATAAAAATCTCAAAAATGACTTTGTGAAACGCTGTGCCTCCTCAGTGTCTCTCTGTGTAATAACTGGTGTTACACAGAGAGGCACAGAGTTTCACAAAGTGTATTTTTTAATTTATGAACGCCTTTAGTGTCTAAAAAAAAATCTCTTAATACCTCTAATGCAGAATGTAAAATTACTTGGGACTTACTTTCAACTGCACCACATAATCTTCGGGCGGGATGCGGCTGCCTGATTTGGTGAGCGGCAGTACCGATTCTACGAGGATGGAATAATTTTGGAAAACCCGGCTTACCCGGCCCATTTTTGATTTTTCGATTTTGAAATCAAGGGTCTGCTTGTTTGACGGATCAGCTGCTTCTACAAACACTCGGACCTCTCCTTCCCAGATGCAGTTGGCATCTTCCGGGCAACGGGAGTCTTCGGGGATGCCCGTTAATTTCAACTGAAGTCCCCCTTCGTTCAATTTTGCGATCTCATTTAATTTCAAACTGAAGGACTCGTTCAGGTTGACGGTGTTGGAGTCGATTTTTAGTTTGTTGTTGCAAGCGGACAACAAAAGGATAGCGGCAAAAAAGGAAGAAAATAGAATTTTCATGGCTGTTGATTTTAGGTGAAGGTATCACGATTTCAATTTCGCAACATGCTGATAACCAAATAATGCCGCTCCTATGATCCCGGCGTGGTTGAACATTTCAGCGGGTACCACTTTCGTGTCGAGGTCGATGTGCTTTTCAAAAAATTCCATCTTTTTGCTGATGCCGCCGCCAAGAATAATCAGGTTTGGGGAAACCAGCCGCTCCACCACGTGCAGGTATTCATTGAAGCGTTTTCCAAATTGATCCCAAGTAAGGTTGCTGTCCCTCATGGCAGATTTGGAAACGTATTTCTCAGCAATGTCTCCTTTAAATGGGAGGTGCCCGAATTCGGTATTTTCCACCAGTTTGCCATCCGAAAACAGCGCCGTTCCCAACCCGGTGCCAATGGTAATCAGCAGCACCGAACCTTTTACACCTTTCCCCACGCCATACTGCATTTCGGAAATACCAGCTGCGTCGGCGTCATTGGTCACATATACTTTTTTGCCGGAGGCTTTTGAAAAAAGGGCGGCCACATCGGTGCCTTTCCATTTTTTATCAATATTGGCGGCACTGTAGCAGACTCCATCTTTGATGATGGAAGGAAAACCGCAACCAATGATTTTGCCCCGGTATTTGAGTTGGTGGACCAACTCGACGAAAACTTTGGCCACTGCTTTTGGAGTAGAGGGGGAGGGCGTTTCGATTTTAATCCGTTCGGTAATGAGTTCCCCTTTGGTAAGATCAACGATGGCCCCCTTGATATTTGAACCTCCTACATCGACCCCGAGAATGTTTTTCGTTTGCATGATGATAGGGTGGATAGCAATCGGTGGACAGTCTGAGCGATGACGCTGACGGCTGTCCACCGCCTGCTATTACTTAATAACTTTAACTTTCATTTTTACATCTGTCGTTGGGCGGTCCCGGCTGTCCTTTTCCACTTTGGCTATTTTATCAATGACCTCTATGCCTTCTATCACGTGGCCGAAAACCGTGTACTCCCGATCGAGTTGCGGCGTCCCTCCCAAAGTGGTATAAGCTGCCCGCTGGTCAGGAGTGTAGCGGATGCCTTTATCCGCTTCCATCCCATCCAATTCTTGCTCCGTAAAAACCCTACCCTGTACCAGGTAAAACTGCGACCCTGAAGACCGCTTTTCTGGATTGGAAGGGCCGCCTGTCCGGGCTGCTGCGATGGATCCTTTGATGTGTACCAAAGAATCTACAAATTCGGCGGGAACAGTATAGTTAGGCCCGCCCATCCCTAATGCTACGCCTGGCTTGGCATTTTTCGAGTTCGGATCGCCACCTTGGATCATAAAACCGCCAATGACCCGGTGAAACAACAGGTCGTCAAAATACCCTTCTTCTGCCAATTTGATGAAATTATCGCGGTGCTGTGGAGTCGCATTCGACAATTTGACAAACATGCTTCCGAAGTCGGTGGCGATTTCCACGATGCAGTCCAGTGGCTGTTCGATTTGGATTTTCTTTTCAACAACCGCCGTTTTCTTGCCTTTGGTCGCTTCTAATTTTACGACATAATTGCCAGACGATTTGAAAAAGTGCTCCGGGGAATCGCTGGTAGAGGTTGCGCCCTCCCCAAAATCCCACTTATACGATTCTGCCTCTTTCGACAGATTTTCAAATTTTACTTTGGCTGGGGCTACAATTTGGTTGGGGGAATAGGCAAAATCAGCTATTGGTTTGTTGCAGGCGGTCAATAGAGAAATGGCCAGAAAAAAATAAATTACTCGATGCATTTGAACGGTAGGAAACGGTAGACGGTATTAACCGGGAGTGCCCGTTTACCGTCTACCATCGACTCTTATTTTAAAACTTTGACTTTCATTTTCACATCAGTAGTTGGGCGGTCACGATCGTCCTTGGCTACTTTGGCGATGGCATCCACGGCTTCCATGCCCTCGATCACTTGGCCAAAAACAGTGTAGTCGCCATCCAATCCTGGGTAGCCCCCTACTTGGTTGTAGTAGTCTATTTCTCCTTGAGAATAGGGTACACCATTGGCCTGCTTTTGCTGTATTATCGAAGCGTTTTGCGGGGTCACCCCATTTTGGACAATGTAAAACTGTGAACCCGAAGACCGCTTTTCAGGGTTGGAAGGGCCACCCGTCCGGGCTGCCGACAATGCGCCTCGGAAGTGCTTGGCGCCGATTTCCGCAGGGATGGTGTAACCTGGTCCGCCCATACCGAGAGGTGCACCTGGCTGTGCATCTTTAGAATTTGGATCGCCACCCTGGATCATAAAACCATCGATAACCCGGTGAAACAAAGTGCCGTCGTAGAAACCTTCGTTGGCCAGTTTGATAAAGTTATCACGGTGCTGCGGAGTGGAGTTGTACAATTTTGCTTTGATGTTCCCGTGTGCGGTTTCAATCAAAACAATGGTTTCGCCCGCTGATTTGGCTGCTTCCTCTGCGGCAGAGGTTGGTTCGCTGCTGCCACCACCGCCACAGCTCATAAGGAAAGAGGCGGCTACAAACGCAAGTAAAAAAGTTATCTTATTCATATTTGTAAGTGATTTAGTGACCAGTGATCGGGTAAGGCAATTTTTTAGGATAGATGCCCCCGATCGGCAGGTTTCGATTTTAATTTTTATGAAAATCAATCATCCTTCTTGTTCCCATTCTTTGAAATACTGGATGACCTTTCTTTTCAAATATTCCTCCTGTTCTTCCACCCCTTTTGTACTAAAAGGTTTTATTGAATTATAATGCGGCCAGCCGTCGTCGTCCCTCCCCACAAATTCATAATAGCCATCGTAGCTCATCAACCGGCAGATGGCGATGTGCATGAGGTCTTGTTTTTCTTCTTTGGTGAATTCCGTTTTCCAACGACCCAGTTCCTGCACCCCAATGAGGAACAGGATAGCGTTCATGTCGGGGAGTGAATCCCGTTTCATCGCATCCTGCACGAGGTGGCGCACCCGCAACCACTCGAAGTCTAATTCCCACGTTTCGGTAATGGTATTTTCCATAGGGTGGCAAAGATAGGAATTTGCCAGTATTCAGTTATCAGTAAGCAGTTATCAGTAGGCAGTCCTTTAGCCGCCATTTGGGTAAGTTTTGTGGTTGCTGCCTATTCTAATTTTTATGGGTAAAAAAACAGCTGATAAGTCTTATACCAGCCAGCCATTTTTGTGAAGTCATAGAAGGTAAGAACTGTGCTATGGTTTCTTGTATTCAACCATATTTTGCCTAATAAACAAATGGCCATTCACCAGCTTGAAATTTGAACCATAATTTTACGATTATGTATCCCAAAAATACAACACCAAGTAATAGAGGAATCAACAACTTCATATTTTCCAAGTAATTTTTTTTATCCTCCTTATTTTTTGATTTGAATAATAAATAAGCTCCAGTAAATATCCCTATAAAAGGAAAAATTCTATTACCTGATTCCATGATTATTGGACTTAATAGTAGCAAGGCAAAGCCTAAAATTTTATAGATCTGTTGCATATTCGGATTGAATAGGTTTTTTCTTTGATTGGGTCCTCACTGTCCTTCCAAAATCTTAAACGCCGTCCGCCTATTCAACTGGTGTTCCTCTTCCGTACAACGGTTGCAGAGACAGTCAGCTTTCGGGGCGCTTTCTCCAAAGCCACGTGCCGAGAGCCGTTCTGCCGAAATGCCTTTTGAGACAAGGTAATCCACCGCCGATTGCGCCCGCTTCTGGCTGAGGTCTTGGTTGTAGCGGTCGATACCCCGGCAGTCGGTGTGGGAGGAAAGTTCAATGCGGATGCTGGGGTTGAGTTCGAGGTTGCGGGCCAATTTATTGAGGGTAGGTTTGGCATCTTCCCGGATGTCCCATTTGTCAAAATCGTAATAGATGTCTTCGAGGACAATTTCTTTATTGATAAAAATGCGGTCGAGCACGATTTCCACTTCAAAGGTCTGCACGGGGTTGTCGGGGTCTTTGCCGACACCAATGGTGGAGAAGTAAGCTTCCGAAGTCAGGTAGCCCTCCTTAGAGCCGAGGAAAATATAATCTTGGTTTTCTTCCAATTCAAAAGTGAAAAAGCCATCCTCCTTGACGGTGAAGTTTTTGGTTTTTTTACCCAAAATGACTTTTACGGCAGCGCCATCCAAGGGTTTGCGTCCCAATACTTTGCTGTCGGGGTTTCCGGGTTCGGCATAGATTTTTTCCAAAACATACCCTTCCAAAATGAGCTTGTAATCGACCACAGGCTCTTCCGGCTTTTCGGGCTCCGGTGGCAAATTCCGTTTTTCAAACCTATAAATATCATCGTTACCAGTGCCCTCCGGGCGGTTGGAAGTGAAATATCCCACTTGCAGGACGCCGTTTTTTTTCTGTCCCTGATAATCTATGACTAGCCCAAAATCATCCGAGCCGGAATTAAGTGGTGGCTTAAGATTTCGAACGGGCACCCACGATCCGTTGTCCAATGGCCAGGTTTTGAAAATGTCCAAACCACCCATACCAGCGTGGAAATCGGAGGAGAAATACAACGTGTCGCCATCGAGGGAAGGGAATTTTTCATTGCCAGTCGTATTGATGGTGCGGCCCATGAGTTTAGGTTCGTCCCATCCACCTTCGGCAGTCCGCTGGCTCACCCAAATATCGTAGCCTCCCCAACCTTCTTCGGAGTTGCAAGAAAAATACAACAGGTTGCCATCGGCGGAAAGGGCCGGGTGGCCGTAGTTGACCCCTTCCTGTAAGAAATCCAGAGCGGCCGGGACAGTCCAGCCATCGCCGGAACGCTTGCTGACCATGAGTTTACAAAAATTATCTTCTTTTTTATCACCAAAACAACGGGTGAAATACATTTCAGAAAAGTCCTTATTGAAAACGGCAGTGCCTTCATTATAAGGTGTGTTCACTTGAACGTCGAACGGCTCCACGCTTTGCGTTTGGAGGTCGGCGACAAAGAGGTCGGAAAATTTGCCACCCGTCCAGTTGTAAGTATCGTCGCCCGTAGAGGCGTTGCGGTCGGAGGTGAAAACGAGCTTCCGTCCCTTGTACAACGTCGGTGCATAATCAGCGCTTTGAGTATTAAAATCAGCGGGAATGACGGTAAATTCTTTGGCCTTTTCCTCGCTCCATCCCTGCGCTACCTTGCAGGCCGCAATCTCCCGGCGGTACTCATACGGACTGCCAATCTCGATGCCCAAATCCTTGAAGGCCTGCATGGCCTCCTTGTATTGCTGCATCGATTTCAGGCAAAAGGCATATTCCCGCAGGGCATCCACACCATAGCCATTGTCATAAGCTGTTTTGTACCAATCGGCGGCAGAAGCTGGCTTGTTGAGTTGGCGGTAACTTTCACCCAAAAGGAACGCTTTTTTCCCTTTCTCCACCCGGCTCTTTTCTTTTTTGTACTCTTTTTGGAGCAGGTCAACGGCCACAGCGTACTGCTTGCGGTCGTAAGCAAAGTCGCCGTCCTTCACTTTTTGGGTATAGGTGCATGCACTGAAAAGGAAAGTAGAGAGGAGGAAGGTAGTTAGGATGGATTTCATATTTGAGTAGTTGCTGTTGGATTTTCATTTTTATAAGAACGTTAATTTCAAAAACGTCCCATGTTAAGGTTTGTTGTAAAATTAAAATAAACTTCACCTAACGGTCAAATGACAAAATATTCCGTTAGCAACCAACTTCTGTACAATTCGTTTGTATGTTGCAAACTACAAGTTCAATACTGTGTAATTTAAGTATGTTTAAAAAATGCGGAGCAGGAAAAGTCGCTCTTTTGGCAACGCCCGGACAGCGTGCCCCGAACTTGCTTCGGGGTGCTCCTCAAGGGATTTTAAGGGGCGGCGAGCAGTCTCATGCCTCAAGGCGAGGTGAATCGTCCGGCCCACTTGCAGCGGAAAAATTAAAGCAAATTTAAATTACACGGTATTCAATCATGTAGTAAATAATTTGCTTTCATGTTGTCAAACCAAAAAATAACCGAGCAACCCTCCCCGCACCGTCACCTCGAAAAAATGGCGGTCGGCGATCTTCTCACCCGTATCAACGAGGAGGATAAATCCGTGCCGCTGGCCGTGGAAAAAACAATTCCCGTCATTACCGAACTGGTAAAAGTGATTATTGAAAAAATGAAGGCAGGGGGGCGCTTGTTTTACATCGGGGCCGGTACCAGCGGCCGCCTCGGCATACTCGACGCCTCCGAATGCCCACCCACCTACGGCGTGCCCGACGACTGGGTCATTGGCATCATTGCCGGGGGGGATGGCGCCATCCGCAAGGCCATTGAATTTGCGGAAGACAGCACGACCCAAGCCTGGGAAGACCTGCAACAATATTTCATCAACGAGGAGGATGTGGTGGTAGGTATAGCTGCGTCCGGCACTACGCCCTATGTGGTCAACGGCTTGAAAAACTGTCAGGCTCATGGCATCGTCACCGGGAGCATCACCTGCAACCCCGGTATGCCGATCAGTGATTTCTCCGATTTCCCGATTGAGGTAATCACCGGGCCGGAGTTCGTTACGGGCAGTACTCGAATGAAGGCTGGCACTGCGCAAAAAATCGTCCTCAATATGATTTCTACCGCCACCATGATCGGGATGGGACGGGTGCTGGATAATAAAATGGTGGATATGAAATTAAGCAATAATAAATTAGTGGAACGGGGCGCTTTGATTTTAAAAAATGCGCTGCATTTAAATTTTGAGGAAGCAAAAGAATTATTGCTGAAACATGGGAGCGTGCGGAAGGCGATGGAGTCGGTGACACATCGCTCTTAATTACCCTCTCACCTGCCCATTTCCCCTCACCACCCACTTATAACTGGTAATTTCCCGCAGGGCCATCGGCCCACGGGCATGCAGCTTTTGGGTGCTGATGCCAATTTCTGCACCCAGCCCAAATTGCGCACCGTCCGTGAAACAGGTAGCGGCATTGGACAAAACCACGGCGGCGTCCACATTATTCAAATATTTTTCAATGGCTGCTTCGTCTTCCGCTACAATGCTTTCGGTATGTTTGGAACTATGAATAAATACATGGTCAAGCGCCTCCTCCAAGGAGGCGACTGTTTTGATGGCCATGTTCATGGATAAAAATTCTGTACCAAAACTTTCATCATCGGCCCGGTGCAATAATTGATCAGAGTATTTATTTTTTAAAACACTAAACGCCATTTTATCGGCATATATACCGCAATTAAATTCCGTGTCAAAACCATTTAATATGGCTGGTAATTCATTTAATTTATTTTCGTGGATTAATAATGTATCCAGCGCATTGCAAACACTCACCCGTCTGGTTTTTGAGTTTTTGACAATGGCTTTTGCTTTTTCTAAATCAGCACTTTTATCCACATATACGTGGATGATTCCGGCACCCGTTTCAATGACCGGAACTTTGGCATTTTCCCGCACATAATTAATTAATCCCTGACTGCCTCTGGGAATAATAGTATCAATATATTGATCGGCTTCCAAAATATATTTTAATGATTCCCTTTCACTTGGTGCGAGGTAAACTATTTCCGGCAGACCGTGATCCGCCAATATTTTTTTAATTAAATCAACGATAATAATATTGGAAAAATGGGCGTCCCGACTACCCTTTAAAACCGAGGCATTGCCCGATTTAAAGCACAAGGAAAAAACATCGAAAGTCACATTTGGGCGGGACTCAAAAACAATCCCAATAATGCCGAGCGGTACGGATATTTTTTTTAATTCCAATTTATTCGGTAAAATTCGTTTTTCTAAAACGATGCCCAGTGGAGAGGGTAGGGTCGCTACATTCCTAATATCGGCACCAATGTTTTTAATGCGTTCTTCATTTAATAATAACCGGTCATATTTTGGATTGGAAACATCCATCCGATCTAGGTCTTTTTTATTTTCTAATAAAATATCGGCGGTAGCATTTTCTGCTGCATCGGCTAAATCATTTAATACCGTATTTATTTTTTCTTCTGAAATAGTGGAAAAAATTCGGGCGTTTCGCTGGAGTTGCTGGAGGTTGGAAATAATAGTTGATTGCATGGACAGTATGATTTATATTTCCCGCAGAGGTCGCTGGGTTAACGCAGAGTTTCGCAGAGTTTTTCATTGCTAACTCTGCGAAACTCAGCGTTAAACTTTGCGTTCTCAGCGGGAAAAAAATCGTCAATAAATAAACAAATAATCGTAGTGAATTAATTCTTTTTCCCCTTTTAGACCCAGGAGGGGTTCCAGTTTTTTTGAACTATAAGATGCCATGCCAATGCCCAATGTTGTCCCATTTTCAGCCTCGATGGCAATGACGTCCGATTTTTTGAAAGGTTTTTTGATGCCCACAATTCCGACCGGGAGGAGGCTGGCGGTTTTTGTTTCGTCCCGCAAAATAGTGGCGGCTCCGGCGTTCACGATGATCGCCCCTTCGGTTTGGCCTTCATTGCGGGCCATCCATTGTTTGAGGCCCGACGGTTTTTTCCCTGCGGGAAAATAACTGCACGTCACTTGATCGCCAGTGAGCAATTGGAGCAGCAAGCGTTTTTTGCCATTGGCGATGTAAGTATGGATGCCCAGCTTGGCCGCTTGTTGGCACATCCGCAATTTGGTTTGCATGCCGCCTCTGCCAAAGCTTGATTTTTCGGCAGTTATGTTGTCAAAAACCTGGGCGTCGTCATGTGGGATAACGGGTATAACTTTTTTGTTTTCATCAAGTACCCCATCCACATTGGAGAGGATGACCAGTCCGTCCGCATTGACGAGGGAGGCCGTCAGGGAGGCCAGTTCGTCGTTGTCGGTGAACATTAGTTCGGAGACAGAAATCACATCGTTCTCATTGATGATGGGGACGATGTTGTCCCGCAGCAACGCCAACAAACAGCGCTTCATGTTGACAAAATGGAGGCGGTCACGGAAGTCTTCCTTAGTGGCCAAAACCTGTGCGCAGTGCATGCCCTGTTGCCGAAAAAGCTCTGTGTACCAACGCATTAGCTCCACTTGCCCGACGGCGGCGTAGACTTGTCGCTTGGTCACCGGGTTCAGTTTTTGGGGCAAATCCACCACGGCCCTGCCTGCTCCGACAGCCCCAGAACTGACCAAGAGTATTTCCATGCCCTGCCGTTTGGCCTCGGCGATCTGGGCAACGAGGTCGGCGATGAGGGCGATGTCCAGCGTCCCGGCGGGACTGGTGAGGACGTTGGTGCCGACTTTGATGACGGTGCGGTTCAGCATTGGCAGTAGCTTGATTTTTTAAGCCTTGTTCTAACGTGGTAAAATGATTTTCGATCCGTTTTGTAGAAGCAAAATTAGCATAACTTTTTCTGGGGCGGGCCTTGGCATTTTTTCTGAGCAAGCTGAAAAATAGGAAGTAGGTAGTGTTAGGAGATTATTCTTTAATTTGTGCCTCTTACTTTGACGAAAATTTTTCCCAAAAAATCGAATGCCTTTAAATATGAAAACTCAGTTTACATTTTTATTCTGTCTTCTTTTTTTTGGTAAAATAACCTGTCAAGATTCCATAGTGCAAGTGGGGGCCGGATTGTTTTTATATCAAATAAATTCGTTCCAGCATGAGGTGCCGTTGAAAAATTATGTGGGGATGTTGGAAGATCCTCACGACAAGTATGAGATCGCAGATATTTTAAAAGAAGAAAGTAACGGGCTTTTTCAATCGGCGAAACAAACTGGAAAGGATCGCTATTCCGCTGAAGAACGGCCGTGGGGAAAATTTTCTTTAAAAAATAATCTTTCCCATCCAACTTTATGGAGTGTGCATTTCCACCAGTTGACCGATTCTGTCAAGGTTTATATTGTAGATGAAAATAAAGCGATTGACACCTTGAAAATTGGAACATATATCCGCCCAAAAGATACCAAGAATGGTAGCGAACTGCTCAGTAATACTTATAACCAAGGTGCCCCTATTTTCCTCTCACTTGAAAAAGGCGAACAAAAGGATATTTATTTTAAAGTATATCCGAACAACCTTTTTGGTTTTCCCATTAACCTGACCCTCCGGTCGATGGAGTCAAGTTATAAATACGTTTATACCAAACTGGTGGAGTATATAAAAGCCTTTTTTTATCTGGGGTTAATCTGGATGTTAGTATTGTACAATTTATTTATTTTCTTTTTTTATAAAGATAAAACCTACTTGTACTTATCTCTTTATGCGTTGTGTTTTGCTTGGCCCAGCGATAATATGACAGTGCGTTTTTTTGTAAAGACCTGGCTTTCCAATTATCCCGCTTTTATTGATTTTAAATGGATTGTTCTCAATCCGGCAGTATTTATTACGATTTCCTATTTTTCGAGATCACTTTTAAATACTAAAATAAACTATCCTAAAACGGATAAATATTTTAAAGCTGTTTTTTGGATTGGTTGGGTTCACTTGTTGGTAAATGTGTCTGATTATTTAATTACTTCCACCCATAATATAAGCCGGATTAATACTTATCTTTATATAGCATCAATTGCGGTAATTATTATTTTTCTATTTATTTTTAAAGATTTATATAAACTCAAAAATACGTTTGTTCGGTTTTGGTTGTGGGGTATGTCTTTTTTAATACTTTTTCAATTATTAAGTCTCTTTTTTCAAATCTTTGCCGATAGCGAAACCTATTCTACTTATGTAGATTTTTTTGGGGTAATGTCGCCTGTGGATTTTGGGATATTGGGGCAAATTGCCATATTTACCATGGGGGCAGGCCATCGCTCCCGTGAAATAGCGAACGAGAAAAAAGAACTGGAAAAACTCGACCAATTAAAATCCCGCTTCTTCACCAATATCTCCCACGAATTCCGCACACCCCTGACTTTGGTAATGGGGCCCATCCAAGAAGTCATGGAAAAGCAGGGTGACCCCAATGACAAAAAACTCCTGCAAGTTGCTCACCGGAATGCCAGTCGCCTGCTTCAACTCATCAACCAACTGCTCGACCTGTCCAAATTGGAGGCAGGCAAAATGGAATTGAAAACGGCCAAGCTCAACTTCGCCGCATTGATGAAAGGGATTGTTATGTCGTTTGAATCGTTGGCCCAGCGAAAAAATATCCGTTTGCATTTTGTCAGTCAAAGGGAGGATATCCCGCTCTTCGTGGATCAGGATAAAATGGAAAAGATTTTCTACAACCTGTTGTCCAACGCTTTTAAATTCACTGGGGAGGGCGGGGAAGTCTCCGTGATGGTCAGCGAGCAAACCGATTATGTGGACATTTTGATCCGGGACACAGGCATCGGAATCCCGGCCTCCCGCCTGCCGTTTGTGTTCGACCGTTTTTACCAGGTGGACAGTTCTGAAATCCGGGAACAAGACGGGACGGGCATCGGCTTGACGCTGGTAAAAGAATTGGTGCAGTTGCATGGCGGCGAGATCAATGTGGAAAGCGAGGAGGGAAAAGGGACTGCGTTCAAAGTTCGGTTGCTCAAAGGAAAGGGGCATTTGAGTGAAGCCAATATCGTGGAAACTGCCCCAATCCTTGATCCGGATCCGAGTTTTTCAACAAAACCAAATGAAGTAGATTTTGCACCCATCTTAAGCGAGAAAAAATGGGCAGAAGGTCTGTCATCGGATGCCGCTTCTGATGTGCCCATGGTTTTGATTATTGAGGATAACGCAGACGTCAGGGGCTACATCAAACAACACCTCACCAATTCTTTCCAAATTTTGGAAGCGGTCAACGGTCAGGAAGGTATTGATCTGGCGCTGGAACATTTGCCCGACCTCATTATCAGCGATGTCATGATGCCCAAACGAAATGGCTACGAGGTTTGCCAAACCCTGAAAACAGACCAACGCACCAGCCACATCCCCATCATTTTGCTGACAGCCAAAGCTGCCCAAGAAGAAAAACTGAAGGTCTTGGAAACGTGGCTGCCGATGATTACCTGGTCAAACCTTTTGACAACCGGGAACTCGTCAGGGCGCACAACCTAATCGAATTGCGGGCACAACTGCGCAAGCGTTTTTCCGAAGAAAATAAGTTCGCCGCCACGGCGATCCGCACCAATTCTGTTGACCAGTCGTTTTTGGAAAAAGTTTGCGCCGTGGTGGAGGCCCATATTTCTGACGAGCAATTTGGCGTGGAAGATTTTGCACAGGAAGTCGGCATGAGCCGGGTGCACCTCAACCGCAAACTAAAAGCACTCACCGATCAGTCCGCCAACAAGTTTATCCAGTCGTTCCGCCTGCAGCGGGCCTACCAACTGCTCGAACAAAATGCTGGCAATGTTTCTGAAATCGCCTTTGAA
The DNA here is from genome assembly GCA_041392505.1 of Saprospiraceae bacterium. Lineage (GTDB taxonomy): Bacteria > Bacteroidota > Bacteroidia > Chitinophagales > Saprospiraceae > UBA6168. The sequence continues at coordinate 27,066 of JAWKLX010000018.1, read as the reverse complement.
ACCGGGTTTGGAAGCACTGCTTATTTTGTCAAATGCTTCCGGGAAAAATATGGGAAAACGCCCGGCACGCTGCTCGACGAATAGCCCATTTTGCCCCAAATGTTCTGTTTTTTATAAGGAATGTTCTGTTTTTTATAGCCGTTTTCAGAATTTGATACAATCCTACTTTTTTTTGATAACCCTCCCTTTCCCTTCCAGCCCACCTTTGTGTCATCATTTTTAAGCGAATGATTGGACAGTTAAAATTTGGACTAACAAGTAAAAATTGTAAACCCAATAAAGCCTGTCCAAACACTTAATTCAATCACCGTTTACTTCGGAATGGCCTGCTGATTTTGGGTTTTTGCTGCCGCAAAAGTCCGGCCCATTAATGCAAAAAGTCCCGCTTAAGAGCTAAGGACCAAATGAAACAACACTTGCAGGGCAAGGAATGGCCATCAGCAAGCCTGTGACCGCCATGCCTTTTCCGAAGCACAACGGCTCACTTCAACCAATTTTTTAATTTTTTAAAACCTATTGCAACGATGAAAAAATCAATGAAAACAACCGGGCACAGCAATCCTTCGATCGCCAATTTCCAAACTTTTGAAATCAGTATTAGCCAACAACAAAGTGTAAAAGGAGGAGGGACGGAGACGGAGATGAAGATATTATCGTACAGGATGTCGTGGAAGGATGATGTGAGTAGAGGGTTTTCCATTAGATGTAATCCAAGTTGGGGTATTTAGGTGTTGAGGTATTGAGGTAAAGGGCTTTCTTATAAAAGTGGAATGAATGCATTTTGCAAGGTAGCCGGGGTTTGAAAGGAATTCTACCGAGACGGCGAAATTGTTTCAAAGTCCGGGGTTTCAAACCCCCGGCTGCCTTGCTAAAATCAATCAATTTAGATAATTGAATCAATTTCATTTTTTATAAGAAAGCCCTTTATTGAGGTCCGGAACACCGTATTAAGGTATTCCGGTTGCTAAATTCCGGGATCCGGAACACCGCATAGACCTCTGTACCGATACACCGCAACGTGGGTTGCTTTTAGTGGAAAACCCTTTCTTCTTGGCTCTCCAATTTACCTGCCTTTTGCAAAAGCCATTCTTTATAGGGCAGGGCAACATGCGATTCGATGGCGCCGATAAGTTCCTCTGGAATATGGTTTTCTAACAAACCGTTCGCAACCCGTCGGGTAAGTTTGATGAAATTCAAAAAACCGTCAGCTTTTTCGGCTGAAATATCCTTGTTCCGGCGGATGTGTTTCTCAAAAGAAAGGGTTTGGGCGAGCAATAATTCATAGTAGGAATCGTCCCGGACAAACAGTTCGAAGTAGGTTCTGAGGAGGATGGTTTTTGACTTGATGGTGTTCAGGGTTTTTTCAAAAGAATGATTGAGCAGGAGGTCGATCGTCTGTGAATACTTACCTTCATTAAATGCCAAAAATGCCAGGCTCAATAAAGTGGCACTTTCCCTTTCTTCCTCTTCCAAAAAATGCTTGTACTCGTGGATGAAATTTTTCACCTAAGCAAATTCCCCACACCGCAAGCCGACCGAAACGATGTTCGAAAGCACTTCCGACAATCGGTTTTGCTCAATGAGCCACCGTGTTGCAGCCCCATTTTATACAATTCAAAAGCCTCGCTAAAAATTTAGATTTTCCTTTGTTAATCAGGCGGATGCAGCAGTTCAACAAATGCAGGATAATAACGGCCCTTTCTACCTTCCCAATGGTTTTGATATGCTCCGATAGCAGGTTTTTGGCTTCGTCAAAAATATTTTTGTCATACACAAAGTCATAGAGCTTCAGGATTTTAAGGTAAATCGAGCAGACCGGGCTTTTGGCCGCCAAGATGTCTTCACTTTCCACAACCAGCTCATTTTCAAGATAACGGAAGGGTTTTCACCAAAAGATAGTCCCGGGCCTTCAACTCCAAACCGTAAAGCAACTTGGCCTGTGCATAAAATAAGTCCAAGTTGTCCATCGCTTGTTTGATCCCGCCGATCCCGCTCGCCTGTCGGTTGGTGATCGGGTGGTAGTACAAGTCGTGGTTCAGCGACCTCAATTCCAGATAATAATCCATATCCTTGACCTCCCGGTTTTCCACTTCATTGATCAGGGCTTCGGTGTTTTTTACAAAAAGTTCGTAGCTGCCTTTGCGTTCGCCCAAGGCTTTGATTAGCATTTTCTTTTTTTCAAAACCCTCTTTTTGGAATTGCAGGTTCAGTAGGTATTCTTCCGTCAAGTTGGCCAGACTGGACATGAGGTTGCTCAGGGTGTTGTAGTTATAAGGTTTGCCCGGGAAAATTTTTTGGAAAACGAGTTCCTTTCCAAGTTTGGGAGAATCAAAGTCGGGGTAATATTTTATAAGGTAATTGCACAGGGTCAGGCATTGTTTGTTGGAATTGAAAAAGGGGATTGTAAGAATTTAGGGAAATCCTTGCATTCGCCCTAATGTTTTAAGAAGACGGATCAGTTTGCTGTTGTGCATTTAGCAGGTTTTTGATGATCGTTTCAAGGGCATAAAGGTAGTTAGGACGTAAGGCTTTTGGGAAATTTTTTGATGAAATTTTTATTAAACCTTTTTTGTTTTAAAAAATTGAATATCAGTTTTTTATGGCAAAAAAATATAATGTTGGAAAACAGAAAGCTGTTAAATTCTTTGATTATTGTCTTTGCAGAAAAAAGGGGCTTGCCCTACCTTGCAGCCATATTCGAAAGGTCAAAAGATTCCAGCTTTCAGGATCAGCTTTCGAAGGCAACAACCTCTAAACTTTACTTTTTCAAACTCTAAAATGGACGGGGACCTCCGGCGAACCGCTTGGCAGCGCCTTGGCTTTCTTGTTCCTTTTTCTAAAATCTTGACATGAAAACATTTCTACACCTTGCTTTATTCCTTTTTACAATTGCCCTACAGGGCCAAGTCACCATCGATCAAAGTAATTTCTTGCGGGGCACGACTTATACCGACACCTTGGCCAATGCCATGCCTTCCACGTTGGGGACGCACCGAGTGAAGGCGCCAATCAAGTTTGGGATTACTCGGCCTTGGTGGCAGCAGACTTTGAGTATGAGGAACATTTTGGCGTAAACAACCACCCCGATTTCCCAACTGCAACTTCTTATTACCAAAATGACCTGATTTTTCAGGGGTTTGTCATTCAGAACTTCAACTACGAAGCAGTCAATGCATCGGGTTGGTCAATCGTCGGGCAGGAGATTAAAAACATCACTTATCCCATAGCCGCCATAACTGGAGGCCCGACCGATTCATTACATTTTGTTGGCGGCAATTTGCCTACCCCGTACCCAGCGACCTGCTCAATTTCCCGATGACCTACCAAGATCAATGGACTACTGAAATCACTGTAATAACTTTGGAGCAGTTGGCGGCCTTCTGCTGTGGCCATTTCCTCCAACACCTTTGAGCGGCTGGGTGCATTTGATCTGTTACGTTGGATTTCCCAGAAATATGGTTTTGGCACCTATATCCACCAAATTCAAGGCTACCTTTCCCGGCAGACGAGCCAAGAGGCAAAGGCCATCAAAGAACGACTGATCCAGATGGCGGAAAAAACGGATAGTAAAATTTACGTGGATACGCTCGTTAGCCCTTCCTACACTTCCTGCATTGCCCAGGTCATCCAATTGCCGGGGATCGCAGGCACAGAAAACAACCTCCTACTTTTTGAGTTTTCAAAAAACCACCCAGAGGATTTGGCCAATATCGTGGATAATTTGAGCCTGATAAAATCAGTGGATTTTGACCTCTTGGTGTTAGGCACTTGCGAACGAGGGTTTGGCATGAAAAAACAAATCCACGTCTGGCTCACTTCCAACGATTACCAAAACGCCAACTTGATGATCTTGCTTGCTTACATCTTGTTGGGGCATAAGGAGTGGGCCAAAGCAGAGATAAAAATACTGGCAGTTTACCCAGAGGACAGCATCGAAAAAGAAAGGGACCGACTGTTCAATCTGATCGACATGGGACAGTTGCCCATCTCTTCTAAAAATGTTGAATTGACTGCCCGCACCGCTGAGAAAAATACCAAGAGCATCATTGCCGAAAAATCAAGGGATGCCGATTTGACGATCCTCGGTTTCCAAACGGGACTGGTCAAGCACGAAGGGGCCAAACCGTTTTTAAGATATGATGGGATCGGAAATGTGCTGTTTGTAAATGCGGCAGTGGGGAAAGAAATAAAATAGTGGTTGGATGGTTGAAAATGGTTAGATGGTTTAGGATTTTTAATTACCTCAGCCATTCTCAAACCTCTAAATCAAGTATAAGGGCTTTCTTATAAAAGTGGAATGAATGCATTTAGCAAGGCAGCCGGGGTTTTGAAACCCCGGAATTCTACCGAGACGGCGAAATTGTTTCAAAGTCCGGGGTTTCAAAACCCCGGCTGCCTTGCTAAAAATCAATCAATTTAGATAATTGAATCAATTTCTATTTTTTATAAGAAAGCCCTTTAAAATCTAATAAGCTTCAATACAATTGCCGAATTCGGCCTGCTGGTCATGTGTCAGCAGGCCGATGGGTAAACCAAATGAAACATGAAGAAGGCGTGCTGTTCCATTTCGATTCTTTTTTACCTCCTTCAAACAACCGTTTGTGCGCAAGAACTCCATGTGTATTTCGATGCCCACAGTAAAGAAGTTACCTACATGATGGGTGGAGATACGATCCATAAACCCAAAGCCAGAAAGGGCGAGCAGATCGTTTTCCATCTCCAAAATTTCAACAACTTTCTTTACGAGGCACGAGTGGAAGGAGGAAAAGAAGATGTACAGGTTTCTTCAGGTAATGGTGGTTCAGGGCAATTGATGCCGGGGTTGGGTAGCGGAAGCATGAGCCTGTTTGCTGGTTTAGTTCCGTTCAGTGGTGCTGCTGGAACTGGCTTGGAAACGACCAAAGACATTGGTTTCGGTGGCTCTGGATTTGGTGCCGATGCAGAAGTAATGAGCCAGCTAAACCAATTGAAAATCAGCTATGATGCCGCTCTTTCGGAAATGTTTCGGACGGAAAAAAAATTGAATTTCATACAGGAAGATTTGGACAATTACGTAGAGGCAAAAGCCGTCAACCGCATTGTTTTAGCAGAATTAGCGAGGTTGAAACGCAATGACCGTCTGCAACCGCAACAGATAAAGTCATTGTCGCTGGAGTATTTGGAAAAAATATTCCGCACGGAAAGTGCCTCGGACATTACGCTTTCTGGCCTGCTGGAAAAATCGGATGCTAAAGCGGAGTTGAGGGGCTATCAACAGAAATTGGAAGAAGAAGCGGGGGAGTATGACAGAAGTCGAAATAAGGTGGCGTCCATTGTTGCCCAACTTGCCTTGTTTCAAATTAAAGACAAAGAATTTGGCACTTGGAAAAATTCGGCCGCTGAAGTCCTCGCCCAATCGGAAAAGATTCAACAGACCATTGCGGAAAACAAAAGCCGCTTGCAGCAGTTTGTCGCCGAAGCCAAAAACGATGACATTCAGCGTTTGGCCGCCCTTCGCTATGAATATGAAGCCATTGCCGCCAACGACTTTTCCGAAACATTCCGGATGGACGCCGATGGGGATCACACTTTGATAAAAGTGCGTTTGTTGCCAAAAGACTCCACCGGGCGAACCGATCCGCAGGCAGCCGTTGAATTTCCGCCGCTGAAAATCCCGGTTTTTGGGGGCTTGAAAATAAATACCAGCATTGGCCTGAGTTTCGGGAAATTTTTTGACCAACCCTATTCCTATTTTGTTAAAGACTCCTTGATCGCAAGGCAGGAGATGGATCAATTCACCCCCATGCTGACCTCCTTTTTTCACTTCTATCCGCAAAGCAATGGGCAAGTTTCCGTGGGGGGTTCCTTTGGTATTGGTCTGCCGATCGCAGGTAATGACGGGCAACAGTCGATCAGTTTTTTCCTCGGGCCAAGTCTAATTATCGGCAAGGGCGAGCGCATCGTAGTCAGTACTGGATTGATGGGGGGGCGGAAGGAAAAACTGGCAAATGCCTATCTCGTGGGCGACTCGTTTTCCTCTGAAATCGACAACGTGCCTACTTATTCAAGGTATGAAATGGGCTTTTACTTTGGTCTTTCATTCAACCTCATTTCTTCTAAATAAAAGCAGTTTATGAAAAATCAATGGCCTCTTTTCCTACTGTTTGTCATGGCTCCAATATTGGTGGGTAGCCAGACATTGAAGATGGGGGTCGGCAAATCCGCTGCCTACGCGGTCGTCATTGGTATTTCCAACTACCAAAACGAAGCGATCCCCGATTTGCGTTTTGCCCACCGGGATGCCGAGGCGTTCATTGCTTACTTGAAATCCAAGGCTGGCGGTAGTTTGTCTGATGACCAAATGATGGTTTTGATCAATGAAAATGCAACCACCGCACAGATTGCAGCGGCCATGGATTGGCTCATTGAAACGGTACAGGAAGGGGACGAGGCGGTCATCTATTTTTCTGGTCATGGCGATGTGGAAACCAAAACCTCCATGCAGCATGGTTTTTTACTGACCCACGACTCTCCACCAACCACCTATATTGCTGGAGCCTATCCCTTGTTTTACCTCCAATCCGTGATTACCACACTTTCTACAGAGAGAAAGGCCAAGGTCTTCATGGTCATGGATGCCTGTCATTCGGGGACATTAGCGGGCAGCTCCATTGGCGGGGCAGAGGCTACCTCAACGGTATTGTCGAAGCAGTTTGCCAATGAAATAAAAATCATGTCTTGCCAACCCAACGAATTTTCCCTGGAAGGGGAGCAATGGGGGGGCGGCAGGGGCGTCTTCTCGTATCACCTGATTGAAGGTCTGACCGGGTTGGCAGATCAGGACGGCGATTTTCAAATCAAGTTGTTGGAAGTGGAAAGATATCTGGAAGACAAGGTAGCTGCTGAGGTTGCTCCTAACACTCAGATTCCGATGACGGTTGGTAATAAATCCAAGGTCATCGCTTTGGTGGACGAAGATGCATTGACACTGTTAAAAGCGCAAAAAGAAAAAGAAACGCCCCTGATGGCCATGGTGGACAGCCGGGGCATTGAGGACGATGTGTTGGCCCAACTTGATGTACCGACCGCCCAATTTTACAAGGATTTTAAAAATGCCTTACGGGAGGGGCCGCTCATGACGGAGGATATTCAGGTCGTTGGGCAGAAACCTCAGCCCTTATCAGCCGATCAACTATACTTGTTATTATTGGAAAAACCAGAACTGAAACCACTTTATGGTTCGATGAAACGCAACTTAGCTGTTGCCCTTCAAGAGCAGGCTCAGCGAGCTATCAACGACTACCTCAGCATCCGGGAGGAGCAGGTTTCGACCAATAGTTTTAACAATCAAGAAGAAATTGGGAACAATGAGCGGTTCGCCCGTTACTTGGCACGGGCTGCGGAATTGTTGGGAGAGAAACATTTCATGTACAAAGACTTGAAATCCAAAGAATTGTATTTTGCTGCTAAAGCCGACCTATTGACGTCCAATCAGGAATATGCGAACCGGGATACTTTTCTGCATGCTGCACTCAGCAAATTGGAAGCAGGGCTGGAGTACCAGTCACGGGCGCCCCATATTTTATTAGAAATGGGGAAGGTTTATAGCGATTTGGGGGATTTTCTCAAAGCCATAGATTATTGCGAACAAGCATCTCAGATTTCCCCGATGTGGCCCGTCCCCTACAATATACTGGCGGGTGATTTTTTCAACAGAGGGGACTATGAAAAAGCGATTGAATTTGCCAAAAAGGCCCTCGCTCTACAACCGAAGTACGAAAACGCTTTTAGCATTTTGATCAGTGCCTATTTTATGACGGAACGGTACGATTTCATCGTCCGGCTTTGTATCAAAATGATGGAAAGAAATCCTGGCTATTTGGCCGCTTACTTGGAACTGGGGCTTGCTTACAGCACCTTGGAACAGTACGAAGAGGCGGAATGCTATTTATTGGAAGCCCAAAAAATAGCACCTGAAAAAGCACTGGTTTATGCCACATTGGGAGAAGTTTACTATGATCAAAAAAAGTACGATATAGCAGAAGAAACGCTCCAAAAAGCAATTGCCCTCGACCCAAACGACTCTTATCCATACAGCGTCCTGGCCCAGCTCTACCGGGAGCAAAACCGAACCGACCTGGCCATAAAAACATTTTTGGCCGCATTGGAATTTTACCCGGACGACTACCTGTCGCTGGGGCAACTCGGACTGGTTTACCTGCAAAAAAAGGAATATCAAAAAGCATGGGACTTATTTCAAAAAGCGCAGGTATTTGCCCCAGAAGACCCCTTGACCCAGTTCAATTTTTTCTGCTTTTGTTACGAAAGGGATGAGCAAAAAGCGGCATTCCAATGGTTAGAAAAAGCATTCCAGCAAGGTTTGTCCGACTACCTTGACTACAACGAAATTATATCACATGGCTGTTTTCAACGGGTCAAAGAAACAAAGCGGTTCGTTCGGCTGGTGAAAAAATATGGGCGGGAATAAAGCTTTGAAATCAAGGAAAACGGCTACTACCAATTTCTAAATTAACTATCTGCACAGGCTTGTCTTGGTCAAAGCAGGAGGTGCTCCACCTGACAGGGCTTCCTATTTTAATGGTTTCCCAAAATGGGCCTTTACAGAAAGCAATCGATTAACTCAAAACTCTTTTATCATGAAACAATTTATTTTTTTTATCCTATTCATTCTTTGTGCTTTGCAAATACAGGCACAGTGCGGAAATCCGAAAGCGGAAGTTTGTTTGAGTTTCACTGCCAATCAAACCGCAAACGATCCACTTGTGCCTACCAATCTTCCTGATGTGTTCAAAGGGGAAATCGCCGCAAAAATATCGGTTGAGGTCGGAGTTGCTTTTGCCGCTGGAGCTACTGGCGCAGTTGCAGGTGCCCCAAGTGGATTCTTAGGGTCGGTGCTAGTTGGAGGAGGCTTGATAGGGGCCACAGGAGCTGCTAATACAAATAGTTGGGGCGCTAACTATGGAATCAACACTTGGGCACCCTACTTTAAATATGGGGTAACTCCTGAGAATAAAAGTATCAGTCAAACTTTGGCTGTAAATGTTGACGTGTTTAAAGTACCTAATAATCAGGAAGACCGTTTTATCGTCATTGGTGCAAAATCTGTGTTTAATGGTAACGATGAATTTTCTGATGGAAGAGACATGCTGCGTTCTAAATATGTTGATAAATATACGTTTGCGATAAAGCCATTAAGACAGGATAAAAATAACCCGAAATGTATTTTGATGAGTAGTATACCTTTAGCTGTGAACAGGGAAAGTGCCTATACCAACTCATTTTCGTGGAGTGTAGGTGGAGGGTTAAGCGTCGATCCTTCTGGGCCGGGCGGATCTGCGGGTGCTAATATAAGTTATACCGTTTCAAGCACTACTGGCTATAAAGATTTTGAACTCAGGAATTCACCTCAAGGTCAAATGGCTGGCTGGTTGTATCAGATGAAGAACACCTATGCTGATGGAGTGCCTCAATTATACGATACTAATAACCCCAACGGCATTGTGTTCAACGGAGCACTGACAAAGTGGTTAAGAAAACCTGCTGATCTCGCTTTAGGACAAAACAGCCTTGATATGATCAGTCTTTATAAAATAGGTGTCAACGACGACGAGCCAGTGGAGTTTGAGTTTGAGTCCGTTATGCGGGTAATGCACGCAGAGGTAATAGGTAGATGGGGGGCAGCCCCATATTTGAGCGGCATAGCGATGGCGATTCCAAGCTTTTGCCTGCTGAAAGGTACTATTACGGTCGACCCTGACCCTTCCGATCCTTCCAAAACAACTATTACCAAAAAGATTACTGAAAGTACTTACTACACGCTGTCAGACTTCATGGACATGCAAAATACACCTCTACCCACGTTAACCCCACCAATTATATCTGGGGGGTGTTATGCGATCAAAAACGTTCACCGTAATAAATACATCACGCACGGAGGAGGCCCTGGCGTCATTAATTATTATGCAGACCGGGAAGCCACACAGCAGCATGAGAAAATCACTCTGGTATATCGCGGTAAAAAACCGAATGAAAGTAAAGATTTGTACGCCATGTATAGTCAGGACGGCAGATTTATATCAGCCAATGCGGTTGGAGGTGCGGTTTACAAATCGGAGCAATGCAACGATTCGGAATTATGGGAAATTGAAAGTGCCGGTAATAATCAATACTATATTCGCTCTTATGTCTACAACCGATGGCTCTCCGCCAATAATAATTGGTTTGGTCAACTTGGCACCTCTGAGAATAAGGGGGAGTGGGAAGTTTGGAAATTTGACCAACAATCTGGTGGATGTGTAACATCTCCGCTTACCTCACTGCCTTCTGCCTCTTACAACAGTGCCAATGCGTCTTCTGCACCTACCCCAATCCCTCTAGAAGACGAAAATTTTTCCTTTATGGTTGGAGAGAGTGGCTCTACGGGCACAACCGAATTTAGCCTTACTGCCGAACAACAAACCATGCTCGATCAACGGGCGCAGCTCAGCAACTCCCAAACCAATATTTACACCCCTGGCAACATCACCCAAAACCTACAAGCCATGACCATTGAGGCATGGGTGAAAAATGACGGAGAGCCCGAAAACATTCAGGCTATTGTTAGCTCAGCCAATTTGGATTTTGCCCACCTGCAAGCTTCCGATGATTCGAATGTGAAATGCGCTGTTTATGTGAACAATGGGGAAATATACCTCCCAGCTGTACCTAAAAATTCAGGTCAATGGCAGCATGTGGCCTTGGTCATCCAGTCCGGCAACAGCCAATTGTACGTCAATGGGGTGCCCTATGGCGCAAAAGACACCAAGGTTTTTACCAGTATCAAACCTACTGGCAACGTCCTGATCGGAAAGGGATATAGCAATGGCCGTTCTTTTAATGGAAAAATAGCCAATGTGCGGATTTGGAACCGAGCCTTGCCGAAGGGGGAGTTAAGTAATCTTTTGGGTTCTTTTAATTTAAATGATGGCCCGGGTCTGTTGTATCACAGCCCAACCACCAATGCCTTGACCATTGCCTCTGTCAATGACTGTGTGAGTATCCCTGCCTCAACTACTACTGGGGTCCAGAGTCTAACCATCGAGGCTTGGGTCAATAACGACTCCCCACAAACAGACATCCAAGCAATCGTCAGTGCTACCGGACCAGAATTTGTCCACCTGCAATTGTCTGCAGATGGCCAAGTCAACAACGCCGTTTATCTGGATGATGGCAGGTCGTTCATGCTACCAGTCGTACCAAAAATAGCTGCGGGTTGGCACCATGTGGCGATGGTCATTGAGTCGGGCAACAGCCGCATCTATCTGGATGGTCAACAGATCGGTGCTGCGGACACCACTACCTTTTCTGGCATCAAACCTTCCTCTTCTGTGTTCATTGGTAAGGGCTGGAGCGGAGGCCGGGTTTTCAGCGGAAGGATTGCCGATGTACGGATTTGGAAGAACCGTCCGCTTACCCAAGCACAGTTGTCGACCTATCAGTTTACGCCTCCACCTTCCGATGCAGTCGGGCTTGTTTATCATTATAAATAAGTAGCACTGGTTAACCCCTTTCAAAAAATTTGAGCGGGTTAATCCTGATAAAACGTCGGCAGGGTTCTGAACCCTGCCGACGTTAATGGGATGAAAATTCTCCTCCTTATATTCAATACACCGCCATTTATTTAAACCTGAAAAATGAAAATCACGTCCTTTTCACTGATTGGTGTTTTGTTCTTACTCTATTTTGTTTTCCTTAAAAACACCGTGCTTACTGCCCAAGCGGCTGATCATCGGTACCTAGTGGCCAAAAAGGTTTTCGACGATCTGGTTGAAGCCAAAGGAGTTAAAAACATGTCCGTTCCACAATTCCGTTTGGTTCAATCAGAACGGAATGTGGCTTGGTCAAAATTGCAAGAAGCGGAAATCGGTTTAGAGGCAAAAGCCTATGAAATTTGCCGATCGTTTGGCAAAGATTCCCTAAATGCCTTGGCAGCCATTTTGTCGCATGAGCTGACCCATTATTACGAGAAGCATGGGTGGACTGAACTTTTTGCCAATGACAACCCAGAATTGGCCAGCGCTCAAAGTTTGGTCAGCACCCAAGAGCATTGGTCTCAAGAAATGGAGGCGGATTACTTGGGAGGTTTTTTGGCTTATGCAGCAGGCTACCCATCGTTACAGATCATGCCCAAATTTTTGACCAAGGTTTACCAATCGTACGGATTTGACCATAATCTGGCAGGCTATCCAACCTTGGAACAACGGCAACTAGCTGCCGAGGAATCCTTAAAGAAGGGGGAGCAATTGGCCGATATTTATGACATGGCTAATTACTTGACCGCCATCGGAAAGTACGAGACCGCAAAGATTTATTACGAGTATATTTTGAAAAATTTTCAAAGTAGGGAGTTGTACAACAACCTTGGAGTAGTTGCTTTATCTGCTGCGATATGCTATTCGCCTAACATAACGACCAACTACGCCTATCCTTTTGAACTAGATGCGGCATCGCGCTTGCAGCATGCCCAGCGTGGGGGCGATGGGGATTTTTTGGCTCAAAAGGAAAAACGGGAACGGCTGCTGCAAGAAGCCATTCAGCATTTCAAAACTGCAGTCCTATTGGATGAATCTTATGCACCCGGTTATTTGAATCTGGGTTGTGCCTATGCTTTGTTGAATGTTACCGGCGAGGCCGAATATTTTGCACACAAGGCAAAAAAATATGCTGAAACAAGCCGCAATGAACGGGCTATTTCCGATGTACTAATATTGTTGGGGATCATAGCCGCACAGGAAAATGAACCCACTAAAGCACACGAATATTTTGACCAAGCACTTCTCACAGGAAATGGTTTGGCAGCCTTGAATAAAGAATTGTTGAATGGTTATGCTGTTTCGGCAAAGGTCGTCCCGATGCAAACTGGTGATTTAAGCAAGGCTGGGCAAGTATCCATAGAAGGTGTTTCGCTCAACAAAATGGCCGTTCAGTTAGAAAGGGAAGAGTTGCAGCCCACTTACCTACTGGAAATCAACCGGGAAACTGTTTTTGGGGTGGTTCAAATGGAGCACTCTAAAGTGTTGATCCATTCGATGCCTTTTTCTGGAAAGTATTTCTTCGTTCAGTTAACCGGTGAAAACTATCAGGGCACTTGCGGAAATGGTTTGGGAAGTGGTTCGCACAAGGATGCCATCGTTGAAGAGTTCCATGAACCTGAAAGGCAGGTTCGGTTAGTGCAAGGTTCGGTTTTGGTTTATCCCAAACAGCAGTTGGTATTCCAGTTAAATACTGATAAAAAATTGACTGGCTGGGGGGTGTTTAAGGAGAAAAATTGACAAGCGACAACTAAATTCTTGATAGCAGAAATTGCTGGTTTACCCCAGCCAATTCTTAAAATAGGCAATGATCTGTGCCCCGTAGAATATGGTCAAGGTCCATTTCACAACAAAATAGATGAGAAAAATGACAATGGCTTTCTTGCCATTCTTTTTATAAATTTTTTTGAGGAAATCGAAAATGTTCATAGTCGGACGTGATTGTGTGAACCTCCATAAAGCTTTTTAGCTGAAACAAATTTATTTCGTTCAGGTTCAGGAGGAAGGTGTCAAATAGTTGTGTATAAGAAGAGTAGTAGGAAATGAGATGGAAATCGTCGGCAAAGGTAATGCAAACAGAGTTCCAAGTTGGTTTTTGGAGTATCAAATTGAAAATTAATAATTTGAAAAAACCGACATTATTTTATGTGGGCCGAATGGTCGTCCAAACTTTTGCCATCCAACTGCACGGCCCTCCAAGGTTTCTATCAGGAGGCGGTGTCGGTCCTCAGACCGACACCGCCCCTTAGAAACCCTTGAGAGCACCCCGAAGCAAGTTCGGGGCAGGCTGTTGGAACTTTGCAAAAAGTGGTAGTCATCCTGCTCCGCATTTAATTGCTTTTCAGATTGCTGTCCTATAAACCATCTTTTTTATTTGGGTATAAATGGAAAAGCCATCATCGTCCGAAGTGATGATGGCTCTCTAAAATAACTAACCCAGGGGTGTGCAATATTTATATCGAGTAGTTATCAAAGTTTTTCCTCAGCGCCTCTCCGTGTCTCCTTTGTGGCACTCTGTGGTACAACACATTATTACACAGAGAGGCACAAAGAAGGCACAAAGAAGGCACAGAGAGGCGCTGAGGGATAATACCTTAACATCTACTTCAAAATAATCTTTCCTGAATAAGTAGAAGCCCCGCCTATTTCCACTTGGTAAAAATAAATGCCCGCTGCAAAACCTCCTCTCTCGAAACGGTATTTGCGGTCAGTGAAAGGTGCGGTCAGCAGCTGTCTGCCAAGGGCGTCCTGCAATTTAAACAAAGCCTTTTTCTGCAAACCCGTAGGCAATTCAAAATAGACATCCCCGCCCGATGGGTTGGGGTAAGCGATCAACTCACCATAGATTGACGACCAATCATTCACGTCGTTTACCATTTCTATAAAATCTTCGCCAATGGTGTGGAAGATCACATTGGTGATAATGGGTTCATTAAAATCGAAATAGATGGCGGCTTCATTTTCGATGACAGAACCGATTGGCGCATTGGGCTTTTGGGAAATGCGGTAAGTGACGTAACCATTGGAGGCCGGCTCGTTCGTGGTGCTGTCCGGCAACTGGATATTGGGGAAACTAAACCGCAGGATTCCCGGCCCGTAAACTTCAAATTGATAGGGATGGCTCGACGCACCGGGCCGCACACTGGCCACATCCAAAAATGGCGACAAAGTGTCCCTGATAACTACGTTGAATGCGGTGTCCGTCCCGGTATTTTGGAAACGGATGATGTATTCAATGTCCTTGTTTTGTTCAATAAAATGATCTTCATAGACGCCCGTCGGGTAAGCGTATTTCCCGTTCGGGTCGCAGCCGCCGACATTTTCCGTACAGTCGATATCCAAGTAGGTTTCGGGGTCACCCAATGGGAACAAGTTCACAAAACCTGTACTGAAACTGCCATCGGCATTGGTGCCGCAGCCTTCAATGGTAGCGACCGGGTAACTTGGGGTAGGGAAGAAAGGTTCTTGCTCTACCTCCAACCGCCAGGTAGAACCATTGGCAGATACAACAACCTCATAGCTATCTCCTGCACCCAAATTGATATTTGGTGGGGGCGCCTGCATGTACATCACGATGTCCTCTATGACGACATACTCTAATGGGTTGGTCATGGCGGCTGTCCCAACGTTGGTGATGGTGAAACGCACCGAGTCGGTACAGGATACGTTTAGATCAATAGCTGCGCCGGACCACATGGCGTTGGGTGGTAGGCACAATGTATCGGGGTAAATATGTGCTTCAGTGCAGTGCGTTTCCCCTAAAACAGCGTCGCAGCTGACTGTCATCAACGTCCAAAAACTGCCGCATTCCCCCACATCCAGATCGCCAACATTGAATTGGTAAGTGTTATTTCCCAAATCCGTTGACGGGATGGAAGACGCATCGAGGGTCAGGTATTCATCGAATATTATTTCCACATAAGCATTGGTCGCTGGGGCGGTGCCTTCATTGCAAAAATTGACATTATAAAAATTTCCCCCAAAGCAACGGCGCAACCGGGGCGTCGAAATGTCTATGGTCAAAAGTGGACAAGTAGGAATTTTGAAAGCTAAAAAATCAACAGTTGCGGTCTCGTCGAGATTGGGCAACGAGACAAGTACGTCAAATTGACAAATACCCCAGAGCGAGTTGAGTGGGACAAGGCTGACGGTATAGTCGCCCGGTTCGACGGGTATGTTGTAATAGCCGTTGGCATCCGTAGTTCCGTAGAAAGTTTTGTTCCCGTCGATAGCTTGGACGAGCCATCCTGCCAATGCGGGTTCGCCAGCATCCAACAGGCAATTTTCTAAAGTGTCCCAAGTCACGGTGCCTTCGATATACGAGCAAATCCCGCTGTAGTCCACCGTCACAAAAACCGAATCGGTAACATCACAGTCAAACGCATCCAATACCGTCAGGTAATACCAGCCAGTGTTCGTGACTGAAGTGGTAGGGCCCACATCACCTGTGCTCCAATTTATCAGAAAACTATTGTTGGGCACATTGTTGGTCAATGAGGCCGAAATGGTAACCGGGGTGCAACCATCTGTTTCGATGGTAAAATCAATTCCCAACGAATCAACAATAATCGGCAGCGAGTAGACTTCGGGCGTGTCGCACCCCATCGCGTCGGTTGCCCAGATTTCAAAAACTGTTGGTTCCGTTACAGGTATTTGGAGGAGATTTGTTGGGGGTAAATTGTTGAACTCAAAAAGCGTATCGCCATTTAGGCCGATATAAATATTATAAGGGGGATTGCCTGAAGATACCCCTGCGAAGATAATCGCACTATCGCCGGGGCAAACGGCTGGTTCGGTGCTGAAGTCAAAGAATATTTCATCTTGCACATAGGTCGTAGAAGTGGCCAAGCAGCCAGTGTTTATGTCCGTCACTGTCAGATAAAAATTTCCCGATTCATTTACCGTAAGGTTGGGTGTCGGGGGAAATGAGGGGCAACCAACACAAGTCCATTCATAGGTAAATTGTGGCCCCAAACTGGTGTTCGGGCCGCCCAACTGAACGGTATCGCCCGGTGCGCAAGATAGGATATGGGAAGGGCCCGCATCGGCTACGGGTGGGTCACCCCAAATGACTACGTCCACACAGGCAGTGTCAGCGCAGTTGTTCAAAGGGTTGGTGTGGATTACGCAGTATTCGCCCTCGCCAGTGGCCCGGATGAAGTTGCCAAAGGTATCGATGACCATGCCGCCCCCATTGGCGATCCATTGCTGGGGGAAACTATTTGGCGGGATGGAAAATCCTGTTACGATAAAAGTGTCGAGACATAGTTCAGGGACTGGCGGAGTAATGGTTGAACCCGGAATCGTTGGTCATCAAGACGCAGTGATGCACTTCCACTGAAGAACAGCCAAATTCGGAAGTCACTGTCACGCAATAAGTCCCTTCCTCCAAAATTTGTGGCTCGGCCACATCGTAAAAATGCCTGACGAGGCCTGACCAAACATAAGTCTGGTTCTGCTCATAGGCCCGAACAGGAAATCTGCATTCTGGTTGCCCACAAACTATACCTTGGGCAATACAGTCAAGGTTGGGCTGGGCATGGACTAAGATCGTCCCCATCTGGATAATGGAAATGCAAACATCGGAGGAGTCAACAATCCATGGACCACTGCTGGCTGGGTTGCCCATAATGAGCGATACGTTGTAAATGACTTCCGGAGTCAATAGGGAGCCGGGGAAAATACCGGATGCCGGAACTGTCAAGACTACGCTTGTGTCCCACGACATGCCGGGGTGGATGGTGTAGAAAAATACATCGTTGCCGTCGTTTACCATATCAGAAGGAGCAGTGAGTATGCCCGTTTCTGATTGGCAAATTTCTAAAGCAAAATTGGGAGGGGTGCCGGCAAATGTGGTGCATTGGGCCGTCATCTCTTGTACGAGGAGCATGGAAAAAAATAATAATAGATACCGCATATTTCTCTGTTTAAAGGATTCTAAATGCAAGTCTTAATTTTCTCATGGTACAAAAATTCAAAATTCTTTGTTTGGGCACAAAAACAAATATGGTTCATTGTATTTTTAAAATGGTTACATTTGCTTCAGGGATGCCTTTAAATAAAAGGTTTTATAAAACTTAATTGTATTTCAGAAAATTGGAAAACACATTTTTTTTCGAGGTTTTTTCGAGCCTTAATAATGCCGAATGCAGGCTCTTGGCAAAATTTGTTGCTTCCCCCTATCATACTGGGCGACCCTACCTATTGCCCCTTCTGGAATATTTCAATGATTGCCGCCAACAAAACACTCCGCCACAAGTACAAACGGCTTGGCAGGCCATGTACCCCAATGTACCATTTGATGACCAAAGGTGGCGTTTGGCGCTGTCCAACCTTTTGAAATTGACGGAAGAATTTTTAGCCCTGCGGGAAATATCGGAGGACAAAGGGATTGTCAAACAATACCTCGCCCAAGCTTACCGAAAACGGCGGCTCACCAAGCACTACCTCCGCAACCTGCGCACTTGGGAAAATGAATTGGAAAAGGAAGATCATCGGTCGGCTGATTTTTATGAAAAACAATATTGGTTGGAGTGGGAACGGTATCGCCATCTCTCGATGGATAACCATCCAAAAGTGCTGAATTTGCCCGAAATGTCGGATGCGATGGATGCCGTTTTCATCGCCCGAAAGCTGCGGCATGCCTGCTTTTCTTTTTCCCACCAAACCATTTTCAAAACAGTGTATCGCATCGAATTACTCGATGAAGTTTTACAATTGGTAAAAGAGCGCCCGACATTGCTCGGCATCCCGGTCATCAATCTTTTTTATCATTGTTACCTCGCCCTGACTGTCGGAAGTTCTTCTGAGTCGGCGGAGTCGCGGGAGGCAAGTTTCCAACAATTCAAGCAATTCCTTTTCGACCTTGGCGACCGCCTCCCCGAGGATGAACGGCGCAGCCTGTTGCTGTTAGCCATCAATTTTGGTATCCGCCAGATGAATGCCAGTCAGCCAGAATACGACCGTCCGGTGCTCGACCTTTATCAAATGGCTTTGGACAGTGGGCTTCTTTTGGAAAATGGGGCGCTCTCCCGTTTTGCGTTCAACAATATGGTGGCCATTGCGCTCCGCTTGGGCGAAATAGTCTGGGTCGAAAAATTTATCCATGACTATCGTTCGGCTCTGGAGCGGTCTCACCGGGACATCACTTTTTCCCTCAACCTCGCCCGCCTTGAATTTACTCGGAAAAATTACCGGGAAGCTTTGTTGCAATTGCAATTTTCGGATTACAAACACCCCGTCAACAATATCGTGGCCAAGGTGCTCCAACTAAAAATTTATTACGAAACAGGCGAGTTCGAGGTGTTGGAGGCCCACCTCCGCAACATGAAAACCTATATCCGTCGACAACGGAGTTTTGGATACCACAAAGAAAATTTCCTCAACATCATTGGCTTCACGCAAGCGTTAGTAGAGTTGAACCCGTTTGATAAGGAAGAACGGGAAGTGCTGCGCCAACGGATTGAAAATGCAGGGACACTGACCGAGCGGGAATGGTTGTTGGAAAAAGTCGGGGAGGGGAATTAAAATCAGTGATAATGATTTTTATCCTTTGGCTTATTTAGACTCAAAAAACACACTATTGGGCTTCAGAAGAAACTCCTTCAAGTCCCGGAGGGACGACACACCTTAGCGAGGGATGTGAATCCCTCGAGATAATGTAATACCGCCCATTTTCAAGGGATTCACATCCCTCGCTAGGACATGCCGTCCCTCCGGGACTATTCATCTTTCGTGCAATAGTTACCCCATGAAATGTAGCAAAGGAAATAAATATCAATACCAGCAAATCGTTGAATTACAGCGTGATAACTCAATTTCTATGGTATTTCTACGGTATTTCAACTGTATATCTATTTATGTCCCAAATCCCTTTTTATTTTTGCCAATCACAACCACCGTCTATGATTACCACGATCCAGTACAACGGCCAATCCTATCAGGCCGATTTGAGCCAGCCGCTTGATATCTCCATCCCTTTGGAGGCCCGGCCCGACCAAGTCAATTGTTTTTATGCACCTTTATTTGAAACGTCCCCCGTTGTGGCAGGGGATTTTATTGGCGCTACAGCAAAAGGTGGTCCGGTCAATTTTTTGAACATCCAACTCAATCCCCACGGCAACGGTACGCACACTGAATGTGTAGGCCACATCGCCCAACCAGCTGACTTTGACACCGATCGGGAAATCGTTTTTACCATCAACGAATGCTTGAAAAAATTTCATTTTTTTGCTAAATTAGCGACCCTTTACCCCCTCAAGCTACCCAATGGCGATCGGGTCATTTCTCCAGTTCAAATTGAAGAAATTTTACAGCCGGGCGAAACGGAAGCACTCATTCTCCGCACCATGCCCAATGACGAGCAAAAACGGCGACGGAGTTATTCTGGCAACAACCCGCCTTATTTGGATCACCGTGCCGTTGAATACTTGGTGGAATGTGGGGTGCAACACCTCCTGCTCGACCTGCCATCGGTCGATCGGGAGGAGGATGGCGGAAAATTATTGGCGCATAAAGCGTTTTGGCAATACCCGGATGCTGGTCATTTTTCGGTAAAAAATGAAATCGTTAGTGAACCTTTGGCCAGACGTCGGGTTCAAGACTTCGAGCGGAAAAATTGTACGATCACCGAGCTGATTTATGCCACGAATGAAATCAAAGATGGTCTTTATCTGTTAAACTTGCAGATCGCCAGTTTGGAGATCGATGCCAGTCCCAGCAAGCCGGTTTTATATCCTTTAATAAAACAGTAGGAGTCAAGAAATATGAATCCATGAACCCATCTCGTTCAACATATCATTCCAATATTTACCGGGAGTTTCGGTCACTCGACATTTCAGAATGGCGGACAGTTGTCCGTTTTTATGAATTGTACGAGGATAAAATTGCGGGTCTCGAATTTGAAGAATCCTTCGATATGTTGTTGGCTTACGCTGAAGCGCTTTTTGAGATCGGCGACTATGAGCGGCACCTGCGAGTGGCCGACCAAGTTTTGGAATTGTCCGTCATGAACAACATTAAGTTTTTCAATGGGGAGGATGTTTTCCAAAGAACGCTGTTCAAGAAGGCTGCCTCCAATTACAGCCTTTACGAATTTGAAAAATGTGACTACCTCCTGCGGGAATTGCTCCGCATCGACCCCTACGACAGTGACGGTGCTTTGTTCTTGAAAAAATGCCTCCGGGACATGCGCTCGAACTTGGTGAAAAAAACCAGGGCTGCCTCTGTCTTGCTGCTCATCATTAGTGCAGTTATCATTTGTTTTGAACTGTTAGCCGTCCATTCTTTTTATCCAGCGTGGGCAGGTGCGGTAGCTTTTTTGCGCAATGTTACTTTGGGGCTCACAGTATTGGTGCTGGTAGGCGGGGAACTGTACCATCGGCTGCGGAGTTACCGAGAAGTGGACAATTTTGTGGAACATTTGCGCAGGCGAAAAAAATAAATTAATTAATCGCCAATCTTTTCAACCCTTCCAAAGCCTGACTATTATCAGGCTCTTTTTTCAATACTTTAATTAATAATTTTTGAGCCTCTTGTTTATTTTGTTGGAGTGCCAAAATGGCCGCTTTGTTGATCAATGCCTGTGCATAATCAGGGTCGAGGGCAATGGCCTGATCGTATAATTTTTCGGCTTCTATTAAATTGCCAGTAAGAGCATGCGCAAAGCCGAGGTTGCACAGGGCAACGGGGCGCTTTGGGTTTTCGGAAAGTATTTTATTAAAAACTTCTTTTGCTTCTTTTATCCTTTTTAATGCTATTAATGAAATGCCTTTTTTTTCTAAAAAATCGAGGTGGAGTGGTAATCCATTTTCAGCCAAGGAAAAATATTTTAAGGCATTATTGTAGTCGTTATTTTGCCAAAATGCTTCCCCAATCCGATAGGCAGTCCAAGCGTCAATATTTGAATTGTTATTTATTTTATTAGCCTCCTCTTTTATTTTATTTAAATCATTTTTAGCAAATAAATAATGAATTAAAACGGGTGTTTTTAATTCGTCCTGTGCCGTTGATTTTTCTAAATAATAAAAGGCACTATCTAACATGATCGGGGCAGCAATATATTTATCATAAGTCGCTAAATAACCACGGGCCATGTCTAAGGGGCTTGGGTTGTTTTTGGTTAATATTTCAATGCCTAAAAAAGATTTTGAAGACTGGTCATTTAATTTATTGGAGGCGGATTTTGAAATATTTTTATTAGGCACTGAAATTAAATGGTCGGTTATGCTCACGTGTGGAATATCAGTGCTGCCAGATTTGGGCATGTGGCAATAGCTGCAATCGTTATTATTTTTCGCCCTTTCAGATAAAGGCAACGTGCATTTTTTTTCTTGGTGGCAATTTTCACAAGCAGCATTATATTGCTCTTTTGGCGTCACTTCAATGCTATGGTGGGGGTGGTGGCAGGTGAGGCAGGTCAGCGACTTATCATTTTTAAAACATTGGCTCAGGCGCAGGCGGTCGGCCTGTGAAGCCATGATGAATTTTTCGTGGCTGTTCGTGTACCGGGGCAAGAAAACATTCATGACGGAGCTTAGTTTCATGCCCGGTTTAAAATCAAAAAATGTTTTGCCCGGCTCAGTTATAGCCACCCCCTGAAGGTGGCATCGTTGGCAAATATCCAATTGCAGATCACGAGGTAAGTCTCGTGGGTTGACGATGGAATAGTCAATGTTTACGGAGGTGTCGACGATATTTCCCGCCAATTTTTCTAATGTGTGTAGTTCGCCGGGACCGTGGCAGCGTTCGCATTCAATACCCGTTGGCATGTCCGAAAATTTATTCAAAGAGCCCTCAATTTTAGTTGGGAAATGATTGTGGCAGGTGATGCATTCATCTGTTAGCCAACGGTCGAAGCGGCTGTTGTTTTTTCGGAAACCGGGCGCCATGTCCCACCTTTTTTCCTGCGTGTACCAAGTGACCGGTGCTTGATAAATGTACCCATTAATATCTATGATATGTGAATTGGTATGTTGGCCAGACCCGACGATGTAATTTATTTTTTCAATTCTTTTATGTACGGTGTCCCCATTTTCGAGTCGGTATTCCATGACATATAAAGCGGTGTCATTTTCACTATTTGAAAAATAAGGAAAATAATAAAAATCATTTAAAGTGTCATATACCAATGCATGTGGGCCGAACTCCGCCGCCGATTTTTTACGGGTTGCATAGTGGAAGGAGCGGCCCATTCCTGTTTGGCTAAATGTCTGATGTACATTGTCATGGCACGAGCGACAGGTGGCCATGCCTACATATTTTACGCTGTCCTGTAAATTGAGGTATTTATCGGAAACATGGTCGTAATTATTTGTTTGGCAAAAATTAAAACAACAAATAATTAAAGCGGCAAAAAAAAATAAAAAAAGTAAATAAGATTTTGTCATTATTTTTTGGACAGGAAAATTACTTTGCGGTAAATGTTTTCTAATGAGACTTTTTTATGCTCGAATTCAAAGGAAGTTTTCAGGCCAATATAATCTTTATTTAGCCAAGTGTTTTCTTCCTCTTTGCTACGGGTATAAACGGAAATAAAAGGTTTGTGTTGGTGGATATAAATGATGTATTGTAATGAAGGGCACTGTTTATAATTGGGGAGTTTTTCCGTCATGTCATAAGAGGCCGTTCCTTTTGAAAAAACTTCGATAACCGCAAAAGGGTTTAAAATGGATTTTAATGTTCTTTTTCCAACTTTATGCTTAACGTAATTTGGCTCGGCATTTAAGATTACGCTGTCGGGTTTGTAATGAGCATTGGTATCCTGTATTAGGATGCCGAGGTTGCTGCCGTAAATTCTAAATGCGTCAATTTCGCCAATTAGATTATTCATGGCCCATCCAAAATTCATTACAATTAATTCGTGAGCGTCGGTCGGAGATCCCATGGAAACGATGTGATTGTTGGAGTATTCAACCCGGTATTCGCATTCCTCCGCAAAGGCCAAGTATTCCTCAAACGTGGCGGGTATGCGGATTTCCCCATCGCCAAGTGATAGCCTGTCGGCAAAAGAAAAGGGGAGCTGAAATGAAGCGAGCAAAGTTGACATGTTTTTGAAAATTTCTCCAAAAATAAAAAAAAACAGCAAAAGTACCCGCTCGTCATTCCCCGCTGATGATTGTCTTACTTTTGCCCAAAAAACAGGACCATGCAAAAAAAATGGCAACAACTTGATTCCCAAACCCTGGCCGACCTCAAGCTTTTCAAGGCCCGCATCGACACCCTCCGCAATCCCAACAATGGCGAGGCGGTTCAGGTCGCCATCCTCACTGGCAACGACTCCGTGAATGTACTGGCCGTTACCGACCAAGGCAACGCCGTTCTCGTTGACAATTATCGGTTTGGGACCTCCTCCTATCACCTCGAACTACCCGGCGGCATGGTCGATGATGGGGAAGACCACCAACAGGCGGCCCAAAGGGAATTGTTGGAAGAAACGGGTTACACTGCCGAAGACTGGTATTACGCTGGGTGTGTTGCCTCCAATCCGGTATTTATGGACAGCTTTGTTCATCATTATTTAGCCATCGGCGCAGCCAAAACTGGGGAGACGGACTTGGATGATGCAGAGGATATCGAGGTACGGGAAGTACCATTGCAGGAGGTGCGGAAGATGCTCTTCAATGGGGATTTTATGCACCCACATACGGTGACTGGGGTATTGCGGGGGCTGCAAACATGGGAAGGGTTGGAGGAGTAGCAGCGTTGTTTTCCCTTGTCTTAAATGCTTTCCCACTTGTCATTTAAAAGGTAAACAGAATAAAAATGGGTGCGGCATCTTCGAATGCCGCACCCATTTTTATTAAAATATTTTGCTGAAACAGTGCTATCAGTTGGGCAAGGAGAGGAAAACCCCAACCCTAAAATAGGGGCTGATGCCTTCGTTGAAATCATACAACTGGGTCTGCTGGCTGTCGTTGGCGTAGATCCCTGAACTGATCGGCATCATAGCACCGACGTTGACAGAAAAACCAACCCACGGAGTGACTTGCTTTTGGTAGCCGATCGTACTTGTCAGGTCCATCCTTTTGTAGATAGACAAGTTGGAAAGATCGTTGGCGATTTGCTGGTTGCCCAGGGTGAAATTTGAACCGCTGCCTTTGACGTCAAATGTCAGGCGGGAGCTTTTGCTCAATTTTTTGGACACTTCGATTTCCTTTGGTAAAACCATGTCGAGGTTCCAGCCGTTGCCGAAATCTGTTTCATATTTAAAAATCGGGATGAAGGCCAAGTTTTGGTCGTAAGTGACCGAACCTCCGAAGCCGATGGTCGCCCCATTTTTCATTTCCTTTTCAAACATGCTGATGTTGCGGAACTGCATATTATTTGAATTGGTAGAAATAAAGTCGGTTGAATTGCTGCTGGCGCTCAGCATATTGGTGAACTTCCAACGCTCATTCAGCTGGCTGAAAACAATGATCGAGCCTTTGGACTGGCGCAGTTGGAGCTGCTCAAAATGGTCGTCTTCCAGAGAATAATAACCATTGATGAAATCATTTTTGTGCTTCAGTTCTCCGATAATTTTGGTATTTCCTTTTAGCTTGATCGGGAACCGCAAAGCTGCCTGTATTTTATAGTTTGGTTGTGATTGTGGTAAGACACCGGGCTGAAAGGCAGGGAAATTGGGCGTCGAACTACCAGCCGTTGGCTGTACGTTGAATTCAAAAAAACGGGGAGCGGTAATATCCTGCGCACTTGCTTTTGGGACGAAGAAAAGACCCGAAAAACAACTGAAAAGGAAGGCGAATTTGCTCAGTAGTTTTTTTATTGGATACATCATTTTTGTGCTTTTTGCTTGAACAGTTTTAGTTATCATGAGCTTACGTTTTTGATTTTTTTAAGTAGTTACAGTTACGAGACAATTTGAACCTTACCTTCCCCTATGCTGCCCTATGAATTGGCAAACATTTTTTTCTTGCGGACGAAAAGGTGTTTTTTTTCTTCAAAAAGAGGTTGGTCGTATTGGTGCATAAAAAGGAGACACACTAAAAAAATGCGGCGGCTTCTCATACGTTTTTTGTCGCCGGATTATTATCCGATTGTAAATGAACCGATAAAAAATGTTGGTCGTGAAACTGTTTTTGAAAGCTGTTTTTAAAAGCCCTTTCGGTAAGAGGTGGTGTAGATTGGATTTGGTTTAACCCTTAGACTCTTAATTTTATCAATGGTTTAATCTCTTTTTCTATTTCAAAGTTCGGTTGTCAAAAATGGAAAGGTGATGATAAAGGTCATCGTAGAATGTCTTCCTTGGTTGCGTGTTTGGTAAGAGATTATCAGGAAAACCTGAAATGCAACAGCAACGGCGTTTGATTCAAATAATTGATAATTAATGCTTTGTGGTGGAAGTTGTTGAGCAAATGAATTATAGGAAAAGACTATGAGTTTAAATATTTCCCATGAAACACAGGGCTTCTGAGGGTGGAGTGTTGGCTAATTATGACAATTCTTTAACAAAAGAATTAATGAGTGAGGTGAGTTTTGCAACAAAAAAAAGGGCGGCATTTTTAGAAATGCCGCCCTTTTTTTTTCAAAAGCTATATTTGGAAATTAATTACCAACTCTGCCAGCCTCATCTTCCATCCCTGTCTTTCTTTTCCTAGATTTCACGTTTTCATTTCCAAAACGGTAGCTCATGCTCAAATTGACCCGGCGGCTGTCCCAACGGCCACGGCCAGTGGAAAGGAGGCCGTCGAACTCGGAGTAACCACTCCAGCCCGACTGGTAGGTGACGTCGTTAGCGCTCAACTTAACGTTCAGTTGGTCGTTCAAAAACTTGCGCTGCAAACCAAAGTTCAGGCTGTAACTTGTTTCATACAAAAACACGCCACCCCAAATGCCGGGGCCAGAAAACCAACCCGAAACTTCCCCTTTGAATTTTGCAGGCAGGTCGATCGTATGTTGCATGTAAATATTATAGCTGTACTGCTGGATATCAATGGATGCGCCGTTTTCATAAGTCGCTTGGTTGTTTTGGTATTGGGCGCTGAGGTTGACGTATGCGTTCCAGCCTTTCATGACATCCATGGGCAGACTGACATTGGCGCTCCAGATGGTCTGCTCGGCGAGGTTGTCCCAAGAAATGAAACCAGCCAACTCGTTGTCTTCATCCGGGGCGATCAAACGGGTAATCTGATTGGTCGTTTGACTATAGGCAATTTTGAAATTGTAGCGGTACTTGAGCGTATAACCCAATTCTAAATTGTTGACGATTTCTGGGCTCAGTCTAGGGTTGCCCTTTTCATAAGACAATTCGCTGATGCGGTTGTTAAAAGGGTTCAGCACATTGTAATCAGGCCGGTTGATGCGGCGTCCGTAGTTCAGGGCCAAGGTGTGCATTGGTTTTACCTGCCACGTCAAGCCTGCACTTGGAAACCAGCTCAGGTAGTTGAGTTCAACCGGAGGTTCACTCAGGTCGGACCGGAACGCTTGCAGATCGCCAGTCGCATCGGTCTTTTCGGCACGTAGGCCAACGGAAAAGTTCCAAGCCTCATTAATGTTG
>JAWKLX010000017.1:0-161130 GCA_041392505.1 Saprospiraceae bacterium | reverse complement strand
CGAAATGATTAATTTTTTCATGTTAAGCTATTTTTAATTAAAAGGATTGGTTAGGGTTGGTACGGTTGCGAAGATAGGGAAAAGTGGAAAAATGGGGAGCTACCCTCATGAGGGTTTTGACTGGGGATTTTGGGATTAAAAAACAGACATACACAGGTCAGAAACCTCATTCCACTCTATCACCTTTTTGTTAAAGTATTTTCCAAAAACAACTATTCAATGACACTTTTTACCTAAAATTGCCGATCATTCCATCATCAAATTAGGAAAAACCGATAGGCTCAAAACTGGGCTTCTCTAAAGCGACAAAATGAACAGTATTGTTACCGAAAGATTTATTAAGTGCCTGAACAAACTAAAGGAGGACGGGAAAATCAGGTCGTCCCGACAGTTTGCGATCAACCTCGACTACCTGCCCCAAAGCCTGAGCGAGATACAAAAAGGACGGCGAGACGTGACGATCGAACTGCTCCGAAAAGCCGTCGAAGTTTATGGCATGAATCCCATGTACCTCTTTACTGGTGAGGGCACTACTTTCATGCAGGGCGAGGAGAACAACGAATTCAGGATGTTGACGATCGTTACGGATGGGCAAGACGACGAGCGGATCGTTCATGTGCCCGTGCCGGCACAGGCGGGGTACGCCGGGGAAGTCCTCGATCAGGCCTTTTTGCAATCGCTTCCCACCTATACCTTGCCTGATTACAAATATAAAATTGGCACCCACCGCTCTTTCGATGTGTCAGGGGACAGCATGGAACCGACCCTTTTTGAAGGGGACAAAGTGATCTGCAGTTTTCTGGAACCGGGGCTTTGGGAAAGTGCGGTAAAGGACAACTACGTTTACGTAGTGGTGACCCGTGGCGACGTTTTGGTGAAACGGGTTTTTAATAAAATCAAAGAAGACAAAACTTTCCTGCTTGGTTCTGACAATGAATTTTATGAAACTTACCGAATCCCCGTGGAAGATGTACGGGAGATCTGGTACGTGCGGGCCAAAATCAGCCCCTTCCTCCCCTCCCCCAACAACATCCAAAACATTGTACGGGAGGAAGTGAAGGAGTTGAAGCAGACGATTATCAACCAAGGTCGGTTGGTGGAAAACCTGTATACCACGATAGAAAAATTAATGAACAAATAAGGAAGGGCCATAGATCAGACCGTTTTACTATCAGCAATCAGCTGTAATAATTTCTGAATAATTAAACACTTCACCATAACATGAAAAAAATTACCGGAAAAGTAACGCACGTCGCACTCGCCACGGGCTTCTGGGGAATCGTTGACAGCCAAGGCAATGAATGGCGTCCGGTCAATATGCCGGAACAACTAAAAAAGGAGGGAAAGGAAGTCAGCGTCACTGTTAAAGAAGTGGACGAGATGTCAATTTTTATGTGGGGCACTCCGGTGCGAATTTTGTCGTTTACTACTTGATTAAATCCTGAAAAAAGTATTGCCTGCCACCTTCACCAAAACCTTTTTTTACAACTTATGAAAAACTGGCAGCGACTCCTGATTCATCTTTGCTTGCTATTGTTGCTCTCGGCTCAAAAATCAAACGGCCAGAGCAGGCATTCCTACCTGACACTTTTCAACCATGTACCCCTGTTAGACGCTCCGGTTTTGCTGGGCGTGGAAGAGTCCGCAGACAATCAATTCATTTCCCTGTCCACGTTGGCGCTGGCTTATCACTGGGAAACGATCAATGAGCTATACCATGAAATAGAACTCTCCCGGCTTGGAAGGAACAGGTTTGACAATGGGAGCGGATTTACAACCACCGAAACAGCAAGTATTGGCTATGAAATAGGGGCTTTATTTCCTCGTAAGTACAATAATATCGTAGTGAGAATGGGAGGCTCTGTGAGGTATTACTATGGATTCCGGACAATCGATGATCTATTTACGCCCATTGAACAAACAACTCATGGCCTAATCATTTCCAGCAACTTGCACGTGGATTGGCGCCTGTACAAAAATTGGTATTTTGGAATGGCCCCCAGCCTACAATTGCTAAACGGTAGTTTCTTGTTGGAACAAGTCTACGACCCCCAATTTCAATTGACCGAAGACGAAACGGCGGCGGTGGATTTCTTTTTTAAACCTTTTCAGTTATTGCTCCGCTTTGGAGTCAGTTATAGGATTGAATGAATTAGTTTTCTTCCGACAGGGCGGGAATTTAATTCCCGCCCTGTCGGAAGAAAACTAATTGAGAGGCATAACGTTCACCGCAACCACCAGTTGGTCGTCTCCGTTTTCACCTCCTCCAACTTCTTTTTATCCTCCAAATAAACATGCAGGGCGACCAAGGCTGCCACCTCACTCAACTCTTTCTCGTCAGCTTCTAACGCTTCATTGGAAAAATATTTTTTCACAAAATGGGTGTCGAACTGGCCGCTTCGGAAAGCTTCGTGCTGCAAAACAAATTTCCCAAAAGGCAGCGTCGTCGAAGGCCCTTTGATTTGGTAGGCGGCAATGGCATCGAGCATTTTACGAATGGCCTTTGGCCGGTCTTCGGCCCACACACAGAGTTTGGCGAGCATGGGATCGTAAAATATCGGGATGTCCATTCCTTCTGCAAATCCATCGTCCACCCGGATACCCAGACCTACGGGCGGGCGGTAAATTTCCAATTTGCCGATACTGGGCAAAAAATTATTGGAAGGGTCTTCGGCGTAGACCCTCAGTTCGAGGGCATGCCCGTTTATTTTGAGGTCTTCCTGAGAAATGGTCAATTGTTCGCCGCGGGCAATGCGGATTTGTTGTTCCACCAAGTCCACGCCAGAGATCATTTCCGTGACCGGGTGCTCCACCTGCAAACGGGTGTTCATTTCCAAAAAATAATAGTTCAGGTTTTCATCCAATAAAAACTCGACCGTGCCCGCCCCTGTGTAATCGCAGGCCTTGGCCACTTTGACGGCATCGGCCCCCATTGCGGCCCGGATGGCCGGCGTCAAAATAGAGCTGGGTGCCTCTTCCAGCACTTTTTGGTGGCGTCGCTGGACGCTGCATTCCCGCTCAAATAAATGGATGGTATTGCCAAAACTATCGGCCAAAACCTGTATTTCAATGTGCCTCGGTGAGGCGACATATTTTTCGATAAAAACAGCCCCATCGCCAAAGGAAGAAACGGCCTCGCTGATCGCCCGTTCCATCCCGTCTGAGAGATCGGCCTCTTTTTCCACAATCCGCATCCCTTTGCCGCCACCGCCTGCGGATGCTTTTATCAGGACGGGGTAGCCAATTTCTTGACAAATCGTTTTGGCTTCCGCCAAATCAGCAACGGCATCCGGCGTGCCGGGCACCATCGGAATGTCGAACTTCCGGACGGCATCCTTGGCGGCCAGTTTGCTGCCCATCACTTCGATGGAATGTGGCGAAGGGCCAATAAATGTCAATCCTGCATCGGTAACAGCCTTGGCAAAAGCGGCATTTTCACTTAAAAATCCGTACCCCGGATGAATGCCGTCCACGCCCAGTTTTTTTGCTTCCGCAATTATTTTTTCACCTAATAAGTAAGATTGGCTGCTGGGCGGAGGCCCCAGCAGAATGGCCTCGTCGGCAAACTGTACGTGGGGCGAATGCCGGTCAGCCTCCGAATAAACGGCAACTGTCTGGATGCCCATGAGGTGGGCAGTTCGCATGATGCGGAGTGCTATTTCTCCCCGGTTGGCTACTAATATTTTTTTCATTCAAAGTTCTTTTTCGGGTTGCAATGATAGAAAAATAACTTGATCATTTTCAGGGTCAGGCAAAGGAAGGCTTTGATTTCTTGTCACCTGAGACCACCAATTTTGATTGGAAAATGATACGAAGTGCCAGAAAACTAAATCCATCGCAACTTTTTTTTGCATTTTTTTTGAAAAAAATTCGTGGAAGCCGCAAATCACCAATTCGGTTCAAATCAAATTTTTCTTTGGCAAATAAAAATTAGGCAAAATTTCCTCTCCTCCCTCTGCCCATTTGACAATACCGATTTGGCAACGATGCATGTAAGATATTGATAACTAACGAGTTACACAGGAATTTTAAGCATCATGAGCCAACAAATCACACATGTTAGGCGTTTCTTTGCAAACCCTTTTAAAACTTATCCTGGAATAAACCGATGCACCCTACTACACATTTGACATTTTTTTTATTCGTAAGTAATTTCTTTACAGGGATTTGTAAAGAAAAACGGTTCAATTCTTGTTATCCAAAACGACATCTAAAAATCCTAAACCGTATTCCATGAACAATTTTAAGCCAGTGCTGATACTGGTGGTTATTGCCGTATTGGCCATTTCATTTCAGAGTTTTAACAAACAGGAATCAGCATCTACCGAAGGTCTTCTCCAACTTCCTGTCAACGACTTTTCCACCACTCGGAAGAACGGAAAATTTGCCGAGGCCCAACCTCTCGAAGAGGTCTTTACCACCACAAATTGGTTTGATTTGGGGTTTCCTGCAATCAACGAAGATTTAACCTTGGCCCTCAAGCACCAACGCCGTGTTTTGAAAGATGGGAAATTTAAGGATGGTCAAAAAGTGGGCAACTTGAAGGTTACTGCCGCGGATTTCGCTACAGTGATCGACTTTCTCCTTGAACGGGAAGGCCTCCGCCCGACCGACCTTCACCAGTACCTCGACGCCCATCAAGTTTGGGGGGAAGACAAAAAAGGACATGTGCGTTTTACGGGTTATTACACCCCCGTTGTGGAGGCTAAAAAATCCCCTTCCGGTAAGTTCAAATACCCGATTTATGCGAAGCCTGAAAATTGGGAAGGCCCGATGCCTACCCGCCAAGAAATCGAATCGGAAGGATACTTGAAAGGTCTTGGGTTGGAATTGGCCTACACCGCCAATCCAGTTGATATTTCAGCCATCCAATTGCAAGGTTCTGCCTATGTCGATTTTGTGGATACAGGTGAACGCCGCCTGTTGCAATATGCCGGGTACAATGGGCACCGCTACCGCAATATCCAGAATTTTTTTAAAGACCGTGGCGACCTGAGTATCGGTGATGTATCCTTTCAAGGCATCAAAAGGTTTTTGAAGAAAAACCCATCACTGACCGATAGTGTCTTGCACTACAATCCTTCGTACACTTTTTTTGCTTCTAAAAAAGGTTTGGTAAAAGGTGCGGGCGACGTGCCGTTGATAAAAGCTATTTCTATTGCCGCTGACCCTAATTTTTTCCCTGCGGGAAGTGTTTTGTTAGCCTCATTTCCAATAGTGGAAAAAGGACAAGTCACGCATCACGAATACCGCATTTTATTGCCCCAGGATGTGGGGGGTGCCATCAAAGGCGCTGGCCGGGTGGATGTGTACTGCGGTGTCGGCAAGGCAGGTGAGCAGGCCGCTTCCAACCTGCACCACTACGGAAAAGTCTGGATGTTGACTCCGAAAACGAATACCCAAATAGCGCAAGTTTTATAGCCGAAATTTCCAGATAAATTTCTATAAAAAAGCGGTGACACCTTCGAAAAAGTGTCACCGCTTTTTTTTAATAGGGCCAAAAAAATTTGAATCAATTTAATTTGATTAACCCCTTTTTTGGCTTCGCCAAATAAGACTAAAAAGGGCAACAATCGAAACGCTGACGACACGGAATTGACGGGTTTTCGCTAAACGCTTTAAGCAGAGACAAAATCCGCTAAATCTGTGCAATCTGTGATGCTGTTATTGTCTCGCATTTAGTCAAACTCTTTTCTTAGCAAATTCCACATTGCAAATTAGGTTGGAAAAAGTTTCATTTCCCCTTTACGAGCTTTGCCACAAACATACCTTTTGGGGTTTCGCCTCGGATTAAATATTGCCCTTTCGGCAAGCCTTTCAAATCCATGTTCACCTCATTTTCTCCTTTTGTAAAATACTGGTTATCAAAGCTTTTAAATAATTGACCTTTCAAATCAAAGAGTTGGATTGTGCCCTTTGCGGGCGAAGGAAAATCTATTTTTAGCACGGCAAAATCAGCGGCAGGATTTGGGTAAACCTGAATGGTTTGCTGGATTCTACTTTCCTCATCTGCCGGTACTAAATCCAATTGAGAAATGTCAAATTTCAACATAGAGCGGCCATAGGTCGCTGCCAAAAGAATTTTCTCATCTGCGTGGAGGTCAAGGTCAGTGACAACGGTTGGTGGGAAGTTTGTCCCGACAATTTCCCATTGCTGTCCCGAAGAATTGGAATACCAAACCCCTAGGTCATTGGCAATGAAAAGTACCTTCGGATAATCAGGGTGGACGATGATGTCATTGATGGGAATTTCTGGTAAATTGGCGGAAATATCTGTCCATTGATCGCCAGTGTTGGTAGTCCGCAAGATATGCGGCTGATAATTAACTTCCCGATACCCGGACAAAGAAACGTAAGCAATTTTCGGATTTGTAGGGTCAACCGCAACGGCGGTGACATAGCGGTCTGGCACTCCTGCTGAAATATTTTTCCAAAACCCGCCCCCATCGGTGGTTACTTGTACATTCCCATCGTCCGTACCCACGTAGATATAATTAGCATTGGCTTTGGAGAGGCCAATGGCTGAGATAGTCCCATACGATAGGCTTCCTGAAGGGTGCAGACCGTCTGTCAAGTCAGGACTGATGGCAATAAAATTATCACCCCTGTCGGTGCTTTTGTAGAGCTGTTGGGCGCCGTAAAAAATAGTAGATGGAACGTTAGGTTGTAGAACGATAGGTGTGTTCCAGTTGGTCCTTACATCTTCAAAACCGTTTTGGCTGCAATAATAAATACAGGAAAAATCCTGGCCTCCTTGCTCCGAGCGGTAGAGTTCCCCGAACGGTCTTTCTGCGTATACAATGTTATTGTCGGATGGATCGACGAGCACCCGGAACCCATCACCACTGAGGACTTCTTCAAAATCATCAATTCCGCCCGTTATTGTGCGCAGTACTCCTTGATCTTGCGTCCCGCCAAAAATCCGTTCTGGCTGGACAGGGTCGATTTTACAGGCATAAAAAAGGTTGTTTGGAATGCCGGTTGGTTTTGACCAAACAAAGCCTCCATTTTGGGAAATATAAACGCCACCGTCATTTCCCGCCACCAAAAAATCAGGGTTTTGGGGATGAAATTCGATCGCATGAAAATCCACGTGCATGCCGAGTGTGGCATTTTGCCAAACCTTTCCCCCATCCAACGAGCGGTAAAGCGAAATTGCCAACAAGGAAACATCATTGCTGTTGGTTGGATGAACCCGTAAATTCCCAAAAAACCAACCATAGGTCCTGAATATATTATTGTTCAGATTGTCATCGACCAGCTCCCAAGAGTCCCCGCCGTTGACCGATTTATAAACCCCATTAAATGTATTGAAAACAGCGTGAGTCGTGTAAAGCGCATATAAAACAGAAGGGTTAGAAGGGGAAATAGCCAATCCGATCCTCCCGGTTTCGGGGTTATCCGCTGGCAGTCCGTTGGAAAGTTTTACCCAATTATTTCCCCCATCAGTGGATTTGTAAATACGAGAAGTGAGGCCTCCATACCGGCGCCCCCAAGGCAAGCGGATTCGTTCCCAAGTAGCAGCATAAACAACATCTGCATTTTGTGGATGGACGACCACGTCAATACAAGATGTCGAATCGGAAACAAACAACACTTGATCCCAAGTGGCACCTCCGTCAGTGGTTCGATAAAGGCCCCGGTCCTGATTTTTACCGTATAATGTCCCGGCAGCAGCTACGTAAACCCGGTCAGCATTCTGCGGATCAACGACGATGCGACCAATGTGCTGGGTATTTTCCAATCCAATAAATTCCCAAGTAGCCCCCGCATCGGTAGATTTATACAGACCATCTCCAAAAAATGCCCCGGAAGCGGATTCCCCATTCGCTTCGCCTGACCCCACATAGAGCGTGTTCGGGGAGGAAGGTGCGAGCGCAATATCACCGATGGACATGGCCCCTTCCTCTTCAAAAACGGCTTCCCAGGTACTGCCTTTATCGATGGATTTAAAAACACCTCCTGCCGTTGTTCCAAGGTAAATAATGTTCTGATTGGTTGGGTGCAAAGCAATGTCTGTGATGCGCCCGCCGATATTGGTTGGGCCCGCCATTTCCCATTCCCCATTCAACCGAAGTTCGGGATGTGCCTTGGCATCATTAACGATGCGCATGGCTTCTATTTGAACTTCCCGATTGATCTTATTATGTGGATAGGCTCGCTGGGCATACATCCATTCATGGGGCAACATTTTGGAAAATTCTTCTTCTTCGCCTTCAACCTCTTCTTCTTTTTCCTCTGAGTTGTAAAATGGAGAGCAGCCCCATTCTGAGGCAATCAAAACCAAACAAA
This sequence comes from Saprospiraceae bacterium, assembly GCA_041392505.1. Lineage (GTDB taxonomy): Bacteria > Bacteroidota > Bacteroidia > Chitinophagales > Saprospiraceae > UBA6168. Next base: position 152,838 of record JAWKLX010000017.1, on the reverse strand, counting down.
TAATAGAAGCAGCTGTGAGAAAGTGTCTTTTCATCTTAATTCTAATTGACAGGCACGCAATGTAGGGAAAGTAACCCATAGTACCAGTACTTGGTTTTTACAGCCTATAAAGAAAGTATTGGAATTGACCAAAATAATTGAGGAAAAGAGGCCGAGGGAAGGGAGAATGGGTTCTTAATTAATCCAACAAACCTGCTTCAAAAGCATTGCTCTTTATGAATCAGGGGTGTTAAGAGAATTTTTTTTGACCTTGATTTTTATGGTTCTTATGATTGATTTATGCCACCGGAGGTGGCTATTTGTCATAAAAAATCATAAAAATCAGCGTCGAAAAACAAGCGCCAAATTTTCTTTTAACACCCTCAATATCAATTGCCTGGTCTAATTTTATTTTCCAAATTCAAGCCGATCCGCAAGCCATAGGTCACCTGCCGCCAATTGACCCGATCGTATTCGCTGGTAAAATCGCCTTGTGAAACCGCTGGGGTGAAACCTGACCATTCGAGATTTGGGAAATAACGGATGCCAACTATAGGAGAAACGGTCAGCAAATCCGTCAGCTTAAGGTCGAGGAGAAAGTTCACCCCTCCGTTGACGGCCAATTTTCGATCGGCTGATCTTTCCTCCCGGACCAAAACACCGTTCTCCGTATTTATGTCATAGTACTGCATTTTCACAAAATCTATCCCAGGCGAAAATTGAAAATATAACAAGACTTGGGGCCACTCCCTTTGTTGAGCCAGCTTGAAAGGGATAAAGTTGAAGTTGCCTTGGAGGCCAATCGAATAGATCCGAAAATCGTGCAAGTCGGTAATGAAAGTGGCTTGCATAGCGTGGGCGGCTGGGCTGAATTGCCATTCAGGAGCTTTCAATTGGAAGGTGTAGTCTATTGTTCCAGTGAAACCATATTTTAAAAAATCTGTATGCTTCTTAGTGATATAATTCTCAATGAGTACTTGCCATTCACTTGCCATGCTTTGGGTAGGGGCAGCGGTGAATCCCAATTGGGCGAACAAACCAGTTGAAAGTAAAAGACAAATAAAACTAAATAGAAGGCATTTTTTCATACAAAGGGATTATCGGTTGGGGACATAAACGCAGGGAAAAGTTGGAGCGTATATTTTATTTCTTCTTAACGGTTGGTTTCCCATTCCCTTTTCAATAGGGCATATTGGTATTCGCTGCCCCACTTATTATTGAACCAGATATTTTCTATAAAATGCCCTTCCTGCCGAAATCCCAAGCTTTCCAACAACCGGATGGATGCTACATTTTCTGCATCGGTAATTTCAACAATGCGGTGAATATCATTTGCTTCAAAAAGCCATTGGATAATGCCAGCCATCGCTTCTTTGGCATATCCACTTTGTTGGAAACGGGGGGAAATGGACATACCAATCTCGGCAATCCTCGGGTCAGGCGACAACAGCCGGATGGCACAATCCCCAATCAATCTGTCATCTGATTTTGTGGCAATGGCAAATTGCACCCACACGCCCGGCATCCCGAAAGGTTCATCTTTGTATTTATTGATAAATGCTTCACAAGCTGCTTCGTCCATCACATCAAAGCCTTGGTACAAAGCAACTTCAGGTAAGCAGCGGTAATCATGAAATGCAGGTAAATCTTTTAAGGTGAGTCGGCGGATTTGCACGCGGTTGGTTTCGATCAATATTTTTTCCATTAAAAAGAAAGGCTTTTAGGTTTTGTTTATTAATTATTACGGGGTGTTAACAAACAAGGTTTCTGATAAATTCCTTCATTTGAGTAAATAAGATAAAAATAAAAGATTAATCGTTTCAGAAATTAATTTATTCAATAAAACAAAAGCGATTTTTTTAAATCAACCAGCTTATTTAATTTACAATAATCAACTTATCTGTACCAATTATCCGACTTTGAGAAGTCATAATTATATAATAAAACCCAGTTGGCAAATCCTCGATATTAATTTTTCCAGAATGGTTATTTAATACAAATAGCCCATATAAACCACCAATGCTATCTAATATACGAACATCCGTTTCCTTAAACTTTTCAGGTAAATCATAATTCAAAAAAACATCACCTGAAGATGGGTTGGGATAAACATTAAAATAATTTTGTTTTATTAAGTCTTCTGCATAAACAGGAATACATGGTTGGCTGCTACCTCCTAATGCGACTACACCTGTTGTATTTGACCAGTAGCATTGTTCCGATATGCCACAATCCCAAGCAATAATTAACCATTGTGGAATTAGCATTCTATTCCCGAATATTCCACCAATCCCTTCATAAATTATTGTTTCAAAAGACGTCCACAACCAGGCCATATCATTATCATTAGTAACCCTTAATTCTTGACGAACACCCTGAACAGAACCAATCAATACAGTATCTATATTTATCACCTCAACTGTAGCGGAATCTGTATCAAACCAATACTCATTCATATAAATTTTATATTTCTCTCCTTCAATTTTCGAAAAATCATAGACCAAATGAAATGTTTCAAGCTCCTTATCGTAAATAAAGACTCTATCTCCCTCTTGATAAACATATACCTCTTGGGAATTGAGACCTAATGAATTGATTATACCTGAATACAAAAAGGTGCAATATTTTCCCTGAATAACTGAATCCTCTTTAACCTCATAAAGGTCAAAAGAATTATTTGCAGGATCAAAACAATCAGTTTTAGTGTAATACCTTGCCCCGACCGGAGCAAACGGAATTTGACTATTTAATGAACAAAAAGAAAACAAAAATAGTATAGAAAATAAAAGAGTTTTCATCGTTGATTTTTTAAGTACCAAAAATAATAATTAAGTGTCATTAATTTAATTAAATAGCTACATCAAAAATTGTCTAAGCAAATACAAAAAAAGTCAAAGCAAAGAACAGTTTTTCATTTAATTTAAAATATACCTCAGAAAATAATAGACTATTGCCAGTAATACCGAAGACCCCACCAATAACCCTTTCCTGCTATTTGCTTTCATCTCTTCCAAATATAGTTCACTTCTATTTTTCGACGCCAATAATTTAGGCTTTTGTTTTTGGGGCAATTTTTTCCCTGCACCGTCACCCCATTTAGCATCAAAAACTTTGTCTTGATAATAATTTCTTTTTTGGCGGAGGCCCCTTGTGTAATTGAGGCTTTTTTGCATTTGATCTGAATGTCCCATATTAATTTTATTTTGAAAAACTTATAACAATTTATTTTGCCACTTTAAATAATAATGGCAAGGTCGTTAATAAAGCGAAGATCCGCAACGCCGAATTCTGTAAAAAAAAGAATAGACTACCAAAAATTACTTGCAACTGATGAGCCTTTAAGGTGGTTTGAAAAATTCGTTTTTGCAGAAAGCATGGACAAATCCAAGCTGAAATTCGGCCAATGCCTCTGTATTTGTAACAATAAGCCAAAGTATATTCGTCTAAAAAATTCATTCATTCAACAACCCTATCACTATAATTGTGTCACCTTTTTACGAAAGCCGAAAACTGGCAACTTCAATAGTCTCGATTTAAAGTTGCCAAATTCATGGCTACTCATCAAACGAAAACATCTACAACTTATGCAACTGATCATCCGCAACCTTTCCAAAACCTATCCCAACGGCGTCAAAGCCCTCGACGACGTTTCACTCGATATTCCAACTGGTATGTACGGTCTGCTCGGCCCCAACGGGGCTGGCAAAAGTACCTTGATGCGGACACTCGCTACCTTGCAGGAGGCCGATAGTGGCACTGCCATGTTGGACGACATCAATGTTTTGGAACAAAAAGACGAGGTGCGCCGAGTATTAGGGTATTTACCGCAGGAATTTGGCGTCTATGCCCGCATCTCTGCCCAGCACATGCTCGACCACTTGGCTGTGTTGAAAGGTATTACCAAAAACAGCGAACGCAAGGAAATGGTCGACGCATTATTGCAGCGGGTCAATTTATGGGAACATAAAAAGAAGGCTGTATCTTCTTACTCAGGTGGGATGCGCCAACGGTTTGGGATTGCTCAGGCGTTGCTCGGCGACCCCAAACTCATCATCGTGGATGAGCCGACAGCGGGCCTCGATCCGGGTGAACGCAACCGTTTTTACAATCTTTTGTCAGAAATTGGAGAACACGTAATCGTCATTTTGAGCACCCACATTGTGGAGGATGTGAAGGAACTCTGCTCCAACATGGCAATTATCCACCAAGGGAAAGTCCAGTTTCAGGGGCAGCCCCACGCTGCCATGTCCAACCTCGCAGGGCGGGTCTGGGCAAAATCAATTACCAAATCGGAAATGGAGGATTACCACAACCGCTACCATGTCATTTCTTCAAAATTGGTCGCCGGAAAACCCATCATCCACATCCTGAGCGATGCCAATCCCGGCGATGGATTCCGGGCTTCCTCCCCCGATTTGGAGGACGTTTTCTTTTCAAAGATTCTTTAAATGGTTTCATGGTCTCATGGATTCATGGTTTCATTGCTGAAAACACTAACAATGAAACCATGAATCCATGAGACCATGAAGCAATGAAACCATGAAGCAATGTTTTCCACCTTCTTCAAATTCGAAATAAAGACGTGGCTCAAAGCCCCGATGCCCTATATTTTCTTATTCGTGATCGGCTTTCTATGCGCTACGGCCACTGTCAGCGACAATGTGTCCATCGGCGGGAGTTTTGGCAATATTTATAAAAATGCCCCCTTTGTGACTATGAACTGGTATGCCACGTTTTCCATCATATCGGTGCTATTGGTAGCGGCGTTCGTCAATACGGCGGCGATAAGGGATTTTGAGAAAATGACCGACCAGATTGTGTTCTCCAAACCCATCCGTAAAAGCAGTTATTACTTTGGCCATTTCTGGGGGGCAGCGCTCGTTTCCATGTTGCCATTGCTCGGTGTCTCCTTGGGCATGTGGGTTGCGATGGGTTTGAACGGAATGGCCGAATGGCTCGATCCCGTCCGTTTTGGACCATTTGAAATAAAAAGCCACCTCATGTCTTGGGCCATATTTGTAATTCCCAATACGATTTTTGTGGGTGGTTTTCTTTACGCTGTGGCAGCAAAAACGAGGAATACCATTTATCCATTTGTGGCGGCAGCTTTGTTGTTGGTGGGGTATGGTGTTTCACAGGGATTGTTGCGGGATATTGAGTACGAAACGATCGGCGCTTTGCTCGATCCGTTTGGTGGTCGGGCTTTTGGAGTTACGACTAAATATTGGACAGTCAGTGATAAAAACACAGCTGTATTGGGCTTGTCTGGACTGCTGCTGCTCAATAGGCTGATCTGGGTCAGTGTTGGCTTGATAGCACTGGTAATTGGCTACAAGACTTTCAGTTTTGAACAAAAAAACAAGAAGAAAAAGAAGCAAGCGGTCCAAACCAAAGAAAGCGGTTTGGCCATCCGGCATTTGGGTGTTTTGCCAAAATTCACCCCTCAAAAAGGGTTCAGCGTCCAACTGACCCAACTTTGGAGCCAATACAAAACGGAAGTTTTGGGCATCGTAAAAAGTGTCCCGTTCATCCTGCTCGCTTTTCTCGGACTGCTTAATACCATCCCCAATTTCATCTTTGCCAACGACGGATACGGCACTCACGAACTGCCGACTACCTATACAATGGTTAACATTGTAAGGGGCGCATTTTACCTCTTTTCCGTCATCATCATGGTTTACTTCAGCGGTTTCTTGGTTTGGAAAGAGCGCAACGCCAAAATGGATGAAATCTACGATTCCTTGCCCATGAAAAACTGGACGGTTTATTTAGGTAAATACCTGTCTATCCTGACGGTTATGTTCCTTCTTTCTGTGCTGCTGATCATTGCAGCGGTGCTGACCCAAAGTGCCTATGGCTACCACCAGTACAATTTTGGGACGTACATCCGGGAGCTACTGATTATGGACATGTTGCTGTTCTCATTTATCATGGCGCTTTCCATGTTGGTCCATTCTTTATCAAAAAATATGTACCTCGGTTTTGCCATCGTTATCGTGTTTTTGTTCGCCATGGACATGATTACGGATGCACTAAACATCTCGACCAATATGGTAGATTTTGGTTCGACACCCAACTATACTTTGTCCGATTTTTATGGCTTCGAACCCTTTTACAAAGGGTTGAGTTGGTTTAATGCCTATTGGCTGGCTTTCAGCACGTTGCTGGCGCTGGGAGCGTTTTTGTTCTGGAACAGGGGCAAAGAATCAGGTTTCAAAAAACGTTATTCGATTGCCAAACAGGAATGGGGCGGCTACCGTTTTTTCGGCGTAGGTGCAATAGCCGCTTTTGCATTGATCGCCGGATGGGTTTATCACAACACATTTAACATCAATTCTTTTAAAAACAATAAAGAACAAGAACTGCTCACCGTCCGCTACGAGAAGGATTATAAAAAACTCACCCGCACGCCACAACCCCGGATTTACGAAGTGAAATACGACATTGACTTGTTTCCCGAAAACAGGGCCATGGTTGCCAACGGCCAGTACTGGGTGAAAAACCTCTCGGGCAAAGTGGTGGATTCGTTGTTGGTCAACGTGCCGGGCTACGGAAAATTTGATTTTCAAAGTGATCGTTTGACCCTGTTAAAAAATGACTCAGCGGTTTATTTCCGCATCTATGCGGTCAGCCCACCCTTGCAGCCGGGCGATTCTATGCAACTGGATTTCACGACCCGTTTTATGCCTCAGGGTTTTGAAAATGAAGTGACCTTCGCCAAGTTCGTGCAGAACGGGGCATTTTTCAACAATACCGACATAGCGCCTTCCCTCGGTTACTCTCCTGACGGGGAAATGACGGACAAGCAAAAGCGCAAAAAATATGAGTTGCCCGAGCGCTCCCGTTTCCCCGAACTCAATCGCACCGATACGCTCGCCCGCATGAATTCCTACCTCGGGACGGATGCTGACTGGGTGATGGTCGAAACAGTCATCCGCACGGCCCCCGACCAGATTGCCATTGCACCGGGATCTTTGCGCAAGGAATGGGAAGAAGATGGCCGCCGTTGTTTCCAGTACAAACTCGATCAAAAAGCATGGAATTTTTACAGCTTTATGTCGGCCCGTTACGAAGTGGCTCAAAGGGAATACAAAGGCATCAATTTGGAAGTTTACTACCACGCCAGCCATTCGCAAAATGTAGAGCGCATGCTGTCCGCTATGGAAAAATCATTGGATTATTACACCACCAATTTTGGCCCGTATTACCACAAGCAGTGCCGCATCATTGAATTCCCCCGTTTTGCAAGTTTTGCCCAAGCTTTTCCCGGCACTATGCCTTATTCTGAAAGTGTCGGATTTATCCAAGATTTCAAACCAGAGGAAGACGACATCGACCTGATGTTTTATGTGGCAGCTCATGAAATCGGTCATCAATGGTGGGCTCATCAGGAATGCGGGGCAGCCATGCAAGGCGCTGAAATGACGACGGAGACCTTTGCCCAGTACAGTGCCCTGATGGTCATGGAAAAAGAATATGGCCGTGACCAAATGCGGAAATTCATGAAATATGAAATGGATAAATACCTCCGTGGCCGGGGTCGAGAAACAGAAAAAGAAATGCCGCTCGCCCACTGTGAAGGTCAGGGATATGCGCATTATAATAAAGGCTCGGTCGTGATGTATTATTTAAAGGAAATGATTTCGGAGGATAGCGTAAATATGGCGCTGCGTAATTTTTTAAATAAATTTAAATATAAAAATTCGCCCTTCCCCGTCAGCTTGGATGCCATCGATGAATTTTATGCCGTCACACCTGATTCTTTGGATTATATCGTCAAGGATTTATTTGAAGACATTACCATTTTTGAAAACCGCTGCGAAAAAGCGGAAATAGAAGAAATGGCAGATGGGAAATATAAAGTCACCATTGATGTTTCCTCCAAAAAATATAAATCGGATGAACTCGGAAAAGAATCAGAAGTACCAGTCGACGACTTTATTGAAATTGGGGCGTTCGCCAAACCTGAAGGCGATAAAGAATATGGAAAAACACTTTATCGGGAACGGGTAAAAATTAATTCACCAGAAAATACTTTTACTTTTATCGTGGATGAAAAACCTCAGCAAGCTGGCATCGATCCATTTTTATTATTGATCGATAAAGAGCCAAAAGATAATTTGAAAGATGTGAAATAATGGTGAATGCAAAATGTAAAATGTAAAATGTAAAACAAGGTCTTACCCTTTCTAAATAAGCCAGTTTAAATTGCTAATTAAATTAAATGGTAGCAATTTAAACTGGCTTATAAACATTATGAAACCCGTTCAAAAGTATACATCTCACAAAATATTACTACGAAGCGATTTAAACTTTTATTTTTTAAAGGAAAAACGTGTCGGACACTTCGTTTAAGTGTCCGACACGTTTTTGAGCCAAACTTTCCTCAATGAAAAAAGCTTAAATCACTTCTACCCAAAAAGATTTATGATGTATGATTTATTTAAATTCTGATGTATGATTTTTTGGGGAAGTAATTGATACATTTTTTTGGGTAGGGGTAAACCACAAAATCCCGCATCCTTATCTTGAAAATTAAATCATGCGACTATCCAATCTAAAAATTCCCCTTGGCTTTGCACTGGCAAAGTTTCTCCTCCATCTTTTCACGAACACCAATTATGGCTTTCACCGGGACGAATTATTGTACCTCGCCCTCGGCAAACATTTGGATTGGGGTTATTGGTCTAACCCACCATTTATTGGGTTCATCAGTTTTTTAAACCAGTCTATTTTCGGTGATGGATTGTTTGCCACCCGCCTCGCCCCTGCCTTTTTTGGTTCGGCTACTTTATTTCTAATTTGCCTGATGGCCAGGGATTTAGGAGGCAAAAAATACGCTCAAATATTGGCTGGCGTGGCGGGATTAACCTCATTGGCGTATTTGCGGTCGAGCCACATGTTTCAGCCCGTAGTCATTGATATTTTCTTTTGGGCATTGGCGAGCTGGTTGGTCATCCGCTATTTGACTGGCCAAAAAAACAAATGGTTGTTGTGGCTGGGTGTTGCATTGGGCGTTGGTTTTTTAAATAAATATTCGGTGGCATTTTTAATATTGGCTATACTACTTGCATTTATTGTTACCCCCCAACGGAATATATTTCTAAAAAAACAGACTTGGTTGGCGGGAGGCACAGCCTTATTAATTGTATTGCCGAATTTAATATGGCAATGGCAAAATAATTTTCCTGTCATTAACCACATGCAGGAATTATCTCGGTCCCAACTTTCAAATGTTAATCCGTTCATTTTTTTAATGGATCAAATCCTCATGCACTTTTGGGGCTTTTTAATTTGGATCCCAGGTTTATTGTTTTTATTATTTAATGCTAAAATAAAAAAATACCGTACGGTCGGTTGGATATATGTTTTTACGCTTTTATTATTTCTGGTATTAAATGGAAAAAATTATTACACCCTTGGCGTGTATCCGATGCTCATGGCGGCAGGCGGTGTTTTCTGGGAAAAACAATTAAACGTCGATTGGAAAAAATATGCACTGGCTGGTTTTATTTTTATTGGAAACATCCCTTTACTACCTGCCGGGTTGCCAATTTTATCGATAGAAAATTCGATTAAATATTTTGCTTATTTTGCTAATAGCATGGGTGTAGATTCCCTTACCCGTTGGGAACGGGGCAACGTAGAAGCCTTGCCCCAGGACTATGCGGATATGCTGGGTTGGGAAGAATTTGGACGATTAGTCGATAAAGCCTTGGAGCAGTCTGGCAACCCCAACGCTTGTTTTGTGTATGCGGAAAATTACGGACAGGCAGGTGCCGTGACTCATTTTTCTAAGCACCCTAAATTAAAAGGAGTTTCGAGTTTTGCTGATTCATATCGATTGTGGGTGTCCGAAAATATTGACCCTCAATTAAATATTTTAATTTATATAAACGATGAATTGGGTGAAGATGTGCAGGATTTATTTTCGGATATAGAATTAATCGGTGAGATAGAAAACCAATATGCCCGAGAACGGGGCACGATGGTTTATTTATGTAAAAATCCAAAGGAAAATTTCAGGGAATTCTGGAGAGAAAGGGTTTTGATGGTGAGAAATAATTAACCAATCCAAAGTTGCAATGAAAAAAACCAAAAAATGCGGGGCAGCATAAGAAGAGTTAATGGCAACCACCCAAGTGCCCCTCAAGGGATTTCAAGGGGGAACGGGAGCAAAGCTCCCGTTCCCCCTTGAAATCCCTCCGGGCCGAGCAGCATGATGGCAAATGATCTGATCAATATTCGGCCCGGATGAACTGAAATATGATTCATCACAACTTGAATTAAATGGTTATTTCAAAATCACAGTCCCTAATTGATTGGCCAATTCATTCCGCATCTCCAACAATTTGGACTGTACTTTCAATAATCGCATTATTTTATTCACGTCTTTTTCACCTTTTAGGTCTTTTAGCTGCTGTTGATTTTTTTCGCAGAGCCGCATTATTTTTTTTAATTTAAATCGCAGCAACGCACTCACTGAATCTTTGGTGAAATTCTCCTCCGGCATTTTTTGCGAATGCAAGAATAATTCCCTCGCCTCCCAGCCGGGGCTGTATTCATGCGGCGAATGCAAGAGGTCGACAGCCAAGGCACTCATTTCGTGGTCTTGGTGGCCGATAAAATATTGAGGCGATAATTTTTCTTTGGCCACTACCCTATCGAGGCACTCCTTGACAATGAGTTGGTACTGCGCATTGTCAAAATCATCGAGTACTTCTTCAATGTTGCCAAGGATGTATTCCGCTATGGTCAGTTGATCTTCCTTATCATAAATTTCCCCACCAAAAGCGACCAGTAAACGGGCAATATCCCGCTCTTGAAATTCATCCCCAGCCTCCTCTTTTTTGGCAGGAGCAACCAACGCTTCACTTTGTTGAATAGGCGGCGCCTCAGTCGGAAATTCGCCATCCTGAACGATATGGACTTGCGTACCTTGTTTTTTATTCCGATCAGATTCCCGTTTTTGTAAAATCTTTTTGACCACCTTATTGGTCTCAGAAATCAACACCTCCTCATCCAATTCCATGATACGGGCGCACTCCTTCACATAAAAAGCCCGCTTGAATGGATCAGGCACCCGAGCGATACTATCCACAATATCCCTTACCAAACCTGCCCGTTTCACAGGGTCGCTGCCCACTTCAGACAGCAACAAATCCGTTTTGAACAAGATAAAATCCTTGGCCTCTTTTTCCAAGTACTCGTTGAATGCGGTGGCGCCAACATTTTGCAAATAACTGTCGGGGTCTTCCCCATCAGGCAGCAGGACGACCTTCACGTTCATGTCCTTTTCCAGCACGAGATCAAGCCCACGAAGCGCCGCTTTGATACCCGCCGCATCGCCATCGTACAGGATTTTGATGTTCGGGGTAAACCGTTTGATCAACAAAATCTGCCCCTCGGTGAGCGAGGTTCCTGAAGAAGCCACCACATTTTCGATGCCTGCCTGATGCAGGGAAATGACATCCGTATAGCCTTCTACCAAAATGCACTCGTCCAGTTTCCGGATTTGGTTTTTAGCGAAATAAGCCCCGTAGAGGATTTTATTTTTGGTGTAAATCTCGGTTTCCGGCGAGTTGATGTATTTCGGGGCTTTGGCGTCTTTTTGCAGGATTCGACCCGCAAAGGCAATTGGTTTTCCGGTCAGGTTGTGGATGGTAAACATGACCCGGTTCCAGAAAAAATCCCTGTCGTTTTTTGACAGCCCCAACCGGGTAAGATATTCGGGTTTATAGCCCATTTGGGTGGCCTTTTTGGTAAATGCGTCCCGCTCGTTAGGCGCAAACCCGAGCCCAAATTTCTTGATCGTTTCCTCCCGGAAGCCCCTACTTTTAAAATAGCTTAATCCTACACTTTTCCCAATGTCCGTATTTACCAATTGGTCGTGGTAAAACGATTTTGCAAATTCATTGACGATAAAAAGGCTTTCCCGTTCCGCTTGTTCGGCGGCCAATTCTGGTGTTAATTGAACTTCCTCTATCTCGATACGGTATTTTCTGGCGAGGTGCTTCAGGGCGTCTGGAAAAGACAGGTTCTCATGTTCCATGATAAACCTTGCCGGGTCACCACCTTTACCGCAGCCAAAACACTTGAAAAGGTTTTTGGCTGGGGACACTGTAAAAGAAGGCGTCTTTTCATTGTGGAAAGGGCACAGCCCAATCATGTTTACCCCCCTACGCTTGAGGCTTACATAGTCATCAACGACTTCTTCAATTTTGGCCGTCTCCAATATTTCCTGAACCGTTTTCTGTGGAATCAAAGTTTGATGATTACTGGTGGTTAGTTGTTGATTGTTGGCAGAACCTTTTTTTTAGGAGCTGCCAACATTCATTTATATTTTAATCAACAAGAAAATCACATTTGGACAACTAAAATACTTTTTCGTACGTTATTTTTTTCGATTTTTAGGATTAAATTAGCAACATCAAAATTAGCTTTTTTACCTAAAACCTTCACACCCAATAGTAAGCACAGAAGATTAAACATACTGTTTAGGCAAAACATTACGATTTAAAGAACCACACAAAATCGAACTTACCACCTGAAATTCAAGTCCTTATAAAATTAGTTAAATTAATTTGAAAAATATTTCCTACTTGCTGTGTGCAATTGGCAGGGGCTGTGCCTCTTACAGTTGTCTTTAAGCGAGGAAAGATATTTTAAGAAAAACATACCAGCAAACAAGACAAAAAACAAGCACTGATCAAAGAAGGGATTTTGAATTTTGATCAGGTTTATGCAAAACAAAAATCTGATGGACACGAACACAACGGGAAAACTTACCACCAGCCTCGTAATCCATTTTATAGATCGACAACATTTAACTCAAAGAATTAATTGGGTGTTCTCATAGTGTGTGGGCTGCCCCGTCCTGTGCGGGCGAGGGCAGTTTTTTAAAACTTCCAAGAAGATGGAAGCGACCTTAACCTTTAATTTGACATCAACCCGGCAGCTGTTTTTCAGCAAAGAAGGTATTTAGAAAAAATGGCTGACCGCAAAGAATATTGGGTGTTCTCATAGTGTGTGGGCTGCCCCGTCCCAATGGGATAGGGGCAGTTTTTAAACTTCCATGAAGTTGGGAGTTGACCCATCCAAACAAAATTTGACAAAATTATTGGCAGCTTATTTTTATAAGAAATAGTTGACCACAAAAGATATTGGGTGTTCTCATAGTGTGTGGGACCAGCCCGAAACCCTGATGGGTAGAGGGCTGGTTTTTTCTTAAACAATGCGCTTAGCAGCAAAACTATGTTGACAACATCCATCACTGATTTGTCTAAATAGTGGGTGTTCTAATAGTGTGTGGGACTGCCCCGAAGCCCAAATGGGTGCGTAGGGGCAGTTTTTTCCACCTGATCTTAGCCACCTTTGAAAATATTAATTACAGATTGCACTTGCGTCAGCTACCCCGTCGCCTTCCCCTCAGGGAGGCGGGGTGGGCTTTTGAAGTTCATGGTTTCATTGTTTCATTGTTTCATGGTTTCGGATCCATGAAACCGTGCAACCATGAAACCATGAAACCATCACCCCTCCTTATGATTTTTCCCAAAACCTGATTTAGGCTGGACGGAATTTTCCGTCCGGCCAACTTTTAAACCCAAAAAAATTGCCCCCTAAAATCGTGACCCCTTTAAACCGAACTTGTAAGCATCAGTAAATTAAAAAGTGAGAGTCTAAGTGCCTCGTCGCCGTTGAGCGACGGGGCGTTTTTTATTTAGAGATTATGGATAAGTTAACCCAGAATTTTATAACTGTTTTTTGAAAATGAAAACGGCTGAGAAAACTTCCTAACAATCGGGGCAAACTTTGAGAGGTCAAGTTTGGTTTTAAACCTTTCACTAACTAAAAAACTTGCTACCATGGCCAAAATGATGACTTCCATCAACGACTCTATTAAAACATTTATCGAAAAACAACACCTTTTCTTTGTGGGGACTGCTTCTAAGGATGGGCGAGTGAACGTTTCCCCAAAGGGCATGGACTCGCTCCGGGTGCTGGATCAAAACAGGGTCGTTTGGCTCAACCTGACTGGCAGTGGCAACGAAACGGCTGCCCACCTGCTTGAAGTCAACCGCATGACTTTGATGTTTTGTTCTTTTGAAGAAATGCCGCTGATACTGCGCTTGTACGGGCAAGCCAAGGCCATTTATCCAAATGATGCGGAGTGGAATGAACTGATCGATTTATTCCCGCACAAAGCAGGAGCCAGGCAAATTTTCGACCTTTCCGTTGATTCGGTTCAAACTTCTTGTGGCTACGCTGTCCCATTTTACCAATATGAAGGCCCTCGGAATAGATTGAAAGATTGGGCAGAAAGTACCGGAGAACAAGGGATTCGGGACTATTGGGAGAAGAAAAATAGGGTTAGTATTGATGGGTTGGAGACGGGTATTCCGCTTTGATCTCTGAGCTATTTTTACCATAACTTAAACTGCAATTGGTCTCATTTTCCCAACTACCTATCGTACCTTTGCCAACTGTAATCCAGCCCATGCTCTGAAGCACCAACCAATATTCAAAAAACGCTGATTAGGGGAAATATTCTAACGACACTTTGCGCGCATTACTGCTGATTTCAAAGTGCTGTTTTTCATTTTAATTTTAATTTTGAATTTCCTCTTTTATCTCCCTTTGAAACAAACAGTATGAAGCCTTTTTATTCCAATTTTTTCTTTCTCCTTATGGCCATGATTGGGTGGTCAGTACCCGCCAACTCCCAAATTTGGGAAGAAAATTTCAACAGCTACGGCAATGGTACTTTCAACGCACCGCCCAAGTGGACGTCCAACGCCACCGACTGCGACGACCTGAGCATCAATGAACCGGGCGAGAGCATGTGGGGGGTCTATTCTGGACAGTTTACGATCAACGATATTGAGGGGTTGCCATGTTGCAATGGGGGTATTGAAGGAGGAGGAAATGACAACTCTTGGACCTCTGAAATCATCAACCTAACTGGCTACTGCGATATCAGTATTTCTCTGGAAGTTTTCGGCATAGGGAATTTCGAGTGCAACGATCCGAGTTTCCCAATTTTTGGTTGTTCGGGCTTTACGCCACCCGACAATAGCCACGACCAAGTCGTTTTGCAATACAACCTCGATGGCGGTGGTTGGACGCAATTCGGGTATGTCTGTGGACTAAACGGAACGGGCCCGATCAGTGTAAATGGCTTGAATGGGACGACTTTGCAAATCCGCTTTTATGCCGCTTGCAAATCCAATGGCGAAACTTACACAGTCGACAATATTGTCGTTAATGGTTCAGTAGGTGGCACGCCAACTTTCGCCCAAATTGGCCCTTTGTGCGAAACTGGCTCTATTGAAATTTTGCCAACTGCCTCCATTGAAGGGATCACCGGAACTTGGGACATCGGTCCCAATTTCGATCCGTCGGGTTTGGGAGGTACTATCACTACCATTGTTTTTACACCCGACCCATCTTTTTGCGCTTCACAGGCCACCATGGATATTGAGGTTTTAGAGCCCCTCATTCCAATAGCACTCTTGGTTGATCCCTTCTGCGAAACCGACCCACGCTTCCCTTTAGACCCTATCACCAATGGAATTAATGGAAGCTGGAGCGGCCCCGGCGTAACCAATAATGAGTTCGACCCAGCCGTTGCCGGCCCCGGTACGCATGTCCTATTTTATAACCCGCTCCCGGGCGAATGCGCTTTTGGTTATGGGTTGGTTGTTGAGGTAAACCCGGTGGCCGATCCTACCTTGGGAACGGCCACGATATGCGATAATGACCCGCCATTCGATCTGACATTTTTAGAAGACCCGCTTCACCCCGGCGGCACTTGGTCGGGTCAAGGCGTTAATGGTAATTTTTTCGATCCTACAGGTTTGTTTGGAACTATCGTATTAAACTTTACTTCCAGTGCTCCGTGTACCAATGATGGTACAACTACGATCACCGTTAACATGTCGGCCACGCCAGTTCTTTTGCCGGGCATGATGTGCGAAAATGGTAATCTCTTTGACTTGACATTTTTACAAGACCCGCTTTTTCCAATAGGCACTTGGAGCGGCCCGGGAGTTACGGGTAATTTTTTCAACCCAAATGGATTGCCCGGCGTCAACATCCTAACGTTTACTTCCAGTGAGCCCTGCGTGGCGCCAGCTACCACAGATATCACGGTGGAAATGACGATCACTCCTTCGCTCGGAACGGCCTCATTATGTGAAACAGAAGGCCCGCTTGATTTGACCACGTTGGAAGACCCGTTGTACCCCGGCGGGACATGGTTTGGGCCTGGCGTCAATGGCACTACTTTCGACCCGGCGGGCCTGAACGGGCCAATCGAGTTGAATTTTGTTTCGTCCTTGCCCTGTTTTACCCCGACCACGACGATTGTTTTTGTAAATGCCCCTGCAACGCCCAATTTGGGTTCGGCTAATATTTGTGAATCATCCGGGTTGTTTGATTTGACCACCATTCAAGACCCGCTTTTCCCTATCGGGGTTTGGTCCGGGCCCGGTGTTTCGGGAAATACTTTTGACCCCACCGGCCAAAGCGGGCCAGTCGGTGTGAGTTTTACTCCGACCAATTCTTGTTCTTTCCCTGCAACCACTTTTGTCGTGATTGAAGCTGCAGGCACCCCCGATTTGGGTTCTGCAACGCTTTGCGAAAATGAAGGTTTTTTTGACCTTACCACTTTGCAAGACCCCGGTTATCCGAACGGCACTTGGAGCGGCATTGGGGTGGTGGGAAATGAATTTGACCCCAGTGGCCTTTCCGGCAATATCGACCTCACTTTTACCCCTTCGGGAAATTGTGTGCTGCCCAGCCAAACTTTTATCACGGTCAATTTGCCTATGACGCCCAGCCTCGGCACGGCAACTTTATGTGAAACAGGCAGCCTGTACAACCTGTCCAACATCGCCGATCCGAGTTTCCCGACCGGGACTTGGTCGGGCAATGGCGTTACCGGAAATAATTTCAACCCAAACGGGCAAATCGGCAATGTGCTTTTGACTTTTACGCCTTCGGCAAATTGTACCGAAGTCGCTACTACATTTATCACAGTTAATGTACCAGCTCAACCTGATTTGGGCGTAGCTGAGACCTGTCAAAACAGTGGCCTCTTCGACCTTAACTCGATCATTGACCCAGCCTATCCCACAGGGACTTGGAACGGTGTCGGGGTTTCCGGCTCCAATTTTAACCCCGCTGGACAATCTGGCCTGATTCCAGTTTCGTTTACCCCGACAGCGTCCTGTACCATTCCAGACACCACAAATATTCAAGTTTTCGCTGCCCCTTCCTTTTCCAATTTGGATGAGAACTGCGACCTCGCCACCCAAACCTACACCGTCACATTCGATATTTCCGGAGGTAGTTTTCCGCCATATACCGTTGATGGTGTGGCAGTTGTGGGCAATACGTTCACCTCGGCTGCCATTCCAAGTGGCACAAGCTATTCATTTGAACTGAATGATGGGTTGGGCTGTGGCCCGGTCACGATCAGTGGTTCTGCCAACTGCAATTGTGGAACGGATGCAGGTACCATGAATTTTTCGGGTTCACCTTTAATGCTTTGCCACGGTGAAAACATCCCTGCCAACCACATGGGCGATGAATTTTTGGAAATAGATGACAATCTGATTTTTGTGTTGCACACCAATGCGGGTAGCCAGTTGGGAACTGTTTTGGCCTCCAGCCCGACTTCCCCTATCCCCTACCCCGGCAACCTTGCCGCTGGTCAGACCTATTACATTTCGGCGGTAGCCGGAAATGACGATGGCAACGGTGGCGTTGATCTGAGCGACCCCTGTTTGTCGGTGTCGCCAGGTGTGCCAGTCACCTTTTACAGACCGACTGCTCAACTGAATGCTCCAGCCAGCATTTGTGCAAACGACTGTTTTGACTTCTCGATTCAACTGACTGGAGTTGCGCCTTTCATCCTTGATTACACCATTTTTGGGCCTTCTTTTTCATCAATGATGCCGTGGATAATGTGGGAAATTCGGTACTTATCAATTTCTGTCCATCCGATTATGGCCTGACTCAGGACAGTGTTGTTTTCAGGATAACGGGGCTGGGCGATGCCAATTTTTGCGACAATTATAACATGGGCAGCCCCAGCAACCCATTCACTATATTGTATATTTCAGAGTCAGTAGAATCCAATTTTAACCCTGTTTACTGCCCCGGCGAATCCATCGCTATCAATGGGACATTGTATGATGAATCCAACCCGATGGGAACAGAAACTTTCATCGGCGGCAGCGCAACTGGCTGCGATTCCATCGTCAATATTGACTTAGTTTATTACCCACCTGCCACTGAAATGATTGAAGAAACGCTTTGTACTGGCGGAAGTCTTACCGTAAACGGTACAGTGTATGACGAATCAAATCCTGATGGCGTGGAGGTCATCCCCAACGGAAGCGCCTTTGGTTGCGACTCGACCATTACGGTGGAACTGAGTTTCAACAACGAAGTGTTCGCTAATTTTTCCCCACAACTTTGCCCCGGCGGGTCGGTTACCGTCAACGGAACGGTTTACAATGCTGCCAACCCTTCGGGGTCGGAAACATTTCCCAACGGCTCTTTGCTTGGCTGTGATTCCACGGTGCTCATTAACTTATCATTTTTTCCACCTGCATCGAGCAATATTTCACCTGAACTTTGTCCCGGTGGGAGCATTATCATCAACGGGACGGAGTACAACGAAATGAACCCCAGCGGCACAGAAATTTTATCGGGAGCGAGTGTAAATGGTTGTGATTCTACCATTAATATATCCCTTTCCTTTACCAATGCGGTGACTTCCAATTTCACGGCAACGCTCTGCCCCGCTGAATCGGTCACCATCAACGGGACGGTTTACGACAGCTCGAACCCCAGTGGTTCCGAGACTTTTCCGAATGGCAGCGTACTCGGTTGCGACTCCATCGTTAACATTGCTTTGGCATTTTTCAATGACGCCACCTCGCTGATAAATGACCAACTATGTACGGGCAGTAGTATTACGGTGAACGGTACGGTTTATGATGAAACGAACCCAACAGGAACAGAAATTATAATGGGAGGAAGTGTTAATGGATGCGACTCGACGATTACAATAGACTTGTCTTTTACGGATGAAGTGTTTGAAACGGTTGACCCGACGCTCTGTCCCGGTGAAACGGTGGTCGTCAATGGGACTGTTTTTGATGAAAACTCTCCAACAGGCATGATAACCTTGCCAGGAGGCAGTTTCCTCGGATGCGATTCGACCATCATCGTCAACCTCAGTTTTTTTAATGAAAATGTATTTGACCTGATTCAAACGCTTTGCCCTGGCGAAAGCCTAACTATCAACGGCACGGTCTACAATGAAGCTAACCCAAGCGGCACTGAAATTTTACAAAATGCCAGCGTGAACGGTTGCGACTCGACGATTGAAGTGGCATTGGATTTTTACCTGCCATCACAAGGCGTTTTTGAACAACAATTCTGCACGGGCAGCAGCATTACGATCAACGGAACTGTTTACGATGAAAGCAACCCCAGCGGCATGGAAATTTTACAAAATGCCGACGTAAATGGTTGTGACTCAACGGTTTTTGTAAATATTGATTTTACGGATGAGGTTACCGCAAACCTGACCGAAATCCTCTGCCCCGGCGATGTTTTGGTGGTCAACGGGACGCTCTATTTTGAAGGCAATTTGACCGGGTCGGAAACCTTTCCCAACGGCAGTGCCCTCGGCTGTGATTCAACGGTATTTGTGGAAATCAGCTATTACCCAGAAGCCACCGGCACCATCAGCGAGACCTTGGTATCAGGATCATCCATCATTGTCAATGGCACCGTTTACAACCAATCCAACCCGTCAGGCACTGAGGTTCTCATCGGAGCAAGTATCAATGGCTGTGACTCAACCATATTTATCAACCTCGAATTTGAAGGCGGCATTGCGGTGGAATTGGAGGCCAACTCAACTGCTTGCGAATTGGGGAGCGATTGGCTCGATCGTCATTGAATCGATCACTGGTGGCATGCCTCCGTATGTCATTGCCCTCAAGGGGGAAGCTCAGCCACAGTGGCCGTTTTCCCATACGTAATTTTGATAATTTGGAAAATGGATTTTACCAGCTAACGGTCATCGATGCCAATAACCTAGTACATACGGAGGAAATCTTTTTTGCCATTTCCCGATCCGCCATTTTTTGATTTAGGGGATGATATTTTTATTGATCTCGGCGAAACCATCATCCTTTCGGCCCAGACAGATTTCACTCCGGCCTCCTATTTCTGGGCGCCAGATTCTTACCTCAACTGTACAGACTGTGAAATGCCGTTGGCCGTACCAGCTAACGACATTACCTACCTACTCACCATAACGGATGAAAACGGTTGCACTTTTACGGACGAGGTCAATGTATTTGTGCAAAAAGCCCGAAACGTTTATGCGCCGTCTGCCTTCAGTCCCAACAATGATGCGTTGAACGACGAGTTTACCTTGTTCACCGGACAGCAGGTTTCCAAAATCAATAACCTACTAATCTTCGACCGTTGGGGGGCACTGATGTTTGAACAGTACAATTTTGAACCTAATAACCTTTCTATCGGCTGGGACGGCCAACACAAAGGCCAAATGATGAACCCCGGCGTTTATGTGTGGTTTGCAGAAGTAGAATTTTTAGATGGGCAAGTGGAGCTGTATGAGGGGGAGGTGATTTTGATAAGGTGATGGGGCTTTAAAGGGTAGGTATTTTAGGCTTAGCAGTTTTTATATTGTTGGATTTATTTACGCTTCTCAAAACTTTCAGACTGTACAATTGATGCAGAGTTTTCAAGTACTATACCCAATCTTGTAATCTCCAATTTTCTTCTAACATGCTTATGCTCAGTGTGTCATTCATAATACCATGAGGTGAAAGTTTCCTATCATGTGCATCAAGATTTTGCTTTAATTCTCTTTTAAGCGAAGCTTTGTTCACGATGTGCCAACCAATTTTTTCGCCTCTAATATTGTGCTCCGCTCTGACATGTTCATAATTGATAAATGATTGGGGTAAGTCAAAGTTTCCGACTTTTTCAACGATTTTTCGACGTTCAGCAGCTTTCAATGGAAACCCAATACACCACCTCTCTAAACATTCTACTTCCCGCTGAGATAGAATACCATTTTCAGAAATCGATTCAAGGACTCTTACATATTCTATCCCTAAATCATCTGTTTCAATATATTGTAGGAAACCATATCCAATTTTAGTTTTTATCCTAAAAACATCCCCTTTTTTTAATTTCATAGCGACAGTAATTAAATCCAAAATGTAAAAATCAATTTATTCTAGCGAGCCAGAAAATTCACTTTGCATTAATGGAGCAGACTGCTCGGTCCAAGGGGATTTTAAGGGTGCACCCTTAAAATCTTTAGAGGGGCACACGAAGAATTTGCCAGAAGATTGGCTCATGCTGCCCCGCATTCTATTTTCGTTTTTTCATATAGAATTCATTCACTTCAAAGCTGCCTAAACAATCTCCGCAACCGGCGTTCCAATGCTTCCAACCCTTTCTGCTGCACAACTGATAACCATTGGATATACATGGATTCCCGCTGCCTAACTTCTGGCTCTTTCTCCAATGCAATCAGATAATTATAATATGCGCCTGCCTCATCTTCCAGGTACAAACAGGCTTCAGCGATGGTGGCGTATTTCCAAACATCCTTGACCATAGATTTTTCGGCATGTGCCTTCGCTGTTTGGGCAAAGGTCTTGGCGTCTTTGTATTTTTTGGTTTTGAAAAACAAAAAAGCGAGGTTGATGGCGTGGTAATAAATCTGCTCATCGTCCTCATTCTCCAATGCCCGATCGTATGCTTGCTGGTACAGTTCGATTGATTTTTCGGCATGTTCTGGTTTAAGGTCTTGCAGAAAAACCCGTTTCCAGCGACCTGCCAATGTGCCAAGGATGTCCGTATCCACGTTCGATTTGGCAGCCTGTTCTTCCAAATATTTAATAGCAGCTTCCCGGTCGCCAGTTGCTTCAAGAGAAAAAGCATATTCGACAACTTGGTGTGGGCCAAGGCTATCCTTATTCGCCTCGAATTTTTCCCGGGCACGTTTGAAGTCCCCCAGTTCCAACGCCACTTCTGCACTGTCCCATTTGCCTTGGTAAAAATCTACATCATCGAGCAATACCTTTCGCAGCACTTTAAATGACAGGTGGCTGTCATCGGCTGGCTTCACAATATCCACATGGTTGCCGTTGACCCGTTTGTGAAAAGAAACATCAAAAGGATCGAGGGAGGACTGGGATGGCACAAAATCGTCGAGGTCGCCAGCGCAGGTCAGGAATTTAAACTTGGGTTTGCTGCCGATCAGTTCGTTCCATTCTTCTCTCAGGTGTTTGATAAACTCGCTGTCATTGGCCATATCGGTCACCTGTTTATGGATGCCTCTACCAAGTCGGGCATTTTTCAAACCACCACTGGGTGTACCATATAAAATCACCGAATGCAACAAAGACGAATCCTCTTTCAACTTGAGCAGATCAATAATGGCACGTTGTAAAACAAGCCCCCCCATGCTATGTGCCACGATTGAAATTTGCTGGTATTTGACTCCAAATCGGTCATTGAGCAATGTCCGCAGGTATCCTCCCAATGCCGTCACGTCTGGGTTGCTGGACCAAATCCCTTGGATATCCGGGAACAGGCTGGTGTTGTAACCGATGCTGTAAATATCCCACCCAGTTAGCGCTTCGTCATTTTTGATCAGGGAAGGGAAATTTCCCCAAGTCCCCCCCATCCCCCCTCCAAAGCCATGCAAAAAAAGGATGGCTGTTTTGTTATCGGTATTTCTGATTTCGAGGATTTCGGCTTTATCCGTACCGGCCAATTTGTCATAAACAGCAGATTTGACTTTGTCTGATATGCCGCCCAAGGCTTTGTTTAAAATGGATTCTAACATGGTAAGATTGTTTTCAAAAATTTAAAATGGTTGAGAAATGCCAAAGTTAGCGAAGTAGCTTTATTAAAAGGATTCTTTTCAACTTGAATTTTTACCTAATATATACGTGATGGATTTTCAATCACATTATGCAGACCCTATAACTAACATTGACGATCTTCCCTCATTCCCTTTAAGATATATTTCCCTACATTTGGCAAAATAAAAACCTGAAATCAAATGAGTACAACCACTCTCCGCCTCGGTAAAGTAGACCAAGGATTCGCACCAGCAGACACGACCAGTTTTTTCATGAAATTCCACGCCGTTCTTTCAGCGGCTCTCCAAGAAAAGCTCGCCTTTCGGGACGAGGGCGACGGACGTTGGCGACCTTTGGAAGAAGTGCCCGGCACCCCGGTCAGCGACCTGCAACGTTTTTTGAAAGCTGCCGGATTTATGCCCCACTCCGAGGTGGATGGCATTTATGGTTATGTTACCCACGCTGCGGTGCGGCTCTTTCAGGAATATGTCCGCACAGTGGATAACGACCCAAGTATTGGGACGCCTGATGGCATCGCTGGCCCAAACACGTTCCGACATATCGAGGATTGGAAGGAGAAAAAAGAAGGGACGCCTGATTTTGTGTGCAAATGGGCGCAGTCGTCCCCGACCAACGGTTCCGCAGAATTCAACCAATGGATCGGCTTATTGGAAAAGGCTAAAAGCCACTACCTCGTACACCCCCACCCTATTTTGCAGTTTTTGGAAAATTTCCCGAAAAAAAGCGACACCAAAAAAATCAGGGATTGGGATACCTCCCCCGACACCATCCACTTGATCGGCATCCGCCGAAACGAAGATGTCCGGGAATTGAAACGGGAAAACGACGACCTGTTTGTTTTGCTAATCAATGGGATGGTCTTCAAGTTTTGGGGCTCGACCGACCCCAGCCAGAGCATGGCTTTTGATTTTATCAAAAAGCAAGGCCGCCTCGACGAGGCGTTCCTCACGGAGGGCCAACATTTATACAAATTCGGTTGGCACAAAGTCAGCGACGGGCGACGGGTTTACCGGGCGATGAAACCTGCCCAGCATGGCGTTTTGGTATTTCGGGATCGGATTGATGCCAATGCATTGACCGAAGAAAACATACAAAAAGGCTTGGACGATGCGACCAATTTTAGCATCAACATCCACTGGTCGGGCAAGGGCCAAAGCAACTACTCGGCAGGCTGTCAGGTCATCGCTGGCAAAAGCTACATCAACCCGGATGGCCAAGTGATCGATTGCTCCGCTTTCGCCTCCGACGGCTACGACGACCTCGACCGAAACAAGACTCGTGGCGCCTACAATGTGCTCACCGACCTTATCTTGAACTATTCCGCCAAAGGCGTAACGACGGCCGTTTATACACTGGCCCGGGACGAGACGTTTTTCCTATCGGATGAAATTGATGAAAAGGTGATTGAGGGATGGGTGGAGCGTATGCGGAAGGTGTAAGATTTAAAGATCTTCTTTTCTAAAGAATTCACTCAAATCAATTTGCAATTCTATTTCGAGTGCCGTGATAAAACTAAGTTCGTCATTGTTTTTCCTGAAATAATTCAGGCGATTTTCTTCATTATATCCGGCATCGTCAAATAATTCTTTTAACCGCCGTACATGTCTTTTTCTTTGCTTATAAAGTGACTCATGATTGAAGCCCAAAAAGTCAATTAATTCCCTCGCTTCTGCATCATCTAAATTCGTTTCTTCATACGCACCGTCTACGTAAACAATCCTTCTATTAAATTCTTCATTATCATGAAAGAATAAATTATCAAAGAAAGAAGCGCTTTTATACGCTTCGTCTTTTTTATATTGATTAGGCTTTCTCAATACTGCGTAATAATTGTAATAATCATCCTTATATTTTTTACTGGAATCAAAATGTTCGACCTCGCAAGAATCTAATTCTTGAATATACTTTTCAGTGTAAGCACAAAAATTACTCTGCTCTTCCACGAGCATTTCACGAATCTTTAAATTATTTTTTCCTTTATTTTCTTGATAGGTTAGGCCTTCTTTCAAGATTTTGGAAGCGTTGGTTTTTCCGAGAAATTTCATTAGTCTTCAAAATTATATAATTGTCCTATTTTACTTATTTTAGAAATTAATTCGTCTTTATCTTTTCCATTTTTGGTATGCCGCAATTGTTTTTTTAAATCCAGATATTCTTGCCATACTTCTTGACCTTTTTTGCCCATTAAATGGTCTATTCTAAAATCTTGTCGCAACACATCATTTGGGTCGTCCCCTGCGGGTGCTTTCCCTTTAAACGCTTGTACATGGCCTTTGTCATCCCATTCCAATAATATCCGTTCATAAGGCTCAAACTGTGCAGCGATAATTGGGTTATGCGTAGCAAAAAACATCTGCGTATTTCTTTCCCCATTTTTATCCGTGGTTATTTCCTGATAAATATCAATTAATTCGTATAAAAAGTCTGGGAATAGGCTGTTCTCCGGCTCATCTACTAATAAAAAACCTTTTTTAATTTCCCGATTAAAATACAAGGAATAAATATGGCCAATGCGAAAAATGAAGTTGCGGATGCCTGTGCTTAATTGGTTGTAATTTATTTTTTCTCCCGTGCTTTTTAGCTTGATGTAGGCTTTTAAATTATCGTTTAATTGGATTGGGTTGCTCGCACTTTCATAGTCAAATTCGAGGCCTGCTTTGTCCAGGATTTTGTTCCAAAGATCAGCGAGCTTTTTTAAAATTTTTGGGTTTTGATCGTCGAATTCTTCGATTAATTGTTTTTTGGTTTTGTTTAAATTTCCTACCATATTTTCAAACTGCTCTCTTTCATTTTCTCTTTTTTTCAATAGGAAAATCAATTGAGTCCAAAATGCGATTATTTGATCATTTGAAACAAAATGATAATATGGGAAATTTTTGAATAATTGAAGTGCATTATTAACATTTGTTTCAGGGACGTCATCTATTTGTAAATATTGATTTGTGCTACTCTCAGCTGCGGCATATGCCAATAAATCATGATTCTCACTACTAAAAATCATATCTTTCCAAAACTCATTTATTTCTCTTTCATTTAGAATATATGGCCGAAGTTGATGAATAATATTTTCCTGAGAGGTCAAAAATGAAATCTTATTAAACCAATTTGTGGATTTATCAACATCTATACTTAATAAGAAATTTTGGTTAAGCCATTCATTCGCATATAAATAGAAAAATGTTTCTCCGCACTTAAATTTAGCCAAAATATTATTATATTTATTTGGCGCATTAATAATATGATGATATAGAATATTTAGTATTATACTTAATATAGTCGATTTCCCAGTCCCATTTCTCCCAATAAAACAAATCTTATCCACTGGTTCACCTGTCTCTGGATTGGTAAAATCCAAATACAGATCATCAAACTGCTGGAAGCCTTTTATGCGGATACTACAAATTTTCATATTAATGTGGGTATGGGGAAATTGGTGTTAGCACTTCGAGTACTAACACCAATAATCAATTAAAGCAGTCCAAAATTAGTGATTCTGAAAGAATTAAGAAATGTAAGATCAAACCATCCCCTTCGCCTTCTCCACCACTCGATCCAACCCACTCACATCCTTACCGCCAGCCGTAGCAAAAAAGGCTTGACCACCGCCGCCGCCTTGGATTTCTTTAGCTAATTCCCGGACCATCGCACCAGCATTCAGTTTATCCGTCAGCGACTCGCTGATGCGGATGGTGATGAGCGGTTTGTCGCCGAGGTCGGCAGCGAAGACGAGACAGGCATTGCCGAGTTCGGCTTCGAGGTTGTAGGCCAAGGTTTTAATGGCGTTGGCATCTTGCAACGGCAATTTGGCAGCCAAGAAGTTGATGCCGTTGATCTGCTCGACTTGGCCTTTGAGTTGGCCTTTGAGGGCACTGGCCTGCGCTGCCAATAATTGCTCAACCTGTTTTTTCAGTGACTTGTTTTCTTCCTGCAAGGAGACGACCGCTTTCACGGGGTCTTGCACATTTTTGAGGGCAGCTTTTACCTCTTCCAATTGATTGAGTTGACCAAGCATATAGGCTTCAGCGTGGTCAGCCGTCACCGCCTCGATCCTGCGGATGCCAGCAGCGACACCCGATTCGCTGAGTATTTTGAATAGACCGATTTCACCCGTAGCCTGAACGTGTGTACCGCCACAAAGCTCTTGGCTGAAATTTTTATCAAAAGTGATCACCCGGACGGTCTCGCCGTATTTTTCCCCGAAAAGCATCATCGCTCCGAGCTTTTTGGCGTCGTCGATCGGCATGTGGCGCACCTCTTCCAATTGGATGTTTTGGCGGATTTTCTCATTCACCATGTGCTCGATAGCGCGCAATTCTTCGTCCGTAACTTTCTGAAAATGAGAGAAATCGAAACGCAAACGCTTATCGTCCACGTCCTGTCCTTTTTGCAGCGCATTTTTTCCAAGGATGTTGTGCAAGGCAGCATGCATCAAGTGAACTGCAGAGTGATTACTGGATGTGGCTTGGCGTTTAGTATGGTCAACTTTTGCTTCAACCTTGCCGGAAAGATCGCTCGGCAGTTTTTCCAAAACGTGGATTATGAGGTCATTTTCCTTTTGTGTATCAATGACTTTGACCTGCTCATCGCCGAAGGCAATCCAGCCTTTATCGCCGTGTTGCCCACCGCTTTCGGCATAGAAGGGGGTTTTGTTCAAAACGACTTCGTAGCGTTTTGCCTTTTTAGTGGTAACGGTCCGAAAGCGCAAAACCTTGGCATCGGCAACGGTTAAATCGTCGTAGCCAACAAATTCTACCTCGCCTTCGGCAAATGTCTGCCAATCGCTGGTCTCCTTGGCAGCAGCGGCACGGGCCCGGTCTTTCTGGGCCTGCATGGATTTTTCAAAGCCAGCTTCATCAACTTTCCAGCCATGCTCCTCAGCCATCAAACGGGTAAGGTCAATAGGGAAACCAAAGGTATCGTACAGCTCAAACGCATCCTGACCATCGATGACGCCATCGGTTACTTTGAGTTCGGCAAAACGCTTTAGGCCTGTGTCAAGGGTATTTAAAAATGCCTTTTCTTCCCCTTGAATAATCTTTGATAACTGCTCTTGTTGACCTTTTACTTCTGGGAAAACATCGGCAAACATCTCAGCCAACAAAGGCACAAGGGTATGCAAGAAAGGCTCCTTAATATTTAAAAAAGAATAATAATAGCGAACAGCCCGGCGCAGAATGCGTCGGATAACATAGCCAGCTCCATTGTTACCTGGCAGCTGCCCATCGGCGATGGTAAACGTCACCGCCCGCACGTGGTCAGCGACTACCCGCATGGCAATGTCGGACATCATTTCGGCTGGAGGCCGGGCAGCTGGATCTGCCGGGTATTTACCAGTATATTTTATGCCACTGACTTCTTCCACCTTTTTAATAATAGGTGTAAAAATATCGGTGTCGTAGCTGTACACCTTGCCCTGCATGACCATCGTCAAGCGCTCGAAGCCCATGCCAGTGTCCACATGTTTTTCTGGCAAATTTTCCAAAGAGCCATCAGCCTTGCGATTGAACTGGATAAATACGTTGTTCCAAATTTCGATGACCATGGGGTGGTCTTTGTTGACCAGAGCGGCACCGTCCAATTTGGCCCGCTCCTCATCGGAACGCATATCGATATGGATTTCGGAACAGGGGCCACAAGGACCTTGGTCGCCCATTTCCCAAAAATTATCCTTTTTACTGCCATTCAGAATATGACCATCTGGCAACCAAGTCCGCCAAAAAGCACGTGCTTCGTCGTCTGGTTCGAGGTTTTCCGAGGCATCGCCTTCAAAAACGGTGGCGTAGAGACGGTCAGCAGGTAGGCCGTAGACTTTGGTCAAAAGCTCCCACGACCATTCGATAGCTTCTTTTTTGAAATAATCACCGACCGACCAGTTGCCAAGCATCTCGAACATGGTATGGTGAGTCCCATCTCGTCCGACTTCCTCCAAGTCGTTGTGTTTGCCGGAGACGCGGAGGCATTTTTGCGTATCTGCGATGCGGCGATTGTCCGGCACGGCATTTCCCAAAAAGAAATCTTTGAACTGGTTCATGCCCGCGTTGGTGAACATGAGCGTTGGGTCGTCCTTGTTGACGATAGGTGCCGAAGGCACTATCTTATGTTGTTTGGATTGGAAAAAGTCAAGGAAGGTGCGTCGTATTTCTTTTGCTGTCATATTAAAAGAATGTTCGATAATTTGGTAACCAAGAATATTATTGAAAGAAAATTTTGAGCTGATTAAATGGCTTTTTCAAACAGTTAAACATTTCGTATTAACAAATCCTTATTAATTCAATATTTAAGTGACTGAAAAGCAGCAATAATTGAAAATTTTAGATTTCTTGTACGCCCGCAAACATGAAAAGTTATCCACATGTTTTCGTGGTTAGGAAATTATTTTCCATATTTGCCGCTGCTTAAGAGAGAACACCGTATAAAAACGGGACAATAGACATGCGAGACAAGCAAACTAAACAAGAGAAGATTTCTTCTTGCTGAATACTGATAAAGGGTTTTGCGATTAATAAGTTCTTAGAAACAAACAATTCGTTCGTCTTAGTCCAAAAACACGTGAACATATTTGATTCACTTGTTTCCTTAGGGAGGGAACCCCCCTAACCCGTCCGTGCTTGCAACTTCCGCCTCTTGTGGTGGTCGTTAAAAGGCGGCAAAGTTAGGTTATTGGCTAACAACAGAACAATATGAGACGAGAAAAATACTTCTATAACAAACAAACACTCCAGTACGAAAAGGTCAAACTCACGTCGAAAGAAAAAGCGGGTCGTTTCTTTGGAATTGCTTCCGCCATGCTTATTTCAGGCGTCCTTTTTGGCTCTTTACTCTGGCGTTTTTTCCCCTCTCCACAAATCCAGTTAAAAAACGATGAAATTGCACACCTCATTTCCGAAAACATGGAAATGCAGGAACTGGTAAACCACATGTCGAACACTTTGGAAAACATCCAAGAACGTGATCGGTGGGTGCATCGTATGGTCCTGGAAATGGACCCCATAGACGAAAACATCTGGGAAGGTGGTGTCGGTGGTCACGAACCGTATGCCGAATTGCAGAATTTCCGGCAGTCAGGTAAAATGATGGTTCAGCTCCGCCAAAAAGCAGAAAAACTCAAACGCCAAATGGTTGTTCAGTCCAAGTCATTGGATGAGATAGAAAAAATGGCTGCTGACAAAGAAAAGATGTTGGCCTCTATTCCTTCCATCAAGCCGATCCGGGCTGACAAACTCAACAGAAAAGTACAATTGTTGTCAGGGTTTGGGTACCGTTTGCACCCAATCCATAAAATCAGGAAAATGCACGCCGGGATCGACTTCTCCGCAAAACAAGGCACTTCCATTCAGGCTACGGGTGATGGAAAAGTTATCCGGGTTGATAATAGCAAAAGTGGATACGGACTCCATGTGGTGATTGACCACGGATACGGCTACGAAACGCTTTACGGTCACATGTCATCTGTGGATGTTAAAGTTGGACAGGTAATCAAGAAAGGGCACGAGATCGGAAAAGTCGGCAGCACAGGTACTTCTACTGCCCCACATTGCCATTACGAAGTGCATTACAAAGGCAAGCCAGTTAATCCGATTGACTACGTGTTGGACGGCCTTTCTCCAAAAGAATACCAAGAGCTCGTTCGCTTGGCAGAAATTGACAATCAATCTTTTGACTAAAATAATAGTGATTGGTGAGAGACGAATGGTTATTCCCTTCTCACCATTTACTCTCAAACTTTACTATTTTGTTTTTAAGAAATATTCAAAAAGACTTCCTTCGAGGAAGTCTTTTTTTTATCCATTGCTTCCTATTCAATGCGTATTTAGCCAGCAGCCAAAACAGTGGGACTGTAACAGTCATCGGTGTTGGCGACATGATGCTCGGCACTAATTACCCTTCGAAGAGTTACCTCCCTGCTAATGGAGGCGATGATTTGCTACGGGATGTTCAGTCCATTTTACAAAATGCTGATGTAACGTTTGGGAATTTAGAAGGTACCATGTTTGATGGGGAAGGCACGGCCAAGACTTGCCGGGACATGAGTAAATGCTATGTTTTCCGCTCGCCTGCCAGTTATGTAAAACACCTTTCCAATGCAGGTTTCGATGTCGTGAGCATTGCCAACAATCACTCTGGCGACTTCGGCCCTTCGGGCCGGAAAGGCACTAAAGAGGTTCTGAAAAATGCGGGAATTGCTTTCGCCGGATTGGCAGGAACAGACGAAACTGCCGTTTTTGAAAGGAATGGGACAAAGTTTGGGTTTGCCGCTTTTGCCCCGAATTCAGGCACCTGCGATATCCGCAATATTTCAAGGGCAAAAGAAATAGTTGCCTCGCTCGCAGCTCAATGCGACA
This sequence comes from Saprospiraceae bacterium, assembly GCA_041392505.1. Taxonomy (GTDB): domain Bacteria; phylum Bacteroidota; class Bacteroidia; order Chitinophagales; family Saprospiraceae; genus UBA6168. The sequence goes on along the minus strand of JAWKLX010000017.1, from coordinate 121,556 downwards.
TTGTAATCGTTTCGTTTCACGGTGGTGCCGAAGGGGCGAGCCACCAAAATGTGCCCAAAAGGACAGAGAATTATTTGGGAGAAAACAGGGGCGATGTTCACAAATTTGCTCATGCAGTGATCGATGCCGGGGCGGATATTGTCTTTGGCCACGGCCCGCACGTGACCCGCTCCGTTGAGTTGTATAATGATCGTTTTATCAGTTACAGTCTTGGCAATTTTTGCACTTATGGCCGCTTCAATTTGTCCGGGGCTGCGGGCATTGCCCCCATTATTAAGTTGACCACCAGTAAATCTGGAGAATTCATTAGCGGGGAAATCACAGCTACCTACCAACAGAAAACACATGGGCCGAAAATAGATTCGCAAAAACGGGTGATTGCAAAAATTAAAGAATTGACGTCGGCTGATTTTTCAGATTCCAAACTCAACATTTCTGCCGACGGCAAAATCAGCAAAAAATAAATGAACTGGAGTGACTCTGGTAAAAAAGGCGTCCCGATGAATCGGGATGCCTTTTTTATGTTCAAATAGAATTTATTCAATTCCCATTCACAATAATCTATGTTTATTTAATATTGCGCCTACAATTCTGCGGCCTTTGTTGGAACTCATCAATCGCCCGAACATTCTCACCCTAACTTTTTAGCACAACTCATAAAAAGTAATTTTCTATGCCCAAGAATTCTGAAAGAGGCTCGACCTTGTCTCAATCCCCTATTCGTAGTTTGCTCCCTTTCGCCCAACAGGCAAAAGCCAGCGGCAAACATGTTTATCATCTGAACATTGGTCAGCCCGATATTCCGACCCCACCAGCAGCGTTAGAAGCTGTCAGGAATATTAATGAAAGTATCGTTGAATATGGCGCATCCGAAGGCCTGTTTTCGCTGCGGGAAAAAGTGGCTAATTATTACGATAAATACCATGCTGGTTTGAGCCCACAGGACGTTTTTGTAACAACTGGTGCGTCCGAAGCTATTTTGTTTGCAATCTTATGCACCTGCGATCCCGGTGACGAAATCATCATTCCAGAACCATTTTATGCCAATTATTTGGGCTTTGCCCATATGGCATCTATCCATATAATTCCTTTAACCACGAGCATCCAAGATAATTTTGAGTTGCCGGAAGTGGAGCAGTTCGAGGCATTGATAACGCCACGAACCAAGGCCATTTTTTTATGCAATCCAGGCAACCCAACTGGGCAACTTTACAGCAAAAGCGATTTAGAAAAACTGATGGTATTGGTCAAGCGGAACGATCTTTTTTTATACGTTGATGAAGTTTATCGGGAATTTTGTTACGACAAAGAATTTACGTCCGTTTTTTCTTTTCAAGGGATGGAGGAAAACTTGATTGTGATCGACTCTATTTCAAAAGTATTTAGCGCATGTGGAGCAAGAGTTGGCTATTTAATTACCAAAAATAAATCGGTACAAAAAACCGTGGAAAAATATGCTCAGCTACGATTGTGCCCTCCCTATTTTGGGCAAAGGCTGGCCGAGGCTTGTTATGATTACGCTGACGAGTATATCCAACCCGTGAAAAAAGAATATATCCGTCGTCGGAGTGTGTTATATAATGGTTTGAAAGAAATTGAGGGTTTGCAACTGTACAAACCCGAAGCAGCATTTTACAATATGGTTGGACTGCCAATTGATGATGCTACGCATTTTTGCAAATGGTTGTTGACTGATTTCTCCATTAATAATAGTACCGTTATGTTGGCCCCCGGGAATGGTTTTTATTTTGACAAAAACCTGGGTAAAAATGAAGTTCGGATCGCTTATGTATTAAATGAAAACGACTTAAAAAAAGCAGTGGTATGTTTAAAAGAAGCATTGGGTGAATATGCAGCTATTATGAAAAAAATTGAACCGGCATTTATTTAGACAATTTCGTTCAGCTTTCTTAAAATATGAAATACGCCGGGGCATATTTGTGAATTTAAACGGTGCAGTTTCATATTTTTTGAAAATTCCAAATTATCCGTATGAGGAAATTGTCGGCACGCCTTGGGCCGAATATCATATATTAAACACATATTGTCTCTTTGTAAAAACGGACAAGGGGACGTGTTCATCACCGTATCACCGTCATCATCCACTGTTAAATATTGCTGTTCAAATTCAGCGGGTTTCATCCCAAATTCTTTGGCTATCCGAGTCACATCGGTTTTGGTAACGATAGGTGGAATACTGGTGCAGCAATTCGCACAATCTAAGCAATCTATTTTTTTAAATACCTGAGCATGCGTTTCATCCGCCAATTCATCAAGGTGTTTTCCTTTTTTATTTTTTAGCTTTTTTAAAATTTGTTGGGTTTCTTTTTTTGCCTCTTGGTTCTTTCGTTTCCAATCATTAATTAAATCCATTTTTACCAAATTAATTTAAGTTGCGATGAATCAAGTTTCATTAATTCCGGGCCGAATGGTGTTCAGATCATCTGTCATCATCCTGCTCGGCCCAGAGGGATTTTAAGGGGGAACGGGAGCAGAGCTCCCGTTCCCCCTTAAAATCCCCAGAAGGGCACTTGGGCGGTTGCCATGAAATATGACTTGCCCTGCCCCGCATTTTATAGATTTATAATTTATCGCAACTTGAGTTAATTATTATCGGCACTAAACCTTGCTTTTGATTTCATTAAATATTTGCTCAAGCGACAGACTCCCAATACTTGGTCTTTGACAAATTTCTTTTAGTAGCTCATCCTGTTTTCTCCCCCTTTTCATAGCCTCTGAATAAGGCATATTTTCATTAAATGTCACTAATGAATATTTTGAGAAATAATCAGGAAAAGTGTGCTCCAGCTGCATTTCTAATTTCCTTTTTTCTTTAAAAATTTCGTCATCTACATGATCCCGCATTTCATAAAAATTATCGATGGCAAGGTCAGCAATGGCATTTGTATTTTCTGCACGTGCATCTTGAAATAGACTGAAAACTTTTTCCCAATTTCCAGCATGTTGTTCCAAGATTTCATCAAAAACCCGGACATCCTCAAATGAGGCGTTCATGCCTTGTCCATAAAATGGTACCACCGCATGGGCAGCATCGCCCATAATCAATGTTTTTCCGAATGCCTGCCACGGATAACATTTAATCGTGCCCAGTGTACCAGTCGGATTATTATTGTATTCATCAATAAAATCAGGAATATGTTGAATTAAATCGGGGTATTCTCGCTCGAAAAAATAAAATAATTTCTCTGGTGTATTTAACGTATCAAAACCTGCTTCCCCTTTATAAGGATGAAAAACCGTCACCGTAAAACTGCCATCCAAATTGGGCAAGGCAATCGTCATATAACCACCCCGAGGCCAAATATGTAAGGCATTTTTTTCAATCCGCCAGTCACCATCTTCAGATGGAGGAATACTTAATTCTTTATACCCATGCCGTAAAAAATCTTGCGAATAATTAAATAATAAATCGGGCGTTCTCGCCATCATGCTACGCCGTACTGCCGAACCAGCCCCATCTGTGCCAATAATTATATCCGCTTTTATTTCTGATTTTTCGCCCTTATTATTTATAAAATAACCGATGGCGTTTTCTAAATCCACGGATAAACAACCACAATTAAATTCCAGGTCAACATTTTCATAATGTTCCAATTTATTTAATAATGAAATATTCAATCCGCCCCGTGAAACGGAATTAATATAATCCCCTTCCCGTCCACTATATTTCGACAGCCAACCATCTCCATGTATTGGGTGGATTTGACGCCCGTACATTGGAATGCAATCCTTAATTATTTCCTCTTCCATTCCTGCCATCCTAAGCGCTTTTAATCCACGGTTGGACAACGCCAAGTTGATGGATCGGCCCGCTGCAATTTCTTCCAAACGCATGTCCGGACGTTTTTCCCGAACGACTACCTGATAACCTCGTTCTGCCATGCGGATCGCCAACAATGTGCCGCAAAGACCGGCGCCTACTATGAGTATTTTATCTTTCATCTGGATTAGATGGTTGGATGGTTGGGTGGCTGGGTGGTATAAACAACCATCCAGCCATCCAACCATCCAACTATTTTAAACTTTTCTTTAAAATATCAACAAAATTAAAAACGTCTTTAAAAGAATTATAAAATGGAACTGGAGCTACCCGAATAACATCGGGTTCCCGCCAATCAGCAATTACACCTGCCTCCGTTATTTTATTAAATAATTTTTTGTCCGCATTTTTCACTTGGATAGATAACTGGCAGCCTCTTTCCGATTTATTTTTCGGTGTTATAATTCTAATTAAATCATTTTTAATATTTTCCAATAAATATTCAAGGTAACCTGTGAGCAATATTGTTTTTTTATTTAATTCCTCCATACCCACTTCATCGAATAAATCCAAGGATGCTTTGATGGCGGCGAGCGATAAAATAGGTGGGTTGCTCAATTGCCAACCTTCCGCTCCGGGGATCGGATCAAAATCATCCCGCATCCCAAAACGGGTCGCTTTATTATGCCCCCACCATCCAGCAAAACGGGGTAGATCAAAATTAAATGCATGTCGCTCATGTACAAAACAACCTCCAACACTTCCTGGTCCAGCATTCAAATATTTATAAGTACACCAACAAGCAAAATCAATATTATCCTCATGTAAGTTTAAATTTAAATTGCCAGCACCATGCGCTAAATCAAACCCGACTACACAGCCCTGGGCATGACCTAACTCAGCAATTTTCTTCATATTAAATACCTGCCCGGTATAGTAATTGACTCCACCTAATAAAATCAAAGCAATATTTTCACCTTCTTTTTTAATTACATTTTCAATATCCTCCATCCGAATTAATTCCTCTCCCACCCTCGGTTTTAATTCTATTAAAGCATCCGCCAATTCATATCCATGATATTTGATTTGTGATTCAATCGCATATCTATCCGATGGGAAGGCATCGCTTTCCATTACTATTTTTATCCGATTATTTTTGGGCCGATAAAAGGATGCCATCATTAAATGTAAGTTCACGGAAAGCGTGTTCATCACCACGACCTCAATGGGCTTCGCTCCAACAACCTTCGCCATTTTTTCGGTCAAAAATTCATGGTAAGGCATCCAAGGGTTTTGTGCATGAAAATGCCCTTCGACACCGAGGTTTTTCCAATCTTTTAATTCTTGTAAAATATAAGATTCAGTGATTTTGGGTTGCAACCCAAGGGAATTTCCGCATAAATAAATATAGGGCTCCCCATTTTTTTGCATGGGCAAATAAAATTGTTCCCGATACTTTGCCAAAGGGTCGTTGGCGTCCATTTTTTTTGCAAAGTCAATGTTGTCTGAATATTGCACGAATTATTTTTTATTTTTTAAACAAATCAAACCAAATCATTGGCCACCTCCATGGGGGCAAACCTTTCCATGGCTAAAGTCGCCGTCACTGCGCCGATCATGGTTGCTGCAACTACGCCAATTAATGGCACAAACATCAAGCAATAAGCCACACCACCAATGGCAATTGCGACACCGGCCACTTGTTTGGTTTTTTGCGAACTTTCTTTTAAGGTCAATCCAAAACACTCGTGGTAATTGTCAATAATAATAAAACCAAGAAAATAAAACTGGATTAATAAACTAACGGGATCTTTTAATAAAAAACCCAACCCTATTATTCCAATCAATGCTTTTGCGAGTGCGATAAAAATTATCTCCTTGATCCAAGCCGACAATGATGCTTTTAACATTCTTTTTTCAGCGGCAAAAAATGCCGAAAAAGTATAACTCGGTTTTCGGCCGGTTTTTATTTCCAAAACTTTTTGCACAAAATGGAACGTAAATATTTCGAGCACAATCAGGATGAGATATTTTTTTGTTCCTTTTAATGCCCAATCTATTTTCTCAAAAGAAAAATCGGTAAAAAAAGCAAGTCCGGCTTGGCTATTCGTAGCCGTATTTATCAATTCTTTCGCAGCAATAAAAGCATCCTTAAAAAAGAAATAACCTAATAAAACCGAAGCAATCAATAGTACCCGAGCCGACCAACTATATTTCTCCATGCCTTTCCAAGGCTGGTATTTTTTTATAAATTCAAACCCATCCTTATGCATAGGTAAGGTTTGAATAAATTGTTTAAAATATAATTGGCAGTATTCGAGCATTTTAATTTGCAATAAATGTGGCCTTTTAAAAGCCAGTTTATTTTGATTTTAAAAAATATTTAAAACGAATTAATTCCTCATTTTTATTCTTGTATAAAATTCCTCCTTGTCCCATCCATACAGCCAATTGGCAACATTGTCGCACCAAATTTCGTCACGTTCCTCCGAAGTGATAAATCCCCGTTGCACTGCCTCATCAATTACTTTTCCGGGATAACCGCCCTCTTCATTTTCCATCTCCCCCAAAGGGTAAGGATCGTCCAACCCTGCTAATATTTGGCTAACGCCCTGCCGATCGACCAGCAGCCGAAAAGAATAAACATCGTGCACCAAAGTGTCATAAAATAAATTCGGCTTTCGCAACGAACGGTTGGGATGGCCTGCCCCCTCAAACAAATCGGGCCGCCCCTCAAAACCTTGCGCCCTGCGTCCCACATTTATTTGGCCGAATTGATTGCCGTGGGCAAAACAAGTACGCATGTTTGGGTATTTATCGGGGTAATTAAGGGAGGTAAAAAAATGGTACGTATCTGCCGTTTGGGCACACATCCAAACCAAATGGAAACGCCAAAAACGGTCTTTTAAACCAATTATTTTCTGACCGTCATATGAATAATATTTCCACGGCCAACCCATATTCATAGCTAATTCAAAAATAGGTTCGACCGACTCATCCGCAATAGACACCACTCATTTTTCCTTATTTATAAAAATAAGGTGAGCCAATATAAGATTTAATTTTAAGGAATTAAAACAACGCTCTATTTCTTTTAATGCGTCATCCATATAGGCTGCTTGTACCACAAATCCACTGGTGAATTTTTCAGGATAATTATGTTGCACTTCTGCATTAAAATCATTTTGAAAATGTATAACATCATGGCATGTATTTTTATCCATGCCATTACAATATAATTACGATAAATTCAAAAATTACCTCGTGATCCTATTTGTGCGTTGCATCAAACCAGTTTTCATCAATAAAAAAACTGGGGTCAGTCACTGGTCGTTTCCAATCACCCTGCCGCATAAATTTCGGTCATCGTCAATCCAGAATAGTTTTTTCCCGCATAAATGCGAGCCATATGTTCCGGATTGGGAAGCAAAATGACCGTGACCATTAATTCGGAATTTATTCATTAAAAATGGATAATGGATAATGGATAATGGATAATGGATAATGGATAATTAAATCAAAAAATTGTCCATTTTAATTTTTCAATTTTCAATTATCAATTTATTTCGGTGGTTCCATTACTGCCTTACATTTATCACAAGTCCGCAATTCTTTATTGCTATAAAAACGATTAAAAATAACCGGCATATCCGTTTCTATATTTTGCAAAGTAAATGGCTCCCGGTATAGTTCATGGTGGCAATTTTCACAAAACCAAGCCAAGCCATCCTCCATGCCTTCCGGCCGTTTTTGTTCAATCACCAGTCCGATAGTGTTCGGGCCACGTTGAGGAGAATGAGGAATATTAGAAGGCAACAAATAAATTTCCCCTTCATTGATATGGATGTCTTTTTGCTCTCCGTCATCAATTACTTTTAAAGTAATATTCCCTTCCACCTGATAAAAAAATTCAGGGGTCTGGTTTAGGTGATAATCTTTGCGGGAATTTGGCCCACCGACGACCATTACGATGTATTCTCCACCATCCCACACACATTTATTGCCCACTGGTGGTTTTAATAAATGACGATTCTCTTCGATCCACTCCTTGAAATTGACTTTAGGAAATAATTTGGACATAGTTAAGGTTGAGGTAGTTGGTTGAAGGTGGAAGGTGATTAAATGGCCAATGCCCTCAACTTCTACCCTCAACCCTCTACCTATTTCTGTGTATAATAAAACCCCAGTTCTTTCCGCAGGTTGTCCGGCAAGGGCGGGAGTTCCGAGCGAGATATGAGCAGGGTCGAGATGTTGTGTAAGTCCATGCCAAGATATGGTGTTTGACAGCAGTCACGTACGAAGTATTCGTGGCCAGAGGAGCGCCAGTGCCGATTTTTTTGCCGAGCATCCGCAGCACCATTTTGCGCATGACGGTAGCGCCAAGTGGTAAATAGCTCGTCAATATCCACAAGGTTGGTCAGAAGGCGGAATGGGCCGTGAAGGATGGGTTCGATCGCGATATAAATTGATAAGCAACGCAGCAACGGTCGCCTTGTAGGATAGCCGCAACTGCCCCTCTTTCATTTTCTCATGGACGTCTTTATTTAAAACTGATTGAAAATAGGTGTCCGTGCCATAAGCATTTTCAATCGCATTTCCCTTTCTTTCTGTCAAATAACCAGATGCATTGATGGCCTCCTGTTCCTTGGTGATCATTTTTTCAACCGCCATTTTATAGTGCTCCAGAAAACGGAAATCTTCAAAACGCAAAAACGGAGTGCGCTCCAGCCAAGCTTCAACAACTTCGAACAACGACCCGCTGTCCGTTGTTTTTTGTAATTCTTTTTGTTGCTCTTCGGGAAAAACCGAAGCGTAATGATGGCTGTTGTAGGTCAAACGTTTGCCCTCTTCCAACCCCAACATCACTTCAACCATGCGGAACTGAAAGCTCTGAAAACCAGAGGCCGGAAAAAGGTAATTGCGGAAATCGAGGAAATCCAATGGTGTCATGGTTTCCAATACCCGTATTTGCTGGATGAGCAATTTCATGATCTCCTCTACCCTTTCCAAACGGGCCGTAGCGGTGCCAATACTGCGTTCGTCCACATTGTCTTTGTGGAACATTTCGAGCACGATTTAACTCATGCTTGATCTGCTTGAACCACAACTCATAAACCTGGTGAATGATGATGAACAGCATTTCCTCGTGGGCTGGCTTCTCCTCCAAATCGGCGCTGCGGGGGTGTTGGGCGTCAAGGATTTTGTCCAACTGCAAGTAGGAGTGGTAGTGGATGGTGGTGTACTTTAGGTCTTTGTCCGTCATAGTTTGGTTAGGTGATGGAATATGGTCGTTCGAGGATGGGGTGGTTAATCTTTACAGTTTTGGGTAGGCAAAAATAGAAATTTTAGTTGCTTATTTCGGTTTCTTAGCGGAAGAATTAAAATTGCTTTTTGTCAGTATTCATTTGGGCAATTAAGACTTCACTTCCTTTGCACCTACCTTTTATTATTACTGCCGAAAATTGAAAATTAATATTTCTCGTAAATAAGCCGGAGGTTGCAAAACCTCCTCTACATTCGTTTCATGGCTGCAACCCAACGATAGTAAAGGGCCTAGGTAGAGGAGGTTTTGCAACCTCCGGCCTCCTAACGAAAACGAATTATTAAAAACTTATTTTCGGCATTATTAATAAAAGAAATAAAGAGCGCTTCATCATTATCAATCATCATTCTTGGCGAAATAGAAATCAATTTAATATTGAGAATATTGCTTTCAAAATATGGACAATATGCAGCCTATCGAATAATACTTTCTGGATAGAGGTAAATGATTTTTTTATTTATTATTTCAATTTTACCTTTCTGCATAAAACCTCACCTTGATAAAAAAATAAAACTATTTTATTTTTTTATGGTAAAAAATTATAAACCAGTTAAATAATTAAATTCACTCCTTCAACTTCGTTATCACCTTAACATCACTGTGCAACGTCCGGTGTACGGGGCATTTATTGGCAATTTCCAATAATCGGTTTTTCTGCGTTTCATCCAACTCCCCTTTTAATTCCAAACAGCGGTCGAAGTGGTCGATCTTACTTTTTTGGTCTTCCATATTTTCCAGATCGGCAGCGTAATCTTTATAATGTTCCAAATGGACAACCACTTCTTTTAAATCCCATTTTTTCCGGCGGGCATACATCTGTAAAGTCATCGCAGTGCAAGCGCCGAGGCTGGCATTTAATAAATCATAAGGTGAAGGGCCATAATCATTGCCGCCGAAAGAAATTGGTTCATCGGCCGTGATGGGGTGATGGCGCACCATAATATCGGTTGTATAACCTGTTTCACCGAGGCGGGCAGCTACCTCTTTTCGCACTTCCAATTCTTCTTTTTTACGTATCGAAATATACCGCTTCGCCCAAGAAGCAATCACATCACCCACATAATAGGAGTCTTCTTTTTTGCTCAATAAATGATCGGCCCCATCAAGGCTGACAAAGCTTTTAGGATGCCGGGCCGTTTTATATAACCGGGCGGCGTTTTCAATCTCAACTATTTGATCCTGCGGGGAATGCAACACCAATAATGATTTTCCCAACCTATTTATTTTTTCATTTAATTCTTGGCTTTGCATATCTTCCAAAAATTGTTTTTTCACCATAAATGGCCTGCCTCCAATCGATACTTCGGCAACACCTTCCTGTTTTATTTCATCCAAAGATCCGGAAAATAAATGGCTCACTTGCCCAGGATCAAAAGGGGCGCCGATGGTCGCCACGGCTTTTAATTCGGGAAGTTGCGTCGCTGCACAAATCGCCGCTGTTCCACCGAGAGAATGGCCGATTAATAATTCCGGCGCTTTATAATTTTCTTTTAAAAAATCAGCAGCCTCAATTAAGTCTTGGACATTGGAGGAAAAGTTGGTGTCCGCAAAATCCCCTTCGCTTTGGCCTAATCCTGTGAAGTCAAACCGCAGCACGGCAAAGCCTTCTTGATTCAAAGCTCGGATGATATTTTCGAGTGCAGTAAAATTTTTATTGCAGGTAAAACAATGAGCAAACAACACATAAGTATGCGGGTGTTGGTTGACGGGCAATTCAAGACGGGCGGCGAGGGTTTCACCATTTTTATTTTCGAAGGTTATCTTTTTTGAAGCCATGATTTAATGGATAATGGATAATGGATAATTGAAAATGGATAATGGATTTTCCAAATCACATTTTTCTTAATTTAATGTTGATTTTTTTTGAACATTTAAATTTAATTAATTAGGCTTTATTCTATTTTTTTGATCTGCCACTATACCGAAACGCCGTAATTCCGAAAAACCAAATAAAGTCTATTATTTAATTGCATTTTATATCTTTTTAATGGTTGAAATATTGAGCGCAGCACCGACCAATATTTTATCCCCTAATTTCAATTCTTTTATTTTTTCATTTGGCATTTCTATATCCAACAACTGTTGGCCCACCAATATTTTAATCAATGTTTTATTTTCTTGACGATTAATTTCCACTACATCACCAATTAGATTAAAAGATTCATTTTCAGGACAGTCATCGGTAAAAATTTCAATGGGTTTCCCATGTTTTACAACTTCGCCTCGGTCAATGGATAGTACCCTATCCGCCATTTTAAATACTTCACTGATTTCATGGCTCACCAAAATGGTCGTCAGGTTAAACTTGCGATGAACTTCCAAAATATAGTCCTGCAATTTGGAACGCATAGAATAATCGAGTGCCGAAAGAGGTTCGTCTAAGAGCAACAATGCTGGCCGCCGGACAAGGGCACGGGCCAGGGCCGTCCGTTGTTGTTGGCCACCGGAAAGAGTTTCTGGTTTGCGATGCTGGAGATCGCCCAGCTCGACCATTTCGATCAGTTCGTCTACGATTTTCCGGTCTTGGTTTTTGTCCAAAGCAAATTCGAGGTTTTGGCGGACAGTCATGTTGGGGAAAAGCGCATAATCCTGAAACACAAATCCGGTTTTCCGTTTTTGCGGTTTTAAATCAATGCCATTTTGACTATCCAGCCAAGTATTGCCATGCACTTCGATCAGGCCGCTTTCAGGCTTCATCAGTCCGGCGAGCATGCGGAGGATGGACGTTTTACCAGCCCCCGATTCGCCGTAGAGCGCCAACAGCTGCCCCCTTTCAATGGCCGCTTCTACCAGCAACTGCATGTCGCCACCCACGGCTTTTAGTTTTTTATGTAAAACAAATCGGATCATCGCCAGTACCGTTTTAGATAGCCACCATTCACCATATAAACCGTCAATAATATAACAAACGACAGTGCAAACAAGAACAGGGAATATGCATTGGCAGCCCCGTAGTTCATGGCTTCCACTTCGTCGTACACGGCGATGGAGGCTACTTTGGTTTTGCCGGGGATGTTCCCTCCGATCATCAGCACCACGCCAAATTCGCCTATGGTATGGGCAAACGACAACACGATGCCCGTCAATAAATTTGGTTTGATGTTCGGTAACAAGACCTTAAACAAGGTCGTGCGTTTCGATTTCCCCATCACATAGGCGGCCTCCGTCAGAGAGGCGGGGAGGTTGCTCAACCCGGCCTGAATCGGGTGCACCATGAACGGTAAACTGTAAATGACCGACGCCACGACCAGCCCCGCAAAGGAAAAAATCAATTTTAGGTCGAGTACATCCGACAGCATTTTCCCAAAAGCATAATTTGGACTGAAGGCAATGAGCAGATAAAACCCCAACACCGTCGGGGGCAGCACCAACGGCATGCTCACCAGGGTTTCTATAACGGGTTTCATTTTCCGCTCCGAATAGGACAACCAATAGGCCAAGGGAATGGAAATGACCAAAAGCAGCAGGGTCGTGACCAGTGCCAACTTAAAAGTCAATATAATTGGGTCCCATTCGAGCATTTGATTATCATTGATTGGAGGCAGGTTGGAGGTTAAATGCAAGATTAAAAACTTTTTGAACAATCCCCAATCCACAAAGAATGCCTCCACAACTTCCATTTTAATCGTTATTTCGCACCCAAAATCTTTTTCACCAACACCGCACATGGAAAGAATCAGTGTATTCGACATATTTAAAATAGGCGTCGGACCATCCAGCTCGCATACAATGGGGCCTTGGGTCGCCGCCCGTCAATTTTTGGAAAAAATAAAAGGGGAAACGATCACCTCCGTCCACGTAAAGCTGTACGGCTCATTGGCTAAAACGGGACGTGGACACGGCACCGACATTGCAGTGATGCTCGGCCTTTGTGGGCACCATCCGACGACGATCGAGGTGGAGAAACTGGACGGTTACATTGACGAAATTTATAAAAATAATCAGTTGCTGCTGGACGGGACACAGCCGATTGAATTTTTCCCATTAAAAAACATCGAGTTTATTTTTGAAAAACTGCCATTTCACCCCAATGCGCTGACTTTTATTTCAACAAATTCCAAAGGGGAAATAAACGAAGAAACCTATTACTCCATCGGTGGTGGCTTTGTGATACAAGAGGGCGATACAGTTGCGGACAAACAAACCATTGAGCTCCCCTACCCCATTGACAATGAGAAAGATATCATCGGTGGGTGAACCAAGCGGGCTGACCATCCCAAATCGTTTTCCAAACGAACTTGCTTGGCGGGATGAAAAAACGGTCAGAAGGAATCCTCCACATCTGGCAGACGATGCTCTCATGCGTTTACAAAGGCTGCCACACCGATGGCGAACTGCTGGTGGCTTGAATATTCAGCGGCGCGCCCGCCACGATATTCGCCCGCCTCCTCGACGAGGTAGAATATACGACACCACGTGGTTGGCTGCGGACGATCAAGATCAGTGGCAGTTCTTTTACCAATGTCTTCAAATGGGTCAGTTGTTTTGCCTGGCCGTAAATGGGGAAAGCGCTTCTTTTAGCGGGTCGTCACTGCCCCAACCAATGGCGCAGCGGGCGTCATCCCTGCCGTTTTGATACCTAATCTGTTTTTGTGAAAACAAAGGGAGCGAGCAGGACATCCTCGATTTTATTTTGACGGCGAGCGAAATCGGCAGTTTGTTTAAAAAACAAACTATCTCCGCTGCGATGGGCGGCTGCCGAGCGGAGATAAGCGTCTCGTCAGCAATGGCCGCTGCTGGCTTGACACAATGCTTGGGCGGCACGCCCCGGCAAGTGCTCATGGCCGCCGAAATCAGCATGGAACACCACCTCGGCCTCACCTGCGACCCCGTGGACGGTCTCGTCCAAATCCCTTGTATTGAGAGGAATGCGATGGGCGTAGCGAAGGCCATTACAGCCAGTCAGATTGCCCTGAACAGCGACCCAGAAAAAGCAAAGTCACGCTCGGCAGCGTCATCAAAACGATGTGGGAAACGGCTAAGGATATGCATGACAAATACAAAGAAACCTCGGATGGAGGGCTGGCTTTGAATGTGTCGGTAAGGGTGCCGGAGTGTTAGCAGTCTAATTTAATGAAGACTTGATGTTATTAAACACATCTTATTTTTGAGAACCAAAAGCAACTTCAATATTCCAAAATAAACTTGGACAGGTTTTGCCCAGTATTTACCCCTAATTTTTTGCGCAGGCGGTAGCGGGCGACTTCCACTCCCCGCAGGGAAACGCCCATGAGGTTGGCAATGTCTTTTGAGTTCAAATTAAGGCGCAAGAAGGCGCATAGTTTCTGTTCATTGGGCGAAAGGTCGTGGTACTCTTCCATAATACCGATTCAAAAAATCCCCGTGTACTTGGTCAAAATGGTATTCGAACTGTTCCCAATCTTCTTGCAGCCTGAGGGTAATATTGATTTCCTTTTACGATCTGTTCCAGAGCTTGTTTTGTTTCCTTATTTTTTCCCTTTGCGGTTGACTTCCTGTATTTTCTCTTTAATGGTTTCAATAAATTCGTTTTCACTACCAGGTTCATCGTGGATGCGGCCAGCAGGTTGTTCAGGTGGCGCAATTCGATTTTCATTTTATCCTCCTCCAGTGCCAGCAGTTCTTGTTCTTTCTTTTGTTCTATTTCGATCAATTCCTGCTGCTTTTCGCCAGTTCCAGCTGTTTGGTTTTTTCCGCCTCTTTCGCTTTTCGGTTGTACCTGCGCCTTTGGTACATCGAAACCAAAAGCAGCGTCAATATGCCAACGACCACATATAAAATTTTGGCCCATAGGCTTCTGTGAAAGGGTGGTTTACAACCAAAAAAAAAGGGCTGGCTTGAAGTGGTTACCCCAATGTTGTTTTTTGTCATAACAAAAATTCATAATCCCCCTCCAAAAAGGTTAGTATATTCCTTTATTGTGCGTTCGTCCATTCTCCAAAATTCTCATCAAAACCTTTTAAAAATACCGAAACTGCTGGTTGTTGATATTTTTATATTGAAATGATTCTACATAAAACTGCAAAACTTTCGCCCGATGGGAAACGACGATCTTCTTTTTCATTTTCAGGTATGGCCTCAAACGGATTACGGACATATAAAATACTGTCTTCCGTGACGCTAAAGCCTTTTCACCAATAGCGGCTTCTCGTCAAACAATCGGTCTTCCAACTCGGTGCTGTAATGGATAAAACCCTCATTGGCATTGAAAAGCACCCACATCGTCTGTATTGACCGAAACATTCAGCAAGTCATTAATGAGAATAGGCGCAATTGAAACAAGAAGAGGAACAAAAATGTAATTGTTCGAACGGCTTGCTTGAAAAAGCCCACCGTGTTCTCTGCAATCACATGGATATTTTTTGGTTGTCTTGCACCAGCAAATAGATGAGCTGCTCTCCAATGTCTTCGAAAATTGGGAAGGCTTCACAATCCGGTCAGTCGTTTGATCGATTTGGTACAGGCCCTTCCTTGTGGCCAAGTAAAGTTCGTTGTCGATCTTGCTCAGGATGATCTGCTCATCAATGGGCGCCCCATCTTCAGCAGTCACTTTCTTGACTGATGCTTCGGTCAAGGCTTCTGAAAGTTCCAATTGGTACAAACCTTTGTAAAACTGCCCCACCCAAATATTTCCTTTTTGATCCTCTTCGAAAAAACGGCTTGATTCATTGAAGCCATCGATTTTTTGCACAGCAGCCAACTTCAGTTTTTCATTCAACTTAAAAAGATACAGGCCAGAATAAGTGCCCCCGATGGCAAACTCAGGCTTGGCACGCAATTGCTTTACCTACCATAAACCATCGGTGTCGGCCAAACGCTTGGCATTCTCATTTTCCAAAAGGAACAAGCCCGTGTGATGTCCAGCGTAAAGTTTACCAGCGATTTTCTGAATGCCATAAGCGGGGCCTTCGGTGCCTGGCAAAAACTTGCTTTGAGTAGCATTTTTTGCTAAAAAATAGATACCATTCGAGGTGGTGTAATAAGTGCCTTCTTCCACTTCATAAGCATCGTAGCCGCTCCCTTCAATGTTGATTTCCTGATTAATGAAACGCATCGGCGAGTTGATGCCCACGAGCGCTATCCCATTTTGCATCCCCACCCATAGGTTTCCGGCATGGTCTTGAAAAGCTCGCAAACAGGCGTTTGTTTGCAGGCCATCCTGCGTGGTGATGTTCTCAAACACCTCCTCTTGTAAATCAAACAAAAACAGACCAGCCGTTTGGGTCGAAATCACCAAGCGAGTGTCTGAGAGCTGCAGCACATGGTTCACATATTTCCCTTGTAAGGCGTCAACCAAGTCATGATATTTCGAGGTAGCTCCAAAAGCAGTAGAAAACTCTATTTCGCCAGAGTTGTAAAACAATAAATACCCTTCCTCATGCGGGATGATACTGGCAATAATCTGATTGGTCTGGTGCTGCGGGTAGGATGGAACAAGCTGTTTTTCTTTTATTTCGAATAATGTCCCCTGTTGATTTTGGGTAAAAAGGTTATTGTTGATACAAAATGACCGATCCAGTCCTGCTTCGTGAATAATGACCGACACGGATTGGCCGTCGAACTCGTAGATGCCTTGAAACGTGCAGAAATAAACTTTTGAATTTGCCAGAAAAACGTCCCAAACCTCATCAAAATCCCTATGGTCGAGCGGAATTTTTTCGATCAGGGAAACATAATTCCAATCGGCATCATAAAAACCGAACGTCCCTTGAGAGCCTACATATAATCGATTGGTATTTTCATCAAATGCCAAAGACCTTACCTTCTTCCCACTTTCAAAAGCACGCACTTCCCATTCATTTCCATTGTAAGAAAGTACCCCTAAATTGTTGGCCACAAAAAGGGCCATGTTCCTGTTTTGAGCAAAGTCTATGTTCTGAATACCAGCCTTGTAATCCTTAGGGGTAAAATTTTGAATCGGGTATTTCCCATTTATCGCAGAGGTTGAGTAGGTTGATAAAAGGAAGAAGAACAAACAGAAAATAAGCATCGATTTGCATATCATATTATTCATGTGCAAGTTTATGTCGGACAAATATATCTAATAATCAATGACTTAGGTGACCAACAATAAAAATTTGTAGTAGTAATTTTTTCCTATGATGAAATAATTGATGGGGTACAAGATTGAATCCTTCAAAAACCTAAACATTACTTTTGTATCAATTTCAGATACAGATTTGAAACGAAACGGAACAAAAACTTAAATTCACAGAATTTTGATAGGCGACAAGCCAAAGTTCATTGGCAAAAGTTCCGTATTAAATTGTCAACTAAATAGAGCTCCATTAGTTATAACTTCTTTAGCGAATTGCTCTATAAAATAGTACTCAAGTCCTTAATCAATGGTAAACATGAAAAACATTACACAAACCTTAATTCTATTCTTCCTTTCCACCTCCTTATTTGCCCAAGTTGATCGAGTTTCGGTTACCGATAACAGCGATGGTCAAAAACTCGTCGTGAATGGTAAAGACTTTATGATCAACGGCATGAACTGGGATTATATCCCCATCGGTACAAATACCGTAAATGCGGGATTTTGGGAAAAGCCAGACGACATTATTAAGTCTGCATTAGATGCAGAGATGGGTCTATTGAAAAACATGA
Organism: Saprospiraceae bacterium; assembly: GCA_041392505.1. Taxonomy (GTDB): domain Bacteria; phylum Bacteroidota; class Bacteroidia; order Chitinophagales; family Saprospiraceae; genus UBA6168. The sequence continues at coordinate 103,863 of JAWKLX010000017.1, read as the reverse complement.
ACGTAAATGTAATCAGACAATACACGGGTGTGCCCGCCAAGTGGATTAAATACATTTATGAGAATTATGGCATCTACACTATGCTCAACCATTCTTTTGGGAGGTATGGGCTAACCATAGATGGCGTTTGGACGCCTATTACCATCTATGACGAAGCAAAAACTCAAAAGCTCTTGATGGATGAAATAACCCAACTGGCCAAAGATTATAAAAACACTCCGGGGCTTCTTTTGTACCTCTTGGGCAATGAAAACAATTATGGTCTTTTCTGGCAAGGAGCCGAAACGGAAGATTTTCCTGACAGCGATGCGGAAAGGAATTATATAGGCGAAAAGCGGGGCCGGCCGATGTACAAATTGATGAATGACGCTGCTAAGGCGATGAAGGCCATCGACTCAAACCACCCGGTAGCGCTTTGCAACGGCGATGTACTGTTTATCGACATCATTGCGGATGAATGTAAGGATGTAGATATATTTGGAACGAATGTTTACAGGGGAGTTTCGTTTGGGGATATGTTTCAGGTAGTGAAAGAAAAACTCAATAAACCGATCATGTTTACAGAGTTTGGGGCGGATGCTTTCAATGCTGTGGATAATGCCGAAGATCAGGAGTCGCAGGCTTATTACATGGTGGGGAACTGGAAAGAGATATACGAGAACGCTGCAGGATTGGGGAAAGTAGGTAATTCAATTGGTGGTTTCACCTTTCAGTTCAGCGATGGTTGGTGGAAGTTTGGGTTTGATGATAGAAAAAATGCGGACGTGCATGACAACAATGCTTCCTGGTCCAATGGCGGTTACTTCAAAGATTATGCAGCAGGTGAAAACAACATGAACGAAGAGTGGTTCGGGATCTGTGCCAAAGGGCCTACCAACGAGCGGGGTTTATACACCCTTTACCCAAGAGCAGCTTACTATGCGCTGAAAGAAGCGCACCAATTGAACCCTTATGCACCCGGTACGACCGCTGCGTCTGTGAATGCATATTTTGATAATATCCAGCTCGTGGATGCCATGCTCCGGGCACGCGGGGACAAAGCGGCTTTGGAGAGTAACCAAAAAATCCGGCTAAGTAATTTTAGGGCAAAATTTGAGACCTATAATACAGGCGGTAGCTTGATCACCACTCCGGATGAACCCGACCCTGCTACCCAAAATGATCCGACCCAAGCTTCTTATCCCGATGAACTTGGCTTTGACCACATGCAGTCCTTCTTTTTTGGTGTGGAAGCAAATCCTACCGCTAACCTAAGGGCCAGTGCCAGTTTCAATCTAGTTGGCAATGTAGCGGATAATCCTATTAATGAAATATTTTACGAAAATGTAGTTCGCAATCGTACTGGAGATAGGAGCGATGGCAATTTCAGGCTTTACAATGCAGACTTTGATTGGACAACCGATGATTTTGATGTGAGAGGGTTCTACAGGACTGGTCACTACCATTGGGGTTATGAAGGTGACTTCTTTGGCCTCTATCCAGAAGCCAACTATGGCCCTAACTTGGATCTTTATAACGGAGAGATATTAGGGATGGAGATAGATGGGAAAAAAGGGTTTAATGGATTGCACGCTGCCTTTGGCCCTCAATTGTGGTGGGGAGCAAACCCTGCAGTTTTAGTAAAATACGGCAGGGAAATCAAACACTTTAAAGTAACCGGGGTGTTTCACGAAGATATTGACGATGCACCTGAATTTGTAACTTCCATTGCCGTCCCACTTCCTAAAACCCGCAGGGCGACCCTGCATATTGAAAGAGAAATTGGGCCTTTAGCAATAGAATTAGGAGGGATTTGGGGTGGCTCACCCCTTAATGGCAGGAGCTTCCAGATTGTAACGGGTGAACCGGGCAAATACGAAGTATTCGAAGATGAGATAAAAACTTCCGACAACTGGGGGGGTAAAGCAAAAATCAAATTTTCCAAAGGGGCTTTTAATTGGTATGCACAGGCTGCCACCATGGGGCTGGTCGCCAATGGCGGGTTTGATGCGACCCGGACTTTTACGGGCTGGAGGCTAAAGGACAGTGGCAGCGGCAACCAAAACAATTTCTTGACTGGTTTTACCTATTTAATCGGCAATTTCCAAATCGCACCGAACTTCTTATGGCAAAAACCTCTCGTTGACCCTATTCCAAATGATGTCCAATCCCCAGGCCGATTGAGAAATATCCAAGATGATCCATTCGCCGTAAGGGCCAACCGGGAAACCGTTGCTGGCGAATTGCTGATCACGTTTGACCCCACTCCGGGTACTTGGATGTACGAATGGGACAACGACCGTGCGGAAGATGCCAAATTTGCCATGAGCGCCGGTTTTGTTTACCGACACCTCCCCACCACACAGGATGCGGCCATCGGTTTTTTGAGCAACCGTACCTCTTTTGCTTTTCCTCAGTCTGCACCTGCACATGATCTATGGGAAGCCAACGTGAGAATTGTCTCAAAATTGAACCCAGACTTTGGACTTATTGCAAATGGCCTCATGGGAACTGCTCAATCAAACGGAAGTGATGACAGGCTCATTGAACGTTATGCCATGGACTTGAGGGCGATCTACAAAAAATTGAAGTTAACGTCCCAATTTCAGGTCAATGACTGGGGTCCATTTGATTATCACCGTGACTTCAACCTTACCTACCCCATCCAGTTGATGTTGGACCTCTCCACTACTTTGGGCAAACCTGATTGGTTCTTATTGCCAAGTACCCAGATGGGGATACGCTGGACTTGGCGTTCTTTGGACGAGTTTTCACCTCGCTATCTTCCCAACCAAACTGCTTCTGAGTTTGCCACAGAGCCAATCATTAGCCCAGTGGGTTTTGACAATGGGTCGGAATGGGAACTTAGGACATACATCCACGTCAACATTGGTAAATAGGCCAGCCCTCGAATAATTCTCTAATAATCGTCAATAAAAAAAAATTCAATCATGAAAAAAAATATAATCATAAAATCATCAACTTTTCTATTCTTATTTGGATTGGCATTCATTTTTAGTAACTGCAAAAGAGACCTTTCAGACGATGCAAAACCGGCCACCTTTCCAAAAAATGGGCTCGTTTACATTGATGGGTTCAGCGCAGGATTGGAGTACCTGCCTTTTGGTGGTTCTTACTTTGCAGCTTTTACTGTAGATGAAGAAACCAAATACGCTGGGTCTTCGGCTATGCGCTTTGATGTGCCCAATGTGGGTGATCCAAACGGAGCTTATGCCGGAGCTATTTTCCCAGATTATGGCGGACGTGACCTTTCTGAATTTGATGCCCTTACCTTTTGGGCGAAAGCCACCAAAAAAGGAACTATCAATGAAATCGGTTTTGGACAAGATTTCAGGGAAAACAAATACCTGACAACACTCAATAATTTAGAACTCACCACCAATTGGAGGCAATATACAATTGCCATTCCTGACCCCGCCAAATTAACCCAAGAAAGCGGCTTATTTTGGTATGCGGAAGGCCCTGAAAATAATGAGGGGTACACCTTTTGGATTGATGAATTACAATTTGAAAAATTGGGAACAGTAGCACAACCAAGGCCTGCTATTTTTAATGGCGAAGATGGTGTTATTACAACATTTGCTGGTGTACAGACTCCTGTTCCTGGTTTAACGCAAACTTTTAATTTGGACAATGGGCAGGACCAAACCATTAGTGTCGCTCCAGCTTACTTCGAGTTTACTTCTTCCAATCCCAGTGTAGCGACCGTTGACAATCAAGGTGTGATTACAGCAGTGAGCAGTGGTAATGCAGTTATCACGGCCACGTTAGGTGGTATAGAGGCTAAAGGTTCCGCAAGAGTTACGGTAACAGGAAGTTTTGGTTCCGCCCCAACACCTACACAAGACCCATCGGATGTAATCTCTATTTTTTCAGATGTGTATGTCAATGAGCCAGTGGACTATTATAACGGTTATTGGGCGCCTTATCAAACGACCCTTGGTCAGGATGATGTCAATATCAATGGGGATAACATTATTGCCTATACAGAGTTGAATTTTGTAGGCATCCAATTCCTAGTAGACGTTCCGACAATTAATGCTTCTTCGATGACCCACTTTCACGTGGATATTCAACCCAGAGAAAATTTGGATCCTGACGACTATTTGATTATAAGAATTGCTGATGTTGGCCCGGATAATACATTTGGAACCGGCGACGATTCTGCTGGTGAAATTACACTTGACAATTCCGATTTAGCAAATGGTCAATGGTATAGCCTTGATGTTGCTTTTTCAGATTTGGCGGGCCTCACCGGACGCTCCAACTTAGCCCAGATCGTGTTTATTTCAGATGCGACCATATCCAATATCTATGTTGATAATATTTACTTCTATGATGATGGTGGTGGAACCGGAGGCCCTACAGGGCCAACGGTAGCTGCTCCAGCACCAACGCAAAATGCAGCCGATGTCATTTCAATTTTCAGTGATGCATACTCCAATCTAAATTCTAATCTTAACCCAGATTGGGGACAAGCCACTCAAGTTTCAGAAGTCAATATTGCTGGTAATAATACACTGCGCTATGGAGGGTTGAATTTCCAAGGTTTGGAACTAAATGGCAGTGCAGATGTGAGTGGAATGGAGTTTTTGCACATAGATTATTGGACGGCCAACTCCTCTGCCCTGAATGTATATTTGATTAGTCCTGGACCAATTGAAACGCCAAAAACTTTATCAGTACCAACTTCTGGTTGGGCGAGTGTTGACATCCCGCTGGGAGATTTTTCCCCGGTTGACCTTGCTGATCTAATTCAGTTTAAATTTGATGGAAACGGGGATATTTATTTGGATAACATTTATTTCTATAAAAGCTCAAGTGGAGGTGTCGATCCAACTACCGCTGCTCCAACACCGACCCAAAATGCAGCCAATGTCATTTCCATGTTCAGTAATGCCTATACCAATGTCCCTGTTGATACATGGAAAACAGATTGGTCGGCAGCCAATTTGGAGGATGTTCAAATTCAGGGAAATGACACAAAAAAATATTCCGGTCTTGATTTCGTCGGCATCGAAACCACTGGTGGCAATTTGATTGATGCTTCTTCCATGACCCATTTTCATGTAGATATATGGACGCCGAATATGACCACTTTTAGAATCAAATGGGTTGATTTTGGTGCGGATGGAGCTTTTCAGGGTGGTGATGATTCGGAGCATGAATTGGTATTTGACAATCTACCTCAAGGATCATGGGTTTCTTATGACCTCTCACTTTCAGATTTTGCTGGATTGAACAGCACTTCCCACATGGCGCAGCTCATTCTTTCTGGGCTACCTACTGGTGCTGGAACGCTTTACGTTGATAACGTTTATTTTTACCAACAATAATTTTCAGCAGCATTTTAGACTTTCCAAGTTTTGAAAACTTGGAAAGTCTTATCCTTAATCCATTGATTTTCACCAGCCGACCCTAACCCCTAATTCTCATTAATCAATAAAAAATAATAAAAATGCAAACTCCATTTCTTGCAAAAAAATATACCTCCCCTATCAGCATTATTATTTCATCATTGGCTTTCATGTTCCTGATTTCCAGCTGTGAAACGGACGAAACCCAAACGGTGACCACTTTCACCAACCTCACGTTTGAGGACAACTTTGATACGGATGGCCCTGTTGATGCCGCTTCATGGAATGTTGAAATTGGAACAGGCGATAATGGTTGGGGAAATAATGAACTTCAGTATTATACCGACCGTCCGGAAAACATCAAAGTGGAAGGAGGTATGTTGCACATCACTGCACGTCAAGAATCTTTTCAGGGTTCTGGTTACACCTCTGCCCGGATAACCACCAAGGGTAAAGTGGAACAACAGTATGGTCGCTTTGAAGCACGAATTCAATTGCCTTGGGGACAAGGTATATGGCCAGCGTTCTGGTTGCTGGGCAGTAATATTGATGAAGTGAGTTGGCCACAATGCGGCGAAATAGATATTATGGAATATCGTGGACAAGCCCCTTCAACGCTCGTTGGAACGGTACACGGGCCGGGTTATTCTGCCGGAGAGTCCGTGAGTAAAGAGTACATTTTGCCTAATGATCGATTTGATACAGGCTTCCATATATTTGGAATTGAGTGGGGGCCGGATTATATCAATTTTTACGTGGATGATGTTTTGTACAATCAAATCACCCCAGAAGATGTGGATGGAGAATGGGTTTTCGATCAGCCGTTTTTCATTATTTTAAATATGGCAGTAGGTGGGAATTTTGTTGGGCCAGTAGGCCCCAATACCGTTTTCCCACAGACCATGCTGGTGGATTATGTCAGGGTGTACAAAGAGAATAATTGAGTGTCAGAATTAAGGCAAAAACATATTTATGAAAAACGAAAAAACAACAAATACTACCGGACTTGATCAAGTCCAAATCGGCAACGAACACTATTTTAAAATTTCAAACAGTGATGCGCTGCGCCCATTTTTTATGAGCATCGTCAGCGACTCCGACCATTGGCTGTTCATTTCCAGCAATGGCGGCTTGAGTGCCGGGCGCAAAAATGCTGAATATGCGCTGTTTCCTTATTACACCGACGACAAGATTACCGAGTCTGCTGAAATGACGGGCAGCAAGTCCATTTTCAGGGTTCATGACGGAACAGCCTCCCATATTTGGGAACCCTTCTCCGAGCGGTTCGATGGGATGTACAAGGTCAGCCGGAATTTGTACAAAAGCATTTACGGAAATAAAATCCTTTTTGAGGAAGAAAACCACGACCTGCATCTGACCTTTCAGTACGAGTGGAATTCCAGTGACCAGTTCGGTTTTGTCAGAAAGTCAAAACTGATCAATAAGGCAGCGCAGGAAGTCCGTGTTTCGGTATTGGATGGCATCCAAAACTTGATGCCTTACGGGGTCAGCAGTGATTTGCAAAACAGCGCCAGCAACCTGGTGGACGCCTACAAACGGAGCGAACTGGATGCCACAACGGGTTTGGGCATTTTTGCGCTGAGTGCCATCATTGTTGATAAAGCAGAACCCAGCGAAGCCCTAAAAGCCAACACTGTTTGGTCGCTCGGCTTGAACGCCCCGACCTATTTGCTTTCCTCCCTCCAACTCAAAAATTTCAGAAAAGGCTTGCCCGTCACGCAGGAAACAGACGTCAAAGCAGAGAAAGGCGCTTATTTTTTAGCAGCTGAAATTTCCCTTGCGCCGGGCGCAGAAAAGGAGTGGATGATAGTTGCGAACGTAAACCAAAACCACGCTGCCGTCGCCCGACTTTCAGAAAAAATAAAACACGAAAAACAGTTAGGCCAACTCATCAATCAAGACATTGAAGCTGGCACCCAACGACTGATCGAACTCAATGCGGCTGCCGATGGGCTGCAACTCACCGCCGACGACCGCCGGGATACCCGCCATTTTTCCAATGCCCTCTTCAACATCATGCGGGGCGGCATTTTCGATAATAATTACCAAATCGAAAAATGGGATTTCAGCAAATATTTATCGAAAGCCAATAAGGATGTTTTTGAAAATGTAAAATCTACCATTGCTGAACTGCCCGACATTTTTTCGCTTTCCGATTTGAAAAAATTGGCGGCTCAAAGTGAGGACGCCAATTTCAAAAGGCTCTGTTTGGAATACATGCCATTGAAGTTCAGCCGCCGGCACGGCGACCCCAGCCGCCCGTGGAACAAGTTTTCCATCAACACTCGTAGCGAAGACGGCTCCAAAATCCTCGACTACGAGGGCAACTGGCGGGACATTTTCCAAAACTGGGAAGCGTTGGCACATTCCTACCCGGAGTTCATCGAGAGCATGATCCACAAGTTTTTGAATGCGACTACTTTCGATGGCTACAATCCCTACCGGGTGACCAAAGATGGGTTCGACTGGGAGGCCATCGAGCCGGACAACCCTTGGTCGTACATCGGTTATTGGGGCGACCACCAGATCATTTATTTGTTGAAGTTTTTGGAGTTCATGGAAGACCATGCACCCGGCAAATTGGAAAGCTATTTTGACCAAGAACTGTTCGTGTATGCCAATGTGCCTTACAAAATCAAAAGCTACGCAGACACCCTGCAAAACCCCAAAGACACGATTGAATTTGACCATGAACTGGATCGGCGCATACATCAGTTGAAAGAGAAAATAGGGGCGGACGGGGCTTTGTTGCAGGATGAAAACAAGTCCATTTACACCGTAACTTTTGTCGAAAAAATACTGGCGACGGTGCTGGCCAAGATGTCCAATTTCATCCCCGAAGGCGGCATCTGGATGAACACCCAGCGCCCCGAATGGAACGACGCCAACAATGCCCTCGTAGGTAACGGTGTCTCGATGGTGACCCTCTGCTACCTGCGGCGGTTTTTACATTTTTTCAAAAAACTGCTGGCCAATTCGGACATGGAACGGGTCAGTATTTCCAACGAGCTGATTGTCTTTTACAAAAGTGTGGTGCAGACACTGGAAGACCACCAGCAACTCCTTTCCGGAAAAATCAACGACCACGACCGCAAGCTGGTTTTGGATGGACTGGGGCAAGCTGGCAGCGAATACCGCACGCACATTTACAAGCAAACTTTTTGGGGAAATAAAAGAACAATTTCGCTAAATAGCCTCCGCCGCTTCTGCGACCTGAGCCTCCAATATTTGGAACATTCCATCAACGCTAATAAGCGGACGGATGGCCTGTACCATGCCTACAATTTGATGACCGTCGAAAACGGCAACGAAATTTCCATCTCCTATTTGAGTGAAATGTTGGAAGGGCAGGTGGCCGTGCTGAGTTCCAAGTATTTGTCGGCTCAAGAGGCGTTGGAAGTACTTGATGGTTTGAAGAACAGCCAGCTTTTCCGGGAGGATCAATACAGTTACTTACTTTATCCAAACAAAAACCTACCGGGCTTTTTTGAAAAAAACAATGTACCCGAAAAAGCGGTCGCTCAATCAACTTTGCTCCAACAATTGGTGAGCGACGGCAATTTGGACATCCTACAAAAAGACATCAAAGGCGTACACCACTTCAACGGCAATTTTAAAAATGCCAATGACCTGAAAAGCGCCTTGGAAAAACTTTCCGATACGAAGTACGCCCCCCTCGTTGAGAAAGATAAAAAACAGGTACTACAAATCTTCGAGGACATTTTCAACCACAAGGCATTCACTGGTAGGTCGGGTACTTTTTTTGGCTACGAAGGCTTGGGGTCGATCTATTGGCACATGGTGTCGAAGTTGCTGTTGGCCGTGGAGGAAGTTTGCCTGAAAGCTGTCGAGAATGGGGAAAGCGGGGAGACCGTTGGCAGGCTGCTGGAGCATTTTTACGAAATCAACGAAGGCATCGGCGTGCATAAATCACCCTCGCTTTACGGCGCTTTTCCGACCGATCCTTATTCCCACACGCCAGCAGGAAAAGGGGCACAACAACCTGGCATGACGGGACAGGTAAAAGAGGACATTCTGAGCAGGTTCGGCGAGTTGGGCGTATTTGTAAAAAATGGTGAGCTGCATTTCAACCCCTGTTTGTTGCGGAAAAACGAGTTCCTCGGCGCTGCCAAAGTTTTCGGGTACGTCGACGTCCGTGGCACGCACCAACAATTGCCTTTGGAAAAAGGAGCGCTTTGTTTCACCTATTGCCAAGTACCGATCGTGTACCATTTGGCAGCGGAAAACGGGCTGGAAATCGTGCATAAAAACAACACTTCAACCACTTCCAAAAATTTGAACATAGACGCCCACACCAGCCGGGAAATATTCCAGCGGACAGGTGAAGTCGTTCGGATCAATGTTCAAGTTAAGGAAACAATCTTGCGATAGCATGAAAACAATACGATGGCAAACCATAGTGACGGTGTTGGCTTTGGCTCTCAGTTTTTCATGCGACACGCATCCGCCTGAACAAGCTAATCAACCACCACAAACACAAAAGCAATTGACTGCAAAAGACATTTTAGGCAACCCCGATTACCAAGCCATTTCCTTTGGTGGTTACCGGGAAAAAAGCCGTGACCAACAGCCCACTGTCGGGCAACTGAAAGAGGACCTGAAAATCCTCGCCGCCATGAATATCAAGGTGTTGCGCACTTACAATACCAAGCTGGCGGAGGCCGCCAATTTGCTGAAAGCCATCCATGAACTGAAACAGGAGGACACCAATTTTGAAATGTACGTCATGTTGGGCGCCTGGATTGATTGCCAAAACGCCTGGACCAACCAGCCACCCAACCATGATGCTGAAGATGCCGAAGCCAATGCCGCCGAAATCCAACGGGCGGTGGACATGGCCAACCAATACCCCGACATTGTCAAAATCATTGCCGTTGGCAACGAAGCGATGGTCAAATGGGCAGCCAGTTATTTTGTGCAGCCTAGGGTCATTTTAAAATACGTCAACCAACTGCAGGAATTAAAAAAAGCAGGCCAACTGCCCGCCGATCTTTGGATCACCAGCTCCGATAATTTCGCCTCTTGGGGCGGCGGCGGAAGTGAATACCATGTGGAGGATTTGACCAAACTCATCGAAGCCGTAGATTATGTGTCCATGCACACCTACCCGATGCACGACACCCATTACAACCCTGCTTTTTGGGGAAATTTTGCGGGTGAAGAAAAATTATCCGACCAAGTCAAGATCGAAGCGGCGATGATCCGTGCACGGGATTACGCTATTTCGCAATACCAGAGCGTGGTGGGTTACATGAAGAGTTTAGGGATAGAAAAGCCGATCCATATCGGCGAAACGGGATGGGCCAGTTCTTCCGACGGCTTGTATGGCCCAAAAGGTTCGAAGGCTTGCGATGAGTACAAAGAGGCGTTGTACTACCATCTCATCCGGGACTGGACCGACAAGAACGGGATTTCCTGTTTTTACTTTGAAGCCTTTGATGAAATCTGGAAAGACGCTGGAAACCCCGCTGGTTCGGAAAACCACTTTGGCCTGTTCACCATTGACGGCCAAGCCAAATATGCCCTTTGGGATTTGGTGGACAAAGGGGTTTTTCAGGGACTGAGCAGGGACGGGAAAACCATCGGGAAAACGTATGGCGGCGATGAGGCGGCTTTGCTGCAAGGGGTTTTGCTGCCGCCTGTTAAGTAAAGGGCACTTTCAGAGCAGCGACTAAATCGTTTTGATTAAAAAACTTTGGTTCTTTGACAAATTCCGTGGAGCAGAAAAAACAAGGAGAGAGGGAGGTGAAAAAATAAAAAATTGAAAATTTTTTATTTTTTCACCTCCCTCTCCATCAGGGTTTTAAGAGAGTGGAAAATTTTAAAAAAAATTTTCCACTCTCTTAAAACCCTGATTATTTGATCCGTTCCATGCTATTTGTCAAAGAACGAAAACTTTATCATGAAAACAACACTACAATACAACTTCATCTTGCCCTTAATAGTCATGCTAAATGCCTGTACGACAACAGAAAACAAGTTGGCAGTGGAGGTTTATGAAACTTCCGTCAACGGCAACAAACTCCAACCGATCACAGCATTTCCCACAGGGGAAGAAGCCGTCAGTGTCAAGTTGTTGCCCGATGAAAAATTCCAGACCATAACTGGTTTCGGGGGCGCTTTCACCGAATCATCAGCTTCGTTGTTGAACAAGCTGAGCCAGCAAAACCGCAACAAGATTTTAGAAGCCTACTTTGGCGAAAACGGCGCCCGCTATTCCCTGACCCGCACCCATATCAACTCCTGCGATTTTTCCCTAAGCAACTATTCTTATGCCCCCGTGGAAGGGGATAAAATGTTGGACAGTTTTTCCATCGAAGAGGATCGGGACGACCTCATCCCCATGATAAAGGACGCCATGGCCATTTCCAATGAAGGCTTCAAAATCCTCGCCTCCCCTTGGACGGCGCCACCGTGGATGAAGGACAACAACGCTTATGTTGGGGGAAAACTACTGCCGGAATATTACGATACCTGGGCCTTGTTTTTTTCAAAATACATCGATGCCTACCGGGCGGAAGGCATTGACATCTGGGGCATCACGGTGGAAAACGAGCCTCTGGGAAATGGGAACAATTGGGAAAGCATGCACTATACTCCGGAAGAAATGACCCTTTTCGTGCAAAACCATTTGGGCCCAAAACTGGAGGCCGATGGCAAAGCCCAAGTGAAGATTTTAGGCTACGACCAAAACCGGGAGCATTTGCAGGAATGGGTAGATGTGATGTTCCAAAATGAAGCTTCCTCCAAATACTTCCACGGCACCGCCATTCACTGGTACGCCAGCACCTACGAAGTATTTCCCGAAGCCCTGCAATATGCGCACAACAAAGCCCCCGGCAAATACCTCATCCAAGCGGAAGCCTGCGTGGATGCCGAAGTCCCCAAGTGGCAGGACGACGCTTGGTATTGGAGCAAGGAAGCCACCGACTGGGGGTGGGACTGGGCGCCAGAAGAAGATAAACATTTGCACCCAAAATACGTCCCGGTCAACCGCTATGCAGGGGACATCATTGGCTGCCTCAACAATTGGGTGGATGGCTGGATCGATTGGAACATGGTGTTGGACAAGCAGGGTGGCCCCAATTGGTTTAAAAACTGGTGCGTCGCCCCGGTCATCGTCGACCCAGAAAACGACGAGGTCTATTACACACCGCTTTATTACACGTTAGCTCATTTCAGCAAATTCATCCGCCCCGGTGCGGTAAGAATCGGATTTGAAAACCCAGATGCTGATTTGCTGGTCACTGCAGCGCAAAACCCTGATGGTTCGATCGCGGTAGTGGTTTTTAACCCAACGGAAAAAGAAAAAACATTATTGCTTTCCCTCGGCGAGCAATCTACCCCCTTGAAAATCAGCGGCAAAGCAATCCAAACTATTCTAACAAATAAACGAAACACCAACAATGAGTAATGCAAAAACAACAGCTACACATACAGTACCCTTCGGGCAAAAGGTTGCCTTTGGGTTAGGGATGCTTGCCAATCAGATGTTCCCAGCAGCCTTGGGGATATTCATGGTCGTACTGGTACAAAACTTAGGCTTTCCGGGTTGGATGTGGGGTGTCATTTACTTCTTCCCAAGGATTTTTGATTCTTTCACCGACCCCATCATGGGTTTCATTTCGGATAATACCAAATCCAAATGGGGCAGGCGCAGGCAGTACGTTTTTATCGGCGCTATTATCATGGGGATTTCCTTTGTCATCATGTGGCAGCTTTACAAGGAAAATGGGGTAAATTACAACTTTGCTTATTTCATATTCTGGTCTTTTATGTTCTACCTGGGGCTGACCATTTTTAGTGTGCCTTATGTGGCGATGGGTTATGAAATGAGCGACGACTTCCACGAGCGCACCAACATCATGGCCGTAGCGCAATGGATCGGCCAGTGGGCATGGGTAATAGCGCCTTGGTTCTGGGTGATTATGTACGACAACGGCCCCGATGGGTGGTTTCCAACCGCTGAAAGTGCCACTAGAACCCTCGCCGTATGGACAGGCATCATCCTAATGCTGGTGGCCATGGTCCCGGCTATTTTTATAAAAAGCAAATCCACGGTAAACGAAAACTATTCGGAATTAAACCTGAAAAATATTGGTGGAAGTTTTAATGAAATCATCTTGGGTTTCAAAGAAGCGCTGAGGATCAAACCATTTAGAAAACTTTGCATTTCTACTTTTTTCATATTTAATGCCTTTAATACGGTAGCGACTTTCACCTTCTTTGTCATTGTTTACCACTTGTTCAATGGGGATGCAGTAGCCGCTAATCAAGGATACTGGCCAACGCTTTTTGGCAGTTTGGGGGCGTTGTCCACCACATTTCTCGTCATTCCCATTGTGACTTGGATGTCGCGCAAAATCGGCAAAAAGAGGGCCTTCCTCTGGTCGCAGGGTATTTCCATTATTGGCTACCTATTGCTCTGGTTCCTCTTTATCCCTGGGAAACCTTACATGTTCATCTTTGCCCTGCCCTTCTTTTCCTTTGGAATTGGAAGTCTTTTTACGCTGATGATGTCCATGACGTCCGATGTTATCGATTTGGATGAATTGAATACGGGTAAACGCCGGGAGGGCATTTTCGGGGCTATTTATTGGTGGATGGTCAAGTTTGGTTTTGCCATTGCTGGGGGTTTGAGCGGGGTTATCATTTCCATCGTAGGATTTAAGGAAGGGGTACCGGGTGTTGAACAAGAAGATGCAATTACCGGTCTGCGGGCTTTCTTTTCTGGATTGCCGATCATGGGGACGCTCATTGCGATGTACGTCATGCGGGATTATGATGTCACCGAAGAAAAGTCCCATGAAATACGGGCAGCCATCAACCGGAAAAAAGAGGGACTGAAAGGTTCGTCCGCTTATTTGCCCGGCAAACTTCAATTGCTAAAAGAAAAAGGATTCGATTTAAACACTTTGGCTGGAATGGATTTTAGCGGTAAAACAACCGCAGAAATCAAGTCCTTGTTTTCCAAAACGTTGAACAACGGCCTGCACGGGCTATGCTTCAGCCCTTATGTGGAAGGCCAAGAAACAGGCGATATTTTATCCGAATCCCAGATTCGCCGCCGCATGGAAATCATCATGCCTTACACCAAATGGATCCGCTCGTTCTCTTGTACCGAAGGCAATGAACTGATCCCCAGGATCGCCCACGACAAAGGTTTGAGAACGATGGTGGGCGTTTGGATCAGCAACGACAAGGAACGGAACGACAGGGAAATAAAGGCGCTTGTAAAATTGGCCAACGATGGCTTGGTGGACATTGCCGCCGTGGGCAATGAAGTTTTGCTGCGCAATGAATTGTCCGAACAAGAACTCATCCAATACATCAACCAGGTAAAAGCATTGCTCCCCAAAAACATCCCAGTGGGCTACGTGGATGCCTATTATCATTTCTTAGAAAAACCTGCCCTGACGGCTGCCTGCGATGTGGTGCTAATCAACTGCTACCCTTTCTGGGAAGGGGCGGACAACGACCACGCTTTGCTTTACATCCAGCACATGTATGAACTGACCAAACATGCGGCCAATGGCAAAAAAGTGATCATCACCGAAACCGGATGGCCAAGCAAAGGGAAAGAAGTGTTGGAGGCTCAGCCTTCGGCTGAAAATGCCATGAAATACTTCATCAACACCCAACAGTGGGCCAAGGAGGAAGGCATTGAACTGTTCTACTTCTCGTCCTTTGATGAGTCTTGGAAAATTTATCAGGAAGGGATTGTCGGTACGCAGTGGGGGCTTTGGGACAAAAATGAGAAACCTAAATATTGAATATTGGAAATTAAGAAATTGGGAAATTGGAAATTAAATCCCTGATTATCAATTTCTAATTTCCTAATTTCAGCATAAAGTCTAAAAAACTATGTCACTCAGACCAGGAAAATACTTAGCCCTTTCGGGGATCGATTATTCTAAAAAATCGCCCGCAGAACTAAAAGCACTCTTTCGGCAAACGTTGGAAGGCGGCATGCACGGCCTTTGTTACAGCGCTTATGAAGAAGGACAAAAACCAGGCGATGTTTTAACTGTTGAACAAGTCAGGCGACGGATGGGGGTCATTGCCCCATACACGAAATGGATCCGTTCTTTCTCCTGCATCGAGGGCAACGAACTGGTGCCGCAAGTGGCCCGTGAGTTCGGCCTAAAAACACTGGTCGGCGCATGGCTGGGAAAAGACAAAGACCTGAACGAACAAGAGATTGCAGGCCTGATAGAATTGGCCAAACAAGGACAGGTGGACATTGCGGCCGTGGGCAATGAGGTGCTCTACCGCAAAGACCTGAACGAGGAAGAGCTATTGGATTATCTCCACCGGGTTAAAAAAGCCATTCCGGGAGTGCCCGTCGGGTATGTGGACGCCTACTATGAATTTTCCGCCCACCCCAGAATCACCGAAGCTTGTGACGTCATTTTGTCCAACTGCTACCCCTTCTGGGAGGGTTGCCATATCGACTACTCTTTGGTTTACATGAAACAGATGTACCAACAGGCAGTGCAGGCCGCCAATGGCAAAAAAGTAATCATCACCGAAACAGGCTGGCCGAACCAGGGGCAAAGCCTGGATGGCTCCGTTCCCACTGAGGAAAATGCCATGAAATATTTTATCAATACCCAAGATTGGTCGCGGGCGGAGGGCATTGATATTTTTTATTTCTCCTCTTTCGATGAGTCTTGGAAAGTCGGCGCAGAGGGTGATGTGGGGGCCTATTGGGGCCTATGGGATAAGCATGGCGCATTGAAATTTTGAAAAACAGCAACCATTGGTTGCCTAACCAAGCATTTTGTTTAGGCAGTTAATTTTTATAATTATTTTAAATCAAAATAAATTCATGATGAAAAATTTTACCCTACCATTATTGCTGCTCCTATCCTATTTTGGGTATGCGCAGATTAACCTACCGATTGATTTTGAATCGACGACTGTTACCTATTCGTTCACCGATTTTAGCGGTGGTGAAATGTCCGTACAAGACAACCCCGACATGTCCGGGATTAATACCACCGCCAAAGTTGGCCGCATGATAAAAAATGCCGGTGACCCTTGGGGCGGTAGCTTGATGGAATTGGAAGCCCCCATTGATTTTTCTACCAATAAACACTTCAAAATGAAGGTTTGGACGCCGGGTGCTGGTAGAAAAGTTCTCTTGAAAGTTGAAAATCTGACCAACGGAGCCATTGCTCTTGAAAAGGAAGCAACGACCACCGTTGGCAATGCATGGGAAGAACTGGTTTATGATTTTACCGCCATCAATACCGCCGAGTCTTATCAAAAATTGGTTTTCATTTTTGACCTTGGGACGGTAGGTGACGGCTCCGGCAATTTCACCTTTTATGTCGACGACATTGAGCAATTTGATGGTGGAACAGGAAAGGCGCAAGTTGACCTGCCCATCACCTTTCAGGACACCGCCACGGTTGATTATGCCCTGACGGATTTCGGTGGCAACGCTTCGGCCATCGTCGTTGATCCCACAGATGCGACCAACCTAGTTGGGCAAGCCATTAAAACAGCTACCGCTGAACTTTGGGCCGGCACTTCTAATGGAGGCAACGGACTCGCTACCCCAATCCCATTCACGTCATTGGACACCAAAATGTCCGTGCGGGTCTGGTCACCCGATGCTGGCACCCCCATCCGCCTGAAAGTGGAAAATGCTGCCAACGGTGCTATCAGCGTGGAGACCGAGGCTGTCACTACAATGGCAGGCGCTTGGGAGACATTGGAGTTTAATTTTAGCAATGAAGCCCCCGGAACAGCGGCCTTGAACGTGGCCAATGTTTACAACAAAGTCTCTATCTTTTTCAATTTTGGAACAACAGGTGCTGATGCGGGCGAAAAAACCTATTACTGGGACGACGTGAAATTCGTTGGCGGCGGTGGCAGCAATTTGGCCCAAGTCGACCTGCCGATTACTTTCGAGGACACGGCTACCGTAAACTACGATCTGACGGACTTCGGAGGCAACGCCTCTTCCATCGTCGTCGATCCGACCGACGCAACCAACACGGTGGGAAAAGCCATCAAAACTGCTGGCGCCGAACTTTGGGCCGGCACCACCAACGGTGGCAACGGCTTGGCAACTCCCATTCCGTTCACCGACACCGACACCAAGATGTCCGTTCGGGTGTGGTCGCCAGATGCCAACACCCCTATCCGTTTGAAAGTGGAAAATGCCGCCGATCCAACCATCAGTGTGGAAACGGAGGCAGTTATCACGATGGCAGGCGCTTGGGAAACATTGGAATTTGATTTCAGCAATGAAGCATCAGGTACAGCCGCCCTGAACGTGGCCAACACCTATAACAAGGTTTCCATCTTCTTCAACTTTGGCACTGATGGAGCCACCGCAGGCGAAAAGACCTACTACTGGGACGACGTGAAATTCACGGGCGGCGGTGGCAGCAACTTGGCCAAGGTCGACCTACCTATTACTTTCGAGGACACAGCTACGGTAGACTACGCACTGGCAGATTTTGGCGGCAACGCCTCTTCCATCGTCGTCGACCCGACCGACGCAACTAATACGGTAGGAAAAGCCATCAAAACGGCAGGAGCCGAACTGTGGGCTGGCACCACCAACGGTGGTAACGGCTTGGCCAATCCGGTTCCGTTCACTACAAGCGAAACTAAAATGACAGTGCGGGTATGGTCACCGGATGCCAATACGCCGATCCGATTGAAAGTGGAAAATGCCGCCGACGGTACGATCAGTGTTGAAACAGAGACAAACACCACTATGGCAGGTGCTTGGGAAACACTGGAGTTTGATTTCAGCAATGAGGCTCCCGGTACAGCTGCGTTGAACGTGGCCAACACCTATAACAAAGTCTCCATCTTCTTCAATTTTGGAACGACTGGCGCTGACGCAGGGGAAAAGACCTACTACTGGGATGATGTTCAATTTGGAGGTTTGGTCGGTGTTGAAACCTTGGCCGCAGCGGATGCTGGGATCAATATTTACCCAAATCCATTCAATGATTTATTTACCATTGAATTTCCAGAAATGCTAAACGAGCCTGTGCTTGTTTCATTGTTCGATGCAAACGGCAGGCTGATCAACGAAACAAAAGTCGCCAGTCAAACCTCTACTATACATGTTGGCGATTTGAGCGAAGGCATTTATTTCTTGAGAATACAAAACGGGATGAACAGCTACTTCCATCGTTTGGTGAGGACGAAATAAGAGAAACTGGTTTATAGACCAAGATTATTTCTAATAAAGAAGCCACCTGTAATGCGGGTGGCTTTTTTATTTAAACTGTTGTCCCATCCTGAAACTGCGACAAATGCCTCCTCTTTAGAACCTTTTTTTAGCAGTTGGCGGCATTATTATTGCAAGCCAACCCTTATACCTTCCCACCTATCTATTTATCATTTCCCCTCAGTTAAATTACTAGCATACTATGGCATATTTCCTAATTGAAAACGACACCCAATGTGGCCCTTACACCCTAGAAGAACTTAGCCACAAGAAAATTTATCAGGACACCCCAGTTTGGACCCAAGGTTTAGATGATTGGGCTAAAGCAAAGGACATCCCAATGCTCAAGGAGATTTTGAAAACAGTACCTCCAGCCTATAAAAAAGCCCCCCCTGCCATCCCAATACCTACTCCACCTTCCTACTCAAATAGTACCACTGCAAAATATCATGGCTACAACTTAGCCACAAGGTGGGAGCGATTCGTCGCTGCGTTCATCGGCACTTTAATCATTCTTGTACCTGTTTCCATCCTTACGAAAGGAGAATATGGGGCAGGTGACAGTTACTTTTCACTTTTCGGTTTTATAGTTGATACGACAATCGCTGTAATCATCGGAGGCTTGATGTATCCGCTATGGGGCGGTAATATTGGCCACAAAATATTCGGTCTTAAAGTTATCTCATTGAAGAATGGAGTGGATATGAAACAACCTGTCAATGGGATTGCAAGAGAAGTTTTGAAGAATATTCTTGGATATTTTATATTGCCTATCATCTGGCTATTATGGGATGAGGACAAACAAAACTTATATGATAAGGCAATGGGTACAGTGGTTGTTAAAAAAAAAGAGGAATAGCGATTAGAGCTGCCAGATGGGTGGTAAAGGTCATAGTTTCCGTTGCCATTATTGCTTGTTCATTCCTGTTAATCACAACAGTTGCTTATACTGACGGTATCCCTTTTGTCTCGGACGTATTTATTGGTGCCTTGCCTGAAGAGTTTTCAATCGAACTTGGGAAGAAAGTGAGAAATGAAGTCATATACGATAATAATATAGACGAAGATAAGACAGACTTGATAAATGAATATGCCAACAAACTGGATTTTCCAAAAGGTATTAAAGTTTATGTGCTTAAATCTTATGAGCCCAATGCTTTTGCCACTCCCGGAAAATATATCTTCATAAATACGGGACTATTAAACAAACTGGAAAACCATACTGAACTGGCTGCATTGCTTGCCCATGAATATATTCATATTGAGGAAAACCACGGGCTGAGGAGCGTCGGAAGAAGTCTGGGTTATGAGATATTCACCCATGTTTTTTTTAGCAAAAACCTGAAAGAGGAGATTATGGATAAATCCAACTTATTGATCAACATGGAATATTCCCGACAATTTGAAAAGGAGGCAGATTTAAAAGGCTTGGAATTTATTCGAGGAAAAAATATTGACCCGAACGGGATGCTATCGCTCATGAAAAAACTGAAAAAAATCGAAAAACAAACTGAGCGTGATAGCAGATTAAGTACTCACCCTTCGACAATCGACAGGATAGAATATTTGGAAGAGGAAATCAAAGAAATGGGGAATTTGCCTGACCTCAACCATGACCCTGAATTGGAAGCAATTTTTGAGCGTATTCGTTATAGATGGTAAATTAGGAGGGAGGTAGTAACATATAAATAATTTTGCAAACTCCTATTCTAAAAGACACTCCGATTACCATTAAGGACAGAGTAAATCCTCCAGTTCCATCAAAATGATTAGAGGATTGGGACGACGCTGATTTTCACCGATGAGATTTTGTTGGATTATTTAGAATAATGAAGGTCTTGAAATTCCTACAAATGGTCAACGAATTTTTAACTATTAAAACTTAGTCCTTTATCAGCCGATCATACCCTCGCCCCCCGCTGCCGCAACAAATGATCCGCCACCACCAGCGCCGCCATTGCCTCCACAATCGGCACGGCACGGGGGAGCACACAGGGATCGTGGCGGCCTTTGCCTTGCACCTCCGTTTTTTCACCCGCTTCATTGACAGACTCTTGGGCCTGTACGATCGTGGCCACAGGCTTGAAGGCGGCGTTGAAATAAATGTCCATGCCGTTGGTAATGCCACCTTGCACCCCTCCAGAGCGGTTGGTCCGGGTTTTTATTTTACCTTCTTCTTGATAAAAAGGATCGTTGTGTTCTGAGCCTCGCATGGTCACACCAGCGAAACCAGATCCAATTTCAAACCCTTTGCAAGCATTAATGCTGAGGATCGCCTTGCCTAAGTCGGCGTGGATTTTATCAAAAACGGGCTCGCCAAGTCCGGTTGGGCAACCTGTGATGACACAAGTAACATAGCCACCAATGGTATCACCTGCCTTTTTTATTTGTAAAATAAGATCGGTCATGCGTTCTGCGATCTCCAAGTCGGGGCAGCGGACAGGGGTTGCTTCCACTTTGGACAGATCAAGTTCTTGGTAATTTTTTTCAACCGTAATGTCCCCTACCCTGCTCACGTAGGCTTTAATGTCGACGTTGTTTTTTTGTAAAAACAGTTTGGCAACGGCACCGGCAGCCACCCGGGCTGCGGTCTCCCGAGCCGACGAGCGCCCCCCTCCCCGATAATCCCGGATACCATATTTTTCCTGAAAAGTGAAGTCGGCATGAGAGGGTCGAAATTTATCAGCAATGTGGCTGTAATCCTTCGAGCGGGCATCGGCATTGCGGATGAGGAGGGAAATGGGGGTACCGGTGGTCTTCCCTTCAAACACACCAGAGAGGACCTCGACCGTATCGCTTTCTTTCCGCTGGGTCACCAGTTTAGATTGGCCGGGCCGCCGCCTGTCCAGTTCTTTTTGGATAAATGACGTGTCCAAGTCAAGACCAGCTGGACAGCCATCTATTATGACACCAATGGCGGCGCCGTGGGATTCCCCAAAAGTGGTGATGCGGAAGAAGTGACCGAAAGTGTTGCCGGGCATGAAGAAGTTATTTTTATGGAAGTATCTATATTTTGACAAGCAAAGGTAGGGCAAGAGAGGCGAAGGAATAACGGGCAAACATTTTACATCAGTTTGATATTCCTATTTTCCCGAAACCAGCTTTATTGTACGCAGCAATCCAACAATTTTTCATAATCTGGTCGTTCGGCAGCATTGCGGTGAATGAATTTCTCCTTGATTTCACCGTCCATTAAGATAAAGACGCCAGGCATTTGGGTGGAGTCGCCCAGCTTTTTGGCGAGTTCCAGTTCAAAGTCTTTTTCCCTTTTTAGTTTGTACCCACGAATCCAAGTTTGCAGGCCATAAAGCTGATTGAAAGAGCCCCGGAACAAGCCAAAGGCCGTGTAAAAACGTTTGTTCGGATCGTTGATGAACTTGATGCCGGGCAATTTGAAACGCTTGAAATACTCGTTGGCCGTTTCTGTATCGGACATGTGGACAAACACAATTTCGAAGCCCTGTGCTTCAAACCCTTTTCTTTTCTCGGCAATATCGGTCATGGCTTCTTTGCAAAAAACACAGCCAAAATGACGTAAAAAGATAACCATCACCGGTTTTTTAAAGGTCAAATCTTTTAATGATTCGCCAGTATTGGTGATCATTTCTTCTAAAATTTCGAGTTCCGTATCCAGCATTGATTCGATCATTATTTATAATTTGGAAAAAAACAAAGATAGGTAGAAAGGGTTTATTTGATGGTCATTTTAAATAAAGAGGGCATCCCAATTTGGGACGCCCTCTCAAAGTTTTGGCTAAAAATATTTAAAATTGAAATTATCTTTTCACGACACGGACCAGTTCGGTAACGCCGTCATTATAAGTCAGGCGGAGGAAATAAGCTCCCGACCGCATGGTTGACATATCCAGTGAATAGTTCATCGCATCGGTTGGTATTTTAATCCGCGTAACAACTTGGCCTTGCGTCGATAACAATTCAGCCTGAACGGCAGTCTTGATGCCATTGCTGCATTCGATCACCAACTTATCGGCCACTGGGTTTGGATAAGTGGCAAACATCTGCGACTCTTTAAAATTTTGCATCATAACCTCATTGGAGTAAGACAGCGTCTCGTTCTCTTTCACTAGCTGAACCCGATACCTCGCATTGCCGGCTTTAGGGAAATAATCCGTAAAGGCGTATTCATTCAGACCTTTTGTAGTGGATTGCGGCATGGTTGCCAGTGAATTGTAATCAACACCGTTGGCGGAACGCTCAACGACAAAAGAATAATTACCGGGCGCTTGTTCCATTGCCCAAGAAAGCACTACCGCATTTCCAACATTGTTTCCAGTAACTACCAATGGAGAACCGCAGATAATCGGGCTGTCCGAAACCGCAACTCCCATTTCTGTAGTGGAAATACAATCCCCGTATTGCACTGTCAAGGTGATATGAACTATGCCAAACTGACTCCAAGTAACGGTTGGCGTTTGCGAAGTAGAAGTTGAAGGCGTCGCCCAAGAACCGAAGTTCCAAGAATAAGACGCCCCCGGAGTATTGGCCGTAGCGGTGTAAGTAGCTGGATCACCAACACAAACGAGATCTGGGCCGGTAATTTCTGCAAATGCCTCCATCCCCACAGTGATTGT
Organism: Saprospiraceae bacterium; assembly: GCA_041392505.1. GTDB lineage: Bacteria > Bacteroidota > Bacteroidia > Chitinophagales > Saprospiraceae > UBA6168. The sequence continues at coordinate 80,668 of JAWKLX010000017.1, read as the reverse complement.
AACAACATTGGATTCCAACCAAGTGTCACAGGCCGCAGCTTTGGCACAACGGGTAAAATAGGTGGTTTCCTGTAATGGCCCCGGATCATAAGAAGCACCAGTCGCACCAGGAACAGGCGACCAGAAATTAGGATTGAAAGGCACGTTGATCGTGGAGTACATCCACATGTATTGAACAGCACTGCCGCCACCGCTTGCTGGAGTGATACTGGTTATTGGGGCGGGATCATTACCCGGACCGCACAAGTATTGGTCGCAACAAATTTCGCCCGGATCGGAGATGTTCAAACAATCATCATAAATACCTGCATCAACAGTGACATTACACTGCCCCTCTGTCAAATTGATCGTACCAGTACTGCCAGATGAATTGGCATCACTATCAGAAAAATCATCGCTGCAATTATTGGCAGGAGAAAACGCAAAGCCACTAGGCAGGTTAAATGAAACAGTATAGCTGCCTGGCAGCAAATCTTCAAATTGATAAAAACCATTTGGCATGGTCACTTGCGACATGCTCACAGCATTGCCATTAACATCGGTTCCACTAAGTGTTACTGCAATACCGCCCACTCCCAGTTCGCCAGGGTCTTGGCAACCATTCCGGTTGGCATCATTCCAAACCCGGTCACCAATGCAACCAGGTTGGAATAAAGTAACAGTTGCCGTACCCGTACATCCTTCGACATCTGTTACGGTAACGGTGTAAGTGCCACCACCAAGACCTGAAAGGGTTGGACCAGTATCGCCGGTACTCCATAAATAAGTATATGGTTGCACACCTCCGCTCGCCGATGCTTCAACCGCCCCGTCATCAACATTGCTTCCAGAGATTGGGTTGGTGATTTGAACATCAACATTCAAAGAACCTCCACCAACAATGGAGACAGATGCTACGTCAGTACACCCGTTGGCATCTGTAGCTGTTACGGTATAAGTGCCGGCTGACAATCCAGTAATGGACTGGCTGGTTTCACCGTTGTTCCAAACAAAAGTGTAAGGTGATGTGCCTCCATTTGCAGCCGCTTCTGCTGATCCTAAAGAACTACAACCTGCATTCACGCCCGTTGCAGTTGCCACAACTTCGGTAGGTTGGCTGATAAAGGCGTTGGTTGTAGCAGTGCAACCACTTGCATTATCCACAACGGTTACAAAATAGGTGCCTGTGGCCAACCCGAAAATCATTTGGGCGTTGCCACCATTGCTCCACATATAAACAATTGGTCCGGTTGCACCTGTCACGTTGGCTATTGCTGATCCGTTATTTCCCCCAAAGCAAGAATTATTGGTAACTGTGGTTGTGACAGCAATATTAGAAGAACCACTAACCGTGATTTCATCAGTTGCCGTACAACCTGCCGCATCAACAACAGTAACCGAATAAGTACCTGCCGTAATATTGTTGATGATCGCAGTGTTCGCACCATTGCTCCAACTGAATTGGAAAGGTGGCGTTCCTGTACCCGGCGTCACCATCGCACTGGCCGAGCCATTGGCTGCACAGCCAGAATTAACCCCAGTGATATTGAGGTCAATAGCAGGTGAACCGTCAACCGTCACAGATGTGTTAGCACCACAGCCATTCCCGTCAGTCACCATTACAGTATAAGTTCCTGGAGCAAGCCCAGTTACATCAGAGGCAGTGCTTCCGTTGCTCCATAGAATGGAAAAAGGAGGTGTTCCACCATTGATGAAAACGGAGGCCGTTCCATCAGGCGCACCACATCCAGAGGACGGGGTTGACGCAACGCCCAAATCAACACCTGCATCTTCAATAATCAAAACGGAAGTTGATTCTTGGCATCCGAGAAAATCAGTGACCGTCAGGCCATAAGTTCCCGGTGATAAATTGCTAACCATCGAACCAAAGACCCCATTGCTCCAAATGAAAGTATAAGGAGCAGTGCCTCCAGTAGCTGATGCCGTAGCCGAACCGGTAGCTCCTGACCCGCAAGGTGGGTTGGTAACGGTTACATCAATATTGATCTGCGCAGGGTTGCCAACAGTTGCCGAACCGGTTATAGTACAGCCAGCCGCATCAGTTACAGTCACGTCATAGGTGCCTGGTCCGAGGTTGGCATTGACACCACCCATGAAGCCGTTGCTCCATAAGTAAGTATAAGGTGGTGTTCCTCCGGTTACAATCGCTTCAACGCTGGCATCACAGAAGTTGAAACAAGCTAAACCTTGCACAACCATATCAATCATCAAGACAGAAGTGATTGTCCCACAACCCACTGCCTGACAACCGCTTGCATCCGTTACTGTAACACAGTGCAGACCAACACTCAATCCTGAAGCAGTCGCTCCGGTACTCCCATCGTCCCAGAGATAGGTGTAGCCGCCAGTACCACCAGAAGCAGTTGCAGTAGCGGTGCTACCACCTGTACAACCACCAGAAGTCGTAACCGATACGACCACAGCGTCTGGTTCAGTTAAGATAAATGTGGCCGATCCCGTTTGGTTGTTTCCATCCGTAACATCAACCGTGTAAGTACCTGCACCGATGCTGGCCAGTACATTGCTATTAGTGGGTGCACCTCCATTCCAAGAAAACAATAAAGGAGGTGTTCCATTGGAGACAGTGGCACCAACGCTGCCGTTTGTCCATCCATTACAGGTAGGGCTGACTCCGTTGATCGTTACACTTAATTGAGCTGATACCAGACAAGGAAGCAAGAGCAGGAACAAGGTCTGGGCTAAATTCTTTGCTCTGAGAAAAGAATATCCAAAGTGTTGATTTGGGTTCATAGTAAAAAGGTTTGGTCAAAAAATGTAATGTATTACAGATTAAGTTAGTGTTTGAATTAATTCTTTTGAGACGATCGGAAAATAGTTAAAGGGCAAATTAAACCCCACATACCACAAGTGGTACATAGCGTTCAGCGCTTTAAATAGAATGGGTAGACGAATTGAAAAAGATCAAAAGGAGTTAGGCCAGTTCTTTCTGGTATAGAAAAATGTGTAAAGCTTAAATCGGAAGGGAGAAGCCAAAATTCAGCGGCTAAGGTAAAACTTTTTTAATGTTATTTATAATTAGACAAAAGATTTTAAAAGCATGGTTTGCCACTTTAAAGGGTTTTATCAGAAAGGAAACCAGGTACTTAAAAACAGAAATACGTCCATATTTGCCTCTATTTTTCCTTGAAAATTAGCCGTTTGCAATGTGTTGAGTCAAAACTCAAAAGGTGGGTTGGCATTTGGATGAAAAGTTTTCCAATAATTTTTTGTCAAACAAAAGTTCGGTCAATGTACTGTCGTCACCCACTGAAGATTCCCAAAGCTTTTGTTTTACTGGGTCGAACCTAACCCAGATTTCATTGGAATCGGGTTGTTCCTTAAATGCTGACAATTTAAAAACATAGGCTGAATCTTTTAAAATCCCCAATTCAGCTACTCCCATCGGACTCGCTATCGGGTAGATTTTCAATATTTGCCCACGGAGCAATCCCGCTTTTTTTGCATTCGCAATGCGAGGGCAAGACTCGACGAGTTCTTTTATAGCCAGATCACAATTGATGATGCGCATGGCTGGTGATTTTTCATCCAATTCCAATTTATACAATGTATCTGTGTAGAACCTCTTATTGATAATTTCTTGGACTGGTTCATAGTATTCAACCAGGGAAGCAAAGCCTTTTAGGTTGTAGGTCCGCAAACTGTCCAGCCAATCCAACGAACGAAAGGTGCATCCACGCAGGTCAACATTAGCCATCGTGGCTTTTTGGATGATGATCCCTTCTAAGTTACAGCCCCGAAAATCGCCCTCTAAATAAATTTCCCGCAGGTCGGCCATTTCCAGATTGCCATTTTTTGCGCTGATCCCTTCCATGTAAGATTTTCTGAGGTTGGCATAAGATAGGTCAACCCCGTCCATAGCAGTATTCCTAAAAGTGGCTTCTTCCAAATAGGCATAAGACAGGTCTGCATCATTCAAAAAGGCATGGTCAAAATTGGCTTTATAAAAAAAGGAATAGGCCAGTTTGGCGCCCTTCATGTAGGCCCCCGAAAAATTGGCCTCCCGCAAATCCGCATAATTAAAGTTGGCCCTGTCAAAAATCTTATCATAAGTCGATTCATTGAGGTTGCTGTTGATCAGCGAAAACAATAGCTGTCCGCGTTCGGGGCTGAGTTGGCGGTCGGTCAGTTCGTCATTTTCCAAATAACGATAAGGCCGAAGGGCTTGGCTCAGGGAAACGATGCGCCCGATCAGACCATCACTGAGTTTGCGGCTGCGGTTGTCTTTCAGCTCATCGTCGATGCGGTCCATGATGTTGCTCATAAAAAAAACGAGGGAGCTGCGGCGGCTACCTTCTTCCAAGTTGATTTGTTGGTCCAAGCGGTCATTTTGCCTACCCAACAATTGGTTCTGTTTGTCGAGCTTGTTGTTTTGCAGGTTTAGGATATAGGTCTGAACAGCCATGATAAGTAGAGGGGCACCCGCTACCAACACGGCAAACATACCGATGCGGGTCAGTCTCAAAATCAGGTTAGCCAGTACTTCAGAAATAGTGTCTTTGGAAGGGTTGCCGGGCAGCTCATCCACCAGTTGTTTTACGCTGGACTTTAATCGCTTGCCAGCTACCAGACGAGTGGTGGTTTTGGTCAGGAACCGGCTCATCAAGGCACTGGATTTTCGGCCGATTTTATTGGCCTCCAACTCCGCCTTTAATCGAAGGTTTTCTAATTCCAACCTTCTCAACCGATCTTTGGCATCTTCATTTGGTACATCCATGAGGTACTTTTTTGGTTGAAAAAATAGGCGGCCTATTCACCAACATCCTGCGACCAGTTTTCTTCATTTTCGACGATGGCTTCGACCATTAATTCCAGCTTTTTCAAACCCTCCGGTGCACCATAATAATCCTTGATGGTTTTGTTTTTTTCATCCAAAATAAAAGTGACCCAGGTGGTGGGCAGGTCCGTTACTTGGGCGGTGTATTCATTTTCAAATTGCCAAAAATCAGCATTTTCGAAAGCATCGAATAAATCATTGGTTTCTTCCGGCGATAGCGTTTGGTACCAAGTCCCTACTTTTTCTACATTTTTTTGACCATCGTACGTGGCATTTCCTTTCCCATCAATTTTGATGGAATAAACGGGGCAAAAACCAAAACATGGGTCTTTTTTCAATTCAATGGTGGCAGTGGCATCGTACAGATAGGGGTCGGGTGGTTCACAAGAAGCCACTAGTAGGACAAGGGCAAAAAGGGAATATGGGAGTTTCATAAGAATTTGTTTTTATTTGAAATTGAAAACGAAAAAGATTGCTTCATTCCCGCTATCAAAAGTTTTTGCGATGGCAAGATACTACAAATGTCAGGGCTGTTGAAAAAGGTTAGCGAAGATTTTGAACGGGATTCGATCCGACTGGACATCAATCAAAAAAGCGGTTTGCTTTTTTGCCCATCCATGAACTTTTATTTTTAGCAAAAAGCAATTCGTTTTTTGACAAATAGTGTGGAACAGATCAAATAATCAGGGTTTTAAGTGAGTGAAAAATTTTTGAAAAAATTTTCCACTCACTTAAAACCCTGATAGAGAGGGAGGTGGAAAAATTGAAAATTGAAAATTTTTTATTTTTCCACCTCCCTCTCTCCTTGTTTTTTCTGCCCACGGGAGTTGTCAAAGAACCAAACAATTTTACCAAATTATGGAAGAAATAAATCAATTGCTGATCCAAGAAGTCAGAAGGCGCCTAATGGCCGAAGGTGTGGTCAGAATCAAGCAATGCCTATCCGAACTCACTCCAAAGGAAGTGTGGCTGCGGCCCAACGCCAATAGTAATAGTGTTGGTAACCTGGTGCTCCACCTTTGCGGAAATGTGCGGCAATGGATTGTCAGCGGACTCGGAGGCCTGCCAGACACCCGGCAAAGGGCTACTGAATTCAACGAAACTGGCCCACTCCCATCCGCAGAATTGTTGTCCAGATTGGATGCGGTCATGCGGGAGGTCGATGATGTGCTGAACCGACTAAAACCCGAAGACCTCACCAAACCCATTGTTGTCCAAGGATTTGAGGAAACAGGGCTCAGCATCTTGGTCCACGTCGTGGAGCATTTCTCTTACCACGTTGGGCAGATAACCTATTTTGTGAAATGGCGGAAAGATATTGATACTGCTTACTATGGAGGGATTGAATTGGGTTGATTAGGGCTTCCATTTTTATTGGGAGAAGTTTTTTATAAAAACCCTCAATTCATGCAGGTAAAACCCAGTGCGATAGGCGGTCAACAACTCACAAACCATGGTAAGGGCCGATTGGACGGTAAGCCCAATCCCAGTTCCCAACGTAAAATCTCCCATATTGCAAAAGGCGCCACCAATGACAAAGGCAAACCCAAGTACAAACAATAGCATTAATATTTGCTTGGATTTATCAAGTTTTCCCATGGCTTTTTCTACTCTCGCCTGTTCAGCACTAATTGCCGTTTTGGGCGATCCTGCCATCTCCTTTTTTAAAAATTGTGATTGCCGTTTGGATTGATAGTACAATTTTGCCCCGAAAAAGAATTGTAAAAATGCAATGGTAGCAGTTGGAAACACCACCCCCAATTCAAATTTTCCAAGATGGAAGGATAAAATCAGCACAACAACAGACAGTGCTAAGACTGACAAAATAACCAATGCCAGCCCGCTTTTTTTTTCCGAAAGAAAATGTTGGGCAATGGCCTCGTCCAGTCTATGTATGGGTGATGAAGTGTCCATTAATTTGAAAATGAACCTCCAAATTAATGAGTATTTGGGAATTGGGTAATTGGATAATTTAACATGAGGTATGGATTTAAATGGCAATGCAGGATTGGCGAAAGCCAATCCTGCATTGCCAAAGGAGTTTCATAGGGAAGAAAATCGGCTTTCCGATTTTCTTCCCTATGAATTTTTTTCGACGGCGGTGGCAGCAAAAAAATGCAATAATCTGATTACCAGCTTGATAGAGTAGGCTCTAATCCATATCTCACGTTAATTTTTGGAAATGGGAAATCGAAAAAGGAAGGTCGGGATTTAGCAATAATGATTGAATGCAATATTAGGATTCATTCTTTGGAATAATAATTTGAAAAGTAGTTCCTTTATTTTTGCCTGGTTCTACCCAAATTTTGCCCCCCATATTGTCGACAATTTTTTTACAGGTAGCAAGGCCGATCCCCGTTCCTTCATAATCCGACTTACTGTGTAGCCTCTCGAAGATATTAAAGACCCGGTCGCAAGCTTCTTTGGGAATGCCAATGCCATTGTCCATGAAATAAAAATGGTGGTCTTGGCCTTCTATTTCATGTTTGATCTCAATAACCGGATTTACGTTTTGCTGGCGGAATTTGATGGAATTGGAAATCAGGTTTTGGAAAAGCTGGATCATCTCCGTAGAGGTCGATTTGATGACGGGCAGTTCGTTGCTGACAATGGCGGCATCGTTTTCTTGCATGGAAGCCATCATGTTATTGATAACCGCCAACAGGATATCATTGAGGTCGGTATCTTTTGCTTTACGGTTACTCCTACCCAAGCGGGAATAATCAAGCAGGTCAGTTAGCAATCGCTCCATTCTTGTAACTCCGCCCGTTACAAAATCAATATACTCTTGGGTAGAGCTGTCCAATTGCCCCTGCAATCTCTTTTCGATGAACTGAGTGTACATCTTGATCATCCTCAACGGCTCCTTCAGGTCATGGGAGGCGGCATAGGCGAATTGCTCCAGTTCCTCATTGATGGCTTTTAGTTGGATTTGTGCCTTTTGTAATGACTCCTTTTGCTCGGCCAGTTCTGCTTTTTGTTTTTTCAGTTCCACTTGTTTCTCATCCAACGCCTTAATGATCATGGATTGCCCCGTTCCAAAAAGGAGGACAATACTCACCACCAGAGCAAACAATCCAGCATAGCTGATGACGTAATACAAGGTGCCGGCTTCTTGTATTTTGGAAATAAAATAAGCCGGTGAATCCTGTCCTGTTTGGAATAGATAAATGGTGTAACCGACAATTGCGGTAAGCCAAATAAAACCTGAAATTCTATTGGTAAACAAGATGGCAATCAAAGGTGAAATCATCAACCAGAGAAGGTTGTCGGAAAACAAGCCACCAGTTTCAGAAATTGTAAACAGTAAAATAAAGAATGGGACTGCCGCTAATACGTTTCCAGCAATGAGGAAATTGCCTGTTTTTTTAAAGATGAAAATGACTACGGGTGCTAATAGAATGGCAGAAACAAGCGGTGGGTGCTCAGAATCTGGAAAAATCAAAAAACTAATTTCAAGGAGAACAATAGCAATAAAGAGGAACAACAATACGGAAATAAGTAAGCGGGCTTTCCATTGAATCAATCCGCCATCCATTAGTTTAGCCGACAAAAATAGCCTGTCAAACTGTTCACCAAATTTTGATCGCCAATCATTTTTCATGTACTCAATTGTATATAATGCCTATGCATAGCCAAATTGTTGCCAAATGACAATTTAAGAGAAAGACCGACCCCGACTGCGATTTGATGAAAGTTAACCCTAAGCGTAAATGAAGGTTATCCCCAACTATAAATTATTGATAACAAGCCATTTATCTGATCCACTGCTGAAAAAACCAATAATATTCTCCTGATACCCATTCTCGGCAATCGCCTAAAATTAAAGGCCGAGCTATTTTAACAAATGCTCGGCCTCTAATATAATGCTTAATCTGAGCGTCAGATTAGTTTACAACGCTCAGGTTACAAATCCGTGAACAATTCCCCAATCCTACGCCCAAATCCTTTTTCAATCTTTTCGATAGAAAAATTTTCGCGGTGCAAAACGTCAGGCAAGTTGGAAGCGATTACCTCAATTAGGTGTTCCAAATCGCTGTAATCATGATGAAGGTTGACCATTAGTCGCAATCCAGGATTATTGTATGGAACACTTGGATAGATGGCGATATTTGGCAAAAAACCTTCTTGGATGAGGATTTCAACCATCTTGAAGCCAACTTCAAGTTTGCCCATACCAAAATAGAAAATTGGGGTGTTTCCATCATTAACCATTGGGAGGCCTTTCAATTTGGCAAGCTCATAAAGAAAATCAACCTTAGCTTTCAGCTCAGCTTGCTTTTGATAAATTTCATCAGTAAGGTGAATCCTGGAAGAAGCAACTGCTGCTCCTAACGTAGCTGGTTCCATGGGGCCAGCAAAAATCAAGGAACCACTGTAGTTCCTGACCATAGTCTTCAAATTTTCATCATGACAAACAGCAGCCGCACCACCTGTGCCGAAACCCTTGCCCAAGGAAGTAACCATCCTTACTTTAGGATTAAGTACGATCCGAGAAAGGACGTGGCCGCAACCGTATTTCCCTTCCCAGCTCATTCCATGTGCATCATCGATGTACAGATAAAAGTTGTCATACTTTTCCAATAAATACATCAGATCGGCTAATGGAGCTACATCGCCATACATAGAGTAAACCCCATCCGCTAGATACCAGACCTTCGAATGTAGCGCACTCATTTTCTTGATCCGATCTTCCAAATAATCCAATCGATTATGTCGAATGACGGAAATGTTCTGCGGTGGAATACCGGTACTCTTAATGTTGGTTTTGATGCTCGAATGAACCTGATGATCCAATATCACTGCATCATTGTTGCCAATGTACATTGGCAGTAGCGACATGTGCGCCAAGGTGGTAGAGGCAAAAGCAACTGTAGGGTAGCCAAAAATTTTAGAGAGGTTGGACTCTAATTCTTCGTACAAATTGACCGATACATAAGCTCTGGAGGAAGATAGATGCACGCCAAAGCGATGGATCGCATCTATAGCTGCCTGCTTGAGCCTTGGATCTGTCTCCAAGCCAAGGTAACTGCATGAGGAAAAATTGATCAGATCTTTACCTTTGATTTCAATTAATTTACCCCCTGACTTCACCCCATCCGTATTCAGATGGACAATCCCAATCTCCTTTAATTTAATAGCAAGTTCGTTGTGTAATACCTGCTGAATTTTAGGAATAGACTTCATTATTCCGGGTTTATAATTTAGTGTTATACAGAACCCTCCATACCCATCATGGGCATAGATTAATATCTAGAGGCAGGAAAACAAACTTATTTAGAGGCAAGAAAAATTTGACTTACTGGAGTAGCTACAAAATTAGATAGCTGCCCGCTCCGCACAGTACCCATCAAAGGGAATATTTCATATCGTGTTTCTCTAAATTTAATTGAGAAAGCTCCGATAGAATGACCTACTGTCAATTAAAGTTAGGGTGAAACAAATTAGGACTAAAAAATGATTTCTCGAAAAGCGGTTGGTTATAGCTTACAAATATAGGTCACTAATTTATTCTAAGTTAATTTTCTTAGAAAAATAAGCCCGTAACAAAAGACTTTCTTTCGCTTTTATTTCTTTGCATTACAATTAACAATGAAAAATGACCGCGTAGTTTTTTATATTTCTATTTTTGACCCACACCATTCTAAATCACTTTTTATTGTTTTTCTAAATTACTCATCATGAATTCGAAAAGAGGCATCATCATTCTGATTATCATTTTGTTATTGTTGTTAGCTTGGGCAGGCTACACTGCTTATTCCACTAGTAAAGCCAACAAAAACCTACAGGCCCAAAACAGTGAACTGAACACCCAGATCACTGACCTGAATGGCTTGAAAGACAAATTGGAATCAGAAGTCGACAGTTTGCAAACTGCGTATGAAAGCTTAGCGACCGAGAATGAATCCTTACAAACTTCGGTCGAGGAAGCAGAAAGAAAGGTTATCGAAAAAGATGCCGTCATTAAACGACTTTCCAAACAAAAGAAAAAGGCGGACACCAACTTGAAAGAGCAAATCGAACTGCTCTTGGCAGATAAAGCCCAATTGGAAGCTTCTATCTACAACCTACAATCGGAAAACGATTCTTTAAGGATGGTGACCGGGCAGCTCACTGCCGACCTGGCTGCATCAAAATCTGAAAACCAAGCGCTCGCCGACCTGAACGCCACTATTCAAAGTGAACTTAAAAGATTGACTTTGGCCAATTTCAAGGCCAGTGCCTTTCGAGTAGAGGTGGAACAAAAGAAGCCAAAAGCTACGGCTAAATCTCGGCGGGCTCGGCGGATACTGGTCAGTTTCGACCTCACTTCGGTCAGCCAAGAATACCAAGGCGTCCGAACCCTTTACATGGTCATCACCGATGATAAAGGCACGCCAATCAAAAACTCCAACCCAATTAATGCCCAAGTGAAAGTCAATGGGCAGCAAATGGATATCCAGGCAGTAAAAGTGCAAGAAGTCAATATTGAAGAAAGCCAGCGGTTGGCATTTACCTACGATTTAGAAGAAAAATTGAAAGGGGGCTATTACCGGGTTGCTGTTTATACCGATGTTGGGTTGCTGGGTGCTTCCAGTTTTAGGTTGAGGTAAACAGTATTTTTACATTTTCCAAAATTTTTTCAACTGTAACTACCTGTTCAGTAATCATACCGTTATGAGTACAACTATGTGTAAAACTTTTATAGCATTGTTTATCGGTTTCACCTTTTTCTCTAACACCTCTTGCGTCAGCAAAAAAAAATATTTGAGAGAGGTTTCAAATAGAACCGTTTGCGATAGCACCCTGCAAATAATCAACACCCGCAACCTTTCCCTCAACGGGGAAATAGCCACTTTAAAATTGCAATTGGCGGAGAAAACGGGAGAGCGAAATGCACTCCGGGATCTCCACGACAAGCAAAATCAGCAGATTGATAGATTGGAGCAAGAACTCCGTAAATTGACCAACCAATCGCAAAACCGACAACAATCCCTGGACGTAACCATTCAACAAAAAGAAAGGGAATTGGAAGCCCAAAAAGCAGCCATCCAAAATTTTAAAAACGCCATTTTAGCGCAAGAGGAGAGTCTGAAAGAACTAATTGGCAAAGTAGGAGAAAACCTTTCCTCCTACAACACGGAAGACCTTTCTATGGAAGTAAAAAACGGCGTAGGTTATATCAGTATTTCTGAACAGTTGTTGTTCCGCAAAGGCTCTACCAAGACGACCAGTAAGGCCTATGACATATTGGAAAGCATTGCCAGGGTACTGCTCGAATATCCACAAACGGACATATTCGTTTTGGGCCATACTGATAACCAGCCAGTAAAAACCTGATTTGGTAGACAATTTAGACTCAGCGTGTTGCGGTCAACACCGATTGTGCGCATGTTAACCAAAGAATTTGGATTGAATCCGAATCAGGTTACCGCTGCGTGGGAAAGGTGATTCCAAACCTAAATCTTCTAACGATACTGCCGAAGGGCGGGAACAAAACCGCCGGACTGAAATCGTCATCTACCCACCAACAGATAATATCCTTAAAATGGTCTTAGAATACGAATAGAAAAAGCCTCTCAGTTGATCGCTGAGAGGCTTTTTTCGTTGTTCAACAGAACCTACATTTTTATAGATTGGTTGGAATGAGAACCTGCTCTATTACATGTATAACACCATTGGTTGCTTGTACGTCAGTCAGGAGCACTTTGGATGTTCCGCCATTGGTATCAGTTAGAGTAACAACGCCAGCATCAATTGAAACTGTAATTGACTCACTGTTTACCGTTGGAATGGACATACCATCTGAAAGACCGGAAGATCGGACATTTCCAGAAGCTACATGATAGGTTAAAACTTTAGCCAATTGATCAGCATCCAAGCCTGCTGTTACAGTTGCAATTGCATCGAAAGCACTGTTCAACGGAGCAAAAACAGTGAATGGTCCAGCACCGGAAAGTACATTTACCAAATCACCGGAAGCAGCACCTAAAGTCGATACCAATGAGGTAAAGTTGCTGTTAGCAGCAGCGTGGCCAACAATATCCAAAGGCAGGATCACCTGATCTACAATGTGGATCACTCCATTGGTAGCATCTACATCAGCGGTTGTTACATTGGCTGAGTTGTTGATTTTTACACCAGTAGATTTTTCGATCAAAATCGAAAGTTGGGAATTGTTTGGACCAGTCGTGGCAGCAGTCGTTGCGTAGGTTTGTCCAGTTGCAATATCAGTCGACTTCACTTCTGCCCCCAACACGTGGTACAACAAAACTTCTGTCAATTCTGCATCGGACAGGGCATTCAAATCGATTCCAGATGCCTGAAATGCAGCATCTGTTGGTGCAAATACGGTGAAAGGACCATCTCCTTCTAGTACGCTAACTAAGCCAACCCGGTCAAGTGCACTGACCAAAATGCTAAATTGAGCATCACTAGTCGCAATCTCGACGATGCTTTGTTCTTCAGGCGTAGTTGCGCCATCGTCATCGCTACATGAAACAAAAGGCATACTAAAGAGGAGTGCCAACAGCATGCTGTTTAAGAATGAGAAATTCTTCATAAGACTTACATTTTTTTGGTTATTAATTGATAAAAATTTCAAAAGCCAAACAGCCGCACTTTCATTTTGTTTAGTTTTTGTTCAACTTATTTTAAATCATTTTTAAACAAAACGAAAATCTTGGTGCGATTCTAATGGATTAAAATTTCTTTCCGAATTCGTCTCCTATTCCCATCCCGAACCTTTACTTTTGCGGAAAATTCCAACCCGGATATACTAATTTCCCGCTAAAAATTAAGTTTTATCATGAATATTACCTTTTATGGACAGTCCTCTTTTTCCGTTGAAATGAACGGCAAGCATTTGGTGTTTGACCCTTTTATTTCACCAAATCCTCAAGCGGAAAAAATTAACGTAAACTCCATTAAAGCAGATTATGTGTTGCTTTCGCACGGCCACGGCGACCATGTTGCTGATGCCGAAACCATCGCAAAAAACAATAAGGCAAAAATTATTTCCAATTACGAGATCGTCAGTTGGTATGAGCAAAAAGAGATTGCTGGGCATCCATTAAATCACGGTGGTAAATGGCAGTTCGACTTTGGGACGGTGAAATATGTCAATGCTATCCATTCGAGTGTACTGCCCGATGGCACTTCTGGAGGTAATCCCGGTGGTTTTGTGGTTTGGGATAAAAACACTTGTTTTTATTTCGCAGGGGACACGGCGCTGACCATGGACATGAAACTGATCCCAATCACTTGCCCAAAATTGGATTTTGCTATCTTGCCGATCGGCGATAATTTCACAATGGGGTATGAAGATGCCGCCATCGCCGCTGAATACATCGAATGCGATACCATCATCGGTTGCCACTTTGACACATTTGGATATATTACGATAGATCACGATGCAGCAAAAGCTGCCTTTCAAAAACGAGGCAAAAAATTGATTTTGCCTACTGTCGGCGAACAGGTCACCGGGCTTTAGAAAAATAATAATGGTAAAACGACAAGCTAGTAAACACCACCTCTGTATTTGGTAGCATGACTTTTTACTTTGTCACTTTTACTTTTTACTTGTTTTCCAATGGGAAAAATAATCGCTATAGCAAACCAAAAAGGCGGGGTTGGTAAAACGACCACAGCCATTAATCTTGCAGCATGCCTTGCCATTCTCGAAAAAAAGGTATTGTTGGTAGATGCAGACCCTCAGGCCAATTCCTCGTCAGGGGTTGGTATTTTTCAAGATAACATAACCGAGAGCCTCTACGATTGCCTCGTCAATGAAGTCCCTACCAGCGAAGCCATCTACGAAACAGAAACCCCAAACCTGCACCTGCTGCCCTCCCACATCGATTTGGTAGGAGCCGAGATCGAGTTGGTTATGAAACCTGACCGGGAGTATGTGATGAAAAAAGTATTGGGTCAGGTGAAAGACGATTACGACTACATCATCATAGATTGTTTGCCCTCACTGGGAATCATCACCTTAAATGCCCTGTCTGCTTGCGATACCGTTTTGATCCCGGTACAATGCGAATATTTTTCGCTGGAAGGGCTTGGCAAGCTCATAAATACGATAAATTCGGTACGGAAAAATTTCAACAAAGAATTGGCGCTGGAAGGTATTTTGCTGTCGATGTACGACCGCCGTCTGCGCCTGGCCAATATCGTAGTGAATGAAGTGCGGGGATTTTATAAAGACAAAGTATTTAACACCATCATCCACCGAAATTCTAAGGTCAGCGAGGCGCCTAACATGCACCTCCCCGTTGTGATGTACGACGCAGGCAGCACTGGAACCACCAATTTTTTGAACTTGGCAAAAGAGTTTCTACAGCGGAACAATGATGCCATAGCGGTAGCCTAATTTTTTTTAGCGAAAATTGATCGCCTCCTCTAACCAGCTTTAACATTAAACAAAATGGCAAAAAAAGTACAGAAAAAACAATTAGGCCTGGGTGTCCGGGCTTTGTTGTCAAGCATAGATGCCAGTGGCAGCAACGAGGCTTCAGAGGAGGTCGTCAAGGAACTATCGGGTTCGGTTGCGATGATTCCCGTTGCCGAAATTGAAGTCAATCCTTTCCAGCCCAGGAATGAATTTGACCCCGAGGCTTTGCAGGAATTGTCGGAATCCCTGAAAGTGCACGGACTTATCCAACCGATCACTGTCCGCCGATTGAACAGCGATACCTATCAGCTTATTTCCGGTGAACGGCGTTTGCGTGCTTCCAAACTGGCCGGGCTAACAGAAGTGCCTGCATACATCCGCTTGGCCAATGATCAGGAAATGATCGAGATGGCCTTGGTTGAAAATATCCAACGGGAAAACCTCAACGCCATCGAAGTGGCCATTACCTATCAGCGCCTCCTCGAAGAATGCGACCTGACCCACGAAAACCTCTCGGAAAGAGTAGGCAAAAAACGCAGTACGGTAACCAACTCGCTCAGGCTCCTCAAATTGCCGCCCGACATCCAAAAAAGTTTGAAGGAAGGCTCCATCTCCATGGGGCATGCCCGAGCCCTGATCAACATTGAGGATGTGGCGATTCAGAACATTATTTTCAAGGAAATTTTAGCCAAAGACTTATCCGTACGGGCTACCGAACAATTGGTGAAAAGTTATCGGGAACCATCAGCAAAACCCTCTTCCAGCCCTACCCTGCCCAATGATTATCAAACGGTAGAAAATAACCTGAAGACCTATCTCGGCGCAAAAGTTTCCCTGAAGTTGAAACCCAACGGCAGCGGGCAAATCAGTATCCCATTTACCTCTACCAACGATCTGAACCGCTTGCTCGACCTGATCGAAAGTTAATGGAAAGAAAACAACCTCAAAATTGGGACAGGACAAGCGTTTGCCAAGCATGAAATGGAAATATCATATCCCTATTTTCCTCCTAACAATTTGGTCCGCACCTGCCTTGTGCCAAGTCCCTGATAGTATTGCCATTACCAGTGAAGAGGTACCCGTAATGGATACTATCGCACCCGTGGCGATCGCTCCCGACACCAACACCGTCCAAAAAAAGAAGAAAAATTTCATTGGTAAATTCCTCTCAAAAGAAGATTATCCCAACCCAAAAAAGGCTATATACCTATCGCTAGTTTTCCCCGGCGGAGGACAGATTTATAATAAAAGGTGGTGGAAATTGCCGTTTGTTTATGGCGGGTACGTTGGGCTGATCCTCGCCATCGACTACAACACTACTGGCTATAAGGCTTATCGGGATGCTTATATTGCAGAATTGGCTGGAGAGCCCCATCGCTTTTCTGCTTCGGGTGCCAATGCCGGAGACCTCAGAAGGATCAGGGATAATTTTGATAAAAACCGGCAATTGTCCTATATCGGCATCGTTGCCTTGCACATGATCCAAACGGCAGAAGCGTTTGTGGACTGTCACCTAAAAACGTTCGACGTCAGTGACGACCTGAGCATGCGCATCGCCCCTAAAATGGGTTTTACGGGAGATGGAAGTTCCTACTTAGGGTTGGGTTTTACTTTTCAATTTTCCGACTGAGTGGCAATGGGCTTCAAGGTCAGGCCTTTTTTCTTTAGCAATCGAATAACTCCTTTACCTCCACCCAAATGCCCCGCACCAATGGCAGCAAACAATCTCTCAGTTTTGACCGACTCAAAAATGCGTTCAGCCATCACTTCATTGCGGTGATAAAGAAGGAGTTTTCTCAGGCCCTTTGCATTTTTCTTGACGGATTTGGACAGCCGTTGAAATTCTCCATTTTGGTACAATTCCGCTAAATGAAGGGTATGCTTGCGAAAACTATTTATGTTGGAAGAAAGGCCCAATAGCATCTTTACCTGCATTTGGAGGGGTATTTTTTCCAACACCTCCATTTGCTCTTCAAACGTTTCGATACCCCGTAAATTCTTGTCATTGGATTTTGCAAAATGCCAAAGGTACTCGTCCAACGATTGGGGCATTTCTTTCCCGAGCAGTTGGGAACCTATCAGCCCAGTCAGCATAAATGGGGAAGTCTGGATAAAAAAATCAAGATCTAAACCAGTGGCTTTCAATAAAACAAGCCTTGTCTTTAGGTATTTTTTCTTTGACAATAAATCCTTTAAAGAAACGCCTTCTGGAAGGGCCATTTTTTGCGCAGCCGTAGTGGGTGTCTGGTCGAGATGGAATTCAGCGGCAAAAGATTCGCATTCCAATATTTTTTCCTGGACAAGTTGTAAATTAGAAAACGCCCGCAGGTCTTGAACGTGCATTGTGCCGAACAAATAAGATGCACCTGGCAAACGGTCATTGGAGATGCGCCAGAGGAAGGTTTTTTTTACAGACAAATTTGGAAGGGAAAATGGAAACAACGGGCGGTGAGCTGAACGAAAAAAACCCACCGCTCGCCGTTGAAAAATTAATCGTATTCGTAAGGAAGGACCTTTGAATTCTTAACAGTGGAAAGCGTCATCAAAGTCTTTAGACGTTCAATTTCTTCAATTTGCGAAAGCGTCTTGAACAATAATTGTTCGTAGGTAGGAATATCCTTACAAACAATTTTTATCAAGAAATCGGCTTCACCGGTGATGATATAACACTCAACGATTTCATCGATCCCCTTCAGCTTTTCCATGAAATTGTTCAGTGCATTTTCCTTCTGCCAAGCCAAGGAGACTTGCACAAAAGTTTGAACATTGAGACCGATACTTTGTGGGCTTACTTGGGCATGGTAGCTTTCTATGTAGCCAGATTGTTCCAATTTTTTTACCCGTTCCAACGTGGGTGCTGGGGAAAGGCCAATCTTTTTGGACAGGTCTAAGTTGGTGATTTTGCAGTTCTCCTGCAAAATCTGAAGTATTTTAAGGTCTGTTCTATCTAATTTTTCTGCCATTGTTGAAGCATTGAAATTTTGTCAAAAATGAAATAGGGCGCAAGATAGAAAGTTAGCAAACAATCGGCAATATATTTAACAGCAAACCTTCAATAATTTCAAACCACCCTTTTTTTCACAGCACATTAACAATAAAATTTTGCAGCAATCAAGCCTGCTTCTACTCTTCTACGTTTGTGCGCAAAATTGCACGGTACTCTTAATCTTTTATTAGATTTGCAACTTTATAATTTATCGGTTGTTAAACCTGCCGTAAATCTTCTTTTTAAACGCAAAAATTTTAGCAAAATGGCTTTTGAAATCACAGATAGCAATTTCCAAACTGACGTTGCAGACAAAGGTGGCGTCGCCGTAATGGACTTTTGGGCACAATGGTGCGGCCCTTGCCGACTGATCGCCCCAATCATTGATAAACTTTCAACCGAATATGATGGCAAAGCTATCATTGGCAAAGTAGACGTTGACAATAACCCTGAAATCGCTATGACTTTCAAGGTTCGTAGCATCCCTACCATTGTCATACTTTTAAATGGTGAAGAGGTAGAACGTCATGTTGGCGTCACGACTCAAGCTCATTTAGCCAAGCTCATAGAAAAACATTTGGCTGTTGCAAAAGAGTTAAGCGCTGATCAATTGAACTAAAAGAATTTTTATCCATCGCCATAGGCGATAGATAAAATTTTTTCAAGAAAAAACCCTCGATCAACATTCGTTCATCGAGGGTTTTTCATTAGTAATAATTTGTGAAATCAACCCTACCCTCTTACTTGGCAGCGGCGTTTTACCTTTGTAACTCAAAATAAATTTTATGGCACTTATCAAATCGGTACGTGGGTACACTCCACAATTTGGCGACAACTGTTATTTAGCTGAAAATGCAACGATCATCGGGGATGTGATCATGGGGAACGAATGCAGCGTTTGGTTTCAATCGATCATCAGAGGCGACGTGCACAGTATCCGGATGGGTGACCGGGTAAATGTGCAGGACGGCGCCATCATCCACTGCACCTATTTGAAAGCACCAACCACGATTGGCAACCAAGTAAGTATCGGCCATCGCGCGATTGTACATGGTTGTGAGATACACGACAATGTGCTGATCGGCATGGGGGCAATCGTCATGGATCATGCCGTGGTCGAATCAAATTGCCTGATCGGGGCCGGTTCTGTTGTGTTGGAAAACAGCCGATTGGAAGCAGGCCATATTTACGCAGGGGTACCCGCAAAAAAAATCAAAGCCATTCCTCCTGCAACTTTTAAAGATACAGTAGAAAGGATCGCCAACAATTACGTCATGTATGCCGGTTGGTTTTCTGACAAATGATAAAGGGAGATCCTGAAATTTACAGGAAGTACAAACTTTAGTTTAGTGAAAAGACTGGCGACTCCCCATTAACCGAATTATAAATGGTCAACATATTAATGTTGAAATCCATAAATCGGGTTAGAGGAAGCTCATGGAGCAGATCTTTTACTTCCGATTCAGAAGAGGCCTCCACCACTGCCCACATTTTTGAGTGGTCGAGCGACAAGGCATAGTTGATCAGCCTGCCTTCCCTGAAAAGTTTGTTGATTTTTGTGCGCTGGAAAGGGATGAGTTTGAGGAAGTCTTCAGATAGGATTGTAGGCAGATTGAAATCCACCATGTATTGAAATTCCTTTTGCATTGGTCTTCAATTAAGTAAGTTAGATGGTTGATTAGAAAGAAAATAGTGTTCCGTCCAACTTTAGTGTTTGTGTAATTTTCCTTTGCGGCGGCAAATGTAACAGAAAAATTTATTTAGAGAGTTATTAGTTTATCAACTTTTATAATAAATTTTTTTTCATTTTTTTAAAAAGCTGACTACCAATATTTTAATTAGCAATTGATTGAAAAACCTAAATTTCAAGCATTGTTTTTCAGCACAATATTATCAATAAGCCGAATATCACCAACCTTTACTGCCGTGCATGCGACTGCTACATCCACATCTTCAAACTGTTCGATAGGGCGCAAAGTGAACCCGTCTACAATTTCAAAATATTCAGGTTCCATGCCTGGCATGGAGAGCATTTTAATCGCATCCTCTTCTATCTCTCTGGGAAAATGTCCACTAATTTTTTCCTTGGCCATATTCAGCGCCCGAAAGATAGCTGGGGCCAACAAACGGCCTTCCTTGGTTAGTCTCACATTCCTGCTGCTCATAGCCAACCCATCATTTTCGCGGACAATAGGGCACATGATCAAATCCGTTTTTAATTTCAGTTGTCTGAGCATTTCTTTCACGATCGCAAATTGTTGATAATCTTTTTGCCCCATAAACAAATGGTCTGGCTGTACAATATCGAGCAGGCGTCGTACGACCTGTGCCATACCCTGAAAATGGCCAGGTCGGTGTGCTCCCTCCATGGGTTGGTCGAGGTAACCAAAGTCAATAGGTTCGGGTAATTTATGACCTTTTGGGTACACTTCCTCCACTGATGGCATAAACAAAACATGGCAACCAACACCTGCTAACATTTCAATATCTTTTTCTGGTGTCCTGGGATATTTGACCAAGTCGGCAGGATCGTTAAACTGGGTGGGATTTACAAAAATGCTACCTACACTAAGATCAGATGTTTGTAAACATTTCTGAAATAAAGAAAGATGCCCTTCGTGCAGTGCGCCCATGGTTGGTACAAAACCGATCAATTTACCATTTCCCATTTGTATTTGGAGGTAAGATTGGAGGTCTTTTACATTTTTGAATAATAACATGATATAGCGATTAAATATTGATTTTTAGTGTACCCTAATTCCATGGAAGGCATCTTGAGAAACTGGATTTTTTCAGGAATGCAACTAAACAAAACCCCTATTGTTAAGAACCATTCGTTTCTGTTTGAGCCGGGCGAAAATAGGCGATTTTTTGGGTTTTGTACGCTATTTAGAAATTTGCGACTTTAGATAACTTAACATGCTAACCGAGTTTATTTTTTAAAATCCAGAAAATAAAATGTGTCAAAACAGCTAATAATTCCCCTATTTTTTTTAGTATCTTTGCGTGCTATTTTGAAAAAGTCAAAATACTATTTTTCGTAAAAAACAATTGAGATCTGATATGACTGATAAGAAGAAAGTTCTTTTCGTGACCCAAGAGATGGATCCGTACACTGCCCTTTCAGACATCTCTAACGTGGTTAGAAGATTGCCTGAATATGCCCAAAGCAACCAAATGGAAATCAGGGTTTTAATGCCCAAATATGGAACAATCAACGAACGGCGGCATAGGCTGCACGAAGTAGTTAGGCTTTCAGGGATGAACATTATTGTTGATGACGATGATTTCCCGCTCATCATCAAAGTGGCTTCTTTGCCCAACGCCCGACTGCAAGTGTATTTCCTTGACAATGATGATTTCTTTAAGCGCAAATCTGTTTTCACAGACGATAAAGGGAAGCCTTTTGCAGACAACCCCGAAAGGATGATTTTTTTCTGCAAAGGTGTGATAGAAACAGTCCGTAAATTTGGATGGCCCCCTGATATAATCCACTGCCATGGTTGGATGACGAGCTTGATTCCTATTTTTATTAGGGAAGCTTACAAAACTGAACCATTGTTCCACCACTCCAAGATCATTTATTCTGTTTACAATAACTCAATGGAAAAGAGTTTTGACAATTCCTTTATTTCCAAGGCTTCTATTAACAGCATGGAAACGGAAGACTTACATGCTTATATGAACGGAACAGGTGTAACCTTGGACAAAGGGGCGGTGCATTATGCCGACGCACTGATCCGGGGAAGCGAAGAGCTGAATGAAGAACTTGAGAACCTGTTAGCAACTACTGAAAAGCCTGTTCTTGATTACCAAAACGAAGATGAGCTCCTCGGGGCTTATGTAGATTTTTATCATACTTTATTAGAAGAAGAAACAGTAGAACAATAGTTTCTATAAAGGAAAGCAATTGGGAAAAGGGCTGCTTGCTGTTTTGTCAATTGCTTTCTTTTTTCCATACAACTCTCCGTCATCCTTTCTGCTCCTTTCCTTGATATTTAAACACATAACCAGACAAGGTCCATTTTAAATGAAATATTTCCATACGTTCATCCTGTATTCTGTTGTCATTTTTGCTTTCACTTATAACGCATGTAATGACCCGACTGTCATCGGCTCGGATTTATTGGCAGGAGACCAATTGGACATCCAATTCACGGACACTATGACTATTAATACTTATAGTGTTCTGGAAGATTCCATTGCCACCTATTTCCCTGGCATATTCACAAATATTGAAAGTTTCCCTGTTGGGATTTTGGAAGACCCCATTTTTGGGGTCTCGACTTCAAGTGTCTATGCCCAATACACGTTGAATTCCGTATTTCCAAACTTCGATGAAAGTGGGCTTGCTTTGGACTCTGTCGTTTTGGTCTTACCTTACAATATTCAATATGCTTTTGGTGATCTTGATGAAACCCATTCCGTAGAAGTCTATAAAATGGCAGAAAATTTCCCCGATACATCCACTTTATATTCTGACATGGAATTTATGTTGGGTGAATTGATTGGGGAAAAGAACTTCCTGCCACTGACAAGTGAGGACGACTCGGTTGCCGTCTTTTCTCCAATCGATGATGCCACCGTCAACTTCCCCCCTCAACTGAGGATACCATTGGATAAAAATGGATTTGATACTTTGTTGTTTAATGCTGATTCCACCATCCTAGGTTCGGTAGACGGATTTGAGAATTTTCTTAAAGGCATCCACATTAAACCCACTTCAGGTAACAAAGGGATGCCGAGTTTCAATTTTAGGAACAGCAATAGTGGCATTATGGTATATTATCACCGTATTTCGGATACCACATATTTTAACTACAAATTCCCCATTTTCCTAGGCAACATTGTGACCGCTAATTATAAGCATGACTACAGTACTTCCAGCCTAAACCTACTGGATGATTATATAGGAAAAGATGCCCCGTTAGCTGATAGCCTAATATTTGCGCAGGGTATGTCCGGCATTAATTTTGTCATAGAGGTACCTTACTCAGAATACCTTTCTGATAAGGTCATCAATAAGGCTGAAATCATCCTACCCATCCAGTTTTTATCCGAAGATGATCCGATCTACTCTCCAGACAGTAAATTACTTGTTTCCGAAATCAAAGCAGATGGCACATATCGTCTAATTGACGATTTCATACTTGCGAGAAACAGGGTCGGTTTAGATCAATTTACTGACTTGGCTGGAGGGGAAATTGAATCAGATGATACCTATCGGCTCAACATTACTACCCATATGCAGGATATGAGTAGGGGGCTGTTTACCGAAAATATGAGGATAAACATTTTCCTCAAATCGGAGCAGTCTTCCCGGGTCGTTCTGAGTGGCGTTGGTAATTCCCTCGCCCCGGCAAAGTTGGAAGTAACTTTTACGAACTTTTAAAAAAGTTACCACCTTCGCATTAGGTAAACTTACAACTTGACTTTTGGCTGTATCTAATATTTGTCTCATTCACTAACCAATACCCAATTTATCATGTGCGGAATTATTGCATACATATGACCCAACAAGCCTACCCTATCATCATCAAAGGCTTACAAAGGCTTGAATATAGAGGTTACGATAGCGCTGGAGTAGCACTACTCAACGGCAGCCTTAACATTTACAAGAAAAAAGGCAAAGTCAGTGAACTGATGGAATTTGCCAAGGACAAAAAACTTGATGCCACGTGTGGCATCGGTCATACCCGCTGGGCCACCCACGGAAAACCTGATGACATCAATGCTCACCCTCATATTTCAGGCAACGGGAGAATTTCTTTGGTTCACAATGGGATCATAGAAAATTATGCTCTTTTGAAAGAAGCCCTTAAGAAAGAGGGCCATGTCTTTCATACCCAAACAGATACAGAAGTGCTGACTCATTTGATCGAGGAAGTTCAAAAAAGGGACAAATTACCCATTGAAGAAGCGGTCAGGGAGGCATTGACAAAAGTGGTAGGTGCCTATGCCATAGTTGTTATTGATAAAGAAGATCCAGACAAATTAGTTGCCGCCCGTAAGGGCAGCCCGTTGGTGATCGGGCTGGGTGATGATGGCTTTTTCTTCGCTTCCGATGGCACACCGATCGTTGAGCATACTAAGAAAGTAATTTACTTAGATGACGAACAGATAGCAGTCGTAAATCGCAATGGCAGTTACGAAATAAGGACTATTGACAATGAAATCCATACCCCTTTCATTGATGAACTGACAATGGAAATAGCCCGGATGGAAAAAGGCGGGTATGATTACTTTATGCTCAAGGAAATCCACGAGCAGCCCAATACGATCTGCGATGCAATGAGGGGGCGACTAAATGCCAAAGAGGGTTGGATTCGTCTTGGTGGCATAGACGATTTTGGGGATCAAGTAAAACAAGCCGAAAGGTATATTATCATCGGTTGTGGTACATCCTGGCACGCCGGGCTGATCGGAGAATACTTATTTGAAGATTTGGCAAGAATACCTGTTGAAGTCGAATATGCTTCAGAATTTAGGTACAGAAATCCGGTAATCAAACCTACCGACGTCGTGATCGCCATTTCTCAATCAGGAGAAACAGCCGATACGTATGCCGCCCTTGAACTCGCCAAAAAGCAAGGCGCATTTCTCTACGGCGTTGTCAACTCGGTTGGTTCGTCAATTGCCCGTTTGACGGATGCCGGTTCTTACATCCATGCCGGCCCGGAAATAGGGGTTGCTTCAACAAAAGCTTTTACCGGACAAGTAACCTTGTTGACTTTGATGGCCATCAAAATAGCAAAAGAACGGGGAGAGATTTCTGATGAATATTACCAACAATTACTGGATGAATTCGAAACGATACCGGACAAGGTTAGAAGGGTCATGAAAGTGAACGATCAGGTAAAATACATTGCCGGTGAGATTAAAGATTCCCCCAATGCATTATATTTAGGAAGGGGGTTCAACTTTCCTGTAGCCTTAGAAGGCGCATTAAAATTAAAAGAAATATCTTATATCCATGCAGAAGGATACCCTGCTGCCGAAATGAAACATGGCCCGATAGCTTTGATTGACGAAAACATGCCTATTATTGTGATCGCAACTAACAAGAGCCTCAACGAAAAGATCATTTCGAATATCCAAGAAGTCAAAGCTCGAAAAGGGGTCGTGATCGCTATTGTAACCGAGGGAGACAAAGAAATCAGTAAAATTGCGGACTATACAATCGCAATACCTGACACGGAAGAACCTTTCACTCCACTGCTTTCGGTCATTCCTCTACAGTTGTTATCCTACCACATCGCTGTGATGCGGGGCTGCAATGTAGACCAACCCCGCAACCTTGCGAAGTCAGTTACCGTTGAGTAGGAAGACAAATTGATATTTAATTCTTAATTTTACCCATAATACAAAGCGAGTGAAGACAAATTGTCTTTACTCGCTTTTGACTATTCATCATTTACCATTTTAAAATGGAATATAATTCAAATAAAGAAGAACTCATTATACCCGAATATGGCCGTCATGTCCAGAACATGGTCAGGCATGCCAGAACCATTGAAAACCCTGCACAGCGGCAACAGTTCATCGAACAAGTTGTCAAGCTGATGATGCAAATGCACCCCCAAAACAGAAACCTTGAAGACTACCGGGACAAAATGTGGAAGCATGTTTTCCGTATTGCTGAATATGACCTTGAACATGTCATGCCCCCAAATGGTGAAAGGCCAACGCCAGAAGACCGAAGGAAAAGACCTGAGAGAGTGCCTTACCCGGTAAAAGGGACAAAATATCGTCACTATGGCCACAATGTGCTGACATTAATTGAAAAGGCTAAATCCATGGATAAAGGCCCCAAAAGAGATGGTTTCGTGCAGGTTATTGGGTCTTATATGAAATTGGCTTACAAAACTTGGAACAGAGAACATTATGTAAGTGATGATATTATCATCGATGACCTGGAAATCCTGTCAAATGGCGAATTGGTACTGATCGAAGATGCTTCACTTGACAACCTGAGCCGATCCAACCCAAAAAGGCATACACCATCCAATAGCACAGGTCATCGCCAACAACGGCCGTCTGGAGGTGGAAGGGATAGCAGGAACAAAGGAGGCGGAAGTCCCCGTGGTGGAGGGGGCGGCATGCGCCGGCAAAGTGGTGGTGGTGGAAGTAGAGGGAGAAGAAAGTAATTGCTTCCAAAATAGCCTTGGGATCAAATCACCACACCCAATACTTAATTTCAAAAGTAAAGTGGCTGTCAAGAATCTTGGCAGCCACTTTACTTTTGTAGGTTAGAATACTATTAACCGAAACCTTTCCAGCAAAATTTGGCTTAAACGTCTTTCAATAGGCCATCAACCTTCCTAAGGGTTGCCTCAATTAAATTATAATGATCTTGGGGAGGAGTTTCGTCCAGGGCTTTTTTAAGCCATTCAAATTCCGAATCAATCGATTTTTGTAAATCCCCGTTTTCATCCCCCAATCTGGACTCTTTGCTTACAAGGTAATTTCTAAAAATCCCACAAGCTAAATCTTTGGCTGGAAATCGGTTTTCTTTATCAAGTTTTCTACCCCAAAAAGGCGGTTTGAACAAGCTTAACATAGTTAGAGTGTTTATCAAGTTTATCAATCGGTTCTAGTAGGGAGAGGCGTTCAAACAGGATTATTAAGGTGGAATTGAAATTCAAAAGGTTGGTTTGCACAGTTTAAATACTACATGTACTTTAGGGCCAGAATGTTCAGTGGGAGAGATTTTGCATATCCATTCGGAGCGCACAAATGTAAATCATTTTTAATTTATTCAAAACAAAATTCTCCATGTCCACCTATTTAGCAGAATTTATTGGAACTATGTTGCTAATGATCTTAGGCAACGGTGTCAATGCAGGCGTCACCC
The DNA here is from genome assembly GCA_041392505.1 of Saprospiraceae bacterium. Lineage (GTDB taxonomy): Bacteria > Bacteroidota > Bacteroidia > Chitinophagales > Saprospiraceae > UBA6168. Next base: position 53,658 of record JAWKLX010000017.1, on the reverse strand, counting down.
TCCATTCTTCCCATGCAAAAGATGCAGGTTGGGTCGTCATTGCCCTCGGATGGGGACTTGCCGTAACGATGTGCATTTATGCCGTTGGCAGCATTAGCGGCGCACATATCAATCCGGCAGTAACCTTATCCCTTGCGGCATCTGGTGAATTTCCAATGAAAGATGTGCCATTTTACATCATTGCCCAAATACTTGGGGCCATAACAGGCGCTGCTATCGTCTGGCTTCATTACTTGCCTCATTGGGGAAAAACAAATGACCCCGCTCACAAACTGGGCGTTTTTGCTACAGGCCCGGCTGTGCCTTCCCGTTGGGCTAACTTACTGAGTGAAATGATCGGCACATTTGTGCTCATTGCCGGGTTGCTATTCATCGGCGCCAATAAATTTACCGAAGGTCTCAACCCCGTAGTGGTCGGCGCCCTGATCGTCGCCATCGGCATGTCGTTGGGTGGGACTACTGGCTATGCTATCAACCCGGCAAGGGATTTGGGCCCACGGATCGCCCACGCATTACTGCCTATCAAGGGCAAAGGCGACTCCAATTGGAGCTATGCTTGGATTCCCGTAGTCGGCCCGTTATTGGGCGGTGTGATGGGAGCTTTCTTCTATCAGGCTATTTTTCAAGGGAAAATGGGGCTGGGCTTTTGGGCCATTTCAGCGGTGACTTTGGCGGTGATCGTTTTGGCAGTGATGGAGGAAGGGAAAAAGTGAAACATAACTTTATGAAAGAAATTTTAGTAACAGATTTATTAAAAATTACTTTAGCTGCCAAGGAAATCCTCCACTATGCTGCCAACCGCAAAGTATTCACCCTGACCGGAGACCTCGGCGCTGGCAAAACCACGCTCACCCAAGCCGTCTGCAAGGCATTGGGTGTGCGAGAAAATGTGACCAGCCCAACTTTTTCTTTAGTCAACGAATATTCTTATTTAGATAAAAACGGGCAGGAACAGCTATTTCGTCACCTCGATCTTTACCGCCTAAAAAGTTTGGACGAAGCCCTTGATATAGGTATTGAAGATTACTTGGAGGACGGTCAATATTGCTTCATCGAATGGCCGGAGATTATTGAACCACTTCTCCCAAATGATGTGGTCAAGATAAATATCACCATTCTCAATGATTCCTCTAGGAAAATTCTAATTTTGTAGAAATAGGATCAGCAGGTGGCTGAATGGGTGGATGGTTTCAGATTAGTCAACCATCCACCCACCCATCCATCCAACTATAAATCATGTCAGAACCTACTAAATCAAAAATTCCAATCCCCAAATCTTTGATTGAGAGCCAATACCTACCACAGGAGGAAATGTTGGCCGTTGAGCGGAAAAATGGCGGCCTTTTCATCGGCGTCCCCAAGACTGACATTATGCAGGAAAACCGAGTCGTCATGGTTCCGTCTGCAGTCGCTACTTTGACCGGATATGGCCACCGGGTCGTTATGGAAACGGGGGCAGGCGAAAAGTCCAACTATACAGACCACCGGTATTCCGAAGTTGGGGCAGAAATCAAATATTCAAAGGAGGAAGTGTACAAGGCTCATGTCATCCTTAAGGCTGGGCCGATGACCTTAGAAGAGGTTGAAATGATGCACCCCAACCAGATTGTTATTTGCCCTCTGACTTACCTACCATGTCGAAGGAACTCATGCAGCGGATTTTGGAAAAAGATCATTGCGCTTGGCATGGAATACATTCAGGATGACAGCGGCTCGTTCCCTTTTGTCCGGGTACTGAGTGAAATAGCCGGGGTCAGCGCAGTGTTGACAGCTGGCGAGCTCCTCACCTCCGGCAACGGCGGAAAGGGTGTTCTTTTGGCAGGGGTTTCTGGAGTACCATCCGCCAAAATTGTCATACTTGGCGCAGGGGTCGTTGGAGAATCGGCTACCCGGGTGGCCCTTGGCCTTGGTGCTGATGTCCGCATTTTTGATAACAATGTGTACAAGCTCATGCGCTTGCAGCACCATGTGGGCCATCAAATGAATACCTCTACCATGAACCCCTACCAAGTAGCCAAAGAATTATTAAATGCCGATGTGGTGATTGGGGCCCTTCACTCCAAAACAAGCCGTGCCCCGGTCGTGGTCTCCGAGGCCATGGTCATGGACATGAAACCCGGATCGGTCATTATTGACATCAGTATCGATCAGGGAGGTTGTTTTGAAACATCAGAAATGACCAACCACCACCGCCCTACCTTTGTCAAGCACGGCGTCATACATTATTGCGTTCCTAATATTGCTTCTAAAGTGCCCAGAACTGCCTCTATTGCAGTCAGTAATATCCTCATGCCTTTGTTGGTTTCAGCGGGCAAGGCAGGCGGCTTGGAAGAATACCTGTACGAGCACCATGGTTTGCGAAATGGTGTTTTTGCCTATAAAGGCCGCCTCACCAATGAATACCTCGGCCGGCGTTATGACCTGAAGCACACGGATTTGGATTTGCTGCTGACTTCCAGGTCGTAAAAATGGTAGGATGGAAAGGGCAGCCGATGGTCATCCAACCGGCTGCCCTTTCCATCCTACCATTTTAATATCCATTCAAAATGCAGACTTATAAACTCACTCAAGTTTTAAAAGAAGAAACAGAACTGATCGAAAAACGCCGGGAAAAACTATTTGGAACGGATGCTAAGGATAAATTGGAATCTGAAAAGTTCGGCATCGCCCTCTCAGGCGGCGGCATTCGCTCAGCGACCATCAATTTAGGTTTTTTAAAAACGCTGAACCTTTTCAAAATTTTGGAAAAAGCGGACTACATCTCCACCGTTTCAGGCGGCGGCTACACAGGGGCGTATGTACAGGCAACCGTAAAACAATTAGATGGTTACGATAAATTATTTCACGAAGAAAAAATACAACATCTCCGCAGCTACGGCGACTATATGATTCCCGGACAGGGCAAAATTGAAAAACTGTGGAACACCGTCTTGCTTGCTTTTGGATACTTAGTAAGTTGGATCATGAGCCTGCTCAGCCCATTTGTCACTGTGCTAATTGGCTACCTGATTTTTAAATCCGTGGCCTCCTTTGCTTTCCTTGATTTGGAAAAATCCCTGCTCGATTGGAATTATGAAAAGAACAAGGTAATGAACTACCTCTCCCCTGCCCTATGGGCTCTTGGTGCCACTGGGTTGGTGCATTTTGTACTCAATTTGGTCATGAATTTCAACCTCAACATCTCCAAGTTTTTCACGAAAATAGAGTCTGCAATGTTGGTGGTCATTATTCTATTTTTATTGGTAGTGGGGGTCGTAACCATTGATACCAGTGGAGATTGGTCGGACCGGCAGATTTTGTGGGCGCTGTTGACTGCTGCGGGACTTTATTTTGTTGGGTATATTTTAAATCCCAATTCACTGAGCTTCCACCGCTTTTACCGCAAGCAATTGGCAGATGCATTTTTAAGCCAAACTGGACTTTTCAGCAATATGCTGCTGAAAAATGTTTTCAAAGTAGAAGAGGACAAGGAAAGTCGAAATTACATTGCCCCATACCCTCTCATCAACACCTGCCTCAACCTACAAAACCCTGGCGAGGACGACAAATTTAAAGGGGCAAAGGCAAGCGATTATTTTCTGCTTTCACCGCTGTTTTGTGGATCAAAACTTTCCCAATATGTTAAAACCGCTGAATTTCCTGGGTTCAAGCATTTGACTTTGCCAGCTGCTTTGACCATTTCGGCGGCAGCCGTCAACCCTGGTATGGGCATTTATTCCAACAAATTATTGAGTGTCATGATGACGCTGTTCAACGCCCGATTGGGTTTTTGGGTCAATAACCCCAGTTTCAAAACCAAAAGGGAGAAGGCCGCTGAAAAAAAAGCAAGTAGCGCAAATAAGGAAACGCTCAGCAAATTTGCTGCTTGGAGGAAATATGCCGTATGGTGGCCCTCTTATTTTTTCAAAGAACTTTTTTCTAAAATAGGCACGACTAACCGCAAGCTCAATATTTCTGATGGCGGCCATATTGAGAACCTTGCGGTGTATGAATTGCTCCGCCGCAAATGCAGACTTATTCTAGCTGTGGATGCAGGCGCTGACCCACTCAGTACTTTTGCCGACCTAGAAAACCTATCGATCCGTGCCCGCAACGAACTGGGCATTGACGTCGCCTTCCGCCAGGGCCAAGATCCTGTAGAATCGATACGGCCCAAAGCTTCTTCAGGGTATGCCCAGAAACGATTCGTAGTGGCCGATTTGATGAAGGTCTGGGAAGAGTTTGTGGTGACGGACGAAAACGAACAGCCCATTACCTATAAAACAAGGTATGTTGAAAATGGCGTTCTTAAAGAAGTCGAAGTAAAGCTTGAAGCACTCGTCAATTACTTTTATTCTAAAAAAGACAAAAACATCCTCAAGTTTCGGGTAGACTTGAAAGCAGAAAGGGGCATCGATTTTACACCGGAGCGTTTTGATGAATTACACGCTAAAGCGGTCATTTCTAAAATGAACGAATTGAATGCCATGAGCAATAAAATTGGTAGTGATAAAATCAAAATAGGCACATTGGTATATATCAAATCCTCTGTGACCTCCCCCCGAAAATTATATGTCCCCTCTCATCATCCCGACGGGTCGAAGAACCCACAATTTGATACTTTCAAATACAAAATTTACCACCCTGACTTCCCGCACGAATCCACAGCCGACCAGTTTTTTGACCCTGTCCAGTGGGAATCTTATTTCCAACTCGGGCAATTTATCGGGACAGATATTCTGGATGCGCCAAATTCGCCCGGCGACTATCAGCGCGGTGATCACGACCTGACCATTGAGCAATTGATCCGCCAATTTGACGAAGGGGAGGCGCTGTTTCGATCCGATGAAAAGATGGCTTTTCTGGTCGATGTTTCGCATGTTGAAGAAAAGCCTGAGAGCATGTTACCCAAAAAATCACAAGCAGCAGAGGCCTTTCCTCAAACTGAATCCATGGTTGTTTCTGACCCTGAACTTGATGCTGTGAAGGAGGAGAACATTATGGAGCAAATGCAGTTTAAGATTTAATTGAAAAGATGGGGAGATCGTAGATGGCAAAAAAAAACCAGTCATACATCAAACCAGTCAACCATAAATAGATGATTTACCAATCCAGAAAAAGAAAATATACAAGCCGAAAAGAGAAGCTCGACAATAGCAACCGCTTTCTAAAACGCGCCATTATTTTCTTATTAATTGTCTCCTTTTTAATGCTTTTTTTCCGTCGGCAAATGGTCGCTGATTGGGTAAAGACTTTTTTTTATTGATAATAATTGAAAAATGCTTTTTTAATAGGGCTAATAGTAACTATCTTGAACCTATAGTACTCAAACATCTAATACAATTCAATTATTTGACTGATAATTATTATCAGTTAAGCCATTATTTTATAATTTGAAATCAATAAAGTGACATATTTTCATCAAAACCTTAAAAGATTAAGAAAAGCACGCAGGTACAGCCAAGTAGAAATGGGCAAACAATTTGGCGTTGCTCAAGGGTCCTACAGTGGGTGGGAAAACGGTGCAGAACCGGACTATAAGACATTGATCGCTATTGCTGAATTTTTCGGTGTTGGCATAGATGAAATGCTCACCAAGGACCTGACCAATGAAAAACGAACAGTTGCTTCCATAAAGCATCCCATGGATTTACAAGCCCTTAATAGCAAAGTTGAAAACCTCGTAAAGGTGGTCGAAGCCCTTGCCGGTGTAGCCGGGGTCAATATTGAAGAAATGAGGAAACGCTATCACCAAGACCCCGCCTCTAAACCAAATTGATTAAAAACCTCCTCTTCCCATCAAAATGCTAAACGAAAAGGAAAAACGGTCTTGAAAAGTCAAGATGGGTAATTGAATTATGGTCAAAATGAGCGGTACGTAGGTAGGCCTAATTGCAGAATTTGGAGCAATTCGTATATTTAGGTGACCACAAAAAATGTTAAATTAAACGAATACTCCGATGCAATTAATTTCAGATTCAAAAATGGCTCAAAGACACACCGACGACAAGGGTACCAAGCTCCAACAGAACATGGATTACTTGGAAAAACTCATAGCCCTCATTTCAAAAAAGCTTAATCAGGAAGTAAGGTAACTCACTGTAAATGAGGAAATTAAAACAGGGATACACAAATTGCATCCCTGTTTATGTTTTTTATCCAACAACTATATCATCTTTGATTATTATTTCACCATCCCCTTTTCCTTTTACATTTTCGGGGTTTCTAATTTCGTTGCCTAAAAAGATGTCAAAGGATTTCCTTGGATTTGAATACGTTGCCATAATCGTTAAGTTTTTAGTTGAAAAAATTATGGAGCAAAGAAAATCCTGATTTAAAGCGCGCCAAATAGAAACCAGCCGCCAAACGTTTGACCTGAATTTGACCAAGGAAAAACATCCCAAAAACACAAACTATTAACAATCAAAGTTTTAAATTGAAATAAACTATTACAGTTGTGAGTACGATTACTAACATAGGCAGAATTTCTATGTACCGTCCAACAAGTGGTAACTTGTTGGATATGTATGAGTTATTGGATGAAGTTGACGATAGAGAAAAGGCTGTTGATCTTTGGCTAAAAGAAGGCAAGACACGCGAATCATTTCGATGGGCTTATAAAAGCCTAAAAGACAAACTACTAGATGGTATCTTTTTAAATAGTTTTAATGACTTTGAAACTGCAAAGAAGATAAGAATAGAATGCTGGAAAAGATTAGCGCAGGTAAAAACGTTACTTGTAGCTGATCAACGAAAAGCAGCTATTGAGGTAGCTTCGCAAGCTTTAAAATTGGCAGAAAAATGTGGGTTTTTAGATATAGCAGTAGCCATTTCTAAAGAATTATATTATCACTACGGTACTATAGACTTGGATATCAGGAAATACAGGAGATACAGAAAAAAAGTTAGAATATTCAGGGAGGAATTGAGGAAAGAAGAAGATCTGTACAACTTATATGTAGAGTTTAGCTTCTTAGACCTTAAAAAAAGAGATACCAGCCATTTGGAAAAAGAAATAATGAAATACAAAAGCATTGATTCTGATTGGTATAAATTTAATCTTTTCAAATATTCATTATTAGCAACTGTATTTATAAAAAAAGGAGAGCATACTAATGTCATAAGATATTGTAACGATGCTATTACATATTTTAGAAATTCAGACTCCATTTTGCCTTATAGTACGCTTTGGCATTTCTATCGACAATTAACCCCTTATCTGATTAATAAAAAATTATTCGCACAGGCTGAATCAAAATTAAATGAATCAATCCTATTACCTGCTACAGGTAGTCAAAACTGGCATGTGAACCTACTTCAAAAGGCCTACTTAGGCTTCCAGTCCAACAAACCCATGATGTCCTATCAAACTTGGAAGTTGGCTCAACAGTATCCAATTAACCTCCCTGTAATTAATGAATGCTGGCAAATCGTATATGCCTACCTCGTTTTATTTGAAAAATTAGGCCGCATTCAAATTCAATTACCAGAAAAGTTCCGCTTAGCTCGCTTTCTCAACAGTGTCCCACTTTGCGATCAGGATAAGGAAGAGGCCAATGTGGCAATAATTATTATAACACTTCTTCATCACCTATTAGATGGCAATTTTGATGAATACCTTAAAAAGGCTGAAACCCTACCTTCATACTGGCAAGCCCACTTGCGGGGACCAGCTCATGAACGAAAGAAGTTTTTTTTAAAACTTTTGGAAAAAGTCTACCACCACCACTTCAGGCGATACCGTATGGAAACCTTGGTCAAGAAGGATTTAAAAAATTTCAAAGAGTCCAAGCCTGAAATTTCTTTGGATGCAGTTAGTGCCGAACTTGTGCCTTATGAAGCCCTATGGGATATAGTTTTAAATCATTTGAAATGAGTCGTAATATTTTGTCCTTACCACAACACCTCTTGAGATGAAAGGCACGTACCTTTGCCATTTAAACTGAAAATTCCCGCATGTCCATTCTTGTCAATACGGTATTTGCACTTTATCTATTTGCATTGCTGATCATTACTTTTTATTGTTTACTACAGTTGAATTTACTGTTTCAATACAAAAAATCTCATTGGAAAAAACGGCCAATCGGCGACCCAGGCTATCTACTTCAAAACCCAACATCCCAAAACCCCAACCAGGCCTACCCTTTCGTACTATCCAATTGCCCATTTTCAACGAACAATATGTGGTGGAGCGCTTGATCGACAACATCATGCTCCTCGACTACCCAAAAGACCGTTTTGAAGTGCATGTGCTGGATGACAGTACAGACAAGACTTTAGAGATCACACAACAAAAAGTCAAAGCATATAAAGCGCAAGGTTTTCAAATTGAGCAGATTCGCGCGCTGACCGTAAAGGTTTTAAGGCGGGGGCATTGAAAGACGCAATGCAGCTGGCAAAAGGCGAATTCATCGCTATTTTCGATGCCGATTTTTTACCAAATAAAGATTTCCTTAAAAACACTTTATACCATTTTGAAGATGAAAAAACGGGCGTGGTACAGACCCGTTGGGAACATCTCAACGAAAGTTATTCTATCATTACCCGTTTACAGGCATTACAGCTGAACGTTCATTTTAGCATTGAGCAACAGGGACGTCAAGGCGGCAACTACCTCCGGCAATTCAACGGAACAGCAGGTGTCTGGCGGCGCACTACCATCGACGATGCGGGCGGTTGGGAAGCCGATACCCTGACGGAGGACCTTGACCTCAGCATCCGGGCGCAACTAAAGGGCTGGCGAATTATTTACCTCGAAGAAATCGGCTCACCCGCGGAATTGCCCTCGGAAATGAATGGCCTTAAATCGCAACAGTTCCGCTGGATGAAAGGCGGTGCGGAAACAGCCCGCAAAATGTTGCCAACGATCTGGAAATCACATTTGAGTTTTGCGCAAAAGTTCCAAGTATCCATGCAGCTACTGGGCAGTTCTATATTCGTTTGCGTATTTATTATGGGAGTTATGAGCGTGCCTGCACTCTTGCTGATTGGTCAGTGGAAATTTGGTTTGGATGCGATGTCATGGGGCCTTTCGGGATTGTTTGCTTTCTTAGTGGTGCAGTACGTCGCCAACGTGCAAGTGCCCTCCAAAAAAGGTGGTTATTGGAAAAAACTCCTAAAATTCATTCTCTTGTTCCCGCTGTTTTTGGCCCTGAGCATGGGCCTGTCACTTCACAATACTGTTGCTGTAATCCAAGGTTGGTTAGGGAAACAATCGGCTTTTGTCCGCACTCCTAAATTCAACATCCAAGGCTGGAAGGACAGCATCAAAAGTCGGCATTACCTGTCCAGTAAAATTACCTGGACCACTCTTTTTGAGGGGGTGCTTACGATCTATTTTTTGGCTGCCATCTATTATGGTTTTCAAAAAGAAAGCCTCCATTTCTTAGCGCTTCACATATTATTAGCCTTGGGCTATGGAACTACATTTTTTTATACGTTGAAACATTTGAAATTTAAATAGGAATGAGATAAGCATCAATTCTATCTTTTGGGCTTTTTAGCCCTTGAGCTTTTTGGGCGGTACTTTTTAGATGCCCTGCTTTTTGAACTCTTTTCCAAGCACTTCCGTTAAATTTGCGATTCTTTAAAAAATCAATGAAATGTGGATCGGCCCTAACCATCCATTCAACTAATCTAACAATTTGATAAAAGGAACAGTCATTAAATCAACGGGCAGTTGGTACACCGTCCGGCTTGAAAACGGGGAGACCTGCGAATGCCGAATCGTTGGCAAATTTCGCTTGGGAAAATTAAAGCTAACCAACCCCATCGCCGTTGGCGATGAAGTAAAAATCATCAAGGAAAATGACGGCAATGGATTGATCAAAGAAATCCTCCCACGCCGGAACTATGTCGTCCGCCAATCGCCTCGCCGCAAACAAAACCTCCATCTCCTAGCGAGCAATGTCGACCAAGCGGTTGTCATCGTTACGATCGTTTCCCCCAACCTAAAACAGGGGTTCATCGACCGCTTCTTGCTGATGACAGAACCCTACAATATCCCCACCTGCATTGTTTTCAACAAGGCGGATATTTACACAGAAGAAGACCTCGAAATTTACGGGGCGCTTGAATATATTTATGGGAAAATCGGCTACCAAGTCCTGCTCGTTTCAGCTACGGAAAGCCAAGGGATCGAGGAATTGAAGAATTTGTTAAAAGATAAAACCACCTTGATCGGCGGCCAATCTGGCGTGGGCAAATCCACTTTGGTCAACGCCATGCAGCCCCATCTCGACCTCCGTACCACCGAACTTTCCGATTTTTCCGGCAAAGGACAGCACACGACCACGTTTGCAGAAATGTTCCCGCTGAGCTTTGGTGGTTATATAATCGACACGCCCGGCATCAAAACCCTCTCTTTCAGCAATTTAGAACCCGCCGACGTAGCTCATAATTTCCGGGAGTTTTTTGAAATATCCACCAATTGCAAATTCGGTGGACAGTGCCTCCACCGGGACGAACCCAAATGTGCAGTCAAAACAGCAGTGGAAGAAGGCGAAATCAGCGAACTCCGCTACATGAACTACCTGTCAATTTTAGAAGAGATAGAAGACCAAAACTATTGGGAAAGACATGAGATGTAAGGGAGGGAAATGGAAAAAACTGTATCTTCACCTCTTTGGTCAGGAGGCCTCTACTGAATGAGTTTTCCGAAAAAATCTACCAAGTGTCAACCAATTCTATCATGCGTATTCCATTTCCTGCTTCTTTACCAGCCTTGCTGTGCTTAGTCCTAACATTCCCTTTTTTTTCATTCGCCCAAGAACCAGACAGCGTTGCCCTACCGGGGATTTTTGACATGTTGCATGCTCAGGACATTGCCGAAATAACGGTCAAATCAGACCTTTCCTACCTTGTTGAAAACAAAAAATCTTCAGATGATTACATTGACGGGGAATTTACGTTTGAATTAGAGAAAAACGTGACTCAGACCCTTCCGGTCAAGGTAAAATGCAGGGGCAGGTACCGCAGGATGAAATGCGAATTCCCTCCGTTTAAACTTAAATTCAAAAAAGACGACCTTGCCGCCCATGGCCTGAATGAGTTCAATGAATTGAAGTTGGTTACGCACTGCATGGATGAAAAAGAGCGCAGCAAAGACCTCATCCTCCGGGAATACCTGACCTATCAACTCTACAACATCCTGACCCCCAATAGCTTCCGGGCACAATTGGTAAAAGTCACCTACCTTAACACAAGTGGCAAACCCAAGAAGATCAAGGGCTGGGGCATCCTCATCGAAGATTCAGACGAGTTGGCGCACCGCATAGGCGGGAGTAAAGAATTCCTAATGGGCCTGCCCGATTCTTGTTTCAACTCCCAACAAGAAAAAATCACCGCCTTGTTCAATTATATGATCGGCAATACAGATTGGAGCACCAACCTCGCCCGTAATTTAGAAATGATTAAATGCCCCGATAGCAGCTTTGTGATTGTACCTTATGACTTTGATTTTGCCGGCTTGGTCAATGCGCCCTACGCTGTTCCAAATAACTTTATAGGTCAAAAAAGCATTCACGAAAGAATCTACTTGGGAAGAAAACACCCTTTTTCAGAATTCGCCGAAACCTTTCAACTATTCAAAGAAAAGAAGGAGGATATTTTTACTGTGATTAAAGAAGCAGATGATTTATCCATCCAATCAAAATCAGAAATGACCGAATATTTAGCGAGCTTTTACAACACTATCGAGGATGAGGAAAAGGCAAAATCGATTCTTAGTGATGAGTAATCCGTTATTCAGAAATTTCCATGACTGATTTTAAAGAAAAAAATAAGGGCAAAAGAATCCGTCCAAATGGTGAAGTTATTCTTTGAATGATCCTTAACACATCCAACCAATTAAATCATGAAAAAATACTTGTTTGCACTGCCCATTTTAATGTCGATCCTCCTTTTTTCCTGCCTGACCGATTCTCCAGCTGAAAACGAATCAGGCCCCATCATCATGCCCATCAACCCCAATGGTGACAGCGAATTGGCCTTGTTGATGAGGGATATGTTTGAGGAAGGGTTGAAGGCTAAAGAAAAAATAAAAAGTGGCGAACTCCCCGACCTCGTGCTTGATTTTGAAAAAATTCATACTGCCCAAGCAACCGAACCTGAAAAGGCGGCATCCCCGGAATATAAAGTCCACGCCTTATCCTATCTGCAAGCAGTGGCCGCTCTAAAAAATGCGGATAAAAATAATTTGGAAAAATCTTATACCGATATGGTTGATGCGTGTATGAGTTGCCACAAGGCAGTTTGCCCAGGGCCAACGGTGAAGATTAAGAAGTTGTATTTGTGAGTTTTTCCCACTTCTTAAACAACCCCCACAACAACCAAACACAAACCCCCAACATAATAACATTGGAAGGCACGCCGCCCCAATAAACGCCACTGACCCCAAAATATATTGGCAATAGGATGACGGCAGGAATAAACAAACCCAAGTCCCGCAGGACCGTCATAAATCCCGCCTCTTTGGCTTTCCCGACAGCCTGGAATAAAGTCGTGCTCATGAAAAACAGTGGGAAAAGGGGCATCGCAAAAATCATCATCCTGAAATTAAAAAGATCGTTTTTAGTGAAGTCCGCATCCGGCAACATGAGGCTTAAAACAGCTTCGGGGAAAACCATCATGAACGACCAGCAAACAACAATGACCAAGGTGCTGGCAATGGTAAATATTTTGAATGCCTTTTTCACCCGATCCAATTGGTTGGCGCCGTAATTAATCCCCACCACAGGCTGCATCGCCATCGCAAACCCAAACCCCGGAAATAACATCAATAATAAGATCCGGTAGCTCGCCCCCATCAAAGCGATGTCCCAATCGGTGCCGTAAATATCGATCAGTTTAAAAACAACAGACTGTTGCACAAAAAACATGATCTGCAACATCATGGCCGACACCCCTATTTTCAAAATGGGCGAAATCATCTTTTTTTCGAGGCTATATTTTTTTAAATTAACCGGATAATTAGCACGCCCCCGATAAAAATAAACCACGCCAATTAACGTGAAAACGGCCATTGCAATGACGGTGCCCCAAGCAGCCCCTGCTACGCCCAGCCCAAATACCCCAATAAAAATGGGGTTCAAAATAATGTTCAATAAAGCAGCCGAAATAGAATGTGTCATCGCCTCCTTGATTTTCCCTTCCGCACGGATCAACATATTGACATCGACAGCATATATCCGAAAAAATGCGCCCCAAAGTGTAATGCGGTAATAGGTTACCCCCATTTCTAAAATATCGCCTTCCCCGCCCAGCATACCGATGAGTTCGGGAGCAAAATAAATCCCGATTGCCATTAAAATAGCGGAGACAATGGCCGCCAAAATGGTCACACTGCCAAACACTTTTTCTTGAGTATCCACATCTTCGGCCCCGATGGCCATGCTCAAAATGGACGAGCCCCCTACCCCGATCATGGCGGACAAACCACCCGTTACAAAAACCAGGGGAAACGCCAACGAAATGGCGGCCAAAGCCTCTTGCCCTGCCATTTGCCCCACAAATAAAGCATCGAAAAAAGAATTGATCCCGTTGATGGACATACCAATGATGGCAGGCAAGGAGAGTTGCCGCAGCAGCTTCCAAGGATCATCCCGCAGGATGGATTGGGTGAGGTGATCTTTTTCTTTTGGTATTGTGGCCATTGGAAAGGCGAAAGTAGGAAATCAGTTGCCCCAAGGGTACAAAATATTTTCCTCCATGAAATTGACTCAATACCAAAATTTACTGAAAAATGCGGAGCGGGATGTTTTTCGCTTTTGGGTATGACCCAATACGCTCAGCAAAACCCAGATGGGCCGAGCTTTGACCAGTGATTAAAACTTGGACGACCAGGTGTTCTCCACGGAATGAGGTTGACTCTTTTTTCGATATACGTCCCTGAAGACTGCCTGGCTAAAAGATTTTTTGCTATCCAATAGGGTTGTTCAAAAATAAAAATCTCAAAACTGACTTTGTGAAACGCCTTTAATAATTATAATAGCCGTGATTGAATTTCGAAAATCCTATTTGGTCAGCTACTTAAGTAACACATAAGATTATTCCGTAATTTAACATCTTTTTTCGCTATTTTTCCTTAAAAATACTTCCGTAGAACCTGCTATGCAAGGATTTTTTAAGAAAAACTATCAAAAAAATCTCGTCTAAAAATTTTACCCGAATAATCACCACGTGTTACTTAAAATATTTTACCTTTATAATCCTTGAAAAAAATATCACCTAGCCTGTTTCACCTAAAATAATCCTTACCTGCTAAATAATTCCCATCGAACACGCCTTGCGTAAACACTTATTATTTCCCCAAACGACATTCATTGCGACATTAAAATTGCTTTTTTAAATTAACTATTTATCTAAACTAAAGGCTTTATAAACACCTTGAATTTCCTTTAAAACGAAATTCATCCAAACTGTTTGTAAGACCTTTCTAAAAAACTATTTATGAAAAAAACTTACCTACTCACGGTTTTGCTCACCTGTGCAATTTTTGTCCTATCCTATCTTCCAAGCCAAGCCCAATGCGGACTCACCCCTATTTTCACTGAGGATTTTGACAGCTATACCCCAGGTGCACTTGGCCCACAGGCAGCCGAATGGACTACTTGGAGCGGTATGGAAGGCGGTGCAGAAGATGGCATTGTCTCAGGGGCCATTGCCCAGAGCGGCACCCAATCCATGGTCATCGAAGGCGCAGCGGGAGGTGGACCACAAGACGTAATATTATTACTGGGTGACAGCACCTCTGGCAGCTACCTCATTTCATTGTCCTTCTTCATACCAACGGGCTCGGCAGGTTATTACAACCTCCAACATTTTGAAATGCCCGGCGAAGAATGGGCCAATGAAATTCAGTTTAACACCAGTGGATCAGGCACGGTGGCTGCTGGTGGCGCCAATGCGGCAACTTTTGAATTCCCGCACGACGAATGGTTTACCATGAGCCATGTCATTGATCTCGACAACGACTATAATTACCTGTATGTGAATGACACCTATATTTTTTCCTGGCCATTCAATTGGCAAGGGGGAATGATGTCCGGCACTAAAATGTTGGGGGCTTTCGATTTTTATGCGCCTGACGCTACACATCTTTACTACGTTGACGACATCAGCTATAGCTTGATCGATACCCCAACGGATGCCCAATACTGTCACACAGCTACTCCCATTGATGTAGGTACGCACACGGTCTCAGGTTTGGCCTGTTTTGGAGGACATGATTTTGATGAAGATGGGGACGGGAAAAGTGCCGCTTGGTATACTTATACACCGACTGAAGACGGCGTGCTATCTGTCTCTTCATGTGGAAGCACTTCGGATAGCAGGGTTTGGATATTCTCAGGAGGCTGTGGAAACCGCACTATCGAAGGTATCAATGACGACCAGTGCGAACAGGGCAATGGTGACACCTAT
This sequence comes from Saprospiraceae bacterium, assembly GCA_041392505.1. Taxonomy (GTDB): domain Bacteria; phylum Bacteroidota; class Bacteroidia; order Chitinophagales; family Saprospiraceae; genus UBA6168. The sequence continues at coordinate 38,259 of JAWKLX010000017.1, read as the reverse complement.
GCATCCTATCGGGAAGTCCTCGTAACTGCCGGCACCACTTATTATCTTGTTTGGGACAATGTATGGGATTCAGGAGGTTTTGATTTCACACTGGCTTTTACAGCTGGCCAAGGAACCGCTGGCGATTTTTGCGAAACCGCAATTGCCATTGATCCAGGTGTCCAAACTACTACTGAAATAAATGGGGATGCATCCGTTTCAGGCCCACTAATTGGCAATTTCACTTCCAGCACTACCCCCTACGCCCAATCGGAATGGTACCAGTTCACCCCTGATGATATGGGTAAAATGACCGTTTCTTCCTGCGGGTTGACCAATGAGGATACGAGGCTCTGGATTTACACCGGTGATTGCGGCATTGAAAACCTTAGCTTGGTTGCCAATAACGATGACGACAGTTGTGGCTTCCAAGCCATAGTGCTGAATTTGGATGTAATCGCCGGAACGACCTATTATATTGAATGGGACGAAGAAGAGGAAGGCGACGGTTTGGGATTTGATTGGGAGTTGATTTTTGATCCTTTTGTCAATACTATCGACAACCTCTCCGAGCCAATCGCAGAAATCAGCCCAAATCCTGCTTCTGGTTTTGTCAATATTAAATATGACTTTTTGGAAACGACCGACCTTACTATCCAGCTGGTCAATAATCTCGGTCAGGTGGTCCAAATAGAACGCATTCCTCATACCGTCCAAGGGACTTCCTCCATTGATGTGAGCGGCTTGGCCAAAGGTATTTACCACGTTGTTTTTACTAATGGGGAATTTAATTTAACAAGACGGCTATTAGTGGAATAATAAATTTAGTCAAGGTTTATTTTAATGGCCAAAATAATTGCGCCTGCAAAAAACATTTTTTGCAGGCGCTTGTCTTACTCCAATGTTTGTCCAAAAATAGAATAAAATTACCAACCAAATTTTCACACCTTATGAAAAGCGCCAAAGCCCTCCGCATTATCTTTTTCCTTTCCATCATTTTACTCCCTATTTTTTTATTAAATAATCCACTTACCCCGTTTTTTCAAAAAGGAATATTAATGATCCTTGGCATCATGACCTTGCTCTGGTTATTTAGTCTTGCCATAAAAGATTCAAGCATTGTTGATATTTTTTGGGGAATAGGTTTTGTCATTACAGCTTGGTTTTATGCCTATATAATTGGCTTTGAAAAATTAAATGCTTGGCAATATATTTTTTTGGGCATGGTCAGTATTTGGGGCAGCCGTTTGGCTATTTATTTAGGCATGCGGAATATTGGCAAAGGGGAAGATTTCCGTTACGCACAATGGCGGAAAGAAAGCGGAAAAAATTGGTGGTGGATATCTTTTTTACGGGTCTTTGTTTTACAAGGAATTATTTTGTGGATTGTTTCTTCCATTTTTGTCCCCGCACTTTTAGCGACTAAAAATTTACCTATTTTAATTTATGCTGGAATAACCCTTTGGGCTATTGGGTTATATTTCGAGGCAATTGGCGATTATCAATTAATGCAATTTAAAAACAACCCAAACAACAAGGGAAAAGTCCTAAATACAGGGGTCTGGAAGTATACCCGTCACCCCAATTATTTTGGCGATGCTTTATTATGGTGGGGCTTTTTTTGTTTTGCCTTTGCCCATAGCAGTGGCTGGACTTTTATTTTTAGCCCATTATTAATGACCTTTTTATTATTAAAAATATCAGGTGTGGCGATGCTGGAAAAGACATTGAAAAATACCAAACCGGAATATGAAGAGTATATCAAGAAGACGTCGGCGTTTATTCCTTGGCCGCCGAAGTAATTCATAGTTATTTTAAAGTTCCGAAATTGAAGAGTAACAACTGATGTTTTTACTAAAAAACAATTCTAACGTTAGGTACACGTGCTGTACACGTTTAGGCGGGTAGCCGAAAGCATACTGTTTGAGCGGAGCGAGTTTATGCTTTCTTGATTTTTTGGTTCTTTTTTATCAAGAAAAAAGAACATAACGGATTAGCGGTTAGTATTTAATATTTTTTTTTCTTGATAAAAATGCCTGCCCCGAATTTACTCCGGGGAAACAAAAATCAAGGTTTTAATTCGGAATTTACTTCGGGTCAAAACAAATGCTCTGCACGATCCACTCCCGCACCCACCTGTTTTGCCGTTCCCAACCCGCCCATGCGAGTACCAAACTTCACAAGAGTCACACAGCTCCGCATTACCTTCCCCCGATTTCATCGGGGGTTATTTTTATTCAATCCCTTCGGGATTAGTTTTAATTTTCAGCATCAGACCATATAAAACCACTATCACTTAAATATTGAATATATTTGTCCAACGAATATTCTAATACTACCATATTTATAGGTATAGACAAGAAGGTATATGGATTCAAATAAAATAAAAGACAGTAAAAATGTAGCACAGGGCAATGAAATTGGTGCGGGGCGAGATGTCCACATTGGCGATATAAAAATCAATTCCGATAAAAAAAACATCCCCAAAGAACTCACCTCCTTCCGCCGTGTCAACCTCGCTGATATCATCGGGCGAGGAAAAGACCTGCAAGAGCTGCACGACCTCTTGTTCGACAACAAAAAAGTCGTGGTGGTCAATAGCTTGGGCGGCATCGGCAAAACTACCCTCGCCGAAGTTTACACTACCCAATATTTCGAGGAGTACCGCCATATCGCTTGGATCACGCAGCAATCTGAAAATCTCTCCGACGACTTCGCCCAGAGCAGGGAACTCATCAACAACCTGCACATATCCACCGAAGGCCAAGACCCGCAAAGTGTTTTTTTCGAAATAATCAACCGCCTCCGCAGTATCGAAGAAGGGCCGAACTTGTTGGTCATTGATAACGCCTTTCTGTCCGTGGAGGAATTTTTGGACCAATTGCCGGGACAACCCAACTGGCACTTATTTGTCACTTCCAGAGAACAAATTGCAGGTATGCACCTAAAAGAGCTGGGTTTTCTATCAGCCTCCGAGGCTGTTGACTTGTTCAAAAAACATTGCAACCTGCTGAAAGACAACCAACAGATTGCAGAACTCGTGCAGACCGTGGGCTACCACACCCTCATCATCGAGCTATTGGCCAAAACCGCCGAGCGCCAGCACTGCGACCTCCAACAGCTCCAACTGGCTTTAAAAAGCGACTTGAAAGCCAATGTCAAAACCCACCACAGCCGCCTGCAAAAAATCGAAAAGATCACCTCCTACCTCACCTCTATTTTTGACCTGAGCCAACTCAGCGAGCAGGAGCACTGGCTGATGAAGCAATTCGCCTGCCTGCCACCAGAATTTCATGCTTTTGAATTGTTGGAATCCTTGTTGTTCGCAGAGGAGGATGATAAAAAAGAAGACTTTGCCGATAACCTCGCATCCCTCTACGAAAAAGGCTGGCTGCTACGGGACAAACAGGAAGACAGCTATAAAATGCACCGTATCATTGCGACGGTGGTGGAACGGAGGGGAAAAATACAAATGGCGGAGGTAGAGCAGTTATTGGAAACCATCTCTCAAAGGCTACACATTGACCAAACCAAAGACAACCCCGTTGACAAATTCCAGTGGATACCTTTCGGGATAACGTTTTTGGAAAAACTGATTAACCAAGAACATGAAAACATTGCCCATTTACAAAACAGGTTAGGCAGGGTACTAAAGGAACTGGGCAAGTATCATGAAGCCAAATATTATTACAATAAATCATTAAATTATTTTGAAAAAATACATGGCGAGGAGCATGAACATACAGCCAAGTTGAATTCCAACCTCGCCCTGGTGCTGCAAGACCTCGGCGATTTCGCCGGGGCCAGAGAACTCCTCGAAAAGGCCAAGCGGTCCGATGAAAAAAACTTTGGCGAAGAGCACCCCACTACGGCGGTTCGTTATTCCAACCTCGCCTTGGTGCTGCAAGACCTCGGCGATTTCGCCGGGGCCAGGGAACTCCTCGAAAAGGCCAAGCGGTCCGATGAAAAAAACTTTGGCGAAGAGCACCCCAATACGGCGGTGAGTTATTCCAACCTCGCTCTGGTGCTTCAAGCCCTCGGCGATTTCGCCGGGGCCAGGGAACTCCTCGAAAAGGTTGTCATTTCAGCAGAAAAAAACTTCGGAGAATGGCATCCACAAACGGCCATTTATTATTCCAACCTCGCCCTCGTGCTTCAAGACCTCGGCGATTTCGCCGGGGCCAGGGTACTCCTCGAAAAGGCCAAGCGGTCAGCAGAAAAAAACTTTGGAGAAGAGCACCCCAAAACAGCAAATCGTTATTCCAACCTCGCAACGGTACTTCAAGCCCTCGGCGATTTCGCCGGGGCCAGGGTACTCCTCGAAAAGGCCAAGCGGTCCCATGAAAAAAACTTTGGTGAAGAGCATCCCACTACGGCGGTGAGTTATTCCAACCTCGCCCTCGTGCTGAATTACCTCGGCGATTTCGAAAAGGCTTTACCGTTAGCAGAAAAGGCATTGGCAATTTTTAGAAAGGTCTTACCGGAAGGTCATCCAACTATCAAAATCGTGGAGGGGAATGTGGAAAGTATTAAGGAGGCGATGGAGAGGAAGGAATGAGGTTGTCATGGAGTTTTTCATTCAAGTTGGCAGGTTTTATTTTAAAAATATGGTACTTCAACAATTACTGTGGATAGGGCTTTACCCCACCCAAATAAATTCCGCCCTTTCAGGGCTGGTTGAATAAAAAGCCCTGAAAGGGCGGCATATTATTGCATAGGGTAAAGCCCTATGATTTTAGGAAGGGATTTCACTTGATTTGTCAAAGAATACAAAATATAAAAAGCTATGAGTCCTTAATGCTAAGCAGTGCTCGTTTAGGCGGGTAGGTTAGAATTATAGTGGATGGACGGAGCGAGTTTATAATTCTTTGATTTTTGTTTCTTTTTATCAAGATTTCAATGCCGATTTTACATCGGGAAAAAGAAAAACTCTTAAGAATTGCTGTAATATACCTTGTACTTTTTTCTTGATAAAAAAGTACCAAAAAATCAAGACAGCGTAAACTCGCTCCGCTCAAACAGTACGCCGCCAGCCCACCCGCCTACACTAGTACAATCGCATTTATTATTTTTTTCATGGTAAATTATAAAACATTTTTGATAGCTAATTTGCCACCGCATACCTCTCCGGCTCCGCCTCAAACTTCACCTTGCACCCATCGCAGCAGAAATAATAATCGACGTCTTGGTAATGAATAATATGTTTTGCCGTATTTTTTTCAACGGGAATGCCACAAACGGGATTAATAAAAACACCGAATAAATTATCGGCACTCATCAACTCTTCTTCCACCTCATCCTCCTTTCTCATAAATTGGATAATTTCCGCTAAAATACCTGATGGCGACCTCCTCCGGCAATTTGGCATTAATGTCCAACCCGGCAGGTGTTTTTATTTTTTTTAAATCCTCAAAGGAAACGCCCCGTTGTTTTAAAATGCGGAAAATAGCATTGGCCTTCCGGCGGCTGGAAACAAAAGAAACATACGGCACACCACTTTTTACCGCCTGTTCCAAAGCCAATTCGTCGTTTTCCCCTTGTGTGCAAACCACGATGCAGGTATTCGGTAAAATATGTTCTGCTTTTAAATCGCCTTCCTCAATTAAATCGGCGCCGGGGAATATTATTTTATCCGCCCCTTTGGAAATTACGGACACTTTATAGTCCATCGCTTTTCCGATTTTATTTAACGCCATCGCCACATGCGATTTCCCCATTAATAATAAATGCGGCTTGGGCAAAACGGGCTCAATATAAATCTCCACCGCACCACCGCTGTGGCAGGTCATATTGTAAGCGACAATATTCGATTCTTCCAATTTTTGTCCGTCCGGGCTGATCCGTACCAAGCGGGGTTTGCCATCTTTAATAGACAATAATGCTTCTTTCAAAACAATGCCCCGGGTGCAGCCGCCGCCGATCCAGCCCGTTATGACGCCGTTTTTTTGGATAACGGCTTTGTCACCCGGTTTCCCAGAAGAAGGCACTTGCCGATTGACTACAAAGGCAATGGCGAACGGTTCATTGCCCGAGTACAATTCGTTCGATTTATTTAAAAATTCGTTGAACATTGATTGAATGGTTACATGGTTTGAATGGTTACATGGTTTCTCCCTTTTAACGAGTACTCGCCATGAGGCAAAACCATTTAACCATTTCAACCATTCAGCTATTTAACAGGAATCTTTCCAACTCCAAAATACTGTCAAGATTATGCGCCGTCCGGAAAACATCCACTTCGGGAAGCGCAGCGGACATACCTTTTTGTATCGGCTCGTACCCTTGCATCGCTTTTAATGGATTGAGCCAGATCAATTGTCGGGTACGGAGTTTTATTTTTTTCATTTCGGCGGCCAACACTTCGGGGCTTCCAGTATCTAAACCGTCGCTGAGAACGATAGTTGTCGTCTGTCCATTTAAAATGCGCTTGGCATACACTTCATTGAAAGTTTTCAGGCAGTCGCCAATTTTTGTCCCGCTCGACCAATTATCTGCTTTTTGCGACAGCAAGGTCATTGTCATTTGTAAATTATTGGATTGCAAATAATCCGTAATCCGAATTAATTTAGTACTGAAAATAAAGGCTTCTATTTTTTCAAAATGCGAGCGCAAGGCCACCACAAACCGCAATAAAAAAAAGCTGTATTTATCCATCGAGCCACTCACGTCCAATAAAATAATCAACCGTTGTTTGCGGGGCTTTTTATTTTTCATCATCAATTCGATGGGGTCGCCGCCGTGTGAAATACTGTGCCGGATGGTATTTCTTAAATCAACCCGGCCTTTTGTTTTGGCACTTTTCATTTTCCTTTTTAACCGCAAACTCATCTGCTGCCACAAACGCATGGCTATTTCTTCCAGCCATTGGCTTTCAATATTTTCCAATTTTGTAAAATCTGTTTTCCGCAACCGCTCAACGGCATTGGCACCGGAAGTATTTTTTGTTTCTTCTTCGCCCTCTTTTTGTTCGCCTTGCCCTAACATGACCAGTGAGCCCTGCATTTTTTTCTGTAAATTACTTTGGTTTTTAAAAAGCGTTTTACTTTTTAAAGCAGCTTTTTCATCTCCCCAAAACCAATCGAATATTTTATTAAAAATAACAGTGTCTTCTTCACTACAGGCATATATGGAACGCAGGGCATATTTAAATAAAATTTGTTTTTCGACTATCCCACTTTTCGCAGCCTCCAATGCGTCCAAGGTTTCATTAATCCCGACATTTAATCCATGGCCACGGGCCAATTCGCCGAAAGCAATAATTGCTTCCTGAATATGTTTGTGATTGGAAAAATGTGGATAGTCGGGCATTTTATTATTTAATCATTAATTCGATTTTTAAACACATAGATTATATAGAAATTAAAAACTAAATCCCCTATGTGTCTATGTGTTTTAAAATAAAGTCAAGCAAAAAACCTTTCTAATCCTTCCGATTTTACCCTTTCAATATCATTGGCCGACTTTAAAACACAACCCAAACTTTTTTCAATAGCCTCTCCATCTATTTCTTTGAAACCCAATGCCAGCAGCCCTTCCGTCCAATCCAAGGTCTCAGCAATACCGGGCGACTTGTCCAATTTCTTCTGCCTTAACTGGTGCACTATTTCCACTATTTTCACGGTCAATTCTTTTTCCATATTGGGCAAATGTTTTTGCACAATTTTTATTTCTTTTTCTAAATCAGGATAATTAACCCAATGATACAAGCAGCGCCGTTTTAATGCATCACTTAATTCACGGGTACGGTTAGAAGTGAGAATGACAAAGGGCTTGTGGGTCGCTTTTATCGTTCCCATTTCAGGGATACTAATTTGAAAGGCAGATAATAATTCCAATAAAAAAGCTTCAAATTCTTCGTCCGCCCGGTCTATTTCATCAATTAATAAAACGGGGGATTTATTGGCCGTTATAGCTTTTAATAATGGTCGTTTTAATAAAAAATCTTCTCCAAAAATATGTGCCTCTTTTTCATTTTCGGAGCGTTCAATATTTTCCTGAATTTTAATCGACAATAATTGTTTTTGGTAATTCCATTCATATACAGCGGAATTAACATCAAGTCCTTCATAGCATTGCAAGCGAATTAAATCCGTATTTAAATATTGGGCTAAAACATTGGCCACTTCGGTTTTCCCCACACCAGGATTGCCTTCCAATAATAATGGTTTTTGCAATTTTATCATTAAAAATAAAATGGTCGCTAATTCGTCGTCCACGACGTAACCGTTTTCGTCAAAACCATTTATTATCGAGTTGATATTTTTTATTTCGCCCATATAGATATTATGTGGTTTCCTGCAAAATTTCTTGCAAGATTTATCAATAAATAACCTTGCGATGGATTGTTGAAAATAGAGTAAAATGCGGAGCAGGTTAGATATACTTTCAATTGAACCTGACCAAGTGCTCCTCAAAGGGATTTTAAGGGGGAAACGGATTTTTCAATCCGTTTCCCCCTTAAAATCCCCTTAGGGGCACGTTGGAATGTTGTAGGAAGCTGGAACGATGCTGCCCCGCATTTTAGTCATGCACTCAAAGAATAGATATAAAAGGCTCTTTGGAGAAAATCCGCAGAGCCTTTTTTTAAGAACTTAATTTCCTACATTTCCAAAAAGAAAATTATTTTCCGCCACCAAACAACCGAGTAAAAAACCCTTTGATCACTGCCCACATCAAGGCGAGTGCATTCAAAGAATTATCCTCTTGTGCGGTTGGTGGCTTTGTGGCCGTTTTAACTTGCTCGGCAGCTTTGGATATTTGCTCTCCCGCCTCTGCCGCAGCTTCTTTGACTTCCTCGACAACGGCTGTCGCCGCAGCGGCATCAGGCATTGGTGGCGGTGCAGCGGCTGTTACCTCTGCATCCAGTTTGCTTTTAAAATTGTCCACAAACTGGTTCAGCAATTGATCCGAAACGTCATTGACCAGCCGGGAGCCGAACTGCGCCAACATCCCAATGAGCGACACTTCCATGTTGTAGTTCACCTCCGTACCACCGTCTTTTTCCGTTAATATGCCAATCATTTCCATGTCGGCACTGCCCTTTCCTTTTGGATCGACGCCAGCGCCCTTCAATACCATTTTGCGGTTGGCGACATCGAGTTCTTCGATGGTGATGTTGCCGTCATAAGCAGCTTTGACCGGGCCAAATTTCAAAGAGACTTTCCCCTTAAAATTTCGGTCATCGATTTTCTCGGTCAATGAAGCGCCCGGCACACAAGTGACAATCTTCGTCGGATCAGCTAAATATTCCCATACAATATCGATGGGGTGGTTTACTTGAAATATTTTGTTGATGGTCGTTTTCATAAAAATTTTAATGGTTTGAATGGTTGAATGGCCTAAATGGTTTGAATGGATTATTCTCTTTTCGAGGTAAAAACCATTCAAACCATTTCAACCATCTAACCATTAAATCGGCTTCCCGCCCAAAATTCCTTTTTCCTTCATTACTTTCCAAAGCTTAAAAGGAGTAATAGGAATTTCCAAGTGGGTGACACCGTAAGGCGATAATGCATCGACAATGGCATTGGCGATAGCAGGCGGTGCACCAACGGTCGGTGATTCGCCTACCCCTTTTGCACCAATCGGGTGGTGCGGCGACGGCGTGACCGTGTGCCCCGTTTCCCAATGCGGCGACTCAACTGCGGTCGGGACGAGATAGTCCATCAGTGTGCCGTTGAGGATGTTGCCATCGTCATCGTAAATGAGTTCTTCGTACATCGCTGGTGCAATTCCCTGCGTAAGGCCACCGTGTACCTGACCTTGCACGATCATTGGGTTGATGATGTTGCCACAGTCATCGATAGCTACAAACCGACGGACTTTGATTTCGGCCGTTTCATTATCAATGTCCACCACACAAATGTATGCACCGGAGGGGAAAGTCAGGTTTGGGGGATCGTAATAATGCGTTGCCTCAAAGCCCGCTTCCATGCCTTGCGGATGATTGGTATAGCTGGCAAATACAATTTCTTGAATGGTTTTCGCCTTGTCAGGTGCTCCTTTCACGAAAAATTTGCCGGGTTCCCACTCAAGGTCATCCTCGCTTACTTCCAGCAAATAAGCGGCGATTTTTTTCGCTTTGTCCCGTAGTTTCCGGGCAGCCATAGCGGCGGCGGCGCCGGCAGTTGGCGTACTCCGGCTCGCATAAGTTCCGAGGCCGTAAGGAGCAGTATCCGTATCCCCTTCTTCCACCTGAATGTGTTCAGCAGGGATGCCGAGTTCTTCCGCAATGATTTGAGCGTAGGTCGTCTCGTGGCCTTGCCCTTGCGATTTAGTGCCAAAACGGGCGATAGCTTTACCTGTTGGATGCACCCGTATTTCAGCGGAATCGAACATTTTAATGCCCAAAATATCGAAGTCCTTGGACGGGCCGGCACCGACGATTTCGGTAAAAGTCGAAATTCCGATGCCCATCAATTCTCCCTTTTTGCGCTTTTCAGCCTGTTCTTTTCGCAGGGCATTGTAGTCGAGTGCATCCATCGCTTTTTGCAGCCCAGCGTGGTAGTCGCCGCTATCATAAATCCAGCCAGTTGGTGATTTCCAAGGAAACTGGTCTTTTTTGATAAAATTCTCCATCCGCAGTTGTGCGGGGTCTTTACCGACTTCGAGGGCAAAACGGTCGGTCATTCGCTCGATGGCATGCACCGCCTCCGTGACCGGAACGAACAACGAGTAGGCCACCCCTCGGCGGTTTGTTGGTGTAAACGGCATCCGCTTCCATGAAGGCAGTCCCATAGTCATAACTTCCTGTCCCAATGGAAAATAGCCCTGTCGGAAATTTTGATGGGTTGGCAGAGGCATCGGTGTAACCGTGGTCAGCGAGGATTTTAAAACGGGTCGCTTGGATTTTGCCTTCTTTGGTTCCAGCCATTTCAGCGGTGATGTGGTAATCACGGGCAAAGGAATCGGCCTGCAAGTTTTCACTCCGATCTTCGATCCATTTGATGGGCGCTCCGGTCAAAAACGAAACCGCAATGGCAATCACATAGCCCGGATAAACGGGTACTTTACCACCAAATCCACCACCTATATCTGGAGAAATCACCCTGATTTTTTCCTCGGTCAAACCCACATGGCCTGCCACGAGTGCAATCACGGTACGGATGGCATGGGGCGCCTGCGTGGTCATGTACATCGTCAAATGGTTGTCCACTTTGTGGTAATCAGCCACACAGCCACAGGTTTCGATCGATGCCACGTGGATGCGGGGAATGTGCATTTGCTCCTTCACGACCACATCAGCATTTTTGAAAACCTCCTCGGTCTTCGCCTTGTCGCCTGCCTCCCAATGCCAGATATGATTGTCCGTTTTGCCTTCTTTGTCGGGCCGCAAAATAGGTGCGTCAGGATCGAGTGATTTGTAAGGATCCATAACGGGCTTCATCGGTTCGTACTCGACGACCACCGCTTCTTTCCCATCCCGGGCTGCGTATCGGCTGGTCGCAATGATGGCGACTACCTCCTGTGCTTGATACATGACCGTATCGGTCGGCAGTACCATTTGGGTGTCCGACATCAAGGTCGGCATCCAATGGAGGTTGTATTGTTCGAGGTCTTTTCCCGTCACCGCAGCCACGACACCAGGCACTTTTAGGGCTGCCTCGGTATTGATGCTCTTGATTTTGGCATAAGCATACGGGCTTCTGACGATGTCCATATACAGCATGCCCGGCAGTTTGATGTCATCTACATAATTTCCCTGCCCTTGTAGAATCGGCCATCCTCTTTGCGCTTCATGGAGTGCCCCATCCCACATATTTTTTTGGATGTTTTTTGTTGAATCATGATTTTTTAAATGTAAAATGTAAGATGTAAAATAAGAAATGTAAAATGGTTTAGGAGCAAGGCAAAATGAATTGATGAAAAATGATTTTTAAATGTAAGATGTAAAATAAGAGATGTAAAAGGCTCTAATCTAAAACCACTTTTACATTTTACATTCCTTATTTTACATTTTACATTTTCGCATTTCCTTTCTTTTCAATTAGCAAATTCCCTTTTGCTGTTTTTATACTGGAAGAAATAATGGCAATTAATTGAGAATTTTCATCAATTGCTTTTTCCAAAATTACATCATCTATCCAGTTACGTAATTGAATGATTCTATGGTTAACCTTTGTTTCCCTTAGTTCTTTCAAAACGACGCCCATTTTATGGATAAAATCCTTTTTGCTTTCCGCCCCTTGCGCTTCACCATAATTAAGTGCTGGTGAAGTCCCCGAACGAACCAATTGCCCGCCCAAATTCTTGGCTGCAATATTATTGTTCGGCAATTTTTCTACAATGTCAATAACCATACTGGCAAAAACAATTAGGCGGTCTTCGAGATCAAATTTTCGTAAAGAAGGTGTGTCGGAGCTTTTCATAATATTTAATTTTAAATTACTCCATTTCACCTTGCCCCTTTTATGAATAATATAAAATAAAAAATAACAATTGCAGAATGTAGAAGCAGTTTGATCGCACTACACTTTTACATTTTACATTCCTTATTTTACATTTTACATTAATACCTTTCAACATTTCCTATTTTACACTTTAAATTTTTTAATTAAACAAATTCCGGCTCAGAAGACGGCGTTTCTTCTCCCCGCATTTTGGCGCTTGCCCATTGGATGGAGCGTACAATATTGTTGTAGCCCGTACAACGGCAGAGGTTGCCAGAAATACCCCAGCGGATTTCTTCTTCCGTTGGGTTTGGGTTTTTCTCCAACAATTCTTTGGCCCGCATGAGCATGCCAGGCGTGCAGAATCCACAGTGCAGGCCGTGGTTTTCTTTGAACCCTTCCTGCAAAGGATGCAATGTACCGGGAGCGGCAAGCCCCTCTACGGTAGTCACTTCTTTGCCATCAGCTTGCACAGCGAGCACGGTGCAGGATTTGACAGATTTCCCATTAAGTAAAATAGTGCAGGCTCCGCAACTGGTGGTGTCGCAGCCGATATGCGTTCCTGTCATAGACAGGTTTTCCCGGATGAAATGGACGAGCAATAAGCGAGGCTCTACCTCCGCAGTGTGCGGCGTTCCATTGACCGTTATGGTTATTTTTTTTGTCATTTTTTTTAGTTTGTGATGAATGAGAGAAGGAAAGAATGACTGAATGAGAGAAGGAGAGAATGATTGAATATTCACTCATTCTCTCCTTCTCTCATTATAAATTACCCCATAGCGCGTTCCGCAGCTTTATGGATCATTCGTTTTACCAACACCCCGACCATCGCCCGCTTGTATTCTTCATCACCGCGCAGATCAGCTGACGGGCTGCAGTCTTCACTGGCGAATTGTGCGGCTTGGGCAATCGTTTCGTCGGTCAGTTTTTTACCTAAAAGTGCCTCTTCCGAACGGGCGGCCCGCAGCGGCGTTGGGTTCACATTGGTAAGGCCGATGCCGGCATAAGTGACCGTTCCGCTGCCATCAATAGTCAGCACAACGGCAGCACCGGCGGTAGCATAGTCCCCGACTTTGCGCTCCAATTTGTGATAAGCACTGCCGCTGCCAGCAGGCAGGGAAGGAATATGGATGGCTGTGAGGATTTCATTTTCCTGAACGGCAGTCATATAAAACCCAAAGAAAAACTCATCAATAGGGACTAAGCGGCTCCCGTCCTTGCCCGTGATTTCGACCGAAGCCCGCAAGGCTATCATGACGGCAGGGTGGTCGTTGGCTGCGTCCCCGTGGGCAATGTTGCCACCAACGGTACCCATGTTGCGCACGGACGGATCGGCAATAAGTTTGGAGGCATCGGTAAAAATGGGGTACTTGGAGTGGATGATATCCGATTCTTCCAATTCGACCTCCCGGGTCAGTGCCCCGATTTTAAGGTAGCCGCCTTCTTCCTTGATGTACGCCAAGCCGGGGATGTTGTTGATGTCGATCAACGTTTCCGGTTGTGCGAAGCGGAGCTTCATCATCGGAAGGAGGGAATGGCCACCTGCAAGGATTTTGGCCTCATCCCCGTGTTGTTCGAGGAGAGACAGCGCTTCACCAAGGGTGGTGGGCGCTTCGTAGTTAAATGGTGCAGGTATCATTGTTAAATTGTTTTATTGTTTAATTTTTTGTCTGTTAGGGACATTCCTTTTTTAATTCATTGACAATTAGGGTCTCGAATGAATTCAAGTATTTTTCTAAAATCGCCTTATCAACTTTTTTTGAATTAGAGAAAAAGCCCCTCCTCCCGCCAGTTGATAAAAGATTTAATTCCAAAGATGATTGGAAATCATCCCCATTTATCACTCCCAAAGTTTCGTAATAACGACCGATAGTTGAATCTTGAATTGCCAGCCATAAGGAATCTTTATTTTGAAAAAACAATTGAATTATTTCATTTTCAACTTTAGTGGAGTCATTATATTTATTACCGATATAATATCCACTTATTGTATCAAATCGATATTCCTTCCTCCATTTATTTTCAACTACAGGTAAATAAAAAATCCGTTTTTTCAGATCGTCTTTTGAACAAGAAAACGAATAATTTTTGACTGACTCATACACTTCAGGTGGCAATGAAGTCGCAACAAATGCAAATGACGACACCACCAGCGGAAAGAAAGGGTTGACCTTCAAGAATTTCATATCCTCTTTTTCCTCAAAATAAAAATAAGCCAACGGCAAAACTATCAACGCCATTAAATCAGAATAATCCACCACCCTCGCTATATCAACAAACATAAATTGATTCCAAGAATCCAGTAAAGATTGGCTATACGGTGATTTCCAAAAAATAAAAAACACCGCCGTCAACAAGAATATTTTATTTTTATTTTTTGGAAAAATAGCTGTCCAAAACAATGGAAAAATAAATAACCCTGCAAAATCCGACAATTTCCCCGTCAACCAATTTCCATATATTTCCTTAAAAATAAAATCGTTTAATAAAAGAAGTACGAGCCCGATCAAGAACCAAAGAGAGGTCAATATTTTTAAATTATTTTTCATAAAAATATTTAACAACAATGGGAACACAGATGACGCAGATTGGGCGGATATACACGGATTTTTGTACAAGTTTAATATCCGTGAAAAATCCGCTATATCCGTGTTGTCAGCGTTTCTATTTTTATCATATTTTTTCAAGCAATTACCACATAATCCACCCTCGCCAAATTATTCGAAATACACATCCACGTCTCCCCATCATTTTCCGATAAATACAAATTCCCCGTTGTCGTCCCGAAAACCATTACGCCATTTTTACGAAATAGGGAATGCCGAAAAACAATGTCAAAGCAGGTATCCTGCGGCAAACCATTCCGGAGTGGCTGCCAAGATTTGCCACCATCATCCGTCCGGCAAACTACCAGCGACAAGTCGGGGGCTACCCTTTCCACATCGCTAACAGCTGGAATGACCCAAGCCCGCAACGGGTTTTCATCGTCGATGGCGAGGGCAAAACCGTAGTCGGCCAAACTATTTTTATCAGTCACATCATCCCAGTTTTCGCCACCATCCGAGCTGCGGAAAATACCGCAATGGTTTTGCTGCCAGAGCACGTTGGGATATTGCCGACAGGCCAACAACAAGTGAGGATCATGGCCGATTTCCACATTTGGATTCGGCAAATAGGCTGCTTTCAAACCATTGTTTTTGGGCTGCCACGTTTGCCCGCCATCCTTTGTTTCAAAAACTCCAGCGCAGCTCACGGCGATGTAAACATGGTCGCTATCCCGCGGATCAACAACGATGCTATGGATAAACGGCTCGTCCCGGCCTGCGCCGAACCATTGGTTTTCATTGCTGCGGCTGGGGTGGTTCCAGAGGCTTTCGACGAGGTCGAAATGTTGGCCATTGTCCTTTGACAAAAAAAGGCCACCGGGTTCAGTGCCCAACCAAAGTTGACCGGGTTTGTCAGCCCCCCCTCCAGCCATGCACCAGATTTTTTTCAAAACGGCTCTTCTACCCGGTTTCAATTCCACATTTTCCGGATAAGTCGGCATGGGCACTGACTCCCATGTCAATCCTCCGTCATTGGAAAAATGCAATTTTTGCCCCCAGTGCCGGTGCGCCAGCCCCAACCACCAGGTACCCGAGCGCTCATCCACTAAAATGGTCGAGACTGGAAAGCCGAGGAAATGCACTTTTTCAACCTGCCACCTTGCCGCTTTTTTATGATAGACGACCAAGCCTTTGCTTGTGCCGATGAGTAATTTCATAGTCCTTGGTTTGTTGTTTTGAGGCTACTTGCCTTTGATTCTTTCCCGAAATATTTTCTATAAAAATAGCCGAAGCTGCCATTTACCCAGACCCCAAAAAGTAGGCTTCCGACACCCCAGTAATAGTTTTCAAAATCGCCCGTCCGCAACTCACTGTCAAGTATGAAATAGCTGCCAGTGAGGATCATGGCAGCAGAAGCGATCGTCCGTCGGCCCTTGTAATTCCAAAGTATTAGAAAAAAGGTGAGCGCAGCCAAAACAATGGAGATATAGGAGACCCAAGTGGGGTTGTGATCGTAGATTTTTGCACCGCTACAGAGGGTAATGGCACTGGAATAGGCCATGATGCAAAACGGGCATTTGGGCAACAACGCAATGACAACACCCGTCAGGACAGGTAGAAAACGACTCCGGTTTTCTATCTTGTGGCCCTTACGGCAACGACAGGTATTGTTGTGTGTTTGCATCTATTTTCCGACTTTGCGAAGTGTATTTTTACTTTGGATTTTTGTGGAAGAAAAGCTAACAGGGCAAGGCGAATTAGGTTTACGCAAACCTAATAAAAATCTTGTAGATACATACAATTTGAAAATTATCTTTTTAAATCAATCAAAAAATGAAAGAATTACTTGGAACAATCACCAGCTGGACAAATAATCACAAACCTTTTGCCGTAGCTACCGTCATCCAAACCTGGGGCTCCTCCCCACGCCCGGTCGGTTCGACGATGCTCATTTCGGAGGACATGGAAATGGCAGGTTCAGTCAGCGGCGGCTGCGTGGAAGGAGCTGTTATCAAAGCCGCTTTGCCTTTGATCGAAAATGGCATTGGAAAACGCTTGGCCTATGGCGTGACGGATGAGGATGCTTGGGCCGTCGGACTAAGTTGTGGCGGCAGCATGCAAGTTTTCGTTGAACGATTTTTCGCCTTCGACGAAAGGGTGGAAGAACAGCTCGCTTGGAAACAACTGGAAATTTGCTTTGAAAAAAACGAGCCTTGCGTGCTTTTGACCAAAATCGTGGATGGGGTTGGGGAACACACGGTCGTTTTGCCGAACGGAGCTATTGCCGGGCAACCGATTTCCGAAGAAATAAAAGAGGAATCGCTCCGCACCTATCGGGAGCGCAAAAATCAAGTAATCGAGGACAGCCAATATTTCGCCCAAGTCTTCCCGAGGAAAAGCCAAATACTCATCATTGGTGCAGCGCACATTACCGTGGATTTGGTGAAATTGGCAGGCATGTACGGGTTCGAAACGGTGGTGATCGACCCGCGGGGTGTTTTTGCAAAAAAGACGCAGTTCCCTACCCCACCCGATCAGTTGTTTGAAAAATATCCCTCGGAAGTGCTTTCCGATTTTACGCTGGATGCTTACACGTATGCAGTCATCCTTTCGCATGATCCAAAAATTGACGACAACGCATTGCGCATTTTGTTGAAGTCTGACGTAGCTTATATTGGAGCGCTCGGCAGCCGAAAAACGCATGCAAAACGCATTGCCCGTTTGCAAGAGGCGGGATTTTCGGAAGATGAAATTGCACGGGTGCACGCACCGATTGGAGTGGACATCAATGCCAAGACACCGGGAGAGATTGCGTTGAGCGTGATGGGGGAAATCATTAAGGTGAAAAATGAGTTTTTGTAAATGGCTGCCATTTATGCACCTACCCAAAACAAAATACCCCCTCAAAAGTGCAGCCACTTAGAGGGGGTAAAAGGTTTTCATAGGTTAAAAGAGAGAGAGCGTGCTTCTCACAAAATGTGAAAGTCTGAAGATTAACACCAAATAATTATGCGGCAAATATAAACTATATGATTTTATAAATACAAACTATTTGGTGTTAATATTTTTAAAAAAGTTTAATTTACCTCTAATTATAATCATATAATTTACATTCTTATCAAATCTTGGTGGGCAATAATAAAATCACCCAATCCACCCCCGAACGGTATTCCTGCACTTTTTCAAACCCAACCTTTTCATGCGCCCGCAAGGAGCGTGTATTCCGTTTGTCCACTTCCGTAATGATGTAATCAAAATATGGACGCATCTGCCTCTGCATTTCCCGGTACAACCCTGCAAACACACCCTGCCCCCGATAATTTTTATCAATGCACACCTGGCCCATGACAAAATATTTGGCCTCCCCCAATTTTTCACCCTTGTAGAAAGTATCGTCAATTTTTTGAAACATCGACACCAATACCGGGATGTCATTTTGGAATGACCGCAGCATGACCAAAGCGTACCCGATGACTTGCCCCTCGTCCCAAGCCACGACATGCGGGTACGGCTCATTCATCCGTTTCAACAGGTCAAAATCGTGATGGACAGTTACGAAACCCTGAGTCCTTGCCTCTTCATCCGTGATGTTTTGGGGGAGGTTGCGGGCCTGAAGGTGCAGGATTTGGTGGAGATCTTGGTCTGCCTTGACAGTATTGTAATCAATCATTTATTGGATATTTTTTAAATGTGTCAAATGATTCGGTTCTAAAAAATTTAAGTAGGTCAAAAATACCTCTGCGGTACTAATTCTTTGTTTTCCAAAAATAAATATGCTCTAACCTCCTGATTATTTAACACGTTCTATTCAGTCCAACCAATACCCTTTTACATCTGTTTCATTTTACCATTTCATCAATTCCTACAGTCAAAAAACAAAACATTTCTCCACTAACGAAACCTATCCCAATACATAATTCCTCAAAAATTAGGATATTCACGTTCAAATTTCGTTTCATTACATTTCAATGAAAAACCCCAGCAAACCCACCATCTTTTACTAACCAAATTCAACTCAGATGTCAAAAAACATCACCGCACTGTCCGGCAGAAAAGGGCTGACCGACAATTTGTTCGAGCACATGGGAAACCTCACCGAGGCCAATGGCTCGCTTTCTGATGACGATGCCAAAAAGCTCGCCGAGGATTTCTTGATTGGCAATGCCAGCGTTTACGGTGCCGCCTCTTTTTATGATTTCACCCGGCAGGAGAACAAGGGCAAAAAAGTGTACGTCTGCAATGGCACCGCTTGCCTTTGCGCAGGGACGCAGGACAAATTGAAAGCCGACCTCGGTGCCCATTTCCGGCCGGAAGAGATTGGCGAAATGGCTTGCTTGGGCCGCTGCCACGAAAACAGCGCCTTTTATTACAATGGCCACAATTACTCGGGCAAACAAGCCTTGACTTCCCATTTCAATGGCTCACCCGATAGCATGACGCACCAAGACACTTATAATGTAGCCGCTAAAGGTCATGACATCCTCACTGGAAAAGCATATACCATCGCCGACTGCAAGGCAGCTTTGCAGAAAATGTTAGCCACCCCTTCGGGAAATTTATTGGAAGAAATAAAAACCTCCGGCCTCCGGGGACGGGGCGGCGCCGGTTTCCCAATCGGCATCAAACTGGAGGGCTGCCGCACTGCTGAAGGCGACCGCAAGTTCATCGTTTGCAATGCCGACGAGGGCGACCCGGGCAGCTATTCCGACCGCTACCTACTGGAACAACAACCCCTCAAAATGCTGCTCGGAATGATGATCGCCGGGTACGTGACGGGCGCCGACCGGGGCGTGGTTTACATCCGTTTTGAATACCCGGAAAGCATCGACATTAATAAAAAGGCAGTGGACGAACTTCGTTCGGCGGGCCTTTTGGGCGACAATATTTTAGGCAGTGGTTTCAATTTTGAATTCAAAATAATTGAGGCGAGGGGCGCTTATATCTGTGGCGAGGAAACGGCGTTGCTTTCCAGTATTGAGGGCCAACGTCCGGAAGTGCGGGTGCGCCCACCCTACCCAGTGACCTACGGCCTCTTCGGCAAACCGACCGCTGTGAACAATGTCGAAACCCTCGCATCGCTTCCATATATTTTGGAAAACGGCGGGGCGGCCTACGCCAAAATTGGCACAGAAAAGAGCTCAGGTACCAAACTCCTTTCTCTGGACAGCGCTTTTGCCAATCCCGGCATTTACGAAGTGGACATGGGTACGCCACTGTTGGATGTAGTGAACGATCTGGGTGGCGGTTTCCACCGACCCGTAAAAGCACTCCACATCGGAGGACCGCTCGGTGGCCTCATCCCAACACACAATATCAAAGACCTGACGGTCGATTTCGAAAGTTTTAAAAACAACGGCTTCCTGCTTGGCCATGCCAGCATCGTGAGCGTGCCAGAGGAGTTTCCGATGGTGGCCTATTTGGAACATTTGTTTGCCTTCACGGCCCACGAGAGCTGTGGGAAATGTTTCCCCTGCCGCATTGGTTCGACCCGTGGAAAAGAGATGCTGCAAAAAGCACAAGCCGAAAATTATAAGATTGACCCAGACTTGTTCAACGATTTGTTGGACACTTTACAGGTTGGTTCGCTGTGTGCATTGGGTGGTGGCATGCCGCTGCCCGTTTACAATGCGCTGGAATATTTCCAAGAAGAGTTGGCGCAATATTTTACCAAGTGAGGACACGCTCGTTTTGGCGATGAATGATAAGAATGCCCATGTAATTATTACGGCTATTTTTTTTCATCAACTGCATTGGGAGAAATAGATTGAAATAAAGAAATACATTGAAATACGATCAAATCAATTGTTTTCAATTGTCAAAAAATATTTCCAGCGTATTTCCATTTCATTTCTATTTACCTCAAAGCTAAATATCAAAACGACATGAATAACAACAAAATCCTTATTGCGGGCCTCATCGGAGGTATCGTAGCTTTTCTCCTCGGCTGGCTGTTTTACGGCACATTGCTGATGAGCTTTTTTGAAAACAATATGGGTTCGGCGACTGGTGTCAACCGGGAAATGGAGGACATGGTCTGGTGGGCGATGATCGTTGGGCATTTGGCAATGGGCTACCTGTACGCCCTTATATTCGGACGGTGGGCCAACATCAGCACCTTCCAAACTGGAGCCATTGCGGGGGCAGTCATTGCGGGGTTGATGGGACTTGCTTACGACATGATTATGTTTGGCTTACGAATATTGTTTCCCTGACGTCGGCGATGGTGGACGTGGTGGTCAGTGCGATAATAGGCGCTGTTGTTGGTGGCGTTGTTGCTTGGTGGTTGGGGAGGAAGTAGGAAAGTTGAAAGTTTGCCAGTAGCCTGCATTTAATTAACGGTATTTCCTGCGGGCGTTGCATTTGTCGAGCTTTCATCATACTGCTCTGGCCCTCAGGGGTTTGGGCGGTGTCGCCCGATGCATCGGGCGACACCGCCCTCGCTGAACACGCTGGGAAGTTCGAAAAACCGTTAAACGTGCTGCTCCGCATTTTCGAATGCTAATAAGTAGCACTGTTTAATTACGCAGTTTCCTACTGGCAAAACTGACCTTGAAAATTGATTAGTCGAAATTGACTTTGACATCAGGAGGGATGGCACTTTTGGCAACTGGCCTCCTCAAAATATTGGACGTACGGACGCCGGATGGGTTCTTGGGTCATGAGGCTGTGCTTGACCAATTTGCCCAACAGTTCATTGGAAGTATTCATATCGATCCAGACCGTATCCGTTGATTCGGGATAGGTGACCAAAATGACGGGGATGTTTCCAGTTTTATCGGAATCCTCATGTTTGACAACCTTCCATTCGTCCTTTTTCGTCTTGACCAGCTTTTGCTCTTGGTAGGGCACCCAAGCAATGGTCATGTTGATCGGTTGGTGGTAAGCGCCACCTCGTTCGGTTTCAGGTTGCGGATGTGGGAAGGCGGGATCAGTTCTTTGTATTGATGGCACGTAACAAAGACAAATCTGGGACGGCCATTGCAAAAACAAGTTTGATTTTCATTTTGTCGCAGTTTAATTGATTTGGATCAAATGCAAAGAAATTGTAAGGTGTAGGCGGCAAAATAAAAAATTAACGGGCAAACGGAGGAGAGTAATTGCCTTCGATTAATTTTAGCCTCTGCGAGCAATGGAGCGGCAAAGACTTTCAAGGGCCGAAATGTTAAGTTGGTGCTATCGAAAGTGGTAATTTTCGTTTTTACACAAATAGTGACTTTATCAATTATTAAATAAACTTATCAATACAACACAAGTGGCATTTTTTAAAAACAACAATATTTAATTTATTTTCTCGTCATTACAGTGGTAATGATTGTGTTGTGAGTGCGACATTTCATTTTATTCCAATTTTGGCAAAATTCATTTTTCCCTGATGCAGAAAGAAGAAAGCCTTCATTTGGGAAATGGGAGATATGTTTAGGGCTGTTAATGCAATTTCTCCAGGTCTTGCTTTGGCAGGTATTATTATCACAATTCTATTGCAAAAAGACGAATTAGAAGCACAGAGAAAAGAATTAAAAGATACAAGGGAAGAATTTCAGTATAACAGGCTGACTAACCTTGTATATAACCAAATAAAAAAGAGTAGATGATGTATTAGAATCCTTTCAAGGGGACTTTAATGGGAAGACTTTAAGGTAATTCTGCATTTAATCAAGTAAACGCAGATCTTGGAAATTTCGATGATATTAGTGTTGGTGCTTCATTTACAAAAAAAATAAATAAATTGAACGATCAGTATATACACCTGACTTCTGTATATTCAACCATTGATAATTCTATTCATTTAGCCGAAAAAGTATTGGTTATGAGCGGATTAAAGAAGTTTTTTTTAAAAAAAAAATTAAAATTGATCTTTTTTTAAACATTTCTCCAAAATAAAATATAATGCTGTCTGTCTTAAAGAACTAAATGAATTGTCTCATAAACTATTTTAAGATGAGATCACCTTGCCAATAGGTATAAAAAAGCCTGATGAATATATAAAAGTGCCATTAAAAATCAATACAGCAAAAAAGTTATTTCAATATGCTTCAAATTTTTCTATTAAAGAAAAAGAAATCTTTTAATCATTTATGTCAATTTCCCATATTAAAAATATTCCCAGCAGAATCCAAAAAATAAATAAATCTAACTGAAAAATAAAAGAAACTCATGTCAATAGAATCTTTAACCACCACAATCACCAAAGCCACTTCCGCTAAAATTGCGCTCATCAACAACGAAGAGCCGTTTGCCATTCAACCCGGCGAGCAGTCCTCCAGTTTGTCTGCCATACAGGGCAAGGACTTCGTACCTACCCTCCTGCGATGCGCCGAACCTCGAAGCATTTGGCTCGTGCCGGGTGTGCTCGGTGCAGGTCGGCAAGGTCGGCAATGGGTCGCAATTGCGGACGGTCGCTTCGTGCCACACGCCAGTGGCGGAGGACATGATGATTTTCACGGAAAGCGAAAGCATCCAAAAGCTGCGCAAAAACATCATCGAACTGGTGCTCACCGACCACCCGCTCGACTGCCTGACTTGCGAGGTGAACGGCAATTGCGAATTGCAGGACGTGGCGGCAAGGGTCGGCATCCGCAAGGTGCGCTACCCTGCTGGCAAGGTGCATACCGACCGGCAAAAGGATTTGAGCCACCCCTACATGACGGCGGATTTGTCCAAGTGCATCATGTGCTACCGCTGCGTACGGGCGTGTGACGAGGTGCAGGGCCAATTTGTCTTGGGCGTGAGTGGACGGGGATTTGACAATAAAATCATCATGGGGCTGGACGATAGTTTTGCGAACTCCGATTGCGTGTCGTGCGGGGCGTGCTCACAGGCTTGTCCGACGAGCGCCATCCATGATGTTTTCCAATCAAAAGCGGTAGTTGGACAGGACAAGGTGCAGACCACCTGCACCTATTGTGGTGTTGGTTGCAACCTCGAAGTGAGCGTAAAAGATGGCAAAATATTGAGCATTCAGGCACCTTACGATGCCGAAGCCAATGCGGGCCATACTTGTCTGAAAGGGCGCTATGCCTTCCGTTTTTACAACCACCCTGAGCGTTTGCAATACCCACAAATCCGCAAGAATGGGCAATTGGAAAAGGTCAGTTGGGACGAGGCATACGACTACATTGCTGAAAAATTGATTTCCATAAAAGATAAATATGGGCCAGACGCCATCGCTGGCATCTCCTCCGCAAGGACGACCAATGAGGAAAATTACCTCATGCAGAAAATGATCCGGGCGGTCATTGGCACCAACAATATTGACGGTTGCGCAAGGGTCTGCCACTCGCCAACGGCGCTTGGCATGCAGCGCTCATTTGGTACGGGGGCGGCTACCAATTCGATCGTGGACATCAAATTTACAGAGTGTATGATGGTCATTGGGGCGAACCCGACGGCGGCGCACCCCGTCACCGGGGCGAAGATCAAGCAAAAGGCCATGAAGGGTACGCCGCTGATTGTCATTGACCCCCGCCGCACGGAGATAGCAAGTTATGCCACCCACCATTTGCAGTTGCGGCCCGGCACCAATGTCGCCGTGCTGGATATGATGCTGTACTACATCATTTCCGAAGGGCTGGTTGCCCAGGAGTTTGTGGATAACCGCACGGAAGGGTTCGAGGATTTCAAAAAAGGCATTTTAAGTTTAAACATCGACGACTTGGAAGCTGTATCTGGCGTACCGAGGGAACAGGTTCGGGCAGCGGCTATTACGTATGCCTCGGCCAAGGCAGCCATGAGTTTCCACGGGCTGGGCGTCACGGAGCACTACCAAGGCACCTACTCCGTCATGCTGATCGCTGATCTGGCCATGATTACGGGGAATATTGGAAAACGGGGCTGCGGCGTCAACCCACTGCGAGGCCAGAACAACGTGCAGGGCATGGCCGACATGGGCGTGCAGCCGTACCAAGGAGCGGGTTACCTCCACGTGGAAGACCCTACCAATATCCAGCGGTTCACCGATTTTTATGGCGTGGAAAAAATGCCGACCAAGACAGGTTACACCATCCCTGAAATGTACGACAATGCCCTCGAAGGCAAACTCAAAGCCCTTTGGTTGACGGGCGAGGATGTGGTGCAAAGCGATCCGAATTCCAAAAAAGTCATGGAAGCACTTGATGCACTTGACCTGTTGGTCGTGCAGGAAATTTTCGAAACGGAAACTACTAAGCACGCCCACGTCGTGCTGCCTGCCGCTTCGTTTTTGGAAAAAGATGGCACGTTCACCAACGGGGAACGCCGCATCCAGAAGGTACAAAAAGTAGTTGACCCGATCGGCGACAGCAAGCCCGATGGACAGATTTATGTAGAAATGATGAACCGACTCGGCTACCAGCAAGCACCTTACACAGCAAAAGGAATGCTGGAAGAAATCAGTCAGATCGTCCCATTTTTCGCAGGCGTAACCTGGGACAACCTCGGCAAACAGGGCAAGCAATGGCCCGTCGCACCGGACGGCACTGGTACGCAAATTTTGCATGCCGATACCTTCAAGCGGGGCAAAGGCAATTTCGTTTTCCGGGAATTTATTGAGACCAGCGAAATCCTTGACCATCAGGCAGATTACCCATTTATTCTAACGACTAACCGGGTGTTGGAGCATTACAACGCCGGCACCATGACCCGTCGCACCGCCAATGCCGAAATCGTTCACGAAGATGTGCTGCTCATCAACCCGATCGACGCCGCTACCATCGCCGTTCGGGACGGTGACCCAGTGCGGGTGGAGTCGCCCCGAGGCCATGTGAATGTGAAAGCAAAAGTGACAGATGAGGTAAAACCG
This sequence comes from Saprospiraceae bacterium, assembly GCA_041392505.1. Taxonomy (GTDB): domain Bacteria; phylum Bacteroidota; class Bacteroidia; order Chitinophagales; family Saprospiraceae; genus UBA6168. The sequence goes on along the minus strand of JAWKLX010000017.1, from coordinate 12,568 downwards.
GGCGTTTTGAGTACGACTTTCCATTTCCCAGAAGTGCTGCTAAATTTGGTTACCGGGGATGTCCACGATGATATTGCCAATTGCCCGGAGTATAAGGTGGTGAGTGTACGGATTGAGAAGGCGTAGGCCTTGATTCATAAATAAAAAAGGTTCTTGGGCAAATTTTTCAGAATTTGTCCAAGAACCAAAAAGCATTGCTAAATAAGCAGCACTTGATGCAAAAATTCATTTCTCAAAATTTTCAAGGTCGTTTCACTCCTTGCAATGATTTCAAATTCCAACCTTCCCGACCGAACAATTGCTATATATTATCGTTTATGCCCTATATTTGCTTAGCAATTATCCCTTTTCACCTATAACTCTACCTCATAAACATCTACTGGAAATCCATTAAAAAACTCGGCCCTGATCCTAACCAAACATGAACAAAGGCACTTAAGGTAGCCGAAAAAAAACATGTTTTACCAGTCTCTGTACACAATTCCCATGAACTGATTTCAACAGGCAAGTTAGGTACGGAGAGAATGAACCATTTTAGATGAACCGATTCGACATTTCTTTTCTGATTTTCTTCAATTTTCTGATTGCACCGCTGGTATCCCAAGTTCCCAGTGATGTAGCCTCTACGGTTATTTCCCATTACAAGGAAGGCGATTTTGACAAGGCTCTGGATCAAGGGCGACAATTGCTCAAAGATTATCCGACCGATCCAGCACTCCTGTTCTACACGGGCGAATCTGCCCGCAGGCTACGCTACTACCCTACTGCGGAGGTTTTTTTGGATCAAATTCCTGAAAACGCTAAAACCGGAGCATTATCGGAAACCGATTTTTTTATTGGCCAAACAAAAAAGTCTTTGGGGAAATATGTGGAAGCCGTCCAATACTATACGAAGTACCTTGACAACCACACCGACGAGGAAGACATCTTGATGCACTTGGCCAAAGATGAAATCAACCATTGCGAATGGATCATCGGGAAGTTGGACAATAACAGCAGGGACTTATTTGCCGTCAATGCAGTAAGCCCAAACATCAACACAGAGTATTCTGAAATGGCGCCTTTGCGCTATGCGGATAAAATTTACTTTACGGCAGTTTACCCTGACGAGGAAAATAAAGTCAACACCAGCCGAATTTATTCTGTCATCAAAGACCAGCAAGCCAGGTTGGAATCTTTCAACCCGACTACGGATGAACTGCATGCAGCACATATTGCGTTGATGCCCGATGCCAGTAAAATGTTTTATACCATTTGCGAACAGCAGGAGGGCAAAGCTGAATTGCGTTGTGAAATCTGGAGTAGGGATCGCATGTATGAAGGAGGCTGGGGACCTTCCGTCAAATTGCCAAAACATATCAATAACCGGGAGGCAACGATGCTTCACCCTACTATCGGTTGGGATATGTTTCTCAAATCTTATGTCTTGTATTTTGCTTCCGACCGCCCCGGCGGGGAAGGTGGCTTGGATATTTGGGGTAGCGTAATCTCTCAAGATGGGCAATACAGCGAGCCGTTCAATGCACCTTTCAATTCTCCCTACGACGAGGTGACTCCATTTTTCCACATGCCGACACAGACCATTTTCTTCAGTTCGAATGGTTTTCCGGGGGTCGGTGGTTTCGATATTTTTCGGGTAACAAAGGTGGGCGAAGCACAATGGGAACTCCCCGTTAACATGGGCGAACCGCTTAATACCATTCACGACGAATATTACTACTCTTACCACACACGGACTGGCAAAGGCTATTTTGCCTCAAACCGCAAGTGCAAAGAAGAAAACCCAACTGCCCGCAACTGTCAAACGGATATTTTTGACGCTACCATTTATGCTGAACTCCAGCTTATGGCATATAATGGTCAAAACGAGACCAAGTTGTCGTTGCCCAATATTACGATCATGGACATCAACCAAGGCACGGTTTACGTACTGGCCCCTGACCCAAGCGGGCAATATTTTTCCTGCCCAATCGCCGCTGACCGCCTCCATCATTTTGCTGTTTTTGCCGAAGGCTACCGACCTGCACGAGTAATCATTTCTACCAAAAACCTGCCTTATTCTGAGGTCGTAAAAAAAGAAGTGTACCTGTTTGAAGGGGAGGCTACAGCCCAAGAACAAGCCGAAATGGAACAGTATTTCGACAAGGCCGCAGTTGGTTCTGGCAATGCAGAAATTGAAGCATTGCGGTCCAGATTGAATAACAAGGTTATCAAACCATAAGAAGAATTACCAGCTAAAAATGGAATAAAAAGGGCCTTGCAGTTCACCGATTAGCAACTGCAAGGCCCTTATCTTTGTACCATGCCACTACATTATTTTGCCATTTACAAACCCTATATGATGATCTGTCAGTTCACGCCAGAACAAGACGGTGATGTGACCTTGGCCGATTTCCCGTTTGATTTTCCAAAAGACTGTTACACGGTTGGCCGGCTCGATAAGGATAGCGAAGGGCTGCTGTTACTGACCAACGACAATTATTTAAAAAACCAATTTTTGTCCCCCAAATTCCGACACAGCAAAACCTATTTCGCCCAAGTCGAAGGCGCCCCCAACGAGGCTGCCATAGCCCAACTGCAAAAAGGGGTAAACATTAAAATAAAAGGTAAAGCCTACCTAACTGCCCCCGCTAAGGTGAGAGCTATTGTCGACCCTACCCTGCCCGATCGAGACCCGCCCATCCGTTACCGGGCAAACATCCCAACTTCGTGGCTGAGCATTACTTTGACGGAAGGAAAAAACCGACAGGTTCGGCGGATGTGTGCTGCCGTAGGTTTTCCAGTATTGCGGTTGGTGAGGTTTGGATTGGAAGGGTTGACACTGGAAGAGATTCCAGCGGGGGGCGCTAAATCGTTTAGTAAAAAAGAAATTTATGAGCTGCTGGGAATAGTTTGAATGACCTCCTAATTCCCAACCATAAAATCCTTTTGACTTTATAGCTGCAAAATGATTTCTAATAAATTGAACAAAAATCAATGTTTTACAGCTGGGCCGAATGGTCAGTCACGTAATCGCCATCGATCTGCTCTGCCCGCCCAAGGGTTGCAAGGGAGCATCTATTCTCTATCTTCATTTAGCAGCCGTGATATGGAAGCTATCAATTTGCTCGAAGGGAAAGGCTTGGCTAAATAGTCGTCCGCCCCGGCCATTTTTCCCATCGCTATATCCCTTTCTTCGGCACTGGCGGTAATGAAGATAAAGGGGGTTGCAACTGTCAAAGGATTTGAACGGACATGGTCGAGCACTTCATATCCATTTTTTTGAGGCATCGCAACGTCGCACAGGATTAGGTCTGGTTTGATTTCCTGAATGCTTGCTATCCCTTTTTCTCCATTCTCAGCTAAATGAACCACGTAATCTTGGAGTTCAAGGATTTCCTCCAAGTTGTCCCGAATGTCCTGATTATCTTCGATTATGAGGATTTTTCTCATGACGTTAGTGGGTGTACAGTTAACAAATTGGTTGATAAGGAACGGTAGTTTTTGAAAATTTACTTGGATAGAATGACCTACTAAAGGTTGATTCCGATTAATAAGATTGGAAAATTTGAAAATATATTCACAGGGTTAAATAAACATTACCCGCTCACAAATTTAAAGAAAAAATGATTTCCACCTCGATTTAAATGTTTGTTTTTACGTTAAATGATAATATTTAAAATTATCCAAATTATACGCTGAATAACAAGGGGATTTTAGTAAGGGGGTCAAAGACATTTAAACCTACCGCAACAAAATGGAGGGTAAGCATACATTCCTCATTTCAATTTTTTATAAAATAAATATTACCCAGCGTTTATGATTTAGAAATTTAATCCAACATCCATCACCAGGCTTTCAAAACTAAACAGCTAATTCCCGCTCGGACTTATTTAAAAATTGACGAATATCAAACTCCCGGTTGAGCAAACTCATTTCATCCGCTTTTACTAGGAAATAGATTTGTAGTGATAAAAATATTTCCTAACAATTTAAATCAATCAATCATGTCATTAATTAATTGGAACCGCAATAGGGAACTGTTTCCCAATATCCCTTCCTTTTTTGAGAATGCAGGATGGGACGATGATTTTCTGTCCACCGTGTGGAACAATAGAAAAATGCCAGCAGTCAATATTTCCGAAACCAAGGATAATTTCTTGGTAGAAGTTGCTGCGCCAGGTATGGAGAAAAAAGATTTCCATGTTTCTGTGGAAAATGGCATGCTGACCATCAGCGCAGAAAAAGAGGAGAAAAAAACCGAAAAGAAAAAGAACTACCGGCGCCAAGAATACAGCTTTGAATCCTTTGAAAGATGTTTCCGGCTTCCTGAAAACATCAAGACGGAAAAGGTAGAGGCTAAATACGACAACGGCGTGCTGAAAATCAGCCTGCAAAAAGCCGAAGTGGTAGAGCCTAAAAAAATTGAAGTCGCCGTCGCCTGAAAGAACGGAGCAATCTCCTCAGCCCTCCTAATGTGTTAACCGATTTACTGACCCTAAGAAAAAAGCCCGCTTTCCGACGATAGTGTACGGGGTGGGCTTTTTTCTGAAATTAAATAAATAAGTCATGACTGGTTATATCTATCAATTCAAAGACATCGACATCAAGGATATTCCAAAAGTCGGTGGGAAGAATGCATCCTTGGGGGAAATGTTCCAAAAACTAACAGCAAAAGGCATCCGCATTCCCGATGGGTTCGCCATTACCGCAGCTGCTTATCGTTTCTTTTTGAAAGAAAACAATCTCCAGTCAACCCTTTCCGCCATCCTGAAAAAACTGGACACCAACGCTTTTACCAATCTTTCAGAGGTAGGGGCCGAAGCCAGAATGGCAATCAGTAAAGCTACGATCCCATTTTCTCTACAAGTGGAAATTCTTGCCGCCAACCAGCAATTGCAGGAACGGTTGGGGGTGGACTATAGTCTGGCCGTTAGGAGCAGCGCCACTGCCGAAGACCTCCCGGAAGCCAGTTTCGCTGGCCAACAAGAAAGCTACCTGAATATCAAAGGCGACAATGAACTATTGGATGCCTGCCTGAAATGTTATGAGTCGCTTTTCACCGATAGAGCCATAAAATACCGGGTTGACAATGGGTTCGACCACATGGAGGTTGCCCTTTCTATCGGCGTCCAACAAATGGTCCGTTCGGATGCGGGTTGCGCGGGGGTAGGTTTTACATTAGAGCCAGAAAGTGGCTTTCGAGACGTCGTCGTGATCGATGGTAGTTGGGGGCTGGGGGAAAATGTGGTGAAGGGAAGGGTTGAACCCGATGAATTTGTAGTATTTAAACCTTCCTTGAAGGAAGGTAACAGGAGTATCCTTTCAAAAAAATTGGGTGAAAAAGAAGAAATGTTGATTTACAATGACAACTACTCCGACCATACAACCACTAAAAATATCCAAACTCCGGAAGCAAAGCGCCAAGAATTTATTCTCAGCGACAAAGAAATTGAATCCCTGGCCCGTTGGTGTTTGATCATCGAAGACCATTACGAAATGCCAATGGACATCGAGTGGGCCAAAGATGGTTTTACCAAAAAATTGTACATCGTACAAGCCCGTCCAGAGACCATCCACACCACCTCCAAATCTAATTTATTTACCTTATACAAGTTAAAAGAAAAAGGCCGGGTATTGGCCAGCGGCAGTGGCCTGGGCAATAAGATCGCAGCGGGCAAAGCCCGTATTCTCCACTCTCCAAATGAAGCCTCTAAACTCAAAAAAGGGGAAGTATTGGTCACCGACATCACCGATCCAGATTGGGACCCCATTTTGAGGAAAGCCGCAGCCATTATCACGAACCGGGGAGGGCGCACCAGCCATGCGGCCATTGTGGCAAGAGAGCAAGGCGCTGTTGCAGTGGTAGGCACTGGCGATGCGACCAAAACTATCCAAGATGGACAAGAGGTCACCGTTTCCGCAGCGGAGGGCAATACCGGGTTTGTGTACGACGGCATCCTTCCATGGAAGGAATCGCATGTTGATATTGACCAGCTACAAATGCCCCTCACAGAGGTTATGCTGATTTTAGGCGACCCCGAAAAGGCATTTCAGTATGCCATGTTTCCAAACAACGGCATCGGCCTGATGCGGCTGGAATTTATCATTTCAAATGCAATCAAAACCCACCCCATGGCGCTGGTCAAATTTGACGACTTGGAAGACCCGCAAGCCAAAAAAGAAATTGATAAACTGACGGCCGGCTACGCGAACAAACCCGCCTATTTTGTTGATAAATTAGCGCAGGCCGTGGCCACTATTGCTGCTGCATTTTACCCGAAAGACGTGATCGTTCGTATGAGCGATTTCAAATCAAATGAATATGCCAATCTTTTGGGCGGCCAGCAATTTGAGCCGAAAGAGGAAAACCCAATGCTGGGTTTCCGGGGCGCATCGAGGTATTACCACGAAAAATACCGGGAAGGTTTCCGTTTGGAATGCGAAGCCATGAAAGTGGTCAGGGACGAAATGGGTTTAACTAATGTGAAGCTCATGATCCCGTTCTGCCGCACTGTCGAAGAAGGCAAAAAAGTGATTGAACTGATGGAAGAGTATGGCCTAAAACGGGGCAAAAACGCTTTGGAAATCTATACCATGATCGAGATCCCAAGCAACGTCATCCTTGCCGAGGAGTTCGCTAAAATATTCGACGGTTTCTCCATCGGTTCCAATGACCTTACCCAACTAACGTTGGGACTGGACCGGGACAACTCCCTCATCAACAACCTATTCGATGAAAACAATGCGGCAGTCAAAAAATTGATTTCTGATGTTATCCAGGTCGCCAAGCGGCATTACGTCAAAATTGGGCTGTGCGGACAAGCCCCAAGTGACTTTCCTGATTTTGCCCAGTTTTTAGTGAAAGAGGGCATCAATAGTGTTTCTTTCAACATCGACGCATTATTGAACGGAATTGAGAACATAAATATGGCAGAAGGGGAAACCCTAATGGTTGCCATGTAAAGAAAAATGCAGTTAAATAACTTTCAAAAATCATTCACCATGAAAAATCCAGTCATCATCATCCTACTCGGAATCGCTACAATGTTTGCCTTTAAGGTAGAAGGACAGGTTTTTGACATCCCGTCAGAGGTTTACGCGGAACTGTCCAAGCCAGAAAAAAAGCAGTGGAAAAAAGCTGCCAAGGAATACAAGCGCAATCCTAAAGCGTTGAAAGTGCTAACTAAAGAACATGATTTCTACCAGACGCAGGCGACCAATTTAAAAACTCAAGTCGCTATGAAAGATCAATCCATCAGCAATCTGGAAATGGAAATAAGCAGCCTAGAAATGGAATTAAAAGGTATCACTGATCTCACCGAAAACACTTTGGACCTGAGTGGCGCCGTAGAAAAAGGCGTCGTGTTCAAATTACAGGTCGGTGCTTTCGAAAAGGTGAAACTACCTGAAGACTTGAATGACGCCAAAAACCTGGCGACGGAAGACAAGAGCAACGTACAGAAAATACTGTTGGGTAAATTCCGGGACTACGATATGGCTAAAAAATTTCAAGGCTACCTGAAGGAAATGGGGTTGAAAGACGCATGGATCGTTTCCTATAAAGATGGAGTTAGAGTACCCATTGAAGAGGCTATTCACAATAACAAACCATAAACTCAGAAAGGTCGGGGCTTTCAATTTTGAGTAGCCCCGGCCTATTGGCTTTTAATCATAACACAAGCGATGACTACCAGCAATTCCCCAATCAAAGTTTCTAAATTCCTGACCTTGTACCAGCCGATTGCAAATAAGCTTCATGGTTACGCATTAAAATTGACCGGAAACAATACGGAAGCGGAAGACTTGGTGCAGGAAACAGTTTTCGGGCATATAAAAACCTTAATTCTTACCACGATGGTTCAAACTTCAAAGCTTGGATGAATACCATCATGAGGAACATGTTTATTAATAATTACCGAAAACAAAAAATAAGGGAAGCAACAGGAGCGGTTGAAAAATATGCACAAGGAAAAAGGACTGTATGTATTCAATGAAGGTTATAACAATTTGCGTCGGGACGAATTTCTTGGGGCGTTGGGAAAATTGGACGAAATATATCTCCGTCCATTGCAAATGATTAGCGAAGGCTATCAATATGAAGAGATGGCCAAATCATTGAACATCCCCGTTGGTACATTAAAAAGCCGTATTCATCATGGCCGGAAAAAATTGAGAAAAATATTGAAGGGATGGCTCAATTAAAATACCCATAAGGACAAAGACTTTCCAAGTTTTGAAAACTTGGAAAGTCTAAGCTCCTCATTTTCAAGTGCTATTAAATTACAAACCTTGATTTGCATAAATAATTTATTTAACCCAATTTTTAAAATATTATCCTAACCCAATTTTTGGATAAATTAATCATAAAACAACCTTTACTTTTTAATCCGACCTAATACATTTTAAATAACCCAAAATCCTATTTGAGGCATTTTTATTTATTAGTATGGAATAAAATTTAAGTAGTAAAATAACTACTTGATTAAATTAAATATTAGAGACAAAAAACTGCCAACACTTTAAACCTTATTATTTAAATAAATTTTATTTTAATACTCGTCAAACCCAATCCCCCTAATCTATTCTTCACCTATTTTTTTTTTGACATTTTCTTTTCCCCTCCTATTTGGCGGATAAAAGCAATACCAATATCATCACCTGGTGTCGTGGCATCACTTAATTCAATCAACACGGGAATTTTCTTTCCATCCTTGCAGGTTGCCAGCAGTTCTTTTTCCCCAATCATCTGACGAACAGATGGATCATTTAAATAGCCTTCTCGACAGGTAGAATATTGGAACTGATTAGGAATCAGGTCTTTAAGGTGCTTGCCTACCAGCTCCTTATTACTGTAACCCAATAACGACAGGGCATTGGGATTGCCTCCCATAACCACCCCTTGCCTGTTTAGGATCAGCATGCCAATAGGCGCATTCTTAAACATAGTTTGGAGCATGGCATCTCGACGGTTGGTGGAATGATGTAGTAAGTTCATAACGGTTTTGTTGTGAATTGATTTAAAATGAATAAATATGAAACATCATTACCCAATTAAAAAAAGTAATTCTAAATAATAATTGGCAAGTATCTATTTCAATTTATTCCTGTCCATTCGTAAAAAAAAGCTTGCTTAGTTGGTATCGACAAAAGTCTTCAATGGAGATAATAAGGCAGTGTTTATTTGACGTGCAGTGTACTCACTTGAATAGATATACAATAAAAAACAGGAAATTGTTCACGGGAAGAATTGATAAACCAAATTTAGTATTTTTATTAAAACATTAAAAGTATTTAAGAGAAATAATTAGCTACAAATCAAAATATTAATTAATTTTTCAAAAATAAAACTCTACCGTCCATCAACCAACATCCCGTTGATAAAAATCAACCTACCACCTGACCAATATCGTTATTACCTGTATCTTCTAACCGATAATTTTAAGTTGGCAATTTCTAAAAAATGAAAAGCCTTAAATAAATTAATTAAAGGGAAAAATTGAGCATTGTTTTTTATGCAAAAAATACAATAATAAAAAAAGGGGACATGCAACTCTTGTTGACCAAGATTAAAAAACATGCACACCTTTTCTCAACACCTTTCAATTCAAATAATTATGGCATCCTGGAAAACAAAAGAAGGTTCGTCCTATCCATTTGGGGTTACCTATATTGAAAACGAAGACGCCTACAACTTTGCCATTTATTCCAAACACGCCACGAGCGTAACACTTTTACTTTACCAAAAAAATGACTGTAAAAAACCTGTTATAACTGTTCCGCTAAATTATTTGCTCAATAAATCCCACCGGGTGTGGCATTGCCGCATCCCTGCCGGGCAATTAAAAGACACGGAATTTTATGCTTACCGGATAGACGGCCCCAACCCAAAAGGGCAGTTCGAGTGGCACAGCTTCGACCAGGATAAAATACTCTTTGACCCTTACGCCAAAGCACTGTTTTTCCCGCCAGGTTTTGACCGCACTGCCGCTTGCCTTCCCGGCCCCAACGATGGGAAAGCACCGCTCGGTGTCATTTTGAAAGAGGAGGGCAATTTCAATTGGCAAAACGACCACCCCATTCAGCACGAACATGATCTTGTCATTTATGAAATGCACGTCAAGGGCTTTACCTACCACCAAAGTTCTGGCGTGAGCCAGGACAAAAGGGGCACCTATTCGGCAGTGGTTGAGAAAATACCATATTTAAAAGAATTAGGGGTTACAGCCATTGAACTGATGCCCGTGTATCAGTTTGACGGGCAAGAAATAGGTTATTGGGGTTACTCACCGATGAGTTTTTTTGCGCCCCATCATGACTATTCCAGCGACAAAAGCATTGGTGGGCAAATAAAAGAATTCAAATACATGGTGCGGGAACTCCATAAAGCGGGCATCGAAATCGTTTTGGATGTAGTCTTTAACCACACCACGGAAGGCAATAGCTATGGCCCCGTTTACAGCTATAAAGGCATCGACAACAGTACTTATTACCTCATCCACGAAAACCTCGACCGACCCTATTTTAATTATTCGGGCACTGGTAATACCATGCACACCCGAAACAGTGAGGTGCGGGCCATGATACTGGATAGCCTCCGATATTGGGTAAAAGAAATGCACGTGGACGGATTTCGTTTCGACCTCGCTTCTGTATTTTCCCGAAACTCTGACGGTTCGGTCAGCATCGAAGACCCACCCATTTTTGGCGACCTGCGGGCAGATCCGCTGTTGGCAAAAGTCCGCATGATTGCCGAGCCTTGGGACGCCGCTGGTTTTTTTCAATTAGGCCGTAACTTCCCCGGGGTGAACTGGATGCAGTGGAACAGCCGATTCCGCGATGAAGTCAGAAAATTTGTAAGAGGCGACAGCGGGCAGACCGGAAATTTGATCAGGCGCTTGTACGGCAGCGACGACCTTTTCCCCGACGACCTTCCTTTTGCCTACCACCCTTATCAGAGCGTCAACTACATCAACTCCCACGATGGCTTCACGCTCTATGACCTGGTGGCCTACAATTACAAGCACAACTTTGCCAACGGGGAACAAAATGCCGACGGCATGAACGAAAATTTCAGTTGGAACTGTGGCACGGAAGGAGACGACGAATTGACCCCAGAAATTTTAGACCTGCGAAAAAGGCAAGCCAAAAACCTGTGTACCCTTTTATTGCTCTCCAACGGGACACCGATGTTCCGTGCCGGCGATGAATTCCTGAAAACCCAAAAAGGCAACAACAACCCCTACAACCAAGACAATGAAACCACTTGGATCAATTGGGATTTCAAAGAAAAACACGCCGACTTTTTTTCTTTTTTCAAAAATATGATTGCTTTCCGAAAGGCCCACCCAAGCCTTTGCCGCAGCCGGTTCTGGCGGGAGGATGTCAAGTGGTTTGGCTACAATGGCCCGCCTGAAATCATCGCAGAAACTTCGGCATTCGCTTTTCATTTGGATGGCACCTCGCAACAAGACAACCATATCTATGTCATGGTTAATGGATCTGATAAACCATTGCAATTCCAATTTCAGGCTACTGGGAATTGGCAGCGCATCATTAACACAGGACTGCCCTCTCCCCACGATTTCGTGAAGCCGGGGGAAGATCAGGTGGACACATCGGAGTATGCGCTGGAAGGCAGGTCGATAGCGGTTTTTGTGCGGTAAATTGAAACTATCCTAAAACATCATTCATCCCACCTTTAACAATTCAGGATGGGATGAATGATGCCCGAAAAAGAAAAAGCTACAGGTAACTACGACCTAAGCATGGATTTTTTTGACCCTTTCTTCCATCAAGACATTTTCCGCCGCACCGAATATCCGGCGCTTCAATGCCATATTTTTCATGGCCATTTCCCGCACCTTTTGTTCCAAGCGGCGGTGCTCCTTACGATAAGATTCCTCCTTGTGGAAAAATGGGTTTTCGATGAATTCTGCCAATTTCATCTCGTGGATTTCCAACAACCCTTTCAGGTTTTCCAGCTCGGTATCCTTCATTTTGGAAACTTCATCCGAAAGCCTTGCAGCGGTTGAAAGTCCCTCGCCTGCCATTAAATGGACAAAATTTTTGTCGATCAATTTTTTCAAGAAACCTGCTTCGTCGCTCCAAAAAGCGACATCGCTCAACCATTCTTTGCTTTGCTGGTGCAGGGCTTCCAATTCAGGGATGCCCAGGTATTTATCGGTGAACAGCAATTTTTCAGTGGTATTCATTGTAAAACGGTTTTATAGTTTTAGAAAATCATCAATACCCTTGATTGATTGGCAGCAATGTCTTTTTTATCAATCATTATTTCAATGACCTATCTCAATCGTCTAATTGATTTTTCCCGCTTTTAAAAGTTGAAAAATGGAAAATGGAAAAACCTCATATTCATTATTAAATACCCTGCATGTCCTTTATTTGGGATAGATTTTACAACTGCGCTGGATTGCTTGGCATCTGGTCTATATTGATTGATTAATTATTTGGTACTATTACGTGTACCTATCCAAATAGGGGGTGTTTGCGCAATATTGCGTGGATGCCGTAGTTGCATGCAATAAAAATGAAAAAAACATTATCCATAATATTAGTACTAATTCCC
>JAWKLX010000016.1:0-170427 GCA_041392505.1 Saprospiraceae bacterium | reverse complement strand
TTCGAGGGATTGCTCGTCGCCCGAAAGGTAGCCATTCAATATTCGTTTTACATGGAAGTCGTTGGAGATCTGGAAGGTGAGCACGGGGTCGTAAATCTCTTTTTGCTTTACTTTCAAAATGTACTCTTTGGGTGTCATTTCGGTGGCATGTTTATTATAGTTCGGTATCCTGCCACCGAAAACGATGCCTCGTAGGTTGAGGTTTTCACAAAGCTCTTTGCGCATATCGTACAGCCTGCGCCCCAATCGCATTCCCCGGAAATCGGGGTGGATAAAGACATCTATGCCATAGAGCACATCCCCCTCTGGGTCGTGCGTATTAAAGGTATAATTGGCCGTTATTTCTTCGTAGGTATGTTTGTCGCCAAATTTTTTATAGTCAACGATCAAAGAAAGTGCACACCCCGCCACTTTGCCGTCCACCAATACACACAACTGCCCGTCTGGGAAAATATCCAGCAGTTTTTGGATATGGTGTTCTTTCCAGTAAGCATCTTCCCAATGGGAATAAGCTCGCTGCATGGATTCTTTGAGCCCCAAGTAGTCTTCGATATGAAGGTTTCTCAATTCGATAGAAGTGTTGGGAAGGGTATTATTTTCGGCGACCATTTTATAAGTTTATTTTTAGATGAAAAATTTGATGAAGGGCAAAGAATTGACCGTTTTCGGTTTATGAGAAAACGTCATTGCTCTATAATGGATTGAATTTAAACTGCCTTTAAAAAGGTATTACATGATTGTGTTTTCAAACAGAAATATCGTCATCGGCACATAGTTACTCACGGAGAAGGCAATTTTTTTGTGATGTCTCCTATGCAGTTTAAACGGAGAACTAGGTAAGTAGTTCAAGGGCGGGCGTTTTCCATTTTTTCTTTTCGTAAAACAGGTACCGTGCTTTTCACCGTGGCCAGTTTTTGTGGGATCGGACTATGGCAAATAGGCCATAATTTTTTCTCTAAAACCTGAACCAGAAGATACGTGGCATAAGCCGCAGCGATCCCTCCAAAAATGTCAATGGTGTAATGGATTCGTTGGAAGGAAATGGCCATCATAACAAACGATGCCGTGACAAGCAGGAAGAGTTTGAGCCGCTTATTATTGGCTATCAAATAAAAAGAAACCATGGATGCGGTATGCCCCGAAAAGAATAGGTCTTTAGAATAGACGAAATTCTCGGGGTTGAAAAAACGGATGAAGGGGTCGTCGAGGGCAATCATGCCTGGAGGGGGATCAAGTGGTATGAAATAAATGCACAAACCCCTCATGATAAACAGCACTGCGTAGGCCATGAACACAACGGTAGAAAAATAAAGACCTCTTCTTAAAACATGGATAATGGTCAGTACGGACGCCGAATAAGTAGCGGTGAAAATCCAAGTGGAAAGATCAATGGGTGGTGGTAATAATGGGTGGAGAAAATCGCTTAAGACTATTCCATGCCGCCCTTCGATCTCGGCCATGATTTTGAAAATACAGTAAAAACCTACAACCAAAAGGCCAACGCTTCCTGCAAAGAGCACAGCAACCGTTTTTTTATTTTCTTGGAATCTTTTGTCGGGATTCTTCAACTTACAATCGATAAGTATCTCAACTTAATTAAATCGGGTGTTTTTTGGAAAATCAGAAAACCGATCGACATCGGAGGCATGAATAAAATACCCATTTAATTAGGATGAGGAACTTAATATTCTAAAGGGTTGATTAAAAAAGGGGGCAAAATAAACAATCAAATCTGAATAAAACCTGAAAAAGTGATCTATTTTTTTCATTCGATAAAACCAAGCCCAGCGCCACTTTTAGGATAAAGTACGCCCTCTTTTAAAAGGATACAACAATTGGCCGGATCACCGATCAAGTCGAGGTGCCCGTCGAGGTCGGCATACTCGACATTGGGCCGGGAAAGGGCAAAATGTAACCCCGCTGCAATGCCCAATGCGCTCTCGTCCATGCAGCCAACCATGGATTCCATGCCCGCTGCTTTGGCTACCGAGTTGATGTGCATCGCCTGCCTGATGCCGCCCACCTTCATCAGTTTGATATTGATCATGTCGGCCCAATTGTTTTTGGCAATTTTGTGGGCATCACTCAAATTCATCAAGCCCTCGTCGGCCATGACAGGCAGGTGTACCTGCTCGGTAATATGGCCCATCATCGCCCATTCGCCTTTAGGGCTTGGTTGTTCCAAAATCTCAATATTGCAGTCCTTGGTTTCCCTTACAAAGCGCACGGCATCTTCGACCGAGTAACCTTGGTTGGCATCGAAACGCAATTGAATGTCTTTGCCAAATTTTTCCCTGATCGCATGCATCCGTTCTACGTCCATTTCCACGGAATGCCCACCTTTTACTTTTAGAATAAAAAAACCTTGACGGATGAAGTCGCTTGCCCTTTCAATAGTTTCATTGACAGGTAAAATACCAATGGTAATACTGGTAGGCATGAAGTGTCGGTAACCGCCCAGTAATAGGTACAAGGGCAGTTTCGCTGTTTTTGAAAGCAAGTCGTACAAAGCCATATCCACCATGGCCAATAGGGAAGGGCTGTGCGGGTATTCCTTTTTCACCAACTCTGTAATCAGAGCTATTTGCAACAAGTTATGGCCATGCAAAAGCGGCTCAACAATATTGTTGAAGGCACTGATAACCCCTGCGGGTGTTTCCCCGGTCACTTCAAGGTCAGGTGCAGCACAGCCATAAGCACGGATGCCCGTGTCGGTGGTAATGCACATAAAAACATTGACGGTCTCATGGATAGTCTCATAAGCTATGGTGTAAGGTTCTTTCAGTGGCATCTTCACCTCCCAGCATTCTACAGATCGGATTTTCATTTTATGCGGTGTATCGGTGTATCGGTATTTTGGTTTATCGATATGGGGTAAGAAAGCTTCACCGTTAAACCGATAAACCAAAATACCGATACACCTCTTTAGTATCTCTTCTGATAAATTTCTTCCAACGGCAGGTCTTTGAGCGTTTCCACCATCGCAACAAGGTGGGCAATCATCACCTCCCATATTTTTTTCCCTTTTTCTACGGTTGCTTTGGTGGGGTCTCCCATCGTTCCGTTGCTACTTATTTTTTCGGTTTGGACATACCAAGGAACGGCGTTTCTGGAACTGAAATCCAGGTACCGGTTGGTAAAATTCAAAGTCGTGTCCACGGCTTTGTCCATATAGACCAAATGTGGCCGGACGGCCAAGGTCGTACTGGTTTCTATTTCCCCAGCATGGACGTCGTTAGCAGTTTCAGCCAATGGATCGATATCGGCATCGCTGCTCTCCCCTGTGTCCACGCAGACAAAAATACCTGTGTCCCGGTTGATCATTTGGGCAGCATAATTGAGCGTTGGGGCATTGTCGCCGTGGCCGTTGATGATGATGAGTTTTTTGATGCCATTGCGCACGGCGCTCTGGCCAATGTCGTAAATAAATTTCGCCATCGCTTCGTTCGTGATGCTGATAGTGCCGGGGAAATCATTGTGGTGGTAGCTGACCCCGTAAGGCACCAACGGGAGCACCAAAGGCTTGGGGTCGCTGCAAGCGGCGGCCACTTTTTTGGCCAAATAATCCGCATCAAATGCATCCACGTCAAGGGGGAGGTGCGGCCCGTGCTGTTCGATGGCGCCAACTGGCAACAGCGCTGTATCCGTTTCTTTTAACCGTTCTTGCGCTTCTTCCCAAGTCAGTTCGCCCCAGGTAAAATTGTCCTTTGCATTTTTTGGTAAAACGGCTTTTAACTCCTGTTCAAAAGGGTAGGGGGTAAGCAGGTCAGGAGCGGATAAAACGTCGAAGGGTTGCCATTTCCGGTCAATCATCCTGACGGCACTGCCTGCATGTTCCAACATGATCTGGAATAGGGGGAGGCGCAAGTCCACTGGAATATCTTTAAACTGGCTGCGCTCTTTGTCGAAACGGAGGTGCATGATTTCGGGGTGGGCTTTTCCAGCATTATCAAGCACCCCTTTTTGCGAGAGCAAATAAAAAAGGTGTCCTGCGTCTGGCCCTAGCTGTTTCACCTTGTTGGTTGCCAAGCTTTTCAGCGAAGCTGCGATTTCCTTCTCGCCATAGCCACAATGGTGCGGGTCAGCATCGAGAGCCGTTAGCATGCCGACAATGCGTCGGCATTTCTCACATTTCCCGCAGGGATGTATCCGGCCATCCACCTCATGGGCAGCGTGGCAAGAGACTTGGTGCTGCTGGAGGTCGGGGTAACGTTTGACCAAAATATTTAAAATGAGCAACTCAGACAGTGGGCGGAGAATGGAAAACTGGCTGATCCCCCAACCTTTTTTCATAAAAAAACGGCTGAGTGTTTCGTCAAAAAAACGGCTCTGGTCAAACAGGCCATTATAGTGGGAAATCCCCTGATGGTTGCCGCGTTGGGTACTGTCGTATTCGTCGCCGATCACGAGCCGGCCCAAGTTTCTTTTTTTCATCAATGGCAAAACGCCGAACAAAAAAACGGCCACCGTCCAAAGCCGGACGGGGTAATCATCGGCCCGCACGTTGGCGAAGTCGGGGCGGATGAAAGGCAGGTGGCGCAGCATCCAGGCAAAAAGGCGGTCGGAATTCATCCAGACCCTTCCGGTATTGGGTTCGGTTTCTTTGAGGTGGCGGTAGCCGTTGAGGGCCGTAAACCAATGCCGTCCACTTTCATTGCCGAAAATGGGATGGACATCTTTGCCCAATTCTTTGAGCAGACCGTATCCCAACAGGCTGTCCTTTCCTCCGCTCGACAGCACGCAGTGCTTGTGATAATCAGATGGCCATTGCTGCCATTCCAGTTTGTTTTTTGGAAAAGAAGTATTGATAAATTCGACGGACGCCTGGGTGTATTTTTTCTGTTTTTCCGTGGGGAGGTTTTTGAATTCTTCTTTTAAAAAAACATTTGGTTCCAACAGTTTTTTTACCAAAATTTCCCGCGAAGTATTCTCCATCATGCTCAATAAAAAGCGCTGGTCGGTTTGGTCGAAAAGGCCATCGAAGGTGATTTTTTTGCAGAATAACCCATAGTTCAGCGCTAGCTGCGCACCGATCATGGAGGCTAGGTTCTGGCTGGACGGGTCAGTGGGGTCAAAGACAGGTTCTTCGTATTTGTAAACAAGCTCGTTCGTGTGTTCACCCTCATCGTTGACCACGGTGTAGGGCATGGATAAACGGTTCTTTTCCAGTTTGACCGGGCCAACGATCAAGTGCTCAATGACCAGAAAAGATGATAGGGTAGGTTGGGGTATTTTAGAATCAGATGGGTTAGATTTATTCATTATTATTTTTTTACCAAATGCTTTTTCACAACTTCCACCAAGCCATCCCCTCCTTGCAATAGTACATCAAAAGCAGGCAATCCAACTTCCTCCGTAATGGCGTCGCAGGCGGCTTTTACTTTTTCAGTAGGGATGTCTTCGTGGTTGACGGTGATGGCCACGACAGGTTTTCCCGAAAGGAATTCCACCGCTTTGATCTGGTCTGGCAACGGGTGCATAACATAGCCGGGGAAGCCATCGTACTCTTTACGGGCAGGGGCATGTTGCATCACGACAATATTTGGGCGGCCTGCGGCCAAAATTTCAAAACCACCGGGGTAGGCCGGGTTCATCAAACTGCCTTGCCCCTCAATGACGATGACCTCTGCACCATCTTTCCAAGCCGACACGACTGCGTGTTCTATTTCCCCGGCAACAAAATCATTGATGAGGCTGTCGAGGACGAAGCTGTATTTGGCGCCTTGCATCCAAGCGGTTTGGCCCGTGCCGACCATTTCTGCTTTGATGCCTTGCCGGCGGAGTGCATGAACCAATATCCAAGCAGTGGTACGTTTTCCAACGGCACTGTCCGTGCCGAGCAGGGCGATGGTTAAAGCGTCGACCTTTTCTATTTCCCCGGAAAAGAAATGTAGCTCGGTGCGAGGTGGTGTCTTGCGCACATCCCTGATCCGAACTCCTTTTTCTTTGGCCAATGCAGCCAATTTTTCATCGTCCGAAATGAAATCATGGAGACCAGAATCGATGTGAAGACCTGCGTTGATGGCCTGTTCAACCGTCTTTTTAGCTGCGGAAGGCAACTTGCCACCATCAGGGGCGAGGCCCATGACGAAGTACTGGGCGGGTGTCCCTTCTTTTTCAGCAAAGGCAATGGCTACCTCTAAATCCGTGAAAATGGGAATGCCAGCGTGTTTGCTATCCAAGACCTCGCCAGCGTCCAAACCAGTGTATCTGCTGTCGATTACAGCGAGGACGTTGTAACGTTCGGTAAAACGGACCAAACCGTGGGCCGTCTTGCCATTTGGGGTATTGAATGCGCCTTCGCAATAAACAATGGCATTACCATCTAGTACTTTTTTCATGTTTTTATAATAGCTGTTGGCCATTGGCAGTTAGCTGTTGGGATTGCCAACGGCTAAAAACCAATAGTTATCTTATTATGCTTTTCTACCTGATAATACGACAACAAAGCGGTCGTTTTGCACCAGTTCAGGATTGGGTGCTTCGACTAGTGCCGCCAATCCTGCTGAGCTCGCGGGTAAGATGTTCAAGCCTTCTTTATCCTTTAGCATTTTGGTGTAGGCCAATAGTTTTTTATCGGTGACATTAGCGGCCCAGCCGCCTGTTTTGAGGATGGCCTGCAGGGTGACGTCCCCATCGAATGAGTGCCAGTTGATGAGTGGTTCGTTGACGAGGGACTCTTTTATCCTTTTGGGGTCGAGGTCTTCACATTCCGTTTTACTTTTGAGAAAAGATTCGACGATGGGATTTTTGCCCGCTGAACTTCCGGCCACAATCAGGGGGATGCGGGAAGTTTTTCCTCTCCTGTAAAGGCTCAAGAATCCCCGGTAAATACCGCTCAACATGGTTCCATTGCTCACAGGGGCAGCTACAATTTTGGGAGCGTCCCGCAACTCATCGTAAATTTCATAAGCGATTTCTCCGTAGGCTTTCAATTGTAGCGGGGTGTTTTCGCCGCCGGGGTTGGCGTCGTACAGTTCTTCCTCTTGGCTAAATGCCTGCGAGATAGCCACGGCATTTTCATAGTCGCCCGGTACCCGCCTGATTTCCGACCCCATTTGTTCCATATCACCCACCCGTTTGGTATGGTAGGATTCCGGGATGAAGATGACGCACCGGAGCCCTGCCGCCCGGGCAGCTAAAGAACAGGCTACGCCATAATTGCCACACGTTGCCAGCGTAATGCCCTCGAACCCCCGTCGCAAGGCATCCGCACATTGAGCGAAAGCGATGCGGTCTTTTTGGGTGCCGGTTGGGTTGCCGCCTTCAAATTTTAGGAATACTTGCCGGATGCCAATTTCCCGTTCGAGGTTGCGTGCTCTTATGAGCGGGGTATCGCCGATTTCTGAATCAGCAATGTTTTCAAAAGCCTCCAATCTTTCTTCTAAGCTATTGGTTTTGTCAGAAAGAATCTCGTACTGGCTTTTTATTTCCTGAAAGATATTGAACCCACTTTGGGAAGGCTCGGCAATATTGAGAAGGGTATTGTTCATTTAATGAAAATCCGATGCGTCTAATAAATAAGAACTAAAGTTAAGGTTGAAATGATAGAAGAGCAAGGTGATTTTTATTGGGCCAATTATCTGATTATTAGCATTCATCTCGAAATGTTTTGTAGTTGGCACCGTACACAAAGCCCTTTATGCAGTTGGCCGAACAAAGACTATTTATCGATATAAAACGGTCAGCCATTTTTTCCATAAAATCCTCAGGCCATTAAAACGGGCTTCCTTTTGGTCTTTATTTGGAAGCGTTTCTTCGTGCAGATCAGTGGAAGGTTGAAGGGCAACTTTCTTTTCCACGGTGAGCTGCGTTTTATCGGTTGATAAAAATTTGTCCTTGTAGGTTCTTGTTATTGGCATATTTGTACCGGTTGAAAAATTGGCACAAATCAACTCGCTCAATTTGAATTAATTCTGAATTTTAAAACCAAAAATAAATCCATCAAACAAGCTGGTGACAAAGACTTCAAAAGGGGAAAAGGTCACAAAAAATGATGTTTTTTTTTCTTCAAGATTAATTCAGAATCCCCCGTCAGCTTTGCGCCATAATTTAACCAAAGACTGATTACAAGGCATCTAAAACACAGTTTGCAACGAGTGCTAACTCATGGAAGTTAGCACTTTTTTTTATCATTTTTTTTCCAAGAATTACACATCCCATGCATGTCCGTATTACAATTTGGATGGCCTGTCTGTTATGGACGGCCAGCCTACCTGCGCCTGCGCAAAATTGCTCTTTCACGTTCACCGAATCTCACGCCGGACCAACCTGCCCCAATTTGGACGATGGTTGGATCGATTTGGCCATAGATGGCAATAGTTCCGATTTTACTTTTTATTGGGAAACGTTTTTTGGCAGTGGACTGAATGCGTCCGCAGAAGATCAGACTGGACTGTCGGAAGGTATCTACATAGTGACCATCGTGGATACAATGGGCTGCGAAGAATCCCTCCAAATAGAACTATTGCCTGGCTCGGACAACAGCCCTCCTGTCATTACTTGTCCGATAAGTAAGGTCGTAAACTTGGGCTCAGGTGCTTGTTCAAGCGTTCAATATTTCGACGTGGAAGCATCGGACGATTGTCACCCCTCACTGCTTGTCTCTCAAACAGATTCGACGGGCTTGTCATCGGGGGATGCTTTTCCCATTGGCACGACGACCCTTTCTTATGAAGCAACCGACGGCAACCAAACCGTAACTTGTTCCTTTTTTATCAAGGTAAATGAATACGATCCGCCGGGCAATCCGTCAGTCTCTTGCGCTGGCCCACTCAGCGTGTCGGTTGCCGGAAATTGTACTGCTGATCTGACGGCGGATATGCTGCTGGCCGGCACCCAGCACGGCTGTTATGATGACTATACGGTTACTTTTCTAAACCTGGCGGGGCTGCCGATCACGGCTGCCGATTTCCCTAATTACATTAATAAAGTTATTTATGGCCGGGTGTACGACTCCGACTCGAATACCTTTTGTTTTGCTACCATCACGCTGAAGGATTTTTCAAAACCCATCATCCACTGTGCGGATACAACGGTTGTGAGCTGTGCGGCCAGTTTGGCCAACGTTCACCCTGACATTTTAGGCTACCCTGAGGTGAACGATAATTGTGGCATGGGGACTTCTTCCTTTTTTGACCAATACAATGAGTTGGATTGCAACAATCCTTTTTTGGGAGGCCAATACAGTGCTTGGATCAAACGTACCTGGATGGCGGAAGATGTTTATGGCAATGAGGGTATCCCCTGTATCCAGTCTATTTTTTTTAAAAGGAAAAACATCAACGATGTCGTTTTCCCCAAAAGCTTGACCGACCAGCCGGGGGCGTTGCCGTCTTTGAACTGTGGAAATAATAACGTTTCGCCTGCGGTAACGGGCGCACCCACGGTGGGCGGTTTGCCGATCTACCCCAGCAATGCCGGACAGTGCGAATTCCTGGTCAGCTACGTGGATAATGAAGTGACGGCCTGCGGCGGCGGCTACAATGTTTTACGGACCTGGACTGTTAGTGATGTTTGCAACAATGAACTGAGAAACCATGTGCAGGTCATTCAAGTGAAGGACAAATTGCCGCCCAGCATCACCTGCCAATCTTTTCTTTCCGTCAGCACCAATTCGGGCAATTGCAGGGCAGCCCTCTACGTGCCACCACCACTGATGAGCGATGATTGCTCTTTGATTAATTTGCAAATACTGCATTCGAGTGGCACGCTGAATGGAAATTTGCTGCTCGATCTTGCCATCGGAATCCATCAAGTTACCTATTTGGCAACGGATGAATGTGGCAATCAAAGCACTTGCAAAATGACCCTTTCCGTCTCCGATCAATATGCGCCGATAGCCGATTGTGACCCGTCAAAATCGGTCTCTTTGACTTCAACGGGGCAGACCAGTATTTCAGCGGCGGCGTTCAACGACAATAGTTATGACGACTGTGGCGGGGCGTTGCAATTCAGTATCCGCCGCCTCAACTTTCCCTGTGGGCTGAACGGGACGGACTTTGCAAATACCGTTAAATTTTGCTGTGAAGATATTGGGACTTCGGTGCCGGTGGAGCTGCGGGTGACAGATTTTAGTGGGAACTCTAGCACGTGCAGTTCGGTGGTGCAGGTGAATGATTTCATGCCGCCAACCATTTCCTGTCCGACCTCCTTTTCTATTTCCTGTGAGGTTGATTATAGCGACCTTTCTGTTTTTGGAAAAATAGCGACTACTATTGGTCAGCAAAACACGATCATAATTAATGGGACGGCCTTTGGTACGGATGGTTTTGCGATGGATAATTGTAGTGCTGCCGTGGAAGAGCTTTCTCCTGTCGTTAACATCAATGATTGCCACGTCGGTACGATCAGTCGCAATTTTAGGGCGACCGATCCTGCAGGGCTGAAGGCCAATTGTACACAGGTTATCACCTTAGTCAACAACGACCCATTTTACATCAATCCCAACAATTCCAACGATCCCAACGACGATGTGGAATATCCTCCCCACATCACCATTAGCGATTGCAGCGGCAATGCCAATCCTTCCCTAACGGGCCAGCCTGTTATTTTAGGAAATGGTTGTGGGCAGGTTAGCTTTACTTATAGCGATCAAGTGCTTTCGCAAACGGGCACCAGTTATGTGATAAAACGCAAATGGACAGTGGTGGATTTTTGCCAGCTCGGCAATGGGCAAGGTTCGTGGATTTATTTCCAAAACATTACGGTACAAAACTCGGATGTGGTGCCGCCGCACATTACCGGTTTTGTGGAGGCCATCAGGTTTTGTGCCGATGATGAAGATTGTCAAAGTGGCTATGTCAGTTTTTCGCTGCAAGCCACCGATGATTGCACGCCGACGGTACAACTGGTTTGGTCTTACAGCGTCGACTTGCACAATGACGGAACGACAGACCTGACTGGCAACTCCAACGCCATCTTTGGTACGTTGCCGTTGGGTATTCACAAAACGACTTGGAAGGTGACGGACGGTGCTGGTAATTCAACCACGGGCATCCAGTTTTTGTTGGGTGATGACTGCACGCCACCAACACCAATCTGCCCGGTTGACACCTTTTATGTTACGCTTAATAATAGTGGGGTGTTATTTCTTTCGGCGGAGCAGATGCAGGGAGGGTTTAGTGAGGATAACTGTACAGCCTATCCAGATTTGAGGTTTGAGGCAAATGTTTTTGACCCAAGTTATACTTTGCCGACGCCTCCGGCAAATGCTCTACCAACCATGAGTTTTACCTGTCCGGTCGATACTTACCACTTGCAGCTTTGGGTAGGCGATGAAATGGACAACTGGGCGCATTGCCAATTTCATTTAAACGTTTCGGACTATTTTCAACAATGTGATGTAGCGCCCCCCGCACCAATTTCCATAGATGGTAATATCCGGACGGAAGATGGGGCGACGGTCGGGCAAGCTTCTATTCAAGTGAATGCTGGTGCTCCAGCTACTTCCAATAACGATGGTTATTTTGCTTTTTATGACCTGCCGGGGGGAGGGGATTATTCCGTTATCCCGCGCAAGAACATCGCCCCGTTGAATGGGGTAACGACTTATGACATGGCGTTGATCCGCCGCCACATTTTGGCTATCCAGTCACTGGATTCTCCCTACAAAATCATTGCGGCGGACATCAATAAATCGAATTCGGTGACTACTGCCGATCTTGTCGCATTACAGAAGTTGATCCTTTACGTGACCACCGATTTTGCCAATAATGAATCGTGGCGCTTTGTGGATGCGGGCTTTGTTTTCCCCAATCCATTGAACCCTTTTGATACGCCATTTCCAGAGGTGGGCAGCTTCAACAACTTATTTGAAAACCATAAAATAGACTTCATCGGCATCAAAGTGGGCGACGTGAACGGGAGCGCCAATCCTCTTGGTATCATAGATCAGGAAGGGGATGAAGAGTAGGGGAAAACAGAGTTGAAAAAAATATCCCCGATCACTCGGTTATTCAGATTTTATTCAGATTTCAAGTTTTTTTTTGTTCCCATTAATCAACTTTTTCAAAACGATGAATAACAAGGAAAAAATCAAAAAAAGGAAGCAATTCCGCTTTGAAGAAGAAGCTAAGCCTAAGCGCCGGGAGAAAGATCGCAAACAAAAATACCGGAACAATAGGGCTTGGTTGGACAACGATGAACATGCCGATTCCACCCTCAACGAGTACTGAATTAATATTTGAAGAAATTGCTGATGGTCTATCACAGAAAGGTGTCGCCTTTGTTGATGGTTTTTTTTCGCCCGACGAGGTAACCATCCTCGCCAACAGAGTGCGCAAATTGGACAGTATTGGCCAACTTCGACAGGCGGGGGTTGGAAAGCAGCAAAACTTCCAGACTTTGATTTCCATACGGGGCGACCAAATCAGGTGGATAGAAGAAGGCCAATCAATTGCAGGCGATTTTTTTTTAAGTCGCATCCAAGAATTAGTGCAATACCTCAACAGCACTTGCTTTCTTGGTATTCAGGACATGGAGTTCCATTTTGCAAAATATCCTGTCGGAACTTTCTACAAACGGCACAGTGATAAGTTACAGAATACCAACAGCCGGAAAATATCTGTGGTCTGTTATCTGAACGAAGATTGGGTAACCACCAACGGTGGACAACTACGTCTTTATTTGCCACAGGACGATGGCGTTGAAAAAACGCTTGATATTGATCCGCTCGGTGGCCGGGTAGCTTGCTTTTTTAGCCACATCGAGCACGAAGTACTACCGACTCAACAAGAGCGCCTTAGCGCAACGGGTTGGTTGTTAAATGAAAAAATCCTTTAATAATTAGAAGGAGGGACTTAGAAATTAGCCATTTCTCAATTTCCCAATTTCCCAATTTCAAATTCTAATGATCCATCCCCACACCCGTATCCAATTTATCAATGAAGATATGGGGTACGGTGTTTTTGCTACTGGGTTTATTCCCAAGGGCACCATTACTTATGTGAAAGACAGTCTTGAACTGGAAATCACACCACAAGATTTCTTGCAGCATACTCCACAGATGCAAGATCAAATTGAAAAATATTCTTACATCGATGAAAACGGCGTCCGCATTGTTAGTTGGGATTTTGCCAAATACGTGAATCATTGCTGTGATTGTAACACAATGAGCACGGGTTACGGTTTTGAAATTGCCATCCGGGACATTCAACCCGGTGAGGAGATCACCGACGAGTATGGTATTTTCAATATGGAGCAAGAGATGATGTTGGAGTGCAAGCGGCCCGGTTGCCGTGGCCTTGTCTGTTCTGCCGATCTCGACCGCTATTATCCCAAATGGGATGCAGCGCTGAAAGAGGCACTTCATTCATTCGACTTTGTAGAGCAACCACTCGTGCCTTTTCTGGATGAGCAGACTATCGAGTCGCTAAATGACTACCTGAGCGGCAAAAAGGAGTACCGCTCCGTTTACTACCTAAAGCATTTCAAAAATGTGCCGACCGAAGCGCACGTGATGAATGGAATTGGGAATCACTTGGAGGTCTAAATAAAAATGCCCTGGGAGTTCTTTCTCTCAGGGCATTTTTACTGATAGCCTCATTTGTCCAAACGCATTTCTACATATTTTTCTTTAAATCCCAATTTCTCAAAAAAAGCTACTTCCCCATTGCCGGGTTCCAATTGGATGGCCAAATCGCTGCCGACCTGTTGGACGGTTCTTTCCAACAAAGATTTGGCAATGCCATTGTGCCGGTGATTTCTGGCCACAGCCAATAGAGACAGGCGGTGCTTGGGGTTTCTGTTCTCCATGCCAGTAGCATTCACGACAATGACGCCTAACAGTTCGTTTTCCTCTTTTATTGATAAAATGAAACCACCGAGCGATGCTCGCTCTTTTACGGCACATTCCACGGCCTCCGCAATTTCAGATTTGGAAAAATGGCCGTTCTCTGTATTAGCTTCCAGAAAGTTAATGAGCTTGGATTTTTCCAAAATAGTGAGTCCAGTATAAGGTGTGTAGAGCTCTTGTTTTTTCATGATATAATTGGATGAAATTACATCTGGTGAATGGGTTTTTTAAGGAGCATTAAGTGTTTGTCAAAAATTACGATTCGTTCTAATATGAAAAATGGATGGAAAACATATAAGGTGGATGGAAATTAAAATGTTCGGTTGTGCGTGATATTTAATTATTTACACAGAAATAAATTATGGAAAAATATCAAATGGATTTTTAAAAACTATAAAGTGCGAATATGTAGTTATCCATTTTTGGAATTTTATTCTCTTTTTTAATAGGAATTATTCTTTTCTGAAATGCTGATAGTCAGTAGTTTAGGGTAGTCGTAAAATTAATTTTTATTAAAGGTTATTATGTGGTATTTTGTAAAACCGATAAACCAAAACACCGTTACACCTAAAAACCGAATAAGATTTATTTATTAGCCATATAATACAGAAGGCTTTCTTCAATTAATTTTTCGTCACAAGTTTGATCTATTGTTGCTTGTCCAATAGTGTTTAAAAAAGTGAAATTAATTACCCCTGCCCGATTCTTTTTGTCCTTTTTCATGTAGGCCATAATTTCTGGGAAATTTGTTTCGTCAAACGTATAAAACGGGTAAATTTTTTCGACAAAGTTTGTTATTTCTTTTAACTCAATTTCCGATAAATCCCCAGCTTGGTTTGACAACCAACTTTCGCAGACGATACCAATGGCCACGGCTTCTCCGTGCAAAAGTGGCTTATCAGTTTTCAATGAAAAACTTTCCACGGCATGGCCGATCGTATGGCCAAAATTCAGTGCCTTGCGAAGGCCCTTTTCTAACGGGTCTGCTTCCACTACGTGCTGTTTGATGCGGAGCGATCGTGCAAGGATATGTGCCCAATCTATTTCTGATAAATCATTTAATTTAAACAGTTCGGACCATAAATCGGCATCGGCGATAAGGGCGTGTTTAAATACTTCGGCGAAGCCGCTGCGGATTTCACTATTCGGTAATGATTTTAAAAATTCAGGATCAACGAAAACGGCCTGTGGATTTTGAAAAACGCCAATACTGTTTTTGATTGAATTAAAATCAATCCCCAATTTTCCGCCCACCGATGCATCCACCTGCGACAGTAGGGTCGTGGGAATTTGAATAAAATCGATACCCCGCAGAAAAGTCGCTGCACAAAAACCTCCCATGTCACCAATCACCCCACCGCCAAGATTAATGAGCAAGGAATGGCGGTCCATTTCGTATTTCATCATTTCTTCCCAAATGTGCCGGCAAGAGTCGAGGTTTTTATGCCATTCGCCAGCTTGGATTTCAATGATTCGGAAATCAGCATTTAAACTTTTTGATAAAATAGGCAGGCAATGTTGGCGGGTATTTTCATCCACGAGGATGGCCACTTGGGAGTAATTGCCTTTTGCAACAAGGGGCGAAAGTTCAAGGCCAATGGAGCCGATGTAGATGTTGTAATCGCTGAGTTCGAGGATAGTCATTGGTAGGGGAAGGGACATTGATCAGTTTATTTTTGTAAACTGATCAATGTTATATCCATATCAGGTCGTGGCTTCCACTCCCTTCAAAATCAGGCTCTTACGCTCCGGCCCTGTCGAAACCATGGTGATCGGGACGCCCAAGTGGTGCTCTAAAGTGGCTAGGTAAGCCTTGGCGTTTACCGGCAGGTCGTCGTAATCTTTGATCTCATCCAATGGCCGCTCCCAGCCTGGGTACGACTTGTAAACCGGTTCGACCGGCACCCCGCAAAGGTCATAAGGGAGCCGGTCTGTTTCTTGGCCTTCGTAGCGGTATTTGGTGGCAGCTTTTATTTTGTCAAAATTATTCAGCACATCAATTTTAGTGATGACCAATTGCGTCACACCGTTCAGCATGATGGTGTATTTCAATTGCGGCAAATCAATCCAACCACAGCGGCGGGGACGGCCAGTTGTGGCGCCGAATTCCATCCCTTCTTGCCTCAAAAACTCTCCGGTTTCGTCAAATAGTTCTGTGGGAAACGGGCCGCTGCCCACCCGTGTGCAGTAAGCCTTGGTGATGCCGATGACCTCGCCAATGTTCTTGGGAGCAACCCCCAAACCAATGCAAACGCCAGCCGTCACGGTGTTGGAAGAAGTGACAAAAGGGTAAGTGCCAAAATCGATATCGAGCATCGAGCCTTGGGCACCTTCCGCTAAAATGCGTTTGCCTTCGGCCAATTGTTGGTTGATAAAATATTCGCCATCAACCATTTGGAGGGAGCGAAGGCAGTCAAGGGCGGCAAACCATTTTTTCTCTTCGGTTTCAAGGTCAAAATCTGTTTCAGGTAAGGCTGCCAAAAGCCCCAAATGCTTTTGCTTTAAAGTGTCGTACCGCTCTTGGAATTCGTCCAGGGAAATATCCCCGACCCGCAGTCCATTCCGGCCCGTTTTGTCCATATAGGTGGGGCCGATGCCTTTTAGGGTAGAGCCTATTTTGGCTTTCCCTTTAGCCGCTTCGGAGGCAGCGTCCAAGTAGCGGTGGGTTGGTAAAATAAGATGGGCTTTTTTAGAAACGAGCAGCCGGTCTTTGTAATCTACCCCAGCCTCTGTCAGGCCGCCCAACTCCCGTTTCAGGGTGATGGGGTCGATGACGACACCGTTGCCAATGAGGTTGATCAGTTCTTTGCGGAAGATACCTGACGGAACGGTGTGGAGCACAAATTTCTGTCCGTCAAATTTTAAGGTATGCCCTGCGTTAGGGCCGCCTTGGAAGCGGGCTACCACATCGTATTGGGTGGCCAGATAATCAACAATCTTTCCTTTCCCTTCGTCGCCCCATTGGAGGCCGAGGATCACATCTATTGTCATGCTTTTTTAATGAGTGAATGATGGAATGATAGAATGAGAGAATGAATGACTACCTATTCACTCATTCTCTCATTCCATCATGCTCTCATTGTTTTTTAGTTCGCTCACATGCGCCGTCACATTTCCCAAAAAGGTTCAGTGAGTGGTGCGTGATTTCATATTTCAACAAATCCCCCATCATGTCCTTGATCTGTTGGATGCGGGGGTCGCAAAACTCTACGACCTTGCCACAATCTTCGCAGATGAGGTGGTCGTGCTGCTTGTAGCCAAACGATTTCTCGTAGAGGGCCAGATTTTTCCCAAATTGGTGGCGTTTCACCAAATCGCAACTGACCAGCAATTCCAAGGTATTGTAAACAGTGGCCCTGCTCACCCGATAGCTCTGGTTCTTCATGTGTATGTAGAGGGCTTCGGCGTCGAAGTGGTCGTTGCGACGGTAGATTTCTTCGAGGATGGCAAAGCGTTCCGGCGTTTTGCGGAAAGCGTTTTGCTCAAGGTGGGAAGCGAAGATTTTTTTTACTTCCTGAATGGTTTCTTCAATTTTTGCAGTCATGTGCTGACTTTTCTCTTTCAAACAACAAAAGTAGGTAAAAGGTCAAGTGAAATTCAAATACTAATTCAAAATCAAATTCAAATTAAGCCTTCATTTGAATTTGGACTTCGATAGGCCCATGTACTTGTATTCCTTTGTACTTTCACCCCTTCAATGCGATCTATGCCAACATATACTTTTAAAAAAGCGGAACGGCTCAAAAGCCGGAAAGTCATTGGGCGCTTGTTCAAGGAGGGGCAGTCATTTGGGGCATACCCGTTGCGGTTGGTTTTTTTGAAAAATGAGGAGCCGAGGAACGACGTGCCCGTGCAGTTTACGGTGAGCGTCCCGAAACGGAGCTTCAAATCGGCAGTCGCCCGCAACCGCATCAAAAGGAAAGTACGGGAAGCTTGGCGGTTGAACAAGCATTGGCTGTACAGAAAACTGGAGCGGGAGGAAGGGCAGTTTGCATTTATGGTCATTTACACGGGGAAGGAAGACTTCCCCTATGAGGAGATTGATAAGGCCATGCGGAACATCAATTTCCGTTTTGTCAAAAAAAATATTCCACCAAAACCCAACCGCAAAGAGTAGTTCGAGGCTCTTTCCTGCAAATCAATCCGACTATGCGAATCCTTTTACTTTCGATCCTGCTTTCTTTTTTTGGTGGTGAAACCAACGCCCAAAAATTCCTGCAACTGGAAAAAATCCATAGCCCAAAAACGAAAAAATATTTCCCTGGCCAAGAAATCACTTTCCAACTGCATGGCGGCCAATGGTACACCCGCGTGATCGAGGACATAAACTATGAACAGAACCTGCTCCTTTTTCCCCGCGACCACGTCCACCTCGACAGTATCGCAGCCCTCCGTTTTTTTGACCGACAAAAATGGTCAAGGCCGCTGAGTAACCAGTTTTTCAATTTCGCTGCGGTCTGGATCGTATATGCCGCCATCGATGAAGCCGTGAGCGGCAACAATTTTAAAAATCTGGACAAGAGTGTTTACTTGATCCCTGCTTCCAGCGTGGCCACTGGTTTTTTGATCCGGCATTTGTTCAAGAAGAAGACCTACCGTTTTGAAAAAAACAGAAAAGGCGAGGCCAAACGTTGGCGGCTGCGGGTGCTGGATTTGAATATCAAAGGGGAATTGAAGAAACCGTGAGTTCAGTTATCAGTTCCCAGTTCACAGAAAGACAATTCCTTAAATGAGATTGGTTCGGTTATAAATAAAAAAGCTGTTTGTTTTATTACTGAAATAAAGCCGGAATATGATGTCATGCTCCGGTTTTTTATTTCTCCAAAACACCCCATTTTTGCGTTCGCAAAAAATTGGGCCTTCGGCCAAACAACGATCAACAAAAAACAACGAACCAACCAAACATTATGGCAGACAATAAGATCATCTTCTCCATGTCGGGCGTCTCGAAGACCTTCCCCGGCGCTCAAAAACCCGTCATCAAAAATATTTGGCTCTCCTTTTTTTATGGGGCCAAGATCGGCGTGCTCGGCCTCAACGGCAGTGGCAAGTCCACGCTGCTAAAAATCATCGCTGGCCTCGACCAGAATTATGAGGGCAAAATCGAGTTTGAAAAACAATTCAAAATCGGCTACCTGCCGCAGGAGCCAGAACTGGACGACACTAAAACCGTCCGGGAGTCAGTCGAAGAAGGCATCGGAGAACTCATGGAGACCATGAAAGAATACGAGGAAGTGAACGCCAAATTTGCCGAGGAAATGAGCGACGACGAGATGAACAAACTCATCGAACGCCAAGGCGAACTCATGGACATCCTCGACCGGAGCGGTGCTTGGGAGCTCGAACATAAAATCGACCGGGCCATGGATGCCCTCCGTTGTCCGCCTGATGAAGCCAAGGTAAAAGTGCTTTCCGGTGGGGAAAGAAGACGGGTCGCTTTGGCGAGGCTGCTGCTTTCCAACCCCGACATTTTGTTGCTCGATGAGCCGACCAACCACCTTGATGCGGAAAGTATCGACTGGCTGGAACAATATCTGCAAAACTTCCCCGGTACGGTCATCGCCGTAACGCACGACCGTTATTTCCTCGACAACGTGGCTGGCTGGATACTTGAATTGGATCGCGGACAAGGCATTCCGTGGGAGGGCAATTATAGTAGTTGGTTGGACCAAAAAGCTAAGCGTTTGGAGATGGAGGAAAAGCAAGAGGACAAACGCCGCAAAACACTTGAACGGGAATTGGAATGGATTCGCATGGGGCAGAAGGCCCGACAGGCAAAAGGGAAGGCCCGTCTGAATGCCTACGACAAACTCGCAGGCGAAGAAGCGAAAGACAAGGAAAAGAAATTGGAACTCACCATTCCGCCTGGTCCTCGCCTCGGCGATGTGGTCATTAAAATGGACCATGTAAGCAAGGCATTTGATGGCCGGGTGTTGTTTGAAGATTTATCTCTCAACATTCCCAAAAATAGCATCGTCGGGATCATCGGCCCGAACGGGGTAGGGAAGTCGACCCTGTTCCGCATGATTGTCGGGCAAGAAACGCCGGATAGCGGTACGATTACGATTGGCGACACCGCAAAAATCTCCTACGTCGACCAATCCCATGCCGCCATCGATCCGAATAAATCGGTCTATGAGGTCGTTTCCGAAGGGAATGAAATCCTGACGGTCGGCACATACGAAGTGAATGCCCGGGCCTATATTTCCAAATTCAATTTCGCTGGCGCCGACCAACAGAAGAAAGCGGGCGTCCTCTCCGGTGGGGAGCGCAACCGCCTCCATTTGGCTATGACGCTGAAAGACGGCGGCAACGTCCTCCTCTTGGATGAGCCGACCAACGATATTGATATCAATACCCTCCGTGCGCTGGAAGATGCGCTCGACAATTTTGCGGGCTGCGTCCTCGTCATTAGCCACGACCGTTGGTTCATTGACCGTTTGGCGACGCACATTCTTTCCTTTGAAGATGAAAGTGAAGTGGTTTTCTTTGAAGGAAATTACCAAGATTATGAGGCGATGAAAAAAGAGAAGCTGGGCGATGTGACGCCGAAAAGGCACCGGTTTAAGAATTTGTTGCGGGGTGATTCGTTTCGGAGGTGAAATTACTTTGTCACGTTATAAACGTGAAAATTCGGGGTTTCAGTTTGAAACTGAAACCACTGGGGTTCGGATAATCTGGAAATGCTTCCAGTACTTGAAGTGCTGGAAGCATTTTTTTACAACTCGCTGGTTGCAGTTAATAGCTGGATGTTTGCTTTCTCAAATTTTCTTAATTTGTAAGAGACACCTCCTTCTTCCCTACCACACTAAATACCCACCCAGCCAACATCGACAAAGCAAACGAAGGGCCTAGCTTCGCAACCTCCACAAAATATAGCCCAACCACTGGCACGGTCATCACAAATTTGAAAAAGGGAACACTCAAAAAGCCAACGACCATGGAAGCGATGGCGCCTCGTTCTGTATAATTTTTCCAAAAAAGGGATAGAATGATGACCGGGCAAAAAGTAGCGGCAATGCCGGACCAGCCAAAGATGACAAACCAAAAAATGGTTCGTTCTGGCGTAGTGATGGCCACGGTGAGGGCTAATGCCAAAGCGACCAACGCCATTGATACTGTAACGATTCGGGACAGTCGGGTGAGGTTGTCGTTCTTGGTTTCTGGTCTGAAAATTTGTTGGTAAAAATCACGGACAACTGCGCTTGAGGCCACTACGAGCAACGAATCAATGGTGGACATAATAGCCGACAAAACGATGGCCACATACAAACCGACAATAGTCAACGGCATGATGTTTTCGACCATTTGGATCAACACATCCTGCCCGTTATTTCCCAGAACAGCTTCAGGATCAATACCTGCATCGGTGAATAAGTAGCGGCCAAAAAGTCCAACCATCACGGCAGCTACATCGGACAATAAGGTGTAGCCGAGGGCGACCCAACGCCCTTTGTTTATCTCGTTTTCATTTTTAATAGACATGAACCGCACAAAGATTTGTGGGGAACCCATGTAGCCCAATCCGATCAACATGAAACCTAAAATCGTGGCCAGGTTCATGGTGGTAAAGCCTCCTGCCCCCCAAATATTGGTCAGCCCTGGATCGATTGAAGACAGCCGTTCGAGCACTGGTCCTTGATCGAGGGAAAACAACCCAACAATGGGGATCATCGCCAATCCCATGAACATGAGCAACCCTTGAAAAAGGTCGGACCAGGCGACGGCCACGAAGCCACCAAACAAAATATAGAATACCACGATGGCAAAACCGACCAGTGCGCCGGTGTAATAATTCATATCCAAAAAGGCTTCAAAGGCGGAACCGGTGGCATCAATTTGGGCACTGACATAAATGACAACAAAAACTGACAATGCCATGGAAGCAATTATTCGTAGGGTATTAGTCTTAGCTTTAAAGTGACTGACCAAATAATCGGGAATCGTGATAGAATCGTATTGATCGGATAATTTTTTAAAAGGTTTGGCCATCAAAAACCAGGCAACTAAGACGCCGATTGTTTCACCCAACACGACCCAAAATGCACTGACGCCAGCAATCGCTCCCAGTCCGGTGAGGCCCAAGAGCAGCCAAGCAGACTCGCCCGTGGCCCGGGTGGAAAAAGCAACGACCCAGTAGCCAAGCTTTTTACCACCGACATAATAGTCTTTGATGTTGCTGATTTTTTTGGTGGAAAGAATACCGATGAGAAATAGAACTAAGAAATAAAGAGCAAGAATGATGTATTTAATGACCATGTAAACTAATTCAATGAAAAAATGGGTGATAAAAGGTTTTGGTGGATGAAATGTTCAATTTGCAATGAAACCGAAGGGGTAATTTTAAAGGTAGGAAAAATTTGCTCTTCTTTTGACCTTTGGCTTCTAAAGAAACATATTCAATAGGGTTCTATTTTTGAAAATGAAAGTAATCTAAAGATCAGGGCGAGTGCAAGTAGAAAAGGAAAAGATAGGCACTGGAGGTCAACCTGATGGATGATAAAGGTGTTTCTTTGGTTCAAAATTTGTTTTACCGCCCCAAAATATATTTAAAGAAAAGATCACATGAACGGAAAGAGAATCATCGGATTTACATTGCTCATCGGCGCTATCATCGCTTTCGGTAATAAATTCATAGATGGCATTGCGGGTAAAATCGACCTTGGGCTCGGGTTTTATTTCATCGCCATTGTTGGGTTCATTTTATTGTTGGGCATCCGCCGGGTACTCCAGAGCTAACCTAATCGCTCATTGAATGCCGAGATCGCATCCCGGTCTACTTCATGCTTGCCTTCAAAGCTGAATTCTTCAAACTTCAATAAGTTTTTTTTTGCAAAATCACGTTGCCATTGCAGGCGCTCTTCCGTCAGGAATTGGTCGTCTGTGCCATATACGAAGTGCAATTTTTTTTCAGAAAAATAAGATTGGTAAGGAGTAAAATCCAAGTCGTCGGGCAAAACGCCTGCCCACAGGACGAGGTGGTGGAAGTGCGGGAAATTTTCCATGGCCCACCGACAGACCGTCGCACTGCCCTGCGAAAAACCGAGCAGGACCACTTCCACATCATCGGCAAGTCGAGGGACGTAGTGATTGTAGAGTGTCTGTAAATAATTACAATAATCGGTGATCTCGTCAAGGCGCTCGTGGCTGGTCATCCAAGTAGCAACGGGTTTGCCAGTAAATTGGCCCCAGTAAAATTTGTTCAGCCCTTCCGGTGCCAGGACCAGGGTTTGTCCGTCCTCCAGTCCCTCAAAACGGCGGATGAATTTGCTGGCCAATTGGCCGTAACCATGACAGACGATCCACAACCGACGGATGCTTTTCGATGGCTCACCGATGGTAAAATAATGGGCTGTCCGGGGAATCGTGATTTTATGTGGATGGATCATGACTTGGCCATTAGCTTAAATGGCCAATGGGTGGAGAAAAAAGGGAGGAGGGGTTTAAAATTGAAAATTTTAAACCCCTCCTCCCTTTTTGTTTTTTTTAAAACTAAAAATCAACTAATTCGATGTCGAACGCCAGTACGGCATTGGGTGGAATGACGGAGTTGGTGGGAGGTGCTCCACCATAGGCCAAAGAGGATGGAATGAGCAAAGTGCCTTTGCCACCTTTTTTAAATAGTTTCATGCCCTGCTTCCAGCCTTCGATAACACCGGACAGGGGAAAGCTGACGGAGCCGTTTTTGGTCTCATCAAACACTGTCCCATCTAGCAAATATCCTTTGTAAAAAACCTTGACCGTACTGCTGCTGGAGGGGTGGGCGCCTACCCCTTCCACATCGATAATGTAGTGGATACCCGATTCGGTGATGGAATCAACTGTGAGGTTATTCTCGGTGAGGTACTCATCGATTTTATAAAAGTCGAGGCATTTTTGCTTAGTACTCAGGGTCGTTTCATCAACACATAGATCAGGCAGTTCGATGTCAAAAATCATGACTGTGTTGGCAGGCACACCGTTGGCGCCTTGGGACCCGAATGCCAGTGCGGAGGGCAATAACAGTTTCCCTTTGCCCCCTATTTTAAACAAGGGGATGCCTTCTTTGAATCCCTCCAGAATAGCAGAAAGGTCAAACACTGCAGGCCCATTGGAGGTCCCCCAGAGGTTGTTGTCTGCGAAATAACCAGAGAATACAAGAATTACAGGTGCCCCAGCGGCGGGGTGGTCTCCTGTACCTTCTTCCTCGATGATATAGCGCAAACCGGAGGCGGTCGATTGGGCAGTGAGGTTGTTGTCGGTCAGGTACCTATCAATGATCTCAATGTCGACCTGAAGTTGCTCTTCTGCGCTCAATGAATCATCGTCCTTGTTACAGGCGCTGAGAAAAGTCAGGCCAGCGAATAAAATAGCGAATTGAAAATACTTCATTATTGATGATGTGTTTGTTTTTGAAATGGAGGATCAAAATTAGGAAAATGGCTGATCTGGTCAGGAGGGATTTATGGTGGTGTAAACGAATGAAAAAGGAGAACGCTCCCTTATCTTACTTGAAATTGGCCCGCTTCAAAACCCATCCACTTCTTTATAGGCTTTTATCAAAGCCAGTTCACCTTCTTTTCCTTCTTTAAAATTTCCATGCTCCATCCCAACGATGCCGCTGAATCCTTTTTCGTGGATATATTTAAACACATTTTTATAGTTGATTTCCCCGGTAGTGGGCTCTTTACGACCAGGCTCGTCACCGACTTGGAAATAGGCGATTTCGTCCCAGCATTTTTCAATATTGTATAGTAGTCGGCCCTCGTTTTTTTGCATGTGGTAAATATCGTAGAGGATTTTGCAGGAAGGGCTGTTGACGGCCTTGCAGATCATGTAGGTCTGGTCGGAATGGCGGAGGAACAGGTCGGGGGTGTCGCTGAGGGGTTCGAGTACCATGGTGAGCCCGTGTGGCTCAAATATTTCTGCGCCTCGGCGCAGGGCTTCGATGACATTGGAAGTTTGGATGCCAATGGGCAAGCTGCGATCGTAATTGCCCGGCACGACAGTCATCCATTTAGCATTTACCCGCTTGGCGACCTCCACGGCTTCGTGGCAGGATTTGACAAATTTCCCGTGCCATTCTTTGTCGAAAGAAGTGAGCGAGGTAGAGAGAGGCCAGTTGTCAAATGCCACTACAAATACGCCCATTTCGATGCCGAGATTGCCCATTGCCGATGCCATTTTTTCTTGTTGGGCTTTGTCCCTGCCCATCATGCCGTTGTCCTCGAAAGCCTTAAAGCCTTGGTCGGCCATAAATTTCAACTGGTCAATAGGGTCATCGCCCGCACTGTTTTTGAACATGCCAATGTGCGGTGCATATTTTAGCTTAAAATCATGTTTGCTGGTCATATATGAAGGGCTGGCCGATAGAGTAGCACTGCCGCCAACAGCAAGGGCCGCCGATGAGGTTAGACTGTTTTTTACAAATGATCTCCTTTGCATGGTATGGTGATTATTGGATGAGTGATTGAATAGGTTAAGAGTAAAAGTGGGGCGTAAAATAAAAAACCTCCTGCAAGTATTGAGCTTACAGGAGGTTTTATGAAATCTGAATGAAGGAACTTTCGTAAAACAGACGGACTTACTTCCCGTACTTCTGTTTCACTTCCACAATTTCGTACCCTTCTACGACGTCGCCTTCTTTTATGTCGTTGAAATTTTTGATCGTCAAACCACATTCCATGCCTTTGTTGACCTCCTTAACATCTTCTTTGAAACGTTTCAAAGACCCCAATTCGCCAACAACACCCTCTTTGGTTGGATAGATCACGATGCCATCCCGAATAACTCGGATTTTGGTATTCCTGGCAATCTTACCATCCCTAACCAAACATCCTGCGATAGAACCAACCCTGCTGATTTTGTAGACTTCTTGTATTTCCACATTGCAGATGATTTTCTCTTCCTTGGTCGGTTCAAGCATCCCTTCGATGGCCAGTTTGATTTCTTCGATGGCCTCGTAAATAATGGAGTACATTTTTATCTCAACGCCTTCCCTTTCAGCTAATTTGCGGGCATTTAGCGATGGCCTTACTTGGAAACCGATGATGATGGCATCGGAAGCGGAGGCAAGCAAAATATCAGATTCGGCAATCTGCCCTACCGCTCGGTGGATAACATTGACCTGAACTGTTTCGAGGGAAAGTTTGATCAAAGAATCCGAAAGGGCTTCCACTGAACCATCCACATCACCTTTGACGATAAGGTTAAGCTCTTTGAAAGTACCCAGAGCCAATCGGCGTCCGATCTCGTCAAGACTGATCCGCTTAGTCGCTCGGTTGGTTTGTTCCCGGTTGATCCTTGCCCGTTTGTTGGCTAATTGGCGGGCTTCCGATTCATTTTCCATGACCTTGAAACGTTCCCCTGCTTGGGGAGCTCCACTCAAACCAAGAATCGCAACCGGCACTGAAGGCCCGGCTTCTTTTACTCTTTGGCCTCGCTCATTGAACATGGCCTTGATTTTACCAGAATATTCTCCGGCAACCATTGGGTCACCAATTCTCATCGTACCACGTTGTACAAGTAGGCTGGTAACATAGCCTTTTCCTTTGTCCAGAGAAGCTTCGATAATGGTTCCTTGAGCTAAGCGGTCAGGGTTAGCCTGTAGCTCTCCGAGTTCGGCAACCAACAAGAGCTTTTCCAAAAGCTCAGGGATGCCTTCCCCTGTTTTGGCAGATATTTCTTGTGATTGGTGTGTGCCACCCCAATCTTCAACAAGAATGTTCATTGAGGCCAACTCTTGTTTGATGCGGGTAGGGTCAGCGCCGGCTTTATCAATTTTATTGATGGCAAACACCATCGGAACTTCTGCCGCCTGTGCGTGGCTAATGGCTTCTTTGGTCTGCGGCATTACATTGTCGTCAGCCGCTACCACGATGATAGCAATGTCTGTCACCTTTGTACCCCTTGCCCGCATAGCGGTAAACGCTTCGTGACCGGGAGTATCCAAGAAAGTGATCTTTTTATCATTGACTACGACCTCATAAGCCCCGATATGCTGGGTGATTCCACCTGCTTCACCGGAAGCAACATTGGCAGAACGGATAAAGTCAAGCAAGGATGTTTTACCGTGGTCAACGTGTCCCATGACTGTAACGATGGGGGCTCTTGGTTTCAGATCCTCTGCAGCATCCTCTTCGTCAAGATCTGCATCAGTTTGTTCTTCAACGCTAATAAATTCTACTTCATGGCCATATTCGCTGGAGACCAATTCGATCAACTCGGCATCTAACCGTTGGTTGATGGAAACGAAAACACCTAAGCCCATACAAGTTGTGATAACTTCGGCGGCAGCAACATCCATCATATTGGCTAATTCTTGAACCGTTACAAATTCTGTCACTTGCAACTTGTCCGTTACGCCCTCCATTTCAAGCATTTCCTGCTTTTCACGAATACGCTCTCTCGTATCCCGTCGCATTTTCTGGCGCTTTTTCTTTCCTGCACCAGATAAGCTTATCATTGTTTTTTTGATCTGGTCGTCTACTTCTTTCTTTGAGACTTCCTTTGCTTCTTTACGACGTCCTCCTGTGCCTGTATTTCCTCCTCTTCTTCCATCGTCTCTTCTTGGTACATTGTCGTCAGTGGCAACTTTGCGTCTTTTTCGTTTGCGCTTGTTCCTGTCAGAGGTGTCGGAAGAGGCAACAGGTTTGGCCTTGGATTCGTCTCTTTGACCTTCGCCTTTTTCTTTCTCTTTTGGCCTTTCCCCTTTTGGTTTTTCTTCTTTCTTCTTCTTCTTTAGTGGCTTCTTTTTGCTTACGTCAATTTTTCCTAAAATCTTTAATCCCCTCAATTCAGGGGCAGAAGCACGAACTACATCATCCTCATCTTCTACCGGCAACTCATCATCTGCCTCAGGTTCGGTAGTGGGTAATGTTTCCTTAGAAGCCTTGTCTTCTTCTTTTGAAATAACTGGTGGTTCAGCAGCATCTGGAATACTTTCCTCTTTAATTGCTGCCTCCTTTGGTTTTTCAGGTACAGGTTCTTCTTGAGGGATTGGTTTTTCTGAAACAACTTCTTCCTCACGAGGCTCCTCTTTTTTCTTTACAGGTAAACCTTTCTTATCAAGTTCAATTTTGCCTTTTATCTTAAGGCCTAACTTAGGTTCTTCTTGAACTGGCTTTTCAGGTACAGGTTCGGCAATGACAGTAGGAGCTTCCTCCACTTTGGTTACAGGTGGAGGCGTTTCAACTATCGGTTTTTTAGGTTCAATTTTCGGTGGAGGAGGAGGTGGTGGGGGGGGCGGTGGTGCGGCAACGATTGTTTCTTCCGCTATAGAAGACTCCCTTTCTTTCTTCAAAGATGGGCGCAGGCCAATAGTCATAGAGTCGGCTTGCTCTTTAATGGCAATAGACTTTGAATACTCCTGTACCAACAGGGTTTCCATTTCGTCCGATACCTTGGACGTTGGCTTGTTTTCTAATTCAAACCCTTTATCCTTGAGGAACTCTACGATCGTATTAGTACCTACGTTAAGTTCTTGCGCTACCTTAACTAACCGTTTACTCATTAAAAAAATTATAATGAAAAAATATGCATTTGATGGTAAAAACGCTAATGGGCTCTTGACCCTTTGGGGTTTTTACCACCATTAATTATTCTTCAAATTCTGCTGCCAAAATGCTCATTAATTCTTCGATGGTCTCTTCTTCCAATTCTGTCCTCCGCAAGAGTTCATCCTTGCTAAGATCGAGAACGCTTCTGGCTGTATCACATCCAATCCTTTTTAATTCTTCTATGATCCAGCCCTCAATTTCATCTACAAATTCGTCGAGATCCACATCGTCAATTTCGTGTTCGTCCGTATTTCGATAAACATCTATTTCGTAGTCAGTCAGCTTGCTTGCTAGTTTGATATTGGTTCCCCCTTTTCCAATTGCCAGCGACACTTGGTCTGGTTCGAGATAAACGGAAGCCCGTTTTTTGTCGACATCCAGTTCAATGGAAGTCACTTTGGCTGGAGTCAGCGAACGCTGGATGAACAGGCTTTCATTGTTGGTGAAATTGATGATGTCAATGTTTTCATTCCTGAGCTCACGGACAATGCCATGGATACGGGAACCTTTCATCCCAACACAAGCACCTACGGGGTCTACCCGGTCGTCATAAGATTCTACGGCTACTTTTGCACGTTCGCCAGGTAGTCGGACAATGCGCTTAATGGCAATGATGCCGTCTTCTATTTCAGGGACTTCCTGTTCCATTAATTTTTCCAAGAACCCATTATCAGTTCGGGATACAATTACGACAGGTGTGTTGTTTTTCATTTCCACCCGCTTGATGATACCTCTGACCATATCTCCTTTGCGGAAAAAGTCACCTTTGATCGTCTCGCCTTTTGGCATCAGCAATTCGTGCCCAGTCGCATCATCTATGATCAGAAATTCCCGCTTGATAATTTGGCTAACTTCACCAACTACCAAGTCACCCGCACGTTCTACATATTGTTTGTAAATATCGTCTTTTTCCAACTCCATGATCCTCGAGATGAGGGTCTGCCTTGCAGCTTGGATAGCACGGCGACCAAAATCCTCAAGGAACAATTGCTCATAACATTCTTCACCAATCTCGTAGCTATCATCAATGGAGATGGCTTCGGAGATGGATATTTGACTGCGGTCATCCGTCACCTCGCCGTCTGGTACAATCTCACGTACGCGCCACAATTCAAGGTCACCCTGTTGGGTGTTCACAATCACATTGAAGTTGTCATCGGAGCCAAATTTTTTCTTGATGAGTGTGCGGAATACATCTTCTAAAACCCGCACCATCGTTGGCCGGTCAATGTTTTTACTGGACTTAAAGTCCGAAAAGGTATCAACTAAGCTTATCATTTTTTTAATGATGAGTGATGATTGATGAATGACAAACGATGGGTTTCTGAAAACCCCTCTTTGACCATTTCATCATTTAAAACTGATAACTACCAATGTTTTTTTTATTTGTTCGTAGGGTAGTTCTGTTTGAACCACCATCTTCTTTTTCTTTTTTCCTTCTTTTACCACGACAATTTCCTCCACTTTTATGCTATCCTCATCAGCCTCTTTTAGTTCAACCGTTTTGACGCTCCCATCGTTGAGGGTAATCTCAAGGTTGCGGCCAACGTTCTTTTTGTACTGCCTCTTCAATTTGAGTGGCTTGGTAAGGTCAGGGGAAGAAACTTCTAAGGTGTAATTTTCACCCAGCCAATTGCCCTCTTCAATATGACTTTCCAAGTAACGGCTTATTTGTTGGCACTTGCTCAGGGGCAATCCAGAGTCGCTGTCAACATAAACCTCTAACTTGTTATTCTTGTGAAGTTCAAGTCCGACAAGAAAACAGTCCGCAAAATTCTCTTCCTGGAATTTCTCTGCAAGTAGGTGATGGATCTTTTCTTCGATAAAAAATACTTCCAAGTGTATAAATTAAAAGAGGGAACTTTTGTTCCCTCTTTCTTTGATTACCTCTTCAAGCGGCGCAAAGGTAAGGACTTTACTGTGAATTGCAAATATCTTATTGGCTTAAACAAAACGCTAAACCCACTTATTTAGAACATTTTACGAAAAAAACACACATAGTATCGGT
The DNA here is from genome assembly GCA_041392505.1 of Saprospiraceae bacterium. Taxonomy (GTDB): domain Bacteria; phylum Bacteroidota; class Bacteroidia; order Chitinophagales; family Saprospiraceae; genus UBA6168. Next base: position 140,087 of record JAWKLX010000016.1, on the reverse strand, counting down.
TTGTCTTCTAAAACAGGGTAGGAAAGGGCCTGATTTGACAAAGTAAGTTTATGGCTTAACGCCCTTCAATTCATCAATGAGCCGCTCTTCGACACATAATACTGCCTGTTGCAGGGCCTTTTGCTGTTTCTCTTCCAGCTCAATTGTTTTTTTATAATTCTTATAGTTGATCCTGATTTTTTCAACTATATCATTTTTCATCAAGTGGAAAATCTCTAATGGCACAACGCAAGTATGCAGGTATTTCCACATCAGTATGTCGCGGTCGAACTCTCCATTTTCGGGTACATTCAACAAAGTGATGATTTGCCCACCTTTAAATTTTAGAGACACATTAAAATCGGTGCCACTCATGTGGAACTTACGTTCGGCCACCATCAACGATAGAAAAAATGAACGAATATTCTTTTCGTCGGAATAACTAAAAATAGCCTTCGACTCTTCCACATATTCTTTTCCCTCAAGGTCTTCTGGGACATTTCCTGAAACGATCAAAAAACCCAAGTTCATTGGTTGGGTGGCAATTAAACGGGTCGAGTCGAACTCGTCATACTCATCAATGGCGATACTGCACTGGGCATTTACAAATCGACAAAATGCAGTTGATAAAAAAATGATTAATAGAAGTTGTCTCATGGTTCTTTATTTCAAAATAATTCCGAATGCAATACCGAAGTTGAAAATATCTCGGTTCAGGGGGGCATCTATAGAAATGCCAAGGAGGCTCAATTGACTCATCGGTTGGATGAAAAAATCGAATTTATTGCTCAGCTTATATTCCAATCCAATTCCGGCTGATAAGGTCAAGTTTACCGTTTTAAATTCCATCCCTAAATCGTCCGTCTTTTCTTTTTCTGTCCTGCCATCTATATAAGTCAAGCGGTCGATTTTTTTATTTGAAATATTGAACCATATCGATGGCCCCGCCATTGCATAAAGACCTATTTTTTCCTTTTGAAAAATATAACGATTGGCATGAATGGGTATTTCAATATTTTCAGATTTGTAAACGGTTTTGATTTTTTCGGGAATAATTGGGTCTGGTATTGCAGGCCGCAAATTCCTTTCTTTATATTTATATCCGGTTCGCATATAATTAATGCCAGTATAGATAGTCCAATTATTATTTAAAGGTATCCCTGCCAAGATGCCAGCGCTCAAAGATGGTTTGGCGATTTCTCTTTCTTTGATTGTTGTAACGACTGGGCTTGGCACAGACTCATCTGTTTTGTAAATCGGTTGGGAAATGTTCGGAAAGAAAATAGCCTTTAAAGGAAAAATAGACTGGCCAATGACCGAAAGATTTATTAAAATTGACAGCAAAATTAAATAAGCATATTTCATAAGAGCGGTTTTATAATTATTATTGAATCAGCGCAAAATGTTGAAGGATTTGTATTCTATTATTTCCCCTTCGTGAAATTCCACATTTTTTACAGCGGCAAGTTCTGGCCCAATCTTGCACCAATCAATTAATTGGTGTAAAATTAATTCCTCGCCTTCCACCTCTGCATAAACGCTGCCGTCTGGTTCGTTTCTGACAAACCCGGTTATATTTAATTCCCTCGCTTTATTCTGCATCGAGCCGCGGTACCAAACACCCTGCACCCTTCCAGTTATTTGTATTTTAAAATGCTTTACCATTTTTTTAAAACACAACTCGCTGCACTTGAACGACAAATGCAGCGAGTCATTATTTCTCAAAAAAAATTAAAACGAATTCCAGTTCGTAAGCTTAATTTTTTTGCTTTAATAGCAGCTGACAAAAGCCTCTGTCACTTGCTCACCAACTTAATTAAGCGGCCATTTTTAATTGTTTTTCTTTTCTGTAAAATTCAGAGAATGAAATCATGCGCTGCTCCTGCTCGTCCCATAGTTTGTGGCGGATGTAGGAAAGGCTTTCCCAGAAAGTCACTTTCGTAACATAGCGGTTCAACACGGGGTTTTCCTTGGCGCATTTCACCAAGTTGTAACTTGGGATGCCAGAGTTGAGGTGGTGGATATGATGGTAGCCGATGTAGCCGGTCATCCAATGCACGAAATTTGGCAGTTTATAGAAGGTGCTCCCCTTGATGGCAGCCATCAGGTAATCCCATTCGGCTTTCCACGATTTGTAGGTATGCTCGTGCTGGTGTTGCACGTAGAAAAACCAAATAGCGATAATGAAAAAGAAGATGATAATAGGCAATTGTATGGAGAGGAACACTTTCCAGCCAATCAACCAACTGAACAAGGCGATCACCCCAACTATGGCAATGTTGTTCCATGTTTGTGACCAAATCATGCCTTTCCAACTCTTGAACCGGACAAGTGGCAACCGGTTGTTGATGAGGAAATAAAAGATCGGGCCTACCAAAAAAGTAACGACAGGCATTCTGTAAATCCGGTATTTTAACCTCCCCCAAGGAGTCAGTTTTCGGAACTCTTCGGCAGTCAGGATGTCAATATCCCCGATGTCACGGGTTTCCAACTGACCGCAATGGCCGTGGTGGAAATCATGTACCCGTGCCCAATACTTGAATGGAATGGTGCTAAAAAAGCTGCATACAACACCCACCACCTTGTTCCATTTTTGCGATTTGAAATAGGAACGGTGGCCGCAATCATGCTGTATGATGAAAATTCGGACGAGGAAAAAAGCATTGACAAAGGCTAACCCCAAAGTCAATAAATAGCTGATTTCCAAGGTGAAGTACATCAATATCCACAGGCCAATGAATGGCACGTAGGTAGTGATCAGTTGCATGATAGCTTTGTAGTTGTTTGCTTGGGCATAATCTCTCAGCATGGTCTGCCAATTGTTGAGGGATTGTTTGATCTCCTCAGCCGAATACTTGTATTGATTCATAAACTAAAAAAGGTTTTAAAAAAAACGCCAGAAAATAAAACTGGCCTTTCGCTTAACAAAAATTAGAAGGTGGAGTTTGGAGTTGTTCTGAGAAAACGTTTTGGTGGATGGGGCGCAAAGTTAACAGGAATTTGCAGATGTACGAATTTTCCTGGCAAACACTTTTGACAATTGACGATAATCAGCTCAAATTTAATACTAAGTTGACACCTGCCAAGGAACTATGTCAAAGGTTTGACCAACGGATTAATTTGGTAGCGGGCGCCCGTTTTTTTTACAAAAAAATGAAAATATGGAGGTGGCTTGATAAGCAAGGAAAAAATTGGAGGCCCTTTACATTTTATGTAGATTTGCCCAACATATTATTTACTTACAGTTAATTTTGCTCATAAGCTATTTATCAACGGACGTCTCACCACTGTATTTATTTGGTTTCCTCATTTTGAAACAATTAACATTTAACTAAGGTATAGGCTTTGTAAGCCGATTTTATGTACCTAGAAAAACAACACCCATGAGAATAGTAACACTCATAACTGCCCTGTCCCTTTTTACCTTTCTGGAAACAAGTTCCCAATGTGATTTTATCAGCTCTCTTGATATCATAGATGCAGCCAGTAAAACTGTTATCGCAAACGCCGAATGCACGGATGCAGACGGTTGGACGCATTACTATAATTCGGATGAAAACCTGCTGCTGATTTCTGTAAAAAAGAACGGACAAGATATTGGGGATTTGACCAATGGGTTGGTCATTACTTCCAGTACGAGGGCTGATTATGGCAATATCGGTTTCAACCTTTCCAATGCGGATTACATTTTCAACGAAGTTTGGTTGGTCGCCAACCGTTCTTGGCAGATGACTGGCGCTACATCGATCACCGAACCAATCCAAATCAGGTTTTATGTAAATGATACCGATTTTAATGATATAGTCGCCCTACAGCAGAGCTTGGGCATTTCCTTCGCCAATGAGTTTGACAAATTGAATATGTACACCATCAGCGAGGGCAATGCCCTCAATGCTTATGAAACCTCTACCCAACCTACGAGCGCTAATTTCACCTTGTACGATATGGCGCCGGGTGCCTCGCCTGACTGGATGAGCGGCTCACAGAACGGTTATTTGTTTGGGGAATACGAAAGCAATTCAACAGATATTGCTGGAAGCGTCGGCATCCTGTTTTTTGTCAATAGCCCAGCGGTAGCTATTTCAGGAAACATCACCAAACCCAATGCGGTGCCTGTGCCGGGAGCGTCGGTATCAGTTCTTGGTGGAAATACCACGTTTACCGATGTTGGTGGGAATTACTCATTGCCTGATTTGAATATTGATTTTGATTACGAATTGATTCCTGCAAAAAACACCAACCATTTAGAGGACGTTTCTGCGACTGACCTCATCCGTCTTTCCAGACATTTGTTGGGCATCGACGATCTTGATACCCCATTCCAGTACATTGCTGCCGATGCGGATAATGATGCCACTGTTACGCAAGCTGATTTATTGGATATAATGGGTTTGGTGTTGGGAAATACAGCCGTTTTCCCCAATAATACTTCCTGGCGTTTTGTGCCTCAATTTTATACTTTCCCCAATCCCAATGATCCATTCACGCCTCCTTTTCCCGAAACTATTTCTGTTGTCGATCTGCCAGATTCACTTTTTAATCAAAATTTTACTGGCGTCAAAATTGGCGATGTCGGAGAGGCATCCCTCAACCCGCCGCCTGCACTGAATACTACTTTTATCCTGCCCGAAGTAAGTGCTTGCAACCCGGAAGAAGAAGTGGTTTTTGCATTGAGCGTAGAAGAGTTTGAGGGGTTGCGGGGTTTTCAGTTTACCCTCGAATGGGACAAAGATGTCATGTCTTTTGTCAGTTTGGATAATGTGAACCTCATGGGGCTGCTGCCCCAAAATATTGGGACAAGTGCTGCGGCCGATGGGTTTCTTACCCTGGTCTGGTTCAATCCCGCACAAATGGGGACGACCCTGATGGATGGGGAAGTGATCTGTGAATTGCGGTTTTTAACCACAGGAAATGTAAACGACACCACACCACTCAGTTTTACCAGCAGTATCACCGACGCGTTGGTCGTGCACCAAAATATGTCGGAGGAAATGCCCATTTTTATTGATGGAAATACGGTCATTGGCAACAATACCGTCATTGGCGCAAGTGCCGTCGTGGAACCTACCGACTGTGATGGCAATGCCATTGGCAGCATCGACCTGACGGTTAGTGGTATAGTTTCTCCAGTTGCTTACTTGTGGAGTAATGGGGCGACAACTGAAGATATCAGCTCATTGTCCGCAAATGTTTACACCGTCACCATTACAGATGGCTCTGGCGGATGCCCTAAAGTTGCCTCCTTCGAGGTAATGCCAGGGGGGCAGTTTGAAGTGATGGCCGACGTGATGCCCATGTCTTGTCCATCGGTTCTGAACGGCAGCATTGCCCTTGAAATTTTCGGGGGGGCAGCTCCATTTACCTATCAGTGGAGCAACGGCAAAAGCACTCCAACAATTAGCGGTTTGTACGAAGGAATGTATGACGTGACCGTGACCGACGCTGTTGGTTGTTCTCAAACGGCCTCTTACGAAATAGAAAACCCCAACCGCATTTTCCCAGTCGTTACGGTAATGAACTCTAGTAATGTTGGTGCTTCGAACGGTTCGATTATGATCCAGGAAATCATAGGTGGCTTCCCACCATTCACTTTTCAGTGGAGTAACGGTGCCACGACCCAATCCATCATGGATGTCCCCCCTGGCAACTATGCGGTCACGATTTCGGATGAAATTGGTTGTGGCCATGTATTTGGCTACCTCTTGCACGATTTGATGGTTGCGGTTGATGAAGCAAATGGCCTGAGCTTGAAGGTTGGCGTTTTCCCCAATCCAGCGCTTGCCAATAACTCGTTTACACTTGCCATTGACAGCCCAGTAAGCGGAACAGCAGAGGCGGTTATATTTTCTACAAATGGCCAAATGGTCAACCGTTCAGAAATGATTTTAAAGGAGGGCATGAACCAACAACAGCTCCCTACACCTGCGGTGAGTGGCCTTTATTTTGTCCAAATTTTTTATGAAAACAAACCAGCCGGATGGCTGAAAATGATGGTGAGGTAAGGGCGTTTTGAGTTTTGAGTTAGTGAGTTTTGAGTGGCCTTACTCAAAACTCACTAACTCAAAACTCAAAACTCCTCATGAAAGATACTTTCAACAATCGGCATCCGCCGCCCATTCCAAAAGCTTTTGGTGAAACACGTAGTACGGGCGCTGACTGGTAGCGTTTGAACTCATTAATGTTGACCAGCCGCAATGCGCGGCGGACGATCTTCTCATCAAATCCCATGGCGATGATTTCGTTGGGGCCTATGTTGTTGTTCGATATATTGGTATAGAATGGCGTCCAGCACATCGTAAGGGGCAGGCTGTCGCTATCCTTTTGATTGGGGCGGAGTTCAGCAGACGGTGGTTTAGTAATGATGTTTTCCGGGATTACTCTCGCCGTCTTTATTCATGTAACGGGCCAGTTCAAAAACCTCCGTTTTATACACATCGGCGATGACCGAAAGACCTCCGCACATGTCGCCGTACAGGGTGCCGTAGCCCACCGCCATTTCACTTTTGTTAGAAGTATTGAGGAGGATGTTGCCAAATTTATTGGAAACTGCCATGAGCAAAAGCCCCCTGGTGCGGGCTTGGATGTTCTCTTCCGCAATCCCAAACGGGCTGCCCCAAAAGTGTGGTTTCAGCGCATCCATAAAGCTGTTGTACACAGGCTCGATCGGTACAATGTCGTACTGCATGCCGAGATTGACGGCCAGGTTGCGGGCGTCGTTTACGGAATGGTCGGAGGAGAATTGCGAAGGCATGAGCAGCCCCCGCACGTTGTCTTCTCCCAATGCCCTTGCGGCCAAAACGGCAACGACAGCGGAGTCAATGCCACCCGACAGGCCAAGGATCGCTTGCTTGAAACCTAATTTTCCAAAATAGTCTTTGATGCCCAAAACGAGTGCGTCATGGATCAGGGCGATTTTATTTTTTGGTTGTAAAACGGTCTGTCCGTTTTCAATCACATCGTCGAGGTCAAAGGTTTTGACCATCTCCTGCCAGTAGGGCATTTCCTCGTAGACAGTACCTTTTGGGGAAAAAACGATGGAGCCCCCATCGAATATGATTTCCGTTTGCGACCCAACCTGATTGACATAAAACATGGGCAGGCCGTACCGTTTGACATTTTCCTTCAATATCCGGATACGCTCCTCCGCTGGGCATAAGTGAAAGGGAAGCCGACAGGTTAAGAATGAGGTCGGGCTTGTGGGGCATCATTTCGTCCAACGGGACGATGGTGTACAATGGGTTCTCATTGCCCAGGTTAAAGGTCTTCGCAAATGCTCAGGGCAATGCGCTTGCCTTGGTACTCAACGATGTTGAATTCGGTCGCAGGCTCAAAATAGCGGTATTCATCAAACACGTCATAAGTCGGCAGCAGCGCTTTGTGCTGCACGTGTTTGATTTCCCCGTCCGCTAAAAAATAGGCAGAGTTGAACAAATCTTTTCCTTCAACTTTCAGGTTTCGACTGGGCGACCCGACCGCAATGGCGATGCCTTCGGCAGCGTTGGCCAACTGGGCTATGGATTTTTCAGCCCGGTGGATGAAGTCGTCAAATTCCAAAAAATCACGGGGTGGGTAACCACAGGTGGCCAGTTCGGGAAAGCAGATCAGGTCGGCGCCTTGCTGTTTGGCCTCCTCCACAGCTTTGAGCATCTTGCTGAGGTTGCCGTCAAAGTCGCCGACAAAAAAGTTAAGTTGGGCTAGGGCTATTTTCATGTTTTTAAAAATAAATTGGTCAAAATAGGTAGGCCTAATTTGGGGCTACGTGATAACGTTTGACAGGGCGAGTAGTTGCCTGCCCAAAATGCGGGTTCATGGGGTTTTTGAGTTTTTAAAATTCTGTTTCCTTCCGCCACCCTATTCCAATGATAATTCTGTAAAACACTAAAAATCGTGGTTTCGCTTTGTTTTGGTCAATGGTATTTTGGCAAAACGTACAAAACTATGAAGCCCGAAAACATATTCAAGTTTTAATTTCAATAAGGCAGCAATTGTCGCAGGGCAGGTTTTTGCTTTTCAGCAAAACGCATTTTTAATTTTATGTTACTTCTCCGATGTTGCCCGTCCTATTGATGCCAAGTATTAGATATTATTTTAATTTTGGCGAAACACCTTCGGATTTGCTCAATGAAAAAGTCTGGCCTTTATTTTTTAAATGGCCGTTCCATCTGCTTTCCCATTCATCACTGCAGCATTTTCCTGAAACCATAACCACCCGTCCGGTGGTCGGACACAGCAACCGGGCAACTAATTTTTTAACTCAAAATCAACATCATTATGGACCTTCTAAACATGGAAAAACTTTCCGAACTTTTCACTTCCTATGCCCCCAAAGTAGCTGGGGCCATTTTGACCCTTTTCGTTGGGCTTTGGATAATCGGGGCCATTGCCAATGGGGCGGATAAAGCGATGAAAAAAAGCGGGATCGACAACACACTCCGGCCATTTCTAAAATCGATCATCAGCGTTGGCCTAAAGGTATTGCTGTTGCTCAGTGTGGCGGGTATGTTTGGCATGGAAACGACCTCGTTTATTGCCATTTTCGGAGCGCTGGCGCTGGCCATCGGGATGGCGTTGCAAGGCAGTCTCGGACATTTTGCGAGTGGGGTGTTGTTGCTCATTTTCCGGCCTTATAAAGTAGGTGATTTGGTAAATGTTGGTGGCCAAACGGGGACGGTTGTCGAACTGCAAGTGTTCAATACAGTACTGGCCACATTGGACAACAAACGGGTCATTGTGCCCAACGGGGTCGTGACCAGCAATATCATCACCAATATTTCCGGACAGGGTGAAATAGGCGTCGAACTGACTTTCGGGATCGGTTACGGCGACGATATCGATAAGGCCCGTGAAATTATTTTACAAGTGGGAAAAGAATGTCCTTGGGTTTTGGACAGCCCTGCCCAAGGCGTCGTGGTTGGTGAGTTGGGCGATAGTTCTGTCAATTTAAATACCCGCCCGTTCTGCAAAAGTGAACATTATTGGGACACTTTTTTTTACATGAATGAACACGTAAAAAAAGCATTTGATAAAGGTGGCGTGAGCATCCCGTTCCCGCAAATGGACGTGCACCTGCCCAAGGGGTCGGCCAATTGATAATAGCTTAGTGATGAAAATAAAATGCAGAATGGAACTTTCCATTCTGATTACATTCGTACATTCTTTTACATTAGTCACTCCCACCTTCACCAGTTTCCCACTATCCAAGCAGCACCCTTCCCGAAGCGGGTTCGGGACTTGCGCCTTCCCATATTTCATAAAAATAAATGCCCGTCGGCAGCCCATCCAGCCGCACCGTGTTCCAGCCTGTCTGCACCGACTGTTCCTTTTGGCGTTGGCCGACCGCATCGTACAGCACCACCTTGGCATCCCTCGGCAGGTAGTCGTTGAGGATGATGTTCACCCCTTCCCGGCAGGGGTTGGGGAAGGCGGTGATGGTCACTAGTTCTGCTTCCTCGGAAGAGGAGACCGTGCCGAGCGAAAGGGTTCGGCAGAAGGTATGTTCACCGTTCACATTGCTAACCGTGAGGCAGACCTCGTAAGTGCCGGACTGCGGGAACACATGCACCGGGCTGGTGTCCTGCGAGGTGGTGTTGTCACCAAAGTCCCAAGACCACTCGGTTGGCTCGTAATAGCTCAGGTCGGTGAACTCGACCTGTAGATAATCCAGCGTATCCTGCTCGTACCGGAACTTGGCGACGGGCATATTGTCGAGGCCGAGGGTGTCGCAGGGCGAGCCGTCGAGGGCTGAGGGCGGTAGTTGGGGAAATGGGGCATGGTGAAGGCGTTGTAGGTGGGCAACAACATCCGTGCTGGCGTACTTCGCAGGCCAGCCCTTTCCTTGTTGGGTACTGGATCATGTGCAGCATGGAGGACGCCGTTAGTGGTGTTGATGTACATCCGACCGTCCGGGCCTAGCTGGGAAAGGAAAAAAGTCGTCGGAAAGGGGATTGGTAAAGCCGTCCCAAACGGCAACAGTCCCTTAGATGCGGCCACGTTGTCCGACCAAAGGTCGAACTGGTACACCTCGATCCGTGGACATGATGTACAAAACAGAATTGGGCGAGATCGAAAGCCCGCCCCCGAGGTTTGGTATTGGGCAGGGGGATGAAGACTGGGTTTGGAGAAATTCACCGTTGCAACGATCAAAATCATAGATATAGGCGCCGTTGGTGACATAGTACCGGGCAATCTTTGAACCGTCCGGGCTGAAAACAAAATAACTCCCAGCATAAAGAAAGGGAAAGGCAGGGGGCAGTCTCAAACCATTCAGTGGATACGACACCCTTGTCCGTCAACAGCATTTTGTAATAGCTGTTTTTGGTTTTTTCATTGCAGAATACCCACCAGTCTCTGCCATTGGCATGTTTGGTTGCTGAAACAACTTCTATAGAGATACTGTCAAGGAGGGGACGTTTTTTGACACTACGAGTCCACCTTTTGCTATCATTTAAGGTGAGCGTGGTCTGGTGCAATGTCCTCCCGGTGATCACGACCACACGTTATCATCATCAATTCTGATATGATGAAACAATAAAATAGTATCTGTGGCCCGGCATCGGGAGAAAAATTCCGAATTGGGGACTCTGTACCCTGCATTACCATTACTGATGGCATAAGGGCTACGTGTTGAGGTTGTTGCCATTTGAGTACGACTTCATGATCACCGTTCAATATCTGGCTGCCGTTGTATAGTAGACCATTGTACCTGAAGTATCACAATAGCTGGCAACGGTCGCATCGATAATGGTTTCTATCCTCCCGGTAAACAAGCGGCGGTTCTTCATTGAAGTCAATGACCGTCCCGCCAAAGGTGGTGTCACTGTTGAGAAAGAGGCATAGCCGATTGGCCAGTAGTAGTCGTGGTTTTGCCCTTGGAGCACAGTCTGAAAAATGATCGAGAAGAAAAATAGGTAAGGGGTATCTTTTTCATGAGGAAGCGTAAATGGGCAACAGTTTAATAGTTCTATTGCCATCATTATTCAGGTGTTGATAAATATTAGTTTATGTAAACAGCATCTCACTTACTTGCTATTTCAGCGCCAAAATATACACCATTTGGGTGCGCCGTAGTAGAGTTGTTGCTGTTTAGTAAAACTTTGCGAGGCTTTAATTCTAATAATTCAGTTACTTGATGTTGACCTTCTTCGTCAACTCCACAAATTCCTCCACACTGAGGGTTTCCGGCCTTTTCATAAAATAGTCATCGTTCATTAAATAATCGTTTTCAAAAAATGGTTTCAGCGTATTCCGCAGCATTTTCCGGCGTTGGCTGAAAGCTTGTTTGACGATGCTTTGAATAATTTGGGGTCGCAGTCGATCCCCTCTTTTTTGCGGGTCAGGCGGATGACACCGGACTGCACTTTGGGGGGTGGGTTGAAATGCTGATTGGAGACGGAAAACAAATATTCGCCTTCATAGTAGGCCTGCGCCAATACGCTGATGACCCCATAATCCTTCCCGCCCGGAGAGGCGATGATGCGCTCCGCCATTTCCTTTTGGAACATGCCGATCAGTTCGGGGATGCGCTCGCGGTGGTCGAGCATTTTGAAAACAATCTGCGAGGAAATATTATAGGGGAAATTGCCGATGATGGAAAATTGGCCGTCTCGGAAGGCGTGGTCAAAATCCAGTTTCAGGAAATCCTCGGCGATGACTTTCCCGTGGAGTTGGATGTAATTTTTATGCAGGTGGTCCACCATGTCGTGGTCGGCTTCCACGACCTTGAGGTCCATTTTTTTTTCCAATAAATATTTGGTCAAAAAGCCTTGTCCGGGCCCGACCTCCAATACCTGTGGGTTTTCCCCGGTCAGGGTCAGGGCGTCGGCAATGCGCCGGGCAATGTCCTCGCTGGTCAGAAAATGTTGTCCGTAAGATTTTTTGGCGCGCACCATTATAGTTTGAGTTCTGCGAGTCAAGGGTTGGATTCTGATATTGAAAATCAATGAGTTAGGACAAAGACTTTCCAAGTTTTCAAAACTTGGAAAGTCTAAGCCCCTCATTTTCAATTGCTTTTAAATGCCAACTCTTGATTCGCATTAGTTTTTAAAAAATAGACTTTATGATGAAATTAGGTGATTAAAAAAATTGATAATCACGGATTTAATTTCCCAATTTCTAATTTCCCAATTTCTAATTTCCCAATTTCTAATTTCCCAATTTCTAATTTCCCAATTTCTAATTTCCCAATTTCCCAATAGTCTTTAATCATACCTCTTTGACCAATCCCACCGAGGCAAAAAATTAAGCGGAAAAGAGGGTGGGCAAGGGTTAACTCCTTGCCTGATAAATTGAGTACTTTTGCATCTCTTTATGCAAAAATGAATTTGAACGGTTCAACGCCGAACTCAAAAATCAATCGTTCACAACTCTTCCAATTGAATCCCTTTCCAAATGGGTTCGTTGGATTGGAATAAAATTCTTCCCTGTGGATCAAATAACTGAAGTAATAGAAGAAACTACGGACAAAAGTACCAAACCTGAGATCAATAAGGACAAGCCGGTGATCGGGATCTCCATCGGGGATATCAACGGCGTCGGGCTTGAGGTAATTTTGAAGGCGCTCAACCACAAACGGATCCTGCATCTGTGTACGCCCGTCATTTATGGCTCTTCCAAAATCGTTTCTTACCATAAAAATATTGTCGAACTGGACGAGCTGACCTTTTTTGGACAGCGTAGTGCGGAACGCCTATCGTATGACAAAGTCAATGTGGTGAACTGCTGGAACGACAACGTGAACATTACTTTGGGGAAACCAACGGAGGCTGGCGGCAGGTTTGCCCAGATGAGCCTTGAAGCTGCCGCCCGCGACCTGAAAGCCGGGTTGATCGATGCCTTAGTGACAGCTCCAATCCACAAGAAATCCATGCAGATGGCAGGTTTTGGGCACGTGGGGCATACGGAGTTTTTGACCACGGAATTCAATGCGAAGGATAGCCTGATGTTGTTGGCTACTGAGAATTTGCGGGTAGGGTTGGTGACGGCACATATTCCTCTGCGTGAGGTAGCGGAGGCAATTACGAAAGAGAAAATCATCAATAAGCTGCGCATTTTCAACCACAGCCTGAAAGTGGATTTTGGCTTGGAGCGGCCTTCCATCGCTGTGCTTGGGCTCAACCCGCACGCAGGGGAGGAAGGCATGTTGGGACATGAAGAAGAGAAAATTATCCGCCCGGCGGTGGTTGAAGCCAAGAAAGAGAAGGGCATGATGGTGTTTGGGCCTTATGCCGCTGATGGCTTTTTTGGCTCTGGGCAGTTCAATAAATTCGATGGCATTTTAGCGATGTACCACGACCAAGGGCTAATACCATTCAAAGCCCTGACTTTTGGCAGTGGCGTGAATTTCACAGCCGGCCTGCCTTGCATCCGTACCTCGCCCGACCACGGGACGGCCTTTGATATTGCAGGAAAAAATTCGGCGGATTCTTCGTCCTTTTTACATGCGATGTTCATGGCTATCGACATTTTCCGCAACCGGAAAGAGTACCATGACCTGAAGAAAAACGCAGTGAAGAAAGTGGTGATGGAAGACGAAAAGGACGAGACGGAAGGTTGAAATAAATGTAGAATGACGAATGAAAAATGCAGAATGTTGGAACCAGCATTCTGCATTTTTCATTTTCATTCTACATTTCTAAGCTTTTTATCATCCACATTTTTATTGAGGAAATCATTCAGCCGCTCGATATTGAAGTTGGTGGTGATTTCGCCAAATGCGTTGATATTAACTTCAAAGCCACGCAGGTCTTCGTGAACCTTGGGGGCTTGCTTTTTGATCATTTCCTTTTGCATGATTGGTTTTGTTGTTAATTGTAGGCTGATGCGGCAATTAACAAACACCAACCAACAATTAGAGATTATCAAAATATTCAACGGCTTTTTGCAGTCGTCCGACAGTGTCGTCCTTGCCAAGCAGTTCGATCATTTTAAACACATCCGGCCCTTTCATAGTTCCCGCCAATGCAATTCGTAACAAAGGGAACAATGTCCCCATTTTTAATCCATTTTCTTGGATAAAATTTTTGACGGCGGTCTCCAAAGACTCAGCATTAAAATCAGTTGCATTTTCAATAATGCCTATCAATGACTCGAAGGAAGTTTTTACTTCTGCGTTCCAGCGTTTGGAAATATTTTGGTCGTCGTAGGTGGTTACTCCTTCAAAGAAATAGTTACCCGTTTCAATAAAATCGGTTAACAAAACCACCCGGTCTTTCATCAATTCACAATAGGAAACGAGAAATTCATCGCTCACTTCATAACCTTTCGCGGCCACTAGTGGGCGGACGAGTTCCGCTAGTCGCTGCGTTTCTGCAGCATGGATGTATTGTTGGTTGAACCATTTGGCTTTGTCGTAATCGAAACGGGCGCCAGCCTTGCCAATTTTGTCTATGGAAAATGCTTCGCAAAGCTCAGACACGGAAAAAATCTCCTGCTCCGTGCCGGGGTTCCAACCCAAGAAAGCCAAGAAGTTGATGACCGCCTCCGGCAAAAAGCCGAATTCTTTAAACCCTAAAAAGCTGTCTTCTGCTTGTTCCGCTTCCCACGCCAAGGGGAAAACAGGCATGTTGAATTTGGCCCCGTCGCGTTTGCTTAACTTCCCATTCCCGACTGGTTTTAAAATCAATGGCAAATGGGCAAACTGCGGCATGGTTGCTTCCCACTCAAATGCCCGGTACAATAGTATATGGTGTGCCGTACTCGGCAGCCATTCCTCACCGCGGATGACATGCGAGATTTTCATCAAGTGGTCATCAACTATATTGGCAAGGTGGTAGGTAGGCATGCCGTCGCCTTTGAGCAGCACTTTGTCGTCCAATTCATTGGTTTCAAAACTTACCTCTCCCCGCACGAGATCAGTGAAGGTGACCGTTTCGCCGACGGGCACTTTTAAACGGATGGTATAGTCCTCGCCGGAGGCCAATCGCTTTTGGGTTTCTTCGGCGGAGAGGGTCAGGCTGTTTTTCATCTCGTTCCGGGTGACGTTGTCGTACCGGAAATTGTGGTTGCCTTTAGCTTTTTCGGCATCCCTCTTCGCATCGAGTTCTTCGGGGGTGTCAAAGGCGTAGTAAGCTTTGCCATTTTCAACCAACTGCGTAGCATATTGGCCATACATAGCCTTACGCTCCGATTGTCGGTAAGGGCCATATTCGCCCCCCATGCCGGGGCCTTCCGTTGGTAAAAACCCAAACCATTTTAAGGAATCAATAATGTATTCTTCTGCTCTGGGCACATAACGCGCTTGGTCGGTGTCCTCAATGCGAAGGAGGAACGTACCGCCCATTTTTTTTGCAAATAAATAATTATAAAGTGCGGTGCGTACGCCACCAATGTGCAATGGCCCAGTTGGGCTAGGAGCAAACCTTACGCGGATATTTGGATTTGACATTTAATACAGTTGACGGATAAAAGTTGACGGTTGATTTGGGAACGAAAAGTTTCAATAAACCATTAACTGATCGCCGGATGATAAATGGAAATATTTAAAAGGAAAGGCAGCTAAATTAAGTTCCGAACGTTTTTTTGGAAATATTTTACTTGCCTAGAACCCTAAATTGGAGCGCAAAAGTAAGTGTTAAGAAGCTTTTCCCCTCCTCCATTTTTTTCCAATTGAAATTTCTACAATCGATGGTTACGTCCACGCTCAATTGAACATACATGTGATGCCCAATTTATTTCAACCGATTTTTTTTGTGCAGCCGGATAAATCCCATAATCAAGATCCTACTGCCAAACTGAACATATCCTAAACAACGAAGTACATGTATTTGGTAAAAACTCCGCAAATCATCCAAAACCTATTTCCAAATTTCACTTGGAAAATCCCCTCTCACGAAAAAGTGTTGTACCTGACTTTTGATGACGGCCCCATTCCCGAGGTTACTCCTTGGGTGCTTCAACAATTGGAGGCATTTCAGGCAAGAGCTACCTTTTTTTGTGTGGGCGACAATGTGAAAAAGCACCAAGAGGTTTTTCATAAAGTGGTAGATGCTGGGCATTCCATCGGCAACCATACATTTAATCATCTCAGTGGCTGGGCTTGTGAGAACATACCTTACTTCCACAATGTCCGTCGGTGTGCCCGTTTAGTGGATTCCAACCTGTTCCGCCCACCTTATGGACGGCTGAAACCCAAGCAATCACAATTTTTGCAGAGGCACTACCGCATTGTGATGTGGGATGTACTGAGCGGGGATTTTGATGCCAAGATCGGGAAGGAGCAATGCTTGGAAAATGTGATTTCCAACGCGGGCAAAGGCTCCATTGTAGTTTTCCATGATAGCCTGAAGGCCAAAGAAAAGTTGCAGTATGTTTTGCCAAAAGTCTTGAAGCATTATTCTGCGATAGGATACCGTTTTGAGGCAATGACCGAGCATAATGTTCTGCAAAAATCAATGATCTCGGTAGCTTGATCTATTTTAAATCAACCACTTCGCCTTCTGAAATCACGAGTGGTATTTTGTTTTGAATAACCTTTCTATTGTTGCGGCTGAGTTCGTCGAAATGTTGGCCGTACATTTCCAAAGCCGTTTCTTCCCAAAGTTCTCTGTAAGCCGCTTTTAATTCGTTGTAGACCGAGAGATAAATGTTATAGGAAGTGCTTCGGTCATTTTGCAGGGAAATAACAGCTTGATTGGGTGCGGTGGAGAGGGTAGGGTCTTTCAATGGGTTCATGATAAATTCTTTGGCTTTGTCCTTCAACTCCTCAATTTTTGTAATGCTTCCCCTCACCATCAGCTCGTCATTGAAGTTGATTTTTACGCCAAAAATATTCCTTTCATGGAGGTCTATAGGTGGCTCGTCCTGCATAGGGGGTAGCAGTACCCTGATCCCTTTTTCTACATCAATGGTAGTGGTGACGAGAAAAAAGACCAGCAAAAGGAAAGCAATATCTGCCATCGAGCTGGCATTGATGGACACATCTGTCCTCCGTTTTGTAATGGTTTGCATAGCTTGATATTTGGAAAATCAGAGAAATAAAATATTGTGATCGGCAAAAATTCTAAGCCTGTTTTATTATTGATGCTCGCTTAGCAATAAATTGGTGCATAGCAGGTGATTTTTACCTTGCGCCTTTTTTTCTGGGTAAATTTTTCTCAAATTTGCCCCGTCCCAAACAATTGAGAATCAAAAGATTATTAGACACATTCAAATTCAACGCCCTGAACCAATTGAGCCTATGACCAGCATGCTTGCCAAATACGCCCAACTTCTTGTCCATTACTGTGTAGAAATTAAGGAAGGAGACCGTTTGTTTGTATCCAGCACCACTCTTGCCGAGCCCCTTATCAGAGAAATATACCGGGAAGCTCTGCGGGCGGGAGCGATCGTAGAAGTAGACTTGGCCTTTCGGGAGAAGGGCAACATCTTCATGAAAGAAGCAAGGGAAAGGCAATTGCAGCATATTTCCCCTTTGTATAAAATGGCCATGGAAGAGTTCGATGCTTATCTGAACATCATGGCCCCATTCAATCTTCGGGAAGACCAAGCGGTCGATCCCGACAAATCAAAAATAAGAAAGGCCGCTATCGCCCCAGTTAGCAAAATGTATTTTGAACGGACGGCTACCCGTTCGCTCAAAAGGAATTTGTGCCAATACCCAACCTTGGCAAACGCTCAGGAGGCTGGGATGTCTTTTGAAGATTATGAACATTTTGTTTTCAACGCTTGCCGGTTGTACGAAGATGACCCAGCGGCAGCTTGGTTAGAAGTGCGGCGGTCACAGCAGCACATCGTTGACCTACTGAATAGCAGAGAAAAGGTGCGGTATAAAGGAGAAGGCATTGATATTTCCTTTTCAACCAAAGGGCGCACATGGATTAATTCAGATGGGCAGACCAATATGCCTTCGGGCGAAGTCTATACTTCACCAGTAGAGGACAGTGTGAACGGAACGATTCATTACACCTATCCCGTTATCTACGGAGGGCAAGCGGTAGAAGGAATTACCTTGTGGGTAAAAGATGGCTATATCGAGAAATGGGAAGCCAAACAAGGCAAGGAGATGCTGGACCATGTGTTTGAATTACCTGGTGCACGCCGTTTTGGTGAAGCAGCTATTGGAACAAACTATAAAATTGACCGTTTCACAAAAAATATTCTTTTCGATGAAAAGATCGGAGGCACGGTACACATGGCCATTGGCCAGTCTTACCTACAGGCAGGTGGACAAAACCAGTCTTCTATTCACTGGGACATGATCGCAGACATGAAAAACGGAGGAGAGATTTATGCAGACGGTGAGAAGATTTACGACAGTGGAAAATTCATTTTTTAGGGATAAAGGGTTGAATATTAGGGTTTAAAAGGGTTTCAGGCAAATTTGTATTACAAAAAATAGCTTGAATGTTACCAGTTTTCCTAAATTTGGCGGCACTTTTGAAACCCAGACAAACCTAATATTTTGGACGAAAACCATTTTTCCCAAAACGACACTATACAATAACAACAAGACAGTGGAGAACAACATTGCATTTCTAGAGCTGAAGTACGGTAACATTTATGGCGGATTCCCAAACTTTTTTGCCATTGCCGAAGTATCCCTTTTAGTATTTGAACAACGTTCAAAAAAGATTTTCATAGAAACCTTTGTCAACAAGGTGGATGTAGATTATGTGAGCGTCTATTCAAAAACCAATGAATTGGGCCATACAGTGGGGCGTTTCAAAGAAGTCATCAACATGAGGTCTGGTCGCCGCCGCCCTTTCATGGAGGATTTCAAAGTAGACAAGCGGGCATTACAGTATGCTTTCAAGAATCTACGACCAGTGCACAACCGCGTCAAGCGGTTCATGCTTGATGCGCTTCGCAAATATCGAATCCAAACAATCATAACTTTTGATGGCCGCAGGGACATTTTCCTTTGCGAAAGATCAGGCGTCCGCTTTGGCCGGATTCAGATCGTTGATTTGCAAAAAGAATTAAATAAAGAAACAGATTACTTATTCTCTTTGAATAAACTAGCTGTTATCACTGGCTACGATATGGACGGGTCTTACCTTCGGTCAAATAATGAAGAGTATTGGCTCCATCCAATAGCTGCTAAACAGTTGTACCCCGGTACTGCTGCATGGGATGCTTCCCGCTTGTTGATGGTGCACAATGAATTTTATGGCCACAAGGCTGATTTCCTTTTGAGGGCTCAACAATTGCTCAATAAAATCCAAGAATCTAAACCGGAAGAGTCTGAACACGAAGAAGAATCAACAGGAAGAAGGCCTAACGGAGAGGAAGAATAACCTGATTTTTCTTTGGATAAAAAAAAGGCAGTGCTGGATCCAGCACTGCCTTTTTTAGTTTAGTAAAATATTTTTAAGTTAACTTAAAAATATTTTACATTCGCGTTAACCCCAAAAGCTATTGACTTTTATGACCCATTATGGAGATACTTTCACAAGCAGAAGAGAATTACCTGAAAGCGATCTTTAAGATCTGCGAAAGTGAGGAAAAACCGGCCAGCACCAATGCCATCGCCCATGAATTGGCGATGACCCCTGCTGCGGTATCGGATATGCTCAAACGTTTGTCCGCAAAAGAACTGGTTCATTATAAAAAACATCGGGGGGTTACGCTGACCAATGATGGGGCGCAATTGGCAACTACCCTCATCAGAAAGCATCGGCTTTGGGAAGTTTTTCTCTCTGACGTATTGGATTTTTCATGGGACGAAGTGCATGAAATAGCCGAGCAGTTGGAGCATATCCAGTCCGATCAATTGATCAACCGCCTCGATAAATTTCTTGGCCAACCAAAATTCGACCCTCACGGTGACCCAATCCCCGATGCTGATGGAAAGTTTGCGAAGCGAAAACAACTTCAACTCATAGCCCTTGAGGAAGGGGAGGTTGGAATAGTGGTAGGGGTGATGGAGCATTCGACTGCTTTTTTACAATATCTGGATAAAATGCAGTTAGGGTTGGGTGTGAAAGTGGAAGTATTAGAAGTGTATGAATTTGACAATTCGATGAGGGTTGCTCTGGAAAACAATCAGATACTAACTATTTCAAGTAAAGTGAGCGAAAATCTTTTGGTGCAAAAACAAGCATGACAAATACAACATGAAAAAATCAATCCTTATAATTTTCAGTTGCCTGATAATTGGTCATTCAAATGGGCAGGATAGAAAAATGGTGCTTGCCACAGCATCCATTTTTGCTGATATGGCTGAGAACATTGCTGGCGATCTATTGGATATCCGCACGATCGTCCCAATCGGTGGTGACCCCCATATTTATGAACCTACGCCTGCCGACGCCCATCTTATTTCCCAAGCAGATTTGATTTTGAAAAACGGGCTTACGTTCGAGGGATGGCTCAATGGCCTCATCGAAAGTGCAGGTGGACAAGCAGCGGTAGTGACCATCACCGAAGGCATCCAAGCCATTCATTCGAGCTACAAAGGTTCTTCCGACCCGCATGCCTGGATGGATGCTTCCAATGGGTTGATATATATTGAAAATATCAAGAATGCTTTGGTACAGCTCGATCCTGATAACCGGGATATTTATGAATTTAATTATGGCGTGTATCGCAGGCAATTAGAGGATATGGATGCGTACATATTTAAACAAATTGAAAAAATCCCTGAGCAGCGCCGTATCCTGATTACTTCGCATGATGCATTTCAATACTATGGTCGGCGTTATGGTGTTCAATTGGAGGCAGTTATTGGGATTTCTACCGAGGCGGAAGCGCAGACGTCCGATATTATCCGTCTAGGAAAAGTCATAAAAGAGAGCGGCGTTTCTGCTGTTTTCATCGAAACAACTGTTAATCCAAAATTGCTAAAACAAATTGCGGATGACAACAATGTAGCCATCGGTGGTAGCCTGTATTCGGATTCAATCGGTGAAAAAAATAGTAACGCTCCGACCTATTTGGAAATGCTTAAATATAATACAGACACCATTGTCCATGCCTTGAGCATAGACAAACCAGCAGCACAAACGACTGAAAATGAAGGTAGTGGATGGTTGTTGTGGGGCATTTTGGCACTGCTGTTAGCGGGAGGGTTTTTAGTCGTTTGGAAAAAAGTAAGTTAAATGGGTTCACTGTTACATGGTTTCATTGCTCCATTGTTTCGCATCCGCAATGAAACTATGCAACAGTGAACTCATGAAACCATGAAACAATGAACCCAATATCCATCACTGGCCTCTCCGTCTCTTATGACCGGAAAATTGTATTGACCAATATTTTCCTCGAATTGGAAAAGGGGAATGTCTATGGCGTAGTCGGGCCGAACGGGGCAGGGAAATCCACGCTGTTCAAAGCTATTCTCGGATTGATAGATGTGAATGCGGGAAAGGTGGTCATCAACGGAGAGTCCATAAAAGAACAACGCAAAAATGTGGTCTATGTGCCCCAAAAAGATGACGTAGACTGGCAGTTCCCCGCCACGGTCATGGACATCGTGGAAATGGGCCGCTACCCGCATGTGAAACTGTTTCAAGGGTTGAGGAAAAAAGATAAAAATGCGGCGCTGGAAGCCCTGCGGGAAATCGGGATTGAGCATTTGAAAGATCGACAGATTGGAGAGCTTTCAGGGGGACAACAGCAACGGGTGTTTATCGCCCGTGCCCTTTGCCAAAAGGCCGAGATTATTTTGCTGGATGAGCCCTTTGTTGGGGTGGATATTACGACCGAAGAAAAGATCATATCCATTTTAAAAAAACTCGCCGCCGCAGGGAAGACCCTGCTTGTCGTTCACCATGACCTCTCCACTGTGCCTGCCTATTTTGATAAAGTCATTTTATTAAACCAACGCCTGATCGCTTTTGGCAATACGGAGGAAACTTTTACGGAGGAGAACATAGCGAAAGCGTATGGCGGGCAATTGCCGATTTTGCAAAAGACGGGGATGGTGTAGATTTTATAGACTTGTTTTAAAAATGTCTGTTATTTGTCCAATTAGTAAATAACTTTAAAAAAAATTATTGAGCGTTGCATTCAAAAAAAATATAAATTAAATTTGATCGTAATTCATTATTTTCTACTCTCTTATGGTTTTTTATAGTGTTAATAACAATAATATTTTCAATGCCATATAGCTAAAGTTTAAAAACCCATAGAGGATAGGAAATCTCTTTAATCCTTAAATATTTTATTATGAAAATCAATTTAGTTAGCGTATCATCCCGCATCCCACATCCCGCATCCCGCATTAGTAGTTCTTAGCTTTTTTGTTCTGTTTTCAGGATGTACTAAAGACATCTTGTCCCCACCAAAAATTCCAATAGGGCAAGACTTTACTTCTGCTACAGAAAAAAACTTGACAACAGAGACCGATGATGCTATTTTTCATTACAGACTTGATGACATAGCTGTAACCGAAGGGATTTTTGATGCAGAAGATTCTACACTCCACATTTTACTTACAGATAGTCTTCCTCAAAGCGGTAAATCAGTCTTCACTATCAACGCCTTTACTACTGCTCAAAAAATGGTTGATTTTGGGATCAACCATTCTATTCCAATTGCCCAAGGCGATTCTTTGGAACGTGCTTTATTTGATTATGCTCAAAGCAGTGGAGCAATAATTGAAGAAGAACAGACAGACACTGTTCCTCAACATTTCATCGATTTTGCAGAACTTACAATTGCTAAAAGTTCATTGATTGGCATTTCTACTGTTGTTTATACAAATAATTGTAGTTCCGGGTCAACAGGCTTACTTACAACATATAAAGGCTTTAAAGCAAAAATAACATGGCCATTCAATGATAACATTGAACGGTTTCACAACGGACCACTTGCTCCTTTAGTCCACAATAGAGTATATGCAAGAACTTGGTTTAGGACAAAAATGCTTTCAACTTGGCTAGTTTACTCAGATCAAGTATGCTTCCAAGGCCCTCTCGCTGGGCTTGCTGACAGAGCTTCGAGCTGGGTTGCGCTTAATTAATGCATACTTGCGTCAATATTTTTTGCTATGTCAGTGGCGTAATTGGGTTAGTTTATACTTTGAAGTGATTTAAACTTTTGGGTTTTACTAAAATGATCCACTTAAAATAGCCCATGAAAGCCCTGAGATTTTAATATTCGTGATTATACATTTCAATTTGAGTCAAATATTCAATTCTCAGAGGCTTCAAGTCGATTCAAAAAAAGTTTAAATCACTTCTTTGCTACCAATAGGTTTTGTGCACATAGGTTTAGCTATTAGTTGGTGAGCATTTGCTAACAGAAAACAGCTAATAGCTTTTCTCAAATGCACATAACCTATTGTCGTTGAGCATGACTACACGAGTCAATAATTTTCTACTTATTTACCTTTCAAAAAGAAAAATGTGGAATATCTTTTTTTTAAAGGTAAATATTGAAGATATATACTTTAACTATCATGTCCCTCCTTTACATTTTCAAAAACAGTCCTCTTTGCCTTTTATTGTTTGTTCTATTCGCATTCATAATATTAATTCAACCTATGCCAGCTCAAAGTTTTGAGCGGCAAGGTCAACGATGGATGATAGGTTGGCAGCCGGGCTTTTTTTTTGTTTCAGCGAAGGAACCTTATCCGTCTGAAAAAAAGTATAGTTTATTTTTATTGGAATCGTATTTAGACATTGGATATTTTATTAACAAAAAAATTATGGTAGGAGGCCGTGCTGGATATGCGTTTAAAGCATCTGGAAATGCCATGGATTTTCCTAACCTGTATCGCTTAGGATATTTTATTAGACATTATCCTTTTGAAGGAGATAAAGGCATGAATATGGAATCTACTTTTTGTGAGAAGTGCGTTTCATTAAGGCTGAGACCATATTTGCAGGTAAGCCATATTTTCACTAACGGCCAAATAAAGGATGGAAGGAATATTGGGCTTGACCATTTGAAAGTGCAAAGAGTAGGGGCTTTTGTAGGGTTTAGTACAAGGCTAAGGAATGACCTGTTTTTTGATCTTGGTACTGGCATCCGGTATACTTTTAATAGTGATGAAAGCTATGCTTTTGAAAACATCGTTAGCTTTGAATATTTTTTCGGCTATTCAAAGAAAAAAGAAAATCAAAATAGGCCAGAGTGCAACTCAACTTTGGTTGAAAGCATGTTTTCTTGTAAAAAATCTAAAATGCATAAAAAAACAAAAGAAAAGCAAGAAAATACAGGTGGAATAGTATTAGGCAGTTCGCTTACCTATATTTCAGATAACTCATTCAGTGGGGCCGGAGGGAAGTATAGGGAATACTCTTGGAATATCAATGCAGTCTCATTTTTGAATAGACGAATGCGGATTGGTATAAATACAATACAAGTGTTTACTAATGCACCGAATGATACCAAGAATAGATATACTTTAATAGGTGGAATTGGTCAGTATGAACCGTTTTTTTTGGGAAAGAAAAATTCCTTTTTACTCGAAGCTGGATTAATGTACGGTAATTACTGTACGTGCGAAGATGATGATCCCTTTAAAAGGGACGGATTGTATTATTTGGATTTAGGGGGCTCTTTTGAAATGCAGCTTTCTAAAAGAATATACCTTGACATGGGTTTTAATGTTTATAATATTTTAAATGATGTGAAGGGGAAATATGCATATACTCAATATATTGTAGGACTCAACTATATAATTGGTAAAAGATGACATTCGTAAGATCGTTTTGCTACCTAATACTAATCTCTGCAATATTTTATTGTATTCCAGTTGCCTCCCAAAATTCATGGGACAAACCAAAAGGAATAATATTTGGGACTTCGCTCACTTACAGGTGGGATGATATGGAAGGCCCTTCCTTTAAGATTGTTTATCAAGACCTAACTTGGAATCTGAATGCTGCGGTATACATTCAAAAAAAATGGCGTGTAGGCTTATCTTCTTTACAGGTGTTTGAAAAAAATAATACGGACGATTGGGAAAATTTTTTTATGGCTGGGCCCATGATACAATATGATATTTGGCCAGCATCTAAAAGTCCAATTGTTTTGGAAACGGGAGTATATTATGGAAATTTTGCGCCTGTTACTGGAGATCTTTTAAAAAGAGATCACACCTATTTTTTTAATCTTGGGTTTTCGGGAGAAATTTCCTTAGGCAAGCAATGGTATCTTGATATAGGAGGTAATTTTTATCCTGTTTTGGGACAAATTAAAGGAAAGGAAAACTTTATATTATATAATATAGGTATTAATTATTTTTTGGGAAGAAGATAAAATACGTCTTTTCAAGAAACATATCATTAATGCCCTTTTGTAGTACCCTATCAAAATGAAATCAAGCCCTATCATTTTGATAGGGTTTTTTTGTTTATAAAAATTAGCATAAAAAATATATGGCATTCAACATGCTGTAAATCAGTTTTTTACAAAAAAATATTAAAAATACAAGTTCTGGGGAACAGGTTTTGGCATAATGGAAATGTCTACGCACAAGAGCGGGACAGGAATATTGAAAACAGTATTCTTAAAGCATGCAGAAAATAGGTTTTTGAAAAGTGAACAAACACACACCACTGTATAGAAAACTGAATTCTGGAAACCTTGACCATAAAGTTTTACCATGTTAGTAGCCCTTGTTTTTCTGACTATGTACCTCTCGATCCTACTGCTATTGGTACTAGAGATCGTCAGGGAACGAAAAGCCAAAAATTAAAAGTTGGCAGTTGGCAGTTGGCAGCGAGCAGTAACCCACACTATTGCAGACTGACGATTGGAAACTGTTAGCCATCCCGAGTACCGAATTTTGTTAACCGATTATCTTTCCAAAACCTAACACCTCATTTTATGAGTACCATCGAATTTAATTGCCATTTTGACAGTCTACAACACAAACTGTTGCCCTTCGCTTACCGATTGACCAACAACTACGAGGATGCAAAGGACCTCATCCAAGAAACGGCCATGAGGGCATTCAACAACAAAGAGAAATTTGAAACGGGCACCAACTTCCGTGCATGGGTAACGACCATCATGCGCAACACGTTTATCAATATTTACCGTAAAAAGAAAAACCGGGCTACCAGTTCGGAACCTACCGACAGCTATGTCTTTATCAATGAAGACCATGCTGTTGACAATACGGCTCACTCAAATATGACTATGAAAGAACTCCATCACATCTTAGGCGAACTCGACGTTATTTACCGTAAGCCTTTCCTTCTCTTTTTTGAGGGCTATAAGTATGATGAAATTGCCGAAAGCATGGACTTGCCCATCGGTACGGTCAAGAGCCGCATCTTCTTTGCCAGACAAAAATTAATGGAATTGATAAAATTCCAATATGCTTACGATACGACAGCGGTGAACTGAGTTCGTCAGGAAGCCAGTTCGGCAGTTCGGCAGTCTTCAGAAATATCTGGCCGCCGAATTGCCAAACTGCCGGACTGACCATTTATGAAACTAAAAAACCTAGAGCCATCACAGAACAAACCTTCGTCAAAAGCTAATCAGGCGTTTGACAGACCCCTCCGTTTTTTTCAAAGTCTTTTCTCCTCCTTTTCTAATCAGGCTGCTGCCGCTAAATCACTTGGTAATGACCCAAAAGTGGTTTCGGAACAAGCTGACCAATCACTAAAATCAACTAACTTAACGGCTTCAAACTTTTTCAGGAACATGAATTCGTTGAAGCTTAAAGTTAAAATTAGGATTGCACTGGTTGTGCTGTTTGCTGCCATCACCTTATTGGGGGTGCTGGGAGGCTATTATGTGCAGCGGACTTCCAACGATGCGATTTTGACGATCCGTGGTAGCCAGAACTCTATCAACCATGTCATGGAAATGTATCGGACCATGAACGACATGGTCTATGCCGTGACGCTGGAGGGGTCTGCCAATTCTTTGCGTCGCCAAGAACTCATTCAAGCGGATGCAAAATTTCAACGTTACTTTAATTTGCTGGAGGACAAAATGATTGCGGAAAAGGAACTGCAATTGATGAGCAAGTTGAAGGTAGGTTACGAAGATTTTAAAAACGGACTCTTTCGCTCCGTTATCAGCAATGAAGTTCAAGTCAGTACCTACATGAAAATCCTGAACTTGAACGACATTTTGCAGGATGTGCAAAATTTGAACAAAAAAATCATTGACACGCAAGTCGAAGAAGCTGGGGACATTGCCAACCGGGTCACTATGTATATGGTCTTGTTAGGGTTTTTCTTTTTTGTCTTTGCACTGTTCGCCATGTTTTATTTCCCGCACTACATCACCGAGCCGATTGAGAGCATGACGCAGAGTATCCAACAGATTTCGCAAAAAAATTACAGTCAAAGATTGGTCATCAACCACAGCGACGAATTGGGGGATATGGCCCGCTCTTTCAACCGCATGGCTGAAAAATTGGAGGAATACGAAAGCATCAATGTTTCCCAAATCCTCACCGAAAAGAGGCGTACTGAAACGGTGGTCAGCCACATGAACGAGGCTATTATTGGACTGGATAATAACAAACTGATCCTCTTTGCCAATCCGCCGGCACTTGCATTATTAGGGCTACGGGAGCATGAAATGATCGGGAGCTACGCCAATGAATTGGCCACTCGCCACGCCCTGTTCAACAAACTCATGCAGGAAATTCTAAAAGGAGAAGTGTCTCACAGTAAAACCTTCCCAGCCATTAGCATCGATCAAAAAGGTAAGCGTCAATATTTTGATAAGGATGTCCTAGTCGTTGATGGTTACGACGAAGACAGTGTGTCTGAAAATGTTGGTTTCGTGGTTATCCTGAAAAATATTACAGAGTTGAAAGAACAGGATCTGGCCAAAACCAACTTCATGGCTACCCTGTCCCATGAGTTGAAAACGCCTATTTCGGCTATCGACATGAGCCTCAACTTGTTGGGCGATGAGCGGATTGGTGAATTAAATGAGGAACAAAAAGACCTTTCCCAAACCATCCGGCAAAACTCGGCGAGGCTGCTGAAAATGGTCAATGAGATATTGGATATTTCCCGCATCGAATCAGGTAAGCTACAATTGACATTTGAGGAAATACAGCCAGATGAAGTGGTTGTCAAAGCGCTCGACAACGTCAAAACATTTATCGCTGAAAAGCACATTCAGGTGATCCAAAACATTTCACCAGCGCTGCCAAAGGTGCGTACCGATGTACCAAAAACCACGGCCGTACTTGTTAACTTCCTCACCAACGCAATCCGTTATACGCCTGAAAATGAGACGATTGAAATTAATGTGCAGCGCCAAAACGGTTCGGTCGAATTTTATGTAAAGGATCATGGCCCCGGCATTTCCCCTGCCGATCAGCGCAAATTGTTCCAACCGTACCGACGGGCCAAGGGGGACAAAACCAAAGGGACAGGCCTCGGCTTGGCTATTTCCAAAGAATTTGTGGAAGCGCAAGGCGGTAGGATTTGGGTGAACAGCGAACTGGGAGTGGGCAGCAATTTTGGTTTTGCTTTACCTGTTACAAAAAAATAGCGATTGTCTCGAATGTAGAATTGTTGAAAGAATTTACCGGTGACACCTTGCAAAAAGATGTCACCGCTGGAACATCCAAAAAGCTGCGGAAACCCCTTGCGCTTAATGGGAGCCGTCCGCAGCATTGATCCTGACGCCGTCCAGCAACAACAATATCACCAATCCAACAAATGCGATCAGTGCTCCGATGATAATAAAGAGAAGCCCGATATATGGTATGACGATGCCAAGGAATATGAATAGCCCACCCAATGCCAAAACGATCAGGCCGATGACACTCAGATTAACGCTCGCGCCAATTCGGTTTTTATTCTTCCATTTGGCCAGTTTCCTTTCCAGTTTTTGTTTAAACCTATCCAGTCTTTTTTCTCGCTTTTGCTGCTTGCGCAAATGTTTGCTAGAGAGCAAGGTGGAATTGTTTTTTGCCGTTGCCAATTCTTGGAAGGCATGGCTTGACGCAGCGGTAACTGGAGTTGTTGTGAAGAGGGAAATGGAGACTAACAATGTGGTGATAAGTAAAAAGAATTTCATTTTGCAAAAAGGGTTTTGTTGCAACGGTGTTGCAAAATAGTTGCCGCGAGTTTTTTTCAACTATTGGCAAATCCAGTAAAAAGAAGTTACAGGAAAAAGATGTGCAAAAGGAAAGAGTACCCCTATGGAATGAAAATCAAAATCAAAATGACAATGAAAATTGTGATGAAGCCTTTTTCATTGTCATTTTGATTTTTACTAAAATTACCAACCACCACCAGCGCCACCGCCACCAAAACCACCACCGCCGAAGCCGCCAAAACCACCACCGCCAAAACCGCCGCCTCCGTCCCAGTGGCCTCTGCCGCCGCCACCCGGGCCAATGATGATCCAGCCGCCCCGATCCGAATTGTAGCGGCCACCACCATAATATCCGCCGCCACCACCTTTGCTGATGATGATCACGATGATGATAAAAATAATAATGAAGATGAGTACTTCAAAAGGAAAATCGTCGCGGTAAACATCGTCGTTTTGATATTCACCGCTGCCGAGTTTCATGATAATATCGGTCGCCTCGTTGAGGCCATTGTAGTAGTCTTGTTTTCTAAAACTGGGAGCGATCACTTGGTCGATGATGCGCCGTGCCATTGCATCCGGTAAAAAACCTTCGGCGCCATAGCCCGTTTGAATGCGGAGTTTCCGGTCTTTAAAAGCAATGTAAACCAGTACCCCGTTATTTTTACCTTGCCGGCCAATGCCCCATTTTTCGGCCAACCGAAAGGAATATTCAAACATATCATCCCCTTCGATCGAATTTTCAATGACGATGGCAATCTGCGTGGAAGTGGAGTCATCGTAGGCCACTAATTTACGTTCCAGCGCAGCCACTTGGCTACTGGAGAGAATGCCCGAAAAATCATTGACCAGTTGAGGAGGATTAGGGGCTGGAGGGGGCTCTTTACTGAATGCCAGCAAGGGCAACAGCAACAAAAGAACAGGGAATATTTTCTTTGAAAAAAAACTCAATTAGAATAAGAATGGAAATCGAAATGAAGAATAAAACCAAATAGCCGACAGCGCTTATTTCATTTTATTTTTCATTCAAATTTTTATTAACCGTACGAAATTTCATCCGGCAGCTCATTTTTGTCGCCGGGTCTGCGGGGGAAAAATTCCCTCAATTTAATGCCAGAACGCTGTACCCCCTCGATCACACCTTGGGTGAAATCCCCTTTACGGAAATGGTCCTGCATCACATCCCGGACCTCATCCCAAAAATCCTCCGGGACTCTGTCATTGATCCCTTTATCGCCAATGATGGCGAAGCGGTGCATGGAAGGGACGATGAAAATGAGCACCCCGTTCCGCTCCTCAGTGGTATCCATTTCCAATTCATGGAAGACCCGTGCCGCCACGTTGAGCGCATCGCCGATCAATTCCTTTTCGAGGTGAACCCGAATTTCACCAGAGGTCTGCCCCTCTGCTTCCCGGATGGCGGCAATGATGAGCTGCTCTTGTTCGGCTGTGAAAAATTTGACCACTCAATTAATGGTAAGTGGTAAATGGTGAATGGTGAATGGTGGTTTTAAATTCACCATTCACCACTCATCATTCACCTTTAAAATTTTACTTTAGGTGCGTTTTGGGAAGCCTCTTCTGCCTCGAACATGGCCTTGTCTGAGAAGCCAAAAATGTTCGCCCAAAAATTGGCGGGGAAGCGCCGTACCGCTTTATTATAGTCAGAAACGGTATCGTTGAATTTGTTTCTGGCCACTTTGATACGGTTTTCTGTACCTTCCAACTGTACTTGCAAATCGCGGAATGCAGCGGTCGCTTTGAGGTCGGGGTAATTTTCCGTCACCATCAACAGCCTGCCCAGTGCAGAGGACAATTCACCTTGCGCAGCCTGAAATTCTTTGAGCTGTTCGGGGGTGATGTTGGATGGGTCAATGTTGACGCTGGTTGCACGGGCACGGGCAGAAGTCACGGCAGTGATGGTGGACTGCTCAAAATCAGCAGCACCTTTTACCGTTTCTACCAAGTTGGGGATCAGGTCGGCCCGGCGCTGATAGTCACTTTGGACATTGGCCCAGGCGTTTTGCACTTCGACGTCCCGGTCGACAAAACCGTTATAAGTGTTGCAGCCAGAAAAGGCAGCGATCAAGGCGAAAATAATTACGACAAGGATGAGTACAGGTCTCATTGGCTAAATTGTTTTTGTTTTGAAAAGAAATGGCCTTTACGTTTTAAAAGCCAGACATGCTTGTGATGAAGAAATAACGGAAAGTCACTTTGGGTTGAACCTATCCCGTTATTATTCTGCAAACATCGTTAAAATATGGATGAAAGGGGTTATGTCCGATTCGCTATTTACATGGCAATTTCCATCCTCAAATAAATCATATCCTTTCTACCTTCTTCCCAATCAGCATTTGCAGCAACAAACTAAAAAATACCACCGTCCCTGCTCCGATCGGGTTCAACCATAAAAAACCAAGGTCTTCCACCCCATCTGCCCGGTCGTAGAAATAGACAAAAAGGACAACGGCTTCTCCAATTAAGGCACTAATAAACACAGGCGTTGCGCCTACTTTTTTAAAACCAAATGCCACGATGAAAATACCGAGAATGGTGCCGTACAACAGCGACCCGACGATATTGACCGCTTGGATCAGATTTTCAAATAACAAAATAAAAGAGGCAAAGAAAATGACCAGCGCCCCCCAGGCAATGGTCAATATTTTGGATACTCGCAAATAATGACTGTCCGACCTATCCTTCGCCAAACTCCTTTTGTAAATGTCGATCACGGAAGCAGTGGCCAACGCATTCAATTCGGAAGCAATGGACGACATGGCCGCACAGAGGATCACGGCGATCAACAGGCCGATCATGCCCCTTGGTAAATAATTCACCACGAAAGTGATGAACACATAATCCTTGTCATTGACTTCGAGTGCTTTGCCTGTTTCTTCGGCGTAGTCGTCGATGAGGCCATCCAAGTCGGAACGGAGCGCCAATTCTTTGTTATTAAAATCTTTCACCCTGGCCGTGGCTGTTTGAATGGCTTGGTCGTCTTGCTGTTTTTGGGCTTCCACCAATTGGAGGACAGCCTGTTGTTTTTCCTGAAATACGCCATCGAATTCCGCTCTTATTTCATCCACTTTGGGGCGGTAAGTATCGCTCGCTTCCAGCTTGTTCAAGTTGGCTTTGTTGTAATGTATGGGCGGTTTGGAAAATTGGAAAAACAGGAAAACCAAAATCCCTGTAAACAATACAAACCCCTGCATTGGCACTTTGATAAATCCATTGAACAGCAATCCCAAGCTGCTCTCCCGCAATGATTTCCCGGACAAATACCGCTGCACCTGTGATTGGTCCGTTCCGAAATAAGATAAGAAAAGGAACAAGGCTGCCGTCGTACCTGTCCAGACATTATACCGTTCGGTCCAACTGAACTCTAGGTCAAAAGCATCCATCTTGCCCAGCGCATCCGCTACGCCAACCCCGTCCATCAGCGACACCTCTTGTGGAAATTGGCTGACGATTATAAAAGCCGTCGCCACCAGCCCCAACAAGATCACGATCATCTGCTGTTTCTGGGTGACGCTGACGGCCGTCGTTCCCCCGAAGACCGTATAAAAAGTCACGATGGCCCCCGTCATAATAATCATGGTCTGGAGGTCCCAGCCTAATATATTCGCCAAGACGATACTCGGTGCAGCGATCGTAAAACCTGCTGACATTCCCCTTGAAAAAAGAAAAAGGATAGCGGCTAACGTTCTGGTTTTCAGGTCGAAACGCCCCTCCAGGTATTCATAAGCAGTATAAACGTTTAGCCGATAATAAATGGGCAATACAAAGATGACTAGGATAATCATCGCAATCGGCATCCCATAATAAAACTGGACGAAGCGCATCCCATCGTCATACGCCTGCCCAGGAGTGGAAAGAAAAGTAATGGCGCTCGCCTGCGTTGCCATGACCGATAACCCGATCGTCCACCAGCTCAATTCCCGGTCACCCATGAGGTAGCTTTTGACGCTGTTCACGTTGCGGGTTTTCCAAACTCCATAAGCGATGATACCGATCAGTACGGTGAAAAGGACGGTCCAGTCAATCCAATGCATTTTTTAACTGTTGGGTGTTGGCTATTAGCTGTGGGTTTTTTCTGTAGCGATGTAATTTCAGCCAATAAATAATATGAATTGGCTGATTGACTAATAACAAACGATTTAAAAAGAGGCAAATATGAGAAACTTTGGGGCAACTTAAACTTTAACCCTTTTGAGTACTTGGGCAAATGGGAGAAAACGAGCAGAGAGGTCGATCAGAAAATATTTCCTCCATTCTTATTTGTCAGGGATTTGAATTATTTTTTACTCGTTCCATTATTGATATTTCTTTTGGTACTCCACAAAATCCAATACTTTTTTGATGCAAACGCCGATCTCCTTTTTTACCTCATTTTCCCAAAACCGGAACACCTCGTAGCCCATTTTTTTTAATTGCCAATTCACCTCCCGGTCCCGCTGCATGTTGCGCTCAATTTTCGGGATCCAAAAAGCCCGGTTCGTTTTGATCTTTTCCCGCTTCTTTTCCCATTCGTAGCCGTGCCAGAATTCCCCATCCACAAAAATGGCCACTTTGAATTTTTCGATCACGATGTCCGGTCTGCCCGGAATGTCCCTGCGGTGAAGGCGGTAACGGAGGCCCGCATTCCACAGAGCTTTGCGGAGGCGCATTTCCGGGCGGGTATTTTTACTGCGGATTTTGGACATGGTACGGCTGCGCTGCGCCGTCGTGTAGAAACCCGCTTCTTCCTCGAAGCGGGGGACAGAGATTTTTTCCTCGGGGAGTGGGTAGTTGACCATCAGAATATTGACAAGGAAAGATTTGTTTTGGTATGCGTGAATTTATGAAAAAATCTAACGGTGTGCGACGAATGAGGTAACTTTGTTTTTTGAGAATTAGTAGCTTGGTGATTACCTTTAATTGAAATTTTGACCCTTATGAATAAATTACCTTCGCAAAGAGATTTAATGCAGCCAACTATTGATGCTATTAAGGAATTAGGTGGCTCGGCAAATATTGAGGAAATATATGAGCAGATAGTTGAAAACCTTGATTTAAATGATGCCCTTCTGGAAGTTTATAATGGGAAGACGGGACAATCTACTTTACAATATAATTTAGCTTGGGTTCGGACAGTATTAAAAAATCAAGGCGTTTTAGAAAATAGAGGACGAGGCGTTTGGGTATTGTCAAATGACAAGACTGGTGTGACAAAAAATATTAAAAGTAAAAAAATCAACAAAGCCGTTGTAAAAGAAATTGAAGAAGAATTGGAGGAAGAACAAAAATGGAAAAACGACTTAATAAAAATATTGATTGATAAATTATCACCTGAAGCATTTGAAAGATTAATTCAGCGTGTTTTAAGAGAAAAAGGTTTTTCACAAGTAGAAATAACAGGGAAAAGTGGGGATGGTGGAATTGATGGAAAAGGCATAGCTAAAATAAATGGCATTTTGAGTTTTCATATTATTTTCCAATGTAAAAGATATAAAGACAAAGTTTCTGCTGGTGCTATAAGGGATTTCCGTGGAGCGATGGTTGGGCGAACAGATAAAGGCTTGTTTATCACCACTGGTACATTTACGCGTGATGCTGTTCGGGAAGCTACAAGAGATGGCGCTCCAACTATTGATTTAATGGATGGCGAAAAATTAGCTGAAAAATTAAAAGAATTGAAATTGGGAGTTGATATCGAATTGCGAGAACATGTGGTGATTAATGAAAAATGGTTTGAGGATTTTTAATTTTTAGAAAAAAAAACACCAAGTAAATTCTTAAATCACTTTTATAAAATCCGAGAAATATGAAAACCATAAAAGTCAATGTTACTTCATTTGATAGTGATATTCCTAATCATGAAATAGAACTTATGATTACAAATATTCAAACAACAATAATAAAGATGGCAGCGAATTCTGCGATGATAATTGAAAAACAATTCAAAGAAATGAATATAGATAAGGAAAGTCTCTTTCCTAAGGTTGTAATACATTTAGATATTGCCAAGTGGAAAAATATTGGGTATAAAATGGATTTGACTATGGTAGGTGTGAATTCTTCATGTTTTTATGTATATGGTCATACAGAAGAACTGAATATATTGCTTGAGTCTGAAGAAATTGGGATTGAAGAACTGGGTTAAATATATTTATTAAAACAGAATCTTCATGAATACTTGTATGGTCATATGAAAAAAAACTTTTAAGGTGCTATTTTACTGATTTTAAATGAGTATTTATGAATGAATTATAATGTAAGACAGTATCCTTAAAAGTGTGTCCACCAACCACAAATTTGCAAAATCTGATCAGATTCTGATTCCTTTTGCAAATTAATTAAATATCGAAAAAAATCACCCAACCGCATATTCCGAAAACTCCCTTGTCGCTGGGGACAAAAACCACAAAACAATATCCGTTTTCGGCACGTCCTGTTCTTCCAGCATTTTGCCAATATTCCATTCCGTCATGTTGGCTTGAATCCAAATTTTGTTATTGATAATATCAAAATGCATGGGGCAATCATGGATAAATTTATTGCCTTCCCAGCCGATGGTCAATACTTGGTAACGATGGTGTTCTTTATCTGTAACTAAAGAATTTTCACCTTTTATATTGGCGTATTTTATTTTCGAATATTCTTCTAAAATATTCAAAATGGCCTGTTCGTATTTTTTTATTTTATCCATGATAAAATATGGAAAAGACATTTTCCAAAAGTACAAAACCCTGCTAATTAAACATCTAATATTCAATTAACAGGGCATCATACCGAACCAAGTTCAAAAATTTGCTCCACCTTAACTGCCGAACTGCCGAACTGCCGAACTGCCGAACTGCCGAACTGCCAACTGCAATCAAGGCTTCTCCCTCCTCCCCAACCCAATCATATTCGCAAAAATCCGATAAGCGCCTGTCACGCCAGGTGGCAGTTCCAGAAAAAGAGTACTGGTGTAGACGTAATAGCCCTCGCCATATTTAGCGACGAGGAGGCCTCCGTCGCGGGCAGGTTCGTCGGGGTCGTTGGAAGAAAGGATCGGGGTGAATTCAGGTGCCCATTCGTTCGGGAAATAAAGGCCCCGTTCCTGTTCCCAGCCCTCAAAATCTTTTTGCGTGATTTTGTTCGGCCAGTTCAGCACCTCATGGTCGGGGGCGAGGATGCGGACCTCGGCGTCCTCCACGCTGACCCGGTCGCGGGAAACTTTCAACGGGTAGGGAGCGAGTTCTTCCATGGGGAGCACGAGGGAATGGTTGGTGTTGTATTGTACGATCAGCGTGCCGCCTTGGTGCACATATTCCATCAACGCAGGTTGGCGGAATTTCAGCCGCTCCACCACATTATAGGCCCGGATGCCGACCACAATAGCGTCATATTGTTTCAGGTTTTCAGCGGTCAGTTGGTGGTCGTCCAGCAGGTCGACGCGGTAACCGATTTGGCGAAGGCTTTCGGGTATTTTATCGCCGGCGCCCATGATGTAGCCAACGCGGTTGCCCGCAATTTTCAAGTCCATTTTGGCGACCTTGGCCGAAGCATCAGACAAGATGGTTTGGGTAGGGATGTGGTCGTATTCGATCACGGTCATCTTTTTGGTGTAGCCCTCCTCGCCAACGTTGGCGAGCGGTACGACGAACCCTTCCTCGCTATTTTCCGGAGGGTACAATTGAAATTTGAATATTTGCTCTTCGCCTTTTAATTTTAAATTAAAATCAATTTTTTCGGGTTCAATTCTCCACGTCTCAGGGTGGCACAAAGTAACGCTGCCGTCCACATCGGTACGGCCCGATTTTACCAAAATGTCCACCTCTTGGGGTTCGTTTTTGGTAAATAAAAAAACATCGCTGGTCAGGCTGACCGACACCGGCGGGGTGATTTCAAAAGGTCGGTACACCTCGCCTTTCACGTCGTCATCTTTTTTGAACACTACTTCTTTTTCGATGGAAAGCGCCTCGTCGGCAATGATGAAATTGAATTTTACTTTGAACGTCCGGGGCGTTTCTGGCAGCCCTCTCAGCAATTGGTCGTCGACTTTGTACATGCCGAGTTCCCATTTTTCATTCAGCCAATATGGGTTGGTGAGCGGGATGTCCTTGGGCAGGGTTATTTTTTTCCAATATTTAAAATCCTGGTTGTTTTCCAACTGCGAATTGATGGCTGTGTCTTGGCCCATGGGCAGGTATTCCACCGAGATCAAACGGCAGTCCACCGCCGAGCGGTTGATGGCTTCGATGGCCAAATCGACTTGTTGCCCAGGGGTGGCGGAATAGTCGTCGGCAACGGCTTCTACGAACAAACCCATACAAGCGGCAATGATCTTTTTGATCTCTGCCGATTTAACTTTCTTCCAATATTCATCTTCCAAATTTTGGATCATGGCGTGCGCCTTCATCAATTGTGGGACACTGGCCGCAGGGTTTTCGTAGCTGAAATTTTGCAACACCTTTTTTAATAACATCCCGATCTGCTCACCCCCTTTCACCCTGGTCCA
Source organism: Saprospiraceae bacterium (assembly GCA_041392505.1). Lineage (GTDB taxonomy): Bacteria > Bacteroidota > Bacteroidia > Chitinophagales > Saprospiraceae > UBA6168. The sequence goes on along the minus strand of JAWKLX010000016.1, from coordinate 102,709 downwards.
AGTCGTATTGATGCCCTCGAATAAATTGTCCTTGCTGGCTGGTTTGTCGCCTTTGATAAAATCCAAATATTCCAGTTCCTCGCCTCTCGAACCGACTGTGCCAAAGCCCTGCGACTTGTGCATGGAGCGGCTTTCGGCAGCGATCTCGTTGTTTGATTTCCCTTTCAAAGGATAATATTGACCTGCGTCTACCGCAACCATATTCGATTTGTCTGCTTCCGCAAACTTGTCCCGTCCGCCGTAGAACCACCACGAAGTATTAAAAAACAAACGGGTAGGTTGCCAGACCTTTACATATTTTAATTGTTCGGGGAAAACGGTCGGGTCGGCGGCCATGTCGAACACCTGTACCGAAAGCTCTGCCGATGATGAGTGGTGGCCATGCGTTTTGCCGTTGGAGTCGGCGCTAAAGCGGTTGACGATGATGTCGGGCCGCCACTTGCGGATCGCCCAGACCATGTCGGCCATCACCTGTTCTTTGTTCCAGATGCGCTGCGTTTCGTCCGACGTTTTGGAATAGCCAAAATCATTGGCCCGGGTGAACATTTGTTGGCCGCCGTCGATCCGGCGGGCCGCTAACAGCTCTTGGGTTCGGATAAGGCCCAATTGTTCCCTGATTTCGGTGCCGATCAGGTTTTGGCCACCGTCGCCACGGGTGAGCGAAAGGTAAGCCGTGTTCATGTACATCCCATTGGAGAGGTGGGAAATGAGGCGGGTGTTTTCATCGTCCGGGTGGGCGGCCAGGTACAGCGCCGAACCGAGGACGTTCACTTTTTTCAGGGCATGATAAATATCCGCTGAGGTCCATTTTTCGGGTTTTTGGGAAATGCCGTTTTGGGAAATGAAGGCAATGAGGAAGAAAAACAGAACTACTTTGTATACACTCTTCATGTGGAAAGGATTTTTTTTAATGGAAAATGCAGAACAGGGTTCGGCGGTACGTTTGCAAATATCACGAAAACGAAAGGAATGAACTTTAGTTGAGTTCGGGTTTTGTAAAAATGCTGGGCAAGAGGTGGGAAGGTGGATTGGACGTCTTACTTTTGAGACTGATTTTTTTGAGAAAAACCATTAACCAATAATTAACGCACGGGGTCAGTTTATGCTCCGTTCTTCAACGAAACATTCATCATTTACCACAAAGAATATGTTTTCAAAAAACATCATCCTATTCGTAGCGCTGGCGTCTGCCAGCATCTTCTGGAACTGTAGCGCTACCAAGAAAAGCGGCGGCGGTTTCAACTTTTTTACCCTGCAGGACGACATCGCCCTCGGCAAGGAATTCAGCAAACAAATTGAGGCTGACCCCAAAACGTACCCCATTCTGCCGGAAGCCGGCAATGCAGAGGTTTATCGCTACATCCGCGGCATCACCAATAAAATATTGAACACAGGCAAAGTAGCTTACCGCAAGGAATTCGCATGGGAAGTTAAGATCATTGACGATGACAAAACCCTGAATGCGTTTGCAGTGGCGGGGGGCTACCTCTATGTCTACACGGGCCTCATTAAATACCTGGACACCGAAGATCAGCTCGCCGGGGTGATGGGGCATGAGATTGCCCACGCGGCCCAGCGGCACTCTACTAGGCAGCTGTCCAAAATATACGGGATCGACGCCATCCGGCAAATTTTGACGGGCAATGAGCAGGGAGATGCTTTTAGCCAGCTGGCGTTGACGCTTATTTCATTGAAATTCAGCCGCAAGCATGAAGCGGAGGCCGACGAATATTCCGTCATTTACCTTTGTCCAACGGATTACAATGCTGCAGGGGCCGCTGGTTTTTTTGAAAAAATACAAGCGAAGGGCGAGGGCGAACGCCCACCAGAATTCCTCAGTACGCACCCCGATCCGGGCAACCGGGTGAAGGATATTAAATCGAAGAAACAAAGCCTTGCCTGTACGGGGAACAATCATCACCAATCAGAATATGATCACATCAAGGAATTATTGAAGTAAATAGAAAGGGTTGGGGGAGGTGAAAACAGAACGATTTTCACTTTCCCCATCTCTCCTCCCTCACACCGCTTAATGCTTTTTGTCATTGAAAAAAGGCCCTTCCATCAACCTCGTCAAAGGCCCGGAGCTTTATACGCTTCCGAAAACCTTTCTGAATAGGCGGTTAGCATTCCTGCTGATCGTAGCGGAAATTGTTTTCGGAGTGGCGGGTTATATCTATCTGGAAGGCTACACGCTAGGTGAGGCATTTTACATGGTGGTCATCACCATTTCAACGGTCGGCTATTCGGAAGTGCGCCCGTTGAGCAGTGATGGGCAGCTTTTTACCTCGATTCTTATTGTCCTGAATATTGGCATCTTTGCCTACTTATTGGCCGTTTTCTCCTATTATGTGACCAGCGGGGAGTTGTTTAAGCGGATTCACTTTTCGCTGATCGGAAAAAAAATATCTCAATTGGAAAACCATGTAATTGTTTGCGGTTATGGTAGGTATGGGAAGGAAGTTTCACAGCATTTCCTCCACCACAACATCTCATTCGTCATCGTGGAAAAAAATATGGAAGTGATTGAGGAAATTCAGCACAGCGATAAAAAAATCCTGTACATCCACAACGACGCCACCAAAGACGAAGTCCTGCAAGAAGCGGGCATCGCCCGTGCCCAAGCGCTCATTGCTGCATTGCCTGACGACTCGGAAAACCTGTTTATCGTGCTGTCAGCCAGGCAGTTAAACCGCAAATTAAACATCATCAGCCGGGCCAGCGAGGCAAGGTCGCAGCGCAAGCTGGAGTTGGCGGGGGCCGACCATATCATCATGCCGGAGCAGATCGGGGGCTTTTACATGGCCACCCTTGTTAGCAAGCCGGGAGCGACTGAATTTTTTTCCTATATCACCCGAGAGCTGGAATCCGATATAGAATTTGAGGAGTTGAAATACGAAAATATGCCTGCTTCCTGTCAGGGAGTGGCCATCAAAGACTTGCATATCCGTAAGGAAACCGGGACCAATATCATCGCCTACCGCCCGCCAGATGGCAATTATATTGTAAACCCCAACCCCGATACGATCTTGCACCCGAAATCAAGTTTTATTGTAATAGGCAACCGTGAGCAGTTGGAAGCGTTAAGGGAATACATGGAAAAAAGAGATTAGATGGTTGCTTATAGGGTCGCAAATTGAAAAGCAATAATTTGATCAACAAATCAACTTGTTTTCATGCGGGCCGAATGGTCGTTCAAGCAATTGCCATCGATCTGCTCGGCCCTCCAAGGGTTTCTAAGGGAGAGCGGCGGTTTAAGAACCGCCGCTCTCCCTTAGAAACCCTTGGAGGAGCACCCCGAAGTAAATTCGGGGCAGGCTGTTGGGACTTTGCCAAAAGTGATAGTCATCCTGCTCCGCATTTTATTACTTTTCAATTTGCGGGTTTCTAAACAACCATTCAACCACCCATGAAAAAAGAAGCAAAGGATAAGCATTTCATCAAAAAGCCCATCTATGAGGGCGGGCCGACAGCCTTGAAGAAATTCATCGGGGAAAATTTGCAATACCCTAAAGAGGCTTTGGACAATAAAATACAGGGCACGGTGTATGTGAAATATGACATCGATCGCAAGGGCAAAGTGACCGATGCCAAGGTGATAAAGGGGATCGGTCATGGATGTGATGAGGAAGCCATACGGCTGGCCAAATTGTTGAGGTTTAAAGTGCCAACAACCCGTGGTGTGCGGGTCATCTTCCACAATAATATTCAAATCCATTTCCGATTGCCCAAAAAGAAACCTGCGCCCAAAGTAGCGGCAGTGGCATATAGTTATGTGGAAAAGAAAAAGGAGGTGCCAGCAGAAGAGAAAAAAAGTGGTGGCTATACCATTACCTATAATTTTTAAGTTTCAAAAGTGATTGTCTCAAAAGTAAATATGGAATATTCAACACAGAATTTTTAATTTCAACACATAGCCACATAGAACACATAGCATTCAGTCTATGTGGCTATGTGTTGAAATTTAATTCTGCGATATTTTTTAAAAAGTGACTTATGGGGCAGCCTCTTTGAAAATTAACAACTGAACAAAACAAAAACAGATGATACAAACCAGTGAGTGCCAGATCAAAAATATGGCGGCCCATTTAATTGGGAATAAATACAACGGTGAAAATTTAATCCTTTCGGAAAATCCTCTGGAAATTAATGACCCAGCATTGAGCGAAATATTACAGCATTATTTTCTTTCCCATTTTTCCTCTCCTGAATATTTCAGTTTTAAATTAACGAATGAAGAAGGTGAAGAAAATCCATTATATAATTTAGCTAATGATATTTTTAATAATGGCGAAATAGATTTTCAAGCGTCTTCCAAAAAAATAGCGGAATTATTATACGACTGCTCCGAACACCCCAACATCAAGTCGGGTGAATTATATGCCGTTTTTATTCAGGATATTATTTTGGAAGATGAATTGACCGATGCCATTGGGCTGTTTAAATCAGAAACCAAACAGGCTTTTTTAAAAACAGCGACGGAAGGAAATAATATTGTTTTGAAATATGACCACGGCATAAATACAGACAAATTGGACAAGGCCTGTTTAATTGTAAACACCAATGAATTGGGCGGTTACAAGCTTTGTGTGATTGATAAAACGAATAAAGGCGAAGAGGCCCGTTTCTGGAAAGACCGCTTTTTGCAAGTGAAGCCCTGTGCGGACAATTATCATTTTACGGAGAGCTTTATGAAGGCCACCAAAAAATTTGTTACATCTAAAGCAATGGATAAAGAATTCGATGTGGAAAAGGCTGATAAAATGGAAATATTAAATTCTTCTGTGCAATATTTTCGGGACAACGATACTTTTAACGAAGTGGATTATGCGAACCAAGTTTTTAAAGATGAAAACATTGCCAATTCTTTTCAGGAATTTAGAAGGGATTATCAGGAGAAAAATAATTTACCTGTAGTAGATGAATTTGAAATATCAGAACCTGCCGTAAAAAAACAATCCCGCATTTTAAAGTCGGTTTTAAAGTTGGATAAAAATTTCCATGTCTATGTCCACGGTGATCGACAGTTGATTGAAAAAGGCTACGACGAAGAAAAAGGGAAAAATTATTACAAAATATATTTCGACGAAGAAAATTAAATAGTGGCGAGCGAATAGTGCTAAGTGCTGAGTCACTAAAATAAAGACATTTAATTTTATATAAAAAAGCCGGACACATTTCGTGTCCGGCTTTTTTATTTTTAATTGTCAATTGTCCATTATCAATTATCAATTAATTACAAAGCGTTTCACCACCACCTCATTATCCACGACAATTCTGACAATATACAAGCCAGCGGAAAAATTATTTAATTCTAAATTAATAATTTTCTTAGAAAAATAATCTTTAGCGGAAGTCAGGATTGATTTGCCATTTAAGTCGAAGAGGCTGACGCTGACTTCGGCGTTGGTTGGCAAATCAAATTCCAAAAATAGCTTGTTGGTGGCAGGGTTTGGATAGAGGTCGATAAAACGGCCCAGTGCTGGATTGAGGGTATGGTTAAATAAAATAACAGAGATGGCATCCGTCTCCATGGAACAGCCGTTTTCATCGGTCACCAGCAAAGCGTAATCACCTGCCGATAGTCCTGTCGGATCTTCCTCCGTCGAAATGACATTCCCATTCAATATCCATTCAAATTGATAACCGCCTGTGCCGCCCGTGACCGTCACTTCGATGGCGCCATCCATGTTGCCTGTCGTTTGGTTGGTAATGCTGTCTACGGTAATGACCAATGGGGTAGGCTCCATAACGACTGCCGTGGCAATCGTTTCACACCCAGCATCATCTGTAACTGTGACGGAATAGCTTCCTGCCGGGAGACCTGTAGCCGTTTGAGTGGTTTGGCTGTTGGCGTCGTTCCACAAGTAGCTATAAGGAGGCGTACCGCCCATCGGATTGGCAGTTGCTTCCCCGTCTGCCGAAGCATTGCAAAGTGCATCTATGGCGGTGGCACTGGAACTGAACCCGTTGTTGACCGTGATGGTAAAAGAGCAAGTGGAAGTATTACCGCTGGCGTCCCTTGCTTCAAACGTTAAGGTTGTTGTCCCTGACGGAAAGGTTGAGCCAGGAGGCGAGCCAGCGACCAATTCAAAGATTGGGTTAGGGCAGTTATCAGATAACACGGGCGGGTCGTAATTGACCACTTCTACGCAGTTGGTGCTTTGGATTGAAATGTCCTCCGGACATTCGATCGTTGGCGCTATGTTATCCACTACGGTGACTGTCGCCATGCCCGCTGCACAATTATTTGACAAATCCGCTACTGCTGCGACAACGGTATTTTCCCCAAGGTTGGCGCAGGTAAAGGTTGAAATATCAATGATAATAGTGTCGATGCCGCAGTTGTCGGTCGAGCCGTTGTCAATCATGCTGGCATCGATAATGGCCACGCCATTTGAATCGAGTTCAACCGTGATGTCTTGTAAAACAACCACGGGCAATTCCGTATCCGGATCAACCGCAACATCAATGTTTTGCGTGGCCGTACACCCGTTCATGTCAGTGACTACGACCTCGTAACTGCCACTGGCCAAGCTGTCATTGGTCGGACCAGTTGTGCCATCTGCCCAAGCGTAGGTGTAGTCAGGAGTACCGCCGCTGCCCGCTACGGTAATAGAACCATTTGCTAAATCGGGGCACTCGGCATTGGTGACATTGGTGGTGTTGACAGAAAGCTCAGTAGGCGAACCAACTACAACGTCATCAACGCTGGAGCAGCCATCCACATCCGACACCGTGACCGTGTAAGTGCCCGCAGGCAACCCAGTAATGGAAGCGGTAGTGGAATCGTTTGACCAAAGATAACTGACCGGATCAGCGAAACCGGAGGGGGTTACGCTGGCCGTCCCGTCATTTTCCCCAAAACAAGAAACGTCGGTGCCGCTGGTTGTTGTAGAAACACCGGCACAGGCAAAGGCATTGATCGTTGTGCATCCTTCCACTGTACAGCCATTGTCGTCAGTAACCGTCACGCAGTAGGTGTCGGGGGGAAGGTCGGTAATACTTTGGGTTGCCTGGCCAGGACCCCAGATAAAAGTATATCCGCCAGAACCACCACTGGGTGTGGCAGTGGCAGTGCCATCGCTGGCCCCAACGGCCGTTTCGTTGGTGGAAGTAACGTTGACAAACAGCGTGTCTGGTTCAGTGATGGTTACCACCAAGGTGTCCATACAGCCATTGGCATCAGTAACCGTTACGCTGAAATCCCCTGCGGGTAAATTGGCATGCGTTGGGCCTGTTTGTCCATCAGGCCATTCATAGGAATAGTTCGGTGTGCCACCTGATGCGCCAACGGTCGCCAAACCTGTAGAATCGCCATTACAGATAGTGTTTTGTATCAACACACTATTTAGAACCAACAATGGTGGATTGTCCAAATTGACTGTCAAAGTGCCCGAGCAGTTTGTCGTATCGGTAGCGGTTACAGTATAACTCCCAGCTGCAAGATTGCCGATTGTTGCGCCCATGCCGCTATTCGACCATAGGTAGGTAAATCCGCCGTTGCCGCCAGATGCATTGACTGTGATGGAGCCATCCATGCCACCATTGCAAGAAGGGTTGCTGGCCGTATTGGCTGAAATAGACACCGCAAGTGGTTGTGAAACGGTTACCATTAATACTTCCTGACAACCTGCATCTTCGGTCACCGTGACCATGTAATTGCCAGCGGTCAAATCAATGGCTGTTTGTGTAGTTTGTCCATCCGACCACGCGTATACATAAGGCATCAGGCCGCCTGAAGGCGTTACGGTGGCTGATCCGTCTGAGCTGCCGTTACAAGTGACATTCATGGTGCTTACGGTAGCTGAAAAACTGGAACAGTCGAAATTATTGACCGTGCCCGAGCCGGATTGGGAACAGCCATTTTCATCGGTTACCGTGACTGTATACGTGCCTGCGGGAAGGCCCGTGATTGTTTGGGTAGTTTGGTTGGTGTTCCATAAATATGTGTAAGCCCCCGTGCCGCCCATTGGATTAGCAGTGGCTGTGCCATCGCCTGCTCCCGGGGAAGATTCGTCCATCGTCGTTACACTAACGGTTAAAGCGGCGGGTTCGGTGATCGTTGCTGTTGCCGTCGCTGTACAATTGTCGGCATCGGTAATCGTGACGGTATAAACACCTGCGGAAAGCCCATTGATGGTTTGGGTCGTTGGGCCATTTGACCAGTTGTAGGTATAATTGCCGTTGCCCCCAACTCCTGAAGCGGTAGCACTACCATTGCTGCTGCCATTGCAGTCAATATTAGTTTGACTGGAAATGGAAGCCATCAGGGCTGGTGTTTGAGTGACCACGGCGTCGTCGGCTGCAGTGCAGCCATTGGTATTGTTGGTGACCATTAAGGTATAAGTACCTGCGGCGTCCACAATAGGCATAGTGGTCGTTTCTCCCGAAACGATATTGCCGTTGGTGGTCGTCCACAAGTAAGAAATATTTGCACCAGCAGAAGAGGCAGAGCCATTCAGCATCACCGACGTATTGTTACAATTAAGGCTCATGTCGGCACCCGCATTCGCAGTTGGAGGAGTGGTATTTGAAATGACCATCACCGAAGAGCTGGCGCTACATCCATTGGAGTTATTAGTTGCGGTTAGCGTATAAGTGCCTGCTGCATCTACTACTGCTATGTTGGTATTGGCACCGGAAACAATATTGCCGCCTACTGTTGTCCAGAGGTAAGTAATATTTGGCCCGGAAGAAGAGGCCGACCCGTCCAAAGTGACCGAAGTAGTTATGCAGTTCAAACTGCCCGGAGGGTCGATCATAACAGACGGAGGGTTAATGTTGGAAATGACCGAAGTGGCATCGGTAGCGGTGCAACCATTAATTACATCCGTTACGATTAGGTTATAAGTACCGCCAGCATTTACCAAAGGGGTAGCCGTATTGGCACCACTTACGATGTTGCCATCGGGGGTAGTCCATTGATAAATTATCGTTCCACCACTGGATGAATTAGTGCCATCCAAAACGGCTGTTGGGTTAGCACAGGAAATGGTCATTATGGGGCCTGCATCGGCAAAAGGAGCGACATTATTTTCAGCGATAAACGCTGTGGCCGTGGCCGTACACTGGTTGTTATCGGTAACGGTTACGGTATAGTTGCCACCCGTTGTCACATTGATAGTAGGCCCTGACATCCCATTTGACCAAAAGAATGAATAGCCCGGTGTGCCGCCCGTACCATCTGCTGTGGCCGAGCCGATGGGGTTGATGCAGGTAATATCTATCGTATTGATGATGGTTGCGATAACAGTTGATGCAGGCTGTGAAATGGTAACAGAAGCTGTACCCGGCATCCCACTCGCATTGGTTGCGGTAACAAAATAAGTACCTGCTGGTAAATTCGTAATGGATGGCCCTGACATACCGTTCGACCAATTGTACGTGTATGGGCCACCGCCGCCGCCCACCGCTACAGCAGTAGCTGTTCCATCACTACCACCAAAACAGCTAACATCGGTGCCAACTACATTAACGAGGATTTGTCCGCCCGCCATCATAGACCCCAACGCCACGGTCGTGACGACCTCATCACCGCTGGTGCCGTTGTTGCCGTTGGCAAATAAGCCAGCTGCGTACATGGTAACATTGGTGTTGCCGGAAGCAGGAGATGTCCAATCGCAATTGTAAGTAATGGTTGTGCCCGTAAAAATTTGTGCGGGGTTGTGTTCAAAATACCCACTTTGAATCGTAGAACTCGGGCCGGGGTTGGACAACGTGCCGAAGTTGTTATTGCTATCGTCCAGTACGTTCAACTGAAAACCCCCAAATTCCGCAAATGTGGTCGGTTGGCTTAAAGTAACGCTAATCTGGTAAGTTGTACTGGGGGTAATAGTGCCAGGTAGCCCAGTGATGGATATAGAACCATTAAACGATCCGCCTGAGTGGCAACCACCAGTAGCCGATGCACAAGTAGTAAAAGAAGGTGGTGAACCCGTAAATCCATTAGGTGGGTTGGAAGAGAAGGAGAGAAACAGGTAGCCTGTCAGACAGGCCCAAAAAATCGAATAAAGTCGAGTAAGCTTTTTTTTCATATTGGGTTGTTTTAATAGTGGATTACGTCAGTAGAATTGACGGCCAAAGTTGGCGAAATAAAAGAAATATGTCCAAGTAGCCAAAAGGTGTGTTGGTAAAGGCTATTTATTTTTATTTCTGTCTGCAACACTTCTTACAATGCTTTGGAATAAATGGCTGCGAGTGCAAGGAGCTATCCTTAAATATATATCCCCATTTTTTAGCAAAACATTTCAGCACCAAGAGAACATGAGCTAACATTTCATTGCCTACTGAGCCAAGTGGGCCGCTATAAATGATATTAATCCCCACCTATTCTGATTATTATCAATTCTAAGAACATACAGCTGCTCTACCTTCGGTTTGGTAAAAAAATGAGACAGCGTAGAATGGTCTCCAAACACATCAAAGATTTATGACCAATTCTCATCGAACCGCAGCCGCAGATCGGGCCAAAACCCTCGACCATCTTTGGTCGATCCAACAAGCGAACGGCTTTATCGCCGATGGGTTTGTAAAAGAATGTGCCGCTGAATTGGGCATTTCCCAAATCGAACTCGAAGGCATTATTTCCTTCTACCATTTCTTCCACCGCCAACCGACCGGGGAGTTTGTCATTTATCTGAACAACAGCATCGTATCCGAATGCCAAGGGTTCCAACGGGTCAAAGAAGCTTTTGAGCGGGAAACTGGGAACACCTTTGGCAAGCCTGACCCTTCGGGCAAATTTGCTTTGTTAGAAACGGCCTGCATCGGCCTGAGCGACCAAGAACCTGCTGCCCTCATCAATTTCCACCCGTTTACCAACTTGAATACCCTCAAAGTGAAACGCATCATTGCGGAGCTAAAAAAAGGGACACCCGTCGAATCCATCAGTGATGAAGTGCTGGATCACATCCGCTTCGTGCCGGAAGGGGACAAAGGGATCCTGCTCAGGGACTACCAACCTGGCCTGGCCGTTTGGAAGCTACCGAACTTGGGGAGGGAAGGGGTGATAGAGGAGTTGAAAAAATCCAAACTGAGGGGTATGGGAGGCGCTTATTTCCCAACGGGACTGAAATGGGAATTTTGTAAAAAACAACCTGCCACACCGAAATACATTGTGTGCAACGCCGACGAAGGCGAACCGGGGACCTTTAAAGACCGGGTACTCCTGAATAAATTACCGGGGCTGCTGCTGGAAGGGATGATAGCTGCCGCTTATGCGGTCGGCGCCGGGGAAGGTATTGTTTATCTGCGGGCAGAGTACAGGTGGTTGTTGAACAGGTTGGAAAACACCATCACGGATTTTCGGAAAAGGGGACTGCTGGGCAAGAATGTGGCGGGCATCGCAGGTTTCGATTTTGACATCCGCATCCAACTCGGTGCGGGAGCTTATGTCTGCGGCGAAGAAACGGCTCTGCTGAACTCAATGGAAGGCAAACGGGGCGAGCCCCGCGCCAAAGTTTTCTTTCCCACCGAAAAAGGTTTTCTCGACAAACCGACCGTTATTAATAATGTGGAAACGTTTTGCGCCGCCGCCCGGATCATTGGATTGGGAGCAGACCATTATTTGAAAACGGGCACGCCCCAATCGCCGGGCACCAAACTGTTGAGCATTTCTGGGGATTGCCACCGGCCCGGCATTTACGAAGTGGAATGGGGCACGAAGGTGGCTGATATTTTGGAAATGTGTGGCGCTGATGATGCCTACTATGTTCAGGTGAGCGGCCCTTCGGGGGAGTGCGTTTCTGCCAAAGAATTTGGCCGGAGCATCGCTTTGGACGACCTCCAATGTGGCGGCTCGTTTATGATTTTCAACTCCAAACGGGACGTGTTGAACATCCTGCGGAATTTCACGGATTTTTTCAAACAGGAGTCTTGCGGCGTCTGTACGCCTTGCCGGGCGGGTAATTTTATCATCCAACGGAAATTGGATAAAATAGCTAATGGATTGGCCTACTCGTCTGACTATAAGGAAGTTAAGCAGTGGGGTAACGTCATGGCCATGACCAGTCGTTGCGGTTTGGGTAAAATGGCCACCCGAAGCCTACTCATGGCGCTGGATAAATTCCCCGACTATTTTGCCTCAAAAGTCGATCCGCTTGGGGAAGGTTTGAACAAAAAATTTGACATGGAAAAAGCCCTGCAACCCTACGAGCAATTCGGAGACTAAAATATTAGGTTAAAGGGCCGATTTGCTAAATCTTCAAGATTTAGTAAATCTATTTATCACCGTTCCTTAGTCAAGCAACAACCAACCGATGTCCAAAAAAATCACCATAACAATTGATGGCAAAGCTTTGCAGGTGGAGGCTGGCCGCAACCTCGTCACAGTGGCGAAAGAAAACGGCATCTTCATCCCGTCGCTTTGTTACTACGAGCACATCGATCCGCCGTTGGGCACTTGCCGGGTCTGCACTTGCCAGATCAACGGAAAGGCAAGGCCCGCTTGCACGGCCAAAACAGAGGCCGACATGGAGGTCGAACTCAATACTGAAGTTCTGTCAGATACCCGTCAGGCGATTGTCGAAATGATGTTTTCTGAAGGCAACCATTTTTGTCCGGCCTGCGAAAAGAGCGGCGACTGCGACCTACAGCACATGGCTTACGAAATGGGGATTTCGCACACCCGTTTCCCTCACTTGTTCAAAGACCGGCTGATAGATTTTACCCCCAAAAGAATCGTCATTGAACACAACCGCTGTGTAAAATGCCGCCGCTGCGTGGAAGAAATTTTCACGGATGACGGGGCGAGGGTGTTTTCGTTTTGCAACCGGGGCAACGAAACAGTGGTCGGCATCGACAATGAGCAGGAGGCCAAACTCAGCGAGGAGCAGGCCATCAATGCGATGCACATTTGCCCAACGGGCGCCATCTTGGTGCGGGGGAAAAGCATGGCCCGGCCATTTGGGGATCGTGTATTTGACATGAAATCCGTGCAACAAAAACCAGCGGCAAGATCAGCGGAAACTAAAAATCCAGAGAAGCGAGACCGAAAGGTGATTGCGACCACTTCCCTCGCTGGCTGCTTCGGCTGCCACATGTCCATGTTGGACATTGACCTGGGGCTGCTCGACCTGATCGAGGTGGTGGATTTCCATAAATCACCGCTGACAGACATCAAAAAATTTACGAAAGAATGCGACATCGGGCTGATCGAAGGCGGTTGTTGCAATACTGAAAATATTGCGGTGCTGAGGGAATTTCGGAAAAAATGCAAGATCCTCGTTTCCGTTGGTGAATGTGCAATATGGGGCGGGGTGCCTGCGATGCGAAACACCATCCCACTGGCCGAGTGCCTCGAAGAAGCCTATCTAAACTCCATGACCACCGAGCCGGAGGAAAGTATCATCCCGTACCACGAGGATTTGCCTAAGATTTTGGACAAGGTGTACCCTTGCCATGAAATCGTAAAAATCGACCACTTCATCCCCGGTTGCCCGCCTTCCCCCAACCATATTTGGAAAGCAGTGAACAGCCTGTTGTGGGGCGATGAGTTTTCGGTTTTGTATTCAGAATTTAAATATGATTAGGCGGTTTATCGGTGCTCCGGTATTACGGTGTGCCGGCCAAAAAAACCAAAAAACCGAAGCACCATGTCAAAAAAAATAGCCATAGACGTTGTCACCCGCGTGGAAGGCCACGGCAAAGTCACCGTCCACCTCGACGAAGATGGCGCTGTGAAAGATGCCTTTTTCCACATTGTTGAGTTCCGGGGATTTGAGCGCTTCATCCAAGGGCATCCCTATTGGGAAGCGCCGATGCTGGTCCAACGCCTTTGCGGCATCTGCCCAGTGAGCCATCACTTGGCCGCCGCCAAGGCCATCGACCAGATTGTCGGCCTCGACCCACAGGACCTTTCTCCGGTAGCTGACAAATTGCGGCGGTTGCTGCATTATGGGCAGGTGTTCCAGTCCCATGCCCTGCATTTTTTCTACCTCGCTTCCCCCGATCTGTTGTTTGGTTTGGATGCGCCACCAGCGCTAAGGAACATCGTAGCGGTGGCCAAGTCCAACAAAGAACTGGCCCGCAAAGGCATCCTCATGAGAAAATTCGGACAGGAGATCATCAAAGCCATTGCGGGGAAACGGATACACGGTATCGCTGCCGTGCCGGGGGGTGTCCACAAAACATTTTTCCCCGCAGAAAGGGATTATTTTTTAACAGAAAATGACACCCCAGATGTGGACACCATGATTAAATGGTCTTTGGAAATGGTGCAGTTCATCAAAGATTATCATGAAAAAAACCGGGCTTGGCTGGATAGTTTCGCCTGCTTCCCGTCCGGCCATTTAGGGCTGGTGTCCGAGAAGGGTGCCTTGGAGTTGTACAACGGAAAAATGCGGGCCATTGACAGCAACGGCCACACCACCCTGAATGACATCGACGGCAACAACTACCGCCAATATTTCCAGGAGGCCGTGGAGAAATGGTCGTACATGAAATTTCCCTACCTAAAAAACCTGGGGATGAAAAATGGCTGGAACCGGGTCGGTCCGCTCGCCCGGTTGAACGTCTGTGATTACATCCCGACGCCACTGGCCAATCAGGAATTGCACGCGTTTAAATCCTATTGGGACGGCAAACCCAACAACTGCACCATGCACACGCATTGGGCACGCCTGATCGAAACGTTGCACTGCGCCGAACTGATGAAAGAACTGTTGAACGATGACGCCATCCTTGGGGATGACCTCAGGCGGGAAGGGGTACGTCGGCCAGAAGGGGTCGGCATCATCGAGGCGCCCCGTGGCACATTGATCCATCATTACCGAGTGGACGAAAAGGGCATGATCACCAAATGCAACCTCATCGTGTCCACGACCCACAACAATGAGGCGATGAACCGGGCCGTGCGGTGGGTTGCCAAAAATGTATTGGAGAAACAACCGGAAGTCACTGGAGGCATGCTGAATGAGTCAGAGAGTGCGATCCGTGCGTTTGACCCTGCCTCAACTGTGCGACCCATGCCATCGGTCAAATGCCCTTGAACGTTTCGGTTTTTGACCACAAAATAATTTGCTGTATGAGCCGGATTAAATCATCTTAATGCTGGCAGGATTTTCGAAATCTGCCGACGCTAAAGCCTTGATGATCGGCATTGGGAACAGTGGCCGCAGCGACGACGGGCTGGGCTGGGCTTTTGTGGAAGTAGGTGAAAAAGGTGGAGATTTTCTGAAACATTGCTTCGCTACCAATTGCAAGTTGAGGATGCCGATTGGTCAGAAGTAGTCAATATGACGGGTCATTTTTGTGGATGCTTTTCAGGGAGATTGGAGAATGGTTTTTTATTTAAGCCATTATTGGTGCAGCAAAAAAATTTTCATTTACTACGCTCGGTTGCCACGAAACGGTTTTGTTTTTAAGCCAAGAACTTTATGAAAAAACGCAGATGCTTATTTAATTTTAATCGAAGGAATTAATTGGGAATTAAAAATTGGGCTGGAGTGGGCGGCTCACATTAACCTGCAAAATGCGTTGGCTTTTTTGATGAAATATGGGTTTCCGAAGCTGCTTTGACACATTTAGTTTTTTCAGTTGCACGGTCTTTTAAGACTAATCCATCGTTTGCTAAACTCGAAACGGTGGAAATGCGGCTTTTATTTAATTAAAGCGATTTAAACTTTATTTTTTAAAAGAAACGTGTCGGACACTTCGTTAAATAGCCTCCTTAGAAAAATTAAGCATCGTAGTCTATTGCAGAAGAAAGTGTCCGACACGGTTTCAAAAAAAGTTTAAATCACTTCAGTCACTGTCCCCAAATCAATCGGAGTTTATAGGTTATTTTTGAACGTGCAATTGAAGAAAGGCTTTCGAACCCACACCCCTGCAGGAAGCTACTTGCATTTTTGCCCATCAATAAAAATCTTTTGGCTTGGCTGATCCGGTATTGATTTAAAAAGCCAACAAAGGTCTGTCCATTTTTTAAAATAACGACAAAAGGCTGCTTTGTAGCCGTTGCACAAAGCCGCAACTTGATCCACTTCGATTTTCTGCTGGTAATTTTCATCAATAAAGAATAAATCTGCCCGAGAGCAGCCTGCTCTTTTTGGCTGTTGGTTGACGTAAAGTGTTGTGCAAAGGAGTAAATTCGTCGCTGACCATTAAATTCTAAAAATATTCAGCATACAGGGTGATAGGAAGGCGGTAAATGGTGGAATTTCTTCAACCGTTCGCCCACACCACTTTTTTGTTTCACGAAAGAGACGTGCCGTGATTGATTTTTCAAACAATCCGCAAATGGTTGACAGCTCCGATATTTCAGTGGAATCTTTTATTCTTAAGAAGTTGGCTGGATATGCAACACCACTTTTTCGTATTATTCGGTCTGCACGCCGTAATCAAAATTGAGGTGCGGGATATTGGGTAGAGTAAAAACGAGGTCACTGTTTTCATATTGGAAATATAGTCGCCAACGTGCCGGGTCGCAGATTTGCCCCTTCGATAAAGACCAGCTCATACTCGGGTGAAAATGTAATAGAACAAGTCGTTGAGCCGGGGTTGAGCAGCAACCGAAAGGAACTGTTGGTGTCTGGACTGATGACCTCGAATTGGGTTTCATAATTTGATTTGTATAAATTATGCAACTGGATCAATGATCGGGCCAAAAATATCAATATTGTTCAAATATCGGTTAATATGGAGGTAGGGCAGGCGAAAAACGACCACTACATTTGTCTCATTATTTCACCACAATTCCTACATCATGAAAGAAGCAATACCAATAACCATAGCCGCCACGATGATCCCCAACGCCCATCAAGGACATCCCCGGCAATCCGTCCTGCCACCAGTAGCAAGCTGGCCTTGAATGACCGCTCCAACGGCGAACCGCTGCGAGTGCTCACGGAAGAACAGAAGCTGGGCTTTTTGGAAACACAACGGGTTGCATTATCCAAAAATGCCGTGCCACGGAACAATCAAGCCACCGCTGATTTCCTTTGGGAGTTTGAAGAAAAAGATTCAAGCAACCCTGAAACTTGGTACACTTCCGCCAAGGGCGGAAATGAAAATGAAAGAGTTGGCAGGCACTGGCATGGTGGAGGTTTACAACCATCAACACCTCTGGAACAACCGCCGAAATGCCGCGGGTGTACGATGCCTTCATGGATATTTGGGGACGGAAAAATTGTGGGTCACCATCCATGCGCCAACTTGAATTTCCCCATGCGCCCCAACCATGAATATAAGGCGTTCATCCACTGGGACTAGATCCTGAAACGAGGCCCCAAAATGTTCAAGGAGTTTTGGCACTCGCCGACCAATTGGACGAGAACGTGGGTGGCTTCGGAGTGCATCCCTTGGCTGTTCAGAAATTACGATACTTGAAACTGACACAACCTGCCGACCGCGACCACTTTAAACCGGACATTTCGGAAACAAGAAGATAAAATCGTCGGTGGCGTTGGAGGCGGGCGACACAGTCATTTTGATTCCCGCCAACCACATGGTATCCGGGCAACCGCTCTGGTGATAAAGTCCGCATCGCTCAATATATTTCCATGATGCCCGCCGAAAGACAATGAACCGCTGCGGCAGTGGCAGATGGTATGGAAAAATGAGGTCGCCCGGAAGGATATACACTTTTCCCGGTGACTTTACGAGTGGGACAATGGAAATATGGTATTGCGGAATTGTCGGAGCTGGAAGAAATTGTTGAGGCTGGAAAAATGGTGAATGGATAAAAAGGTTTTCAATAATTAGACGTAGTTTGCTGCGGAGTGCCAAAAGTTCCCGCAAAGTTTAGCAGTTTTTCCGCAGGTAAATCTGCAGATCTGCCTGAGGAGGAAACCAACGTAATATTTCAAAACGAAAAACTATGCTGTCAAATCTAATTGGTTGGGACATTGGTATCATTTAATTTATTTTTGGGTTCATACTTTGGATAACTAGTGAGCCGAGAACTTAAAACACTCGGCGGAGTCGGTCGATTATTTTTTGGCAGGAAAAACAGGGATGGTTGGTCGTCGGCGCTTCCTTATTTTCTTCCAATATCGGTTCTGAAATCATCTTGGGGGTGTCGGGCGCAGGTCTTGGTGGGCAGATATACCCATGGCCAATTTGAAATAATAGCAGCCCTTGTTTTGATTTTATTGGGTACGGGTGTTTGTTCACTTTATTTACGGACAGGTGTTTATACTATACTCACCTGAGTTTTGGAAAAAAGATATTCCCGGGCCTGCCGGAATTATTTGTCGGTCGTTTCCATTTTGGCCTATGTCATCACCAAAATTTCCCTCATCTCATTTTTGCTGTGTGTGTGGTGTTTGAGACCATAGAGCATCCTTTGGACCGGTGCTATTTTTACCGTGGTCGCGACTGGGTTTATACTGTGTAAGGCCGGATTGAGGGCCGTTATTTACACGGATATGGTGCAGGCTTTTATTTTGCTCCTCGGCTGTATTGTGGTGACTCTTTTCGGGCTTTATCAAATAGGCGGTTGGGGAAGTGATCAATATCGACACGCTGCTGCGGGCCGACGGCCGGCCCATCCTCCGGTCGAACGTTTTTTTTTAATTTATGGCGGCCCGCAGACGATACCGAATACCCTTGGACGGGTATATTTGTTTGGTGCGCCCATCATGGGGTGTGGTACTGGTGTACCGACCAATATATTGTGCAGCGGGCTTTGTCAGCAAAAGATATCAGCAATACTTGAAGGGGCATTGTTTGCTGGTTTTAAATTACTGCGGGTCTTTATATTCTTTATCCAGAGTGTTATCGCTTATGCCTTATTGCAAAAAAGAGGGCGATCAGTTTTTCGATGGACAATGCCGACCAAGCGCTGCCCACCATGATCACGACCTTTCTGCCAGCGGTATAAGGTTTGGCCATAGCAGGATTGTTGGCGGCCACTGATGAGCTCGTTGTCTTCTGCTTTTAATTCCAGTTCGACCCTCGTGACCCTCGACTTCTACCAACAATATAAACCCGATGCCTCTGATAAGGACCTCGTCCGTTTTGGGCAAATCGTAACCGTCGTATTGATCATCGTCGAAGTGTTGGTTGAATGCATTTATGCAGGCGTTGATGGGCGGTGGTATTTTTCATTATTTACAAAGTATACAGGCCTATATTTCCCGCCAATTGCCGCTGTTTTCCTTTTCGGCCTTTTGTATAAATGGATTAACGCCCGTGGAGCGATCGTTACTTTGTGGACGGGTTTTATCATCGGCCTGACTCGTTTAGTTTTTTGAGTTTTTAAATAATAATGGCAGTTGGGTCGTTTCCGAAAATTCTTTTTGGGCCAATTTATCGGTATCGTTTTCTGCATTTTGCCTTATACCTTTTATTTTCTGCAGTTATTTTAATGTTGGTCAGCAAAACGGGCTGCCACAATCTACGGCCAGTTTAAGAATTGGTGACTTTCCAAAAACGGGCATCGGCGTTACCACCTTTAAAATTTACCACCGATGTTAAATTGACAATCGGCACTGGTGGTGTTGGTTTTGTTGATTTGGTGGTTGTTTAGCCCTTTGGGGATGGCGTAATATTTTATAAAAATCATTTTTTCAAATGGATTTAAAAATTAAAAAATAAACAGCGTTTATTTCCGGATTACCGCTGGGGTTGGTTTTGCAACAGCAAAATTTTGTTACAAGAAAGTGCAAAGCCGTTGGTATTAATGGCCGGACAAAAAAGGAATTGACGATGCTATTTTTAAATTAAAAAAGAAATGCCGGAGGCAATCGTTACTGGCATTCTCACTGATTTTTCCAATAAAAAAGAAATTGATTTTTTAATAAAAGAACACCGCCCATTGATATTTTAATTAATAATGTTGGTGTATAAATCGGTTTCTTTTTTTTTGAAACGGCGGATGAAGACGCATCGTTATTTTGAAATAAATGTGATGAGTGGGGTGCGTTTGTCCAGATATATTTTGCAAAAATGTGGAAAAAAATTGGGGAGCGCATTTTATTTATTTCAGTGAATGTGCAACGCTCGTGCCTGCCGATTTAATCGCCTACAGCATGACCAAACAGCATTTCCCTATTTCCAGAGGATTGGCACAATTAACCAAAAGGCACGGGCGTGACAGGTCAATACGGTGCTGCGGTGCCCTTTCGGAAGGGGCGGAGCAATTTTATCGGGGGTGGCAGCAAGGGAAAATAAAACCAAAGCCGAAGTAGAAAATGATTTTTTTTACCGAAATACGGACGTCCTCTTTGTTGCGGCGTTTTGCAAAAGTGGAGGAAGTCGCCAATACGATCGCTTATTTGGCAAGCCCACTTTCCTCCGCAACGAACGGGGCCGCCATCAAAGTGGAAGGGGGGAGCATGGGGGGCATTATTTGACTTTTACTCACCCAACGAAGCAGGTAGGATTGAACGCAGATTTAACTGATTGAACAGATTTACGCTGATTTATTTTGCTAAAAAAATCAGTGTAAATCTGTTCAATCAGTTAAATCTGCGTTCAATCCTATTCAATTTAAATCATTCCCCAAACGGATCAGACCACCGCAGGTCCGTATAAACATTCGACCCGCCGAGCGTCCGCAAAAACGCCACCAAGGCACTCTTTTCCTGCTCCGTCAAATTTAGGTTTTGTCCATTGCCGTTTCCGCCGGGGCCTCCGCCACGTAACCGATTGTCGAGGTTGGTGTTGCCAGGTACGATGTTGAGATGATCGTAATGGTCGATGACCGCTTCAATGGAAGCAAGGCTGCCGTCGTGCATCAGCGGGCCGTTCAATTGGCCAGCCGGGTTGAACATATCCCGCAGGGTAGGGGAGCGGGTAATGGTGACGTCGATGGCAGTGGGATCGCCGATCACCCCAACTACGCCATTGTTCCGGGAATTGTTGTCGATGTCAAATGCTGGGGCACGGTGACAACCCTGGCAGCCTGCACCACCTTGGTTGGGCGGCTGCATGAAAAGGTCTTTGCCCATGTTTTCCAGTTGAGTGAAATTCGGAAATTGGGCGTTGTCGTTGTTTACCTGCGCCAGGCCTTGGTCATATTTTGCATCAAAAGATTGGATGCTCCGGATGAACTGCGCCAACGCCCGTTGCATGCGCTGCTCCGTCACCACAGGATCGCCGTAAACAAACGTGAACAGCTCTTGGTAGTATGGGATAGCCTCCAATTTGTTCATCAGGTCATTGAGGTTGGGGTCGCCATCTTGGCCACTGAAACCCATTTCGACGTGGTTCTGAATCGGCATGGTGGTTTGCGTTTCGAGAGAATTAGCGCGCTCGTCCCAGAAGAAGCGGCGCTCTTCTGCAAAGCGGGCATTGACAAGGCGCATGGCATGGCGGCCCGTTTGCCCCGCCACCCCGTCGCTCTGCAAATTATTGTCGCCAAAGGCAAATGCCTGCTGGTGGCAACTGGCGCAAGAGATGCTATTGTCCACCGAAAGGTTTTTATCATAAAACAAAACCCGACCGAGCGTGGCACCTGCGTCGGTGATGGGGTTGTTGCCAGTATTGTCCTCGTTGATATAATTTGGGATGGTCTGGTTGGCGTAATTGGCCAAGTTGGTCAGGTCAATGTTATTTCCAAAAGTCTGGACAACGGCAGACAAGCCATTGCCGTTGTTGCTGCCATTGTTACTGGCCACGGTATCGTCGTCGTCGTTGGGATTGCTCACATAGCCGAAAGGCTGTTCGCAATCCAGCAGGCTGATGAGCGGGTTGCCGAGGCCGTCGTTGTCGGCGTCCCGGTACCAGATCGTTTCGTCGCACACGATTTCTTTGTCTTTTTGGCAAGCGGTCAAGAAAAGGAGGGAGGCTGCAAAAAGGGACTGGAGAACTATTGTTGCTTTTTTCATAATCATTAACCGTTTTAAATTTTA
Source organism: Saprospiraceae bacterium (assembly GCA_041392505.1). GTDB lineage: Bacteria > Bacteroidota > Bacteroidia > Chitinophagales > Saprospiraceae > UBA6168. The sequence continues at coordinate 80,912 of JAWKLX010000016.1, read as the reverse complement.
AGTTCAGGTTAAAGACAGGTGAGGGGGGAAAATGACCCACTCAGATTTGAAAAATATTTAGGCCATGTTGTTGGGGGTTGTTTGTAACTTGCAATATGAATTGGCGTGGGGCAGTTCCGTTGGGTCGATCACCGGACGTAGTCTGGCGCAAGCGGGTCAGAGGTCGTGAGTACGATGGCCGAAATTTCTGGAATATACTTTCTAATTCAATAAATTAAGATCAACGTGAAAAAATTAAAAGCCAATTACCTTGCAACGGTTGTGGTGATTAAATTATTTTTTACCTTTTTCTATTTATTTCCCACCGGCCTTTTTTGCGGGCGATACCCTTCCCAAAAATTTATTGGAAAAAGCATTACAGATTGAATATGTTTGGTTTTTGTCGAAGTACGACTCATTGGTCGATTATTCGAATCCCCATAAAAAGATTTTGACGGTGAGAAGGTGAAGCGCTTATTGAATTCGCTTATCTTGATTCTACCAGAAATGCCATTACTTATTATGATTTAGATTCCGCCATAGTGTATAAGGAATTTGCTGGCCTTCCATTGGATAGCCTATTTTTATAAAAATAAATGGGAAAAGCCTGGTAAAGTATTGGAGGTTTCCAAAAGGCATTTAAGCCAGTGGTTGAAAAATTGTGCAAGGCTTACAGGTGTGAACTTTTTGGAGATACTTTATTAGTTTTTTCAACCACTGAATTAGGTTTGAATTTAATGATTATACAGGGATGGAAGGTATTCCACTAAAAATATGAATTTATGGCCGGAGGTCGATATAAATTAAAATATAGGGCTGTAAATATTGATACCGTTTATTTTCTCGCAAAGGGATTTGTTCAATTGTACTGCCGCAAAAATCGTCAGGGTGGAAAAACCATCTGAAAGGCAGTTAAAAGCTGCTAGATTGCCAATTTTGAAACATAAAAAAGGACACAGCAAAAATGATTGAATCCAAAGTGCCATCTTTAAGACCATCGACTGCTTGGCAGGCAGGGAAATAAATAGTAAACTCAGAGGAAAAATTTTAGTATTAAATTTTTGGTTTACCAATTGTCAAACAGGCATTCAGGAAATGCCAGAATTGAATAAAGTCCGAGCATTATATAAAGAAGAAGATGACGAGGTGGTTTTTCTTTTCTTTGTAGGGATGGTCAAATAAAAGGTTGGAGGCTATTTTGTCAAAGGTGTCATTGGATTATGAAATATGTCCGATGCCATGCATATCGCCGAACTAGTCTTTGCAGATGGGCTATCCTTTGAATTTAGTCATAAACCTAGAAGGTAAAATTATTGAGGCTAACAGAGAGTTGGTCTCAAAATGGATCTCTGCCCGGCGTTTGGTGGATGCCATTGAACTGGCGAAAATTCAAGGAGAGTGATTGAATTGAGGATTGGCCGTAGATCGGCTTGGGATTCTCATGGTGTTTGCCAAAATTAAATGGTCAAGTGAGGTGTTGATATTCACGTCATCTCTTTCCAATAAAGCGGGAATTCAATTTCGCACTGTCGGAAGAGGTCTTTTCCTAACTTCCCGTAGCTTTGGCTTCTACAAAACCCAGAGCGATCATGACCTATACCATTTCCAAAAAGACCGCCACCTCCGCTGGGACATCCACCTCGATGGCTCCAAAGCATCAGCAAATCGGGCGCTCATCATCCGCGTTGTGCGGCGAGCATTTCGGTATCATCCATCACCTTTCCACGTCGAAAGATTCGAACTGATGCATGCGCCCCAAGGCTTCCGACAGCGAGGAGTTGGATGCAGGCGCAGCGGGCACGACTTTCCGTTTTATGACGGCCTATTTGGCAATGAAGAAAGGCAGCCAGACGTTGACGGGGTCGGAACGCATGAAGGAGCGACCATCAGCGTTCAGGAAGCACTGAAAAATTGGGGGCTGATATCGAGTATTTGGAAAGAAGGCTACCCACCCTTGAAAATAAATGAACCGAAAACATCAGGGCCGACAACGAATTGACCATCCCCTCTTGTGTACACCTCGAAAGAGCCAGTACATTTCTGCCCTGTTGATGATCGCCCCGACCTTGCCCAACGGCTTGACGCTCCACTTGAGGGCGAAATCGCTTCAAGTTTATCTGGAAATGACGCTTGCGATGATGTCCTGCTTACAAATATAAATGGAGGACAAACCGCACAACATCAAACCACAAGTCTATCAAGCAAAGGAATTTTTCGTTGAAGCGATTGGTCGGCGGCATCTGATAGAAGAAGAGTGGTAGTCGCCAGCGACGACTGCGACTGACCTGCACGGCCTTTTTGCGTGGTTATGCAGGGCGATTCTGTTTTGCCAAAATGATGAAGCGTTTGGGTGGAAAGCAATTTTTGGGGAAAAACAAGCGTCCGCCTCCGCAAGTCAGCCGCCCCGCCTGCCATTTTTCGAGTGGGATTTCCTTCCTTGTCCTGATGTTGCTCAAACCCTCGCTGTCGTCTGCGCAGGACTCGGCGTGCATGGGGTATTTAATGTAGCTGGAAACACTGCGGGATCAAAGAGACTGACCGCATCAATATGTGCGCTGTGCGGAACTCCACAGTGCAGTCGTACTCATCGCTGCTACCAGGCCGTTTTTCAAAAAAATCGGAAAAGGATTTCTTACATGGTACAGGGAAAGCGGTGGTGGAGGGTACGCCAATATTTGCCACTTACGAAGACCACAGGATGGCGATGGTAGCCGCTCCGCTCGCCATGTTTGTAAAACAAAAATACTTGATGATCCTGTGGTGGGCAAATCTTATCCAGCGTTTTGGGACGATCTGGAAAAAGGTAGAGCGAAATTGTCTGAAGAAGTTGGTGGATGATTAACGGACAATGGATAATTAGGAGTGTTAAGAGAATTTTTTTGACGCTGATTTTTAAGTGATTGATTTGAAAGCGCTGAGGCGGCTGTTTGTCATAAAAAATCATAAAAACCAGCGTTATCAGCGTCGAAAAACAGTGTCAAAATTCCTAATGGGCAATGGACAAAGGACAATTGTCTATCCCTTGTGCTTGCAGGGCTGCCATTGATTGTTCTTTCAATTCTTTGGCTTCTTTCCATTTCTTTTCCACTTTTTCCAATTCGCGGTTGGCCTTTTCTGCTTTCTTTCGGGCCTTGTCCGCTTTGTCCGATGCCTTCTGGATTTGTTTGCCATCTTGTCGCCTTTTTCGCCTGCCTTTTTCGACTTTCTAATTTTTCGGCGTTGCCTTTTTCAAGCCCTTCGGCCCGCATGCTGGAGGACTTTTGGCGCCTTCTTCGACGCTTTGCCGGAGTATTGTCGGCTTTTTCTCTGCCGATCAGGCTTCTTGTCAGCCTTCTTCTGCCTGCTTTTTCACCTTGTCGTATTCTTAACGGTGGCTTCTTTTTTAATGGCGGCGGCGGCGGCATTTTCCAATTCCAAGATGAGCCGTTGCGTCGTTTGGGAAACGCAGAGAAAACGGGGGCCAGAAACAGCATCAATAAAATGAGTTTGATCAGATTTTTCATTTTTCCTAAATTAGTTAAAAATCGAGACTTGTTGAAAAGTTGGCGTTCGCTGCAATGATAAAACAAATAGGGCTTGGGAAGGTGTGCTACAGGAGTTTAGATATTTTGGCTTTTAGACTGTTTGGAAAATATTGGTCACACCTTCCGCATTGACCAGTATTCAGTAGAACGACGACCATAAATTTTCTTCAATTCAATCGATCTCTACCTTCGGTCTGGGGTCTTGGTTTTTTAATCCCCTTTTATAGACTTAACGCCTGAAAATTATTTAAAACAATAATGAAAAAATTTATCCTGCTATTTTATCTTGTTGCCTTTTTTATCCTTTGGTCAATCTACCGTCGAGCGGATCGAGCCGCCATTTTTAGGGGCGGGGCAAGGAACAACACCGAACTGCAAATCATGCTATATGGAGAAAATGTGGCGGACGCAAAACCGATAATTAATTACGACGGTATTACCATTGAAAGGATCGTTTCGGTGGAAAATAATTACCTGTTTGCTTCATTTTTTGAAATATTGAAAATACAACCATGCCGTAGTGAGTTTGGTCATTTATTTAAAATAATTCGGGAGAAATAATTAATGAAATTAATTATCAATTATTGCCCTGGAAGAAGACGCCGCTGCCGCAAAAGGCTACGACACCCCCGACGTCATACCATCACGCCCGATCGTTTTGCTAATGGTAACCCAAAAAATGACAACATAGAGGGCATGCTCCGACCACAAAACGATGGACAAACATGGTCGGCACGCAGGCGACCTGCAGGCAACATTCAGCACCCGATTATTTTTCCGATATGGGATATACCGCTATTTGGCTCAACTCAATTTTGGAAATAACCAACCGGAATCATCTACCACGGTTATCTCCACCACGGATTATTATCGGGTTGACCTCGCTGGCACTACGAGGAATAATGAACTGGCGCAAAAGGCACGGGGAAAAACATAAAAATCATCATGGACATGATTAGGTGAACCACTGTGGTTCGGGGCATTGGTGGATGAATGATTTGCCGTCAAAAGATTGGATCAACAACGTTGACAACCCTTTTTACACCTCGCATCGCCGGACGACTTTGCGCGACCCATATGCTTCCAAATACGATATTGAGCATTTTGCCGATGGTTGGTTTGTCAAATCCATGCCCGACCTAAATCAGCGCAACCCATTGATGGCCAAATATTTAATCCAAAATACGATCTGGTGGATTGAGTATTTGGGATTGGCTGGCGTGAGGATGGATACTTACCCTTATTCTGATAAAAATTTTATGAGCGATTGGACGTGTGCCGTGATGGATGAATATCCCGATTTCAATATTTGTGGCGAAGAATGGAGTTTGAACCCGATCATTTTGGCTTATTGGCAAAATGGAAAAATAAACCCGGACGGCTACACTTCTTGTCTGCCGGGCCTGCTGGATTTCCCGTTGCAGCATGCATTTGTCAGCGCTCTGGTGGAGGAGGATACTTGGAATTCCGGCATGGTCAATTTATACGAAATGCTTTCTCTGGATTTTATTTATCCGGCCCCCGACAAGCATGTTATTTTCCCGGACAACCATGACATGAGCCGCATTTTTACCCAGTTAAATGAGGATATTGATTTTTTAAAAATGGCCATTATTTATTTCGCCACCATGCGCGGTACACCGCAATTTTATTACGGCACTGAAATATTAATGTCGAATACGGGGGACGACAGCCACGGTAATATTAGGAGTGATTTTCCGGGCGGTTGGAGCGGCGACGAAATAAATGCGTTTACGGGAAAGGGGTTAACGGAATATCAAATAAATACGCAGCAGTTTATTAAAAAAATATTGAATTGGCGAAAAGGAGCTACGGCCGTCCATCATGGAAAATTAATGCATTTCGCCCCCCAAAATAATGTGTATGTTTATTTTAGGTATAATGACGCACAGAAAATAATGGTGGTATTAAATAAAGCCGATGAGCAGCGGGAAATTGATTTATCGCAATATAGAGAGTTGTTGAAAAATGGTGCAACGGGAAAAGATATTATTGCTGGAAAAGAAATAATATTGGGTCAAACACTTTCCATCGGGCCGAAAAAAGGTTTTATTTTAGAGGTAAATTAATTGTCTAATTTATTTAAAAAAAATGGAAATAATTAAATATTTAACGGCAATATTGGCAGTCGTCTTGTCCACGGCTTGCACTAGTGAAAAAGCAAATCTGGCCATGGAAAACCCAGCACCAGCTATGTCTCCCGAATCATTTTTATTGTATAAAAATTTCCCCTCGAAATATACAGACCCAAGGGATATAGAAATATGGCTTCCAGAAAAATACGGGCAGCTGGAAGCGCTCCCCGTGCTTTATATGTTCGACGGGCAAAATATATTTCATGGCACAAAAGGTTGGAGTGGGGAATACAATCCGGGGTGGCGGGTGAATAAAGTTTTGGACAGCCTGAACAAAGCCGGCGCAGTCCCAGAAATAATAGTCGTCGGTATATTTAATGGCGCTGAAAAAAGGGGGGCTGAATATATGCCTGCCAAACCCAAAGAATTGGTGCAACGTCGCATAATCGAGACCGAACACGAGTGGTATAAAATATTCAAAGAAATGCCACCCGAGTCGGACGAGCATTTAAAATTTGTCGTGGAGGAATTAAAGCCATTTATCGATGCCAATTTTAAAACAAAAAAAGACCGGGCAAATACTTTTGTGGCAGGGTCGAGTATGGGCGGAATGATCTCTGCGTATGCCATTTGCGAATACCCAGATGTGTTTGGGGGGGCGGCTTGCTTTTCAACGCATTGGCCGGCACTCAATGGTGTATTTACGGAGTATATAAAAAATAACCTGCCAGACCCGGCGACGCATAAAATATATTTTGATTATGGCACCGAAGGCTTGGATGGAGAATATGAACCCTATCAAGTTTTAGCGGATGCAGCCATGCAAAAACGTGGTTTTGAGAGAAACAAAAATTGGATGACCATGAAATATGAAGGGGCTGCGCACCACGAAAATGATTGGCATAAAAGATTCCATGTGCCGATGGAATTTTTATTTGGGAAAACGGAAAAGCAGTAAATTTGACGCCCCCCAAAAGCCTAAAAATAAAATTGAATAAAAACACATTGCATGGATTTTCTAAATAAGTTAAACGAGCCATTTTCCGTCACCGCTGCACAAATTGCTTTTTACCAAAAAAATAAATTCATTAAAATCAAACAGGTTTTGGATGAGCAGACCATTGAGCATTTCAACCGGGTGGTAAGCGAAAAGGTAGCGGAGTTAAACACAGTGGAGGTGCCGTTGACTGAACGGGACACGTACGGAAAAGCTTTTTTGCAATTGATGAATTTATGGCGGGAGGACGATGAGATAAAAAAACTGGTTTTCAGCCAACGCATCGCCCAGATCGCTTCCAGTTTGATGGAGGTCGAAGGGGTGCGGTTGTACCACGACCAAGCGCTTTACAAAGAGGCGGGTGGCGGCATCACGCCTTGGCACGCCGATCAGTATTATTGGCCGTTAAATTCCGATAAAACCATCACAGCTTGGATACCCCTGCAGAGAACGCCCCTCGAAATGGGGCCGCTTGAATTTAGTGCGGGGAGCCATGTGATTCAGGAGGGGCGGGAATTGGCTATTGGCGACGAGAGCGAGAAGAAAATGACCGAAAAGTTGCGGGTCACTGATTTCCCCCACATCATCGAACCTTTTGATGTAGGGGAGGTCAGTTTTCATTCGGGTTGGGTTTTTCACCGGGCAGGTGCCAACACAACGAACGAGATGCGCAGGGTCATGACGATTATTTACATGGATAAAAACATGGTTTTAAAAAAGCCGGAAAATGATAACCAGGTGAACGATTGGAACACTTGGTGCCCGGGGGCAAAAATCGGGGAGGTGATCGACACGCCGATCAACCCCGTCCTCTACCAGCATAAAAATGTGGCGGTATGAAAGTATAAAAGCAGGGGATAAGCAGTCCATATTAGGACTTGTGGTGGTGCTGTCAAATTAAGTAAGACGGACAGGCATGTACCCAAATATTTGGCTATTATTATTCAAATTTCAAATCATAATTTCGGTAAAAGTTAACGTCGGCTGGATTTCAATTGAAGCAAGTGTTGGTGGAAACTAAAATGAGCGCAAATGTCTGAAATACAGTATTTTATAAGCCTTGTCAACGTTTTGTAACCATTCATGTATTTTGATGTGTACTAATTTTTTTACCTTTCAGATGCTTTTTGAAAAGTAGTTTTTTTCTGACAACTACCTTCCTAATTTTACTGAGTGAAGACATTATTGGACAACGTAAACAACCTTATCTGGTGAAACAAATAACATGGACCGACATCCCCTTTCTCGCCTTGCCTTCGGCCTGCCAAGGGGCATTCTTTGTGGTAAAAATGGGTGTCCTCAAAATGGCTTTCCGTTGTTTGTCCAGATATGCTGCCCAGTTAGAGCTGTCCGGCTTTTATCACTTTTTCGAAGCTTTTCCTTTACTAAACAAAAACACCAGGCTGCTTTTTGCGGCTATAGGGCGCTGTTTAGATTGGCTGGCTGCAGGCCACTTTTGTGGCGTTGGTCAACTGAAAATACATTCTCAAATCAAATCAATAATAGTACTGAAACTTAAGAATAGCCCCATAGGACAGGAAACTGCCTTATGCGACTATTAAAACTAAACCGCTTATTATGAAACGATTTTACTTCACATTTTTGCTACTCACGTTTGCCTGCCTTTTTGGTTACGGTCAGGTTGATGTCACGTTCACAGTGGACATGAGCAACGAAACGGTTGCAGCTGATGGCGCTCACATCGCTGGGGCATTTAACAGTTGGACGGGAGAGCCAATGACCGACAACGGAGATGGCACTTGGTCTATTACGAAGTCTCTAACCGAAGGGGACGCTATTGAGTATAAATTCCAAAACGGCAATGGTGGCTGGGAAGATTTTGGCGGCCCTTGTTTGGTGAATGGTAACCGGGGCTTCACCGTGCCTGCCGCCGCTGATAGCCTTGACGTCGTTTGCTTTAATTCTTGCTTCATCTGTGGTGTTGAAGGAGTGACCCTCACCGTTGACATGGCCAACGAAACCGTTGCCGCTGAAGGTGTTTTCATCGCTGGCAGCCACAATGGCTGGACGGATGGCGCTATGAACGATAATGGCGATGGTACTTGGTCGACGACAATCGGCATCACCACTGGTGAGACTGTTAATTACAAATTCAAAAATGGCCCGGATGGTTGGGAAAGCTTCGATGGCGACTGCTTGGCCAACGGTGCTGGTTCCGACCGATTTGTAGTTGGCCCAGCAGCAGACTCTACTGCGGCCACAGTTTGTTTCAATTCTTGCGAGGCTTGCATGACCGGTGGTGGCCCTTCCAGCATTACGTTCACGGTGGACATGGCCAATGAAACCGTTGATGCTGCTGGCGTTCGGATGGCTGGCGCGTTCAATGGTTGGGGGGACACCCTCATGATGGATAATGGTGATGGCACTTGGTCTTTGACCCTCGATTTGGATGCTGGTGCTTTGGTGGAGTACAAGTTCAAAAATGGCCCAGATGGCTGGGAAGGTTTTGGTGGGCCATGTTTGGCAAGTGGTGGGAACCGATTTGTCAATGTACCTGCATCTGATGCTACTTTAGGGACTGTTTGTTTCAATTCTTGCTTCGCCTGTGGGCAAGTTGGGGTTACAATATCAGTGGACATGCAGTTTGAAACAGTCAATGCGGAAGGTGTTTTCATCGCTGGCGAATTCAATGGTTGGACGGACACCCCAATCAGCGATAATGGCGACGGTACCTGGACGGGCTACTTCGGCGCAGTGCCCGGCGACACCGTTGAATATAAATTCAAAAACGGCACTGGCGGTTGGGAAAACTTTGACGGTGACTGTCTCTTCAGCGGCAATGGCTCCAACCGTTGGACGCCCGTTCCTGCGCAAGACACCACGATTGATGTTGTCTGTTTTAACAAGTGTGAAGCCTGTGTTGTATTGGATTCTGTCAATGTCACTTTCCGCGTGGACATGACGGATGAGGTGGTTTCAACAGATGGTGTATGGCTGGTTAATTCCTTGACGTTCCCTGACACCGAGATGACAGATGTGGGGAATAATGTTTACGAAGTAACCCTTTATTTGAAAGCAGGCGAAGAAGTAGAATACAATTTCCGCAATGGTCTTCTCGGCTTCGAAAACATTGTTGGACTTCCTTGTGGATTGGGTGGCCTTATCGGCAACAAGAGGTTGTTGGATGTCCCGAGTTTCCATTTGGTGCTGGATGCTATTTGTTTTGGCAAATGTGGTGTTTGTTTTGATCCATACGCTGTCACTAGTGCTTCCTTGTCCAACTCTTGCATGAATGCCGATGGTACAGTGACTATTTCTTTTGATGAGTCACTGAACTGCGACGTAGTTGCAGGTGAACTGGGAGGTTTAGCCGCAATCGGCTTCCACACAGGTGTTACCCTCCTTTCTTCTGGAAATTCATGGCAAAATGTGGTCGCATGGGATCAAGCTGGATCCATGAACGCCGTGAACGATGGTAATGATGTTTTCTCTGTTACGATTGACCCTGCCGCCTATTACGGTGTTGATATTGCTGATATTGTGAAACTCGACATGGTGTTCAATCAAGGGCCCGCTGACCCTGCCAATCCATGGTCGTCAGAAGGAAAAGATGCCGATTTGGACTTAAACGGAAGCTGTGATGACTTACGGGTTTTCCTCGCCCAATTGCCTGCTTGTACTTTCGATCCAGCCACTACTTCCAGCCCAGCCCTGAAAACTGCTGGAAGCTGCAAGGACCCCAACACGGGCATGGTAAAAGTTAGTTTTGATGAAGCTCAGAACTGCCCTAATGCAAATGGTGATTTGGCTGGCATGACTGCAATCGGTTTCCATTCCGGTGCCAACTCATGGTCCAATGTTGTCGCTTGGGACGATGCCGGTGCCATGAATGCGGTCAATGATGGTAGCGATGTTTTTGAGGTAATCTTGGATCCTGTTGCCTATTATGGCTTAGCCTCTTTCGGCGATTTGGAAAACATTTACATGGTGTTTAACCAAGGCCCTGCTAATCCGGGCGCTCCTTGGGATTCAGAAGGAAAAGATTTTGATGCAGATGATAACTGCGTTGACCTCCGCTTTATCGTTTCTGACCTGCCTACTTGTAACTTGACGAATACCATTGACCGAGAATTGGAAAATAGCCTCGTCGCTATCCCCAACCCGTTTGATAACAGAACGGTTGTTTCTTTCAGCAACCCAAATAACTCCACGTATGACGTGACTTTGTTTAACCTGACTGGAAAACAAATCCGCACATTCAATCAGGTAAGCGGTACAACCTTGGAAATAGCAAGGGACGAAATGCCAGCCGGCATGTACTTCCTGAATTTCCGGAACGTAGAAGGAAAAATAGCGACCTTGAAATTGGTTGTTAAATAACCAAACTAAATGGTAGAGGGCTGGAGGTAGAAGGTAGAAGGAGCTGAACTCCAACCATTTTAGGGTATTAAAAAATCCCGTTGGCAAGCACCAACGGGATTTTTTTTTATTCTTCAGTTCTCTACCGTACACTTTTTAAGAGGTTGAGATAAAACAGTTCTTTGAAAATGAAAAAACAATTTCGATTGCTCGCTTCAGGCAATAATCCACCAACTTTTTGCCTATAGTGAAAATGGACAAATCCATTCTGTCTTTTCGTGTCACTTTTGACAATAACGGGGAATTTTGTTCAACCTCCCCAAGTCTAAAAATCAAGATATACGCCAGGCAGATTATGATCAAGAGCTTCGCAACCCTCTCAGGGTCAGCCAGTTTTGATTTGTGAATGTTGAAGCCACGTGACTTGATGTCACCGAACAAGGTCTCGATGCTCCAACGCTTCCTATAGTAAAAGGCACAGATGTAGGACAGTTCAAAATTGCTCAGCAGGTAGAGTGGGCCGTCCCAGTTCCGTTCCGTCCAAACGGTGGCGTTCACCGGGCCGTAGCGGTCTTTGGCATAGGCCACATCATGGACAATAAAGAACTTTTCATTGGCCTGCGGCCCAAGGCGGCCAATGGGGTATTCCTCTTCCCCATCGTAAATTTTGGTGTTTTTGGCGGTACGGAAGACAAAACGCCAGCCCCAGCCATTACAAGCGGTGACCACTTCGCCGTTGTCAAACTCGCCGTCCCCCAAAACGACGACGTTTGTGTAGCCCCTGGTCAAGCTGTGCAGGATGGTAAAAACCTCCAAGTGCATTTTTGCGGGCAGATGGCCCTTTTTGCATTTTTTGACCAGCCAACAGATTGGGACGGCACGTTTGCCGATGACCAGGCTTATCATCAGCACAGTGCAGCCCTGCCCGGCCTCTGAACCGTCAATGGCAAAGACCATTTCCTTGTCTTGGGCAATATAGCTTGCCAGGGCCGGCCCTATAAACGGTAGGAACGACAGGCTGTAATCCGTGTATTTGTTTGTTAACCAACGCTTTACATGTTTGGCCCGGCTTTCCGAGTCAATATCCTGTGGCAGTTCCGACCCTAAAGAGTGCAAATAGCTTTTACCCGTTTTTATTGCACTGCAGACCATCGCAGTAAGGGTGTTCAATCTTCGCAAATGGTTGCCTTGGGGGTTGCCGCAAGCGGATTTCATCGCTTTTTTTATACTTTTGTACAGAAACATTTTTGTGGGTTGTTTCTGTGAAAGGAAGCGGCCCTTTTTTGTTTTTTCAAATTTTCAAACAACTTTTTCCTTCCCCTTTAAAAAAGTGTACGGTAGAGAAATTTATTTTAGAAAAACATCCGTAGATTTAGCCCGCTATTAAGAATCGTAACCTACAGGAAACAATGCAAAACAGCCCACCTGTTTTCTCCAAAGACAAACAAGCATTTTTTGCAGCACTTAAAGAGTTGGATGGTGCTGCCATTCGGCATCTCTCCGAAAAGCTCTCAGTTTTAATAAAATCTATCCCCAACATTTACCTTCTCCAAAAAGAAGACATAGAGGAATTGAAGAACGACGCCATTTTGGTTACACTAAAAAAAATGGAAGAAGGCACCTTTGTTTTTCAGGATTATGACCCAGTTACCTATTGTATGGCTGTGTCCCGTAAACTATTGGCGAACCTGCTGCGCAAGCGAAAACTCGACACAGTGCCGATAGATAATAATGACGTGGTGGCTGATTTTAACCCGGAAAAATATTTATTACAAAAAGAAACGGAACTGGAAATTGGCAAACTCCTGAAGGGTTTGGGTGAAAACTGCGAGCAGGTCATCCGATTGAAATATTACGACAACCTGCGGGATCAAGAAGTTGTAAATCAAAAAACGACCATATACAATACGGTAGATTCCTTGAAAAACAAGCGTTCCCAATGCTTGAAAAAATTGGCGGCACTGGTCAAAGAAAAAGGATATTCCTTTTCGGACTTATTTAAAAAATGAAATGAATATTGACATAGAAAAATATTTGAACAATGAAATGAGCGAAGCGGAGCGGCTTGCGTTTGAACAACAATTGCAGTCCGATCCTGCTCTTCAAAGGCAGTTGGACGAGCAACGAGTTTTTCTCGAACGTTTGAAATCACAAATGCTTCGGGAAAAAATAGCCGCTGCCATCGCCAATGAAGGAGGGGACAACCCACCTCAACAATCAACCAAAAAAAAATGGGTTTTCCCATTGTTCATACTGTTATTTTTAACTGTGGGCCTGCTCTGGTTTTTTTACCCAAACAATGATAATGAAATAGCGATCCCCATAGACGATCCGTTGTATGAAGAGCCCCAACCTGCTGATGTTGAGGATGTTGCTGAGCCACCCACACAAAAAGAAGCGGAGCAAGAAACGCCAGAAGTTAGGCAAATCCCACAACGCCCCATCGCAGAAAATCCTACCACACAGCCTCCTCCCAAACAGTCCGGCGTGCGTGGGGACGATGCCGATAGGGAAGACTGGGACAAACTGGTCGAGTCCGTTTGGGTCACCCGTTTCGAACCCCTGTCGGGTGAGTTCAATGAGCGGTTTGCTCCCGTGGCCAATTTGTTAAAAGAGAAAAACACAACGGATGCTTTTGTGCAATTGTACCTGCTGGAAAGGGAGGCGCCAGAGAATGACACATTGGCTTTTTTAAAAGGATGTTGTCTGCTGGAAATGCGGGAAGGGGCGCAGGCATTGGGATATTTTAATAAAATAAAAAATAAATCAAGCTGGTCGGAAAATATTGCCTGGTATAAATCCCTCGCTTATTTAATTAATTTGGAAAAAGAAAAAGCCATCCAAGAAGCTGAATTAATTATAAAAAATAAAAACCAATTATTTTATAGAGAAGCTAAAAGGTTATTGGAGGTTTTCAATAAAAGGAATTAGCTTTTTCTGAATAAATTTTATGAAATACTTGGCTACTATTTTTTTGCTTTTTGCTTTTGTAAATATTAAAGCACAAAATGGCGAACCTTCCGCCTTAAGCGTAACTATTGACAGTTTGAATGATGCTGCAAAATCACTTTTAGATGCCTTCCAATTTGAGGATGCGTTACAAACGGTCACCAAAGCCAAGCAACTGGAAGCGCCCATCATTGGCCAGCCAAATCCTCCATATATTACAAGTTGCAATATAGAAGTTAGCATTTACTGGCGCATGGGTGACTATGACCGTGCCCTCCAACTTTGTGAAGCGGCTTTGATGCTCCAAGAAGAACTGGCTGGCAGGGAAAATGTCGAATATGCAGGTTTGGTTCATTTGCGAGGTACGCTACATTTAGAGATGGCCAATTACCCACAAGGTGAAATCGATTTTCAGGAAAGCTTGAGATTAAGAGGGGAACTTATGGGGAAGAACAACGCAAAATATGCCATGACCCTCAATAACCTGGGCAATCTATATGGGCAGATTGGTGACACAAAAAAAGCGTTTTCCGCCCATCATGAAGCTATGGAGATCAGGAAAGCGGTGATGGGTGAAGATAGTTTTGACTATGGAATGAGTTTGAGCAATCTAAGCCGTATCTGCCAGCTAACAGGAGAATTTGAAAAAAGCATTGAATATGTTTTGCAAGCAATCAAAATTGTTAAAAAAATAAAAGGCAAGGATCATCCAATACTGGCTCATTTTACGCTGAACTTGGCAGGTGCTTATGTTCAAACGGGGCAATATAAAAAAGCGGAATCGACCTTTGAGGAGTGCCTAAAATTGACAGAAATGGCGTATGGCCCCAGTCACCCACAGTATGCATTTGTCCTCAATGATCTGGGATTATTGTACAATGAAATGGGGCTGACCGAGTTGTCCAAAAGCTACTATGTGCGCTCAATCGAAATCAAAGAAAAAACCATCGGAAGAGACCATAATTATACACTTATTTCATTGGGCAACCTTGCAAAAGCTTACCAAGAAGAAGGCTTGTTGGACGAAGCCGAGGCCATTTACCTAGAGATCATAGAGGTCTACAGGAATAATTATGGGGCAAACCATCGGGAAGCCCTGATCTCCCAAAATAATCTGGCAAATATTTACCTTGAGAAAGGGATGAATGAAAAGGCGGATTCCATGCATAGGGCAATTTTGGAAAATTGGAATACCACAAAAGGTCAAGACCATCCGGGAAGTGCATTGAGCTTCACAGGAATTGCAAAATGCCATAAAAACAAAGGGGAATTAAGGCAGGCATTGACGGCCTATAAAGAAGCCCAGCGGATTTTAAGCAAATCTTATGGAGATAAAAACCTTTACACCATTGCTACGCACAATTTCATTGCGGGAGTTTACCAAGAAATGGGGGAGTACGAAAACGCACTAAAGGAGGCTGAGAAATTTTCGGTATCGCTGGGCAAACACCTGCTGAACTCGTCCAAACACCTCAGTTCCAATGAATTGCTTTTTAAATTGCCAGTTCATCTGGAATCACTGGATTTTGTTCAGGGCTTACGATTGAAATATGGCTATGTGCTGCCTTCTCAGATCGGGGTTGCCTACAATGATGCCCTTTTCTACAAAGGGATGATATTGGAAAATGCGATCCGATTGGAAAGGGAAATGGCTGTTGCCAACGACTCTCTGAGAGAGGTTTATCTGGAATGGAAAGCGCTTCAACGTAGGTTGGGGGAAAGTTATTCCCAAACGGCAGATGACCAGGTTGTAACAAAAGAACTGGAAATAGAGGCGGAAAAATTGGAAAAGCAATTGCTTAAAAACCTTACGTTCAAAAATGCTTCTGAAGTAACTCATTGGCAAGAGGTTCAAGGCAAGCTTTTGCCACGTGAAGCCGCCATCGAGTTTGTTCATTTTACGGTAAAAGAAGATAAGGCGGATAGCCGAGCAGCCTACGCCGCTTTATTATTGAAAAATAAAAGTGAGAATCCGCTTTTCTTACCCCTGTTTGATGAGAAATCCCTTGACAGCCTTGTTGAAGTTCAAAACACCCGCAAGTCTGATTATGTCAACGTCCTTTATGCATTTGACAAGGAGTATAACGTTGACTTTGAAAAGCCAAAAAAATCGTTGTACGAAATGATTTGGCAGCCACTGGAGGAGCATTTAACTGGTATCGATAAAATCTATTATTCCCCATCCGGTTTGCTGCACCGATTGAACCTAGGCGCCATCCCCACGGAGAAAGGAACAACCCTCGCCGACCATTACAACCTAGTGCAACTGGGCAGTACCCGCCAACTCGTTTTTAAGAATGAGCTTGAAAACTCCAACAATTCCGCCCTCCTTTTCGGCGGTATCCAGTACGATGCCGATACCACCGCTATGCTCACTGCCAATGCTGCTTTGGCCATTGATGAAATCGCCTCCCGTTCCCGTGGCGACCTTGATTTTAACGAAACGGACTCTACCCTTCGCGGCGGTAAATGGCGTTACCTCAACGGCACCGACATCGAAGTAGCTGTCATCCAACAGATTATGAAACATGCTTCCATGCCTGCTGAAATTAAAAAAGGGTATGCAGCAACCGAAGAAGCATTTAAAAATATTAGTCAAAACGGCCCATCGCCCAGAGTGCTGCACCTCGCTACGCATGGTTATTTCTTTCCAGACCCAAAACAGCGGACGGACTCCCCTTCAGGGGCCGGGGGTGAAGTTGCTTTTAAAATGAGCGAACACCCGATGATCCGTTCCGGCCTCATCTTGGCTGGTGGCAACCATATATGGCAAGAGGGCAAGCCCATCAAAGAAGGCATGGAGGACGGCATCCTCACTGCTTATGAGATCAGCCAAATGAATTTGTCGAATACTGAATTGGTGGTGCTGTCCGCCTGTGAAACAGGGCTGGGCGACATTCAGGGCAACGAGGGCGTCTATGGCCTGCAACGGGCGTTCAAGATCGCCGGGGCGAAATACCTCATCATGTCGCTGTGGCAAGTCCCCGATTACCAAACGCATGAACTGATGACGGCTTTTTATGAAAACTGGCTGGAAAGGAAAATGAGCATTCCTGATGCATTCCGCACAGCACAGCAACGCCTGCGGGAGCAGTACAGTAGTGACCCATTTTTCTGGGCTGGGTTTGTACTGTTAGAGTAAAAAAAACAGTTCGCTTGTTTACGTTTTTTCAAAAAAACACATGGTTGGTTTTAAAACAGTGATGGCTTGTTTTTCCAAAAAGCAAGCATCCACAAAACCAATCTGTTATGATTTCAAACTTTACCCTTTCGACCCTCACGTTATCGATTTTGTTCTCCTTGCCCTTGTCGGCCCAATTCGATTGCACTAATCCCGATGCCCAGTCCGACCTTGCGATCAACAATGTTCGGGCGAGGCTGAAAAATGCCGGAGACCTTTGGTGGAACACCTCCGAAGCCCGCTACATTGTGCCAAAAGTAGAACCGGGACAAGGCCCTGAAGTGGCGGCCATTTTTGCTGGTGGCCTCTGGATAGGTGGCTACGATGAGCAGGGCAACCTGAAACTGGCTGCCCCCACTTATGGCTCTGGAAACGGTGAAAACGATTACTATGCTGGCCCCCTCGACGAACAAGGGCAGACAGATGAAGACCAGTGCTATCAGTTTGACCGGATTTGGAGTGCCAATGCGGTGGACATCAATGCCCATCTACAGGACTGGAACGACAACGGGATTATTGACGGACCTGTGCCCAATTCCCTGCTTAATTGGCCTGGAAGGGGCAATCCCCATTTTTTTGACCAAAATGGTTTCGACCTGCCCGACCAAGACCTTGCCCCTTTTTTCGACCAAAACAATGATGGCCTTTATGACCCGTTCGAGGGCGACTACCCAGACATCAAAGGGGCGGACGAGGGCCAGTGGATGGTTTTCAATGACATTGGCAATGCCCATGCCGACAGCTATGGAGCGCCTCTTGGCATGGAGGTACATCTCTTGGCCTATGCTTATGCCCATTCGGACGAAGCGATCAACAACACTACATTTTATCAATATACTCTTATCAATAAATCGGGCGGGCTACTCGACAGCGTTTATGCCGCTTTATGGGTGGATGCGGATTTGGGCTGTCATACCGACGATTACATCGGCTGCTCCCCGCAGCGCAATTTGGCTTACGTCTATAATATGGATGCAGTGGACGGCTCGTCTGGCTGCAATTGTCAAGGGGTGGACACCTACTGTGAAGACATTCCTCTGGTAGGGATTAAGTTGTTGGATGGGGTAGTGGCAGGCAGGAACTTTGGGCCTGATGGGACGCTGGTCACTCCGCCACTCGGTCAGGCACCTGATACCACTGTTCATTTGGGCATGACTTCGTTCATGTACTACAGGAATCCAAGCGGCTCGCCGACCCCGCTTGCTGCCATCATCGATCCGCAGTCCCCAACTGAATATTACGGGTTCATGTCGGGCAGATGGCGGGACGGAATGCCACTCACCACGGGTGGGGGCGGTTACAACCCGAACAGCACGGATGTTACCTCTTTTGCATTTCCCAACAATCCCGCCGATGATACTGGTTGGTCTATGTGTTCTGCCAATATCCCTCAGAGCGATCCCCGCATGGTGATCGGGATGGGGCCGTTCCGCATGGAGGCAGGGTCGGTCAATTCCATATCCTTTGCCGTGATCTACCAAGCTGATGTGCCACACCCCTGCCCCGATGTTTCAGGACTGGAGGCCATTGCGGATGCCGTACATTTTTTCCACGACGGGACTGTTTTTACCCCCGCCAATGAGGCCGTTTTTGAAAATAAGGGCCGTTTGGACATTGCGCCCAATCCGTTTTCAGACGTGGCTTTGGTGAAAATGCCGATGTCCCTGCATGGGGTTGTTTCAGTGGATATTTTCTCGGCACAGGGCCTTATGGTCAGGAGTTACCTGCATGACGAAAGGATAGAGGAATTGAGAATTGAAAGAAGTGGGCTGAATACTGGGATGTACTTCTGCCGGGTGAGGGATCGGAGCGGGAAGCAGGTGCTTGGCAAGTTTTTAATCGAATAGAAACTCCATTCAAAATGACCGACATGCAGTACCTTTTCCCACTGATCGCCCTCTTGGTGCTGACTTCCTGCGCCTCCAACTACCATTTGACCGAACCACTTACATTGAGTTTTGACCAACCTCAAGATGTACAGAACGGGCAAGCAAAAATTAGCTACCGCTATAATGTCCTCAAAGAAGCGGGCAACCGCAAATACGCCAAAAAGGAAAAACAAAGCGGTGTCAGTTTGCTTGCCCTCCGCATCGAAAACGTGGGAACCGACACCCTGTTTTTCCCGGGGGACTTTTACGTGATGGCTGGCCGGGACAGCCTATACTTGCTCACTTCGGATGAAGCGGGAGAAGCACTCCGCCAAACCACCGCCGAGGACAGCGGCAACGGCGCAGTGGAGGTGGACGCACCACTATTGAATGCTACCAAGGACATTTTCAATGCCGCCACGCAGGTCAAGGCCAATCTCCGCTTCGCAAAAGAACTGGAGGAATTTTACCTCTTCCCTTGCCTCGTCGCACCGGGCGTTTCGAGGGTGGGTTTGCAGGCTATGGAAGTAACCGCAGGAAAGCCGCTCACATTTGGTTTGTATAAATGAATAAAACAAAGCCCATTTACCTTTTCCCCGTACGGCACATTGGTTCTGGCAAAACATTCACCATGCCCGGGTAGAATCGCCTACTTGGGAAAAAGTCAACAACGATCATGTTTATTTTTTTTAAAACCACTTCCCAGAAAATCCCCTTGTTGCTTGCCTTACTTTTTTTTGGAAAAATGGAGTTGCGGGCAGATGTCACTTTGTCTACCATCAGCGTCCCTGCTGCCACCATTTTTCAGAGCGCCACCAACCAGGTTGCCTACATACTGCAGATGGACGTGACGGGGGCTTCGGCCACACTGACCAATGCCAGCATGGTCAGTTCGGGCACGTATGATGGCGACGACATTTCCTCGTTCCGCCTTTACCGCAACACCTCTCCTGACCTCAGTGGTGCCACCAACATCGCCACCGATAACTCAACCAGTGGTGCTATGGAAACGGTCAGTTTTGTTGCCAACCAGTCGTTTGCTGTGGGCACACATTACCTGCTACTCGCATTCAACCTTCACTCCAAAGCCACCGATGGCAATGACCTGCGTTTCGATGGAGCCACCAACCCCATGGCGCTCACCTTCACCGGTTTCCCAGCACAGATCAACAACCAAACCGACCTCGCCGGGGTGCAGACCTTCGATGCGGCGGACGTTGCTTTTTCCTCCTTGGCAGTGGCAGCGGCCGTGCTGCCAGAAGGTTCGACCAACAATGTTTGTTACATCATCGAAATGGTGGTTGAAAAAACAGGTGTCGGCCCCAATGGCCTGACAATGATCACCAGCGGCACTTATGACGGAAACGACCTTGACCGCTTCCGGCTGTGGCGCAACACTTCCCCGAGCCTATCGGGGGCGGGCAATGTGGCAAGCGATTTTTCTTCCACCGGGAATGGGGAGACGGTCACTTTCTCCATTTCCAACCATACTTTTGCCGTTGGCACCCACTACCTCCTCGTCACCGCCGATGTGGACGCCGCTACCACCCACGGCAACACCCTGCATTTCGACGGAGCCACCAACCCGGCAGCGGTCACATTTACCACCGGGCCAAACGTGACCGACAGCCAAAGCAACCTCGGCGGGGTGCAGACCCTCGGCAGCGTTTTGCCCGTCGAACTGGTTTATTTCAACGGTATTTTTCAAAATGAAAACATCCTGTTAAATTGGGCCACTGCCTCAGAAAATAACTCATCGGATTTTTTGGTCGAACGGTCAGTGGACGGGAGGAAATTCGCTGCCATTGAAATCATAAAAGCAGCAGGTTTTTCACAGGGATTTTTGCAATATTCTTTTTTGGACAAAACCCCTTTGGCTAATAATTATTACCGCCTGCGGATGCGTGATTTGGACGGGAAGGAAGAATTTTCAAAAATTATTTTTTTGCAAAATGAAAATGCGGGATTAAATATTTATCCAACCGTTTTTTCTGATTTTGTTTTTATAAAAAATAATTCGGAAACACCTTTTTTTATTGATGTTTTCAACTCAAACGGACATCGGGTTCTGTTTTTGGAAAATGTTGATGGTCGATTGGATTTATCTTCTTTAAGCACAGGCCAATATTTTTTAAAAATAAAAAACAGCGAAATGTTTTCGCCATTTTTTGCAAAAATATTGAAGTTATAAAATTAAAATCCATCCCATTTGTGTCCGGTCAATTTTTTAAAAATACAACTCGCTTTTTGTTCTGCTCAATATGCCTTACTGGTTGTGTTTCGATTTATAAACCCATCCAGCAAGAACAGTTAGTTTTCCAGCAATCGAACACCAGTACGAGGGAGACCCAATTCAAAATTGATTGGGAATATGATATACTGACCCTTTCAGGCAACGGTAGATATGCCGATGAGGAAACCGAAGCAGTGCTAACCCCCGTTAGCCTGTTGGCCCTCAGCATCGAAAACCTTAGCCAAGAAAAACTGATTTTCCCGGATGATTTTATTATTAGCGCCGT
Source organism: Saprospiraceae bacterium (assembly GCA_041392505.1). Taxonomy (GTDB): domain Bacteria; phylum Bacteroidota; class Bacteroidia; order Chitinophagales; family Saprospiraceae; genus UBA6168. The sequence goes on along the minus strand of JAWKLX010000016.1, from coordinate 59,479 downwards.
TGGCAAATTGAGGAAGCCCCTTTCTTTAAAACAAGCCTACCGTTTGTTGAAGTTGGATCAGGCTGGTGAGGCAAACAGTGGATTGGAGGATGCCTTGCAGGGCCTCACTGCCTTAAATGAATGGGCTTCCAATAAGGAATTCAAAAAAGACCTTCAGAAGTATTACTTAGCACTTAAACCCATTGGCCCAGGCGAAAAGGTAACTGGGCTGCTCGCCCTCCGGATAAGAAAGGGAACGGAGCTTACTTTTTCACGGAAAGGGAGTTGACTGTCCATACTTATCGTGAAAAATTTGCTTTTAACTCTTCTCCTTATTCGGGCTTTTTCCAAAGAAAAAAAACGACCAATCTGTTTACGTTTTTTTCAAATGCGACATGATAGGAATTAGAACTGACTGTCAACATTTTAACAGCCAAAAAAATACTTATCATGAAAAATTTGCTTTTAACTCTTTTCCTTATTCAAGTCATTTTTGCTGTCGGTTTTGCTGGTGGAACCCTTTCTGGTGAAAAATTGCGGACGCACTTTGTAGCCGCCGATATTGGCATCACCACAGAAGTTGTGGCGACGAACAATATTGCCCATGGCGATTATCTGGGCTTTTGTGGAAATGCTGCTTGTTCACAATATTTATAGCCCAGTGGTTTTGCTCAAAATGCGACAGACCATGACTTTTCGCCGCCTTGGAAGTATTTCCAAATCCGGCTCAACAAGGAAGGGAAGTGGTAATTCGCTCGCATAGCTTGGAAGCTGAAAAAACTACCTGCACGATACTTGATGTTTTTGGAAAAACAATCATTCAATTCCCTTCGGCAACAAACGGCTCAGGAGAGGCAGGGTGGCTCTGGCATACCCATGGACTCCAACCTGGCGCTTATTTCATTATGGTAAAAACTGAGGGACAATTGCAAATGGAAAAGTTTATACTCACCAATTAACTTTTTTGAAAAATGGACAGAGTCTGTGAATAAAATCCGTGTCAGCATAATTTGCATTTTGCATATACTTTATTCCAATTTTTGAAAAAAAATATTAATCATAAAAAATAAATAAAATGAAAAAATTTCTCCTTCCTATCGCTGTATTTCTTTGTGTTCAGCTTAATGCCCAAATTCAAAAAGGCATGATCCTTATTGGTTCTTCTTCCAACTTAGTCGGCAATCTAAATCAGTTAGCCGGTGGGAGCATTTCCAATAATGCGGGTATTCAATTTGGCAAAATAAAAACAGAATATAACTTAGCCGGCTCCGGTAATTATTTCGAATCGGAAATCTCCATCACTTCATTTAATTTAAGTCCGACTGCCGGTATTTTTATTACTAATAATATCATGCTTGGAGCGTCAGTCGGGGTATTTATTTTACGCACCAAAGATGAAAGTGATTCCAAAGAAGGTTTTAATGCAATGTCCTTTTCTCCTTACCTGCGTGGGTATTTTAAAAATACTGGAAATATTTTGCCTTTTATGGAATTGCGTGGTGGAATAATCAGTATGAAATATTTGGAAAATGATGCTGACAATAATCCATTTATTGGAGGGAAAATAGGTGCATCCTTTTTTGTCAGTAATAATATTTCCATCGACTTATTTGGCGACTATTTATATTCAAAAAATACGGAAGAATTGCAAAGCGGATTAAAAATAGTTGAAAAACAGGGCCTTTTTGGAGTAGGGGTTGGGATCAACGTGTATTTAGGTGGAGCTAATTAATAAGTTAACCACTGGTTTATGATAAAAGAAATTTCCTCCCCTTTCGTCAAGGTCATCACATGCGTGCCATTTTCAACAACTACTGGTTCATGAATATTTTTGATCGGCAGGGTTCTGTCTTTAGTTCCGTGGATGTGCAATAATTTAAAGCCTGTATAATTTTCATTGTCCCACTCGACAATGCAGCGGACGGCCCGTTTCATAAATTTTGGATTTTTCTCTTTCATCATTTTGCGCCAAAGTTTCTGATCTGCTTTATCCATTGGCTCATAAAGTGGTTGTAAAAGAATTGTCCAAAATTTATAAAAACGGCCACCCAGTAATCGATGGATTGGGATTTTTTGGAAGAAAAGATAAAGTGCAGGAATCTCATTTTTTGTCTTAGCGCTGGCAATTAAAATAACTTCTTCGGGCTGCATTATTTTAGCTATTTCAATGGCCAGCATGCCGCCAAGCGAAACCCCAATGATTGAATATCGTGCAGTGGTGTCAATTTGTGCCGACAATTTTTTGGCGTAGCTTGCCATATTCTCGCCTTTTTCCGGAATAATATATTTTATACTTTTTGTCTCGTAATGCTCAATGTGTATATTTTTAAATAAACGTTCATCAGACCCTTGTCCGGGAAGGAGGTAAATTATTTTTTCTTGATTTATCTGTGCAGAAATATAAAAGGGCAAGAAAATAAAATAAGCAATAATTAGAGATTTCATTGGTGAACTGTTTTAATTAGAAATGATCGTTTTATTCATTTTTATAAATATCTGGAAAATGTTTTTCCATAAATCGGGCTGGAGATTTTAACGGTGTAAAACCTGCATATTTAGCATATAATTCGTGGGCGTCTAATGTTCCCAACATCCATCGGCGCATGCCCTGCAGTTCCGGGTGTTCCATGATTAGTTGTACGAGCCATTTCGATAGGCCCTTGCCTCGGTGTTCTTTTAAAATAAAGACGTCAGCGAGGTAGGCAAAGGTTGCATAATCGGTAATGACCCGTGCAAAACCAATTTGGTCTCCTTTGAAATAAACACCAAAACAGCAGGAGTTTTCAATGCTTTTTATAATGGTTTCGAGTGGGATGCCATTGCTCCAATAGGCTTCTTTGCTCAGGTATTGATGAATGATCGGTAATTGTAGTCGGTCTTTTTCGGTGGAAATTTCATAGTTTCCGTTTGTCTTGGAATACATATTTCTGATTGTTTAAATCAAGGTTAAGAAAATGTGGTTCTGGGTTAAAGGTGTGAAAATACTTTGTTTAAATAATATATGTTGCCACGTTAGGTAAAAAACAATTTATTTTTTGTGCTTAAATTAAATGCATGATTTTTCCAATAATTATTAAATATAGATTTGACAGAATAGGAGTCTAATAAACAAAAGCCGCCGTCCCTACATATTATAGCAAATGAGAATAGTACTGTGATAGTTTTGTGACACTTCAGCCGCAACTTTGCAGCGTTTTAAATAACAACCTTATTCAATAGAAAAAAGGACAGTTAATCAACTTTAATAATTTTCCCATTTATTTAGGTAAATTAAAACAGCTGTTATGCTTCAATGGAAGTATGGCGGACTGGTCTGTTTATTTATGTAATTGGGGCTTTAATAAAAGTTTAATTCTGTTCTTTTTTAATTAAATTATACCAATCATGAAAAACTTTCAAAACATTGTAGTGGTACTTGTTTTTTCAATTTTTGTAATATCCTGTGCCAAAGAAAACCTCACCTCCGAACTAAATGATTTTCCTGTAACTGAAGAATTAAATGTCAATGCCAACGATTTATTATTAGATGATGCTGGCCTATTGGCGTTGTATGCAGAGGAGGAGGGAGTAGACTCAAGGATGGCCGGTTTCCAATCAACTGTTTACACCTTAAGCAATGAAGTGAGCGGCAATGAGGTCATCGCTTTTGATCGAAACAAAGACGGAACTATCACTGAATCAGGAAGATATGCCACTGGTGGCTTAGGTTCTGGCGGTGGACTTGGCAACCAAGGTGCATTGGCGCTCAGCAAAACCGGAAAATTCCTATATGCTGTAAATGCAGGCAGCAATGATTTCAGTGTATTTTACATAAAAAGCGATGGCAGCTTGGCACTGAAAGACAAAACCAATTCTGGTGGGGAATTACCGATCAGTATTACCGAAAGGAATAGTATTATTTATTTACTCAATGCAGGTGGCGACGGGAATATTGCAGGTTTTGGATTTAATAATTTGGGAAACCTGACTGCAATTCCCAATTCTGTAAAGCCATTGAGCGGGCCTGCCCCTGGCCCAGCCCAAATTTCTTTTAGCCCGAATGGCAAAGCATTAATCGTGACGGAGAAAGCAACGAACCTGATTTCCTCTTATGCCGTCGTCGCCAACCGCCCAAGCGATGTCCGTACTTTCCCATCGGCTGGGCAAACTCCATTTGGTTTTGATTTCGGAAACAATAATAATTTTTATGTTTCGGAAGCAGCTGGTGGTGTCCCCGGCGCAAGTACTGTTTCTTCTTACCATGTTGATAATGCTGGACATGTAAATTTAGTGGATGGGCCTGAGGCAACAAACCAAACTGCTGCTTGTTGGTTGGTGCTGACTAAGAATAAAAACCATTTATTCACCACCAATACCGGCTCGAGTAATATTTCTACAGTAATGGTCTCTGGCTTAGGGAACCTTAATGCGATTGCAGGGATTACATCTCCGGCGATGTCCTCCCCAATCGACGCTGCCCTGGATAAGGATTCAAAATTTCTCTATGTTTTGGCTAGTGGCACTGATGCCATCCTATCCTATGAGGTTGGCCCGAATGGGGAACTGACTCAAATTGATACGGACGACAATAATTTGCCAGATAGGATGACTGGTTTGATTGTGAGGTAATTACCATTAAATAACTACAAAAGGGCAGGAATCAAATTCTTGCCCTTTTGTAGTTTTAGAGAGAACGGGAATTTAATTCCCGTTTTTTCGTAATCGTTTATAATAAGGAAACCCCATTCAAATCAGTCGTTAGCACTTCCGACATATAATCAAAATAGGGGCGCATGGCCTCATAAGTTTTGACCACTTCTTTTTGGAAATTTTTCGCCAAAACCTCCTCATCCGAAAATTGCCGGGTTACCGTGTATTGCTTCATGCGGATCAGGTCGATGGCCGGATGATCCTTGTCAAACCCTTTAGGTGCCGTTTTAACTGCCTCCCCGTGCAACGACCCAAAATATTTTTTGAAAGTTTTATCGGCAATGATTTTTCGGATCGGTTTATCGTCCATCGCAAACTCGTCCCGAATCCTTTTCAAGTCCGCTGGGTTGGGTGCCCAAAAACCGCCACCCACGAAGGAATTACCGGGTTCAATATGCAAGTAATATCCACCCCTTCTGGCAGCCGAAGCGCGCATAAAACTCGACCCAAAATATTCTTTATATGGTGCTTTGTCTTTTGAAAAACGGACGTCCCGGTAAATGCGGAATGTTTTGCTTTTTTCAATGACGTCATTTACGTTGAGGTCTTTTTCTACGGCACTGACAAATGCTTTTATATTGTCGAGTGCTGCATCATATTTTGGTTTATTTTTTTGAAACCAATCCTTGTTATTATTTACGGAAATAGATTTTAGGAAATCAATCGTGTCGGGTAGTATTGTCATGAATTATTGTTTTTTGTAAAATTAATTAAATCAAAAATAATCATTGGCACGTCGTACCTAACACAAAAGCCCGTCGAAAGAAATGTTTTCGACGGGCTTTTGAAACAACAAATTGCTATTTAAATTTATAAACTTAACCTTCCCTTTTAGAAAAAATGGTGTTCCCGGCGTAAAATGAATTTCTTCAACCGGCATTGGTTCATTTTGCAAACGGGACTCTGTCGCAAATTGCGTCTCGTTCCACTCCACATCAAATAAATTTTCTACCACAAAACCGAAAGAAAGATTTTTTATGGAGTACGTCAGGTTGACATCCGTAATTAAATACCCTTTGGCGACCAACGAGTTGTCCTCATTCGCAGGGCGGTCCTTCAGAAAACGGCTGCGGAGGCTACCTTTCAAGCCCATCGGTAGGCTCATCGACAACCCGCACATGGCCGTCAGATCAGGTGCAAGTGGGATGCGGTCTGCACCTTCCGGTTCGTCGATGGAACGGGCATAAGTATAGTTCAGGTCGGCATCGAAAAAAAGATAGTCCGATAGTTGGTACCGAAGGCCAACATCAACACCCGTCCGGCGGGTGCGGCCGCTCGGTTCAACGACACCTGCGTCACCGACGTACACAAATTCCTGTTCTAAGAATAAATACCACAGTGCAGTATTGACCCAGAGCCGGGGATTGGTTTCCAGATAGCGCCCAAATCAGCACCATAGGCGGCGGGCAATATTTGTTTCCCACTTTGTGCGACCACTACCCGGGTGTCGTTTGAGTGGAAACCCATGCCCGTTTTAAGATACAATTGCCAGTGGTGGGAAGGATTGTAGATCAGGTTCAGTTTGGGGCTGGCAATGGCCTTATTTTCCGATAGGGTCTGGTATTTTGTGACTAAATTATTGACATAATCAAACTGGAAATAATCCACCCGCAGGCCGGGGTTGAGCAGTATTTTCCCAAATTCAAATTCTAAATTGGCGAATGCGTACATGTTGGATTCATTCACATTTCCAAAAGCCATCTGCTCCAGCGTAGTCTTGCGGTTGGCCGTATGCGACAATTCATTATCATTGATTTTATCGTACCGGAGGCCGACGCCAGCCTGCAAATTCACATCGGTGGCATCCAACCCATATTGGCGGTGGAGGACGCTTTCGAGGCCAAAAATCTGGCGGTCTTCATGCTGCCGGATTTGATCGCCGTTGATGGGGTCGTCGAGGAAAAAAGTGAAGTTGGAAAACAGCTCGAAATCGTATTTTGAAAAATAGGCCAGCACTTTCACAAAGGCATCCTTGCCAATGGTTTTGGTGTGGTTGACGGCAAAATTGGTGCGGCTGGTAGTGCCTCCCTCCGTGTCATCGATGCTGCCAAACCGGGAAATCAACCCTGCATCCACCGCCCGTTGTGGGATCTGCCCCGAGGCGTCCCATTTGCTGGTAAAATGCGAGGCCAAAACCGACAGTTTATCATTGTTAGCCAAGTTGACCGTGTATTTGCCCAACAGATTAAACCGGTTGAAATTTTGCGGTGACTCGAAAGGGCCATCGGTCAGCAAATATTCGGTGGCGATGTAAGCGTTTTGGTTTTCCGCATTTCCCAGCAAATCGAAAAGCCCCACGAGGCGGGAGGTGTTGAACTGGCCATATTCTACCCCGAACTGGCTGTTGTCCAGTTTTTCTTTGGTCTGGAAATCCACATACCCTGCCGTGGTGAAATTCCCATGCTCCGTGTAATAGGGGCCTTTCCCAAAATCCAACCGTTCGACCGTTTCGGGTATCAAAAAATGCAGGTCGGCATATCCTTGGCCATGAGCATGGGAGACCATGTTGACGGGCATGCCATCCACAGAAATGCTGACGTCGGTGCCGTGGTCGATGTCGAAACCCCGCAGGAAAAGCTGTTCCGCCTTGCCGCCGCCTGCGTGCTGACCAATGAACAGGCCGGGCACTTTGCGGAGGATTTCTTGGGAAGAGTTGACCGGGCTGGTGAGCAGGTCAATTTTAGAAACTTGGTGCAAAGAGCGCACGCTGTTGGAAACGACAATCTGCCCAAGGTCGAAATAGATTTCCTCCAAAACGATTTTGGTGCGACTTTCAAAATGTTTTTGTTCCAAAACCAATACTTTGGTTTTGTAGCCTAAATAGGAAATATTCAACGTATCTCCCGGTTTGCTTTCGCAGAAAATGCCCAGCTCGTTGGTGTGGGCGTGCAGCATGCCGTTGTTTTTAAAAACATAGGCATCGATCAGTGGCGTCCCATCCTTGTCCACCACTTTTCCTTCGATGGATTGCGCTGACATTTGCGCAGCAAAAATTGCTAAAAATATAAGTGAAAGTAAAATCCTTTTCATGGTATATTTTTTACCCAACAACCTGCAAATAGCTCTCATTCAATGACTTATGCAGAGGTTGGTGTTTGTTTTAAAATTAGGTCTAAGTTGTTAGAAAAGGATCAGGAGCGGGGAGGGGGCGAAGGGACAGAGGCTGTGGTGCTTCGCAATTTTTTTGCTGCCGCAAAGTGTCGAGTTTGCTTTTTTAACCGAAAAACAAAACGATCTGGCTGGCTTTGAAAAAACTGGGGGAATTTTTTTATCGATAAATCTGAGGTTTCATCGACGGGTGTGCTGTTCGGTTGGTCTGGCTGATCGACTGCTGCCAAAGCGGCTAAAGTGATATGCTGATGGTTGTCGCTGTGTGAATGAAAACGGTGTGATTCATAATTCCCTTTGGCCAAATCACCCACGTGTGTCAGAAAGTGCAGGCATTCCAACATTGGAAATTGCAACCCGCCGGCGAGGTAAAACCCCAAGATGCCGATGGTTAAAAAGTTGCGGTATTTCCTGAATTGCTGGAACATGACTATTCGTTGAATCTGTTTTTTGTTTAATGTACGTCAGCTTAAGAGTGATTGGATTTTGAAAACGTTGATTTCTGTGTGAATGTAAGGAGGATTTTTGCCAAAGGGCCATTTCCCTACTTATTTGTTGTGAAAAGGTTCGTACCCAGACATCTTGTAAGGGTTGTATTTTTGCAAACGAAAAACTTTTACCGACCTGAATCTGTCAACCTAGAGGCCACCCCTATTTGCCAACATGAATAAAATGTCAAAAAAAAATCATCTATCTTGGTAAGGAGGCAGCCTATTTACCATTCACCGTTAATCATTCACCATTGCTTAATGCACAGCGTTATTGCGACTTCAATCAAAATTTACGAATGCTAAACATCCAAAACGTACGGCAGTTTATTTTTTCCTTTTGTTTGTTCCTGACGGCCCATTTGCCCGCTCAAGATTTAATTGATTGGACTACTTTGGCCGATGTAAAATTTGAGCAGGTATTTTCAGAAGAACTTGGCATCAGCTACGACGAAGCGACCTTCGGCCCATTCATTTCCTTGTTTGAAGAAAAGGAAGTGAAAATCAAAGGGTATATGATCCCGTTGGATGGTTTGGGCGTTTCTTACGTGCTTTCCCGAAACCCCAACGCCACCTGTTTTTTCTGCGGAGGTGCCGGGCCGGAAACGGTCATTGAATTGGAGTTGGCACCTAATGCCATTGGCAAATATAAATTGGACGATTACCGTACTTTTAAGGGCATTTTGTCATTAAACAAAAAAAATATCGACCACCTGACTTATGTTTTGAAAAATGCTGAACCTTTGTGAAAGAGTGATTAGTGATCAGTGGCCTATCAATTAATAAATAACCAAAAATAACTACATGTTCAACCTATTGACGTCTTTAATTATTGGCCTTTTTGTGGCCATGCTGTTCTTAAATGTTTATTTCCGGGTAAAGGTGATGAAGTCATATAAAAAGCTGGTGCAAAAGCGGGTGGAGTTTGGATTTAAGGATTTATTGAACAAAGAAAAAATAGAACGAGAGGTGATCCCGAAATACCCGCATGCCGAAAAAGACATCCGGGAATTTACCAACCATATCCGATATTCTGTAAAAATGGGCACGGTGCTGATTGTCTTGATTACTGCCTTTGGTGCAGTTTTAATGTGGTACAGAAATAGTTAAATTATCCTGCAATTTTTTAAAAATTAATTTTCCCAAAAAATGGAAAAAAATATTTCAAAATTAATTCTCCTAATTATTCCCATTTTATTTACGAGTTGTTTTGAGATCAGGGAGGAGGTAAATATGAAAGCGGATGGTTCCGGTGAGGTGATGGTGGTTTTTGATTTGAGCAAAAGCAAGGGCAAACTCAAACAATATATGAAAATGGAAAAAGTGGAAAATTACCGAGTGCCGAGTGAACCGGAAATTGAAACTTATTTGCTGACCATAAAAAATACGATCAGGGGGGTAAGCGGAATTAATTATACAGAAACAAAAAGTGATTGGTCGAACTTTATCTTTAATGTGACCGCTCGTTTCGACAATATTGATGCCCTAAATAAAGCCATATTAAGAATAGCCGACCAACTGAAAAATATGGATATACCGCCCATCATGGAGGCTAATTTTAAGTATGAAAAAAACCGGTTCAACCGCTTGTTTGATTATCCGCCAAAACCACAAGAATTCGCACAATTGCCTTCCATGCAACGTTTTATGTTAGAGTCGTCCAATGCGATTAGTATTTATCGTTTTGAAAAAAAGGTCAGGGACGTTTCGCACGAAAAGGCAATGGTGTCACCGAGTGGAAAAGCGGTAATGTTGAAAGTTTCCTTGGCTGATTTGGTGACAGGTAAAGGCACATTGGCTAATTCAATTAGTTTTGAAAATTAATGGTTGCTCGTTCAAATTACGGAGCTTACTCTTGACTTAAAATTTTCCAATTATAAATAAAATTTCAATTATGAATTTTTCCAAAAAACAATTTACAGTATCGCTATTATTATTGGCTTGCTTTCAATTATCAATAGCGCAGAACCTTATTCAATATGTGCCATCCGATGCACCGGTAGTCATGTCGGTAAACTTGGATCAACTCAATAAAAAAGTAAGTTTAGATGAATTAAAGCAGTTTGATTTTTATCAAGGCATGCTAAAAGAATTGAGAACGGGTGGGGAGACGGAAGCTGAAAAGGCATATGTGAAAAAATTTCTGGAGTCGCCCTCTGAAGTAGGGTTTAATATGTTGCAGCCGTTTCATTTTTTTATGCAAAAGGAAGGTGATTATACTTATTATGCAGTCATCATGAAAATGGGGGATCAAACTAAATATGAGGCGGGATTAAAAGAATTTAAATTGGAACAATATATAGCCAATTTGACTGACAATGGAAATTATAAATTTTGGTCGCATGGGGATGAAGCCTATGCCTGGAATGACGAAATAATTTTAAATATATGGGCTGATAAAACTTATAGTTATAATGATTGGGGTAGCGTCGGGGAAGAGGAATTTAATTGGGAAGAGCCGCAAAACGGTGAGGAGGAAATTGTTTTTGAAGATTCAGATATCATAGAAATGGAACCAGCCGAAGAAGAGATGGTTGAGGAAGAAATGGAAAGTCCAGAGGAGCAGATAGAAGAGTTGGTTTTTGAAGATGTGCCAGTAGAACCATACGACCCTTATTTTGAAAATAATTTTGTGGATGAAGAAAAAAAGATGGCCGTTGCAGAATTTACAAAAAAAATAATGAATAAAGAATTTCCCAGTAACCTTGCCGCTAATGCTAAATACCGAACTGCCGTTGCCAACGCTGCATCAGATGTGCATACATGGGTGGATTACAGCTATTTTTTAGATGCAATGAAAGGGGGAAATGGTTCATTCGGTATGGCGGGAAGCGAGGCAGCTATGATGATGCAGAGCATGACCGGTATGATGGACGTGTTTTATTCAGATGCATTTTTGTCGATGGGTTTAAATTTTCAAGATGGCAAAATGGTTATTTCCACGGACATGTTTTTTAACCAAGATATGATGCGTTTTTATAAAGGAGCATTGGATGCTAAATTCAATAAAAAATTCCTGAGGTATGTCGATGGAGGTGACCAATTGTTCGGTTATTATTATTTTAATTTAAACGTTAAAAAAAGTATTGACGAAGGTAAAGTGTTAATGCACAAGGCACTGCTTTCGACTCCAGAGTTTGGCCAAATGGCGGACGACGCCATGAAAATATTGGGTATTTTTATTGACGAAGATGCCATCGCCAATTTGATGAAAGGTGATTTACTGCTGTCTGTTTCTGGGATGAAAATGATGGAATTCACGCAGACCACTTATGATTTTGATGATGATTTTAATATGATCCCAAAAGATACAACGGTTGTTAAAAAAATGCCTGTCGTCACCATGCTCGCTTCTTATGGCAGTCAAGAGGACATCATGAAATTTATTGATTTGGGAATACATTCAGAAGTTATAAAACGGGAGGGGAATTATTTCAAAATGACCATTCCGGACATGGGCGCTGATGTTTATATGGCTCTTAAAGATGGGGTGATGATTTTTACCAACGATCAAAATTTGGTCGTTAATAAATTAGATAAAGGGTACAAAGGAAAACAAAGGCTTACGAAAAAACACCGTAAACTAATGTGTGAAAATTCCAGTGTTTTCTTTTGGGATATACCCAATACCCTTTATGCTGTTGGGGGTGAAAGCCCTTCCACAGGCGACCCTGCCACAGCCTATCTGGAAATGTTTGCCAAACAATTTGATAATATAGAATTGTCTTCTTCCAAAAAAGTGGGTGAGTCCGTTAAAAGCAAAATTGATTTTAATTTTACCAATAAAGGGACGAACTCATTGGAACAGTTTTTCAATTTTGTAAATGACCTGTATATTGAATTTATTGGCGGGGCGAGGATATGAATGTAAAATGTAAAATGTAAAATGCAGAATGTAAAATGCAGAATACACAGATGAAACCGGAGCAATATATTGCGCTGATTAAAAGTATATTTCAAGAAAACGGCAACCACGAAACGGCTGCCGGACAAATGAAATATATGCGCCACCAATTTGAATATTATGGGTTAAAAGCGGCAATATGGATTGATTTGTTAAAAGGTATTTTTAAAGAAAATGGGATATTTGAAAAGGAGGAATTAAAGATTTTTACCCGACTTTGTATGGGGGATGAATACCGGGAAATAAATTATGCTGGGTTGCAAATGCTGGAGAAACAGATGAAAAAAAATCCGGAAGAATTTATTTCTTTTTATGAAGAATTAATTCAAACAAAATCCTGGTGGGATACCGTTGACTGGATTCGGAAAATGGTCGGTGTGCATTTTCAAAGGTTTCCACATTTAATTATTCCCACTACTGAAAAATGGATGGTTTCCAATGATCTCTGGTTGCAACGAATCTGCCTTATTTTTCAACTGACTTATAAAGAAAAAACGGATTTCGCTTTGATGAAAAAATACATTTTGCAATTAGCTAATTCAAAAGAATTTTTTATTCAGAAAGGGGCAGGGTGGGCGCTACGACAGTATTCAAAAACGAACGGAAAAGGGGTTGCTGAATTTGTCAATGCAAATACGCAATTGGCTCCGCTTACGAAAAGGGAAGGCTTGAAATGGCTTCAACAACAAGATTTAATTGATCGCTTATAGGTACTTCAAAAAAAAATACTCACCATATATTAAAGCACATAAAAGACCTGTTAGAACTTCAAGTTCTAACAGGCCTTTTATTTTTCGTCTGCATCATTATTAAAACTTTACTCTAAATAAAAATGCACAGCCGGTAACCCAAAACCTTTATACCTATCAACCGAATAAAGCCTATTGAATAGCAACGCTATGCCCCTTCGCAGCTGCCTCATAAGTTGCCTCGACTACTCTGATATCTTTCAATCCTTCTTCACCGGGCACCAGCATCGCCGTGTCATTTATAATTGACAAAGCGTCGTCATCCATTTGTTTGGCCTGTTGGTTGGCAATTTTTTTATTAAGCAAAATGCCATCACTGGTTTCGCCTTTTACCCCAGTGTAAGATTGAAATGGTTCTAAACCATACCAGCCATTTTCTGCGGTCACGTGCAACCGGTTCATGCTTTTTCCAAAACTTGTTTCACAGTGGGCGATGGCCCGGCTGGGAAATTCGAGCAGGAAACGGGTCGTTTCGTCCACCTCCGTAAATAGTTCGGGACGGGTTGTCAGGTGTTCCGCAGTGACGGAAATCGGCTCTTCCCCAGTGGCATATCGGGCCGCATTAATGGTATAAACCCCCATGTCGTACAACGCGCCGCCGCCCATATTCTTTTTTAATTTCCAATGATCGGTGCGGGGGTCAAAATAGCCGGCAGCGGCCTCAATTTTTTTGAGCCCACCATATTTTTTTTCCTTTCCAAAACGGATCAACGTCTGGGTGTTAGGCTCGTGCTGCATGCGGTAACCTATGGCCAATTTTACCTTATTTTTTTCACAGGCATCAATGATCGCTTGGCATTCAGCCACCGTGCGGGCCATCGGTTTTTCGCACCATACATGTTTGCCAGTATTGGCCGCTTTAATTGCATATTCGCTGTGCATGCCCGTTGGCAAAACGATATAAACTACATCAATATGTGGGTTATTAGCGATGGCATCCATATTGTCATAATTGTAAATATTGCCGTCAGGGATTTTATATTGCCGCTGCCATCGGACAGCTTTTTCTGGGGTGCCCGTGACGATACCAGCCAAGTGGCAGTGCTTGGTCAATTGCAGTGCCGGGGCCAGCAGGTCGGTGCTGTAATAACCAAGCCCGACAAGGGCTACGCCGATTTTTCTTTTATTGTTTTTGGTCAAAATGCGGGGTAGGGCAGCAGCTCCTAAAGCGATAGACCCCGCACCAATGGCGGTTGTTTTGAGGAAGGTTCGACGATTGAAATTTTTCATCTTTTAGTATTTTTAAAATGTATACAGAGGCCAATTTAGGCTGTTATTTTGAATTAGCGAAAAGTAATAATTTAAAATCCGGCTAATTCTTTTTCTTCTTGATACCAAGAAAAGTACTTTTGGTGCAGCTGTTCAAAGGGTTGGTTTTCGGTAACTACGACTGTTGAATTTAGATGGTTTTAATTAAAAAAAATCCAGCACTAAAGAACGGATAAAATTACCCAATAAATAATTGCCTTAATGCACATCAACACCAAACGTGCCACTCATACAGATGCCGCTTTGCTCCCCGACATCTACAACCACTACCTCGGCAAAGCCACCTTGGACATCAAGCGGCGTGATACCGATTTTTTTATCGAAATGATCGAAAAATTAGAGAATCGGGAAATGATGTTGGTGGCTGAAAAAAATGGAGAATTGGCTGGCTATGGTATTTTAAAAAAATATAGTTGGAAAATGGGTTATATCCACGCCGGGGAAATTTCAATTTTTTTAGGCGAACTATTTACTGGCCAGGGAATCGGTAAAAAATTAATGCTGGAATTAATTGCCCAAGCAAAAAAATGGGAGTACCGGCATTTAGTGTCCCGCATTATGGCGAAAAATAAAGGCAGCATTTTATTTCACGAAAAATTGGGCTATGAAATGGTCGGCATCCAAAAACAAATTGGATTTGCAAACGGGGAATGGGAGGACGTCGCCATAATGCAATTAATAATTAAATAGCATGACTCATCAGCAATTATTGGAAAATAGGTTGTCGTTTATCACCTGCCATCGAGAAAAAAGGGAGTCATTGCCGGGGCTGGAAATATTTTATGGGAAACCTTTATTTTTTAAAAACGCATTTTTATTTGATAAACAGGCAATTAAAAAAGTACCTACAGATTTCCAACTTCATGTGCCTGAATGGATTTCAACGGAAGACACATTTTTTGAAAAACATGGCTGGAAATATTCAGAGTCCATGAATTATATGGAACTGAAACAATCGCCAGAGGATTGGCTAATTAATCCAAAAATAATTATTGAAAAAATAGAGAAGGAAAATGACCTTGTCCGATTTTGTCAAACCCAATCGCAGGGTTTTAATGGTGGCCAATGGGAGGGCGATGAATTATACCCGATCATTCTGAAAAGCAGCCAGAAAAATTTTTATAAAAGCAACCATGAATTTTATTTGGCTACTTTGGACGGTGAACCTGTTGGGGTTTCAGTGGCCTATTTGGATGGCGCAGTAATGGGCATTTATTCAGTAGCAACTTTAGCGTCCCATCGAAATATCGGAGTGAGTACAAGTTTGCTGAAATATTCTATTTTAAAGGGTTTTCAGCACGGCATAAAATCTGTTACCCTGCAAACCATGGCCGGTAGTTATGCCGAAACATTTTATAAAAAATTAGGTTTTGAAGCTGCTTTTGCCTGCCGGATTTTTATAAATTAATATTTAATCCAAGACTATTATTCAGACCTGTTTTCGTTGCGAAAAAAGAAACCTGCCTCCATTTTTACTAACACCCACCTCATCAATCCTCTTACCTTTGCAGCCAAAAAAAAGGCCTTGTGGTTGCAATCATAAAGAAAAACCATTTGGCTTCAACAATTCGCTATCAACCATGTACTACCAAAATATTTTAGAAACCATTGGAAATACGCCACTTGTCAAGCTGAACAAAACCGTTGCCGACATCCCGGCCCTGGTTTTAGGCAAAATCGAAACCTTCAATCCTGGCCATTCCATCAAAGACCGGATGGCCTTGAAAATGCTGGAAGTCGCAGAAGCGGAGGGGAAGATCAAGCCCGGCGGTACCATCATTGAATGTACCAGTGGCAACACGGGCATGGGCCTTGCCATAGCGGCCTGCATTAAAGGTTACCGCTGCATTTTCACCACCAGCGACAAACAGTCGAAAGAAAAATTTGACTTGCTACGGGCCATGGGGGCAGAGGTGATCGTTTGCCCGACCAACGTAGAGGCGGACGACCCTCGGAGCTACTATTCTGTGGCCGAGCGTTTGTCGAAAGAAATCCCAAATTCATACTGGTTCAACCAATATGACAACCTTGCGAACCGGCAGGCTCACTACGAAAGCACTGGACCTGAGATTTGGGAACAGACAGAAGGCAAGATCACGCATTTGGTCGTTGGAGCGGGCACGGGGGGGACAATTACCGGAGTCTCCAAGTTTTTAAAAGAAAAAAATCCAAACATAAAAGTCTGGGCAATAGACACTTATGGTTCAACCTTGAAGGCATACCACGAAACAGGTAAAATCAATGAGAAGGAAATTTATTCCTACATAACCGAGGGAATCGGGGAGGACATCATCCCCAAAAATTACGATTTTTCACTGATCGACCATTTTGAAAAAGTGACCGATAAGGACGGCGCAGTTTGGGCCAGAAAGATCGCCAAAGAAGAAGGGATTTTATTGGGCTATTCTGCTGGCAGCGCACTGGCCGGCTTGCGCCAATTGAAAGACCAACTGACCAAAGATGATGTGGTCGTTATCATTTTTCATGACCACGGCAGCCGCTATGTCGGCAAAATTTATAATGATGACTGGATGCGGGAACGGGGCTTTCTCGATGAAGAACTGAAAGTCAGGGACCTCATTGCCAAGAAAGGAAATAAGGAATTTCTTTCGGTGCAAATGTCAGATACAGTGAAAAATGCCTTTGACATCATGCGCCAAAAGGATATTTCACAAATGCCCGTGATGGATAATGGCCACATTGTAGGCTCAATTACCGAGACGGTCGTGCTGAAATATTTATTGGAAAATCCGCTCGTAAATTCTGACAAACCCATCGAGAGCATCATGGGCAAACCTTTTCCCGAGGTGGACGAGGAGTTGCCTTTCCGTCAATTGGGAAAATACCTGAACAAGGACATTCACGCAGTCATAGCCAAAGATCGGGCTGGGAGTTTGCATGTGTTGACGCAGTACGATGTGATACAGGCGGTGTAGAATGGTGAATGGTAAAAGGTGAATGTTGAATAACCAGTCTGAATTTACCTTAAACGTGAAATAAAAAGCGGCATGTGATTTAAATGACATGCCGCTTTTCTTTTTAATTTATATTCTTAAATATTCTCAACGGGTTGTGATTTGTTAAATCGATTAATTATTGTTTTTCTTTTCCAAAAAATAAAAATCGCCATAAAAATTATTGGCCAAATATTTACAACCAATAAAATAATTGCTGTAACCGACGACCATCCATTTTCAAATCCTTCCCATAATTTCAACCAAAAACTTTCCGTATAAACCACTGGTTCGACTGCGTATTCTTTTGGCTGGTAAATATCTACTAAAATGGTACTGAGTGCAGATTGATTGGCCAAATAACGGAGACGTCCTTCCGCCGCTTCTATTTCTTCCTGCAATTTTCGGATCATTTCTTCTGCATTATATACTTCGTCCAATGTTTTTGTTTTGCTCCGCAATATTTCCGCATATTTTTCTTTTACTTCTTTTTTTGTTTTTAAACGGCTCTGTAAATCAACATATTCCTCGGTAACATCTTGTGTGTTTATTTTTTTCGAATAAGTAAAAATGGACTCTTTAGAGAGATCATTTAAAAAAGGTTCAAAATTAATGGCAGGGACTTTAATTGTTATTTTATTACTGATTTCCTCATTGTTACTGGTAAGGTCCATATTGGCTAAATAACCGTTGTGCTTTTCAGTTAGTGCAGTAATGGTTTCCGTGCTCTTATCAACGTTTTCAACCTGGAGCCGTAAATCTGCATTTTTAATGATGTGGCGTGGTGCTGGATTAGTTGGTGTTTCTTTGAGGCTAACAGGTAAGGAGGCGGGAGGTTGGTTTTGCGGTTCAACTTTAGTATTATCTTTTTGAAAATTGTCAGTCATACCAGCATGCTTAACTCTTTGGAAATTTTCACCCTTGTTAGAGGTCTGATCATTTTTATAATCGGCTTGACAACTGATTAATAATAAAATAGAGAAAATGGATAAGATCGTTTTCATGATATTATTTTGTTTAAAATTAAAAGATAGGCAAGGGATGCTTGCCTTTGATTTTTTGCACAAATAATATCACGTAGATGAAAATAAAGTTTGGCAGGGTGGCAAGGAAAAGTGAATCAGATGTTAATGATTGAAAATAAAGCTTTTAATTATTAATTCATGTTTAGATAAATCATGTTTCATCAATTTCGGGCCGAATATTATTCAGATCACTTCGCATCACTCTGCTCGGCCCAAAGGGATTTTAAGGGTGAAGGGGAGCTTCGCTCCCCTTCACCCTTAAAATCCCTAGAGGGGCACTTGGGTATTTGCAATGAAAAGTCACACTTGCTGCCCCGCATTTTTTGGATTTATTATCCAAATTTCAGGTCAAATACCCGATTAATATTTTAACACTTCATAGAAATAGAATGGAAATTTATTTCGGAAAAATTCCCGCCTCTACCAATTGGCAGATGGTGTGACCCAATAAAATATGGCACTCCTGAATACGGGGCGTATCAGTGGAAGGGATGGCTATTAAATAATCGCAGTTATTTTTTAATAACCCTCCCTCTGCTCCCGTGAATCCAACTGTCGTCAATCCAAGCTCTTTTGCTTTTTTCATGGCATTAACCACATTGGGTGAATTGCCGGAGGTGGACAGTCCGACCAATATATCACCGGGACGGCCCATCGCTTCCACCAAACGGGCATAGACTTCCTCAAAAGAATAATCATTGGCGACAGCGGTCAGGTTGGAGGTGTTGACGTGGAGGGCTTCCGCAAATAGGGGAGGGCGGTCGTAATAATAACGGCCCGATAATTCGGCAGCGAGGTGCTGGGCGTCGGCAGCACTGCCCCCATTTCCACAAAAAAGAACTTTACAATCGTTTTTAAAACAAGCTATCATGGCCTCTACAATTTGCGAAATGGTTGCTTGCAAATTTTCGTCTGCCAATAATTGCTGCTTTAAGGCAATCGCATCGGTGATGTTTTTTTGTATTGTTTTTTTGTGGTGCATTGATGTGCTTAAATCTCCAATGTTTTTAGGGCTGTGAAAGTATTATTTATTTAACATGGCAGGATTAATTCTCAATTTTTAATTCCAAAATTTTAAATGTTGTATCGGCATCTGCTTCATGGCTCCACAGTGAGGTTTCTAAAATCCAATCCGAATCCAATGCAATCTTAGAAGAATCTTTTAAAATAAAATTGTCATTATAACTAAATGACTCAAGGACATGCTGATGGGATAGCACTGAATATAATTTATTGCTTTTATTCGATTTGCTATAAATTTCAACACCTATAAAGTGTACGATTTCACCAGTTTCACTTAAGAATTTAACTGAAATTGGCAGCGTATCGCCGATGGAATAATTGCTGTTGTTGGAGGGTGAATTTATTTCTATGGCATAGCCGTAGTCGATAGGGGTAGGGGGATCGGATGGGGAGTCATCATCTTTGCAGGCGAGCAAAAACATAATAAGAAACACTAAATAAAAAACACTTTTTTTAAAATATTGGATTGGAGATAAATTCATAATCTGTAAGAGTTTCCAAAAATAAAATTAATTTCTCAATTTCCTCATCGGTCAATGGGATGCCTAATTGTCCGTTATTATTTAATTCAATTGCCAAGCTGTTCGAAGGTTTGACACCGCTACGGTAATGTTCCATTACTTCTTCAATGGACTTGAATCGGCCATCGTGCATATATGGTGAGGTCAGCATGACATTCCGCAAACTGGGTACTTTGAATTTACCCAAATCACTTTCTTGGGCTGATATGAGTTCCCTGCCAACATCCGTAAAAACAGAGTCCAAGCCATTGTTCATAAATTCCCCATTTTTAAAAAGAGCCCCACTATGGCAGTTGGCACATTTCTGCTCGAATATTTGTAGGCCCTCCATTTCTTGTGTGGAAAACGAATCCTCCCCTCTCTGCACCCTGTCATACTTGGCGTTATCCGAAACCAAAAGCAGCATGTACTGAGCTATGGCTTGGAGCATATAGGGGGAAGTGATGGTGTCTATTTCAGGGAAAGCATTTTTAAACAATGACGGATATTCAGAAATATCATTTAGCTTTTGCACAACGTGCCCCAGCTCTTCCCCCATTTCCTTTTCATTTTCAATGGCAAAAACGGAAACAAAATCTAAGTGAGAAACGCCTCCATCCCATAGAAACTCACTTTGAAATGCCATGTTGGCAATCATCGGTGCGTTTCTGGTTCCTGTCTGGTCAAAAATTCCTACGCTTGGATTGTGTTGAGGGTCGGTAAAAGCTACTCCTTTTACGTGGCAATTGGAACAAGCCACGCTGTTGTCTAAGGAGAGCCTTGCATCGTTAAACAGTTTTTTACCCAACTCGAACCCCTCCTGTGTAATTGGGTTTTTTTCGATTGGATATGCTATTTCTGGAAAATAATCCGGCCGTTTTAGTTCATAAAGGGAAGTCTTTGGGGAGTCATCATCCTTTTGGCAGGAAGTGAAAAATAAAACACCTAACGCAATGATTAAAATTATTCTTTCCATAACAGATGAAAGAAAGAGGAGCAATCAGCTGCTCCTCTCTCCTTTTTATTGACTATTGATGAATATGATCAAAAGCAAAAGCACCCGGGATGTTTTCCGCCGCTGGTACTCCGTCCACAGGTTTATGGACATTGTTGTTGCCTGTGAAGTCAATCATGTTGACGCCGTTAAACAAAGTCAAAACATCGAATACCATGTGAACGTGAGGTTGTTGCCCATTTTCTACCCTCGCATTGGTATCAAAGTCGAACGACAAAGTTTTGTTATTGTAAACGAAAGCCGTTCCGTCAACATCCCTCCATCCACCGATGTGGTAAAGGATTCCTTTTTGATTGTTGGCGTCAAGTGTTTCTGATCCAGAAGTGCCTCCCGCTGAAACAGGTGACTGCCCTTCAAATTTCACTGCAATGTAGCCCGAATTCCAGTTCCAGAACATATTACAGGTAGCTGGGTCAAGGTTGCCACCAGCAGCACCTTCCTGCACGCCGTTTTCTTCCACACCAACGGTGAATGTAATTTTATTGTATTCACCAGCTGGTACATCGTTTAGGGTAATGACTCCCGTAGACAAGTCGCTTTCATCTACCAAATAAATGCCCTCAGTTCCAGATGCTTCCACATGTACATGGTCTTCGAAAACTTCACCGTTGGGGCCTTCCAGTTTGATATTGGAGATGTAATACCGAAGCAGGTTAATGTTGAAATCCTGCCCCATTCCATTGGTATAGTTGTAATCTGCGCTTCCCGGAGTAACCAATGATAATTGGCGCTGTACCCCATTGACCAGTGCAATGTTGTCAAACTCGATCTCAATCACACCTGGATCTTTTTGTTGGGAATCATCATCACCACAAGAAACCATGAAAATGGATATCCCAACAAATAGAATTGAAAAAAGTAATTTATTCATTTTTTTAAAAGTTTAATTGTTTAAAAAAGGTAAGAAAAATGGAATGCTAATTTCCTCCCTGCATCAATCACCCCACTTGAATAGTGTTGGTCAATGGGCAGTGAATAGGATACACCAGCGAGCCATTCATCAGTTTTGAAATTTAAGGCAGATGAAAAAAATAAACCTTCTCCACCTGTTTCGGGAACGTTGTTCCCATTGCTGTATTCATCCGAAGCTATTTTTTCGTAGAGCAGTCCAACATTGGGTATGAAGCCCAAATTACCGATTGGCAGTTCTTTGAACGCGGTCAGTTGGCTACTGAACTGGTTTCCGAAATGATAACCATCCTCGACCTCACTGTTTAGTTGATAATTGTTGTTTATCAACAGGCCGAGCACATCGTTGCTGAGGACAGAGTTCAGTTGAAAGATATAGCCCAAAGAACCATTGCCAATGTTGAAATTCTCTGGCAAATTTTTGTCGGCAATGTCTCCATCATACTTTCCAGTAGGTAAATTTAACCCTCCTCCTGCTTCTACATAAAATGATGCTTTGTCATTTTTAGTCCTACCGTTGAGCAACGTGTAGTTTAGGAGGAATTTCATATCAGAAAACCCATGGACAGTGCTTTCTGTGTCATTGCTGTTGCGTCGGTTTCGACCATAAGGTAAATGCCCTATAAACCGCAATTTGGGTAATCTGGCAAAGGAATACCTGACGGAAACATCCATCCGGGAGAAAACATCGGTGGAATTGTGGTGTCCATGTTCTGGGTTTGAGTTGAACCGGGTCTCAAAATAACTCAACCTAATGAAGTTACTCCGATAGTCCGTCATCAGGCCAATACCTAAACCGCTAACTGTACATCCACAAGCATCACATGCATTTACAGCAGAAATAGAGCTAACGGCAAGACAGAACACGACAAAAAATCTTTTTATCATGTCAATGCTTTTCTATTTGAAAAAAATGGAACGTTAAATGGGCAACCTAATACATATCATTTTGTCTCCAGCCCGTGCAAGAGTTTTAATCTCTTTTTTTTTTAAACAGAGGATTGATTATTTTTTTGACAAAAAAAATAAAAATGATGTGAATTAGATTTCTATTTCAGGCAAGATTTGTTGGTGGGTGAAAAACATCGTCATGGTATTCAAATGCATAAATAGGAGTTAAAAAGGCAATTGAACGTTGGTCATGTAGAATAGAAATATTGGAATTAAAAGCGCTTTTAAAACTTGGTATTATATAAATGGGGCGCTCTTCTTTTTGCGTAATAGGAGCCTTATTTTCTTCGTTTTCATGGTTTTCGCTCAATGAATTTTTAAGGAAACATTTTCCATGACAATTAGCCTCTGGCCTATCCCTGTTGATGCATTGGTTTTGAGCGATAAAATTTTGATTAAGATGAAAATAGACATTAGTAACCAAGTCCCTTAAACTGGTCAAGAGAATCATTGAAGACATTAATATGGCCACCAATTTCATCATTCGGCAAAAGTAGAAAAAAATTGATTTTTCATTTTCTTGTTTACACAATCTGGGATTTTCCAATCACCAAAATGTCATAAGGAAAACAAATGTCAAGCACCCACAGAATGGTAAACATTTCCACAACAAGCTTAGATCATTCTGTGGTGCTTTAAATCGAATATTCTAAATCACTTCCCCTTCATCCCCCCGATCATATCCTCTGCCCTTACCCACAAATCAAACTGTTCCTCAGTCAACAATTTCAGATCGAGGGCAGCCTGTTTCAGGGTGGTGCCTTCCTTGTGCGCTTTTTTGGCGATGGCGGCGGCGTTGTCGTAACCGATATGCGTGTTGAGGGCCGTCACCAACATCAGCGAATTGTCGAGGTTTTGCTTGATGCGGGGGAGGTTCGGTTCGAGGCCGATGGCGCAGTTGTCGTTGAAGCTAACGCAAGCATCGCCGATCAAACGGGCAGAAATCAGGAAGTTGTAGATCATCACCGGTTTGAAGACGTTGAGTTCAAAATGGCCGTTCATACCGCCGACGTTGATGGCCACATCGTTGCCAATTACTTGTGCCATCGCCATGGTCATCGCCTCAGATTGGGTCGGGTTGACCTTGCCGGGCATAATGGACGAACCCGGCTCGTTTTCTGGAATCAAAATTTCCCCAATGCCACAGCGTGGGCCACTGGCCAATAAGCGAATATCGTTGGCTATTTTAAACAAAGAAACGGCTACCGTTTTGAGTGCTCCGTGCGATTCAACTATGGCATCGTGTGCGGCAAGCGACTCAAATTTATTGGGTGCAGTGATAAATGGTAGCCCAGTCAATTTTGCGATATGTGCCGCCACATTTTTGGCGTAGCCGGGGGGGGTGTTCAGTCCGGTACCGACGGCAGTGCCGCCAAGTGCCAATTGCGAAAGGTGTTTCAAGGTATTTTTGATCGCCTTGATGCCTTGGTCGAGTTGGGCGGCATAGCCGGAAAGTTCCTGCCCGAGCGTGAGCGGCGTCGCATCCATGAGGTGGGTGCGACCGATTTTTACCACTTTGTCAAACGCCTTGGCTTTGTCCTTTAAAGTGTACCGTAGTTTTTCGATGCCGGGGATGGTCGTTTCCACCAAAATGGTATAAGCGGCAATGTGCATGGCTGTCGGGAAAGTGTCGTTGGAGGACTGCGACTTGTTCACATCGTCGTTGGGGTGGAGGTATTTTTTTTCATCCTCCAATTTCCCCCCTTGCAAAACGTGGCCCCGGTTGGCGATCACCTCGTTGACGTTCATGTTGGATTGGGTGCCACTGCCCGTCTGCCACACGACGAGTGGGAACTGGTCGTCCAATTTGCCCGCCAAAATTTCGTCGCAGACCTTGCCAATTAATGTCGCTTTGGCCTTCGGCAAAACGCCAGCGTCCACGTTGGTCAAGGCGGCTGCTTTTTTCAATATGGCAAATGCCCGGACGATTTCAATGGGCATCGTTTGGCCACCAATTTTAAAGTTTTCTTTGGAGCGCTGCGTCTGCGCTGCCCAGTATTTATCGGCTGGTACTTTGACAAAGCCGAGGGAGTCTTTTTCTTTTCGGAAACTCATTATTTGTTATGGTTGGATGGTTAGAATGGTTGGCTGGTTTTGCCATCAGCCAACGATTCGCCTGAATTTTAAAGAGGGCAAAAGTAGAAAGATTGGAAAGTTTTTGGAAAGAGACTTTTCTCAGCGGGCAGGACTCATATTAATGAGGTGATTCTACATTTCAAATATTTGATTGACCGACATTTTGAAATCGGGTAAGGCAGGGGCAGCGGAGCATATTTCATCATCGGTGAAAACATTCATTTCTTTTAATTTTTCACCTTTATAAACGTGTACCTGTTTGTTGGCTGGGAAAATATGCCAGACAACCCGGACGCCCGCTGCCCGGTAATCGTCCATTTTGTCATTTAAATTTTCGCTGATGTCATTTTTGGATACAATTTCGATTACGAAAGAGGGGATATCGTTATGGCCATTGGCGAGGCTTTTGATTTGATCAGGTGAAAGCCAACAAATATCAGGTCGCCGGTGCTTTTTTAGGAAAAACAAATCTGCTTCCGCAATTATATTTCCAGTCACTTTTTTGGAGACTAATAAGGATAAAAAGAAATCTTGAAGATTCTTTAAAATGTAAAGTTGGTACTTGTTCATCGTGCGTTTTGTTTTTTGAACATACCCATCCAGCCATTCATACGTGTATTCATCCTCCCGGCTGAGGTATTCTTTCTCGAAATCTTCCCATGATATTTTTTGCGATAAATCTTCTTCTTTAGGGGCCAGTCCTCCTGTTTCTATATTTTTGATTGCTGTTTCTATTGTTGCTGACATAATTTAATTAGTTTGTTACAAATATAGCGTTTTTGAAAAACATTCCCCTTTCCTGTTATTAAACAAATTCCCCCCTGCAACGTTTTCCAATTAACTTCCAACCTGCCTATCTTGGCGGGTCTATTTTAAAACCTACGCAGTCCTTTCACAAGAGAAAACGGTTTCTTGAAAGCAAAACGGACATCTGATTAAAAACTGCCACAAGGCCATTGCGTTTTTCTTTTTGATTTTCCTTTTACTTTTCATTTCAACCGGACTGCCCAAAAATTTCAATAAAAAAATGGCATTTACACTTCCTGACCTCCCCTACGCATTTGCAGCTTTAGAACCAAACATTGATGCCCGCACGATGGAAATCCATCATGGAAAGCACCATGCAGGTTATACCAATAATTTAAATGCAGCCATCGCTGGCACCGACCTCGAAGGCAAGAGCATCGAAGATATTTTGGCCAACGTTTCCCAGCACAGCACCGCTGTTCGCAATAATGGTGGCGGATATTACAACCACTGCCTGTTTTGGGAAATCATGACGCCAGAAGGTGGCGGAGAGCCTTCCGCCCAAATGAACATCAAAAAGGCCATCGACCGGGACTTTGGCTCATTTGAAAATTTCAAAAAAGAATTTTCGGCGGCAGCCGCAACCCGTTTCGGCTCAGGTTGGGCTTGGCTCTGCACAGATGGCAACGACAAGTTGTTCATCACTTCCACGCCAAACCAAGACAATCCATTGATGGATGTGGCCGATAAAAAAGGTACGCCTGTACTTGGTCTTGATGTTTGGGAGCATGCCTACTACCTGAACTATCAAAACCGCCGCCCTGACTATATTTCCAGTTTCTTCAACGTGATCAATTGGCAAGAAGTAACCAAGCGTTACAACGATGCCAACCCAGGTGCGATGAAATGATAAGTGCTGAGAGCAGAGTGAAGAGCGTTTAGAAAGAAATGGCACTGCACAAAAAAGAGCCTCTAAGTCGTTGACTTAGAGGCTCTGTGGTTTTTATTCATTTTTGAAAAAAATGATTGAAAGATTCTTAAGTAATCAAGTCTTATTCACCGATCACCAATTTTTTGGTGATTTTTTGACCGCCGATCGCTAACTGTACGAAGTAAAGGCCATTCGCCAATCCCTCCAAATTGAGCCATTCCGTGTTGTTGCCCGCTTGTAGGTTTTCAACTTTGGATGAATAAACCCGCTTGCCCAACGTGTCAAAAATATGGAAAGAGACATTCGATTTTTCCCGGAGATCAAACTGGACACTCGCTTTCCCAAATGCTGGGTTGGGGACCAAAATCACCTCTGAACTGAATGGAGTGGTTTCATTGGAAAAATTTGGTTCAAACGTTTCCTTGTCATAAGATATATGCATGATGTATTGATCAGTGGCCGTCGCATTGGTAGGTGTCAGACCTGCGTCAAAATCTTGCATATACACCATTTCGATTTTATCACCTATCCTTGCAGGAATAGAAGGGTATTGGGCTTCTATGAATTCATAGAACTCCACTACATCGGGATTGATAAGATCAAATGGCTCTGACCAAGTCAGACCGCCGTCAGATGATTTTATGATGAATATGTGCCGAATCGACAATTCATTAAAATCCAAAAAATCTTCCCGTATAGTGCTGTAAACCAAATAGATATTCCCATCATCGTCAATAGAAGAGGTAGGGAAACTGGTAAAATTGGAATTGTTGTAACGCAACTGGTCGAAAGTGCCAGTAACCGTCACAACGCCATCACCATCCAGGTCAGGAGCGGCAGCGATTACCTCCCGCTCGTTGGTGGCAAAATCTTCGTTCCAATAGGCAATCCCATCCACGGTTAGATTTAAAAAGCGGTCGGCCCCTTCTGCAAATACATAAAGGATGCTGTAAAAAACATGGACTTTGCCGTTGTCGTCCACTAAGACCGAACCGGAACCGTCGGTAGAAAAAATGGAAATGGAATCTGGAACTGCCGGGTCAAAAGGCACATCGCCCGGTTCGTATCCCATGTCGTCGTATTTATCCAAAGGAAAATCGTTGACAATTCTTTTTTCCCAAGTCTCGCCATTGTCAGTGGATTTAAACACCGCAATATCTCCCCAGCTCTCAAAAATGGCAACAGCTACCGTTTCGCCATTGGCGTAGATATTATAATTCTCGCCGCCAACCGTGTTGTAAAAACTGCTGTCCAGCCCAGGGATGATCACATCGACTTTATCCCAGGTTGCGCCCGCATCGGTCGAACGATAATACAATGGGTGTTGGTTGATCCCTTCATAAATGACCCCTCCAAAGTCTGGGGCCACGGCCACCGCCACGACGTGGATGCTGTTCCCATCAGCCCCGCCCGTAGCCACTTTTGCCCAAACTGGGCCGCCCGTAACAGTTGAAGGGATGTCTTGAGCAGTCCAATCGGTATCCGTCGGGGTTTTAGTGTGGCATTGCAAATACCACTGGGTAGCGGAGGTGTTTTTATGTGAAATGACGACTTCCAGCCCATTTGGGGTGTTAGTGAAAGATGGATAGCCAGAACGGGTTGCCTCTAAGCTAAAATCGGGTATGGCCCCCCAGCCCGAACCATCGAACAAATTATAAGCGGTTCCCCGGTCGGGCCAACCACCGCTTTGATCAAGACCATGCTGCCAGGCGGCTGATACTTTTCCATCGGGGAAATCGGCAACCCTCCGGCCCATGCTACCGATGGATTGAATGTCGAACCGGGTCAAACCAATTTGGACTTCTTCATCCCTAAATTGTAGAGAAGGGGCAGGGGCAACAGGATTTTCATTCAGGTCAGGAAGCGGAGAAGGTTGGGTCATTCGAGCAGCCTTTATACCGCCATCCAAGATTTTTGGTAGCTGCTGAGCGGAAAGGTAAATGGAGATGAAAAACAAGAAGATAAAGGGTAATGTTCTTTTCATAGTTTATGATTTTAGTCGACTGGTATTGAACAAAAGGATGGTTTGGTTATTTCGATTTTTCGATCATTCAAAAAAACAGTCGTGGTTCTTGAATTTCCGACAAGGTAGTTTTTTATCCTAATTTTGGGGAAAATTTGCTTCAACAATCTAATAACAACGCCTATGCCGACGATTCTACAAATCATCAACCACCTCGAAACCATTGCCCCAACTTCCTATCAAGAAAGTTATGACAACGCAGGCCTAATCACTGGAGATCCAGCTTGGGAGGCAACTGGGGCTATTCTGAGCCTCGATGCCACCGAGGAGGTGGTCGAAGAAGCCATTCAAAAAGGCTATAATATGGTGATAGCCCACCATCCAATTGTTTTTCGGGGATTAAAAAAAATCAACGGGAAAAACTATGTCGAGCGGGCCATTATCAAGGCCATCAAAAACGACATAGCCATCTATGCCATCCATACCAATCTGGACAATGTTTACCAAAAAGGAGTGAATGCAAAAATCGCAGAGATGTTGGCTTTGGAGAATACCCGTATTTTATTTCCCAAAAACACAACGAAAAAATTGTTGGCCTACATCCCCAACGAAACCGTCAATGGACTGCTGACAGCGCTGCCCAAAGCCGGTGCCACCAACGTCAACTATTCCAGTGAAAACCAGGTATTTATTGATAAAAACGAAACCTTTCATGAAGGGAAAAAACTGGAAGTGGCCTACGCTGCGGGCGCTCAATCTGCGATCGTGGGTTTGATAAAAAAACAAGCGCCAGCTGCTTATGTGGAAATCCACCAATTGGAGGGGGCTACAACCGAGGTTGGTTCGGGTATGATCGGCGATTTGCCGGAACCAATGGATGAATTGGATTTTTTGAAAAACCTCAAGCAAACCATGAAAACGGGCTGTGTTCGGCACACCCGGTTATTGGGCAAACCAGTGCAGACGGTGGCCGTTTGTGGTGGCGCAGGTAGCTTTCTGTTGCCCCATGCTATCCGCCAAAAAGCGGATGTTTTTGTAACAGCTGATTACAAGTACCACGAATTTTTTGATGCCGATGGCCAGCTTGTCATCGCCGACATCGGACACTTTGAAAGTGAGCAATTTACAGTTGAACTTTTATTCGAGATTATCAGGGAAAAATTTCCTACTTTTGCGCTCCAAAATTCAAAAGTGACCACCAATCCTGTTTATTATTTATGATTTGTGATTTATAATTCATTATATATTTGAGCACAACTCATAAATCAACAATCAATAAATCATCAATCAATTATGGCAGAACTAACCGTTGAAGAAAGACTCAAAAGCCTATACGAACTTCAACTCATTGATTCCCAGATAGATGAACTGGAAATACTCAAAGGCGAACTCCCTATGGAGGTGCGTGATTTGGAAGATGAAATAGCTGGTCTTGAAACACGTTACCGCCGCAATAATGAAACAGTGGAAGATTTGGAAGGGGAAATCAGCCGCTACCAGTCCAATATCCTCGAAGCCAATGCACTGATCGAACGGTACACGAAGCAATCGGATAACGTAAAAAACAACCGGGAGTACGAAGCATTGACCAAAGAATTGGAAATGCAAAAACTCGATATCCAGTTGTTTGAGAAAAAAATCAAGGAAGCTAAAATAGCTTTGGAGACCAAAAAAGAAACCCTCGATTCTACCAAAGAGCGTCTTGATGCCAAAAAAGCAGACTTGGCTGCCAAGAAAGTAGAATTGGAGGCTATCCAGGAAAAAACGGCCAAAGAGGAAGAGAAACTCCGTAAAAAGAGTGAAAAAGCTACCAAGAAAATTGATGAGCGCTTGCTCAAGGCTTATACAAAAATCCGCAACCAGTACCGCAACGGTTTGGCCGTTGTCAACGTAGAGCGGAACTCTTGTGGGGGCTGCTTCAATAAAGTACCACCCCAGTTGCAATTGGAAATCACCATGCGCAAAAAAATCATCGTTTGCGAACACTGCGGACGGGTATTGGTAGACGAAAATATCATGACCGCCAAAGAAGAAGAGCCTGCAACCAATTGATTCATTTTGAATTAATGGAAAAGGTAAAAGCCCTGAGGATTGTCCTCAGGGCTTTTTTATTATTCTATTTCCATAGTCTGAACTCACCTTTGTAAAAACCCAGTAAATTCCCTTCTTTTGCATCATCATGCAAAATCAAAAACTCCGCTTATTTTCCTACATCGTCATGGCGTACATGCTGTTGGCATTTACTTGGTGGGCGTTGTTGCTGTTTACCAAAAACAGGGACGCTTTTTATGCCAAACGGGAGCTGAACCAACTGGTGCTGGCTGCGGAGGGCAGGATCAAAACCAATGAGGAGTTTGTAAAAACGGAAAAATACCAGGAGTTGTACCAAGCTTACAAACGCCAAGAGTGGATGATTTTTGGCGAAGCCAGTGTGTTTGTCCTGACGTTGGTGGCGGGGATGTGGTTCATTCACAAAAGTTATCATCGGCTGGTGTCGGCCAACCAGCAACAGCGTAATTTCCTGTTAGCCATCACCCACGAACTGAAATCGCCGATTGCTTCCATTCAATTGGTTTTGGAAACCTTAATAAAACGGGAATTGCCAAAAACCAAGGCCGACCAATTGGCGGGCACGGCATTGAAAGAAAATGAACGCTTGCTACAACTGGTGGAAAATTTGTTGCTTTCCGCCAAATTAGAGTCGTCCTTCGAACCAGATTTTGAGGAAATAAACCTCGTGGAGTTGATGCACGACTTAATAACTAAAGCCAAGAGGAGGCACCCCCATGCACAGATCAATTATAGTATGTCCGGTGTGCCCCAAATTATGAAACTGGACCGATCCGGTATCACGCTCCTTTTCAATAACCTGGTCGATAATGCCGTTAAATATTCGGATGAAAGGCCGGAAATAAACATCGGTCTTTTGGCCAATGGCCCACAAGTTTCCATGACTTTTGCGGACCAAGGCAGCGGCATCCCCGACAATGAAAAGAAAAGGGTTTTTGAAAAATTCTACCGAATAGGCAGTGAGGAAACCCGCAAAACAAAAGGCACAGGGCTCGGCCTTTTTATTGTTGACCAAATTGTCAAGGCGCATCATGGTCATATTTCGGTTATGGACAATCAACCGAAGGGAACAGTTTTTAAAATAGATTTTTAATAATGGTGGATGATAAATGGTGAATGGTAAATATTTTTTTCGGGTTTGCCATTCACCGCTTACCTCTCACCACTTACCATTAATAAAGTGAGAATATTACTCGTTGAAGATGAAGAAAATATCCGGGACGTCGTCAAGATGAACCTCGAACTGGAAGATTTTGAAGTGGTCGCCGCAGGTGATGGCCGCAAAGCCATCAAGCATTTTGAGGAAGAACATTTTGATTTGATTATTTTGGATGTAATGCTTCCGGAAATGGACGGTTTTCAAATCTGCGAACAAATCCGTTTAACCAATATGGAGGTGCCGATTATTTTTCTCACGGCGAAAGATGGTATGAGTGATAAAATAGCTGGGTTGAAACGAGGCGCCGACGATTATTTAACTAAACCATTTCATTTAGAAGAATTGTTATTGCGGGTCAATAATTTAATTCGAAGGACGAGCAAGGCGCCTGATAATTTGCCAGAGGTATATATTTTTGGAAAAAATAAAGTCAATTTCCGAACTTATGAAGCGGTTGGTGTAAATGGTGATTTTTTATTGACCAAAAAAGAGGCGATGTTGCTCAAATTATTGATCGACCGAAAAAACGAAGTTGTCTCAAGACACCAGATTTTACAGGCAGTTTGGGGGTATGACGTATTCCCTTCTACCCGCACAATTGATAATTTTATTCTGTCATTTCGCAAATATTTTGAAGAGGATCAACGCAATCCGGTTTACTTTCATTCAGTACGCGGGGTAGGGTATAAGTTTACAGGTTGAGAAAATTAAAATAGAAATAAAAATAAAAATGAAAACCTTTTAAGTGTGCCTTTTTTATTTAAATTTTCATTTTTGAGTACAGGACAAAACTTATTTTCAATTATTTGTTTGTGCGTTCACTTCCCCTGCCCCCTCAAGGGGGGACATCGTCGCTGCAAAAGTCCCCCCGTTGAGGGGGGCAGGGGGGTGAACCCGCTTAGTCAGATTAAGATTTTTCATTTTTGTCCTGTACTTTGTTTTCATTTTTATTTTCATTTTAATTAAAAAAAGTTGCGCCGGCAAAACCAGTGCAACTCAATGTTTTAGTATACTTCAATTACTTCACCGAATTTTTTTAAATGGAATCGTTTGCAACAATTCCGCATCAGGGTCGCTTATTTTAATAAAATAACTCCCTGCTGGTAAATTATTAAATTCCATTTTTTGCGTAAATATTCCTTCCGCTACATCTTTATTTATTTTCCATAAAGATTTTCCACTCACATCATAAACTTCGAAATTTAATTGAGCCGACAAGGGCATATTTAATTCCAGTGTAGCGTCGCCAGCTGTTGGGTTGGGATAAAATTTATAGGTAACCGTTTTATAAATATCCTCGACGGCGGTGTATTGGTCGCCCGCTTGCTGAAAGCCTTGGGTGAGCACAAAATCGCCACTGATATAGGAGGCGGTCGCCACTTCTCCGACCGTTGAGGAAACCAGATAACTGCCCGTTTCCCCAAAACCACCAGTGGAAGCGATGACTTGCCGCTCGACCGTGTGTTGTGCAAAAAGGCAGCCCATCACAGTTAAACAGATAAAAAGGGTTATGATTGATTTTTTCATTCGTTTAAATTTTTGGTCTTTCAATCGCTCCCAATTTTTAAACTTTTAAAATTTGAAAATTGGGAGCAAGAGAAAAAAAGCGGTGTTTATTCATCAGCGTTAGTGACCCTTTGGCTAACATTAGCTGTCGGTACAAGCCTACTTTCCAGGGCATCCAGCCTTGACAATAGATTGGCTTGTATGGTTTGGATTTGGCTGGCCATTTCTCCATTACTCGCTTGGAGTTGTTCGATCATTTGCTGCTGTTCTTTGATAGCTTCCAAGAGTATGGGGGTCAGCTTGGAATAATCCACCGACTTGAAACCCTGCTCGTCGGTCAGAACGATTTCTGGGAAAAGCACTTCGACCTCTTGGGCAATGACGCCGATCTGTCTTTCATCGGTAAATTGTTTGTCAGGGAACTTCTCCGTTTTCCAATTGTAATACAAGCCGTTTAGTTGCTGGATTTTTTCAAGTGGGTTGGTAATGGCCTGAAAGTCAGTCTTGTAACGCCTATCGGAACAAGCGCTGATGCTGCCCGTGTGGCAGATGTTGCCAACGACTTCGAGTTTTTCACGGGGAGTGTTGGTACCGATGCCAACACGTCCATTGCCGATGGCGAGGGTAGTGTTGTTTTCAACATTATTCACCCAATAGGTTTTAAAACACTGATCTACTGACGGAGCAAAATTTCCACGACCGCCAGGATAAGGGTCGGTAGTAAAGACCCATCTAAAGTTGGTGAACCGAATGGTATATTGTGTACCCATGCTAATGAAAACAGGATCCGTCAAGGAGAAACTCTTCCAGTTCGCAAAAGCATCTGGAATGGGGGGATAGGCTTGTGAATGCAGCAATTTCCCACTGGTGCCTTCTCCTTCATAGATGTACAAAACGCCGGGATCATTATTCCCAGCTCCTCCAAAAAGTGCATCTATTGATACCATGTATCCTGTTTGTTCGGCAGTAATGGATTGCCAAACGTCTGGGGCAAAAAGTGTCCCTGCCGCGTTTGGCAATTCATCTCCAACTAATGGAGTCCCTACCCCTTGCTTTGTTTGCACTTGCAAAACATTATCTGGAGAGGTGGTGCCAACACCCACATTGCCATTTTGCAGGACAGTCATCCGTCCACCTACAACACCGGTTGCATCAATAGAAAACTTACCATTTCCCCCAATACGCAGTGCATTGTCGGTGTCCGTTAAACCGATTGTTGATATATGGAGTTTGGCATCTGGGTTCTCAATTCCAACGCCTACATTGCCAGTATTGTTATTGTAGATATTATTCCCTGATTTGCTCCAATCTGACGGAGTCTGAGGTATGGTCACGGACCCGCCGCCACCTGAAAGGCTCATCTGGTTGCCATTGATACTTAATGATTGCAACTCATTGGCCGGGTCGGTGTCAAAATCATCATCTGCCGAACCCGCCCGTTTGGCATACAAGCTATAAGGCACACTGACCATTTCTTGTGTGCCGGCGCTTGCACCATCAATGATCGTTTCCAAAAAATACTTGTTGGCAGCCCAATCGACGTTGGCAAAATTGCCTGCGGTGGTCGATCCCTTGCCAATTTGCAAGTTGACCAAACCATATTCATTGGTCGTTGCATTATGGTTTTCGGCATACACACTTGGCCCGGCAGCCGACCCACTGTGGATGATGAATTCGACGGATACGGTTTCGTTTTGGGAAATGTCGCCAGCGCTGTTGCGGAGGACGGCTTGGTAATTTAACGATTCGGGGGCTTGGGCGAATACGGCTACGGATAATAGCACGAAAAGGAGGGTGGTAAATGTTGTTTTCATTTGAAGAAAATTTGATTAATTAATTTTTTCCAAATTGACATTTTTATAAAATGACAATATGTAAGATTAATAAAATAATATTATAAAAAAGTATGGTATCATGCTTATAAGTACGACGTGCTAATTAAACAGGTATTTTATGCGTATCTTTTTCCGCTACTTTTCACCAAAAAATAAATCTCCCGAAGTAAATTCGGGACAGGCTGTAGCCCTGCTATGCATGGATTTTTTGGCAAAAACTATCGAAAAATAGAATATCCCGCAACTCGCTTCGGGAATCTTACACTTAAAATTACCCGTTTAATCAACACGTCGTACTTAATATATAACAGTTTTTAGTGCCTATGAGAAGAACAAGGCAACAGCCTTGCTCTTCTATATCAGAGGCATTTAAGCGTTTCCAATTTTTATAAGCTGAATAACCCGAGGAAAAGGAAAACCTGACTTTACAGCGAAGTACACGGATTGATGATTAGAGAAAGCATTTAGAACCATCTGCATCGTATTTGCATCAGGGTCTTCAAGAATTCCATAGGTGTTTTTGCCGTCTAATCTTAACCCGACATCAGAGATGCCTAATTCATTGTTATGGTAAGGTACAACTGCGTATTTTTCAGCACGGATCATGGTTAGCGGCTTTTCTCCTTTAAAATCTGCAATTTTAGCTACTCTGCTGTCATCATAATTGGCATTATAAAAATACAAATTATAGGTCGTGCCATTAAATGGCACTGCAAACCAGATTTTGGCTTTCTCAACCCAGGAATCATTCTGATAAGATTGAACCATTGACTGGCCATCTCCTGTATAGGTAATTGTAGTATCATCACCTGATCCTTGCTCATTGCATGAGGCATTTTCAATATTGAAGCTGTTATTTATGTCTCCTTCTAACACGATGGAAAGGTTCCAAGAATTCCCATCACTTGAGGTCAGGCTTGCGGACCAAGTCCCTGATTTGCCGAAAGCGCTGTACTCGCCATTTGCTTCAAAATTGTCACTATTTAATTGGGTGACAGTTCCGGTACCTAAATTAAGATCAAGGACTTTTTTTACGCCAATTACGACTTGGTTGCCTTGGCTAATTGCATGGTCTCCGGTTGGGATGGCATCAGTGAAATTACACATAATAATTTTTTTTTTTGGAGGATGAGTTATAAACCAAATTAATCGAATTTTCCATGTTTGTTTTTAATTCATTTAATTGGTTTCTAAAAGCATTTCCAATTGGTTATTAAAAAGATTAG
Organism: Saprospiraceae bacterium; assembly: GCA_041392505.1. Lineage (GTDB taxonomy): Bacteria > Bacteroidota > Bacteroidia > Chitinophagales > Saprospiraceae > UBA6168. The sequence goes on along the minus strand of JAWKLX010000016.1, from coordinate 23,403 downwards.
ATATTGACTAAAAAAAAATATAACGACACTTTTAGGAAAAATTTGAGGTGCGTTTTGCAGTGAAAATATTCCATTTGTTTTTTGAAAAATATATATGGCGATGGAGATTTCTTTTTGCTATCATCAGAATATTTTCCCAATTTATCGGGGAAAAAGTCAGCAGCCCATGCCCCTGTTCATGCCCCGGATTGGCTCGCGCATAAAAGGCGATATCTGCATCTTTCAAATCACTTTCATAAATTTTAACTGTTGCATCTTTTAAATAATTAATGGCCTTTTTTACGATGCCAGAATCGGGCTGGTAATTTTCTGCATAATAATATTGACCAACCTTATCCATGAGGATTTTTACTTGATTTGGTATCGGACATTTATAAGTAGGGTAGTATTCGGCAGCAGTTTTGGCACTGACCAAATAAGCTTTATAGCTGAGCGCATCGTACCAAAACCAGGCCAGTGAATTCAGTAATTCTTTCCAATATTTTACTATCAGTTTAAAGCAAGTAGTTGGGATCAGGGATTGTCCTCTTAGCTGGTAAGAGATAACCGTCTGGCCAAAATAAATCAGGAATTGGGCCCGGTTGCCAACTTTAAATGTGTTAATCCGCAGTCCAGTAAAACCGCCAATTTTCCCATTATTTAGATATAGGGAAAAATGCGTATTCTGGTTGATGCGCTCCATGAAATATATTTTACTGTAATGATAATAATGTTTGTAAACATGCCACATTTCTTCTTTTTGGGCTTCGGTTAATGCTTGTTGTTTGACAATGGTCACTAATGTTTTCATTTGGATTTTAGATTTGGGTTATTTAGAATTCCGTATTTTAGGCAAAAAAATATCTGGCAGCAGTCTGTCGATTCAGCCGCATTTCAGGATGGTCTGCCATGTTGGATTTGGTTGAAAAAAACTGATTTAAATCACAGGACAAAGTTCAGGCTGATGGCGCTGCTAAAAAAGCAGGGATTTACATAGTTTATACATTCAGGTAGATCCATTTGGATGAGCAGGTATTTTTACCTGTTTTAGCACTATATATTTTGTAGTTCGACCACGTGTAATTACATTGTGAACAATTAACCTAATATTTCTTTATCAAACCTTTAAAACAAAATCAAATGAACTTAAAACCTAATCTTTGGACGCTGTTATTTGCGTTGACTATTTTGTTTTTGCTTTATTTATCATTAGATAACAAAGCAAAAAAGAAGAACGATAAAATAGGTGGAAACACTTTACAACAAAATGTTATTGATCTGTCTGATACTATCCCCGAAAATATTGCTATCGAGCGGTGGGCTAAATATTGGAGCGAAGTTACTTTTCAAAGAAATGTTGATAGTACGAACACGGCTATGGGGGTAGTTAATTCAAACGCCACTATGTTTAAAATGAAAAAAGGTGAGTTGCAGCAAATGATAAGTTATTTAAATGGGGAGGATGTAGTGGCATATCTAACTATTAAAAATGGGATAAGCCCAGCTAAAGATACCATTGACCTTATTTTTTCAGATGGTGATCTTTTTACGAGTGGTAGCTTCTTGTCAGATGGTAGCTTTCAGCTTGACCAAAACCTTTCAAAAAAAGAAAGGACTCTGTATTTTGATTTCTCAATGCCCTGCCCTCCACTGTGTCAAGATGCTGAATTAGGAAATTAATAAGCTATTACTATGGAATTCATTGATGATATAGCCAATTACCTTTCTCATGTCGCCAAAGCTTTTCTACTAATAAACATCATTATTTTTATCGTAAAATATAAAATGTTTCCTATTGTAATAAAGGTTTTTGGGTGTTTTTTGTTTATAGATTTTCTAACAGAAATATTAGCTATGGTACTATTTTATCAACATGTGAATAATCTGCCATTGCTTCATTTTTATACTTTGTTAGAATTTGTTTCCTTATCCATGTTTTATAAATATATTTTTAAGGAAAAAATAATTTTTCAAAAATATTTTTGGTTCATCTTTTCAAGTGTTTTTATTTTTATTGTCCTCAATTCTATTTTTTTTCAATCAATATTTGAATTTAATTCAAATGCAAAAACATTGGTTCAGTTGATTTTAATTGGGTGTGCTGTATATTATTTTTTTAATGCTTATGGAAAGATTGATCTGACCAAAAATGAACATCTTGGGCTTATTTTAATAAACGGGGCAATTATAATTTATAACGCAGGTAGTTTGTTTGTTTTTATGTTCTCCAATGTTTTGCTGAAAAGCAATTTGTCTCATGTTGCGCAAAATGGTTTTTGGCTACTTAATAGTGTTTTATTCCTTCTGTTTCAATTGCTCATTTTATTTAGCTTATGGAAAATAACTTGGAAGTAAGGGAAGTCTTTTTACTGATGACAATAGGAATTGCGGTAATGATGTTACTGGCCTTAGCCTTTGTCCTTTTCTTTTATTTCTCCCAAAAGAAATTCCAAACCCAGCAAATAAAAGCACAGGAAGAAAGGCTGAGACATCAAGAACAACTGCTGTTTAGCACAATTGACGCACAGGAAAAAGAACGCCAACGCATCGCCAAAGACCTGCACGATGAAATAGGGTCAAAGCTCAATGTCATCAATTTAGGGCTGTACCGAATTAATAAACTGGGCAAAGAAAACCTGTCTCTTTTGGAAACGACCGAAGAGATTTTTAGCGTTATCAACGACACCATCGAAACCACTCGCCGTATTTCACATGACTTGTTGCCACCGACCTTGGAAAAATTCGGATTGAAAGAGGCGTTGATGGAACTTTGTGAAAGCTTCAAGCACATGGACGCATTAAATATTTCCTTTTCCATTAAACAGTATGATTTTCGAGAAACGGAAAAAAATATTGAATTGAATATTTTTAGAGTAGTTCAGGAATTAATTAATAATTCCCTTAAACATGGAAAGCCCTCAAATATTGGGATAGATTTTTGGATGAATAAAAATGTCATCAAATTAAATTATCAAGATGATGGCGAAGGGTTTGATCAAAACGTTGAATCGTTCAAAACTGGATTAGGCATGCAAAATATTGAAAGCAGGTTGAGAATGATTAAAGGGAATTATGTGCTTGAATCTTCACCCGGTAAAGGAGTAAAAGCGGAAATTATTTATCAATATGAATAAAATAAAAATAGCTATAGCCGACGATGAAGCCCTTTTTCGCAAAGGGTTAATTATGCTTTTTGAGGAGGAACATATAGAAATTTCTTTTGAAGCAGAAGACGGGAAGCAATTATTGGAAAAATTAAAACTGACAGATTCTTTGCCCGATATTTTATTGTTGGATTTAAATATGCCCCATATTAACGGTATTGAGGCAGCAAAGCATATTAAAGAACATTACTCGGAAATAAAATTTATCGTGCTGTCTACTTTCTTTAGTAAAGCATTTATTATCAATATGCTTGAAATTGGTGCAGCTGCATATCTGCCGAAAAATTCGACCCCCGATGAAATGAACAGAACCATCTTGGAAGTATATAAAAATGGATTTAGTTACGATCAAAAAGTACTGGGAGTCATTAGGGAAAACATGATGCAAAAGACGAAACCCAAAATGACCAACCCATTTGGGACTGAATTAACGGAGCGGGAAAAAGAAATACTACAACTAATCTGCGAGGAATATACAACGCCAGAAATTGCGGAAAAACTCTTTATCAGCCCGCGGACGGTGGACGGTCACCGAAATAATCTTTTACAAAAATTGGGATGTAAAAATGTGGCTGGGTTAGTCGTTTTTGCTTTACAACATGAGTTGATTAAAGTGAATCCCGAAACTTTTTGGTTTAAAGGCGGCAGCTAATTTTCGCCAACTACTTGGCAAATTTACGTGTAGATATAATAAGCAAGAATTTTATGGTTTGGCCTACGACGGAACATCACGAACCCCTGATGGCACTTTATAAGCCAGATTATTTAAATGATTTAGGGATTATGTCATTTATTATTTTTCAAATTCAGCGCCGACAAAGGGTCTTCCTCCGATATTAGCTCTAAAGCCTTTGCCACCACAGGGTCGGTTTCATTGATTACTTTGAAATAACCCTTTTCTGACCAGAGTTGGTGGGCAATGGTGGCTTTGATCAATTTTCGCATTTCGAAATCCAAATACCTATTCAAGCGTTCTTGTTTCTTTTTGGCTTTGGTATCGGCATAGAAATAAAAGGATTGCATCATAGCGTCGTCAACGGAAAAATCTTTTGCATAATCGTTCAAAGTTTTATCCGACCAATCAGCACGGTGTTTTTCAATATAGCGGAAGGAAAAGGGTTGGACATACTGGCGAAGCGTCAAATAGTCGGTTCGCATGAGGTTGCTGTCCAATGGTACAAAAACATCGGGGATGATACCGCCGCCGCCATAGACTGTCCGACCAGTTCCTGTAAAATATTTGGTCGTATCGACGCTATGGTATTCTGCATTGCCGTATAATTCCCCATTGATGGTGCGTTCGGCTAGGTCATCATCGTAATGATCTTTGCTGTCATAGGGTTTTTGGATGCAGCGGCCAGAGGGGGTGAAATATCGGGCGACCGTCAACCGGATGGCCGACCCGTCCCGCAGACGGTACTGCTCCTGCACCAATCCTTTCCCAAAGGAGCGGCGGCCAACGATCACGCCTCTGTCCCAATCCTGAATAGCCCCTGCCAATATTTCGGAGGCGGAAGCGGAACCTTCGTCCATCAGTACGGCAATATTTTCCACGTCAAAAAAATTGCGGCCTGTAGTTTTGTAATCGCTTCTGCTTACGTTGACCCCTTCGGTATAAACCAATAATTTATCTTTTTCTTTAAACAGCTGACTCAGGATGTTGGTGGCCTCTTGGAGGTAGCCGCCGGGGTTGTCCCGCAAGTCGATTATCAAGTTCTCCATCCCTTGTTTTTCTACCAGGTTTTCCAATTCTTCCATGAACTCCTGATAAGTGTTGGCGGTGAAACGATTGATTTTAACTAAACCAGTTTTGTCGTCGATCATGTAAGCGACTTCTACACTTTTGACAGGGATTTTATCCCGCATAACCGAAAAATGGAGCACCTCATTGGTTGCTAATCGCCGGATGCCTACTTCCACCTTTGTCCCTTTTTCGCCTTTTAATTTGCCAAGAATGCCTTCAAAGTCAATATTGTGCCCGACGGTTAGAGAGTCCTCGATCTCAACTATTTTATCCCCAGCCAACAGTCCCGCTTTTGCGGCTGGGCCATCTTCCAATGTTTTGACAATCATGACGGTATCATCGACCACAATGAATTCGATGCCAATGCCATCAAAATGGCCTTCCAGTTGATCGTTGACAGATTTAAGTTGTTCGGCGGAAATGTAACTGGAGTGGGGGTCGAGTTGGAAAAGGATTTTATCGATGGCTTCTTTTACCAATTCATCTTTGTTGACATCATCGACATAGCGAGCTTCGATGTAGCGGATCAGTTCCTCCAATTTCCCTTGCCCCATGACGCTTGGTGGGAGGTCTTCTTTTTTGGTTGTTTCAATAGTCGCAACAGTGGGTGGATTTTGCTGCATTTTGGTGCCAATGAGCATACCTATGACCAATACCAAGGAGAACAAAAATGGTAGCCAAATATTCAATTTCTTCGGTGTGGTTTGTAATTCGTTGTCCATTTCGGGATAATTAAATTAAAAGGACTGGTTGCAGGAGTTTGGAAAAGTCAAAACTTAGAATGGGCCTTATTTATTTTTTGATAAAATTCACCCAAATCCAACCGCTCCTAAAAGAACAATATTTTCGCCAAAGTATCGAATGGCTACTTTTAGATCAACTGCAAATATGGGAATTCAAAACGATATGATTCCCGTTTTGCAGAATCAAGTAAAATAACAGAAGAATCTTTCAATCGTTGCGGCTGATCTTGATTCTTTTTCTGGTAAAAGTGTAATTGAGGAAGCAGATGGCCTTTTCGTGGATAAATTATTGATGCTTGGCCTTAATTTCCAATAACAAATTGTGACATTTGTTGCGAAGTGAGAAGTGATTGGTTCGGTAATGTTCAACTTGCTTTTCCAAATTTGCAATTTCAAAATTTCCAAATAAAACCTATCGCCAAATGAGTGGAATAGATAAACTTGATCGCCAAATTCTCTCAGCCCTGATGCACGATGCCGAACAGCCCTACACTGATCTGGCCAAGAAACTTTATGTTTCGGGAGGGACTGTCCACGTCAGGATGAAAAAACTGAGGGAAATGGGGCTGGTGAAAGGGGCAACCCTTACGGTGGATCACACCAAGCTAGGGTATGATATTTGCGCATTCCTCGGCATTTACCTCGACAAAAGTTCTTTATTTGATGATGTGTCGGAGGAATTAAAAAAAATACCGGAGGTGGTCGAAGCATTTTACACGACCGGATTGTATAATATTTTTGCAAAAATTTATTGCCGGGATACCAACCACCTCAAAAATGTGTTGCACGACAAAATTCAAAAAATCAATGGCATCCAACGCACGGAGACCATGATCGCCTTGCAGGAAAGTATTGATCGGCCAGTTGATATTTTAGAAGAGCAAGACAAATAGTTTTGTAAGATTGACTGGATGGAGTTGTGAAAATAGGGTATTGGCTTCCTCTTGCATGCATGTCGGTTCCGAATGAACCAGAAACACCAAAGCCTAAGTCGGGGCCATAATTGAGATGATGAAGCGTTTAAATATACTTTTATTGAGCTGTTTGTGGCTGCTGCCCTTTGCCATTTTTGCCAATGGCCCTTCCTACATTCCTTTCCTAAACCACATTTCTCCAATTGATTCTGTTAAATACCGCGGCTATCGCCTCGAATTGACTGATTTTAAAATGATTAAGGAAAAAAGTGAATGGTTGAAAATCAGTTTCACGATAGTCAATTCTGGTCGGATGAACGTTGATCTCGGCCGGGAGGGAACAGAACATTGGGTGGTTTTTAATTTTGACCGTTCAATTTTTACTGCCAAATTGGGGGGCTATCGGGAGAATATCAAGCGGCAACTGATCAAAGAAAACTTCAAACTTGACGCCAGCGAAAGGATCGTTGGGATGGAATTGAAAATCCCAAATGTTTTGCCCCTGCCACCACGGAAATCAGCCGAGGAAGAAGAAATAACAACAGAGACGCAATCAACTAGTAGTCCCAATGATGACCCTGTCAGCAGCGTGTCATGGGGGAATTTGGAAGCACCTACCTTGCCTGTCGCACTGCCCGAAAATTCAGCTCCCGAAACAAAAACAATTGCCGAATCGGATCAGCAAGATACCGTTGAGCCGCCTCCTTGCCCAGACATTTTACTGGAAAAATTAACAATAATCGAAGAGGATGATAAATGGGCCACTGTTCAGTTTACCATTACCAACCTCGGCGAGGGCGCCATTTATATTTTTGGAAATAGTGATGATAAAAAGGACAACCTGGTGCTCAATGCCTACCTTTCAGGAGTCACTACGCTGACTCGTGGTGCCATCCCTATTGGGGGAAAAATAATTACCGAAGAGGTCCGCCAAAGAAATGAATTGCTGCAAGGGGAGAGCCTGACATCCCGCATCAGATTGGATGTCCGCAAAAAAACGAGGTACATGAAAAGCCTCATCCTTTCTGCCGAAAACATGCAATTTTCATCAGAATGTGATCGAACTAATAATAGTTTGGGCGTGGTTTTGAAGTGAAAAGATTAGAGTGCAGAGAGCTGAGTGATAAATGACGAGTGGGGGAAAATAAAAAAAGCAAAAGTGGAAATCCACTTTTGCTTTTTTTATTACTTATCACTCTGCTCTAAGCACTCATCACTACTAAGCTCCCAAATAATGTTTTAGCAGCTTGCTGCGGCTGGCCGAGCGAAGTTTGTTGATCGCTTTATCTTTGATCTGACGCACCCTTTCACGGGTCAAGCCAAATTTATCGCCGATGTCTTCCAGTGACATTGGATGTTCGATGCCGATCCCAAAATACAGCTTGATAACATCACACTGGCGGTCCGTCAAGGTGCTGAGTGACCTTTCAATTTCCAGGCGAAGGGATTCCGTATAGGCCAACCCTTTATCCGTATTATTGGTGTGGCTGTTTTCAAGTACATCCAGCAAGGAGTTATCCTCTCCGTCCACAAATGGCGCATCCATGGATACGTGACGGGCAGCAACACCCAAGGTTGTTTCTACTTCTTCGGTAGGTATTTCAAGCAAGGAGGCCAATTCTTCAGCGGAGGGCTCCCGCTCGTAGCTTTGTTCCAGTTCCGAAAACGCCTTATTGATCTTGTTCAACGAACCGACTTTGTTGAGGGGAAGCCTCACGATCCGTGACTGTTCGGCTAAGGCTTGGAGGATGGATTGGCGGATCCACCATACGGCGTAGGATATAAATTTGAAACCCCTCGTTTCATCAAACCGCTGGGCAGCTTTGATCAGGCCGAGGTTGCCTTCATTGATCAGGTCACTCAAGGAGAGACCTTGGTTCTGATATTGTTTGGCAACTGAAACCACAAAACGAAGGTTGGCTTTGGTCAATTTTTCAAGGGCGGTTTGGTCACCCGACTTGATCGCTTTTGCCAACTCCACTTCTTCCTCAGGTGTGAGGAGGTCTACTTTGCCAATTTCTTGAAGGTATTTTTCAAGGGATTGGCTCTCCCTGTTTGTGATTGATTTTGTAATTTTTAGCTGTCTCATTAAGCCGCTTCGTTTATTGTTCGATTAAAAATTAGTTTTTGCTATGCAACATTAATAAAAAAAATCATTTGTGTAATCGGAATTATAAGGAGTGAAACATTGAAATTTGAAACATTCGTTCGGAAATGAAGGCCATGTTTTATGAGTTCGGACGCATTAAAAGGTATCAGTAGATGGAAAGATGGCGGGGTTCTTAAAAAAATACGTGCAAAAATAAATGGATTGCTGCTGAAAATCAACACCTTACAAAGCCGTAGTCTCATATCTGCTTTCTGTTTATCTAAAAAAGGCTGATAGTTAATTGTTTCAAGTCAAGCGAGGTGGTGAAATTTATTTTATTCTTTTTTCAGGATGAAGGCAAGAGATTATTTTGAATTTTAACCTAAAGGGCTTCATTTTTTTTGAAAAATTCGGATTTTATACTTTATTGCGGCAACAGAAATCATTGGCAAAACGATCTTTATTTTGCTCAAAATAAACTAATAGAGTTAGATTCATTAACTTTCCGACCTTCCAAACAAAATCATAACAATATGGCAAGAGAAAAAATACAAGTTGACTTCTTGATGAGAGCCTCTCCATCATTGCTCTACCGTTATTTTACATCACCGGGCGATATCATGCGCTGGTTTTGTGATGGGGTAGATGTACTTAAAGGTGTTTACACTTTTGAATGGAGCGGTTCGCCAGAAGAAGCTCGGTTGTCCGAGAATATTGAGGATGAGCTTGTCCGCTTTGATTGGCTCGAAGATGACCGTGCAGGAGAATATTTAGAGTTTAAAATCACTAAAGGTGGTGTTACAAACCAAACGGTGCTGGTTATCACTGATTTTTGTGATGATGATGAAATTGAAGAGACAAAAGAGCTTTGGGCCGCACAAATAGATGCACTAAGAAAAGCAACTGGGCTCGGATAGGGCAAAGCTGTTTGGCATTTGAAATTAATTTATCAATAAAGATATCAGCAGGGTATTTCCCAGTCGCAGGGAGATGCCCTCTTTTATTGTGAAACATCCAAAGAAATCCCCAACCATGAAGTTACTTTTTGGCCTCCATCTCGATGATTTGACTGTCCCACAAATTAAAACGAATAGTGGAGGCATTGTCCATTGCGGCCCAACTTCTTTGTTAAACATTTTGGAAACTCATCTTGGGCTTTCTGGCTTCCCAGAAAATATCGAATTCCTTCGAGTAGAACAGTACCGACAGGCACTGATCCAACATGCAGGAGGCAAGCAATTGGCAGTTGGCAGCCAACAGTCATTGTTTGGAGAGGTTGGAGGAAATGAGAACGCTGCCTCCGAAGCTAAATCCTACTTTTACCATAAATCATTTGCAGCCGATCCTTTTGCCACGGCAGCTGAACTGCTATCACGTAGGGATGAATTGTTGTTGGGTGGTTGGGATTTTTCTATCGTGGAAAACTTACCCCCAAGGTTGAAAACCTTGTCAGAAGTGGAAGCTATTTTCCATCAAGAACCAGCAATAGACAAGGAGCTTATTGTATTGACGCCCGGCTTCGCAGACCGTTTTTGTCTGGTTTTGGAAAAATTAGCCAAACAAGGCCACCCATTTGAATCAGTTATTTTAAATGAACCACTTGAATTGCTGCCCTATCATTTCCAAAGGCTTTTTCAATTGATTGGTGAGACAGGAAACCAGCCGACCATCGAACAACTGCCAAAGAAAGAAAAACTGGAGCAAGCGAAGACTGACCTCGAACGTTTCCAAAATTTGCTAAATGGAGACGGAAATGCAGCGAAACAGGCGTTGGCTGCTGATGGAAGTTTGATTCTCGTACGGGCAAAAAGGTCCAACGAAGCAGCCTCTTTTGTGGCTCAGCTGCTCCGATTGAACCCCGGTTTTCAGCCAGCCTGTCTGATTCCGGATAAAAGCAGGACCCTCGAAATGGCTCTGGTAAAAGAAGGCTTGCCGAGTCTCGGCATCCTTTCCGCATCACTCGCCCGACCTGCTTTGCAAATATTGAAACTGGCGCCAACCTTCCTCTGGAAACCAATAGACCCATTTAAAATACTGGAATTTGCATCCTTGGCTATCAAACCGCTGCCAGAGGAATTGGCCACTCAAATTGCGAATGAAGTCGCCCGTGCCCCAGGCTTGCAAGGGGATGGGTGGTATGCTATGACCAACCGCTATTTTTCTGAATTGGAAAATACGGAGACTCCGGCCGTGGTGGCTGAACAACGAAAGCAATTTGATTTCTGGTTCGATCGGCCACGTTTTAGCCTCGACCAGTCGGTGCCAAAATCAGAGGTTGTCGAGATCTTTGATTACCTGCGGGATTGGGCATTGAAAACTTTTGAGGAAAACGGGAGCAAAAACCAATCGCTCGTGGTGTTGAGCGAACAGGCCAAACGCATTGTAGAACTTTTGCAAGCACTGCCCGAACGGGAATTGGGCTACCTGCAACTGGAGCGCATTGTCCGTACCATTTACGAACCTTCCCCAGTTACTTTTCAAGAAAGGGAAGTCGGGAGCATGGATTACGCCATGCATCCCAGCGCCTTTATCGGGGAGGTTAAGGAGGTGATCTGGTGGGATTTTATACAAAAAGACCCGCCGCATTTTTTCTCCAGATGGTATCCCCACGAGCGGGCATTTCTCGAAAAATTAAACATCTTGTTGGACACTCCGCAACTACAAAATGCCCGAATGCTTTGGCAACGAACCCGCCCAGTGCTGATGGCTAAAGATCGACTCGTGCTCGTTCTGCCGGATGTTGTTGATGGCGTCATGACCTTGTCTCATCCACTCTTGGGCAATCTGGAGGCCGCATTCAATGATTTGGAAAAAACCATAGTCGATATTTCCCATCGGCAAACTTCACTTCTTGCGGAGCATTTTGTGCTGCCTGTTTGGAAATTGGTAGAGCGACGGAGCCTCGGCCAGCCGAAACCTTTCCTTCAGGTTAAAAATATCGAAATAGGAAGCCGGGAAAAGGAGACATTGACCAGCCTTGAGTCTCTTTTTTATTATCCCTATCAATGGTTTTTCCGCTACAAAATTAAATTGCAACAATCGGCTATCCTCAGCATTGTCAAGGACAATACCTTGATGGGAAATCTGGCCCACCGTGTTTTTGAGAAACTTCTCGGCATGGATGAAATTTATTCATTTGAAAGGTCAACTTTAAATGAATGGGTAGAGCAGTTTTGTCGGCGTTTGCTGCAGCGGGAAGGGGCAGTATTGCTTATGTACGGACGGGAACCAGAGCGGATTGCTTTTGTCAACAAACTAAAATTTGCGGCTTGGAGTCTCGTTTCGCACATCCGGGAAAACGGATGGAAGGTGTTGGCCACGGAAAAAGAATTAGCTGGACGGTTTCCCGTTGTCAGCGATAAGGCGAAAGTGGGCAACCAGGTTGATGTGAAAGGGATTGCGGATTTGGTACTAAAGCGGGGTGACGAATTGGCCGTTATTGACCTTAAATGGCGAGGTGCCGCTTACCGGGCCAATGTGTTGAAAAATGAGGAAGACTTGCAATTAGTCCTTTATTCCCGCATGGTGGCAGAAGAGGGGCCTTGGGCGCATACCTCTTATTTTATCATCGAAAATGGAAAAATGGTCGCCCGCAACAATCTCGCTTTCAAAGGCATTACTCCTCTTGCCCCCGAGGCTGATTATGCCGCCGTCAACGAAAAAATACTATCAGCCATGGAAGCAACTTGGCACTGGCGCATGGCGCAGTTGGCCAAAGGGGAAATAGAAATACGCACCCGCCAAACACTCATGGATATTGAGGAAAAATACGCCGATGAAGGGCAAGGGCAACTCCTTTTGGAAATTTTGGAGATGAAGGGGGAGGACGCTAAATGGGATGATTACCGGACACTGATCAATTTGGTTCAATAAAAAAGGCGGCCCAGAGGCCGCCTTATCATCAAAAATCACATGGTTATAGGGGGAGCACTAAGATGGTCGAAAAACGAAGATGGTTTGACGCCCATCCAGTGTGTTTGTTTTTGGAAATGTCAACGTTCCTATTTTTTTGGAAAAGTTAATATGGTTACAAGAGGGTAGGGGCGTGGAATTTTCATAAAGCCAAAAGACTTTTTTTGAATCTTTTGCAAAACCATTTAGCTCCGATCAATTTTCATCGTCGTCCTCTTCTTCTTTTTTCTGTTTTAGCAATTTACCCTCTGCACTGAATAGAGCTTCAATGGTTGTCTCTCCCTTTTCCAATTCCACTTCATAGGCAGCAGCCATTTCTGGAGTTTCTACCAAGGAAGCCTCCTCCATTTCATAACCTGCAAAATTGGCAGTAATGTCATCTTTTACTGCTTGAGGTAGGGAGGCCGTTTTTATTTCCGTTTCTGTTTCTAACCAAGTGCCGTCAGATTTGAAATTGGCCGACATTTCATGGCCGTTCATTTTAAATTCTGCTTCCCATTCGTTGTCGTCCTCCATGTCCCATTTTGCTTTTTGCAAATTCGGGAATTTCGCCTTGAAAGCGTCCTGCACGGCAGCGGGAGCAGATTTTTTATTTTGGGCACAAGAGGTGGATATAAAGCTGAAAGTAAGGACGGTGGCTAACACTAAATATTTCATGATTTTGGATTTTGAAAATGAAAAAATTATTTGAGAAACAAAAGTGCGGGCCAATTCTGGAAAGAATTTGTAAGGGGAAAAATTGCAAATAAATAGAGCGAAAAGTCCCCCTTCATTGAAACGAAACAGCAAAACGATGCACTCCATTTTGGTAAGAATGCTCGATTTCCCATTTGTTTACTTCGCATATTTTTTTGACAATAGCTAAACCCAATCCCAAGGATTCTTGCGAAGCAGCCCCCTTTTTAAAACGTTCAAACAACTGGTCTGAGGGAAGGTCGAGGGAATGGCCCGTATTAGAAATGTTTAGCGACTGATTGGTAAGGGTCACATCGATTGTACCGCCTTCCACATTGTGTCGAACCGCATTGACCAACAGGTTGAAGAGCAGCGTCTCAACCAAAGTAGGGTGGGCTTTCACCAAAACATCTTCTGGCAAGTCCATCCTCAGAGTCAATTTTTTTTCTTTTATAAAATCCGCCAGTTGATTCACTTGAGTCTTTAGCAGTCTGGAGATAGATACAAGTTCCTCGCCAATAAACTGGTGGTTGCTGATTTTAGACAGCAATAATAGCGAGCGGTTGAGGCGGGTGAGGCGGAGCACTGCATCGTTGGCCACTGCAAGATGCCGTGCTTGCTCTTCCGTCAAATCGGATGATTGCAGTGTATCTTCGAGTTTGGTTTGAATAATGGCTAAGGGAGTTTGCATTTCGTGGGAAGCGTTTTCCGTAAATTCTTTCAAATTTTGGAAATCAGAGCGCCCTTTTTCTGTAAGCTCATGTAAGGCCGTTTTCAATTCTTCAAATTCAGTTATCTCACTCGAAGCTAATGTAAGCGGCTCATTTTGCGAAACGGAAAATCCTTTGATGGCTTGTAATTGTTGATGAAACGGCTCCCACAGCTTTTGCGATGAACGGCTGTACATCCAAACAAAAAGTAATAGTACCAAAGCTGCGGTACAGTTGCCGATAGCAAGAATCAAATCCTCTGATTCTAATAGTGGGGAGCGGTTTGTAATGCGATAAATTGCCCCTTTTATTTCAACCTCCGCAACGAGTTGGCGGAATGGTTCTTCCTCACCTTCTTCTGGGTCAAAAATTTGGACATCCGAGAATCCTTCAGTGGTTGCCGATTTTTTAGGCGAAATTTTTACTTCGACAATAGGAGCGAATTGCGGGGGCAATTGGCCTTCATCGATTAAATTGATTGTCCGTTTTTGATTGACCTCCAACTTTTCATCTATCTCCGAACGGGCAATCCAGTTCACCGATACATAAAATAGTATGCTGCCTAACAACAGAAGCAAAGCCATGAAACGGATGAAAATGCGGTTGTTTTTTTCAAGGAGTTTCATGCATTCATAAATTTATAGCCCATTCCATAAATAGTTTTGATATAGTCCTTTCCGCCATGCTGCATGATTTTTTTCCTCAAGTTTTTGATGTGACTGTAAACGAGGTCAAAATTGTCCGCTAAGTCCATGTAATCTCCCCAAAGATGTTCGGCAATGGCTGCTTTTGTCAGCACCCGGTTTTTATTGGTTAGGAAATAAAGTAGTAAATCGTATTCCTTCTTTGTCAGTTCTACTGGTTGTCCTTGCACCTGGACGATGTTGTTTGTAGGATCAATTTCAATTTCTTCAAAAACAATGGTCTGACTGCCTTCAAAAAAACGACGACGCAAAAGCGCTTTTACTCTTGCATTAAGTTCGGCTAAATGGAATGGCTTGGTGATATAGTCATCGGCGCCCAAATCCAACCCAGCGACTTTATCTTCTAACGAATTTTTGGCGGAGATGATAAGAACCCCGGTATTGGGGTTGCCTAATTTTAATTCCTTTAAAATACCAAGTCCGTTGCCACCTGGTAATGTAATATCAAGCAGCACAATGTCATATTCATACGAAATTACTTTTTCTAAAGCTGTATGGTAACTGCCGGCAGATTCGCAGACGTAACCCCTCTCAGAAAGAAAATGAGCTATACTTTCCAGCAATTCTTTTTCGTCTTCTATGATTAGGATTTTCATAAAGACAAAAGTAGGAAGGAATTCTGGTGGGAATTTGGAGCGGTTATAATAAATGATTGAAATAGATAATTTTAACTGGTTTCACATTGCAAGTTGGTTTTAGTTATGCTCTTATGCATGGAATTTATTTTTAGAATGGAACGTTTTTTGAAAAATATATCGAAAAATAAAAAGCAAGCTCATAATAGAATATTTAGTGACAAGCATAATTTAAGTTATTTTAAAACATAGTCATTTATGGCTATGTATAATCCCCTCATCGTTACTTGATAATTCCAGTAATTCCATTTCATTTAAAAGCATTTTTTAATATTTTAATTTAAACGCAATAGGTTTAACAACTTGCGTACCTTTTATAAGTAACCTAAATTTGTGACCACAAACACTAAAAAGCCCACTATATTCCCTTCCATTAATTATCTTCTCATTTAGATTTTATTTTCTATTTTTTAAATTTAGCTGAAGGCGCAGAAAAAACACTATGTCCAAATCTTACAATTTTTAACCATTTTACTTAACCAAAACTTTTTAACGATGTCTTGCAAATTCTTACTTACCGTCGCTATTGCTTTTTTTTCTTTTTCAGTATTTGCCCAGCGTAAAGTCAATCAAAAACCAGTTCCGGCTGAGGTAAAAGTATCCAGACTGGAAAACGGGGTGAATACTTCCGCCTCTGATTTTGCACCAACTCGGTACGGTAACCGCATTTATTATACTTCTATTTATAAGAGTGAAAAAGATGGGAATATGGTTTCACGGATTTATTCTTTTATGGAAGGTGGGAAAAAGCAACTAGTTGATGAGTTGAATATGAAACAAAAATCATCTCATATTTCGCATGTTGCATTTATGCCAGATGCTAGCAGAATCTATTTTACTATTTGCCGTGACGATAACCAGGAAGATTGTCAAATATGGTACAGGGAAAAAGAATTCAGTGGCGGTTGGGGAGTGGCCGAGCGGTTGCCCGATTTTATTAATCAACGTGGAAGCACATCCACTCAACCAGCGATTGGTTGGGACGAAGAACAGAAAAAATTTGCCTTGTTTTTTGTTTCCAATAGGCCCGGAGGTAGAGGCGGGTTGGATATTTGGGTGAGCCATATTAATTGGAAAGGTGAATTTGAAACGCCTTATGTGCTACCAATCAATACTGAAAAGGATGATGTTACGCCTTATTTTGATCGGTCATCCCAAATACTCTATTTTAGCACAAACGGAAGAGAAGCGCAAGGTGGTTTCGATGTTTTTCAATCTGTAAAAAAAGGAGATATGTGGGCACCTCCGACCAACTTGGGGAGGCCGATAAATAGCGCTTATGATGACCTTTATTATATGAAGCACGAAGTATCTGGGAAAGCATATTTGACATCGGACAGGCCAGGGTCACTTTGTAGAGGAGGAAATATTGATGGCTGGAATTGTTATGATATATATGAGGTGGTTAGAATTGGTGCTTTTGAAATGTACTCTTCTAAATTAGGAAATGAAAATTCTACAGTGATGCACGAAATTGAAAATGATGAAGAATAAATTAATGCTGCATTTTAATTTTAGCAAATAACACTAAAAAAGATGCCCACTTCCTGTCAAGAAAGTGGGCATCTTTTTTAGTGTTTGTTTTTAATGAAAACGTATTTCCACTGAAAAATTAAAATTGATTTTAATATAGCTCACAATTAAAATTTCTATAATTAAATCTTTTTTTTGCTCTAATTTAATTCAAAATAAAATCTACCTATTAGAGGGTCGTGCAAAAACTTGAACCCAAAACGGACCTGCTTTAGCCGCTCCCATTTCCGTATATCCGCCCATAATATTTTGACAATGACCAGGACTGTTTTTCCAACTGCTCATTGCTCCTTTTACTGTGCGAATATTCCAAGCCACATTTTCTGCAACAGATTTCCAATTATAACCAGCTCTTTCAACGCGTTGTCCAATGCGGCTACCATTTGAGCCATTGTGGCCAATAAAATTATTTTTATACATGTCCTCCGCATGTTTTTGTGCAGCTAAAGCAAGTGTGTTGTTCCATTTTAATGCCTTTTGGGCAGGCATTTTATCACGCCCACATTGGCAACCTTTTTTCCGTATTTCATTGGTTAAATCAAGCATTTCTTTTTGCCAAGTTTCAGGGGCATTAGCATTGTGATTGTGCCATTCTTTTTGTTGGAAAATATTCCCTAAGGAAACAGAAAATGCAAAAACAAGAAAAATTAAATGACTCATTATTAGCATTATTTTTTGTTAAAAAGATAACGCTGCTGAGTTAGAAATTCTTGTTGTGTTTTCTGTAAAATAACATTAATAATAGTCGCTTCTAAATAATGCCCCCGAATTAGTTGAGTACTGCTAATAGGATTATTTAACAGATAATTTATTCCTGATCCACCATTCTGCTACGAGTAAGTTGGGCATCCAACATAACCAACCAACAATTTGATAAGAAGCTAAAAAGGTTAAGCCAAATCCCCCTTGTAAAAGCGGTAAATACATTCGGAGAGTAACGGCGGAAAGTGTCAGGGCATAACTGCGGATCATCCATTGTTTGTGGGCCAAAACCTCTTTTTTACGAATGGTTAAAAATGCCTTGGTCGTCGTGAATAGCCAATATACAGCTAGTAAGGAAAAACCCAATTTGGTTAACGGACCGCCAAGCGTCCATTGGGCAGCGGCCAATCCAGCTACGCCACTGAGTAAACAAGCTACGACATATATTTTCCCAATAATCCGGTGAGCAAAGAGGTATTTAATTCTAAGTTTCGGGAGGAATTGGAACGGCCCGGTGATTAATGCCACTGGGCCAAAAATAACATGGCTATAAAAAGAAGCCTGATATATTTTATTGGTCAAGACCTCAGGCGTTTTCATAGTCAAAATATCAATGGTTTCGAAACTCCAGTATCGCATGGATACAATACTTACACCAAATGCCAGTATAAATAATAGGAAGCGTCCTAAGAGAGTGGTTGTATTTTGCATCGGGTGTATATTTTATTTTTGAAATGAATTTACAAAGTTGAAGGTAAAGGAAGTCAAATGTAAAAGCCAAAAATAATGCGACTGGCAAATTTGAATTTTTCACTTTACCCCCTACCTCGTTTTCACAAAATAACAAACCTTGTGAAAAAACAATCCACTCTTTTTTATCATGTCTGTTGGTAATTTCTGTTATAGTCCAAAATACTGAAGGCCTGTTATTCGAACCCAGCCAAGTACATCGACAAGATGATGGATGTATCGACAGAATGGCGGTGGTGTCCATTTCGCCTGGGTTGTCAGGCGGCTACGTATACACGAGTAGCTACCTATTTATTTGGAGGCACAACAGTCATCTCAAAACCATCACCCCTCCTTTAAATACCTCCCGTTTCCCATCCACAAATTCAATCTCTGCCAACCAACTATAAAGGCCACCTTCGGAAGGTTTACCTTTAAAAAAACCATCCCACCCCGTGTTTTCGGTATTTAGTACCGCCGTGTTCGTTTGAAAGAGGATATCCCCCCATCGATTGACCACGAGCAAGGAATGGATGATTCCCGGATCAGGGCTTTGTAGAAAAAAATAATCATTGATGCCATCGGCATTTGGTGAAAAGATATTAGGAGCAAAAATCCTTCGGGTGTCATCCACTTCTACCTGAATGAGAAGACTGTCAGTGCATAATTCATTGGAAGCCATAAAGGTATAAACCGTTGAAAAGAGGGGGTTGGCCATGGGGGCTGCACAATCATAGCAGGAGAGGGTCGATCCCAAAGGATCAGTCCAAGATAGCAGTAAACTATCCCCTCCATTGATGATGGTAGGTGACAATAGAATGGATTCCCCTTGATGAATTCCAATCATTGGATCAGTAGTGAAAACTTGGATCGGAGGGCCTTCCTGAACATCAAAATAGACCAAAGACGGTTCGCATCCATCGAAAATTTGCACTTCGTAAATACCCATTTCTGGGGCTACAAAAACAGCTTCTGTGGAGCCATCTGGCCAAACGAAACTTTTACCAAAAGCGCTGGCATCCAACACCAACTTTTCACCAGAACAAAAAACAGTATCAAAGTAGGAGGTATCAGATGCTACTCCTTGAACGACTAACCGGGTATCGTCCACCACTTGGGTATTGGGGTCATCGGAATAGCGTGAAGCGCCGAGCACCCCAGGAAGGTTGTTGATGGCAGCTCCATTGAAGTAGGTGCCCGGCGGGGTGTCTCCGATTTCAACGAGGATATCAAATGAGTCAAGACCTTCGAGCAAATTTATGCCCTCAATGGCCACTACATTTGGAGGAAGATTCGACTTTATGATTCCGCCATAAGGGTTTGGAAGGAGTTCAATAAAAGAAAAATTGGCAGGTAACGTATCCAAAAAACTAACATGGTACCGCGGTTCACCAGAATCATTATCCAAATAATAGCGGAAAATGACTTCACTACAAGGGAAAACCGTATCGGGAATGATGGAATGCCCCAGCTCAATGGTGTAGGGGCAGGAGGCGGCTACCAAATTATAACTGACAAAAATGGATTGACAACCACTTACTGCTTCTAGTGAATAAATACCCGTTTGGTCCACTGTCAGTTGAGATTGGGTGGAGCCATTGTCCCATTGGAGGTTATTGCCAAAATCACTGGCGTCCAGTACGGCTGACCCTCCCTGGCACAGGAAAAGATCGTAAAAGATGCTGTCCTCATCAATCCGGTTGATTTTGATTTCTGTGCTATCGCCAAACTTGGAAGTGTTGGGGTCATCGGAAACACTGCTGATTCCCATCGAGGGAGGTAGGTTGTCCAACTGTACTTTGGAATTGTAATTCCCACCAGCAATATCGTCTACATACACATTGACTATCATGTTTTTGATGCCAGTTGAAATGTTCATATCACTAATCTTCAAAAGGTTGTCGGGCGTTCCTGCATCAATAATGCCACCGAAAGAATTTTGCAGGATGTTAAGGATTTTAAACCCAGAAGGTAATTCATGGGTGAGCTCAACGCCAGAAACCTGTGATTGGCTGGCATTAGCAATCTGATAAGTGAAAGTAATATCGCTACAAGGAAAGGTGCTTAAGGGAGTAACTGCATTACGGATTTGGACATTATAAGGGCAGGCGGTCATGTCCACTACTGAAAGTAGGCCAGTAGTGGTAAAAAGGGATTCGCTCCCGGTAGTTTTGTCCAAATCGAAAATCGCAGAAACTATGCCGCCCAAGGTCGTTCCAAACCCTTTCAAATCGCCAAATGCGTTAAAAAAAATGGCATCTATCTCATTTTCCGGATCAATGGCAGGCAAAGCGGTAGCCGCTCCGTTGTTGGCATTTATCGAAACGATCCGTTTAAGATTGCTGTCAAAACCGAACAATTGACCTGTGTGAGGATCGAAAGATATATCGGTCATCAAACTAGAAGATGTTATAGGGGTGCTTTGTATGGCAAAATTATTTGCCAGATCAATTTTGACAAATTCGTTATCCAATCCATTGGATGCAATGAGGACAAAGTACTGACCATCGGGGGTTATTTCGCCAGCCAGATAGCTTAGGTTGTCATTCAAACCAAGTGCTCCTAATTCTTCCTGGATGCCAGTGGCATCCATACGGTACAGCCGTTGGTCGTTCGTACCGATGCCATACAAAAGGCCATCGGTTCGCCTAAATCCCAATGCGCTGATGGGGTTTGGTAGAGAAGGGATGATGATTGACTGGTTAAGTGCATTATTTTGGGGACTGATGGACAGACTGAGAAGTGATTGGCTATTGGTAACGACGAACATTTGCCCCAAGCATTCAAAGGGCTGTTGGGCATGAAGCGACCCACCCATGATTAACCAACCAATCAACAGGAGGAAATAACGATGGATTTTATGAAGTGAAAGGAGGTTCAAATTTTCATGTTAAATCTATGAATAGGTTTCATTCAAATAATTGGGACTTCACGTTTCAAAAATAAAAAGGGAAACAAGCAGCACTGCTTTTGATGCACCGCCAAGCAAACCCATAAATGCCCAACTGATTTTTACACAAAGTGCTTATTCAACCAAAACAAAAAACGCCTGCCGATTGTCAAGGGCAGTCAGGATCGGGGCAAGGTCTACGGTGGAGTCCGGAAAACCAGTGGCGTAGGTTTCGAAGACATCTTTATTGGTATCGTCCACATTGAAAGTGTAGCTGACAGACCCTATATCGGCATTATCAGGTGGAATCTGGTTAGTAGGGATGATCGAACAATCATCTTTTTCCGTGAAAATAACTTGTGGGGTAGGGGTGTCCTGGTTCAGATAAATCAAGTAGCCGCCTGGTTTTAGGAACTGAATTCCGACCTGCATGGAGTAGGAATTTGATGGGCAGCCAAATGAAATGAACGCTGAGCCGCTTTCAGCAAAATCATCGACTTCAGTCACTTCCCCAATCTGATCGGATAGGCTGAACTTATCAGTCTGATCGGGTTCTACAAATGGATCGAAAACATCTACCCGAAACGTGAATTTCCCATTGCCAACCTTGACAGAATTGCCCGTGCTTTCGTCCGTAAACTCTTTACCGGAGATGTTGGTTGACATCCAAAAAAGATCACCATTGAGGTATTCTTTTTTCACCGGATCCAACTCAAGGTCTACAGCAAAGTTGTAAAAATCTCGCGTAGGCGAATTATCATCACTGATCTTGCAATTGGAAAAAACGAGTAAGATCAATGTCTGGAATATCAATAAATGCTTGGTTTTCATAAGCGTTGTTATTAGATTATTTTGTGTGTATTGTTCAGTTACGTTTGGCAATGGTTTTCTAAAACTTCCATCCCAAACGACCATTTTACTGATGCATTAATGCTTAAAACTTCGGCGGTGCGTCAAATGTAAGGCTGGCAAAAACCACGGACGTTGCCGATCCATTATATCTGTTAGATTTTTAAAATCTAACAGATTTGAACAGCCTTACATTTGACGCATCGCCAAAACTTCTTTTAGGCTTGATGAAATAGTAATGGTTTAATTATAATTCTCATTCTGTCGCAGGCTGATCTTCTCTCTCAGCACCGGTTTTAACACCTGCACAGCTTCGTTGTTTTTTGCAAAAATAAAAAAGGTGTCGTTTCCGCTCTTTACCGGCTCGATGCGCCTGACTTCGTTTTTGACAGGAATGTTGCCGAGTGGGTAAACCTTCATGCTGCCGTCATTCGAAAAGCTAAGCACATGGCCGTAACTGGCATCGAAGCGCCCCAATTGGATGGTGCTCTGGTAAAAGTTTCCGCCTAACACAACTTCCATCTTGCCATTTTGGTCCAAGTCGAAAAGGGAAGCCGTATTGAGTGTGGAAAATTGTAGCTCATCGGGAAGATCATGCGCCACGTATTGTAAATCTCCAGTATTTTCAAAATACATACTTTGAAAAGTATTGGCCTCTCTGATCAGGGCTTCTTTAAGTTTTTCCTCACCAAACAAATCAACCAAGGAAGCATTTGCAAAGTCCTTGGCCAACAGAAATTTCTTTTTCAAGACTGACAACTGCGAAGTGAGTTCTTCAAAATTAGCAAATGGTCGCTCCGTTCCATCCGAGTAGTAGGTTAAAATTTGTTCCGCTTGATCATTGTCGTCAAAATCATTGATGTATAACCTAATCGGGTGTTCTGAAGTGGGTTTCAGCTTAGCGTTTTTGCCCACGTTGCCAGCCAACAGGTCAATATCGCCATCGCCGTCAAAGTCGTGGGGCAGCACGAAGTTCCACCAGCCCGTGAGATCGTTAATTGGTTTTTTCTCAAAAGTACCGTCGTCGTTCAAAAAGAGGGTGATGGGTTCCCATTCCACCGCCAGGACAAGGTCGTCGTCGCCATCATTGTCGATGTCGGACCAAGCGCCATTTTTCACCAGGCCAACGTTTTGCAGGCCTCCGCCTATCTTTTCCGTCACGTCTTCGAAGCGGTCATCGCCTAAATTTTGCAGTAGAACCGATTTGGGTGTGACGCCATATTTCCAAGGAACTGCACGTGCACCAAAAAACAAATCTACCAAGCCATCTTGGTTAAAATCAGTGGGCAGCACACAGGAGGCTGTCATAAAAACACCTTCAAAATCCATTCGCTGGAAATTGCCCGTTCCGTCGTTGAGGTAGGCTCGCTGTTTCATGGCTTCATCCGTACCGCTATATTCGTTGCCACCAGCAGCAATGACGAGGTCCAG